>JAABQV010000046.1 GCA_011391255.1 Dechloromonas sp.
TGTCTCATAACACGCTGTTAACCAAGACTGGACATCGTCTGGCTTGAATCGCAGACGGCTTCCCAATTTGATGCAACGAGGCAGTGAACCACCGCTAGCATGGCGGTTATATATCGTTTGCAGCGCTAGGCCACTTTTCTCTGCTAAGTCTTTCGCGGTAAGAAGTTTTTCCATGTTCGCTCAATTTTTGAACCGGCATTTGCCGGCCATTGATATAGCGACGGCCATCAATTGATCATGCAAAAAAATAGACGAGTACTCAGCTTCGATTTTTTAGTGGTATTCTGGAACCGTAGTAATGCTGCAAATTTGCTGCAGTGGGTGCAGTAAATAGCGGTAACTGGCGGTAAGTTGCGGTAGCGCAACTCGTTGATTATTTTTGGATTTGATTAAATATTTTAATTAAATCAACGGTTTATAAATGGACTGTTAATCCGTAGGTCCCTAGTTCGAGCCCAGGTCGGGGAGCCAAAATAATCGAACAAAAAGCCCAGTCTTTGATTGGGCTTTTTGTTTTTCCATTTTGCCTTGGCTGAAATACAGCCGAGGTGCGCCACGTCTAACCTTGAGTTGCTGGGCGAGGTTTGCAGAACGGGGGGCTGAAAACCAAAAACCCGCACTTAGGCGGGTTTTCTGGATGTTGCCGGACTGCTTTATGGTGCCCAAGAAGGGACTCGAACCCCCACACCTTTCGGCGCCAGAACCTAAATCTGGTGCGTCTACCAATTTCGCCACTTGGGCTATCAGCCCATATTCTAGCACTCTCTCACTCGGGCAAATCAAGCTACGAAGGGCTTCCGGCTGTTGCTGCGCCGCACAATGGCGGCCGGGCGTGGCGTCGCTTCGTGATAAACTCCTATTTTGCTTAGCGTTTTGTTGATGTGACCCCAGCCAATTTCGATTTTCATTGCCATTCCACTGTTTCCGATGGTTTATTGCCGCCGCAAGATGTGGCGGCGCGGGCGGCCGCCAATGGGGTTGATCTTTGGTCTTTAACTGATCACGATGATCTTGGCGGGCAGGCTCAGGCAAAAGAAGCGGCAGAGGCGCTGGGCATGGGCTTCGTCAGTGGTGTCGAGATTTCGATAGAGTGGAAAGGTACGCCGATTCATGTCGTCGGTCTTGGTTTTAATGTCGCGCATCCAGCTCTTCGTGGCGGCCTCGATGCGCTACGTTCCGGACGGGTTGAGCGGGCCAGGCGGATGGGTGAGGCGCTGGCGGCGATTGGCATCCCCGGTGTTTTTGAAGGCGCCATGAGCTATGCCACCAATCCGAGCCTGATTTCGCGGGCGCATTTTGGCCGCTATATGGTTTCGATCGGCATCGCCCGCGATTTGCCCGGCCTTTTTCAGCATTATCTGACGCCCGGTAAACCTGGGTATGTTGATCATCGCTGGGCGACCCTCGAAGAAACCGTCAGCTGGATCACTGCCGCCGGTGGCGTAGCGGTGGTTGCTCACCCGGGGCGCTACAAAATGTCCGGTGCCGAAATGCGGCGTTTTCTGGATGATTTCAAGGATGTCGGCGGCCAGGGTATTGAAGTGACTTGCGGCAGTCATTCACCCGATCATGTCATGCATTTTGCGCGACTGGCGCGGCATTACGCTTTTCACGCCTCGCGTGGCTCGGATTTTCATGGGCCGCAGGAGAGTTATGTGGATTTGGGCAGGTTGCCACCGCTGCCTGAAGATTTGAAGCCAATCTGGCGTTTGATTAAATAGCTATGGCACGCGTCGTCAATATCCACCCCGAAACACCCCAACCACGGCTGCTGGTTCAGGCTGCCGAATTCATCCGCAACGGTGCCATCGTAGCTTTGCCTACCGACTCCTGCTACGCGCTCGGTTGCCACCTGGGCGACAAGGAGGCGATGGATCGCATTCGTCTGATTCGTCAGATAGATGAGCGCCATCATCTGACGCTGATGGTGCGTGACCTCTCTGAAATTGCCCATTTCGCCCGTGTTGATAACGCCCAGTACCGCTTGCTCAAGGCAACGACGCCGGGCAGCTATACCTTTATTCTTGAAGGAACCAAGGAGTTGCCGCGCCGCGTGCTGCATCCCAAGCGTAAGACTATCGGTTTGCGCGTGCCCAATCATCCGGTGGCGCTGGCGCTCCTCGAGGCTTTGAACGAACCCTTATTGACGACCACCCTGCAATTGCCGGGTGATGATGAGCCGCTGACCGAAGGCTGGGAAATTCAGGATCGCCTTGAAGATCAGCTTGAACTGATCCTTGATGCCGGCCATTGCGGCACAGAGCCGACGACCGTGATCGACTTGACCGGCGCGACGCCGGAACTGGTTCGCGCCGGGCGCGGGTCGCTGGCACCTTTCGGGCTGGATTGAACGCCGATGATTGAGAGCCTGATCCAGACAATTGCTGTGGCAGCGCTGCCGGTGATTTTTGCCATCACCCTGCATGAGGCAGCGCACGGCTATGCTGCGCGCCATTTTGGCGACCCGACTGCCTGGCAACAAGGGCGGATTAGTTTGAATCCGCTGCGCCACATTGACCTTTTGGGCACTATCGTGATTCCCGCAGCCATCTTGATTTTCTCCGGCGGCACTTTTTTGTTTGGTTATGCCAAGCCGGTGCCGGTCGATTTTGGCCGACTACGCCACCCTAAAAGTGACATGCTCTGGGTCGCCGCCGCCGGCCCTGCAGCCAATCTTTTCATGGCCGTACTTTGGGCCTTAATGCTCAAGCTGGCGTGGTTGATGCCGGGCAGTGACTTCACCGTGCCGCTTTCCGAAATGAGCAAAATTGGCATCATGGTCAATTGCGTGTTGATGGTGCTCAATCTTTTACCGCTGCCTCCGCTCGACGGCGGGCGGATTGCTGTGAGCCTGCTGCCACATCGCCTGTCTTGGAAGTTCGCCCAGCTTGAACGCTGGGGTTTTCCGATTTTGTTGGTACTTTTATTCACCGGGATACTCGGTGAAATCATGAACCCGCTGGTGATTTTTGCCGCGCGAACCATTGAATCCATTTTTGGGCTTTATTGATCGACTATGTACGCTGAACGTGTTCTCTCCGGCATGCGCCCGACCGGCGCCCTCCATCTCGGTCATTACCACGGGGTGCTCAAAAACTGGGTCAAGCTCCAGCATGAATATCCGTGCCTGTTTTTCGTCGCTGACTGGCATGCGCTGACCACCCATTACGACAACCCGCAGGGTATCGAACAGGCAACTTGGGATATGGTCATCGACTGGCTGGCGGCCGGCGTTGATCCCAATCAGGCAACCTTGTTTATCCAGTCGAAAGTGCCGGAGCATGCTGAACTGCACCTGCTGATGTCAATGATGACGCCGCTCGGCTGGCTGGAGCGCGTGCCGACCTATAAGGATCAGCAGGAAAAGCTCGCCGGCAAGGATTTGACCACCTACGGTTTTCTCGGTTATCCGCTCTTGATGAGCGCCGACATCCTGATTTACCGCGCCGACAAGGTGCCGGTGGGTGAAGACCAGATTCCGCACGTTGAATTCACCCGTGAACTGGCTCGCCGTTTCAACCACATGTATGGCCGCGAACCGGGCTTCGAGGATAAAGCGCGTGAAGCCGTCAAGCGATTGGGCAGCAAGAAGGCGCGTTTGTATGAAGAACTGCGGGTCCGTTTCCAGCAGGAGGGTGACAAGGAGGCGATCGAGCAGGCGCACGCCATGCTCAATGAAATTCAGCACCTTTCGGCGGTTGACCGCGAGAGACTGTTTGGCTTCCTCGAAGGCACCGGCAAGATGATTCTCGTTGAGCCGGGCTATCTGCTGACTGAAGAATCCAAGATGCCGGGGTTGGATGGGCACAAGATGTCCAAGTCCTATAACAACACGATTACCCTGCGCGAATCGGAAGAGGCGGTAGCCAAGAAGGTCAAGAGCATGCCGACCGATCCGGCGCGGGTGCGTCGCCACGATCCGGGTGAGCCAACCAAGTGTCCGGTCTGGCAACTGCATCAGGTTTATTCCAACGATGCCTGCAAGGAATGGGTGCAGCAGGGTTGTCGCACCGCCGGCATCGGCTGTATCGAGTGCAAGCAGCCGGTGATCGACGGTATTTTGCGCGAACAGGCGCCGATGCGCGAACGCGCCCAAATGTACCTGGATGATCCGGTGCTGGTTAAAAACATCATTGCCGACGGTTGTGAAAAAGCCCGCGAATACGCCCGTGAAACCATGCGCGACGTGCGCGAGGCGATGGGCCTGGAATACCACTGATGTTCGGCATGGACTGGGAAACGCTGATCTGGATCGGCATTGGTTTTGCCGGACAAGGTTTGTTCATGATGCGCTTTGTTGTTCAGTGGTGGTCGAGTGAAAAAGCCAAGGAGGTGGTGATACCAGTGGCCTTCTGGTATTTCAGTATCCTCGGCGGCGTTGTGTTGACTGTCTATGCCGTCCATCGCAATGATCCGGTCTTCATCTTCGGGCAGGGGCTCGGTCTGATCATCTACTTCCGCAATCTGCATTTGCATTACAAGAGCAAGGGCCGCGCTGCGGCTTCCTAAGTAGATGAGTGAGCTTCTTGAGGCGCCTCCGGTTGGCGAAGTTGAGCCGCTAGCACGCGTTTACGGGCAGCCGCTGGAGCAGTTGCCGCTTGATTTGTATATTCCTCCCGATGCGCTGGCGATCATGCTGGATGCTTTTGAGGGGCCGCTTGACCTGCTGCTTTACATGATTCGCCGTGCCAATATCGATATTCTTGATATCCCGATGGCGCCGCTGACCCGGCAGTATCTCGATTATGTCGAGGCGATGCGGGCGAGTAATCTGGAGCTGGCGGCGGATTATCTGGTGATGGCGGCAGTGCTGATTGAGATCAAGTCACGCATGTTGCTCCCGCGCAGCAAGGTGGGCGAGGGCGACGAGGCGGATGATCCGCGTGCCGAGTTGGTGCGTCGTCTGATGGAATACGAGCAGATTAAAGTTGCCGGCCAGAAGTTGAACGAAATGCCGCAAGCCGAGCGCGAGTTTTACTGGGTTGACACGCTGGTTGAGAAGTCGCTTTACGTCCGCCATCCTGAGGTTTCAGTGGCCGATCTAAAGGATGCCTGGGATGCGATTTTCCGGCAGGCCAGACTGAACAAGCACCATAAGATTGGCCGCGAAGAGTTGTCGGTACGCGAACATATGGGCATCATCCTGCGCTTGTTGCAGGAGCGCGGCGGTTTTGTGCAATTTGAAACAATGTTTGACCCCGAAATGGGGGCACCGGGACTGGTCGTGCATTTTCTCGCCATGCTTGAGCTGGCCCGTGAAAAACTGGTCGAATTTACCCAAACCGAGGCTTTTCAGCCGATTTACGTGAGAGTGCATCAAGGTGGAAGCGAGCCAGGTCAAGAAAGTGCTTGAAGCGGCCTTGCTCGCCGCACGCGAGCCGATAACGCCGCTTGCCTTGCGCAAGATGTTCGATGAAGAGCTGTCGACGGATATCCTGCGCAAATTGCTCGATGAGCTGCGTGAAGAGTGGGCGGAACGGCCGGTGGAATTGATCCAGCTGGCTTCCGGCTGGCGCTTCCGTACTAGAGCGGAGTATTTGCCCTATCTGGAGCGGCTCAATCCGGAGAAGCCGCCGAAGTATTCAAGGGCAATGCTGGAAACCTTGGCTATCATTGCCTACCGTCAGCCGGTAACGCGCGGCGATATCGAAGAAATTCGTGGCGTTGCGGTTAATACAAATGTAGTGAAAACGCTCGAAGAGCGAGGCTGGATCGATGTCGTCGGGCATCGCGAAACACCCGGTCGGCCGGCACTGTTTGCCACGACCAAACAATTTCTTGATGATCTGGGACTGCGTAGCGTCAGCGAACTGCCGCCGCTTGAACAAATCAGCCAGGCACTGGAGCTGAACCATGAAAACTAAACGTATGCCGCTTCGCCAATCGCCAAAATCGGGTGAGGGCGGTTTTGAGAAAAAACGGCCGGAAATCGGTGTTGACCGCAATACGGGTGAAGCACCGCGTGGTCGCGGGGCTCGCCAGCGGGTTGCCGAGGTGAGCGAAACATCCGCACCAGAGGTCACCAAGCCATCACGGCGTGCACCCAAGCCGCAAACCGGGCGCGCCAATCGCGGCAGCATCGGCCGCAACGGCAAGCCGATTATTGAAGCCAAGCCGGAGCGCCTGCAAAAAGTGCTGGCGCAGGCCGGGGTCGGTTCGCGTCGCGAAATGGAAGAATGGATCGCCGCCGGCCGCATCACCATCAACGGTGTCATTGCGACGCTGGGACAGTCGGTGGTGCCAAGCGACAAGGTCAAGATTGGCGGCCGCCTGATCAACACACGTTTTGTCAGCACGCGGACGCCGCGCGTTCTGATGTATCACAAGCCGGAAGGTGAAATCGTTTCGCGCGATGATCCGGATGGCCGTCCATCAGTGTTCTCTGCCTTGCCGCGCGTGCGTGGCGGGCGCTGGATCAATGTCGGGCGCCTCGACTTCAATACGTCGGGCCTCTTGCTATTCACGACCTCGGGTGAGTTGGCCAACAAGCTGATGCATCCGAGTTCCGAACTGGTGCGTGAATACGCCGTGCGCGTGCTCGGCGAAGTGACGCTCGATGCCCAGCAGCAACTGACCAAAGGCGTTGAGCTGGAAGACGGCATTGCCAGTTTTGCGCGCTTTGAAGACGGCGGCGGCGAAGGTGCCAATCACTGGTATCGCGTCGCGTTGTTTGAAGGCCGTAATCGTGAGGTGCGCCGCATGTTTGAGGCAGTAGGCTGCACCGTCAGCCGTCTGATTCGTGTTCGTTACGGCCCGCTTGGCTTGCCGCCGCAACTCAAGCGCGGGATGACAAAAGAGTTGGCTGAAGAGGAAGTCAAACTTTTTGTCCGCGAGTTGGAAAAGGCTATCAGAGCGGCCAAGGCGCCTGACGAGAGCTCATAAACAGCGCCAGATTCATTTACGAGGGGGAATAAATCCGTTATAATTCACGGGTTTGTTCCTCTCGTCGTTTCTGGCGGGGCATCTTTTTTATTGTAGTGGGCGTTTCGCCCATTTTTTATTTGTGGCTATGGATTTAAACACGCTTCTTGAAACGACCGTTGTCGGTCTTGGTTATGAACTCGTCGATGTCGAGATGTCTCCGCGCGGCCGTACGATTCGTGTCTTTATTGATGACCGCAGCAAAGAGAGCGGCATTGATGTCGAGGATTGCGCCAAGGTTTCAAATCAGTTGTCGCGACTTTTTGAGGTTGAGAATATCGACTTCGACCGGCTCGAAATTTCGTCGCCGGGTATGGATCGTGTGGTCAAGAAGGCCGATGATTTTGAGCGCTTTGCCGGCCAGGATATTCAGATCAAGCTGCGCATTCCGCACGCGGGTCGCCGTAATTTCCAGGGCAAGTTGCTTGGGTTTAAAGATGGCAAGGTCAGTTTGCATCTCGAAAAAGATGATGTGGAACTCGAATTCAATAATATCGAAAAGGCACGTCTAGTGCCGCGATTCGACTGAAGGACTAGGAGGTTTTAGCTCATGAGCCGTGAAATTTTGCTGCTGGTCGATGCGTTGGCGCGCGAAAAGAATGTCAGCAAGGACATCGTTTTCAGCGCACTCGAACTGGCGCTCGCTTCGGCGACCAAAAAGCGTATCCACGACGAGGCCGATGTTCGTGTCACGATCGATCGTGCTACCGGCGTCTACGAATCCTTCCGTCGTTGGCAGGTGGTGCCTGATAACGAATACGTCAATGAATACATGGAGAAGCCGCTCTCCGAAGCGCAGAACGACGATCCTGAAATCGAGTGTGGCGACACCCTTGAAGAGCCGCAGGAGGCGATCGACTTCGGTCGTATCGGTGCGCAGGCTGCCAAACAGGTTATTTTGCAAAAAATCCGTGATGCCGAGCGCGAGCAGATTCTGACCGACTTCCTTGATCGCAAGGAAAGCGTTGTTTTCGGCACGATCAAGCGCATGGAGCGCGGAAACGCGATTGTCGAAGCGGGCAAGATTGAAGCTCTGCTGCCGCGTGACCAGATGATCCCCAAAGAAAATCTGCGCGTTGGTGATCGTGTTCGTGCCTTCATGCTGCGCATTGATCGCAATGCTCGTGGTCCGCAAATTATTCTCTCGCGTACGGCTCCTGAATTCATCATTCGTTTGTTTGATATCGAGGTTCCGGAAATCTCCGATGGCCTGATGGAATTGAAGGCCTGTGCCCGCGACCCTGGTCTGCGCGCCAAGATTGCAGTTAAATCGAATGATCCGCGTGTTGATCCAATCGGTACCTGTGTTGGTCTGCGCGGTTCACGCGTCACTGCCGTGCGTAACGAAGTCGGTGGCGAAAATATCGACATCGTGTTGTGGTCAGCTGATCCGGCGCAGTTCGTGATTGGTGCGCTATCGCCTGCCGAGGTTTCATCAATCATCGTTGATGAAGAAAAGCACGCCATGGAAGTGGTCGTCGATGAAGATAATCTGGCCATTGCCATCGGTCGTAACGGACAAAACGTTCGTCTTGCTTCCGAATTGACCGGTTGGACGATCAATCTGATGACGCAAGAAGAATCGGTCAAGAAATCTGATGCCGAGCAAGGCGTTACTCGCCAGATATTTGTTGAAAAACTTGATATTGACGAAGAACTGGCTGATCTGTTGATTGAAGAAGGTTTCTCGACCTTGGAAGAAGTTGCCTATGTGCCGCTTGCTGAAATGCTCGAAATTGATGGTCTCGATGAAGAAACTGTTAATGAACTGCGCAATCGTGCACGCAACGTATTGCTGACCGAGGCGATTGTTGCCGAAGAGCAACTCGAGACGGTGGACGACGATTTGATCAGCCTTGAAGGTATGAGCAAAGAACTGGCTGCCAAATTGGCTGGAAAAGGCGTCAAGAACCGTGAAGATCTCGCTGAACTAGCGGTAGATGAACTCACGGAAATGACCGGCATTGATGACGAGCGTGCCAAGGAACTAATTCTGAAGGCACGGGCTCACTGGTTCGAGTGAGCGGGAGGTAGTAAAGAATGTCCGTAACAACTGTTTCGCAATTCGCTGTTGAACTGAAAATGCCGGTCGCGGCTCTGCTTGAGCAATTGGGCAAGGCTGGCGTTGGCAAGCAAGGCAACAATGACGCCCTGACCGATCAGGACAAGGCACGCTTGCTTGATTACCTGAGACGCGCGCATGGTGACGAGTCGAAAACCAAAATTACGCTGACGCGCAAGCAAACGTCGGAAATCAAGGCTACCGATGCACACGGGCGCGCCCGTACGGTGCAGGTTGAAGTGCGCAAAAAGCGCGTCCTGATGAAGCGCGATCCCGGTGTCGAACAGACCTCCGAAGTGGCTGCGGAAATCTTGCCGGATGAGCATGAGCATGAGCAAGAGCACGAATCGGCTGCCGCTGTCGTTGAGATAGTACCGATTGTGGTTGAAGCACCGGTTGTTGAGACGCAGGTTGTCATCGAGCCGGCACCGGTAGTGATCGAGTCGCCCGCAGAAGTGGTGCCGGATCCCGTTGAAGAAGTCGTTCAGGAAGCTGTTGAAGCGGTAGTGGTTGCGCCGGCTAAGCTTGCCAAACCGGGTGAACGCCAGTTCCGTGATGAAGGTGATCGTAGGCACCACGAGTTACTTGAACGCCAGGCTCGCGAAATGCGTGAGAAGCAGGAGCGCGAAGCCACTCAGGTGCGGCGTCGTGAAGCAGATGCTGCTGCGGTTTTGGCGCAGTCGGCAGAGAAAGCTCGTCTTGAAGCTGCGGCCTTGATCAAGCCGCCGGTAGCGGCTGAGAAGGGGACGCTGCACAAAAAAGCTGATGCGCCCGGTAAGGAAGCGAAAAAAGGCGGCGGTAATGTGCGTGCCGACGACGGGAAAAAGAAGCCCGGCATCAAGACGCGTTCTGCTGACACTGGAAACTCATGGAAGACCGGTCGCCAGGGTCACAAGAAACACAGTAGTAGCAAGGGTGATGATGGTCAGGGCAGCTTCCAGGCACCGACCGAGCCGATGGTGCGTGAAGTGCATGTGCCGGAAACTATTTCTGTTACTGATCTGGCGCACAAGATGGCAGTCAAAGCCATTGAAATCATCAAGGTGATGATGAAAATGGGTTCGATGGTTACCATCAACCAGGTGCTCGATCAGGAAACGGCGATGATCGTCGTCGAGGAAATGGGGCATACCCCGGTTGCCGCCAAGCTTGATGATCCGGATGCCTTCCTTGAAATTACCAACGGTGGCGAGCACAAGGATATTCCGCTGGAGCCGCGGGCGCCGGTGGTTACGGTCATGGGTCACGTCGACCACGGCAAGACTTCACTGCTCGACTACATTCGTCGCGCCAAGGTGGCTTCCGGCGAAGCCGGCGGCATCACCCAGCACATTGGTGCCTATCACGTCGAAACCGATCTTGGCATGGTGACCTTCCTTGACACCCCTGGTCACGAAGCCTTCACGGCCATGCGTGCGCGCGGTGCGAAAGCCACAGATATCGTGATTCTGGTTGTTGCTGCTGACGACGGTGTCATGCCGCAAACCAAGGAGGCGATCCACCACGCCCGCGCCGCTGGCGTGCCACTGGTGGTTGCGGTCAACAAGATCGACAAGCCCGATGCCAATATGGATCGCGTCAAGCAGGAACTGGTTGCCGAAGGCGTCATTCCTGAAGAATACGGTGGCGATTCACCGTTTATCGCGGTGTCGGCCAAGAAGGGTACCGGTATTGACGAATTGCTTGAGCAGTTGCTGCTCCAGGCCGAGATTCTTGAATTGAAGGCACAGCGCGATGCGCCGGCCAAAGGTTTGATTGTTGAAGCGCGTCTCGACAAAGGTCGTGGCGCTGTGGCGACGATGCTGGTTCAGTCCGGCACCTTGCGTCGTGGCGACATCGTGCTGGCCGGCCAGGTTTCCGGTCGTGTTCGTGCCATGCTCGATGAAAACGGCAAGCCGATCAACGAAGCCGGGCCGTCGATTCCGGTCGAAATTCTCGGTTTGTCGGATGTTCCGGCCGCCGGTGAAGAAGCGATTGTTCTCGCCGACGAGAAGAAGGCACGCGAAATTGCCCTCTTCCGTCAAGGCAAGTTCCGTGACGTCAAGCTGGCCAAGCAGCAAGCGGCCAAGCTCGAAAACATGTTCCAGCAGATGGAAGAGGGCGAAATCAAGACGCTCGGATTGATCGTCAAGGCCGACGTGCAAGGTTCCCAGGAAGCGCTGGTGCAGACCTTGGCCAAGCTCGCCAACGAAGAAGTCCGCGTCAACGTTATCCACGGTGCGGTTGGCGCAATCAGCGAATCCGATGTCAATCTGGCGCAAGCCTCCGGGGCTGTCATCATCGGCTTCAACATCCGTGCTGATGCTGGTGCCCGTAAGCTGGCTGAAACCTTCGGTGTCGATATCCGTTACTACAACGTGATTTACGACGCGGTTGATGAGGTCAAGGCTGCGCTTTCGGGCATGCTCTCGCCCGAGAAGCGCGAGCAGATTACCGGTATGGTTGAAATCCGCCAGGTCTTCCATAACTCCAAGGTTGGCGCGATTGCCGGTTGCTATATGCTGGAAGGCATCATCAAGCGCAGTTCGCGGGTTCGTTTGCTGCGCAACCACGTTGTGCAGTGGGACGGTGAGCTCGATTCGCTCAAGCGCTTCAAGGATGACGTCAAGGAAGTTCGCAGCAACTTCGAGTTCGGTATGTCGCTCAAGGGTAACAACGACATCGTCGAGGGCGATCAGCTTGAAGTCTATGAAATCCAGGAAGTGGCGCGCACGCTTTAATGAAGAAAAAAGGATTTCAACGCAGTGATCGGGTCGCGGAGCAAGTGCGCCGCGACCTCGCTGATCTGATTCGTACTGAGCTTAAAGATCCGCGTATTGGCATGATCAGCCTGACTGATGTCGTGCTGACACCAGATTACGCGCATGCCAAGGTCTTTTTTACGACGCTGCAATCCGAGCATCTGGAGGAAGTCCAGATTGGCCTCAAGCGGGCATCCGGCTTTCTGCGCCGCGAACTGGGGCGGCGGATTCATATTCATACGCTGCCGGAGCTGCACTTTGTCTACGATGATTCCATCGAACGCGGTGCCAGCATGTCGCAGCTGATTGATCGAGCCAACGCGCTCAGCGATCTAACCCCGGAAGACTAGTCGTTTCATGCAAGTGAAAAAGACCTGGAAGCAGGTCGACGGGGTCCTGTTGCTCGACAAACCCAAGGGTTTCACCTCAAACGATGCCTTGCAAAAGGTACGTCGCCTGTTTTCAGCGGCGAAAGGTGGTCATACCGGCACACTTGATCCGATGGCAACCGGCTTGTTACCACTCTGCTTTGGTGAGGCCACCAAGTTTTCAGCCGATCTGCTGAATGCCGACAAAACCTATGAAGCGCTGGTTAAATTTGGTGTTACGACCGATTCCGGCGATGCTGAAGGTGTGGTCATAGCAACTGCTACGGTCAACGTCGAAAAAGACGATATTTTTCGCGTCTTGCCGCAATTTACTGGCGATATTCTCCAGACCCCACCCATGCACTCGGCGCTCAAGCGCGATGGGCGTCCGCTCTACGAGTTGGCGCGTCAGGGAATTGTTGTCGAGCGCGAGGCGCGGGCGGTAACGGTCCATGCGATCGATTTTCTGGATTTCTCAGGAGACACCCTGAGTATTCGAGTCTCGTGCAGCAAAGGTACCTACATTCGTGTTTTAGCCTCGGATATTGGCAATGCGCTAGGTTGTGGCGCCCATTTGATTGGTTTGCGCCGCACTGAAGTAGCGGACTTGAACTTGGCAAACTCGGTGACCCTGGCGGAACTTGAAGCCCTTGATGAAAGCCAGCGTCTGGAGCGCTTGCAGCCGGTCGATGCCTTGTTGCTCAGCTTGTCAATTCTTGCTGTTGAGGGAGAAGCGGCTGAGCGTTTCCGGCATGGCAATCCGATTGATCTGCCAGATGGATATAGCGGCAAAATTCGGGTTTACGCCGATCAGCGCCTGATTGGCGTTGGTGAACCAGGTTCGGATGGTCGTCTCTGGCCAAAACGGCTGGTGCAATTAGCTGTTTAAACAGTTATAATCTATCTCCTTCCGTCGCCAACGGAAGAAAAATACTTTAACTCGGCGCTGGCTCTATCAAACTGGGGCGGTGTCTTTACAATGAAAGAGAGTTTGAAAATGGCATTTACAGCCGAAGTCAAAGCCGGCGTCGTCGCCGATTTCCAGCGCGCCAAGGGCGATACCGGTTCTCCGGAAGTTCAGGTCGCTTTGCTGACCGCCCGTATCAACGATCTGACCCCGCATTTCAAAGAGCACAAGAAGGATCACCACTCACGTCGTGGCCTGCTGCGCATGGTTAACCAGCGTCGTAAATTGCTGGATTACCTCAAAGGCAAGAATGTTGATGCCTACCGTACCCTGATTACCCGCCTTGGTCTGCGGAAGTAATTTAGACCAAAGCCCCGAAAGAGCGGCCCGGAGGTTTCCCGGCCGCTTTTTTCATTTTGTTGTTGTGTTGTGTGTTGAAGCTAAATTGTTGAGTGTGAAAGGGAATTATGTTTAACGTCGTTAAAAAATCATTTGCCTACGGTGCCCATACGGTCACTATTGAAACTGGCGAAGTTGCTCGCCAAGCTGGCGGTGCTGTTCTCGTTTCGATGGAAGAAACCGTTGTTCTGGTGACCGTCGTTGCTGCCAAGAGCGCCAAACCGGGTCAGGATTTCTTTCCCCTGACCGTCGATTTTCAGGAAAAAACCTACGCTGCCGGCCGCATTCCCGGTGGTTTCTTCAAGCGCGAAGGCCGTCCTTCCGAAAAAGAAATTCTAACCTGCCGTCTGATTGACCGTCCGATTCGCCCGCTGTTTCCGGATGGTTTCTACAATGAAGTTCAGGTCATCGCGACCGTCATGTCACTCAACCCGGAAATCGACTCCGATATTCCGGCTTTGATCGGTGCCTCTGCTGCGCTGGCAATTTCCGGTGTGCCGTTCAACGGCCCGATCGGCGCTGCCCGTGTTGGTTACATCGATGGTCAGTACGTGCTCTGCCCGACGCTCAGCCAGCTTAAAACCAGCCAGTTGGATCTGGTGGTTGCCGGTACTGACACTGCTGTGCTGATGGTCGAATCTGAAGCTCAGCAACTGTCCGAAGAAATCATGCTTGGCGCTGTGGTTTTTGGTCATACCGAATCGCTGAAGGCGATCAGCGCCATCAACGAACTGGTTGAAGAAGCCGGCAAGCCGGAATGGGATTGGCAGGCTGCACCGAAAGACGAGGCACTGGTTGCCCGCATCGGCGAACTGGCCAATGCCAAGCTTGAAGAAGCCTACAACATCACCGTCAAGCAGACGCGCAGCCAGGCCGTCAAGGTCATCCGTGCTGAAGTCATCGCCGCGCTTTGTGCCGGCGAAGGTGCACCGGACGAGAACACCGTTGGCAATCTGTTCCACGAAATCGAAGCTTCCATCGTTCGCGGCCGCATCCTGAGTGGCGCCCCGCGTATCGACGGTCGTGACACGCGCACCGTGCGTCCGATCACCATGCGTTCCGGCGTCCTGCCGCGCACCCATGGCTCGGCTCTGTTCACCCGTGGCGAAACCCAGGCGCTGGCCGTTGCCACGCTCGGTACCAACCGCGACGAGCAGATCATCGACGCGCTGGCCGGCGAATACCGCGACCGCTTCATGCTGCACTACAACATGCCCCCGTACGCCACTGGCGAATGTGGTCGTGTTGGTACGCCGAAGCGTCGCGAAATCGGTCACGGTCGTCTCGCCAAGCGCGCGCTGCTCGCCGTGTTGCCGAAGCCGGAAGATTTCTCCTACTCGATGCGTCTGGTCTCGGAAATCACCGAATCCAACGGTTCGTCCTCAATGGCCTCGGTTTGTGGTGGCTGTCTGGCCCTGCTGGACGCTGGTGTGCCGCTCACCGCGCACGTTGCCGGTATTGCCATGGGCTTGATCAAGGACGGCAATCGTTTCGCCGTGCTGACCGACATCCTGGGTGACGAAGATCACCTCGGCGACATGGACTTCAAGGTGGCTGGCTCGACCGCTGGTATCACCGCGCTGCAAATGGACATCAAGATTCAGGGCATCACC
>JAABQV010000047.1 GCA_011391255.1 Dechloromonas sp.
CCCGCTCATTTCCGCCATCTACGCCGACGCGCAGACGCGCATGAAAGAGCCGCGCCACCTCAAGCAACTGATCAGCGCCATCGACAGCATCGACTGGTACTCCGCCCAGCGCGACGGCCTCGGCGACCTCTACGAAGGCCTGCTCGAAAAGAACGCCACCGAAACCAAATCCGGCGCCGGCCAGTACTTCACCCCGCGCCCGCTGATCGACAGCATCGTCGCCCTGATCGACCCGCAAGCCGGCGAAACCGTGCAGGACCCAGCCGCGGGCACCGCCGGCTTCCTGATCGCCGCCGACGCCTGGATCAAGGCCAAGACCGACAACCTCTACGACCTCAACGAAAAGCAGCGCAGCTTCCAGCGCAACAAAGCCTTCATCGGCATGGAACTCGTCCCCGGCACCCGCCGCCTGGCGCTGATGAACTGCCTGCTGCACGGCATGGAAGGCGGCAGTGACGCAACATCCCAAGGCGTCATCCACCTCGGCAACACGCTCGGCAGTGCCGGCAGCGGCCTACCCAAGAGCGACATCATCCTCAGCAACCCGCCCTTCGGCACCGCCAAAGGCGGCGGCGGACCGACCCGCGACGATTTCACGCACAGCACCAGTAACAAACAACTCGCCTTCGTCCAGCACATCTATCGGCACCTCAAGGATGGTGGCCGCGCCGCCGTCGTCCTGCCCGACAACGTGCTGTTTGAAGCCGGCGTCGGCGCCGACATCCGGCGCGACCTCATGGACAAATGCAACCTGCACACCCTGCTGCGCCTGCCCACCGGCATCTTCTACGCCCAAGGCGTCAAAACCAATGTGCTCTTCTTCGACAAAGTCAGCCAGCACGCCACCGGCAGCACCAAGGAAGTCCGCGTCTTCGACCTGCGCGCCAACATGCCCCGCTTTGGTAAACGCACCCCGCTGACGCGCGAGCATTTCGCCGAATTCGAGCAATGCTACGGTGCACGGCAAGAAAATGCCGAAAACCAAAATAACCGCTACCGCAGCTTCAGCCGCGAGTGGATCAGAGAACGCGCCGACAGCCTCGATATCGCCTGGCTCAAAGACGACAACGCCGAAGACGCCGCCGATCTGCCCGAACCGGCCGTGCTGGCGCAGGAAGCGATGGGGGAACTGGAAGGGGCGCTGGCGGAATTGCAGGCAATTTTGGCGGAGTTGGGTGAGGTGCGGGAATGAGTGATGTTCTGCCCTCAACATGGTTACGCTTAGAGCTTGGCAAAGTCGTTGCCTATGGCTCAACCGAGAAAGCGGAACCTGAAAGCATCTCGCCCGATACGTGGGTGCTTGAGCTTGAAGATATAGAAAAAGACACCTCACGCATTATTCAAAAACTCACATTTGCCGAGCGCCAATCAAAAAGTACCAAAAACCGTTTTGAGAACGGTGACGTGCTCTATGGCAAGTTGCGCCCTTATCTAAACAAAGTTGTTCAGGCTGATCGAGCAGGCGTTTGCACCACGGAAATCATTCCAATTAAAGCCAATGCTGCTGTCAATGGCCGGTTCTTGTTTCACTGGTTTCGTCACCCGGCGTTTCTGACTTACGTCACCGAAGTCAGTCATGGCGTAAATATGCCGCGACTTGGAACTGAAGCAGGCCAAGCGGCACCTTTCGTACTCCCCCCGCTCCCCGAACAAAAACGCATCGCCGACAAACTCGACAGCGTGCTGGCGCGGGTGGATGCCTGCCGCAACCGCCTCGACCGCCTCCCGGCCCTGCTCAAACGCTTCCGCCAATCCATCCTCGCCGCCGCCACCTCTGGACAACTTACAGAAGATTGGCGCGATAGCGCTCCGTGCCAATGGAATTCCGTCAGACTTGGATCGGTAGCAAAATTTATCGATTACAGAGGGAAAACACCGACGAAAACGGCTAGTGGCACTCCACTCATAACTGCAAAAAACGTACGCCGGGGCTTTGTGAGTTTTGAGCCACGAGAGTTCATCGCCGAGTCTGGCTACGAAGCATGGATGACCCGCGGATTTCCCACGAAAGGTGATGTTCTTATCACTACGGAAGCACCATTGGGCAACGTCGCGGTAATCGATTGGGATTTCAAGTTCGCATTGGCGCAACGAATCATCTGCCTGCAATTTAATGACCAGATAATCGGCACTTATGCCGCAATCGCCCTGCAGAGCGACCTATTCCAAGCGCAACTAAGTAACCAATCAACAGGGTCTACTGTCGCTGGCATCAAAGCGTCACGGCTGAAGGAACTTCAAGTTGAAATTCCCCCCATCCCCGAACAAACCGAAATCGTCCGCCGAGTCGAAATCCTCTTCGCCTTCGCCGACCGCCTCGAAGCCCGTCTCGCCACCGCCCGCCTGCAGGTCGGCCAATTGACGCCAGCCCTGCTCGCCAAGGCTTTTCGCGGCGAACTGGTGGCGCAAGACCCGGCCGACGAGCCGGCGGCTGAGTTGCTAAAACGCCTCGCCGCCCAGCGTGAGGCGGCACCCAAGGCCAAACGTGGCCACTCGAAAACCTGATTCTTTCTTCTCATTATCCCGCCCACTACCATGACCAATCTCGACCAACTCGACTGGCAGGAAACCGTCGACCTGCTCTGTTTCTCCGCCGCCCGCCAGATTCTTGAAGGCGTTTCCTTCGCCGAATTCCGCGACCGCATGGAAGGTATGGTCGGCCTGTTATTGAAGGCGGGTGGCGTGCCCAAGGAGGCACAGCAGCCGGAAATGCAACGCTGCATGGCAACCTCGGTAGCGCTGGAAATCTGGAATATCACACCGATCCCGGAAAACCGCTTTCGCCCGCGCAAGCAACCCAAGCCGGAGCGTAATGCGCCCTGCCTGTGCGGCTCCGGCAAGAAGTTCAAGCAGTGTTGTGCTGCGGTCGACGGCCCGGAACTCGGCATTTCCGAGGAGCTGATGTTGAGCAAGGTGCTATCCACCTTTTCGCGCAAGCGCTTGCTGGAACTACCGCTGCTGGAGTTATCAGCGCACGCCTTGGCAGCGGTTGCCCACGATTGGCTGGAACATGGCCGAGCCAAGGATGCAGTGGCCCTGCTCGAAATGCTCTTCGTACATTTGCCGGAACTGGATGCACGGGCGGAATGGGCGGCTGACGTGTTGCTCAACGCCTACATGGAAGTGAATGCACCGCGCAAGAAGCAGAAATTCATCGAAGACCTGAAAGCTGCGCCGGACAAGATGCTGGCGTCGACCGGCTGGCAGCGCCAGACCGTGGTGCATAGCGACCGTGGCGAGTACGCACAGGCTTGGGAGGCTTTCCGCGCGGCGCAACGGCTGACGCCGAACGAGCCGGCGCTTTCGCATCTGGAGGTGCTGGTGCTGGTTTCCGAAGGCCGCCGTGACGAGGCGCAGGCACGCGCCAAATTTTGGGCGGCACGCCTTAGCCGTGATCAGCAATACGATCACACCGACCTGATCCAGCTGCTGCACGATCTGGCCGATGGCAGCGACGACAGCTTGCTGCGTACGTTGCCGTTCGGGCGCGGCCCACTGAGCGATCTCGCAGAAATCGTCACCCAGTGGCCGGCACCAGCCTGTCATTACCAGTTGAGTGGCGGTGCTGAATTGACCCCGAAAAAGGATTTGGCCGAACTGGAGCTCGACTGGATGGATCTGGTTGAGAAAGGCGAGATTGAAAGCGCCATTCTCTTTCTCGGCAAAGAAGCGCTGGCCGGCCAATCCTTCCGGATCTTGTGCGATGTCTCGAAAATGATCAGCTTCCTGCCGGAAAACCTGCCGGGCAGTTCCGACGCTTTGGCCCGGCAAATCCTGGCCCGTGGCGAAGCCTTGCGCCAGATTGTTCTCAGCCGCCTCAAGGCGCTCAAAAAGGAACTGCCCTGGGGCTTTCTCGACAACCGGCCGCTGCTGACGCTGGTCAGCTATTACGCCAATGACTTTCTTGAGAGCCAGCCCAAGGAAGTGCTGGATTTGCTGCGCTGGAGCGTCAATATCGCCAACCCGACCGACAATATCGGCCTACGCGAGAAGCTGATCCACGTCTTGATTACCGTCGGCGAGGCTGAAGAGGCAATTGCCGTTGCCGCGCGTTACCCGAACGACTTTGCTTCGACGGAGTATGGCCGCGTGCTGGCGCTCTTTGCCGCCGGGCGACTCGACGAGGCAGAGGTGGCCTTGAAACTGACCGCCGAGAAATCGCCGAAGGTCTGGAAAATGCTGCACGCCGCCAACCCGAAAAGACCTGCCTCCATAAATCCGGGCTATATCACCGTCGGCGGCAACGACGAGGCTTACGAATACCGCCAGAACCATCTAGCGCTGTGGCGCTCGACCAGCGCGCTGAAATGGGGCGCGGGCATCAAGCTACCCGTCAAACCCAAAGCCAAGCCCGCGCCTGACGAGCGCCTTGATTCACTTTTTTGAGCAGACCAATGCGTTCTATTTTTAGTCCACTAAAAATATAAAAATCCTATAAACGACCAATTTTAGTCTTTTGTATAACACGCACCCACCCAGCCCGGCATGCTGCAATAGCAACCCTCAGACACTTGAAGCAGATGAATTGCCGGTGCGCGGTGCCGCCCTATGATAAATTTGCCGCCGACTTGATTCAGGACTCAACGCCAGACCATGACCGACCAGCTCAACCTATTCGATGCCAACGCCCAGCAAGCAATTGAGGCTACCAAGGAAGCAGAATTGCTTGCGACCCCACAGGCTGCCCAAACTGCTGAAATTATTTCTGATCCGACCATCGAATTGGATTCGGCCGCACCGCCTGTTCTGCCCCCGTCCGCCTCCGGCCCTGCCGGCGACATTCCATCACCCGCCGACTACGCCGCCCGCCGCTATCTCGAATACGCGATGAGCGTCGTCACCGGCCGCGCCCTTCCCTCGGCCGCCGACGGCCAGAAGCCGGTGCAGCGCCGCATTCTTTACGCCATGCACCGGATGGGCCTCTACAAGAGCCCGCGCCATGTGAAATCGGCGCGCGTTGTCGGTGACGTGATCGGCAAATATCACCCGCATGGCGACTCCTCGGTCTATGACGCGATGGTGCGCATGGCACAAAATTGGAGCCTGCGTTACCCAATCGTCGATGGTCAGGGCAATTTTGGCTCGCGCGACGGCGACAACGCCGCTGCCATGCGCTACACCGAAGCCCGCCTGACGCCGATTGCCGAACTGTTGCTGGCCGAACTCGACGAAGGCACGGTCGATTGGAAGCCCAACTATGACGGCGCCAATGATGAGCCGGCCCTGCTCCCGGCCCGCCTGCCGTTTTGCCTGCTCAACGGCGCCTCCGGCATTGCCGTCGGCATGGCCACCGAAATCCCGGCGCACAACCTGCGCGAAGTGGCGAATGCTGCGGTCAACCTGATAAAAGACCCGAATTTCACCGAAGACCAGGTGCTGGCGCTGATCCCCGGCCCGGATTACCCGGGCGGTGCGCAGATCATCTCGACGCCAGAGGAAATTGCCGCCACCTACCGCAGCGGCCGCGGCAGCCTGCGCGTGCGCGCCAAGTGGAAAATCGAAAACCTCGCGCGCGGCCAATGGAAGCTGGTCATCACCGAACTGCCACCGGGCGTCTCGACCGCCACGGTGCTCTCGGAAATCGAGGCCTGCTCGAACCCGGTCGCCAAGGAAAAGGCTGGCAAGAAGGTCTTCACGCCAGAACAGCTCAACCTGAAAGCCGCCTTCCTGTCGTCGATTTCGGAAAGTGGCGTGCGTGACGAATCGGGCAAGGAACACGCCGTCCGCCTCGTCATCGAACCGGCTTCGTCGCGTCAGGGCCAGGACGATCTGGTTCGTATGCTGCTCGCCCACACCAGCCTCGAAACCAACGCCTCGATCAACCTGACCGTCCTCGGCGTCAATGGCACGCCGCGCCAAGCCTCGCTGTACAGCATGATCGCCGAATGGTGCCGCTTCCGGCTCGCTACCGTCGAACGCCGCACCCGCCATCGGCTGACCGCTGCCGAAAAACGCATCCACATCCTCGAAGGCCGCTTGGCCGTCCTGCTCGACATCGACAAGGTGATCAAGGTCATCCGCGAGTCGGACGACCCCAAGATCGATCTGATGGCGCACTTCAAGCTGTCCGAGATCCAGGCTGAAGACATCCTCGAAATCCGCTTGCGCCAGTTGGCGCGGCTGGAAGGCATCAAGATCGGCGAAGAACTGGCCAAGCTGCGCGAAGAAGCGGCTGGCCTCAACAAGCTACTTGATTCCGAAACCGAAATGCGCGCCTGCGTCGCTGCCGAAATCGAGGCCGACGCCAAAAAATACGGCGACGACCGCCGCACCTTCATCGAAGCCGCCGACAAGGTGACGATGTCGGATGCCAAAACGGTTTCCATCGTCGATGAACCAACCACCCTGATCGTCTCGAAACACGGCTGGCTGCGCTCGCGCCAGGGCCACAACATCGACCCGGCGCAACTGACCTTCCGCTCCGGCGACGAACTGCTCGCCTGTTTGCCCTGCCGGACGGTCGACAACCTGATCCTGCTCGACACCATGGGCCGCGCCTACTCGATCCCCGCCTCGGATATCCCTGGCGGCAAGGGCGATGGACTGCCGGCGACATCGCTGGCTGATTTTCAGGATGGCGGCAAACCCTGCCTCGCTGTGGCGATCAAGAACGATGCGCTCTATCTGGTCGCTGCCAGCGGCGGCTATGGCTTCCGCTGCCAGGGTTCCGATCTCCTGTCGCGCGGCAAAGCCGGCAAGGCCTTCATGGCGCTATCGGAAAGCGAAACACCGGTCATTTTCGCCCTGGCACCTGAAGGTGAAATTGCCTGCATCACCAAAGATGGCCGGGCGCTGGTTTTCAACATCGAGGAAATCCGCCTGCTGCCGAAAGGCCGAGGCCTCAAGCTGATCGACGCCGATCCAGGCAAGACGGCGCTGGAAGCCATCATTCCTGTCGTCGACGGGATTGCCGGCAAGCTCAAGGGCGAGCGTCTGGAAATCTGCCGTGGCAATCGTGGCGGCAAAGGCAAGCCGATGAAGGCGCCACGCAAGTAATCAGGTCAAATGGCTGCGGTCAACACCGGAAACGGGGCAAAAAATGCCCCAATGCCGTTCAGTTAAGCGTCAACCCCGCAAAAGCGGGAATCCAGGAGTCACGCATTTACTGGGTTCCCGCTTGGGGGCGCCGCAGAATTCGGAAAAATTGTACGCTAAGGAGGCGCTTATTTATTCCGTTCGCCCTGAGCCTATCGAAGGGTAATCCCCGTTTATTCAATGGCTTCGACAGGCTCCGCCCGAACGGTCTTGATTTAATCAGTGTCTCCCCAGGTTGCGTAAATCACTATTAATCTCTACGATTAAAATTGATAAAATCGTAAGGAGTTACAACATGGCAGACACCGCCACCAAAGTTATCACCGCGCACGTACCGTTGCCGCTTGCCGAGAAGATAGACCAGATGGCGGCGCGTCTTGAACGCTCGCGAGGCTGGATTATGAAACAAGCACTCTCGGCTTGGCTGGATCAGGAAGAAGAACGCAGCCGCCTTACCCGTGAAGCCTTGGCTGATGTGGATGGGGGTAGCGTCATCGACCACCAAGCAGTGCAGGCATGGGCCAATAGCCTTGGTACTGAGTTGCCGCTGCCGGTTCCTCGCTGATGCAGTTGAAGTGGACGAGTAAAGCGCTGGCTGACTTGGCGCGACTGTATGAATTCCTGGCGCCGGTAAATCAGTCCGCAGCGGCACGTACGGTTCAATCACTGACGGCGACCCCGACCAATTTGCTGGACAACCCACGCATGGGCGAAAGGCTCGACGAGTTCGAGCCTCGGGAAGTTCGTCGCCTATTGGTGGGCCACTACGAGATTCGCTATGAACTTCAGGAACGCAACATCTACATATTGCGAATCTGGCACACGCGTGAAAATCGGTAGCTGATCTTGCAGCATGCGGACTACATTGCACAGGCTGCTAATAGCAAGCAAGCTTTCTATCAGGAATCGGCCACAACCGGCCGGTCACCCGCTCTCGACCACGGCTATTCGAGCGGCGGCACCACTCCGAAACCTGCCGGATGGTCTACTTCAGCACCTCGGCCAATCCCGCCATTCAGTCGTCGTCAAGATTCAGCCAGCAATGCGCCGGATAGCTGCCAGATTAATCATGCATGGAAACATGGATTGTCATAATTTCCGTGTGTGAGGCGTGAATGGACTTTTCCACGGTGACGCTACCCTCTTTCATGAACGATTTATCAAGCAAGTCTCTCTCGCGCATGTGGCAAATCAAACCGTTCTTGGCGAACGCATAAATATCAGCTGCCAGCAAAGTACCAGCAACGCCGGCCTTCAACATTGCGGCTAGTTTTTCTCGGTATTCATTGTGTTCATCACAGTGAAGTTGGAGACCGGGGCATTGGTTCTTACGAAGGATTTCCTCTTCAATGCAAAAATGCTCTTCGACTAACCTGATCCCATCGGTTAGTAAGACGTAAAAATGCTTGACGGCTTCCGGAGACCGAGCGCCCGAGAAATCTGCCACCCGGTTGAAAAATGTAATCAACTGACGATGCTGCTCGTCGATCACCTCATTTCCAACACTGAGCGAATCGGACCAAGCTGGAAGCGTTGGCATACATTTACCGACTAAACATGGGCGCTTCTTTCTTTTGCCCCCTTCTGCGAACGCTGCCGACTGACTTTAGCGCCTTCTGAATCATTATCATGCTCAGCGTCTGCTGGCGTCACTGACAAAATAAACTGCAGATTACTCAGTGACATCAACTGGGCATAAGCCAGCCCCAGCGCATCAGCTTGATGCAACGCCAGCACACTTTCTGCCACGAGCGCCTTCAAACGTGTCTCCTCGACGCCCAGCAAGCCATTGACTTGCATCGGCTTGCCATCTTCGCCCGTCCAGTTCAACGTCCTCGGTTCCAGTACGTCTGCCTTCAAAAGCGCGGCACACATCGATTCGGTCAACGCGGCCTGTTGCAAATACTCCTGCTGGAATGCCATAACCTGATCCAGACGTTCTGTTGGTTTCCCCTCTGCGTCAACAAAAGAAAAATCCCCACCCTGCTTGACCCACTCTGCTTCCAGGTCAATGGCTAAAATCGGTTCACTTTGGCCTTCAACATGCATTGGCACAAAGGGATAGCGCCGCACATAGGCAGGAATGTAGGTGTTCGCACGCCAATGCCCTTGTGCGCTGACGAATTGGTTTTTCCCATTTCCCAAACCGACCAATGCGGCCAGCGTTGGCGCTTGATCACCTTGACCAGGCAGAAACACCAGTGGGTAATGACGAATAGCCTGTGCCACTTCGCTTACCTGAAGTGGAATAACATCTGCATTAGCCGCAAAATGGAAGTCAGGCGGAACCGCCGGAAAGCTCAAACGGCCATGCAGCGAAGAATCAAAAGCCACGGGTTGGTGATAGAAAAGAGGTAAAGCATTTGTATTTGTATTTGTATTCGTATCAGTCATCAGAATTTATATCCTAAGTTAAACCACCCCATCGGTCGCTTGTCCTCGATATCCGAGAGCGGCTTTCCACCCTCGGTTCGCCAGGCCACTAGCGCTTCCACACTCCACCCGCTTTGTTGATAACGCAAACCAAAACCGCCACCGGCTAAAGTTCGACTATTTGTGCCTGTAGCCCACGGCTCAGCATTGATCGTGACCCGCCCACTGTCGTAAAACGCATAAGGGGTGAAGGCATCAATCGTGTAACGTAGTTCTATCTGCGTCAGCCAGCCTCGGTCACCAAAACCCTCACCACTCGGATAGGCTCGAACACCATAGGCCCCACCCAAGCCAAACTTCTCCGAAGAGTCCAGATTGCTATTTGCTGCCTGCGCCGAAACCCGACCATAAAGCGTGAAATTGGCTGGCAAGACCTGAATCCGCGCGACATCCAGGTTGAGCTTATTAAAACTCCCTTGCGTGCGGGCGGTCGCCTGATCCTGAGCGATGACGCTGGCACCGAGGTCAAGTTGCCCATAGACCCAGGTTAGCGAGCCATAGGTAATACCGCCACCCAGCAAGCCGTCGCGTTGGTTAAAGCCAAGGCTGAGCGGCATTAAATTGCTGGATTTATCCGTCTGCGTATTTGCGGCGCCTTGCTCGTCATAGAGTTCCTTGTGCTGGAGGCTCCACGAGAGGTTGAGATTGGCGCGCTGAGAGCGGATGATTGGATAGGTCAGCCCCATGGTGGTGATTTTGGCTGTGCCGCTGGCATCTGCGCTGGCAAACTCTCTACCGAGCATATAAGCGGTGTGGGCATAACTAACTTGTCCGCGAAGCCCGGATGCTCCCAGAGGAAGGCTATAGCCCAAGTTGCCAAGCCACATTTTCTCATCGGTGTAGAGCGAACTCAGCGTGAATTGATCGCCCAACAGGAATGCGCTATCCGCATTCAGATTCAAGCGAACACGGTTGTAACCGGTATAGCGGTTACCGTAATTATCGAAGCCAATCTCGCCACCGAATCGAGCGGTTCGCTCGACCTGGACGTCAAGGTCACCGGTACCCACCTCACGACCAGGACGGAGAATAGGTGAAACACGAACACCTGGCAGGTCATCCATGATCAAGGCGGCTCGCTCAAGGGGGGCGCTTTCAATCACCGCTCCTGAAAATAGCGATGCCAAAAAAGTTTGCGCCCTGGCCTTCAGGTCGGGATCGCCAATCGCCTGAATCATCCCGTAGCGCCCTTCAACGACCTCGACAATCAGTATGCCGTCCTTCATGTCCTGCGCAGGCAGGTAGGCCATCGCGAAAGAATATCCTGCAGCGCGGTAATGCTCGGATATCTGGTTGGCAAACCCCTTCAGCCCGCCGAGATCATAGGATTTGCCGGTCACCGCACCGAGCGAAGCCAGCAACTCAGCTTCAGTAAAGCGGGTGTTCCCAGTTATCCGCAGCGCTTTGAGTTCAACTTGAGCGCCACCTGGCAGGATTTCTGTTAAAGGCGGTGACTCGATCCCCAGCGCCGGGGAAGGTTTGGGGGCCTCAAGGCGCGGCGCTGTTTCCTGTAACACGCGCCCGGCATCCGGTGCGATCTGGGCTTGGGCTGAGGTGGTTAGCAAAAGTACCGGGAGCGAAACCACCAGCGAAACAGAGAGCGATTTTGATCTAAAAAAATTTGCGGTAATCATTGAACTTTCGCCTGTTTCTTCAGGGTCACGGCCTTGGCTTCAAGGGCCTGCCGGGCAAGCGCATTGGCTATTTGAGCTTTGCTCGCTTCGAGCGTGGGGGGTGTAAAAGCGCGTTTATCTTCGAGTTGCAGTACATGCCAGCCCTGTGCTGTCTTTACCGGTTGTGGCGAAAGCTTGCCCTTCTCCAACTTGGCTACCGCCTCAGCCACCGGCGGCAGAAAATTGCTCATCACCGTCCAGTCAGTAAGCCCGCCTCGCCCCTTGGTTTCGTTATCACGTGAGTTCTCGGCGGCCAGATCAGCCATCTTGGCGCCGCCCTTAATTCGCTCTGTCAGTTGGAGTGCAGTAGCTTCGTCAGCGACCAGAAGATGGCGAACCAGGTATTCCTGATTGCCCATGCGGGAAACTTGAAGATCGTATTCCGTCTTGATTTCTGCTTCAGTGATACGGGTTTCACTCAGCACCTTTTGCTGCCAGGCGTTGGCCAGGACATTTTGTTGGGCTAATTCGATTTGGGCTTGAACCAGGGGATTTTTGTCCAAGCTGGCCTTGCGCGCCTCCTGGGCCATCATGGCCTGATTAACCAAGGCCTCGCGAACACCGTTGCGTAATTCAGGAGAGTCCGTGGCACCACGCGCTATTTGTTCACGAAACAGCACTTCTGCCCGCGCATTTGATTGAATTTCGCCGTTGACCGTAACAAAAGCTTGGCTCAGTGCGGCAGCCCCGTTGTCAGGCGCCGCCTTTTTGTTGTCCTTAGCTTGCGCGCCGCTGGCAATAAGTAGAACAACGCACAGGGCGATGCTGCTGCGAAAAAAGGGAAAAGGACGTGTTGTGTTCATGGCGGTTGTTTTCATTGAGTGTTGGGTGACGGTTTTTTCTTGTCGTCTGTTTCAGTGAAAGGCAGGCGAATACCACCGTCAATCACGAAAATCGACTTGATCCCAGAATTCGCGGCGCCAGCTTTCACTAAGTTGGCCACAAAAGTGCCGACGGATTCCCCCGTGTTTGAGTCAGCCGAAGTTTGTTGTAGTTGCTCGGAGTTAATTTGAACAACTTCAAAGCTGCCGATGGCGCGCGATGAAGGTGACCCGGTCGATCCGCTGGGCTGGCTGGATGCAACCAGGGAGGAAAAACTACTGGTTGGTGAATTGACCTGAGGCAAAGTGCTTATAGATTGTTGGGCACTTGCGATCGCCGCTTGGGCAGGAGGTATTGTATTTCCGCCTAAGGGAGGCGTGACCGCGACGGATACCGTGGCCGCGTTGATGTCTGCTATCAAACCGGTTTGTTGTATCAGATTGTAGTTACCTGAATCTAAACCACTGAGCGAATTACCCGTGACCGTGACAGCCTTGCCGGTACCAACATTACTGTCAGCGAAGGCACCGGTTGCCGTGCCGCCAAGGGTGACAACGTCACTACCCAAGGCAGAGACAATTGCGGTGCCACCCAACGTGGCAACGGTGGTGGTGTCATACACCTTGTTGCTGGCGGTCAGGCCCGTAACGCTGAGGTCTGCTTTGGCAATGTTGGCGGTCGTGCTGGCCGTCGTGGTCGTCAGGTTGTAGTTACCCGCATCGCCCCCGCCAAGGGTAATGCCCGTGATATTCACCGTCTTGCCTGTTGCAGCAGTCTTGTCGATGAAGTTGCCGGTGGCGGTGGCGACGTTCAGCACATCGCTGCCCAATCTGCCGGTGAAGCCGGCGCCCGGTGTGGTGAGCGTGGCACTTGTGAGTGTGTCATACACCTTGTTGGCGGCGGTGATGCCGGTCACTGCCGTAATGTCGGCCTTGCTGATGTTGGCCGTCAAGCCGGTTTGCTGGATCAGGTTGTAGTTGTCGTTATCCCCACCGCTGATCAAGGTGATGCCGGTCACGGTCACGGCTTTGCCATCGGCTGCCGACTTGTTGGCAAACGCCCCCGCAGCGGTACCACCCAAAGTCACCGTGTCACCCGTAAGTGCCGTCACGGCGGCGGTGCCACCCAGCGTGGCGACAAGGCCCGCATCGTAGGTCTTGTTGCTGGCAGTCAAACCTGTGACGGTCAGATCAGCTTTGCTGATATTGGCCGTCAAACCTGCTTGTTGAATCAGGTTGTAGTTGCCAGCATCGCTGCCACTGATCGTGTTGCCGGTGACGGTGACAGCCTTGGCGGTGCCGAAGTGCTTGTCGGCAAACGTACCGACTGCCGTGCCGCCCAACGTCACCACATCACTGCCCAGCACCGCAACGGTGGCCGTACCGGTCAAGGAGGCAACCAGGTTGGCGTTGTAAGTTTTGTTGCTGGCGGTCAGGCCCGTCACGCTCAGGTTGGCTTTATTGATCGTGCTGACCGCATTATCCACATAGGTGATGTTGTAGTTGCTGCTGACATCCACGCTGCCGCTATCTTTAATGGTGACGCCCGAGGCCCGAACGGTCTTATCGCCCGTGCCGGCATTTTTATCAAGGAAAGCCTGGCTTCCTGCCGCCAACACCGTTTCGCCTGCGCCAGATCCGGCAATAGTGCCGACGGTGCCGGAGCCAGTCGCGGTCAACGTGCTGTCATAGGTCTTGGTCACCGCATTGGCCGTCACCGTCAAGGCGGCTTTGGTAATGCTCGCATTCGATGCCGCCGAGCCCGAGGCCAGGTTGTAATTCCCCGCATCCGTGCCGCCCAGGGTAAAGCCGGTAAAAGTTACCGTCTTGTTGGTGCCGGCGTTCTTGTCGGTGACACCCGTCACATCGCCCACGCCGACCGTCACCGCGTCGCCATCAATTGTG
>JAABQV010000048.1 GCA_011391255.1 Dechloromonas sp.
CGACGGCAGCCTAGCGCCCTTTCAAAGAAGAAGCCGCGGTCGTCACCGAAAACTTTGGGTTCGAGCAGGATGACGCCGGGAGTAGCGGCGGGGGTGACGCGCATCAGAAGACCCGCTCTTTCAGGACGCTCATCAGGTACTGGCCATAGAGGTTCTTTAGCATGGGCTGAGCGAGCTTTTCGAGTTGGGCGGCGTCGACCCAGCCTTTGCGGTAGGCGATCTCTTCGGGGCAAGCGATCTTCAGACCTTGGCGCTTTTCAATGGTGGCGATGAATTGACTGGCTTCGAGCAGGCTTTCGTGGGTGCCGGTGTCGAGCCAGGCGTGGCCACGTCCCATTACTCGGACATTCAGTTGCTTGCGCTCGAGGTAGATTCGGTTGACGTCGGTAATCTCCAATTCCCCGCGCGCCGAAGGTTTCAGATTGCGGGCGATATCGACAACCTGGTTGTCGTAGAAGTAGAGGCCGGTAACTGCGTGGTTAGATTTCGGCTGTTGTGGCTTTTCTTCAAGGCTGACCGCCTGGCCGGCCGCATCGAACTCGATAACACCGTAACGCTCGGGATCTTGAACATGGTAGGCGAAAACAGTGGCACCGCTCTTCTGTTGCCCGGCGACTGAAAGGTCGTGAGCGAGTTCATTACCATAGAAGATGTTGTCACCAAGAACCAGGGCGCTGTCGCCTTTACCGACGAAGTTGCGGCCGATGATGAAGGCCTGGGCGAGGCCGTCCGGGCTAGGCTGAACGGCATATTCAAGGTTAAGACCCCACTGGCTGCCGTCACCGAGCAATTGTTCGAAGCGCGGGGTGTCCTGCGGGGTGGAGATGATCAGGATGTCACGGATGCCGGCCAGCATGAGCGTGCTCAGCGGGTAGTAGATCATTGGCTTGTCGTGGATTGGCAGCAGTTGCTTGGAGACGGCCAACGTTACCGGGTACAAGCGGGTGCCGGAACCGCCGGCGAGGATGATGCCTTTGCGGTTGCTCATGCAGCACGCTCCGTCTGCCGGATCATGAGTTCCAGCCAGAATTCCGGTGCGAGGTCGGCACCAAGCGGAGCAAGTGCGCGCTGTCGCTCGAAGCCGACTTGGCCGTTTTTACCGGTGAGGAGAATTTTCATTGTTTAATCCGCCAGTTCAAGCGGCACGTTTGAGAATGTCTGTTAATTGGTATACGCGCTCAGGTGCCAGTTCAAGGCCGTTTGGCCATGCCAAGGCACCCGCTTCAACAAAGGCACGACGCATGTAGCTTTCATCTTGGAGTGGTGTGAGCAGAGGGCCATTGCGGGTAGCAATATATTGGTTAAGGTCAAAAATCCCTTCGCACTCATTGGAAAAGCTCACGGAGAACTTTCCACCTTCACAATATGCTGCTTGTAGCAGGCTAATCATCATGATCAGGCCGCAGCCTTGTTGTCGGAGATGGAAGTAATTCGATTGTGATAAAGATCAGCAATCGGAAAACACAATGCGTAATCACCCCATACCAAGTCGCCGTACTCAACCCGGAAATCAGAAAATTTAGCTACATCAAGGAAAACACGGATCCCCGGATGCTGCGCACTCACCAAAAATGGTTTGAAATCGACGATTTGCTGGGTGCCATCGTCAAAATCAATGGCCAGTCGATAATCTCCATGGCTCTCAGCACGAGCAATATTTAGGCTATCAGGGATCATTTAAGCCTCCGTGAAATAATTTCAGGGGTGATCGATTTGTGCAACACAAAAAAATCAATCCATTTCTGAACAATATCAGCCGCCTTCGCTGTGACTATTTCTTCAAAATAGCGAAGTTCACTGTCCGATAACGCCTGTCTTCCGGATTGGCGAAGAAACCGGATTTCCTGCACCAACCCATCAATGATAACCAACTCTGCTCGCGTTTCGCGACCTTGGCACTTCCCGTGAACGTGCACCGGGTCATGTTCATTGGCATAGAACATGACAATCAGGCCGAAATATTCGTAGAGTTTTGGCACCTTGACAACCCTCAGGCGTTGTATTGCTTGCCAACCCAGTTCTGGTAGGCACCGCTGGTGACGTTTTCTACCCAGAGCTGGTTATCGAGATACCACTGGACGGTCCTTTTGATGCCAGTCTCGAATGTTTCGGCAGGTTTCCAGCCAAGTTCGCGTTCGATTTTTCTGGCATCAATGGCGTAGCGGCGGTCATGGCCGGGACGGTCTTTGACGTAGGTGATTTGTTCTTTGTAAGGTTTGCCATCGGCGCGCGGGCTGAGCTCGTCGAGGATGGTGCACAGCGTGTGGACGACGTCGAGATTGGCTTTCTCGTTCCAGCCACCCACGTTATAGACCTCACCTACTCTGCCGGCTTCGAGAACGCGGCGGATGGCGCTGCAGTGGTCTTTGACGTAGAGCCAATCGCGGATTTGCTGGCCGTCACCGTAGATGGGCAGCGGCTTGCCGGCGAGTGCATTGTGGATGACCAGCGGGATGAGCTTTTCCGGGAAGTGATAGGGGCCGTAGTTGTTGGAGCAGTTAGTGGTGAGAACCGGTAGACCGTAGGTGTGATGATAGGCGCGGACGAGATGGTCGCTGGCGGCCTTGCTGGCTGAATACGGGCTGTTCGGTTCGTAGCGGTGGGTTTCGGTGAAGGCGGGGTCATCTTTGGTGAGAGAGCCGTAGACTTCGTCGGTGGAGACGTGGAGGAAGCGGAAGGTTTGTTTGGAAGCCCCCTCTCCCCTGCCCCTCTCCCCGCTGGGGCGAGGGGTATGTTGTGGGCTGCCCCTCTCCCCGCTGGGGCGAGGGGTTTCAACTGTTTCCGGGAGGGCGCTCCAGTAAGCCCGTGCGGCTTCCAGTAGATGGAAGGTGCCGACGATGTTGGTCTGGATGAAGTCTTCCGGGCCGTGAATGCTGCGGTCAACGTGGCTTTCGGCGGCAAAATTGATAATGGCGCGGGGCTGGTGTTCGGCCAGGAGTTTGGCGACGAGATCGAAATCACCGATGCTGCCCTTGGCAAAAATGTGTCTGGAATCGCCGTTGACCGAAACAAGGTTCTCCAGATTGCCGGCGTATGTCAGTGCATCGAGGTTGACGACCGCCTCGTCCGACTGAGCCAGCCAGTCGAGGACAAAGTTACTGCCGATGAAGCCAGCACCGCCGGTGACTAGAATCACAGATGATTCCCGCAAATAGTTAAAGGCAGCATTTTATCGTAGCCGGGCATCATTCTTCATGAATACGCAGAAAACTGGCAAAGCGCGGCAAGCCCTTGCTGGTCAAATCGCGATAGCGATAGGTCACCACCGCCCCCAGCGCGGGGGGCTTGCGGCGCTGCTCGTCGCTGAATCCGGAACCCAGCGAGAACTCCTTGCCATCCGGCATTCTGACGCGCAAGGCGCCCATCTGACCGGCGAATTTTCCCTTGCCTGGCAGATGTCCAACCACCACCGCGTCGGCATCTTCCCAAGGCTTCACCTTGAGCAGGATATCGCTGCGTCCGGTTTCGTAGGCAGCGTCGGCGCGGTGCAGCATCAAGCCCTCGCCACCGCCCATAACGACCTCATTGAGCTGTTTTTGCAGACTGTTGCGGTCAACCAGTGAAAACTGCTCAATTTCCCGTAACCAAGCCACATTGGTCTGGCGGACGATGTGGCGGATAGCCTCGGCACGCTCGCGAAAATCACCTGCTGCGCCAGGCAGTTCAAATATCATGTAACGCACCTGCCGCCATTCAGCGTCATCAGGCGTCTCGCGGCGGACGGTGCCGGATAGCCGCTCAAAGGTGCCGCGCCCCATCCAAAGTTCGCCATCCAGGGCGTGCTTCGGCAAGCCATCGACAAACCAGCGCGGCGCGTTGATTTCGCGGCCACTGCGAAAGCGTAGCGTTTGGCCATCCCAGATCGCCCGAACACCATCGAGCTTTTCACTGACCAGATAACGTGAAACATCCACCTGATTCCGGTAGATCTCGGCCAGCAAAATGGCGGGCGGCTCGGCGGCCACACTGATGACCGGGAAGGCAAGCGCCCAACTCAACATCAAGGCGCGTAATAGACCGGACATCAGTCGCCTGCCCAGTTACGCCGCGCCTGCCGGGCGACGCCGAATACCTCCTCCAGCCGCTGCCCATCATTCTGCGCCAAGGCCAGCCGCAATTCGTCAAGCTGCGCGCGGTAACTGTCGAGCTCGCCCAGCAGGGCCTCACGATTGGCCAGACAGATGTCACGCCACATTTCGGGGTGGCTGGCGGCGATCCGAGTGAAATCACGAAAGCCGGAGGCGGCAAAGGTGAAAAACAGATCGGCATCTTCACGCACCGCCAGTTCATGCACCAAGGCGAAGGAGAGCAAGTGCGGCAAATGGCTGACCGCAGCAAAAACGCGGTCGTGGGCCTCGGGGCTGAGTTCGTAGATATCGGCACCACAGAGCGACCAGGTGCGCTTGATGCGATCGAGCGAATCGTCGCTATTTTCCGGCAGCGGCGTGACGACCACTTTTTTACCTTGGTATAGATCCCATCTGGCTGCCGTTGGGCCACTGTTTTCAGCGCCAGCAATCGGGTGAGCTGGCACGAACTGGCTGATGCGATGGCCGAAAGCCGCACGGGCGGCGGCGACCACATCACCTTTGGTTGAGCCGCCATCGGTGACGATGGTATTGGCACCGAGATAGGGTTCGATACGGGCAAAAATTTCCGGCATCTGAGCCACCGGCGTGGCGACCAGGATGATGTCGGCGTCTTCGATTTCGTGCGTCGGGTTAATCCCGGCACGGTCAATCACCCCAAGTTGCTGCGCGACGCGCAAAGTTGAGGGCGTGCGGCCAAAACCAACCACTTCTTCGACCGCGCCGGCTTCTTTGAGGGCAAGCGCGAAGGAACCGCCAATCAGACCGGTGCCAAAAACGACGATTTTGCCGAATTCAGGCATTTAGAACGCCTTCTCCAGCGCCTCCAGAAAACGGGCGTTCTCCGGCTCTTTCCCTATCGTCACACGCAGCCATTCGGGCAAACCATAGCCGCCAATCGGGCGAACGATGACGCCTTGCTTGAGCAGTTTCTGATTGACTGCTGCACCGTCGCCCGCCTTGAAGGTGACGAAATTACCGTGCGAAGGGATGTGTTCGAGGCCGAGGCGCTTGAGCCCGGCAACGATCTGTTCCATACCACGCCGGTTGAGTTCGTAGCTGTCAGCGACAAACTGATGATCATCCAAAGCTGCGACGGCTGCGGCAATCGCCAGATTATTCACGTTAAACGGCTGGCGAACCCGGTTCATCAAATCAGCTATCGCTTGCGATGCCAGGGCATAACCGACGCGCAAGCCGGCCAGACCGAAGATTTTCGAGAAGGTACGGGTAACAACCAGATTGGGAAAATCCTTGATCCACTCGCCAGTATCGACACGCTCGGCGGGCGGGATGTATTCGTTGTAGGCCTCATCGAGCACCACGACGACATCTTTTGGCACAGCTTCCAAAAACGCACAAACCTCCGGATAGGGCAGGAAGTTGCCGGTCGGGTTGTTCGGGTTGGCGATCCAGATGATGCGCGTGTCCGGCCGGATTGCGGCAAGCATGGCAGCGAGGTCGTGACCGTAGTTTTTGGCCGGCGTGGCGATCAATTCGGCGCCGGTCGATAGCGTCGCCAGTGGATAAACCGCGAAGGCGTGCTGAGCGAAAATGGCTGAACGGCCCGGCGCTAAAAACACGCGGGCAATCAGATCGAGAACGTCGTTGGAACCATTGCCAAGCACCACCTGATTTTGCGCAACGCCGCTACGATCAGCGACGGCCTTGATCAGATCAAACTGATCCGGGTAGCGCTCAATGCCGCTGATCGCCGCCTCGACCGCCACTCGCGCCTTCGGACTCATGCCCAGCGGGTTTTCATTGGAGGCCAGCTTGACGATTTTTTCGACCGGAATGCCCATCTCGCGAGCCAGTTCGGTGATCGGCTTGCCTGGCAGATAGGGGGAAATGGCGCGGACGTAGGGGAGAGATTGCGCTTGGAGGCTCATGGATTTAATTGACTACCGGTTTAGACAGGTCATAAAGCGTTTCAGGTGCGATATCGATATTTCCCGGCCAACAGACGGTGCCGTAATCGACATAGGCAATTTTGAAAAATGGCGATCCCTTCAATTGAATATAGGGAGGACGATCCATATACGGCTCCATATCGAAGACGCGCTTTTCACCATTTTCGAACTCAAGGAAAAGTTTGTAATCCTTGGTTGCTTTCACCTCAACAACATCAAGCAGCAAGTCCATTTTGGCTCCTCAACGCAGCGGATCAATTGGATAAGGCCGCTCTCCCGCCACAGCAAGCTCCCAATCGGCCAATAGTTCATCGCGATGAATCTCGATCCATGCCTGAACCATTTTCAATTGCTTAGGGGGGAAATTTCCGGCGAACAACTCGCCGTCAGCTATCGCAACGGAAGCCTTGTGCCCGGCATATCTGACATGGATGTGCGGGGCGTTATGGCGCTCACCTTGCTCGAACATCATGGCGACCAAAATACCGTAGAACATACTGATAGTTGGCATGGCTAACTCCTGATTGTCTATCGGCTCAGTTTATCAGTTCAATACACAGCCACCGGGTAAGACCCGAGAGTTTTCAGATAGGCCGAGCGGCTTGCCAACTCTTCGAGCGCCGCCTTGATTGCCGGCTCTTCACGATGACCTTCGATATCAACGTAGAAAACATACTCCCAGAGCGCATTGCGTGCCGGACGCGACTCGAGGCGGCACATTGAAACGCCAGCACTGGAGAGCGGCAACAACAATTCGTGCAAGGCACCGGTGCGATTGGGTGCTGACATGATTAAAGAAGTCTTGTCACGCCCGGACGGCCCGGCGTCGTGCTTGCCGAGAACCAGAAAGCGCGTCGTGTTATTGGGTTCATCTTCAATATTTTCTGCCAGACGCGGCAGACTGTAACGGGCGGCCGCTGCCTCGCCGGCGATGGCCGCAACGCCTTTTTCTTCGGATGCCATTTGCGCAGCCTGGGCATTGCTGCCGACCGAAATGCGTTGCGCGCCGGGCAGCATGCGGTTGAGCCATTCGTGGCACTGGGCCAGCGACTGGGCGTGCGAATATACTTTGGTGATGTTGCTCAGATTCGTTTCCTTGCTGAGCAGATTCTGGTGAATGCGAACCACCACCTCACCGCAGATTTTGAGCTGGGTGCCGAGCAGCAGATCCATCGTCCGCCCGACCGCGCCTTCGGTCGAGTTTTCAACCGGCACGACGGCATACTGGGCGTGTGCCGATTCAACTTCACGGAATACATCGTCAATCGAGGACTGTGGCAACAAACGCGCGGCGTGGCCGAAATGCTTGGTCGCCGCCGATTCGGAGAAAGTACCGAGCGGGCCAAGGAAAGCGACACCCAGCGGCTCTTCCAGCGACAGGCAGGCCGACATCACCTCGCGGAAAAAGAAGGTGACGTTTTCGCTGGGCAAAGGCCCGGGGTTGGCTTCCTGCAGGCGCCGCAAAACCTGCGCCTCGCGCTCGGGGCGGTAAATGTGACCGGCCTCGCCATGTTCGGCCTTGATTTCGCCAACGCGCTGTGCGCAGCGGGCGCGCTCGTTCAGGAGTTTGAGCAATTCGCCGTCAATACGATCAATATCGGCACGTACGCCGGCTAGTGCCTGCTGAAGATCATCACTCATGGCGTTCAACCCCTGCGTTGGGCGAAATCGTTCATGAAATCGACTAGCGCCTGAACGCCAGCGAGCGGAACCGCGTTGTAGATCGAGGCGCGCATGCCGCCAACCGATTTGTGGCCTTTCAGCGACATCAAACCGGCCGCTTTAGACCCGGCGAGGAAAGCGGCGTCGAGTTCGGGATCAGCTAAAGTGAATGGCACGTTCATCCGCGAACGGCAATCGAGTTCAACCGGGTTGTGATAAAAACCACCGGACTGGTCGATACACTCGTACAAAATGCGGGCTTTTTTGGCGTTGACCGCATCAATGCCGGCCAAACCACCTTGCCGCTTCAACCACTGGAAAACCAGGCCGGCAAAGTAGATGCCGTAAGTCGGCGGGGTATTGAGCATTGACCCATTTTCGGCCAGCACCGCGTAATCCATCACCGTCGGGATGGTCAGTGGCGCCATGCCAAGCAAATCCTGATGAACAATCACCAAGGTAAGACCAGACGGGCCGATGTTCTTCTGCGCACCGGCGTAGATCAGGCCGAATTTCTCGACCGGCAGCGGGCGCGACAAAATATGCGAGGACATATCAGCCACCAGCGGCACGCCAGTATCGGCGATGCGCTGCGCGGGAATCTCTACGCCGTGGATGGTTTCGTTGGTGCAGACGTGCAGGTAGGCAGCAAAGGGATCGAGCTTGATTTCCTCGGCGGTCGGCAGGCGGGTGAAATGACTGGCTTCGGTATTCGCCGCGCAACGCACCAGTGGTGAAATCCGCCGGGCTTCCTTGTAGGCTTTTTCCGACCAGACACCGGTCACGATGTAATCGGCTGAGCGTCCGGCCAGCAGGTTCATCGGGATCTGCGCAAACTGCTGCGTCGCCCCGCCTTGCAAAAAAAGCACCCGGTATTGCGCGGGGATGCCCATCAGTTCCCGCAAATCGGCCTCAGCCTGCTCGATGATGCCGGTGAATTCCTTGCCGCGATGGCTCATTTCCATCACGCTGCAACCGGCGCCGTGCCACTCGAGCAACTCTTCCTGCGCCTGCAGCAAAACTTCTTCTGGCAGAGCAGCCGGACCGGCGCTGAAATTCCAGATTCGACTCATCAGGCCGCGCCTCCTTCGTCACTGCCAGCTTCAGCCTCCGGCGCTTCCGGCACCACTGCTTCAATTTCGCCGGCGACTTCGGCGTCAATCTCAACTACCGATTCGGCGACCTTTTCAAGACCAGCCAGCTTTTCGCCGGCATCAAGAGAAATCAGCGTGACGCCCTGCGTCGCCCGACCCATGCCGCGAATTTCGGAAACCCTGGTGCGGATCAGCACACCGCCGGTGGTGATCAGCATGATTTCGTCGTCGTCATTGACCAGCTTGGCACCAACGATATTACCGTTACGCTCGCTGTCGGCAATCGCCCGCACGCCTTGGGTGCCTCGTCCGGAGTGACGGAAATCGCCCAAAATAGTGCGTTTACCGTAACCATTCTCAGTCGCCACCAGCACCGTCTGCTGCTCGCTTTCGGCAACGAGCAGGGAAATCACCGACTGACCCGCCTGCAGTTTCATGCCACGGACGCCACGCGCCCCACGACCCATCGGACGGACATCTTCTTCATCAAACCAGACCGCCTTGCCAGCATCGGAAACCAGCACGATGTCACTATTGCCATTGGTTAACTCAACACCGACCAGAATATCGCCCTCATCCAGCGCCACAGCAATGATGCCGGCCTTGCGCGGGTTGGAGAAGTCGGACAACGGCGTCTTCTTGACCGTGCCCATCACCGTCGCCATGAAAATGAATTGGTCGTCGGAGAACTCCTTGACCGGCAGCACGGCATTAATGCGTTCGCCCTCTTCGAGCGGGAAGAGATTGACGATCGGCTTGCCACGGCTAACCCGGCTGCCCTGCGGCGCTTCATAAACCTTGAGCCAGTAACAACGGCCACGGTTGGAGAAGCACAGGATGTAATCATGGGTATTGGCGGTGAACAGCTTGTCGACGAAATCCTCGTCTTTAATCGCCGCCGCCTGCTTGCCGCGGCCACCGCGCCGTTGGGCGCGGTAATCGGCGAGCGGCTGCGCCTTGATGTAGCCACCGTGCGAGAGCGTCACCACCATATCCTGCGGCGTGATGAAATCTTCGATACCGAGTTCCTGCGTGTGCAGGATGATTTCCGAGCGGCGCTCGTCGCCGAACTGGTCGCGAATCGCCGTCAGTTCGCCAACAATGATTTCGGTAATGCGTTCCGGTTTAGCCAAGATATCCAGCAGATCAAGAATCTTGATCATCACATCCTTGTATTCGCTGACGATCTTGTCCTGCTCGAGACCGGTCAGGCGCTGCAAGCGCAGTTCGAGAATCGCCTGCGCTTGGGCATCGGACAACCGGTAACCCTGAGCCGAGAAACCGAATTCCGGCGCCAGACCTTCCGGACGGGAAGCGTCGGATGCAGCACGCAGCAGCATTTCTTCGACCACCGGGCTGCGCCAGGTGCGCTCCATCAGCCCGCGCTTGGCATCTGCCGGTGTCGGCGCCGCCTTGATCAGGGTGATGATGTCGTCCACATTGGACAGCGCGACGGCCAAGCCTTCAAGAATATGGCCGCGATCACGCGCCTTCTTCAACTCATACACGGTGCGCCGTGTCACCACCTCACGCCGATGCGAGAGGAAGCATTCGATCATCTGCTTGAGGTTCAGCAGGCGTGGCTGGCCATCAACCAGCGCCACCATGTTCATGCCGAAGGTGTCTTGCAACTGCGTCTGTTTGTAAAGGTTGTTGAGGATGACCTCACCAACTTCGCCACGCTTCAGTTCGATGACGATACGCATGCCGGACTTGTCCGACTCGTCGCGGATATCGGAAATGCCCTCGATCTTCTTTTCGTTAACCAGTTCGGCGACCTTCTCGATCAGCGTCTTCTTGTTAACCTGATACGGGATCTCATCAATAATCAGCGCCTGACGCCCGCCACCCTTGTCCATATCCTCAAAGTGCGTGCGGCCGCGCATGATGACGCGGCCACGGCCAGTCTTGTAGCCTTCGCGTACCCCCATCACGCCGTAAATCAGTGCGGCAGTCGGGAAGTCAGGTGCCGGGATGTGTTCAATCAGCTCATCAATGGTAATTGCCGGGTTTTCCAGCAGGGCCAGACAACCGGCAATTACTTCATTCAGGTTATGCGGCGGAATATTGGTAGCCATGCCCACCGCGATACCGGACGAACCGTTGATCAGCAGATTGGGGATGCGCGCCGGCATGACCAGCGGCTCATGCTCGGAACCGTCGTAGTTCGGCCCGAAATCAACCGTTTCCTTGTCGAGATCTTCCAGCAACTGATGGCCGATCTTGGCCATGCGCACTTCGGTGTAACGCATCGCCGCCGCGTTGTCACCGTCGACCGAACCGAAGTTGCCCTGACCATCGACCAGCATGTAGCGCAGGGAAAAATTTTGCGCCATGCGAACGATGGTGTCGTAAACGGCGGTGTCACCGTGCGGGTGGTACTTACCGATCACATCACCGACAATACGTGCTGATTTCTTGTAGGCCTTGTTCCAGTCATTATTGAGCTCGTGCATGGCGTACAAAACGCGGCGATGCACCGGCTTCAGGCCATCGCGGGCATCCGGCAGGGCGCGGCCGACAATCACGCTCATCGCGTAATCAAGATAAGAACGCCGCATCTCGTCTTCGAGGCTGATCGGCAATGTTTCTTTAGCGAATTGGTCCATGTCTCACAATCGCACCGCTTGCGCGATGCCTTATTAGTTGAATCGAGCGTAATTTGTTATTTTAACACGCGACCACTATTGAACAGCCCCGTTTTCCATGACAACACACCTCGAAGCCATCGACCTCCTGATTGAAGCACGCTGGATTGCTGCGGTCGACCCGGATATTGTGCATAAAAACCACGCCGTCGCCGTTCACCACGGACGCATCGTCGCCATCCTGCCGGCCAGCGAAGCGCGCAGCCGATTCAAGGCGACCGAGTACGTCAGCCTCGACGAGCACATCCTGATCCCCGGCCTGATCAACCTGCATACGCACGCTGCAATGAGCCTGATGCGCGGCATCGCCGATGATCTGCCGCTGATGACATGGTTGCAGGATCACATCTGGCCGGCTGAAGCAGCTCATGTTTCAGCGCAATTCGTTTATGACGGAACCCGACTCGCCTGCGCCGAAATGCTCAAAGGCGGCATCACCTGCTTTAACGACATGTATTTCTTCCCGGATGCCGCTGCCGCTGCCGCCAGCGAGTTCGGCATGCGCGCCGTGCTCGGCATCACCGCCATCGAGTTCCCAACCACCTATGCCAGCGATGCTGATGATTACATCAACAAAGGCCTGGCGGTTCGCGAAAAACGACTCGATCACCCGCTGATCCATTTTTGCCTGGCACCGCACGCGCCTTACACCGTCACCGACAAAACTTTTGAGCGGATCGCTACCTTATCCAGCCAGCTCAATTTACCGGTTCATTGCCACATCCATGAAACGCAACACGAAATCAGCGAAAGTCTGGCGCAGCATCAATTAACCCCGGTGCAACGCCTGCACGAGCTGAGCCTCCTCGGCCCCGGCTTTATCGGCGTACATGCGGTTCACCTCAATGATGAAGATTTACAACTTCTGGCCAGCACCGGCAGCAACATTGCCCACTGCCCGAGTTCCAACCTGAAACTCGCCAGCGGCTTCGCCCCTGTGGCACGAATGCTACAACTCGGTATCAACGTCGGACTGGGCACTGATGGAGCCGCCAGCAATAACCGCCTCGACCTTTTTAGTGAAATGCGCCTCGCCTCGCTGCTGGCCAAAGGACTCAGTGGAGATGCCAGCGCCCTGCCCGCACATCAGGCACTGCGTATGGCAACACTGAATGGCGCTGTCGCGCTCGGCCTGGGCGACGAAACCGGCTCTATCTCGGTCGGCAAATCAGCTGACCTGTGCGCAGTCAGCCTCGCTGATTTAAACTGCCGGCCATGCTACGACCCGGTATCTCATCTTGTAAACGTGGCAGGCCGCGAGTCGGTAACGCATGTCTGGATTGCAGGAAAGTGTTGCGTAGACCACAAAAGGCTCACCGGAAATGACCAAAATGACTTGGAAGCTGCGATCGCCCTGTGGCAAAATGCATTGGAATTCCGCCGGTAAGCGCCTATGGCATCTTTAGCGCGGGTTAAAAAATTTACTTATTTTCTTCAACGAGGGAAAACAATGATCAAAAACATCGCCAAGAAATCTCTAATTCTGGCTCTTCTGGCTGGCGTTGGCTTTGGTGCCACCGTTGCCCAGGCTCAAGAGCGTGTTTATGTAAT
>JAABQV010000049.1 GCA_011391255.1 Dechloromonas sp.
TTATTCCGGGCGCGCTGGAGCAACATGATTCACGATGAGTGGATACGCAATGTCCACGCGAATCGCCCCGATCTCAACCTTGAGCGTCTGGAGCGGACGCGCGCCCACATGAACCATGCGGTACGCGACTGTGTCGTCACCGGCTTCGAGTACATGATCCCGTCGATCAACCTGCCTGATCCGGACGACCGGCACGTGGTGGCGGCTGCCATTCATTCCGGGGCCAGCCTGATCATCACGTTCAACCTGAAAGACTTTCCCGACGAGGCGCTCAAGCCGTACAACCTTGCGGCCCAGCACCCGGACGATTTCATCGTCGATCTTCTGGATTTACATCCGGCAGGCGTTCTGGAAGCAGCGGCCAGTCACCGGCGGTCATTGAAATCACCGCCGAAAACAGCAGACGAATACTTGGACACCTTGCTCGCGCAAGGTTTGACTCAATCGGTGGCGGTGATGCGCCAATGGACTGTGGCCATGTAACAGGCCGAAGGGAGAAATCATGGGCAAAAAGACCCTCGCAAACGCACATTGCCTGCTTGATCTGATTGAGCAGGCTCCGGTTTCGGTACTCAAGACCTTCAGTGGGCTTGCGGAATGTCAGGCGCTGGCCCGAGGTTTCGACTGGTCGCAAGACGAAACTTCCTTGTGCGCGAGCCTGCTGGAGCACATCAAGCACCTGCGCAAGGAACAGCGCGAGCCCGCCGAGCGCGAGGCGCTGCGTGTGCTGCGTTTGGCTTCACCTCGCGGTGCGGCGATTCTCTCCACCGTTGCCGACCAACTGAACGACGCCGACCTTCAGAAAATTTTCACGGCGCAGGCCGGAGGCGAGGTTGGACGCTCGGTCTGGATGCGAACTCACTCTGACGACACCGCCCGCCTGTTCGATGTGGCTGAAACCATTCAGAATACGAACGACATTCGTGGCAACAAGCGCTTGTACGACGCCTTCGATGTACCAAGCGACGATGAGCCACCACCGTTTATTTGGAACGACACCATAAAAAAAGAGCTGGAGACGCAGCTCACCAAGGTGATGCGATTGGCCGAGCCTTGCGAACTGGTCTACGTCCAGATGCTCGACAAAGAGAAAAACGGCGACAGCAAGACGATTCACTTTCTGGTGGTGCGCTTCGCCGGTGATCAGGTATCTGCCGTTCAGATGCTGAACCGTAATCGCAAGAGCTTTTTCTATTTCCCGGCGCGTGACGCCACGCTGGTTTACTCGCCAGATCGCAAGGTGGTCGAGGTTTACGCCCACACCTTGTCCACCAGAGCGCCATTGGCGGATGTGCTGTCAAAGCACGGTTTCAAAATGCCGTTGTCGAATCGGCCACTGAACCGTTCGCGCTACGACTTGTCCCCGTTCGCACAACCGCTGAAAGACATCAAGCCACACATCGACGGTGCAAAAATCGAACGGCTCTACCTGACTGAAGCCAAGGCACTGCTGCATCACGCCACCGATGCTGTGTCCTTGCACATTGACAGCGGAGTCGATCTGCAAGATGTGATCGGTGGGCGCTGGTGTGACCATCCGTTTTCGCAGCCGGGAGCCATCCTTGGCGTGACCCTGGTGGCCGAACTGGTTCTGGAAGGCGAGAAGGTTGAAACTCCGCTATCCATCGTGTTGGCCGAGCCCGGGCGCTGCAGCCTGCAGGGCGAACGAGATCCCCGTATGCGCAAAATTGGCATCCAGCTTCTCGAAGCGCTGGGCGTGCTCAAGCCTTTGCATCCCGGATCAGGCGTCGACGATCCTGCCTTTGTCATCCAGGTTGCGCGATTACTGGAGCACGCGACCAGTCCGATGGATGGCTTTGCGCTGCACCATCTTGGTATCGATATTGACCGTTTCGCGGATGAAGGCATCATCATCGAGGGCGACCGCATCACCGAAAAAGTTGTGGAGTCTGCAGAAGGCGAGCGCTTTTCTGTCAAGCTGGAGCGTTGCACAGACCCCAATCAAGTTCGCTACCAAGACCCGCTGACCGGTGTCGATGTGGTCTTGTCCGCCAAGCATGCGCGACGCTGGAAAGTTGACCTCAACTGGTTGCGCGAAGAGATCATCACCGCACTGGGTTCCTCGTTGCAGGGCCTGCGCGGCAGACACCTCGATGAAGAGCCGGTTTTCCTCGGTGAAGTTGATATCGACGGGCATGGCGTTGCGTTGTACTTCGCCGCCAGAATGTCCAATGACCGGCAATACGCCAAAGTGGATGCCGCGCTTCGTCTGCGGCCACGCGCCACACCGGGAATCGTGCTGACCACGGCCTCGGTGCCGTTTTCGTTTGCGGGAACGAACGTGATCATCGCCATCGAAGACGTGTTGGTTTCGGGGCAGTCGGCAACAGTCATCGATGACGCACGGCTCAAGGTTGCATACCGGCATGGCCAACTGGCTGCGATGGGTGGTGCATCGATCAGCATCAAAGTGTCGGCAGATGGCTATTCGGCTGTTCTCTGCATTCCGGGCAAAGCTCCTTGGCGCGTAACGAGCAAGAACAAGATCGCCGTGTTGCAGCGGCTGGTCGATGCTTACGCCGCCGGAACGCCGCACGTAAATACGAAGAAATTGTTGGACGGCACCAATTACGCTTCGCCCGCGAATTTGTTCCCGAAGGCCTCGCCGTGGCGAAATTACATCGTGAAGGTTGTCGGAGCTCAAGCTTGGCAACTGAGCCTGCCGATATTCGATCATCCGGTGGATGACGGCGAGAGTGAGGTCGAAGTCGAGGAAGCTGTGCTGACCGGCTGCGATTGATACCGCCATTACCCTGCGTTGCCATCCTCTTCGGAGGATTGCGCTCAATATTCATGACAGTTGCTATTCCCCGGAGCCGTCATGAACAACATCGAACTTGCATCTCCATCAGAGATGAGCACCAGCGCCTGTGCTGATGAAATTGCCGCCATCCTTGCGGCCGCCATCGTCCGCACACTTGTTGGAAACGAGCCAAAACAGAGAGAAGTTGGCCTTGGCTTTCTGCCCGACCAGCGCGTTCATACAACCCCTTATCAAGAAAAGAGGTTGTCATGAACGAAAACGCCAGTTTCAGCGAAAGCCAAAAACAAGCATCCGTCGCCGCACAGATCGCCGAGTTGGCCAGCATGCCGATGTCAGAACTCTGGACGGTTTGGGATCGGTACTTTCAGGATCGCCCCCAGTACCCCAATCGCACGCACGTCGAGTCCCGCATCGCCTACAAGATGCAGGAGGAAGCCTTCGGCGGCCTTGCGCCAGAGACAAAGAAACGGCTGGAGGCCATCGGTGCCAAGCACTCGCAGATCAAACTGCGCGCAAAACCACGCGAGTTCGACTTCGCACCCGGCACGATTCTGCTGCGCGAATGGGGCGAGCGCGAACACCGCGTGATGGTCACCGCCGAAGGACTGTTCGAACACGAAGGCAAGACCTTCAAGAGCCTGACGGCGGTGGCACGTCACATCACCGGCGCACATTGGTCGGGGCCGCTGTTTTTTGGCCTGAGCGGTAAGGGAGGTGCACAATGAACGACGCCATCCAGATCGCCAGCCCAAAGACCCGCAAGCGTTGCGCCGTCTACTGCCGGGTGTCGTCGGACGAACGCCTCAATCAGGAGTTTAATTCTATCGATGCTCAGAAGGAGGCAGGCCACGCCTACATTGCCAGCCAGCGCGCCGAGGGCTGGATTCCCGTCGCCGATGACTACGATGATCCGGGGTTCTCCGGCGGCAACACCGAGCGCCCGGGGCTGAAACGACTACTGGCTGATATTGAGCGCGGCAAGATCGACATCGTGGTGGTCTATAAGATCGACCGCCTGACGCGCAGCCTCGCCGACTTCGCCAAGATGGTTGAGTTGTTCGATCAGCGCAATGTGAGTTTCAGCGCGGTCACGCAGCAGATCAACTCAGCCACTTCGATGGGTAGGCTCATGCTAAACGTGCTGCTGTCATTCGCGCAGTTCGAACGCGAGGTCACCGGCGAGCGTATCCGCGACAAGATCGCGGCAGCCAAGCGCAAGGGAATGTGGATGGGCGGTGTGCCACCCTTGGGCTACGACGTCGATAACCGCCTGTTGGTTATCAACGAAACCGAGGCGGCCGTGGTGCGGCGAATCTTCGAGGAAATGCTGACCATCGGCTCGCCGACACAGATTGCCGCGAAACTGACCGCCGAAGGCGTGACGACAAAGGCATGGACAACGCAAGAAGGCCAGACCCGCAGCGGCACCCGCATCGACAAGAAATACCTTCACAAGCTGCTGCGCAATCGCATCTACCTTGGCGAGCTTTCGCATAAGGGGAACTGGTTCTCCGGTGCGCACTCGGCCATCATCGACATGGCTCTGTGGGACAAGGTGGCGGCATTACTGGCAACAGACGGTCACACGCGCTCGGTCGAGACCAAAATTCGGTCGCGCACCGATGCCTTGCTACGTGGCCTGCTATACACGCCCTTGGGCGAGCGGATGTACCCGACCTACTCACGCAAGAGCGACGGACGCAAGTATTTCTACTATGTCTCGAAATCGGAATCCCGCTTCGGCGCGCCGGGCAAGAGCTACGAGCGCATTCCCGCAGCGGAGATCGAAGCAGTGGTGGTAGCACAGATTCGCACGGTGCTGACCAGCCCGGAGTCCATCGCCTCAGTAGTGCATCACGTCCAGCGTATCGGCGCGCAGATCGACGAAGCCAGCACAGTAATGGCGATGGGGCGACTCAACGACGTCTGGGATCACCTGTTTCCCGTTGAGCGGCATCGCATCGCCAACCTGATGATCGAACGCATCGATCTGGTTCACATCGGCGAGGTGCAAGGCATCAAGGTGAAATGGCGGGAACTGGGCTGGAACACCCTGATCGGTGAATTCACCCCGAGGGGGATTGGCGCAGAACTGCTGGAGGTCGAGTCCTGATGGACAACCCACTCGAAACATTCGTGCCCCTGGCATTCAAGCGCAAAAAGGGAAGGTTGTTGCTCGGGGAAGGAACGCTCGCGCACGATGTCACGATCATCGATGCCGTTGCACGAGCGATGCATTGGCACGCGTTACTGGACAGCGGTGCCTACAAGAGAGTCACCGACATTGCGCAGGCCGAGGGGTTGATGCCGACCACCGTGGGCAGGCTGATGCGACTGGCGCGCCTTGCCCCCGACATCGTTGAACAGTTGATGGCCGGAATTCAGCCTCGACAGCTGACGCTCCTATGGCTGATGCGAAACGACATCCCGGCACTCTGGCCAGAGCAGCGACAGATGCTGAAGCAGTTCGAGTAGGGAACATCTCATGCCCAAGAAGACCTACGGCAAGCAGACAGGCCGTGCCATTACCCACGAACTTCCAGCACCAGCCGGTGGGGTGCGTCTCGAAACCTTTGTGCCCTGGACGCTGGTCAAGCGTGGTTTCAAGAAGCAGGTGATCACGCCGCTGGATGCGCCACAGGAATTTCTGTCCGAGGCCACCCGGGAGCGGGCGGCTCGGGCTGCTGCACAGGACAGTGCATTGATGCGGGCGCTCGGGCTGGCACACCATTGGCAGAGGCTGCTGGACGAGCAGCGGGTTAAGTCGGTGGCCGACATCGCCGAAGCTGAAGGCATAGATGTGACGCAGGTGCGCCGGGTCATTCGGCTGACGCTGTTGGCCCCCGAGGTCATCGAACTCTTGGTGGGTGCGCCCAACATTGTGCTGGAGCAGGTGATGCGCCGCCCCTGGCCCAACGGCTGGAGTGGCCAGATGCGGGTGCTCGCGCCGCCCAACTAACCGCGCCGAGCCCAGCGCCAGCAACCGCCTCCGGGCGGTTTTTTTGTGTCTGTGTTGTTCTCGGTCGCTTCCGCCCAGGAGTTGCCAACCACAACCTACTGCCTCCAAACCCCCGCCAATACAGGAAGTGGCCTCGCGCACGCTCGCGAGACCACCAGAGAGAACGGAGAACAGAGAGGCGTGCGCCGGGGTGAAAATACTGGGTTTGGAGGGATGGCGCTCGCGAGGCCATGCCCGGAATCCGCGCCAGTACTGGGGGGTATAGGCGAAAAAAAACCAACCGATAAGGGTTGGTTTTTAGAATATTGGTGGCCAATCGCGGAATCGAACCACGGACACGCGGATTTTCAATCCGCTGCTCTACCAACTGAGCTAATTGGCCAAAAGAGGCGCGGATTATAGCGGGCTATCTTACGTGCTGCAACTTCTTCTCAGCGTTACAGCATGATGGGGCCGCCTTTGCGATTACAGCGGGCCTGCCGAAAGCCTTGCTATTGCAGGTAGTGCGGCCAGATAAAGGATGCCGTCGTCGAGTAGGGCGATGTCGTAGGAGTTTTTCTTGTATTCCTTGCCGTTGACCGTGAGTGTTGTCTCGACACGATAGGTCTTGGCACCTTTGCCCTTTTTGGTTTTTGGGATTTTTACTTTGGCTTCTGTTTCGTAGCGTCCGGCGCCGTCGACCGCAGCGAGTTTCTCGGTTTGGGTGCTGACGAGTTTGTTTTGCTCGTCGTATAGCGCGTATTTTTGCGTGACGACGGGCACCTTGTCGCCGTAGCCGACGAGGTCAGTATTTGATGTGATCTTCACCTCGCTGCTGGCAGGTGGTGGCGTTGCCGGAGCGGTGGCGGTTTCCTTGCCTTTGCCTTCTTCTGGTTTGGTGGGCGCTGGCGGAGTGACTGCATCTACGGTTTCTACCTTGGAGGTGAATGCCATTGGCTGGATGTCATTCTTCGAGACCTTGGCTTTCTTCTCTTCATATTCTTTATTGACGGTTTTGCCATCGGCCGTTTTGAAGGAGCGGAACACCCAGGAGATGACTTTGTCGGCTACCCGGGAGCCGACTCTGGCGCCTTTGGCGCAATCCTTGTTGAGCACGGAGGCGATACCGCAGCCGATGTCGGCACCGACACTCTTAAAGGCGCTCTTGCCATCCCCTTCGCCTTCGATGGGGTTGCCGTCGGCGTCCTTGCTCGGCGAGCTGCCGCAGGATGCCAGAGCGAGAGCAGTGCAGGCGATTGTCAGCAGGCGAAATGAAAAGACTTTGGGAAGATTTGGCACGGCAGGACTCGGCGATTCAGGATGCGGGAAATCTAACATACGGCGCCTTTTTAGGCTAGAACGTGAAATGCAAAAAGGATTTTACCTGGCACATTTGTGGCGCCATTTCAGGCCTCGGGCACCGGCGGCGTCGATGCTATAATCCGCGCCTATTTTGCCTACCTCTGGCCCTAATCCGGTGATTTTTACCCTCGGCATCAACCATCACTCTGCTCCTCTCGCGATTCGCGAGCGGGTGGCGTTTAACGCCGAGAAATTGCATCAGGCGCTGGCTGATTTGACACGTAGTCAGCAGGTTAAGGAGGTGGCGATTTTGTCCACCTGCAATCGCACGGAGTTGTACTGTTCGGCCGAGTCGCCAGAGGTGGTGATCGACTGGCTGGCCGGCTACCATCAGGTTGAGCGTGGCGAAATTGCCCCGTATCTGTATTTGCACGACCAGCCGGAGGCGATTCGCCATGCGTTTCGTGTCGCCAGTGGTTTGGACTCAATGGTTGTCGGCGAGCCGCAAATTCTTGGCCAGATGAAGGATGCAGTGCGGGTTGCGGAAGAAAGTGGAACACTCGGTACGCAATTGCACAAGCTCTTTCAGCGCTCGTTTTCAGTGGCCAAGGAGGTGCGTAGCACGACGGCGATTGGTGCCAATATTGTGTCGATGGCGGCGGCCGGCGTGCATCTTGCCGAGCGTATTTTTGAATCAATCGCCGGTCAGCGCATTCTGTTCATTGGTGCCGGCGAAATGATCGAACTCTGTGCCGCGCATTTTTGTGCGCATCAGCCAAAGCAGGTCACGATCGCCAATCGCACGCTGGAGCGTGGGCGGCTGTTGTCCGAACGCTTCAGCGGCACGGCGATTCGTCTGGATGATCTCGGTGAGCATCTGGCGCAGCACGACATTATCGTTTCCTGTACCGCCAGTCCCTTGCCGATCATCGGCCTCGGCATGGTCGAGCGGGCGGTCAAGGCGCGCCGGCACCGGCCGATGTTTATGGTCGATCTGGCCGTGCCGCGCGATATTGAAGAAGAAGTTGGCGAGCTTGACGATGTATTTCTTTACACCGTTGATGACCTTGCGCAAGTTGTCGAGAGCGGGCAGGAGTCGCGGCAGGCGGCGGTGATTGATGCGGAAAATATCATTGCCTTGCGCGTGCAGGATTTTACCGCCTGGCTACAGTCGCGTGACACGGTGCCGGTGATTCGCTCACTGCGCGATTCAGCCGAGCGCATGCGGCGCCATGAAATTGAGCATGCGATGAAATTGCTGGCCAAGGGTGAGCCGGCCGACAAGGTGCTTGAACACTTGTCACAACGCCTGACCAACAAGTTTCTGCACGCGCCGACCCAGACGCTTAATCTGGCCGAAGGTGACGAGCGGACTGAGTTGCAAACGGCCGCCGCCCGCCTCTTTCATCTCCATTCAGGCGAGTAGCTGCCCTTTTGGGCTGCTGCTGCGCGCGCACCTTTGAAACTCCCATGAAGCCATCCATCCGCCAAAAGCTTGATTTGCTGGTCGATCGTCTCGACGAGATCGATCGCATGTTGTCTGCACCGACTACCGCCAACGATATGGATCAGTTCCGCAAACTATCGCGCGAACGTGCCGAGATTGAGCCGGTGATTGTCCAGTTTCATGCCTTCCGTCAGGCCGAGCGCGATCTCGAAGAAGCCGAAGCGATGCGCGCCGATCCGGAAATGCGTGACTTTGCCGAAGAAGAAATTTCGGCCGCCAAAGCGCGTTTACCGCAACTCGAGATCGACCTGCAAAAGCTGCTGCTGCCGAAAGACCCGAATGATGAAAAGAGCGTTCTGCTTGAAATTCGCGCCGGTACCGGTGGCGATGAGTCGGCCTTGTTTGCCGGCGATGTTTTTCGCATGTATTCGCGCTATGCCGAGCGTCAGCGCTGGCAGGTTGAAGTGATGTCGGCGAGCGAATCCGAACTCGGCGGTTATCGTGAAATCATTTGCCGCATTGGCGGCAGCGGCGCTTATTCGCGGCTCAAGTTTGAGTCGGGCGGGCATCGCGTCCAGCGTGTGCCGGAGACGGAAACCCAGGGCCGCATCCACACCTCGGCGTGCACCGTGGCGATCATGCCGGAGGTTGATGAGGTTGAAGACGTCAATCTCAATCCTGCCGATTTGCGCATCGACACTTATCGCGCCTCGGGTGCCGGCGGGCAGCACATCAACAAAACTGACTCGGCGGTGCGGATTACCCACCTGCCAACCGGCATCGTCGCCGAATGTCAGGACGGCCGTTCGCAGCATGCCAACAAGGCCTCGGCAATGAAGGTGCTGGCGGCGCGGATCAAGGATGTGCAGGTGCGGGCGCAGCAGGCGCATATTTCGAGCACACGAAAATCGCTGATTGGTTCCGGTGACCGTTCCGAACGCATCCGCACCTACAACTTCCCGCAAGGTCGGATTACTGATCACCGCATCAACCTGACGCTCTACAAGATTGCCGCGATTCTTGATGGTGATATGGACGAATTGCTCGGTGCGCTGGCCTCCGAACATCAAGCCGATTTGCTCGCCGAACTGGCCGAGCAGAGCTAAAAATGACCATTTTTCAGGCGTTGACCGCAGCAAGGCAGAAAATCGACCGCCTCGATGCCCGTTTGCTGCTGCAATACGCCAGCGGCTGCTCGCATACCGATTTGCTGGCACGGCCGGAGACTGAAATCAGCGTGCCGGCGTATGCGCAGTTTGCCGAGTGGGTTGAACGTCGCGCAGTCGGTGAGCCGCTGGCTTACTTGGTTGGTGAGAGCGAGTTTCGCGGGCGGGTCTTTCAGGTCTCGCCAGCGGTACTGATTCCGCGTCCGGAAACCGAGGTGCTGATTGAACTGGCGCTGGAGCGGCTGCAAGGCTTGGAAGCGCCGCGTGTACTCGATCTCGGCACTGGTTCCGGGATCATCGCCATTTCGCTGGCGCTCGAATGCCCGGCGGCTAAGCTTGTTGCGGTCGACGTAGAAAACGAGGCGATTTTTGTCGCGCGCAATAACGCCGGGCGACTTGGCGCAAAAGTCGATTTCCGGCACGGTAACTGGTTTGCGCCGGTGGTTGGCGAGTGCTTCGACATCATCGTCTCCAACCCGCCCTATGTTGCGGCGGGCGATCCGCATCTGGCACTCAACGGCCTGCCCTGCGAGCCACAAGTTGCGCTGACCGATGGCGCTGATGGCCTCTCGTGCATCCGCCACATCGTTGCGCAGGCTGCGACCTGTTTGAATCCCGGTGGCTGGCTGCTCTTCGAGCATGGCTACAATCAGGGGCAAGTCAGCCGGAACTTATTAACTGCCGCCGGGTTCAAAGCGGCGTTTACTCATCCCGATCTGGCCGGCATTGACCGTGTCAGCGGTGCTTACTTTCAATAGGGAGACACTATGTCCGATGTTCAAAAACGCATTCAAGAAACCGTCACTACCAACCCCGTCGTGCTTTATATGAAGGGTGACGCACGCTTCCCGCAGTGCGGCTTTTCTGCCACCGTGGTTCAGGTTCTGAAGCTCTGCGGCGTTAATAACCCGGTGACGGTTAACGTGCTGGCCGATGAAGAAATCCGCAATGGCGTCAAGGAATACGCTAACTGGCCGACGATTCCGCAGCTTTACATCAAGGGCGAGTTTGTTGGTGGCTGCGACATCGTTAAAGAGATGTATCAGGCTGGCGAGTTGCAGAAAATGCTGGAAGGCGTGCAGTCTTAAGAGACTTGAAGAATTTCGTCATTCCCGCGCAGGCGGGAATCCAGTGCCTTGAGTTTGATGGATTCCCGCCTGCGCAGGAATGACGAATCAAACTTCTCACCAAGCCCGCTGCAAGCGGGCTTTGTTGTTTCTGGCTCAGGCCTTTTTGAGGGCAATGAACTCGTCGTAGGCGCGAATAGCTTCAGCGGCAAACATCAGAGCCGGGCCGCCGCCCATATAAACACAGACGCCGAGGGCTTCGGTAACTTGCTCGCGGGTGGCGCCGAGACGAATCAGCGCCTTGATGTGAAAGCCGACGCAACCATCGCAATGGCTAGTGATGCCGATTGCCAGCGCCAGGAGTTCCTTGTCGATCTCACTCAGTGCGCCGGCCTTCATCGCGCCGTTGTGCAAAGCGGTGAAGCCCGCCATGGTCTCGGGAATTTCCTTGCGCAGCGTGCCGAGGGCTTTGCTAAGGTCAGTGGTGATGGTGGCGAAAGATTTGCTGGACATTGCTGAACTCCATTTTGTATTTTAGTGAGTACTTATTTTACTGGTGTGGCGGCCTCGGCAACAACTGGCTCGCTGGCCGCCTGCCAGCCACCGCCCAGCACTTTATAGAGCGTGGTGACGGCAATCAGCGCCTGACCACGTGCCTGCGACTCGTAAATCTGTGCCTGGAACAGGCTGCGCTCGGCATCGAGCACTTCAAGGAAGGACGAGTAGCCGCCGTCGTAACGCAGCTTGGCATTGCGCGCGTAGATTTTCAGGGCATCAACCTGGCGGATGCGACTATCCAGCCCTTCCCGCGATTTGGCGCCGCCGATCAAGGCGTCATCAACTTCGCGGAAGGCATTTTCGACCGCCTTGCGGTATTGCTCGAGCGCCTGCACCTGCCGCGCTTCGGCTGACTGAACCTGGCCGGCAATCGCCCCGGCGTTGAGAATCGGCATCGCCAGTTCGCCACCATACGACCAGACCTTGGCCGGACCGCTGAACAGGTTGGAGAAGGCGACGCTACTCGAACCAAGCAGGCCGGTGAGGGTTACGGTAGGAAAATAGGCGGCCTTGGCGACGCCGATGCGGGCGTTGTTGGCGACCAGATTCTGTTCGGCCTGACGGATATCCGGCCGGCGCTCCAGCACGCTGGCCGGCAGGCTGACCGGCGGCAGCGGCAGACCCATCTCGGCCAGCGTCTTGCCGCGCGTGATCGGGCCGGGCAGGCGACCAAGCAGTGCGGAAAGTGCGTTTTCCTGCTGGGCGAGAGACAGCTCAAAATTACTGACGGCGATGCGTGCCGCTTCCATTTCGGAACGCACCTGCGCAACTTCCATTTCGGAAACGACGCCACCCTTGTAGCGCAGGTCGAAAATCCGCAGGCTTTCTTCGCGCGTCTGCAGCGTCTGGCGGGCGATCTCCAGTTCGCTGTCGAGATCGCGCAGGCTGATGTAACTGTTGGCGACGGTGGCGGCCAGCGAGAGGGCAAGGCCCCGGCGGCTTTCCTCTGTGGCCAGAAGATCGGCGCGGCTGGCTTCGGTGGCACGCCGGATACGGCCAAAGAGATCAATCTCCCAGCCAACGTTGAGGGCTGCAGAATATTGGCTGTTTATGCGGTTGACCGTAACAGGGATCGGCGTTACCCCGGCATTG
>JAABQV010000004.1 GCA_011391255.1 Dechloromonas sp.
CGGAAGAGATAAACGCTGAAAGCATCTAAGCGTGAAACTCGCCTTAAGATAAGATTTCCCGGAGTCTTGAACTCCTTAAAGGGTCGTCGAAGACCACGACGTTGATAGGTCAGGTGTGGAAGCGCAGTAATGCGTTAAGCTAACTGATACTAATTGCCCGTACGGCTTGATCCTATAACCTTGTATATGCATACAAGCAACTCATTACAATCACAACTACAACCTTCTTCTAAAGCTAATCGCACACAGTGCGTATAGCTAACAGTTACGCTTGGCGACCATAGCGTTTCGGACCCACCCCTTCCCTTCTCGAACAGGACCGTGAAACGAAACCGCGCCGATGATATTGCACTTCCGTGTGAGAAAGTAGGTCATCGCCAGGCTACCCCTTTCCAAAAAGCCCCGCTATACATTAGCGGGGCTTTTTTGCGTAGTACTTTTGCAGATATCTACTTTCCCTTCCACGGCTCTTGCTGGCCGAGCCATGACTCTAGCGAATCAGCCAATTGTTCAGTTAGCAGTTTGTGCCGACCTTCCAGCCAGCCATCGAGTAAGCCGGCATGATGTTTACCTAAAATGACCTTGACTAGCGTTTGTGCTGTTATGTGGTCATTGATCAGGCCGAGTTCGTCTTGCAGTCGATTGAGCATGGCAAGATACGATGGCAGACGTTTGTTGGGTACCAGAGGTGAAAAAAACTCCAAGGTATAGCGTAGCTTTTTGAAATAAATCCGCATTTTGTGCCGTTCGGCCGGCTGCAAATCTTCGTAGCGCATCGCCCACTTTCGTGCTTTTCCCGCGTGGCGGCTAAGCTGATCCGACGCGAATTCAATAAGGGGAAGATTGCTCGCCTCATTCAGGGCAAAGACTGCTGCCGTGAATTCAATCATCAGCCTGGGGTATTCGGAGAGCGCCATGACATTCGAGATTGCTTTGCGTGAGCGCCGCGCGTGGCGGATACCTTCCTGTTTTAGTCGGGAGAGCTCACTTGTTCTAGGGAAGGCTGAGCGGATGGATGGCAAAGTTTCATCGAGAAAAACATCCCAGTTACGTGCATCGCCGAGTGCGCTGGCTAGCGCTTTCCAAGTTTCGCCATAAGCTTGGACGAAGTCCTGTGGCAACACGGGCGTATAGAGCTTGATCGCTGAGCGCAAACGCCTCAGTGCTACCCGCGCTTGATGCACATACTCCGGATCATTACTGCTGCGCAGGCCTTCTTCATTGCGCTGGAAGTGCTCAAGGCAACTAAGCGCGATTTTTTGAAAAGCCTCGACCGGCGAAAGTTCCTCGCTCAGAACGCTCGGGCGTGAGCGGAATGGTGCGATGGGCTGCCCACGATGGAGGCTGTAGCCTCGTTCCGCTTTGCTGGCAATCTCCGGATACAACTTGTAGCTTTTTTGCAGAATTTTAGTGAGCGCGAAGATGTCTCCGATGTGGCCTGAAATCAGTTCAAGCTCAATCTCGCAAATAGGCATCGATTTGCCTTTGCTCTCGACTTTTCCACGATCAAGCGCCAGCTCGATTAATGATTCGCCAAAAGGAATATGCCAGATTTGGCGGCGAAAATTAGTGGTGAAAACGGGATGCAGTTGTGGCGTAACCGACTCAAGATAGTCGCGAAATTTCGGGTCGTCGACATGGCTGAAGTCAAATACCCCCGGTGTTGCCGGACATTCCCATTCGTTGCGCATGGCGAGGCCGCCGCTGGCTGGTTCTGCAGACTTAACCGTTAGCAACCAGGCCCAGCCTTTTTTGCGAAAGCGCATGGCCACGCGACGGGCATGCAGGTCAAGCGCCGGTGTGTCGAAATAGGTGTTCAAAAGCCTAATTTTTTGCGATTCAATTTTGTGAAGCAAAGGATGCTCGTGCAATACCTTGGCTGTTTTTGAACAGAGTTGCAGTTTCAATTCGATCTCTATCGCCATCGTCTACTTTCTTGGTACGGCCGGGCCGGTTGCGCCATCGAAGCCGAGTGCGGGAAGCGCGGAAAGCTCTTCGGCGCTTTGAACGCCCTCTGCGATTACGGTCAACCCGATATTGTGGGCAATTCCGCACAAGCCTTTGAGGAAGGTTTGATTGCCTTGGTGCTGATGGATTTCGCGAATGAAGCTGCCATCCACCTTAATGTAATCCAGCCCGATGTCGTGAAGTTGACCAATATCGCTGAATTGCCGACCAAAATGTTCGATTCCGAGCCGGCAGCCGAGCGGGCGCAGTGCATCGCAGAAGGAACGGAATTCAGTGAAATGACGGAAAGCCCCCACTTCAGAAACCTCTAGCCAAAGGCGTGAAGCGATCTCTTTATGGCTGGCGATTAGCGATTGAATGCGACTGCGGAATAGCGGGTCAAAAATCGACTCCCCTGAGAGGTTGACCGCTACAGCCGGCGCTCCACCGGTGATCTTGGCCAGTGCTAAGCGAACTGCAGCGAGATCGAGGTCACTGGTCATCGCCAGGCGTGAGGCCATCGGCATAAAGCTGCCGGCGGTCAGCCATTCACCGTTTTCGGTTGCTTGAAGTCTTAGCGGGCATTCAAGGTGAAGTAACTGGCCGCCGCTTCCGGCAACCGGGAAATCAATCAGGCGCAGGCGCTGCATTTCGATAGCGCCTTCGAGCAGCTTTTTCCAGTCTGCATTAGAAGCTGCATGCTTTTCCTGATTTGATTCAGCACGCGCCCAAGCCAGTGCTCCCTGCCCTTCAGCAGAGGCCAGCGTCGCATCCAGATGAGCTAATAACTGCCCAGGGTTATCGCCGCGTTGATAATGTCCACTCGAAAGATGACCGACTTTGCCTGGTTCGATCAAGTCGGCGGCAACCAAGTCGCGCATGACATCGAGCAGTTGTTCGGCAGCTACGGTCGGATCGTTCAGGCCAGGCAAAAGCAGAGCAAAATCGGCACCGTTCAGGCGGGACGGTGCAGCCCCCGGCGACTGGGCGACGATGTCATTGAAAGCCTTGCCGATCCGTCGCAAAACCTCGTCGGCTGCTTCCCTTCCAGCACGCTTGTTGATCCCGGCGAGATCAGTTAGACGCAGTAACAGCAGGCTACCAGATGGGGCCGCATCATCATCGGAAAGTGCAGCGTTGAGCTGATTCATGAAATAAGCGCGATTGGCCAGGCCGGTCAAGCTGTCCTGGGTTGCCTCGCGGCGTACTTTTTCCAGACGCGCAGCTTCTTCGGCAAAAATCGCCTTGAGGCGTTCCACCATCGCATTCATTGCCCTTGCCACACTACGTAGTTCCAGCGTGCGTGGCTCCGGAATCGTTACAAAACGTCGCTCGCTGATCGCCTGCGCCTGATCGACCACCGCATCCAGCGGCCGTTTGATGCGGCGCAAAATCATCATGCCAAAAAGCCCCATGACAACACCGCCACCGAGGAACCACAAAATCAACTTGATGCCACCGCTCCACAGTTCCTGATAGGCGAATTGTTTATGGCTGACCAGTTCAACCGTTCCAAACTGAGTCCACCCGGTGGATATCTGCGCCTGACCGAGTGCCGAATTGATCGGAAACAGCGCCATGAACCACGCTGGTACAGTGCCGGTATCAGGTGGGCTGGTGCGCTCAATCATCATCTTGCCCTCAGGGTCGATGACACGAACCGAAGCGTACTGACCGCTATCGAATATCGCCGCGACTTGCAGCTCAATCGTGATCGGGTCTTTTGCCAGTTGCGACATCGACAACGCCAGCGAATTGGCGTTGTCATTGTTCTTGATCGCCAGTTGCTGCTCAAGATACTGTCGTGCCGTAATCATGCTGACGATCAAACTGCCGGCGAAGGCGATGATCGTTGCGGTGATAACGGCGAGCCAAAGTTGTCGGAAAAGAGACATGCGGATTACCTCACTGAAAGCCTTCAGCGCGTGCGCGTTGCAGCAGATCCTGCCAACGAGAGAGATTGCTCTTGCTCGACTGGTTTCCGGTGCCCTGCCACAAGCCGGCGCTATTGAAACTGAAAATGGGAGAAAGATCGCTGCGCCGCGAGGCGGGGCGAATATCGATGATCAGATTGTCGAGAATCAAAGGGTCAGCCGATGGGCTGGCGTAATAGGCAAGCACCATGTGCGCTTGCTGGGAGCCGTTGAGATTTGCCTTGACATACACCAGTCGCAATTTCGCCATGGGGATGCCCATGTCAAGTAATGTGTAATATTTGGCGATCGAGAAATCTTCGCAATCAGCGCGGCCGCGGCCAATGCTTTCAAGTGGCGTCGCCCAGTAATCGGATTGGCCCCAAATCGTGATGTCATCATCAAAAGCAATGCGCCGGTTGAAAAAATCATTGGCTTTTCGCAGCTTATCAACTTCTGCGCCAGCACGCCCGTCACCGACCAGTTGCTGCCATTCGCGGAACACTGTGATCGGGCCGGGGCCAAAGCGCGCCATGAGCGATTGCTGCATACGCTCGAAATCCACACCAAATACCGGAAAAAGTGCACTCACTCCTGCCGCAAGCAACAGGCTGGCAACGAGACGTCGCGAAATTAGGATGGCGCAGGAAGGCAAAAAGTGTGTGAAAAAAAGTGAATAGTGTGAGATCTTACATAGATGGCCTTACTTACTGCATATAAAATCGCGCAAACAAAAAAACTGAGGTCGCAATGAATACTAAATCTATTATTGGTCTGGCACTAGCACTGGCGTTCCCAGTGCTTGGGTCAGCTGGTACGCCAACAGCACCGGGAAGCGCCGCGCAACAGTCGCCGGAGTTTGCCGCGTTGAAGGCGGTTGCGCAAACGGCAATTCTTAACAGCCCGGAAGTGGTCTCCAAGTGGCACAACTACAAGGCGGCCAGCGAAGAAATCGGTGTTGCCTTTGGTGGTTTCCTGCCGCGCGTTGATGCGACCGTCGGTAGCGGCAAAGAAAGCCTTAAGCAGCCGCCGCTGAACGTGCGAAACGACTACAACCGAAACGGTTACGTGCTTAGCCTGAACCAGATGATTTTCGACGGTTTTGCGACGCGCAATGAAGTGCGCCGTCTCGATAAAGCCAAGTTGGTTCGTTATTACGAATTGCTTGACGCCTCCGAGAGTATTGCCCTCGAAGCCGCCCGTGCTTATCTTGATGTGCTGCGCTACCGTTTTCTGAATAACCTGGCGGAAGATAACTACGTCCAGCACAAAGCCACCTACGAACAATTGTTGCGCCGCACCCAGTCAGGTGTCGGCCGCCGTGTTGACCTTGAGCAGGCCGGCAGCCGACTGGCTTTGGCAGAAGTCAATCTGACCACTGAAAACGCCAATCTGCATGATGTAACGGCGCGTTTTATGCGGCTCGTGAATTCTCAGCCACCCAAAATTATCGCCCCGCCTGCTCTAGTGGGTGCGGGGCATCCAAATACTCAGGAAGATGCGCTTGGTATCCTGCTCAAGAAAAACCCGGCACTGTTGGCTGCTGTTGAGAATATCGAAGCCGCTCAATATGACATCGCCGTACGCCGCGCCGCCTATTCCCCGAAGCTTGATTTTCGGGCGCGTACTGACAACACTACTAACTATCTGGGCATCACCGGCGAGCGCGTCAATAATGTTGCCGAACTGGTGGTTACCTGGAATCTGTTCAATGGCGGTTCCGATCGGGCACGTGAAAAGCAATATATAGAGCGAAAGAACATTTCGCTGGATTTGCGCGAAAAAGCATGCCGTGACACCCGTCAAACCTTGTCGATTGCCTATAATGATGTGAGCCGCCTGCGGCAGCAATCCGGTTTCATTAATTCCCAGGTCTCCCAGCTGGAAAAAACGCGTGACGCCTATCGCGATCAGTACGATGTTGGACAGCGTACGCTACTCGACTTGCTGGATACCGAAAACGAGCTGCTCTCTGCACGTCGTTCTGCGGTCAACGCTGATATAGACCTGAATATCGCCTATCTACGCACTCACGCAGGCATGGGTACGCTATTGGAATTCATAGGTCTTGAAAAACTCGATACCGAAACGCCCAATCAAAAGGATCTCGCCCAAGTTGACGGCACTCAGTTGTGTGCACCTGAGGCAATTCGGTTGACCGCTACCGATCGTGAAGCACTTGATAGTCGGGCCATGGCGATCCTCGAGAAGATCCGCCCCGGTATTCCGAATGCGGGCGTTCCGGTTGCGCTAGCAGCCGTCCCCGGGGTTGATGCTGCTATCGCTCAACAGCTTACCGGCTGGGCTGATGCCTGGATGACCAGGGACTTCAATAACTATATTAATTTCTACACGCTAACTTTTATGCCGGATAACGGTGTATCGCGTGAAGACTGGCTCCAATTGCGACGCAACCGGAGTGCCGGTCGCGATACGATCAATGTTGATATTCAAGATCTGAAGGTGCGTCAGGATGGTACCGACCGTTCTTTCGCTGAATTCCGCCAGGTTTATCGATCCAGTATCTACAATGACACCACCCAGAAAACACTGGAATTGATCAAGGTTAATGGCAAGTGGTTGATCAATCGCGAAAGTTCAGTCCCGTGTGGTGGTGGCACGGCGGGTGGTTGTAAGGGAGGCGCCAAATGAAGCCCCATCATTATTTGAGCCGCATGCTGGCCGTCGCAACACTGGTAGCACCCATTTTCACGGCCAGCGCCGAGAGTTTCGGTCCAACGCTGGATAAAATTTCAGAGCGGGGCGTCGTTTATCTCGGGCATCGTGAAGCCTCCATGCCTTTTTCTTTTCTCGCTCCCGGTGCTGATCAGCCTGATGGTCTCAGTATTGAAATCTGTCGTCATGTGATCAAGGCGATTGAGGAAAAGGTTGGGAAGAAGTTAATTGTCCAACCGGTGGTTGTGAGCGCCAACTCGCGGACCATGATGGTCAAAACCGGTATGGCTGATATGGAATGCGGCGTCACGACCAATACCGTGGGAGGCTTACAGCAGGTTGCGTTCTCGACCACCTTTTATGTTTCCGAGGTCAAGGCCATGGTGCCGGTGGAGTTAGCCGGTAAATCGCTCAAAGATCTCGCCAATAAGCGTGTCGTCACGACAATCGGTAGCACGGCTGATCGTTTGATTAAGCGAGCCTCAATGTCGCGTGATGTTACTCTTCGGTCTTTGGTTGGTCGCAATCATGCTGAATCAATGGACATGCTGGTCAAGGGTGAGGCTGATGTTTATGGGGCTGATGATGCCATTTTGCTTGGCATGCGTTCGGCTGCCGACAACCCTGAAAAATATGTACTACTTGATGAAAGTTATTCGGTTGAGCCATACGGATTGATTCTGCCCAAGGACGACCCGCAGTTCAAAAAATTGGTTGACGAGGTCTTGATTGGTCTGATGAAGTCCGGGCAAATGGAGAAAATCTATAACGCCTGGTTTATGAGCCCAATTCCACCCAAGGACCGGAGTTTGAATTACCCGATGTCACCGCTAAACAAAGCGGCATACGCCAACCCGAATGATCGCCCAGTAAATTAAGCGACGTTCGAGGCAAGAAAAAGGCCGCATCCTGATTGAGCGGCCTTTTTCATGTCTTAAGGTTTAGCTTAACGCAGGGTTGAGCGAGTACGTGCCCGTAATGTTGGCCTCGGCCAGAATATGGCCTTGCATTGCCGCCCGAACCTCCGGGCCGCCAAACTTGCCGCTGAGCGGCAGTTTCTCAAGATCCAGCGCATACACCGTGAAAACGTAGTGGTGGAGGACCTCATCATTCCACGGCGGGCACGGGCCGTCATAGCCGTGGTAGTGACCGCGCATGTCGTTGTCACCGGCAAACCAGTCAGTGTAATTGTTGATGCCTTGCAAACTGCCATGTGCCGCCAGCGGGCCGGGTTTGCCGCGTGGTATGACTTCGCCCGAAAATTCAGCCTCATTTATGGCGTTGACCGTAACAGGTAGGTCAATCAACACCCAATGGAAGAAATCAACGCGCGGCAGGCTGGCGGGTACGGTTCGCCCTTCCTGATTAACATCGTCGCCCTTGCTCGGTACATCCGGGTCGTGACAGATCACGGCAAATGACTTGGTGCCGGCCGGAGCATCGCTCCAGGCAAGTTGCGGGTTGCGGTTGCCACCCAGACAAACGTGTTGGGCTGGGTCGGGAATACAGAAGGCAAGTTCGCCGGGAATGGGATGCCCGTCGGCAAAGCTGGTGCTGGTCAATTTCATTGGTCAAATCTCCTCAGGTTACGCGGCGCGCCGTTTGAAATCCTGCAAACGGAAGCCAAGAATCCATAGTGTAGCGAAATAGGTGCCGGCGCCAACTGCTACCAGCAGTGATAATCGAACCACGCGTTCAATCAGGCTGTACGAGAACCAGCTAATTTCATCCCCTCCGGCAAACCACAAGGCTACCGCCATAAGCAGCATGGCGACCAGCAACTTTAAAGAGAAACCTGCCCAGCCAGCTTGCGGCTGATATACGCCATGTCGGCGCAGGCCACGATAGAGCAAAGCGGCATTGAGGCAGGCGGCGAGCCCGATCGATAGCGCTAGCCCGGCATGTTGCAGCCAGCCAACGAAGGCGAGGTTCATGGCTTGCGTGGCGAGCAGCGAAAAAAGGGCAATTTTGACCGGCGTGCGGATGTTTTGTCGTGCATAAAAGCCGGGTGCAAGCACCTTGACGAGAATCAGCCCAGTCAAGCCAATGCTGTAGGCAACGAGCGCGCTTCGTGTTTGCAAGACGTCATCGATGCCAAAAGCGCCGTGATAAAAAAGTGTCGTAATCAGCGGTATGGCCAGCAGCGCCAGCGCCAGCGCGGCCGGCGCGGCAAGCAGGAGCGTTAGCCGCAAACCCCAGTCGAGGAGTTTGGAGTATTCAACGGTGTTGTCGCTGGCGTGGTATTTGGCCAGTGAGGGCAGCAGAATGGTGCCGAGCGCAACGCCCAATAAGCCGGACGGAAATTCCATCAGGCGGTCGGCGTAATAAAGCCAGGAAACGCTACCGGTTTTTAGGAAGGAAGCAAAAATGGTGTTGATCAGCAGGCTGATCTGCGACACCGAAACGCCGATCAGCGCCGGACCCATCAGCGTCAAAATACGCCGGACGCCAGGGTCGGCCCAGGCTGCGCGCAAATTGAGCGTCGGGCGGGGCAGCATGGCAATGCGTTTTAGCGCAGGGATCTGAATGGCCAGTTGCAACGCGCCGCCCAAGAATACGGCCCAGCCAAGCGCTAGCACCGGTGGGTCAAAATAGGGTGTGGCAAATAGCGCCATGCCGATAAAGGCCAGATTCAACAAAACCGGCGTAAAGGCGGGCAGGGCGAATTTGCTCCAGGTGTTGAGGATGCCGCCGGAGAGTGCGACCAACGACATGAACAGAATGTAGGGGAAGGTAATCCGGGTGAGCGCGATAGTCAGGTCAAACTTGCTCGCATCAGCAGCAAAACCGGGAGCGGAAACCCAAACCAGCACGGGTGCGGCGGCGATGCCCAGGGCGGTGACGAAAAACAGAATGATAGAAAGCACGCTGGTCACGTGGTCGATCAGTGCCAATGTTTCAGTTTGCCCGCGCCTGTTTTTGTATTCACCGAGTATCGGTACAAAAGCTTGCGAAAATGCACCCTCGGCAAACATCCGGCGCAGCAGATTGGGTAACTTGAAAGCAACAAAAAAAGCATCGGTCGCCATCCCGGCACCAAAGCTGCGGGCAATGACGAAGTCACGGACAAAGCCGAGGATCCTCGATAGCAGGGTCATGCCGCTGACCGTGACGAGGGCGCGTAGTAGATTCATGAGCTTTGAGCGTTGCCTGAAAGGCGTCAGGAAAGTTATAATTCTACGCTTGTTGCCGATGTAGCTCAGTTGGTAGAGCAGCGCATTCGTAATGCGAAGGTCGTCAGTTCGATTCCGATCATCGGCACCAATCTTAAAAATGCCTGCGTTTTTTGCGCAGGCATTTTTATTTCCGCCATTTGCGGGTAAGGTTCCGTTTCAGCAAGCCGGAGACAGAACATGAAAAAAAATTACGAACCCAGCGATATGCCGCGTGCCGAGCTGGACTTGTTGCAAACCCCGCTGGTAATTGAATTTGGTGCACAGTGGTGCGGCCATTGCATGGCGGCGCAGCCGTTTATTGAAAGTGCTTTTGCGTCGCACCCCAACTTGCAGCATCTCAAGGTGGAAGATGGTTCGGGACGCCCGCTGGGGCGTTCGTTTAAGGTCAAACTGTGGCCAACGTTGATTTTTATGCGCAATGGCCAGGAGGTTTCGCGTTTGGTGCGACCATTGAGTGCTGTGCAGATCAGCGATGCGCTGGCACAGATTGCTGGCTAGCCAAGGAGGCCGCATGTCGGATGCGAATCATTTGATTACTCTTTCCAGAGCGGCGCGCCTGATCGGCGTGGTTCGTGGCGAGTTGCAGAAAAAAATTCAGCAGGGTGTGCTGCGCGCTTTTGATGGCATGGTGACGATTGACGATCTGTTGCTGGCCTATCCCAAGGCGCAGCTTGAAGACGATACCGAGTACACACGGGTCTCACAGATCAAGGAAAAGGCCTTCGGTAAACGGATTTTTGAGCGGGCGATGCCTGATGTCGAAACGCTGGCGGCGCGGGTAACGGAGTTGAGCAAGGCGCTTACGCTCAGCCAGTCTCAGCTTAAACAATTCAAGGGTTTGCTCGATCACCTTGGTGATCAGTTGATCGACATTTGCAAGCAGCCAGGCGTTGATGCTAAAGAGGCGGTCAGTGACCTTGTTTTATGGTTGGGGCAAGCGGTGAGTGCTGCGCTGGTACCCGATTCGCCCAATCCGTTAGTTGTTCGCGATAACTTGCTGCGCGTGGCGGCAGCGCATGTGACGGTGTTGCCGAGCGGCCATGATTTCTTTATTGACGGGCCGGATACGCTGCTGGAAGGCGCGTTGCGCTCCGGCGTGCCGCTCAGTTACGGTTGTAGCGGCGGCAACTGCGGTTTGTGTAAAGCTAAGGTGGTGAGCGGCGAGGTCAAAAAAACGCGCCACCATGACTTCGTTTTGAGCGAGTCTGACAAGGCGCAGGGCTATGTGCTGCTTTGCTCAAACACGGCAGTAACGGATGTCGAGGTGGAGGCGCCGGTGGCCGGTGGGGTTCAGGATATTCCCTTCCAGGAAATTTCGGCGACGGTGAAATCGGTCAGCCTTTTGAACCCGATTATGGCTTTATTGCACTTGCAGACCCCGCGTTCCAGCCGCCTGCGTTTTCTGGCCGGGCAATACGTTAGCTTGCGTCTTGGCAAGTCGCTCAGCGCTGATCTGCCGATTGCCAGTTGCCCATGTGATGATCGCAACATCCTGTTTCATGTTCGCCGCATGAGCGGCAACTTGTTTTCCGACTATCTCTTCGACCGCCTGAAGAACAATGAGGTGGTTGAAATTTCCGGGCCGGAGGGTGAGTTCATCCTCCAAGAGAGAGCCGGGCGGGCTTTTCATTTCTTTGCGCTGGACGGTGGATTTGCGCCAGTCAAGAGTCTTGTCGAGCATGCGATGTCGCTGGAGCCGGACGAAGGGATAAATTTGTACTGGATCGGCTCAAACGACGACAGTATCTATTTACCCAATATTCCTCGTGCCTGGGACGATGCGCTGGATAATTTTCACTACACCAAGCTGGTTTTCGGGCACGATTTGACGACATTGACGGCGATTCGTGAGGAAGCGCTGGTAAAGCTGGTTCAGGGGGTCATTAACGATCATCCGGAGATTGCCGACGGCGATATTTACATTGCCGGTCCGGAGTCTGCCTCGCGTGTGCTTGAGCAGCTGTTTCTCGATCTTGGCTTGCCCAAGACCCGCGTTTTCCTGACCTACCGCAGCCTTTGAGGGCTGCGGTAGTTTTGTTCAGATTAACGTGCCTGCCACTTCATGGTGGCGGCTGAACCACCGATGATGCCGGCAATGGCGATAAACGAGCCGATCGCCAGCGTAGAGATGCCGCTAAGCCCTTGGCCAACGGTACAGCCCATCGCGAGAACGCCGCCGAAACCCATCAGCATGGCGCCGGAGAGCTGGCTTCCGAGGTCTTCGACTGAGGCAAAACCTTCCCAGCGGAACGTGCGGGTCGAAATTGAGTAAATCAATGAGCCAAGAGTAACGCCGAGGATGGTCGCAATGCCGAAAGTGACGCGCATGGATTTATCGGTCCATAGCATCAGTATTTCCAGGCTGTAGGCGGTCGGAGCAACGAAACTCAGGGATTCCAGCGTGCGCGAGTTGGTTCCGAAGTACGTCATTTCCAGAGTTTCCTGGTTTTCTGCGAAGCCCACGTGGCCGGTGAGATACCAGGCGGCGGTGACCAAGGCACCCAAAATAACAGCCCCGATTATCTGTTCAAAGCCGCTGCGAAAGCGCTTATCCATAAATACAAAAATCAGCATCGCCAAGACCACTAAGCCGGGCACTGCGAGCATAGCGGTTTTGATCGGCAGGCCGGTAATTTTAGATACAGCTTCGGAAAGACCCTGAGTCTCCATGCCAAAGCGCGAGAGGTCGATGATCACCGGGTCGATATAACTCGAACGGAATTGACCAAACAAGCCTTTCATCGTCATGTAAGCCGAGACGCCCAGGAAAACGAGGACAACTAGAGATCGCAAGCTACCGCCACCAACGCGTAGCAGGTTTTTATTGGCGCAACCTCCGGCGAAAGTCATCCCGACGCCGAATAATGTGCCACCGAGCAGGATGGAAAGCCATGGAAGCGCCGGGCGCTGATAGACCGATTTGGAGAGATCAATCAGCTCAAGGTAAGAAAGCGTACTGGTTCCGGCAATCGCGACGGCAATCGCAAGCAGCCACATGCGCATGCGACCCCAGTGTTCCATATTGACTACATCGGAAACTGCACCCATCGTGCAGAAGTTTGTTTTGGCAGCAACATAGCCCAAAATCAAAGCCAGACCGAAGCCTCCCCAGACAACGCGCGCCGCCAAATCTACAGACTCATTCATGTATTTTCCTCCTCCAAGGCGTTAATTAGTTTATTTAGTTTCGCTTAACGAACTAAGTATCTACGGGGAAGGAGGAATTCGTCAATCCACATTTGTAAATTAGGATTTTCTGATTTTTAGAAAGCGCATCAAATGCCAGCCGGGCGCCAAATAATCTATACTTCGGCTCCGCCCTGGACTAGAAAGGCGCTTTGCCGTCTTTCCTTAATCGCATGCCTGAAGTTTCCTGTTATCACTGTGGTTTGCCGATTCCCGATGAGCTTCATTTGTCGGTCGATATTGGTGGCGAGTCGCGCGGCATGTGTTGTTACGGGTGCCAGGCTGTTGCGCAGTCAATTGTTGAGAACGGGCTGGAGGATTACTACCGCAGCCGGGATTCGCTGCCCGAATCGCCGCGCGAAGCGATGCCGGCGATCCTCGAGCAGTTGGCAATGTTCGACCATGCTGACTTCCAGAAGAGTTTCGTCAAGGCGCTGGGCGAGACCGAACGTGAAGCCTCCTTGTTGCTGGAGGGGATAACCTGCTCGGCCTGTATCTGGCTCAATGAGCAACATGTCGGCAAATTGCCTGGCGTGACTGCGGTTGATATCAATTATGCAACCCGTCGTGCCCGGGTGCGCTGGGATGAGTCGCGAATCAAGCTCTCCGATATTTTGCGGGCGATTGCGGCAATTGGTTACCGCGCTTATCCTTATGACGCCTCGAAAAACGAGGAGATTTCCCGCAAAGAGCGCCGCGAAGCCATGTGGCGGTTGTGGGTAGCCGGGTTCGGCATGATGCAGGTGATGATGTACGCGATCCCCGTTTACATGGCCAACGGCGACATGACGGCGGATATCGAGAGCATGATGCGCTGGGCCAGCCTGCTGCTGACGATCCCGGTAGTGTTTTATTCTTCCGCACCATTTTTCAAAAATGCCTGGCGCGATATCAAGTTGAAGCGGGTCGGAATGGATGTGCCGGTCGCCCTCGGGGTCGGCGCCGCATTTATTGCCAGTTGCTGGGCGACGCTGGTGCATCAGGGTGATGTCTATTTTGACTCGGTCTCGATGTTCGTCTTCTTCCTGCTCGGTGGGCGCTACCTGGAAATGACGGCGCGCCAGAAGGCGCTAAGCGTGACCGAAGCGCTGGCCAAGTTGCTGCCAGCCTTCGCACAAAAACTGCCCAATTTCCCGGTTGACCGCAACACTGAGCAATGTGTAGTCGCTGATTTGCGGCCGGGTGACCGCGTACTGGTGCGCGCAGGTGAGATTGTTCCAGCGGACGGGCGAGTGGTTGAAGGTATCAGCTGCGCGAATGAGGCGCTGCTGACCGGTGAAAGCAAGCCCGTCTCCAAGGCGCCCGGGGATACCGTGACTGGCGGCTCGATCAATGCCGAAAGTCCGCTGGTGGTTGAGATTGAGCTGGTTGGCGAAAGTACGCGTTTATCAGCAATTATCAATCTGATGGAGCGGGCGGCGCTCGAAAAGCCGAAGATTGTCGAATTGGCAGATCGCATCGCCAGTTATTTCGTCGGCGCCTTGTTGGTGGTGGCGGTTTTGGTGGCGGTTGGCTGGTATCTCGTCGATCCGTCGCAGGCGCTGTGGATTACCGTTTCGGTGCTCGTCGTGACCTGCCCTTGCGCGCTCTCGCTGGCGACGCCGATTGCTTTGACGGTGGCCGCTGGCGCGCTTGCCAAAGATGGCCTGTTGGTCACGCGCGGGCATGCCATTGAGACCTTGGCGCGGGCAACGCACTTTGTATTTGATAAAACCGGCACCCTGACAACCGGCGAAATGCATTTGGTCGATGTTGGCATCTGTGGCGAATTGGATCGAGAGCAATGCTTGAATATTGCCGCTGCGCTGGAGCAGTCGTCCGAGCACCCGGTGGCGGCAGCGCTGCGCAAGGGGGTTTCCGGTGATTTGCCGCTCGCACAATCGGTACTCTCGGAGCCGGGGCAGGGGATTGAGGCGACTATTAAAGGGCAGCGCTATCGCATCGGGCGTCCAGATTACGCCATGAAGATGGCTGCCGGCGAGCTGCCGGCCTCGCTCGCCGCTTGGCTGGACAGCGGCGATACCGTCGTGGTGCTGGCTAATCAGCAAGGCTGTCTGGCTTTGTTCCGGATCGGTGACGAAGTGCGTCCTGAGTCGGCGTTGTTGGTCAAAGAGTTGCTGGTTGCTGGCAAACACGTCGTTCTGCTGAGTGGCGATGCTCCGTCAGTAGCGCGTCGGGTTGGCACTGCGCTGGGTATTGACGATGTTCGTGCCGGTGTCACACCGCAAGGCAAACACGATTGCGTGATAGCCTTGCAGAATGATGGTGCTGTTGTTGCGATGATTGGTGATGGCGTCAATGATGCGCCAGTGCTGGCGCAGGCGCAGGTGTCGATCGCCATGGGCAGCGGTGCGCAATTGGCGCGTACGCAGTCCGATTTTGTTCTGCTCTCCGAAAATCTTGATCACCTGCGTTGGGGCTTGCGTCGTGCCGCATTGACGCTGCGGGTTATTCGCCAGAATCTCTGGTGGTCTTTTGCCTATAACGTAGTCGCCTTGCCGCTGGCGATTGCCGGTCTGGTGCCGCCGTGGTTAGCCGGGATCGGGATGTCTGCCAGCTCTTTGTTGGTAGTCTTGAATTCACTGCGTATTCAGCGTGCGGAGAAAGACTGATGGAAAGTATTTACTTATTAATACCGGTATCAGTCGTGCTGGTATTTGCCATTGCCTTGGTTTTTTGGTGGTCGGTGCGTAGTGGTCAGTTTGATGACCTTGAGGGGCCGGGGTTTCGTATCCTGATGGATGAGGATATTCCACCCGTTGAAAAAAAGCCTCCAGAAGCGGATGAATCGAAAAAGGGTTGACTTGGGTCAACGTTTTGAACGCAGCATCCGTGCAAAATGCGCAGCAGGTGAAGCAAATGCTTCGCGTAAGTTCTCTGTTGGGGTTCGGGTGCGCTGAGACGCACCCTTTTTTTGCCCACGATTTTCTGTGATACTTTTGTAACAAGATGTATGAAAATTTTGCGCTAGAGAGCGGCTAGATTGATCTAGGTCAAATCCGGTACCTTGAACTACAATAATATTCGCATCCAAGTTCCGTCCTTGAGTATTGAGGGCGGTATTCAGTTTTTTTATTAACGAGAGGTGGGTTCATGTCTGTGACGAAAACCACATATAACGATAAGGTCGTACGGCAATTTGCCGTCATGACCGTCATCTGGGGCATTGTTGGCATGCTGGTCGGTGTCATCATTGCTGCCCAGTTGGTTTGGCCGGAGCTTAATATTGGCTGGCTGCACTTTGGTCGTCTTCGTGCTTTGCATACCAACGCGGTTATTTTTGCATTTGGTGGCTCGGCGCTGTTTGCTACATCCTATTGGGTGGTTCAACGTACCAATCACACCCGTCTTTGGGGTGGCCCGCTGATTCCATTTACCTTCTGGGGTTGGCAGGTTGTCATTCTTTTGGCTGCGATTACGCTGCCGCTGGGTATTACTCAAGCTAAAGAGTATGCCGAGCTTGAGTGGCCGATTGATATCCTGATCACTTTGGTCTGGGTTTCTTATGCAGTGGTTTTCTTCGGTACGATTGCGAAGAGGACGGTTTCCCATATTTATGTGGCCAATTGGTTCTTTGGCGCTTTCATTATTGCCGTTGCCTTGCTGCATCTGGTTAATAGCGCAGCTGTTCCAATCACGCTGACCAAGTCTTACTCTGCCTACTCCGGTGTGCAGGATGCGATGATTCAGTGGTGGTATGGCCACAATGCGGTGGGTTTCTTCCTGACTGCGGGCTTCCTCGGCATGATGTATTACTTCGTGCCGAAGCAGGCCGGTCGTCCGGTTTATTCCTATCGTCTGTCCGTGGTGCACTTCTGGGCGCTGATCTTCACCTACATGTGGGCGGGTCCTCATCACCTGCACTACACCGCGCTGCCGGACTGGACTCAGTCTGTTGGTATGGTCTTCTCACTGATTCTGCTGGCGCCGTCATGGGGTGGCATGATCAACGGCATCATGACCCTGTCGGGTGCTTGGCATAAGCTACGCGACGATCCTATCCTCAAGTTCCTGATCACCTCACTGTCTTTCTACGGTATGTCTACCTTCGAAGGCCCGATGATGGCGATCAAGACGGTTAATGCGCTGTCGCATTACACCGACTGGACCGTTGGCCACGTACACTCAGGTGCGCTTGGTTGGGTTGCGATGGTTTCCATTGGCTCCATCTACTACCTGCTGCCGAAACTATTTGGCAAGACGGAGATGTATAGCACCAAGCTGGTTACGACCCACTTCTGGATCGCAACGATTGGTACCGTGCTTTACATCGCCTCCATGTGGATTGCCGGTGTGATGCAGGGCTTGATGTGGCGCGCTGTGAATGTCGATGGAACGCTGGCCTACAGCTTCGTCGAATCAGTCAAGGGTTCCTATCCGTTCTGGGCAATCCGTTGGCTGGGTGGCGTCTTGTTCCTGTCCGGTATGTTGATCATGGCTTACAACATGTTCAAGACTATGGCCGGTGGCAAGATTCAGGATGTGCCGGTGAATGCTGCCGTCGCTCATCACGCCTGATTAGGGGGAAATACTAATGTTGAAACACGAACAAATTGAGAAGAACGTAGGCCTGCTGATCATCTTGACCATCTTGGTGGTCAGCGTCGGCGGTCTGCTGGAAATTGTTCCGCTCTTCTTCCAAAAGTCGACAACGACACCGGTTGAAGGCACCAAGCCTTACGACGCAGTGCGTTTGGCGGGGCGTGATGTTTACACACGGGAAGGTTGCTATCTCTGTCACTCGCAGATGATTCGCCCGTTCCGTGCTGAAACCGAGCGTTACGGCCACTTCTCTGTTGCTGGTGAGTTTGTTTATGATCACCCGTTCCAGTGGGGTTCCAAGCGTACCGGCCCGGATCTTCATCGTGTTGGCGGCCGTTACTCCGACGAGTGGCAGCGTGCCCACCTGATTAATCCGCGTGACGTGGTGCCTGAGTCCAATATGCCGGCTTTTGCATTCCTGGCTAACACCAAGGCTAAAGATTCCGTTGGCGTCGATATCACCGCCAAGATGGAGCTGATGCGTGGTTACGCCAAAGTGCGTGGCATTCCGACCTACACCGATGAGGAAATCAAGGGGGCTAAGGCCGCAATCGGTGATAAGACGGAAATGGACGTTCTCATTGCCTATCTGCAGGGCATGGGTACGGCACTGAGCACCATGAAGCAATAGGCCATGGACATCAATGATCTGCGCTCCCTGATGACCGTACTTGGGTTGCTCTGCTTCCTTGGTATTGTAGGATGGGCTTACGGCAAGAGCAGTAAAAAGGGCTTCGAAGAGGCTGCCAACTTGCCGTTCGTGGGTGATGATGATCTGGATGAGACGAAAAAAACGTCACATCCGCGCTGATATAAAGGAAAAAAAATGAGCGATTTTGTTAGCGAATTTTGGAACATGTACGTGATTGTGATTACGGCAGCCAGTGTCTTTGCCTGTATCGCACTTCTCTACGTCCAGAGCAAGGCAACGTTCACCCCGGGCAAGACCATGGGTCATGTCTGGGATGACACTTTGGAGGAGTACAACAACCCGATGCCCATGTGGTGGAGCTGGTTGTTCCTCATTACCATCGTGTTCACGGTGATTTACTTTACACTTTATCCGGGTTTGGGTAACGTAAAAGGTATGCTTGGCTGGACGTCTGCAAACGCGCACCAGGCTGAAGTCGCCAAGATGGATGCGACTGTCAAGCCGCTGTTCGCCAAGTATCAGGCGATGGATGTCAAGGCAGTTGCCGGTGACAAGCAGGCCATGGAAATGGGCAAAAACCTATACCTGACCTACTGTATGCAATGTCACGGTGCGGATGCTCGTGGTGCCAAGGGCTTCCCGAACCTGACCGACAGCGATTGGCAGTGGGGCGGCGAGCCGGAGCAGATCAAGGCAACGCTGAATGAAGGTCGCATGGGTGTCATGCCTCCGCATGCACAGGTTGGTGCAGATACCGTCAAGGATCTGGCTAACTACGTGCGTTCTTTGTCTGGTCTGCCGAACGATTCAGTTCGTGCTGCCAAGGGCAAGGAAGCATTCAACTCGGTTGGTTGTTCTGGCTGTCATGGTCCGGATGCCAAGGGTATGCAGGCACTGGGTGCACCTAACCTGACCGACAAGGTCTGGTTGTACGGTTCATCTGAAGCCGTGATTTCCGAGACGATCAACGGTGGCCGTAACAACAAGATGCCTGCCTGGAAAGAATTCCTGGGCGATGGCAAGATCCATGTCCTGACCGCTTACGTTTATAGCCTGAGCCAAGGCAAGTAAATTGATTGAGACGGGGCGGCTAGCCGCCCCGTTTTTATTTTTAGGCTGTTTTTTGTCGATATTGCTTTTGCGTAAATTTCAGATATCAAATGTAATATCGACACAAATTAGTCTTTACGGAATCTTTGATTTTAATTTTTAGAGTTTCGTTAAAGACCGGATTTCTCTTAAAGGCTAAAAAAGCTCATGGCGACACTTCTTAAAGACGGCGACAATCAGGTTTGGTACAAAGAGCCGTGGCCGTGGATACTGATGGCGGGGCCGGGGATCGTTGTTGTCGCGGGTTTTATTACTGCATGGCTTGCCGTGGTGAGTAATGATGGTCTGGTTAATGATGACTATTACAAGTTGGGAATGACCGTCAATCAGCGCCTGCATCGTGATCAACAGGCTGCAAGCATGGGATTGCATGCTGACGTGATGCGTTCGGGTACCGGCGTCAGATTGCTATTGGGTGCGGTTGGCGATACTCGGCTGCCTGAAACGCTGTTGTTGAAATTTTCACACCCTACGCAGGCAGGTCAGGATCAGTTGGTGAAGATGGCTGCTGAGGGGCAGGGCTTTTATAGCGGCCAGATGGCTGGTGAGTTGCACGGACGTTGGATCGTATCTCTTGAAGACCCATCTGGTATGTGGCGTCTTCAGGGTGACTGGCAGGCGGATTCGGGAGAGACTTTGCGCTTGGTGGCGCGTCTCGCAAATTGATTTTTTGATGTGGTGTGTTACTGGGAGGTGACTTATGGCTTGGAATCTTTTGTTTAGCAGCGACATTGGTTTGATGAGCTTGGCCGTGATCGTTGGTGTGCTGGTGATTGGCTATGTCATGGGCAAGATGTTCAAGGACAAAATGGAAGAAGAAACCAAACAGCTTCGCAAGTAAGCGTTCGTTTTGCTGCGTAACAGGCGGCATGATTCCCCCGCTCGGTAGATCTGACGGGGGATTTTTTATGTCTGCTTCAAATGATGCCGCAGGTCTCCGGCGGGGGTTTATTCTCTCTGCGCTCTTTCACGCCTTGATCTTCCTTTTTTTGTCCGATTTTCTGGCGTTGACCGCGACAAACGCGCCTGAACCAAAGGGTGATCAAGCGATGCTGATTACCCTGCAGCAGAGAGCCGCAGCTGCGGCCTCACCTGCTGCCGAGCCACAGGTTCTCCCTAATGTGGCCACCCCAAAGCCAGATATGCGTAGCCGTAACAGTAATATACCGCTGCCGGAAAAATTTAAGCTCGAAACGAACACGCTCGAACCATCGGCACCCGGAGCAGAGAGTGTGGAGTCGACCGAGGCGACAAACAGCAAAGGCGCCAGCGAGGTTCGGGATGTTTCGCCGCCGATTCGTGCCGAAGCGTTAAATGTGGACGATGTGCGTCAGTACCGCATGAATCTGAGCCGTGAGGCGAGGCGCTACAAGCGCTATCCTTTATTTGCCCGAGAGCGTGGCCTTGAGGGGACGGCGGTGGTTGTCGTTAGCACCCGCGTCGGTTTGGTGATTCCGCAGGTAAGTTTGAGCGCGAGTAGTGGCACGCCAAGCCTGGATGCGCAGGCGCTGGAAATGATCAGGCTGGCGGTACGTGATGCGAAAATCCCCGAATCGCTGCGCAACCGGGACTTCGGAATTGATCTACCGATTCAGTTCGCGCTCGACGACTAGACAGGCGGAAGATCTGCCTCATGAAAGCCGAACGCCCCTCGTGACCGGTCGGCCAAATAGTCTTGAAGGCATAGTTTCACGCTGCGAAAAGCCAGCGAGTCCCAGGGAATATCCTCGGCTGCAAATAGTCCAACCTCTAGGCTTTCTACGCCAGCCAGGTAGCTCGCGCTTGGCAGGCGGCCACGATAAAAAAGATGGACTTGATGAATGTGAGCAATGCTGAACAAAGCAAAAGCAGCATCAATGCTAACCACTGCACCGGCTTCCTCTTCAGTTTCGCGAGCCGCCCCTTCGCTGGTGCTCTCTCCGTTCTCCATGAAGCCGGCCGGTAACGTCCAGTAGCCCATGCGCGGCTCAATGGCGCGCTTGCAGAGCAGGATTCGACCTTCGAATTCGGCAACGCATCCAACCACAATGCGCGGGTTTTCATAATGAATATACCCGCAGCTAGCGCAAATGTGGCGCGCTAAAGAGTCCCCGGCGGGAATCCTGAAATCTACTTGGGCGCCGCAGAGTTGACAAAATCTGATGGTCATTGGGGAGGTAAGGTTGGAAGTGAGCGAGTTCGACTAGTATCGCATTTTTACGGCTCAGGCCTTGGGGCGACGTATTTGTCTCTTCTTTCTTTGCTTTGAAACAAAGCCTGTGCTTACAATAGCGTTCACTTATAAAAACTGCGCGCTGACTGCATTTCGGCGCGGTTGAGGGTTCCGTATGTTTCTCATCATCGGTTATGTAATTATCCTTGCTTCGGCACTCGGGACTTACGCGGTACACGGTAGTCTTCTTGCGCTGTGGGTGCCGCTTGAGTACGTCGCGATTATCGGTTTGACAATCGGCTATTTTGTCGCTTCAAACGGCATTGGCATCATCAAGGCCACGGTTGGTGCGCTGCCGGGTGTTTTGAAAGGCTCCAAGTTCAACAAGGCGTACTACGTTGATGCCTTGGCAATGTTGTTTGAAATATTGGGTAAGGTGCGCAAAGAAGGCCTGATGTCGATTGAAGGCGATATCGAGAATCCTGATTCCAGCCCAATTTTCAGCAAGTATCCCAATCTTGTTCATGATCATCACGTGATGGAGTTCACCACAGATTATCTGCGCATGATGGTCGGTGGCAACCTGAATACCGTAGAGATCGAAAGCCTGATGGATGTTGAGTTGGAAACACATCATCACGAAGCGGAAGAGCCGGGTCACGTCGTGGCCAACGTGGCTGGTGCAGTGCCGGCCTTCGGTATTGTCGTCGCGGTGATGGGCGTGGTGAATGTGATGGGCTCGGTCGGCAGCCCGCCGGCAGTGCTGGGCAAGATGATTGGTGGCGCGCTGGTGGGTACCTTCCTCGGTATTTTGATTGCCTATGGCTTTGTTGAGCCAGTAGCCAAGCTGCTGGAACAAAAGGCCAAAGAGAGCGCCACAATTTACAAGATGATCAAGATGGTATTGCTGGCCTCAATGTCTGGCTACGCGCCGGCTGTGGCCATCGAGTTTGGACGCAAAACGCTTGATTCGCATTCCCGTCCAGGCTTCGCCGAACTCGAAGAAGAGTTGAAAGCGCGCAAAGGCAAGTGACCGATTTCCCTGAACTCCATTTAGCAAAATGAGCGACGACTCCACACGCCCCATTGTCATCAAGCGCAAAAAAGTTATTGCGGGTGGTGCGCATGGCGGTGCCTGGAAGATTGCCTACGCCGACTTCGTGACGGCGATGATGGCTTTCTTTCTGCTGATGTGGCTTTTGGGTTCCACGGCAAAAGGCGATCTGGCGGGGATTGCGAGTCATTTTCAGAACCCGGTCAAAGTTTCTATGAGCGGCGGGAGCGGTTCCGGCGATGCGACCAGCATCCTGCAGGGCGGTGGCAAGGATCTGACACGGCAGACAGGGCAGGTAAAGCAGGGCGAAGTTGAAAAAAAGAAGTCGACCTCTTTTTCGAAGGAGGCGCAAGCCGAATTTCGGCGCAAGGAGGCACAGAAACTTGAGTCGCTGAAAGCCGATATTGAAAAAATGATCGAGAGTACGCCGCAGCTTGCACAATTTAAAAAGCAGATGTTGCTCGATATTACTTCTGAAGGTTTGCGCATCCAGATTGTTGATGAGCAAAATCGGCCGATGTTCGATTCAAGCAGTGCTGACCTCAAGCCATATACCAGAGAAATATTGCGTCAGATCGGTAAGTCATTGAATGGCGTCAGTAATCGAATCAGTCTTGCCGGACATACTGATGCCGCGCAGTTTGCCGGTGGTGAGCGGGGCTTCTCAAATTGGGAACTCTCGGCCAGTCGGGCGAATGCTTCGCGACGGGAGTTGGTGGCTGGCGGTCTCAATGACGCCAAGATAATGCGGGTGGTGGGGCTTGCTTCCACCGTCCTGTTCGACAAGAATGATCCGCTAAGTTCTATAAATCGAAGAATAAGTATCGTTGTGCTGAACCAGAAAACTGAGCAAGCTATTCTTCAGGAAGAAGGTCCGGAAACTGAAGTGGATGGCGATGAGGGATTGCAGGATGCTTTGCAACTTCCGGCGACAGGTAAGGGAACGGCTGGTTAATAGGCTGTACTGAGGGGGCAAAAAAACGATGGGCAATAAAAGCCTGGTAGGGATAGGTGCTGGTTGGTCGATATTGGTTCTGGCTGTCCTGGTGATGGTTGAGCCTTTGGCGCGCTCGGGAACCGTGCTTTTCGCGCTGGTGGTGCTGATCATCGGCTGGTTGATGGCTGCCAGTCTCCTCGGTGGAAATGCGAAGGATAAAGCGCTGGTGCAGGTAAGTAATCAGGCCGACCGTGGTGTTATCGAGCACAGTAGCCAGGCGATCATTCGGGTGTCCAGTGAGTTTTCCGAACAAATTCAGGAAATGCGCAGCGAAATATCGCGGACTCAGGTGATTTTTGGTGATGCAATTGCGACGCTGATTACCAGTTTTCAGGGAATTAATGGCGATGTTCAGCGCCAGCACGCGCTCGGGATGAAGATTGTTTCCGGTTCTGGTACTGATGCGGCAGGCGGTTTGGGAGAGTTTGAGAAATTCACTTCGAAAACCTCCGAAACCTTGCGCCAGTTTGTTGATAGCGTTATTAAAAACTCGCGTGTGGCGATGGGGCTGGTTGAAATGACTGACCGGATCGCTACCCAGATGCGTGAGGTACGCGGTAGGTTAGGTGAGATCGAGGGTATCGCCAAGCAGACAAATCTTCTCGCACTGAATGCGGCAATCGAGGCGGCGCGGGCGGGTGAGGCCGGGCGCGGTTTTGCGGTGGTGGCCGATGAGGTGCGAGATTTGTCCGGGCGTACGAATCACTTCAGCAAGCAGATTCGCGATGCCTTGACGGCGATGCAGGTGCATATTGAAGAAGCAGAGACGGCCATTAATCAAATGGCTGCCCAGGACATGAATTTCGCCCTAACGTCGAAAAGCGATGTTGAGCAAGCCATGGAAGGAATTCAGAAGATGAATCGGAGAACCGGTGAGTCGGTTGCCGAGCTAAACGTCATTGCCGAGCAGGTCGAGTCATCGGTCAATCAGGCGGTTATGTCTCTTCAGTTTCAGGATATGGTGACGCAGTTGCTGGGGCATGTGCTTCGTCGTCTCGATATTCTTGACGAGGTGGTTGGCGATGAGCAAAAAATGGCCTCTGTGCTCATGGATGCAAGCGACCCTGAGAGCACTGTGCTGGCTCTTGATGCCCTGCGTGATCACGTCGATACGTTGTCACAAAAGTTGAGTAGCCTTAAACAAAGTGTTAATCACAATCCTGTCCGACAAACCGGCTATTCCAGCGGTGATGTTGAGTTGTTTTGATTTGCCAAAGAGGAAAATATGGCTAAGACCATTCTTGCAGTTGATGACTCTGCCTCGATCCGTCAGATGGTGTCATTCACCCTGAAAAGTGCTGGATACGATGTCGTTGAAGCGGTTGACGGTATGGACGGGCTGGAGAAGGCCAAGTCGCGCAGTGTCAATCTGATTCTCACCGACCAGAATATGCCGCGTATGGATGGCTTGACGCTGATTAAAAATCTGCGGGCCCTGCCGCAATATGGTGCGACGCCCATCCTGATGCTGACTACCGAGTCATCCGATGCGATGAAGGCTCAGGGGCGGGCTGCCGGCGCAACTGGCTGGCTGGTCAAGCCATTTGATCCGCAAAAGCTGATTGAAGTCGTGCGCAAGGTGATTGGCTAAGTCCAGTAACCAAAAGCTGGCGGTATTTTGCCAGCGAACGTTGCATTCGATTTCCGCTTGTCATCGCTGATGATAAGTGAGGTGAGGGAGTAGCATGGCTATCGACATGACTCAGTTCTACCAGGTGTTCTTCGAGGAATCGGCGGAGCACCTGGCGGCGATGGAAACGCTTTTGCTTGAACTGGATATCGACAATCCGGATTCCGAGCAGTTGAACGCTATTTTCCGGGCGGCGCACTCGATCAAGGGCAGTGCCGGTACCTTTGGTTTCAATGATCTCGCTGAAACTACGCACATCCTGGAAAATCTGCTCGACCGTATTCGCAAGCATGAACTTGTTTTGCGTGCCGACATGGTGGACGCTTTCCTGGAATGCGGAGACCGCCTGCGCGAAATGCTTGAAGGCCATCAGGGGCGAGCTACAGCAGATCCGGCGCAGGTTGAGGCGATTTGTGCGCGTTTGCGTCAGCTTTCATCCGATGATGCACCGAACCCGGCGCCGATAGCGCGCGAAGTGGCAGAGGTGCCCGCAGCGCCGCCTCTACCGTTAGCCGATGACGAGATTGCCGTTATCCCGCCAGTGCCGGATAACGGCAAGCGGGTTTACGATATTCAGTTTGTGCCTACCCAGATTTCAGTCAAAGGCGATGGTGTTGCCAATTTGCTGGATGAGCTGCGCTCAATGGGTGTTCTGGAGATCATCGTTCAGCCCGATGTGCAGGGGGCCGAAGGATTCTGGGAGATACGGCTAACGACTGACGTGGCCAAAGAGATTTTTGCTGATCAGATTGACTTCATTTCGGATAACGGTGCCTGGCGTGTTGCTGAAGACACCGCTGTTGCGGTCGACGGCTCAATGGCCTTCGGATTTTTCGGTGACTCACCCGGTATCCCGGACAGCGTACGTGGTTACGGTTTCTTCGAAAGGCCTGACGACTTAAGTGGTGTTACCCAACCGGCGGTTTCGGGAGACGATGATGGCTATGGGTTCTTTGAGCCGCTACCCAAAGAATTGATGGCGGTGCTGGAAGCCGTGCCGATGGCCGAAGAGGGTGATGGCTATGGATTTTTTGCACCACTGACGTCGCCGGCACCGGCGCCGGAACCTGCGGTTCCAATGGCTGAAGAAGGTGACGGCTTTGGCTTCTTTGCGCCCTTGCCGCCGGTTGTCGCTGAAGCGCCGGCAGTTGCCTTGGTGCCCAAAGCGGCGCCGGTCGCGGCTGCCGCTCCCGCTCCAGTAGCAGCGAAGGAGGCAGCGGTTCCTGCAGCGGCCCGTGCTGCGGCCAGGCCAGCCGCTGCAGCTGCTGCTGCCAGCGGCGATTCGTCGATTCGAGTCAGTATCGAAAAGGTGGATCAGCTGATCAATCTGGTCGGTGAGTTGGTTATCACCCAGGCGATGTTGCTGCAAACCGCAACCCAGATGCAAGAGCAGGCGCCGGAGCGTTTAACGGTAGGTCTCGCGCAGTTGGAGCGCAATACGCGTGACCTGCAAGAGTCGGTGATGTCGATCCGCATGATGCAGATTTCCTTCGTTTTCTCGCGCTTCCCGCGCGTTGTACGCGATTTGTCGGGCAAGCTGGGCAAGCAGGTTGAGCTAAAAACTTCCGGTGAGACAACTGAACTCGACAAGAGCCTGATCGAGCGCATTACCGATCCGCTTACCCACCTGATCCGCAACAGTCTCGATCATGGTATCGAGTCACCTGAGAAGCGGGTGGCGGCTGGCAAGAGCCCGGTCGGCACGATTACCCTCAAGGCCTACCATCAGGGCGGCAATATCGTCATTGAGGTGGGTGATGATGGCGCTGGTTTGCCGCGTCAGAAAATTCTCGATAAGGCGCGTGAAAAAGGCTTGCCGGTTTCCGATCAGATGACCGATCAGGAAGTCTTCCACCTGATTTTCGAGGCTGGCTTTTCGACTGCCGAGCAGGTTACTGATGTTTCCGGTCGCGGCGTCGGCATGGATGTTGTGCGACGCAATATTCAGGAAATGGGCGGTCGTGTCGAAATCGACTCGATGATTGGCGTTGGCACCCGCATTACGGTGCGCCTGCCGCTGACCCTGGCGATTCTCGACGGCATGTCGGTAGCGGTGGGCGATCAGACCTACATCCTGCCCCTGTCTTACGTCATCGAATCGGTTCAGCCGGAGCCGGGTGATATCAAGACGCTTTCAAATCAGGGTCGGGTCATTCAGGTGCGTGGCGAATACTTGCCGGTGCTGGTGCTGCCCGAGTTGTTCGGGATCAAGTCAAAGTGGCGCCACTTCACTCAGGGCATCATGATTGTGATTGACGCTGACGGCACCAAGGCCGCCTTGTGTGTTGATGCCCTGATTGGTCAGCACCAGGTGGTCATCAAGAGCCTGGAATCGAATTACCGCCGTGTGACTGGCGTTTCCGGCGCCACCATCATGGGCGATGGTCATGTGGCACTGATTCTGGATGTGTCGGCGATTGCCGGCATGGCGAAAACAATGATGCAGAAGGCTGGCTAAGGCCAAACAAGGAGCAAAGATGGAAGCGAAGACACATGCAGGCGCCGCCGCAAGCGACGAGGATCTGGTCTCCAGTGAATACCTGACATTCACGCTGGGGAGCGAGGAGTACGCGATTGATATTCTTAAGGTTCAGGAGATCCGTGGCTACGAGCAACCGACCCTGATTGCCAATGCGCCGCTATTTATCAAGGGCGTTATCAATTTGCGCGGGATCATCGTGCCTATCGTTGATTTGCGGATCAAGTTCAAACTGGGGTCGATTGATTACACGCCATTTACGGTGGTTATCATCCTCAATATTGCGCGCCGTGTGATCGGTGTTGTGGTCGACAGCGTTTCTGACGTGATTTCCCTGAACGCCAACCAGATTCGCCAGGCGCCTGACTTTTCCGGCAGCTTTGATACCAAGTACATCCTTGGTCTGGCGACCATTGATACGCGGATGATGATCGTCACCGACATCGAGCGCCTGATGACCAGTGGCGATATGGAACTGATCGACTCGGCCAGCGAGTGAACCCGCAATCTTTCTCGGGAACGGTGATATGTTGAATTTGCGTAACTACAAGATAGGTACCCGTCTGCTGATGACGACGGTGGGCGCCCTGGTGCTGATGATCGCTTTTGTCGCGATCGGGTTGATCAGCCTGAAAGCAGTTGGCGACAAGGTTGATTACATCGTCAATAACAATATCAAGAAGACCGACCAGGCAGTCACCATGCGCATGCGCAGCTTGCTGATTGCTCGCGAAGTCCGCAGTGCACTGATCTACGAAGAAACTGACAAGCAGATGGCCGAGCAGGCCAAAGTCGACGCGAGTCTTAAAAGTTATATGGAAGTTGAGAACGACCTGTTCTCAACGCTGGCTTCCGCCCGTGGTAAAGAAATATTTGACCGCGTGATTCCCGCCAGAAAAGCGGCAGAAGCTTCGGTCACTCAGATGTTCGTGCTGATCAAGTCAGGTAACCGCCCGGCCATGGACACGCATTTCGTCGATGATTTGCAGCCGAAAATGCAGGTCTGGTTCGATAGTATTGGTGACTTTGTCCAACTGCAGAAAGACAACAATAGTCGTAGCGTAACCGAGATTAGCGAGATCAAGAGTAAGGTCCAGACGACGATGTTTTTACTGATTGTTCTGGCAGTAGTGGTCATGGTGCCTGCCGGGCTTTGGGTGACGCGTCAGATTACCGGCCCCTTGCATCAAGCGGTTGTGGTTTCCGATGCGGTGGCCGCCGGCAATTTTGATAACCAGCTTGATACCAGCGGCAAAGACGAGCCGGCGCAATTGTTGAGTGCCTTGAGTCGCATGCAGGTCGATCTGAAAAGCCGCACCGAAGCCGAGCGTAGAGTGGCTAACGAAGCCTTACGCATCAAGGTGGCGCTGGATTCTTCATCGAACAGCATGATGGTGGCTGATCCTGACGGGGTAATTATTTATTGCAACTCTGCTGTTCTTGAAATGATGCGGTTGGCTGAGGCAGATATTCGCAAAGACCTGCCCAATTTTAGGGCCGGAGAAATTCTCGGCGCCAATTTTGACATTTACCACAAGCAAAAATCGCATCAGCGCAACCTGCTGGCCGGGCTTAAAGGGATGCATCGCTTCCAGATCGTTGTCGGCGGGCATTCCTTCAGTTTGGTCGCCAGCCCGATCTTGAATGCTCAGGGCGAGCGACTGGGGACGGTGGTTGAATGGACTGACCGGACCGCCGAAGTGGCGATTGAAAAAGAAGTCAGCGGGATTATTTCGGCAGCGGCAGCGGGAGATTTCACGCGGCGTATTGCGGCTAACGAAATGAGCGGCTTCTTCCGCCAGATTTCCACCGGGATCAATGATCTGCTGGAGGTGAATAGTCGTGCCTTGGGTGACGTTGGCGCGATGCTGACCCGCCTCTCACAAGGCGATCTGACCCACAAGATCGACACCGAATATCAAGGCATGCTGGGGCGTTTAAAAGATGATGCCAATGTTACGGTCGACAACCTGCAGGAGATCATTTATTCGATCAAGAGTGCGACCGATGCAATCAATACGGCGGCACAGGAAATTGCCAGTGGCAATCAGGATCTTTCCGGCCGTACCGAACAGCAAGCTTCCAGTCTTGAAGAAACTGCTTCAAGCATGGAGCAGCTGACCAGCACGGTGAAACAAAATGCCGAAAATGCCCGTCAGGCCAATGAATTAGCCGATAGCGCGCAGCGCGTTGCCGAGCAGGGCGGCCAGGTGGTTGGCCAGGTGGTCGATACGATGGAGGCGATTCATCAATCGTCAAGCAAGATCTCCGACATCATCGGCGTGATTGACGGCATTGCTTTCCAGACCAATATTCTGGCGCTGAACGCAGCGGTTGAGGCGGCACGTGCCGGCGAGCAGGGGCGTGGTTTTGCGGTTGTCGCCACCGAGGTGCGCAATCTGGCGCAGCGCAGTGCTGCCGCCGCCCGGGAGATCAAGGGGCTGATTTCGGATTCGGTTGATAAGGTTGAGGCGGGCACCCGTCAGGTCGATCAGGCCGGACGCACGATGAGTGAAGTGGTGTCGAGCATTCAGCGGGTCGCCAAAATCATGGCCGATATCTCGCATGCGACGCGTGAACAGACTGCCGGTATCGAGCAGGTTGGCCTTGCCATCACGCAGATGGATGAGATGACGCAACAGAATGCGGCGCTGGTTGAACAAGCAGCAGCAGCAGCGGAGAGTCTCGAAGAGCAGGCGCGCAATCTGTCGCAATCTGTCTCAATATTTCGCCTTTCAGGGGCGCTGGTGATCGAAGGTCAGGCCAACGTTAGCGGGCTCGACTTCGACGGTGCCATCTCGGCGCACGGCAAGTGGAAACAGCGTTTGCTTGATTATGTAGCGGGGGACAGTGAGCAACTTGATCCCGTGGTGGTTGGTCGTGACGACCAATGTGCGCTGGGTTGCTGGATTCACGGCGACGGACGTGCCTTGCGCAACAACGCCCGCTACGCCGATCTCAAAGGCGAGCACGCCGGCTTCCACCGTTGCGCTGCAGATGTTATTCGGACAACGATTTCAGGCGATGCCGAGGGAGCTCGCGAGCAAATCAATGGTGAGTTTTCCAATCGTTCCCAGCGGGTGATCGGCTTGCTTGAGCAAATGCGTGGTGGTTCAAAAAATACCCCTCCCAAGCAGTTGACCGCAACCATTGCCAAAAATACCCAAGCTCGACCGATGCCGGCACTCAGCGCGCCGACTGAAGACGAATGGGCAGAGTTTTAATCGATCAAGATCCGGCGGACAGCAAATATGAGAAATAACCAGCCTGTAACGAATGTGGAAGTTCTTCCGGATGACCATAGCCTGAGTGTTTCCAAGACTGACCTGAAGGGAGTAATCACTTTCGTTAACAAGGATTTTCTGGATATCAGCGGCTTTACTGAAGCCGAATTATTGGGCCAGCCACACAACATCGTCCGCCATCCGGAGATGCCGGTTGAAGCCTATGAGGATATGTGGCGGGACTTGAAAGATGGCCGGCCATGGACCGGGGTGGTCAAAAACCGTTGCAAAAATGGCAACTTTTACTGGGTGCTGACAACCGCCACACCGATCCGCGAAAATGGTCAGGTGGTTGGTTATATGTCGGTGCGGCGCAAGCCGGAACGGTCTCAGATCGAGGCTTGCGAAAGCCTTTACCGGCAATTCCGTGAAAAAAATGCGGGCGGCTTGCGGATGAGTCATGGCGCTGCGGTTAAGGGTGGTGATGGCCTGTTCTCTACCATGTCACTAAAATCCAGGTTGCTCGCTGGGTTCGGCACTCTGCTTTTGGCGATGGCCATGGTGGCTGGTCTTGGACTGTGGGGCATGGGTAAAACCCACGAGTCAGTTGGCAAGTTGTACAACGAAGGTTTGCAGCCGACGCAGGCGCTGGCAGCGATTGGCAAGCTGATGGCGGACAATCGCGCTCAGGTTCTGCTTTCGCTTCAGCATGACCCGAATGGTGCTTATGTTAAATTGCATGACCACCCGCTGGAGATGCATCTGAAGCAGCTCGATACCAATACCGAGACTATTGGCAAGCACTGGGAAACCTACAAAGCGAGTATCCGTTCCGAAGACCAGCAAAAGCTGGCTGATGATTACCTTGAGTCGCGCAAGCGCTATGTTGCAGATGGTTTGCTGTTGGCCAAGGCTGCTTTGCAGGAGGGGCGCTTTGATGATGCAAACCTGATCCTGCTTAAAAAAATCAATCCTCATTACAACGAAGCCGCTGGTAAGGCTGAGGCTTTGTTCAAGAGGCAAAATGAGCAGGGAGCGCTGCTGCTCTCCGAGAGCGAGGCACGCTTCAATAGTGAGCGCCTGTGGATCATGGTGATCCTCGCTCTGGCTTTGGCCGGAGGCGTTTTTATTGCGCTAGGCATTATTCGCTCGATCACGCGGCCGCTTGAGTTGATTATTGCGACCTTCCAGTCCCTCGCCAACGGCGATTTCACCCGCAATCTCCCCCTGGCGCGCAACGATGAAATCGGCAAAGTTTTGCAGGGATTGCAGTCAATGCAGATTCAGCAGGGATTTAATGTCGCTGAAGAACAGCGCATTTCCAATGACAACCTGAGGATTAAAATCGCACTTGATTGCGTGTCAGCCAATCTGCGGATTGCCGGCGATGACGGTACCGTGCTTTATGCAAACCGTGGATTACTAACAACGCTGCGCCAGATTGAGCCCGGCTTGCGGGAGCAGCAACCCGATTTCTCGGCCGATAAATTTATTGGCAGCAATATTGGTTCGTTTTACCCGGATCCGGTTGCTGCGCTCAAGGTGCTACGTGAATTGCAAGCAACCCGTCAGTCAGAACTTGAAATCGGCGGCCGGATTTATAACGTCGTGACCAACCCGATCATCAATGACAATGGGCAACGCCTGGGTACGGTCGGTGAGTGGGTTGACCGCACCGCTGAACTGAATGCACAACGCTCAGTCGCCGCCTTGATTGCCCGCGCTTCTGCTGGCGATCTTGAAGCAAGAATTGATACTCATGTTCTCGAAGGCTTTTACAAGGATTTGGGAACGGGTATCAACAGCCTCGTGGAAACCAGTGGTTCGGCGATCGGCGAAATTGCCGATCTGCTCTCGAAGGTTGCTGCCGGCGACCTGACTCAAACGGTAAGCTCGGAATTTGAAGGCACTTTTGGCCGTTTGCGCGATGACGCCAATGAAACGGTGAGCAAGTTGCGTGAATTGGTTGGCGATATTCAGCAGTCGGCCGAGACGATTAACACAGCTGCTAAGGAAATTGCTTCAGGCAACGTCGATCTTTCCAGTCGCACCGAAGAACAGGCCAGTAGCCTCGAAGAAACCGCTTCCAGCATGGAGCAGTTGACCGCAACAGTGAAGCAGAATGCCGAGAACGCCAAACAAGCCAACGATTTGGCCGCCAATGCGCAGAGCGTGGCCGAAAAGGGTGGTCAGGTGGTCGGGCAGGTGGTGCACACCATGATCTCCATCCGTCAGGGGAGTAGCAAGATCGCCGACATTATTGGTGTCATTGATGGCATTGCCTTCCAGACCAACATTCTCGCCTTGAACGCTGCTGTTGAGGCTGCGCGTGCCGGCGAACAGGGCAGAGGCTTTGCGGTGGTCGCTACCGAAGTACGCAATCTGGCTAAGCGCAGTGCTGATGCCGCCAAGGAAATCAAGGGGCTGATTTCCGATTCTGTCGATCGTGTCGAAGCAGGCAATCGCCTGGTTGATCAGGCCGGGCGGACGATGGAAGAGGTCGTCGGTAGCATCAAGCGCGTGGCCAAGATCGTCACCGATATTTCTGAAGCCAGCCGCGAGCAGAGCGCCGGTATTGAGCAGGTGAGTCTGGCCGTTAGCCAGATGGATGAAGTGACCCAGCAAAATGCAGCGCTGGTTGAAGAAGCGGCGGCTGCCGCTGAAAGTCTGGAAGAGCAGGCGATTCATTTGGCCGAATCGGTGTCCGTTTTCAAAGTCTCCGATCGTGGGGCAACGCCGCGATTGGCCGCACCGGCGCAGCAAAGTGCAAAAAGTGCGCCGAGCAGCAAGCAGCGGCAAACGTCAGGAGCACGGCCAGCAGCCTTACCGGAGTCGCTCGATGACGAGTGGAGCGAGTTCTAAGCGCGTTTGTGGTCTTGAGTTCAATTGATTTGTAATGGGAGTTCCAATGGAAAAGCAGGAAGCGCCGACGAGCAAGTTAGCCAATAAGTTTTTGGGGATTGGACTGGCTATCGCCTTTGCACTGATCGTGCCAATCGTCCCGTTGCTGCAGGGGTACTCCGCGCAAATCAGTAGCAGCGAGCTGGAGCGGGCAGGCGTTGCGGTCCACCGCGAAATGCGGGCTGTTTTGCAGGATGTTCAGCGCCATCGCGGTGCGACAGCGGCGCTTCTTTCTGGCAAAGAAGGTTTCCGTGAGCGCGCTGACAAGGCGCGTGGCGGCGTTGATGCGGCGCTCGCCAAATCCGATACCGCTTTGCTGGCTAATGCCGAGCAGCTAGGCAAGATTGAGGATTGGGATAAGTTTAAAACGGGCTGGCAGCGTTTGCGTGGCGAATTTGCCAACTTGAAGCCAGCGGAAAACGTCAAACAGCACAATGAATTAATCGCTGTCTTGATCGACGCCATGGGCGGCGTAGCCGATCACTCGGGGCTCGTGCTGGACCCTGAGCTAGCGACCTTTTACGCCATGTCTATTGCCGTGCTGGACTTGCCGCCTGCTACCGAACGTATGGGGCAGAGTCGTGCCTTGGGTTCAGTTATTCTGACCGATAAGGTGCTTAGTCAGGAGCGTCGTGACCTGATGATTGGTGCCTTCTCCGAAATGCGCATGCGCGAGAAATCCATCGTGGTCAGCGGAGAGAAGGTGTTGGCGGCAAACGCTTCGGCAGCGGCTCGTTTGCAGAACAATTTTGATGAATCGCGCAGCGGGATTGCGACCTTTATTACAAACGTAAACGACAATATTCTGAAGCCCGAAGCGATGACTTACGACGCGGGGCGCTACTTTGACGAGACCACCAAGGCGATTGATGCCTCGTTCAAGCTTTACGATAGCGCCATCGCTTTGCTCGATGATTTGCTGGTTGAGAGAATCTCTGGCATCAAAAACTCACGTTTGCTAATTTTGTTGATGGTGCTTGGCATCACAGTGGCGGCGGCGGGTTTTGCTTTTGTCACCTTGCGGCGCGTCAATCGTTCTATTGTCACGGCTTCCGATGCGCTTGATCAAATCGCTGGTGGCCGGCTGGATGTGCCACTGACGATAGAAACTCACGACGAAATCGGTCATATGATCGGCCGCCTCGATGACATGCAAAAGCAGTTGCAAGCACGTCTTGAGAGTGAACGCCGGGTCAGTAACGAGAACTTGCGTATCAAAATGGCCCTGGACGGCGCTGGAACAGCGATGACCATTTCCGATCACAGCAATGCCTTGATCTACATGAACGACGCGGCGACTTCGCTCTGGCGGCAAATGGAGCCGGAGATGGCGCGCCGCGTGCCGGGCTTCTCGGTCAGTGAAATGTTCAAGCATTCACTGACTGAGTTTTTTGATGACGAATCCCTCAAGACTGCTTTCCGGGCCGAACTGACTGCGCCACGTACCCTCGAAGTCGCCATGTGCGGCAAGATTATTCAGGTAACGGCCTCGCCCGTTCGTGACGCTAACGGCGCCTACCTGGGGCGTGCCAGCCAGTGGGTTGATCGTACGGAAGAGGTCGGCGTCGAGAACGAAGTGGGTGGTATCGTCAATGCGGCTTCGCGCGGTGACTTTACGCAACGTGTTGCGGTCGACGGCAAAAAAGGCTTCTTTTTACGCCTTGGCAATGACCTTAATTCGCTTATTCAAACCAGCGAAGTCGGGCTTAATGATGTGGTTCAGGTACTCTCAGCTTTGGCTGAAGGTGATTTGACCAAGTCGATTACCGCTGATTACGAAGGTACCTTTGGTCAGCTCAAGGACGACTCCAATCTAACGGTGACCCGCTTGCGCGACATCATCGGCCAGATCCACGAGGCCGCCGATGCGATCAATACCGCCGCCAAGGAAATTTCCTCGGGCAATCAGGATCTCTCTTCGCGCACCGAAGAGCAGGCCAGCAGTCTGGAAGAAACCGCTTCAAGCATGGAGCAGCTGACCAGTACCGTCAAACAGAATGCGGATAATGCACGCCAGGCCAACGATCTGGCCGTCACCGCCCAGCAGGTGGCGATCAAGGGTGGCGAGATGGTCGCCAACGTGGTCGATACGATGAGCGCTATCCAGCAATCCAGCGCACGTATCTCTGACATTATCGGGGTCATTGACGGTATCGCATTCCAGACCAATATTTTGGCTTTGAACGCCGCAGTTGAAGCCGCGCGTGCCGGCGAGCAGGGGCGTGGGTTTGCTGTCGTCGCCACTGAAGTACGCAATCTGGCGCAGCGCAGTGCGGGTGCCGCCAAGGAAATCAAGGGCTTGATCGCCGATTCGGTCAGCAAGGTTGAAGCCGGGCATCGCCAGGTCGATGAGGCCGGTCAAACGATGGAAGATATTGTAAATAGCATCAAACAAGTCGCCAGAATTATGGCTGACATTTCGGAAGCCAGTCGCGAACAGAGCGCAGGCATCGAGCAGGTGAGCCTGGCAGTTTCGCAAATGGATGAGGTTACACAACAAAACGCCGCTTTGGTCGAGCAGGCTGCGGCAGCGGCGGAGAGTCTTGAGGAGCAGGCGCACAATCTGGCCAAGGCGGTTTCGGTCTTTAAGCTTGGTGCAGCTCGGGCAAGCAATCGCCTGGCCGCTCCGCGCGCCACACCGGAACAACCAAAACGTGCTCCGCAACGCTTGGCATCCCCGAAACAAGCAGCCTTGCCGGCTAGCGTTGATGATGAGTGGGAAGAATTCTAATGGCTGATTTAGGTAGGCCGCCACTACCCGGCCCCCGTTTGCCGACGGCAACTGCTGGCAAATTCGGGCGTGAGCAGGGGGAGCGTGAATTCACTTTCTCAGGCGCAGATTTCGAGCGTGTCCGCAAACTGATCTATCAGCATGCAGGTATTTCGCTGTCGCCAGTCAAGCAGGATATGGTTTATTCCCGCTTGGCCCGGCGTCTGCGGGCAACCAATACAAATAGCTTTGGCGAATATCTCGATAAACTGGAAAAAGGCGGTGAGGGCGAGTGGGAGCGCTTCGTCAATTCGCTGACGACAAATTTAACCTCTTTTTTCCGTGAACCGCATCATTTCCCGATTTTTGCCGATCATCTGCTAAAGCTGGGCACCAAGCGCCCGATCCGGGTTTGGTGTTCGGCCGCCTCAACGGGCGAAGAGCCGTATTCGATTGCGATTACGGTGCTCGAAACTTTTGGCAACAATGCTTCGCACGTTTCTATTTTTGCATCCGATCTCGATACCAATGTGCTGGCGACGGCGCAAAAGGGGGTTTATCCCATTGAGCGGGTAGAAAAGGTATCGCCTGAACGGCTCAAGCGCTTTTTCCTGAAAGGGAGTGGTAGCCAGGAAGGATTTGTTGCGGTGCGTCCGGAGTTGAAGCGCCTGATTGCGTTTCAGCGGGTTAACCTGCTTGAGCCAAACTGGCCGGTACGTGGTCCGCTCGATATTATTTTCTGTCGCAATGTCATGATTTATTTCGACAAGCCAACGCAGTACAAGATCCTGTCGCGTTTCGCACCACTGATGCAGCCCGACGGGCTAATGCTTGCCGGGCATTCCGAGAGCTTTTTGCACGCAGCTGATTTATTCAAGTCGCAGGGCAAGACCGTTTACACCTTGGCTAAATAGCGCCAGACGTGAGCCCATAAAGGATTTAAGTGCAGCACGACTACGACGAAAATCTCGCAACGAATCGCTATTACGACAAGCACTTTGATAGCGAGGCGGCCAAAATATTGCCCGGCGAGTATTTTGTGACCGACAGCGGTGTCTTGTTGGTCACTGTTTTGGGTTCATGCGTTGCTGCCTGCATTCGTGACACCAAGACCGGCATGGGTGGCATGAATCATTTCATGTTGCCTGATGATGGCGGCCGAGAAACGGTCGGAGCTTCCGCGCGCTATGGTACCTATGCCATGGAGGTGTTGATCAATCATCTGCTCAAAATGGGCGCACGGCGGAACAGTCTGGAAGCCAAGGTTTTCGGCGGTGGTGCCGTGATGGCGAGTCTGGCAAGCAGCAATGTCGGGACGCGCAATGCGGAATTCGTCCTGAACTATCTAAAAACCGAAAAGATCCCGATTGTTGCAAAGGATCTATTGGATTCATATCCGAGAAAAGTTTACTATTTTCCCGACTCCGGTCGGGTAATGGTCAAAAAACTGCACCGGGTACACAATGAAACGCTGTTTACTCGCGAAAGGAACTACAAGGATCGCCTCAGTAGCTCCAAAGTCGAAGGCGATGTTGAGTTGTTCATATAGATAAGTAATGCTTTAAAACTGGCTTTAAAACCGTCATTCCGGGCTTGACCCGGAATCCAGTCTTTGGTTGCTGGATTCCCGCCTTCGCGGGAATGACAAATTCAAAGTTGTTTTCACGAAATACTTAAATGATAAATAAAACTAGAGTTCTGGTTGTTGACGATTCTGCCTTGATGCGTGGATTGCTATCCGAGATGATCAACACGGCAGCCGATATGGAGGTTGTCGGTGCTGCTGCCGATGCTGCTATCGCGAGGGAGATGATCAAGGCGCTTAACCCTGATGTTTTGACGCTCGATGTGCAAATGCCAAAAATGGATGGCCTTGAATTCCTGGAGCGTTTAATGCGCTTGCGACCGATGCCGGTGGTGATGGTTTCGGCTTATACGCAATCCGGTTCTGACACGACGCTGAAAGCGCTGGAGCTTGGTGCGTTCGACTTTATCGGCAAGCCTCGTGCCGATGGCCCCAAGAGCATGGAGGAGTACGCGGACGAGTTGGTAGATAAGTTACGGGCGGCCAAGAGTGCGCGCTTGCGCAAGTTTGTTGCCCCGCAAGTAGCGCAACCCGTTGCCAATCAACCGCTACAGTCCCCCAAGTCTTTGCCGGTAATGGGGGCGAGCAATAAAATTATTTTCCTGGGTGCTTCGACTGGCGGTACCGAGGCAATCAAGGAATTCCTCATGGGTTTGCCGGCAAATTGCCCGCCGATTTTGATTGTTCAGCACATGCCGGAAGCCTTCACTGCCTCTTTTGCCAAGCGCCTTGACTCGCTTTGCGCGCCAAGGGTGATTGAGTCGCAGGGCGGTGAAAAGATAGAGTCAGGCACCGTCTACATTGCACCAGGTCATTCGCACCTGCAGATTCGGCGTGGATCCTCTGGTTTGGTAACTGAACTACTCAATACGCCCCCCGTGAATCGCCATCGCCCGGCGGTCGATGTGCTGTTCGATTCAGCCGCAAGTGTTGTCGGCAAGTTGGCTGTAGCGGTGATATTGACCGGCATGGGCAAGGACGGCGCTCAGGGTATGTTGCGCATGCGTCAGGCGGGGGCGCGCACCTTCGGCCAGGACGAGGCGAGTTGCGTGGTCTATGGCATGCCACGGGAAGCTTTTCTCGTTGGCGCGGTCGAGGAGCAATATCCGCTTGAGGAAATTTCGCGCAAGGTTTTGCAGGCTGCGCGCTGATCAGGCTTATTTGCGCTTGATGCCAAGGATTAAAGTATTACACTAGCCAAAATCGGTCTAGAAAATTAATAGGGAAACTTATGCAAACCACTATAACCACAAATGCTTCCAGCGCCATACTCAAGCTGAACGGCCGCTTTGACTTCAATACGCATCGCGATTTTCGTGCGGCTTATGAGGCGGTCCTTACGAACTCCGAAGTCAAATCGCTTGCTGTCGATTTTTCTGGCGTAGATTATCTCGACAGTTCAGCCTTGGGCATGTTGCTGATGCTGCGAGACAAGATGGGTGGCGTAAACAAAGAGGTCTCACTGACGGGAGTCCAGGGGAATGTCAAGCAGGTGCTGGATATTGCGAACTTCGGGAAATTATTCCGTATAGCCTAAACTAAATGCTTGTTCAGTCAGTAAGCGCTAGTGTGTGGAATAATCGGCCGGCAATGCCGGCGAGCAGGCAAATATGCGCGCTTGCTGCGTTTAGTATTTTTCCCGGTTGTAGTCATGCCAACAAGCCGTTTGCACTGGGTGCGAGGGGATAACGATGTCAGAATTATTAAAAAATATTGATGCGCGAACCAAGCTTGCCGGCACCAACAAGCTTGAAATTCTGCTCTTCTTTTTAGGCGTGGATTCGCGGACGGGGCGTCGGGAAACCTACGGTATCAACGTCTTCAAGGTGCGTGAGGTGATGCGCACCCCCCCGATTACAGCAGCACCCGACATGCCCGGTTCTGTTGAGGGCATGGTCAGTTTGCGCGGCGCCTTGGTGCCAGTAATTGATCTGGCGAAATACTCGGGTATTTCATCAGATGTGCCGCGTGAGATCATGATCGTCACCGAATACAACGGCCATACACAAGGCTTTCTGGTTGAGGGCGTAGATACGATTTTGCGTCTTGACTGGAGCAAGATGCGCGTGCCGCCGGAGATGTTGATGTCGCAAACCGGTGGCTTGGTGACTGCCGTCACCGAGTTGGACGATAATCGATTAGTGATGATGATGGACGTTGAAAAAGTCCTCGCCGAAACGACACCCAGCGATAATGAATTGATATTCCGCAGCGTGGTGCCGATTGATCGCCCGGATTGCACGGTTTTTTATTGTGATGACTCGGTTGTCGCACGCAAGCAGGTCGAGCGCACGCTGGCGGCGATGGGAGTTAAAGGCGTTTCAGCTGTCAACGGGAAACGGATGTGGGACGAAATGGAAAAAGTGGCGGCCTATGCTCAGTCAACCGGGCAGCCACTTTCTTCCATTATCAATCTGATCTTGACCGACATCGAAATGCCGGAGATGGACGGTTATATTCTGACTAAGAAAATTAAAGCTGACCCGCGCTTTAACGGAATTCCGGTAATCATGCACTCCTCACTCTCCAGTATGTCAAACCAGAAGCTCGGAACGTCAGTTGGCGTTGATGAATATGTGCCAAAATTTGAGCCCCAGCGCCTTTCGGAAACATTGGCCCGCCGCTTGGGTGTCTCCAACCAAACGCCTAAGGCAATTTTGGCCTGAAGGAGGGTACGATGAATCTCGTTGAAAACAAGAATCTTCTGGACGGTATTGATGCGCGTACGCGCTTGGCCGGCTCCAACAAAATGGAGATACTTTTGTTCTCGCTGGGAACCCGGGAGGTCTTCGGGATCAATGTTTTCAAGGTTCGCGAAGTCGGCCGTACGCCCAGAATTACCAAGACTCCGAATATGCCGCATGGCGTCGAGGGCCTGATCTCACTGCGTGGCAACGTTATTCCAGTGCTTTCGCTGGCGCCGTTCATGCAACTAAAAGGGGTGCCGGAGGGATTGGGCAAGACCATGATGGTCGCCGAGTATTCCAAACGTACTCTGGGATTTCTCGTGCATGAGGTGGATCGTATCATTCGTGTCGACTGGGAGCGGGTCAAGGCGCCGGAGAGCATGATGTCTGGTAATCAAGGCTTGATTACGGCGGTTATTGATCTCGAAGATGGCGGTCTGGTTTCTATTCTGGATGTCGAGCAAATTCTTGCCAATGCTTTTGGCGAGGCGATGATTGTTGATATTGCACCTGCCAGGGTCGACCCGGATACCAGCGTATTTTTTGTCGATGACTCGATTGTTGCGCGACGCAAGATTGCTGAGGTTCTTGATAAGCTCGGCGTGCGCCACAAGCATGCCACCAACGGCATGGAAGCCTGGACGCGCCTGCAGGGGATTGCGACGCATTGCGCACAGAGCGGCACCAATATCCGGGATGAAGTCCGCCTGTTGCTGGTGGATGCCGAAATGCCGGAGATGGATGGCTACGTACTAACCAAAAATGTGAAGTCTGACTCGCGCTTCGAAGGTGTGCCGATTGTGATGCACTCTTCGCTCTCGTCGGAAGCGAATCGCGCGATGGGTAAGTCAGTTGGTGTCGATGCTTACGTGGCAAAATTTGATGCGGAGGCGTTGGCAGACACCCTGCGCCCTCTGATTGAAAGATAACAAAAGTATATCTGGAGTAAGTATGGCTGATCCAAAATTGAGAATCCTGGTGGTAGATGACTTTTCCACGATGCGGCGCATCGTGCGCAATCTCCTGAAGGAACTCGGGTTTACCAATGTCGACGAGGCTGAAGATGGCGCCATTGCCCTTCAGAAGCTTCAAGGGGGCGGGTTTGAGTTTGTCGTTACCGACTGGAATATGCCCAATATGGATGGTCTGACCCTGCTTCAGACGATACGCGCGACGCCGGCGCTGAAGCATCTGCCGGTGCTAATGATTACTGCCGAAGCCAAAAAAGAAAACATCATCGCCGCCGCGCAGGCCGGAGCGAGTGGCTACATCGTCAAGCCCTTCACCGCCGGTACCCTTTCCGAAAAGCTGAACAAGATTTTCGAAAAAATGGGCATGGCGTAAGGGAAGATAATGAGCGCGAACAACGATTCAGGCGACCTCGAGGCTCTATTCGACTCGATCGCCGCAGACTTTACACCGGAGCCACCGGTCGTGCTGCCACCTGTTGCTCCCAAGCTGGCATCTACTTCGACGGGTGATGATGACGACCTGCAGGCACTTTTCGATAGTGTTTCTGCCGAGTCACTGGTAACTCAGGGGTCAGAAAATGTTATTCAAGAGTCATCTGAGAGTTCGGCTGATGCATGGCCTGCCCAGGAGGGCGTCTTCAACCGAATAGGGCACATGGCGCGGGCTCTGCACGATACGCTGGGTCAGCTTGGCTACGACAAATTTCTCGAAAAGACTGTATCAGCATTGCCCGACGCGAAGGATAGGCTGACTTATATTGCCAATCTGACCGAGCAGGCCGCCTGCCGGGTTCTCAATGCAACCGATATCGCGAGCCCGTTGGTGGATGATATCGAGAACTCGTCCAAGGCTCTGGGTGCTCGCTGGGACAAAGTTTTTGCCAACCAGTTGAGCACTGAGGAATTCAAAGCGCTGGCCATTGAAACGCGTGACTTTCTGAATAAGAAAGTACCGCAAAAGACCCATGAAACGCATGCACAGCTGACTGAAATCATGATGGCGCAAGATTTCCAGGATCTGACCGGTCAGGTGATTAAGAAAGTGGTCGGTTTGGCTCAGGAGCTTGAGTCGGGCTTGATGAATCTCCTCGTCGAAGTCATGCCAGAAACGAAAAGAACACAAGAGGTTGCCAGCCTGATGAACGGGCCGGTAATTAATAGCGAGGGTAGAACCGACGTCGTGGTCAACCAGGAACAGGTTGACGATCTACTCGACAGTCTGGGTTTCTGAGGGAGTCAAAGATGAGCGACTTTGGCGGAATGGAAGATCTGCTGCAAGATTTTTTGCAGGAAGCGCATGACCTGTTATCGGATGTGGATAACAAGTTGGTCGATCTTGAGAAGACGCCTGATGATCGGGGTTTGCTCAACGATATTTTTCGCGGCTTTCACACGGTAAAAGGTGGCGCGGGTTTCCTCAATGCGAGCGAACTGGTCACCCTTTGTCATTTGACTGAGAACCTTTTCGACCGCTTGCGGAACGGCGAGCTTGAGCTGAACCCCGAGCTGATGGACGTCATTATGGCGGCGACCAACGGGGTTCGGGAAATGTTCAATGAGTTGGGGCAGATGGTGCAGCCGCAACCGGCTGATCCTCAGGTGATTGCTGCACTTCGTAGTGCGCTCGAAGGTGAGCATAACTCTGTCCCGCATGGGGTTGTCGAGGCGCCGCTAGCGCCGCACGATGTTGCTGCTGAAGCTGTATCTGCGCCAAGCGGTGCGCCAGGCGATCCGGATTGGGATAAATTGCACTCGGCGGTGACTGGTGAGACTGCGACCCATGGTGAATTCATGGCAAAAGAAGCTCCAGCAGTTGCGGTGGTCGTGCCGAAGGCGGCAGATGTGCCGGCCACGGTTACGGCGGCGGGCGCCGCTCCGGCGCCGTCGCCACTTGGTCGGCGTGCAACAGATCGTCCAAACGGTCAGCCAACGTCAGCGCGCCGCAGTGAGGAGCGTGGGCGTGAAAATACCATTCGTGTTGATACGGCGCGACTGGATCAAGTTCTCAATCTTTCGGGTGAAATCGGCCTGACCAAGAACCGCCTGACTAGTTTGCGGGCTGATATTCTCGCTGGCAAGAACGACTCAGAGACCTTGCACGCCCTTGATCAGGCGGTCAGTCAGCTTGATTTACTGGTTTCTGATCTACAGAACTCGGTGATGAAGACCCGGATGCAGCCGATTGGCCGTTTGTTCCAGAAATACCCACGGATTGCCCGTGATTTGGCGCGCCAGTTGGGTAAAGATGTCGAACTGGTGTTGTCGGGTGAAGAAACTGAAGTCGATAAGACGATGATTGAGGATCTGGCTGATCCGCTCATTCACTTGATCCGTAATGCGGTTGATCATGGCGTTGAGTTGCCGGCCGAGCGTCAGGCTTGTGGCAAGCCCGTGAAGAGTTTGGTGCGGCTTGAGGCTCGTCAAGAGGGGGATCATATCGTCCTGATCATTGCCGATGATGGCAAGGGCATGAGTGCCGAGCGCATTCGCGCCAAGGCGGTCGAGAAGGCGCTGATTACGGAAGAGGAGGCAAATACGCTTGATGAACGTCAGAGCCTTAACCTGATTTTCCTGCCTGGTTTTTCAACCATGGCGCAGGTCTCGGATGTTTCGGGGCGTGGTGTTGGCATGGATGTGGTAAAGACCAATATCCAGAAATTGAATGGCTCAGTCGAGATTCGCTCCGAGCAGGGAAAAGGCTCGGTCTTCGTTATCTCCTTGCCGCTAACCTTGGCTATTCTGCCGGTGTTGTTGGTGTTGCTGGGTGATCAGCCGTTTGCGCTGCCGCTCTCCATGGTTCGCGAGATTTTGCCAATTGATCGAGACCGCGTTCAGGAAGTGGGGGGCAAAGAAACGCTGGTCGTGCGCGGTGAAGTTTTGCCGGTGTTGACGCTGGCTCGCCTTCTCGGCTGGCCAGTCGAACAGCCGCCTGAGTACGGAGTATTCATGCAGGCGGCAGAGCGTAGCTTTATCCTCGGCGTAGATAGTTTTGCTGGTCGAGACGACGCGGTGATCAAGTCATTGGAAGACTTCAAGCCCAAGGGTGTAGCCGGGGTGACGACGCTATCGAATGGCCAGATCGTCCTGATTCTGGACATGAAAGAGTTGCTTTCCGATTTCGGGATGCGCGCCGACGTTGGTGGTGGTGGCCGGATGCTCGAATTCGGCTGATATTCCTTATCAGTCAACCATTTAGAAAAGGGGGCTTGCCCCCTTTTTTTATTTTCAATGTTTGTCTTGTTCTCATGGTGTTGCGACAATCTCCTCATAAAGAGTGTAAATAAACCGCGCTACCCCTTTAATTTTCTTAGATTTTTTCTATAATAGCCTCAACTAACTTAGTTGACGGTTATGGCAGAAGAGAGCGACCTCGAGAAGACAGAGGAGCCTACAGGTAGGCGACTTGAGCAGGCCCGAGAGAAGGGGCAGGTTCCCCATTCGCGTGAATTAGGTACTTTCCTGGTTTTAATGACAGCTGCCGCCACCCTCTGGATGATGGGTGGCTGGTTTGTTCAGCGTGCGATGATGCTCACCCGCAAGGGGTTTACGCTCGACGCACAGCTTATGCATGAGCCTGGGTTGATGTTGCCGCGTCTGGCTGATCTGTCCATTGATGCGCTGATCGCCTTCTCACCTTTGATTGGTTTGCTGGTGCTGGCTGCCGTCCTCCCCCCGTTCTTTCTCAATGCCTGGGTTTTTTCATCAACAGCATTCATGCCTGACTTGAAGCGTATGAACCCGTTGGCCGGTATTGGCCGGATGTTCTCCTGGAATAGTCTGATGGAATTGGGCAAGGCGACACTCAAAGCAGTTCTGATCGGTGGTGTTGCGGTATGGCTGATCTGGAAAGAGCGCGAAGAGATTTTTGGCTTGTACAGCCAGACGATTGATGCAGCGTTGGCGCATGCTGGAGATCTTCTTGGCTTTACCTTTCTGGTTATGGTTGCGGCGCTGATTTTGATTGTGGTTGCCGATGTTCCCTTCCAGCTTTGGCAGTACTACGACAAGCTGAAGATGACCAAGGAAGAGGTTAAGCAGGAAATGAAGGAAATGATGGGAGACCCGTACGTCAAGGGTCGCATTCGCAGTCTCCAAATGCAGGCTGCGCGCAAGCGGATGATGTCAGCTGTCCCTAACGCCGATGTGATCGTTACCAATCCGACGCATTATGCGGTTGCGCTCTCTTACAAAAATGGGATGGCGGCGCCCAGGGTGGTAGCCAAGGGTATGGGTGCTATAGCGCAGAAGATCAAGGAAATCGGTGCTGAGAATGCAGTGCCTATGCTGGAAGCGCCGCCACTGGCGAGAGCGCTCTACAAGCATGCCTCAATTGACAGCGAAATCCCCTCCGCCCTGTACAACGCAGTTGCGGAGGTTCTTGCTTATATCTATCAGTTGAGTCACTGGCGCGACGTGGGTGGCAATTACCCGATGCCGCCGCGTAGCTTGCCGGTTCCACCCGAACTCGTACCGGAGGTCGCGTAAATGGCGACTGGCGCGACGACGCTCGGCGGGCTGCAAGCGATGTTTGGTCGCGTCAGTTCAAGTCAGATAGCTGCCCCGCTACTGATTATGACTATTCTGGCAATGATGGTTTTGCCATTGCCGGCATTTGTTCTCGATGTGTTGTTCACCTTCAACATTGCGATCTCGGTTTTGGTGCTGCTGATTGCGGTCAACACCCAAAAGACCCTCGATTTTTCGGTGTTCCCGACGGTGCTTCTGGTGACCACCTTGCTGCGTCTGTCGCTCAATGTTGCTTCAACCCGCATCATCATGATTGAGGGGCATACCGGCCCGGATGCTGCGGGTAAAGTGATCGAGGCTTTTGGGCATTTCATGGTCGGCAGCAATTTCGCAGTCGGTATCATGGTTTTCCTGATTCTTGTAGTTATCAACTTCGTTGTGATCACCAAAGGTGCCGGGCGCGTCGCTGAGGTTGCTGCGCGCTTTGCTTTGGATGCAATGCCGGGTAAGCAGATGGCAATCGATGCTGATCTCAACGCCGGCTTGATTGGCGAAGAGGATGCGCGCAAGCGCCGTCTCGATATCTCACGCGAATCCGAGTTTTACGGCTCCATGGATGGTGCTTCCAAATTTGTGCGTGGCGATGCAATTGCCGGCATCGTCATCATGCTGATCAATCTGGTTGGCGGCTTGATTGTCGGGATGGCTCAGCACAATATGGATTTCGCCATGGCCGCCAAAAATTACACCTTGCTGACCATCGGTGATGGCTTGGTTGCACAGATCCCCGGACTGATCATCTCGATCGCTGCCGGTATGGTCGTGACGCGTGTTTCTGATGACCGTGATATCGGTGAGCAGGCGGTCAGTCAGATGTTCCGCAATCCAACCTCACTGGCGGTGACTGCCGGTATCGTTGGTTCTCTCGGTTTGATCCCGGGCATGCCCAATCTTGTCTTTTTGACCCTTGCGGGCGGTCTTGGTTACATGGCCAGGCGAATGAGCCTGGCTGAAAAGAAAATTGTTTCGACGCCGGTTCAGGTTGCACCGGCGCCGATGCAGGAGGCTCAGGAAGCGAGCTGGAACGATGTAGCGTCGCTCGATGTGTTGGGTCTTGAGGTTGGCTACCGTTTGATTCCGTTGGTTGATAAATCGCAAGATGGCGAGTTGCTACGCCGGATTCGCGGTATCCGCAAGAAATTTGCCCAGGAAGTTGGCTTCCTCGTCTCGCCGGTACATATCCGCGATAACCTGGAACTCAAGCCTAACGCCTATCGCATTTTGCTCAAGGGGGTTGAAGTCGGGCAGGGCGAAGCCTTTGTCGGCCAGTTCCTGGCGATCAATCCGGGGCGCGTTGCGGGCACGGTCAATGGCACAGCAACCAAGGATCCGGCATTTGGCTTGCCGGCGACATGGATCGATTCCAGCCAGCGCGAACAAGCGCAGGCCTATGGATATACCGTTGTCGATGCCTCGACGGTTGTCGCGACGCATATGAATCATCTGATCCTGACCCATGCTGCCGAGTTGCTGGGTCGTCAGGAAGTGCAGCAGTTGATCGACCATCTGGCCAAGGAAATGCCTAAGTTGATCGAGGATTTGGTGCCCAAGATCGTCCCGCTCGGAACCTTGCAGAAAATCCTCCAGAACATGCTCGAAGAGGGCGTCCATATTCGCGACATGCGGACGATTATCGAGACTGTCGCTGAACATGCTGCGCGCACGCAAAATGCGGATGAGCTTACGGTTCAGGTTCGTAATGCGCTGGGTCGGGCGATCGTCCAGCAATTGTTTCCCGGTAATGACGAAATTCAGGTCATGTCACTTGATCCGACGCTTGAGCGCCTGCTCTCCCAAGCCGTCGCCGGTGGCTCGGAAAACACCAGTTTTGAGCCAGGTCTCGCCGATACGCTGGTGCGCGAAACGGCGAGCGCCGCCGTGCGCCAGGAAAGTCTTGGCTTACCCGCTGTTCTGCTCGTCCCTGCCAGTCTGCGTTTGCTCCTCTCTCGCTTTTTACGCCGCACCATCCCTCAGTTGAAGGTATTGGCGCATAACGAAATTCCAGAAAACAGAATTATCAAGATGACCTCGATCATCGGAGGTAAGACATGAACGTCAGAAAATTCATCGCAGCCAACGCCCGCGACGCTTTGCGTAAAGTGAAGGAGACGCTCGGAAACGACGCGATCATCCTCTCTAATCGAGGCATCCCTGGCGGTGTCGAGATTATGGCCGTCGCCGCCCGTGATATGGCGATGATCGTGCCGACTCAGGTGGCCGACGCGCCATTGGCCAATCCGCGGCCAGCTCCCAGAGCTGAAGTGGATGACGACTATCGTGTCTCGCTAAGCGCAGCCAGGGCTCAGGTGGCTCAGCGTCCGCCAGTTAATCCTGCGCCGAATCCGAATCTTGCGGTCAACCGCTCGCAGGTGCCGAATTCTCCACCCCTGCGTCACCCAGGTTTGGTCAATGCCGGGATTCCCAAAAACGCCTCCTTGCGTGGTCTCGATATGGTTCGGCCACAAACGGCCCCGGCAGCGCCAGAGCCAGCCCCGATGCGCGCTGCCAACCAGACCCCTCCGTCGCGCCCGCAAGTGGCGCCGGCGCCGGCTCAGCGTCAGCAGGCTGAAATCATCCCGGTTGAGGTGATGGACGAAATTCGTTCATTGCGCAAAATGGTCGAACAGCATCTCGCCGGATTTGCCTGGGGTGAAACCGCCCGCTCGCAGCCGGTTAAAACCGAAGTCATGCGTCAAATGCTTGATACCGGCTTTTCACCTCAGTTCTCCCGTGATCTACTCGCCGATCTGCCGCATGATTTCAGCCAGTCACAGGCCATGGCCTGGGTCAAAGGTGCGGCTGATCGTTCGCTGATGACGATCAGCAACGATGGCGATATTGTCGATCGCGGCGGTGTTTACGCCCTGGTCGGGCCGACCGGGGTGGGCAAGACGACGACCACCGCAAAGCTGGCCGCCCGTTGCGTGCTACGGCACGGCCCGAGCAAAGTCGCATTGGTGACGACAGACGGATACCGGATTGGCGCCCATGAGCAATTGCGCATCTATGGTCGCATCCTGGGTGTCTCGGTTTATTTGGTCAAAGATGCCGTTGAACTCCGCCAGACCCTGCGTGAGCTGCAAAACAAACACATGGTGCTGGTCGATACCATGGGTATGAGCCAGAAAGACAAGTTGGTTCCGGAGCTTACCGATATGCTTGCCGGTTGCGATGTCCAGCGCCTGTTGCTGCTTTCGTCAACCTCGCGCGGCGACACGCTCGATGACGTAGTCCGAGCCTATCAGGGCGATCACCTTGCCGGCTGCATTCTGACCAAGATCGACGAGGCCGCCAGTCTGGCGACACCGCTTGATGTGATCATGCGGCACGGTCTCAAATTGCATTACGTATCAAATGGCCAGCGCGTTCCAGAAGATCTGCATTTGCCAAATCGCGGTTATTTGCTGCACCGCGCCTTTAAGGATGCGCCGGAGAATTCTGCCCATACCTATGATGGTGTTGAACCTGCCTTGATGATGGCGAACGCCGGTACGATGGCATCGGGAGCTCGTCGTGGCTGATTTCCGGATTGATCAGGCCGATGGTTTGCGGCGTCTGCTAGGTGGCAGTCAATTGCAGGTAGTCACTTTTGTTGCTGGCTGCGAAGGACTTGGGCGCAGTGTCGTCGTCGCCAACCTGGGGGTTGCCCTGGCTCGTTTGGGCAAAGAAGTGCTAATCATCGACGAAAACGCTTCAACTGATGATATCGCCGCTTCTTTCGGACAAGTTGCCAAACACGATTTGCTCAATGTGGTTTTGCGGGAGTTGCCATTATCAAAGGCATTGTTGCAGCCCATGGCGGGTTTGCGCCTTCTCTCAGCTGCGCGCGCGGTAAAAAAGCTTGGTCGTCTGTCGCTGGCGCAACAGCAAACCTTGCTTGATGCGATGTCTTCGCTGGAGCGCCCGGTTGATGTGATTCTGGTTGATGCCAGCATTTCTCATCCGCAAGGGTTCTCGCCCTTTGGATTGGCTTCGCAGGAGGCCGTAGTTGTGCTGTCCGGTAGTAGCGCCTCGATCACCGAAGCTTATGCGCTGATCAAAAAAGTTAGCCACGCATTCTCGCGTAAGCATTTCCGCATTCTGGTGAATAAAGTGCGGAACATGCCGGATGCCCGTTCGATCTACGAAAATATTGCGCAAGTCACGGCGCAGCGCGGCATCGCTCAGCTTGATTATGCCGGTGCGATTCCCCTTGATGAATCGCTGCGCCAAGCCAGTCAATTGTGCCGTCCGGTTTTGATCCAAGCGCCGGACTCGCCGGCGGCAAACGCCTTCCGCGAAATCGCGGCCGATCTGCTTTATTGGCAACGTGGAGAGAGCGAAAACGGCGGGGTCGAACATTTTCTTCAGCAACTGCTACACTTGAGCCAACGCATAACTCCAAACGCACTACGAGCCTGATGTATACCGCCGCCGGGCAACCAGATAGGGAACAGTTGGTTCAGCGCTTTGTCCCGCTGGTGAAGCGTATTGCCTATCACTTGCTGGCCAGACTGCCGGCGAATGTGCAACTTGATGATTTAGTCCAGAATGGCATGCTCGGATTACTTGATGCCATGGATCGCTTTCAAGAAGGTTTCGGCGCCCAGTTCGAGACTTACGCCTCGCAGCGCATACGCGGTGCCATGCTTGACGGCTTGCGTGAGAACGACTGGTTGCCCCGTCAATTGCGTCGTGAGCTACGCCGTATCGAAGGCATGATCAACAAGTTAGAGCACGAGCATGGCCGGGTTCCCTCGGAAGCTGAGTTGGCCGAAGCGCTGGAGGTGCCGCTCGCGGACTACCAAAGAACCCTGCAGGATGCACGGGGTCATCAGATTCTTTACCTGGAAGACTTTTCCGGCGAGGAGGGTGAAGATTTCCTTGAGCGTCACTTTACTGATAACGATGCTGACCCGCTTAAGTTGCTTGAGGATAAGAGCCTGAAGCAGGCGCTGGTAGCTGGGATTGAACATTTGCCTGAGCGTGAAAAACTGATGATGGCGCTGTATTACGAAAAGGAATTGAATCTGCGTGAAATCGGCGAGGTGATGGGGGTCACCGAGTCACGGGTTTGCCAATTGCATAGTCAGGCGATTGCCCGCTTACGCAGTCAGATGATGGATAAGGTGCCGATGCTGAAGAAGCGCAAGGAGAAGGCACTTGGATAAAATCAGTATTGCCGGTCTGGCGATTGGAGCTATTGCGATAATCGGCGGGCAATTGCTTGAAGGTGGCCATATCGCTTCTCTGGTTCAGCCCACCGCCCTGCTCATTGTGCTCGGTGGGACTTTGGGGGCCGTGCTGTTACAGAGTCCGTATCATGTTTTCAAGCGCGGGATACTGATGGCCAAGTGGATCTGGATTCCACCAGTCATCGAACAAAAAAAGCTGGTCGAGCAAATCATGGCGTGGAGCCAATTGTCGCGTCGCGAGGGCTTGCTTTCCCTTGAAAACCAGATTCCTCAAATCAAGGATCCGTTCACCGCCAAAGGTTTGCAGCTTTTGGTTGATGGTGCCGATCCTGATCGAATCCGCGAATTGCTCGAAGTCGAGATCACCACTTTTGAGGACGAGTGGAAGCAGTCAGCGAAGATTTGGGATGCCGCCGGAGGCTACTCTCCAACCATCGGCATCTTGGGGGCGGTGATGGGTTTGATCCACGTTATGGAGAATCTATCCGATCCAACCAAGCTCGGCGGAGGGATTGCCGTCGCTTTTGTCGCCACCATCTACGGCGTTGGTCTGGCCAATCTGATATATCTGCCAATCGCCGGCAAGCTCAAATACTACATTTCACGCATGGTCAGCTCCCGTGAAATGCTCGTCGATGGGCTGGTTGGCATTGCCGTTGGTGACAATCCCCGCATCATCGAAGGGCGCCTGCGAGCTTATCTTTCCTGATGGCACGCAAACGCCGCGAAGAAGAGCACGAGAATCACGATCGCTGGCTCGTTTCCTATGCTGACTTCATTACGCTGCTTTTTGCCTTCTTTGTCGTGATGTACGCGGTTTCTTCGGTTAACGAAGGAAAGTACAAGGTTTTATCCAACTCGCTGACCAATGCATTCTCAAACACAACCGCGAAACCCGGGGGGCAACCCGTTGCTGTGGTCCAGACTGGCTCGCCGATAGTGGCTCGCCCTATTGTTAAAATGGATAAGGCACCCGAGACACAAAAAGCCGAAGAAAAGAAAAAGGAGCAACGCTCGCAGATGAAGAGTGTGGCCAGCAATATCATGGACGCTTTGCAGCCTTTGGTAGCACAAGGCAAGGTGCGGCTGCTTGAAACCAGTCGTGGTGTGACCATAGAAATTAACGACAGTATCCTCTTCCCGCCGGGTACTTCCACGCTTCAGCCGGCTTCGAGCAGCGCGATGGGAGCGATTGCCCAAGTCCTCGCAGGTACGGATTTTCCGATTACGATTGAAGGTCACACCGACAACGTGCCAATCGCTACGCCGCAGTTTCCTTCAAACTGGGAGTTGTCGGCGATGCGGGCCACGACGGTATTGCGCCTGTTTAACGCCAGCGGTGTCGGCGCTGAGCGCCTGACGGCCATTGGTTACGGTGAGACGCGACCGATTTTGACTAACACCACGGTTGAGGGAAGGGCGCGGAATCGTCGGGTCAGTATTCTGATTGATTCAAACCGGCCGGAAGAACCTACCGAGTTGCCAGAGGGCGATACGGCGGCGGCGCGTTAAAACCTTGGCTCAAGCGGAATCAACAATGCGGCTGCCGGTGGCCGGGGCTGTTTGACCGTTGCTACCGTAAAGTGCTTGATTCTGGCGATGCTGGGTAAGTGCAGCGATGGCGTCCGTGGTTTGTTGGAGGTGGATGCCGATCAGCTTCCCATTCAGTTCATGGCGTATTTTTGCTTCTTGGGCCAAGCTTAGTAGTTTGATCCACAAAACTGCGGAGTCTTTTTCCTGAGGGTGTTCACCCAGCCAGACTCTCATTCTCTCGCGGTCGCTAGCGGTGCCGGTCAAGTCAGTGATCTGCGAACGTTCGCTACCGATCTGGTTGAGTTGCGAGACTAGCGCCAATTTTTCCAGGTTGATTTCATTCAGCGCATCCGGATTCCCGGCTATAAGCACATCCTGCTCTTTGTCCAGAAGCGAAACAAAACGGGAAACCAACCCGGTTTCCCGCATCAAAATCTTGGCTAGAGGGGTCATCAAGCCTTGCGCTGGCTATTGACGAGGTCGCGAGCGGTTGCTATCAGACTGTCGGCGATTGCCTCGGGATTGATCTTAAAACGGCCTTCTGAAATAGCTGTTTTGATTTCCTGGATGCGCGCCGAGTTGACTGGCGGCTTTTCGCCACCTTGCAGGGCTGCTGCTGCAGCGCTCAGGCTGACCGCCTCGGTGCTTGGAGCCGGCGTTGTATTGGCGCGTGGCGCCACCGCGCGATTGGCAAGTGGTGCAGCGTTTGGCGAGATAGGGCTGTCGATTTTCATGATTGAACTCTCAAATCTTTTAGAACTTATTCGGTATAACGACTATTTTAGACAGAACTTTAGATTCAAAATGAAATTTCTACGCTGCCGTCGAGTCGCGCTTTGCCACTGATGGTTTGTCCTGACTCCATGCGAACCCGAACCAATTCTCCCTCGCTGGCATTATTGATCGCTTTGCCTTCAGCGCTCACCGAAAAGCCAGCACCGCTAGAAATAACCCTAACCGTCTGACCTTGCTTGATGACCATGACGGCGATCAACTGATCAACGCGTAGTGGTTGCCCGGCACCTAGCGAGTTGCGCAGAGTTTTGCCAATGGCTGCCGCCGGATTACTGATGACCCCGCTTGGCAAGTTGGAAACATTCCCGCTCAGTGTCGCCAGGTCATCAGCCTGGATCACCTGACCGGCAATCAGCGCACGGCTGCTCGTCACGTATTTGCCGCTGACGGCAATTTGCGCCGGTACGAGTACGGTCCAGGCATTGGGTGAAAGGCAGCGCACGCCGACATTGGTCTTTCCCACCACCTGGCTACCTTGCGGCGAAAATGCTTCGTGTACTGAGCAAGGTGGCAATCGGCTGCCGTCAAACTGCCCCATCGTGATGGTCACGGTGCCGGGGAGCCCTTTGGTTTGCAGCCTCAGGTGTTGCTCGGCAGTTTCCAGAACAATCGCCGAGTCAGCCGCAAAAACGGGGCCGGTGAGGATTGTTGCGGTCAACAGGAAAAACAGGCGAAAAAACATATCGATATTCTGCCCGATAAAGTCAGCTTCAGGTTCATGAAGGATGGCACAAACCATGCTTTAAAGCTTACAAATAGTTTCTGGAGAGCTCCATGACCACCATTCAACAAAATTTCGCGGTACTCAGCAAAGCGCTCGATTTGCGCACGCAGCGTCATCAGGTTTTGGCATCGAATATCGCTAATGCCGATACGCCGGGCTACAAGGCGCGAGATTTTGAATTCAAGATGGCGATGCAGGGGGCTATGGGTGGTTCGGCTTCTGCCGGCATGGCAATGACAGCGCGCGGGCATCAGGGCGGGACTAACGCGGCTGGCGCTAGCGGCGCCTTGCAGTTCCGTAGCGGAAATCAGGCAGCGGCGGATGGTAATACGGTGGATATGGATGTCGAGCGTTCGCATATTACCGAGAACGCACTTCAATATCAGATTATCACCCAGTTGATCAGCAACAAGTTTCAGGGGCTGCGCACAGCGATGAGCAATACGCAGAGCTAAGGAGTTACTGAATGAGCCTTTTTAATGTTTTCCAGGTGTCTTCCAGCGCAATGACGGCGCAGGCCATGCGTTTGAATGCTGTTGCTTCAAATCTTGCGAACGCGGACAGCATCACTTCCTCAGATGGCAAGCCATATAAGGCCAAACATGTGGTTTTTGAGGCGACACCGATGGGGGCTAATGGCGATCTGTCGAAAGGTGTTCGCGTGCGCCAGGTGGTTGAAGATGCAGCACCGCCGCGCATGGTTTATGACCCCAAAAATCCGGCTTCCGATGAAAAGGGCTACGTCGCCTTCCCAAACGTCAATGTGGTCGAAGAAATGACCAACATGATTTCCGCCTCGCGCTCGTATCAGACGAACGTTGAGGTTATGAACACCGCAAAAACCATGATGCTGCGTACCTTGCAGATCGGTCAATAAGGAGAGATAGCATGAGCAGCGTATCGAGCAGCACTTCAGTCAATTCCGTTCTGCAGCAACTGTCAGAGAACAAGAGCGCGACAACCAGCACCGCCGACGAGTTGGGTGACCGCTTCATGACCTTGCTGGTCACTCAGATGCAGAACCAGGATCCGCTCAATCCAATGGACAACGCGGAGCTTACCAGCCAGTTGGCGCAGATCAATCAGGTTAAAGGCATGGACAGTCTGAACAGCACCCTGGAAAAGCTGCTTGGTTCCTACAGTGACTCTTTGGCGATGCAGTCTTCGTCGATGGTCGGCAAAAATGTCCTTGCCGCCGGCAATTCTCTGCCGCTCGGTGCTAACGGTGCAATGGCCGGGCTCAAGCTCGATGCCGACGCAGACCAGGTGAATATCATCATCAGCGACGCCAATGGCGTCAAGGTTGCGCAGGAAAGTTTGGGTGCACAGAAGGCGGGCGTTATCGATTTTGCCTGGGATGGCAAGGATGGAAACGGCAACAAGCTGAATGACGGGAATTATCAGTTCTCTGTCCAGGCTACCCAGGCGGGTGCCAAGGTGGGTTCAACTGCCCTTGAAGTTGGCACGGTTAGTGCTCTGATAAGATCACAGAACGGCTTCCAGCTTGAAATTCCCGGCACGGGTCTGGTTGATTTCAACGCTGTCCAACAAATTTACTGAGATTGAGTCAAGGAGCACATCATGGCATTCCAACAAGGCTTAAGCGGTCTGGCTTCCTCCTCCAAGGCACTGGACGTAGCGGGTAACAACATTGCCAACTCTTCAACGGTCGGCTTCAAGGCATCTTCCACTCACTTCGCTGACGTATATGGCGCCTCGCTGCAAGGTGGCGGTGGATCGCAGATCGGTATCGGCGCGACGTTGGGTTCGGTGATGCAACAATATTCGCAGGGAAATATTACGGCGACCAACAATCCGCTCGATATTGCCATCAACGGTACTGGTTTCTTTGGCATGTCACAAAACGGGAGTACCAGCTACACCCGAAATGGCCAGTTCCATCTGGATAAAGATGGTTTCGTCATCAATGATCAAAACAGAAAGCTGCTCGGTGTGCTGGCGGATTCGACAGGCTCCATCCCCCAAACGCCGCCGACCGACCAACTCAAGGTTGATTTCGTGACCGGTACGCCCAATCCAACAAGCGATGCTGGCGTTACCGCCAATCTGGATTCGCGGTCCGGGGTAATCCCCTTAGTGCCGGTGTTTAGCGTTACTAACCCCGATACGTACACGAGTTCAACGGCAATGACTGTTTATGACTCCCTCGGCAACCCCCATACATTGTCATATTTTTTTGTCAAGACAGCCCCGCTAAATTGGAATATGTATACGGCACTTGATGGCACTCTGAGTCCAGCGGCTCCGGATGCGCTTACGTTTAGTAATACGGGTGTCTTGACAGTGCCAGCGACAGGAACAGTGGCTCGCACTTTTAACGTTGCGGCTGCCACAGGTGCTGCCAATATTCTTATGGATATCGATATATCTAACACGACCCAGTTCGGCGCTCCGTTTGCGGTCAACGATCTATCACAAGACGGTTTTGCTCCAGGCAATCTGGCGGGCGTCAGTGTTTCCAAGGACGGAATTGTCCAAGCACGCTACGACAACGGTCAAGTGCGCGACATCGGTCAGGTTGCCCTGTTCAATTTCCGTAACCCGAACGGCCTGTCCGCTATCGGCAATAACCAATGGACGGAAACCGGTGATTCCGGCCAGCCGACGCCGGGTAATCCGAACACCGGTATTTTTGGTGTGCTGCAAGCTTCGTCAGTTGAGGAGTCGAACGTTGATTTGACGGGGGAGTTGGTTAATCTAATTGTCCAGCAACGGAATTATCAGGCGAGTGCCCAGTCGATCAAGACGCAGGACCAGATTCTGCAAACCCTGGTCAACATCCGCTAATAATCGCTGACTGTTACGGTAAACCGACATGGATCGTCTGATTTATACCGCGATGACCGGTGCCAAGCATGTCTTCATGCAGCAGGCCGGCACCGCCAATAATTTGGCGAATGCGAGTACCGTTGGTTTCAAAGCCCAGGAGCATCGGTTTCGCGCGGTTCCTTTGCTGGGCGAGGGGATGCCGACCAGAGCTTTTGTCGTCGATGCCTCGGTTGCTGATGTTTTTGATGCCGGTCCATCAATGTTCACCGGCCGCAATCTGGATGTTGCCGTCCAGGGACGTGGCTGGCTGGCTTTGCAATTGCCCGATGGCAGTGAGGCATACAGCCGGGCTGGCAGCCTCGAAGTCAATGTCAATAGTTTGTTGCAAACCAGAGCCGGGTACACAGTGCTGGGAGATGGCGGGCCGATCAACATCCCGCCCGACAATACGATCGAAATCGCCAGCGATGGCACCATTTCAGTGGTGCCGACTTTTGGCGCACGAAATAACGCGAGTGTGGTTGGACGACTGAAACTGGTCAATCCTCCCGAGACCGATCTGGTGCGTGGCGCAGATGGCCTTTTCCGTTTGCGCGATGGACAACCGGCAACGGCCGACCAGACACTAAGGGTTGCACCCGGGACGCTGGAAGGAAGCAACGTTAACGTGTCGGATGCGATGGTTAATCTGATCAGCCTCTCTCGTCAATTTGAAATGCAGATAAAAATGTTGCAAACAGCGGATACGAATGCGCAGCGCGCTGATCAGTTGTTATCACTGAATTCCTGATAGGAAAAAACCATGATTCGCTCGCTCTGGATTGCCCGTACCGGCCTCGATGCTCAGCAAACCCAGCTTGATGTAATTGCCAATAATCTGTCGAATGTCAGCACTAACGGCTTCAAGCGAGGTCGGGCTGTATTTGAGGATTTGCTCTATCAAAACCTGCGTCAGCCGGGAGCTCAGTCTTCCCAGCAGACTCAGATTCCCTCGGGTTTGCAGCTCGGAACCGGTGTGCGTCCGGTGTCAACGGCGCGGATCTTCACGCAGGGTAATATTCAAAAGACGGATGGTGCGCTTGATGTTGGCATACAGGGAGAGGGATTTTTCCAGATTCTCCTGCCTGATGGCACGATCGGCTATACCCGTGACGGCGCATTTCAGAAAGATAATCAGGGTCAGATAGTGAGCTCGAACGGTTATCCGGTGCAGCCCAATATCACGATACCGGCTACGGCAACATCGGTCACCATTGGCACCGATGGCACGGTCAGCATTACCCAGGCCGGCTCAGCGGCAACGACACAGATTGGCAATATTCAGCTGGCTAATTTCATCAACGCGGGCGGCTTGCAAAGTATTGGTCAGAATCTTTTTCTTGAAACCGCATCGAGCGGAACGCCAACCCCTAACACGCCGGGAACCAACGGTGCTGGTCTTGTCAATCAGGGCTATGTCGAAACGTCGAATGTCAATGTGGCCGAGGAGTTGGTCACCATGATCCAGACTCAACGTGCTTACGAGCTGAACTCGAAGGTGGTTTCTACTTCCGATGCGATGCTCGCGCGCTTGACGCAGATGTGAGGTGAGATGATGAAACGACTTGCCTGGCTGGCGTTGATAGCCATCAGTGGCTGTACGACGGTGCCGCCGACCAATGTTCATCAGCCAATGACTGCCCGGCCTGCGCAGCGCTTCACCGCTCCCGTTGGAAACGGTGCGATTTTTCAAGCGGGTTACAGCAAGCCACTGTTTGAAGACCGTCGCGCCCGTTTGGTCGGCGATACGGTAACGATCAAAATAACCGAGAGCACGACTGCTTCGGCTGCGAATAGTAACAAGCTGGACAAATCGAACGATCAACAAGCGGCCGTGACCGGTTTGAGTGGATTGCCGGGCAAAAGCTTGCTCGGTTTGAATCTGGCAGCGACCAGTTCGACAGCGTTTAGTGGCAAGGGTGCAGCAGCCAATAACAATGCCTTTTCCGGAAGCATTACCGTCACTGTTATCGACGTGATGCCCAACGGCAATCTATTGGTTTCCGGGGAAAAACAACTGGCGATCGGTGAGGAGCAGGAGTTTGTCCGTATCTCCGGCGTAGTGAATCCCAGCTTTGTTGACTTCTCGAATACCATCGATTCCTCGAAGGTTGCCGATGCCCGTATCGAGTATAAATCTTCCGGCCAGATCAGTGAGGGGCAGTTTATGGGCTGGATGGCACGATTCTTCCTTAATGTGTTGCCATTCTAGTTAGCGTTACGCGGAGATGGCATATGGAAACAAATAACGGCAAATGGTTCCGGCAGGCGGCAATCATGGTTGCCTGTTTTTTGCCGCTTTGCGTTCAACCTGTTTTTGCAGAGCGCATCAAGGATCTGGCCTCAATACAAGGTGTTCGTAATAACCAGCTAATTGGTTACGGCATTGTCGTCGGTCTCGATAATACCGGTGACCAGACAACCCAGACACCCATGACGACGCAGGCCTTGGGGAATATGCTTTCCCAGATGGGTGTCAACCTCACCACCGAGCAAGCAACCAAATTGCAATTGAAAAATGTTGCTGGCGTCGTGGTGACAGCTGTTTTGCCAGCTTTTGCCAAGCCGGGGCAACCGATTGATGTGACTGTTTCATCGATGGGGAATGCCAAGAGTATCCGTGGCGGCACGCTGCTCATGACGCAGATGAAGGGTGCCGATGGACAGGTTTATGCCATGGCACAGGGTAATGTACTTGTTGGTGGGGTCGGTGCTTCATCTGGTGGATCAAAGGTTACGGTCAACCACCTTTCTGCCGGCAGAATTCCTGGTGGGGCGACGGTCGAGCGCAGTGTGCCCACGTCGGTCGGACAGGGTGGCTTTATCTACTACGAGCTTGAAAGTAGTGATTTCGGCACTGCCCAGATTGTTGTCGATGCCATCAACAAAAGCATGGGGCCGGGTACCGCTCAGGCTGTCGATGGTCGTCGTGTTTCTGTGCGCGCACCAGAAGACCTCGATGCGCGTGTCTCGTTTCTAGGACGTATTGATAATCTCGAAGTACGGCCGGCGATTGGCTTGGCCAGAGTCATCATTAATCCACGTACTGGCTCTGTGGTGATGACCCAAAAAGTCACGCTCCAGTCTTGTGCCGTCGCTCACGGCAGTCTTTCGGTAACCGTCGATGCGGCACAGCCATTGGCCGGACAAGGTGCCGATATTCAGGTTAGTCAGGCCAACGGCACCCTGATGAACGTCAAGGCCGGGGCCAACCTCGCTGATGTGGTCAAGGCATTGAACTCCCTCGGGGCAAATCCGCTGGATCTGCTGGCAATACTTCAGGCGATGAAGGCTGCCGGCGCCTTGCGCGCTGAACTTGAAGTGATTTAGGGCCGGTCATGTCAATCAAAGTCCAGAACACACCCAACCGGGCCGCATTTGATGTCCAGTCGGTTCAGGATCTGCGTGCCCAATTCCAGAAAGATCCCAGTCAAGGTGTCAAGGCGGCAGCGCAACAGTTTGAGACCATGTTCCTGCAAATGGTCCTGAAAAGCATGCGCGATGCAACGCCACAGGATGGACTGCTCAACAGCGACCAATCCCGCTTTTACACCGGCCTGCTTGACCAGCAAATGGCACAAAACATGGCTACCCAAGGTAACGGGGTAGGGTTTGCCAAACTGATTGAGCAACAACTCGGGCGTCAGGTTCTTGGGACAAGTGATGGGCAAGCAGCATTAGCCACACCGGCAAACGCTGCCGGCAATGCCTTGCCGCTTTCGGCGTCCGATGGCCGTCACTTGCAGCACCGGACTATTTTGGGCAATCAACCGACATCGGCGGCTTACGCGACATCGTTTGCACCCGTCAGCAATATCGGTAAAGCTGGAGAGGCCGTCGGATCGTCACAGGAGTTCGTCAATCGCGTCTGGCCGCATGCGGTCGAAGCCTCACGGTCAACCGGCATTCCGCCCCAGTTTTTAGTTGGGCATTCTGCGCTGGAGAGTGGCTGGGGCCGCAGTGAGATCCGTAAGGCCGATGGTTCCAACAGCTTCAACCTGTTCGGTATCAAGGCTGGCAAGAGCTGGACAGGGGCGACGGTTGAGGCGACGACAACCGAATACATCGATGGTCAGCCGCAGCAACTGGTCGAGCGTTTTCGTGCGTATGGTTCTTACGAAGAGGCATTCCGCGATTACGCCAATTTGTTGCGCAACAATTCCCGCTACAGTGGCGTGATCGGATCACAGGATGGCACGGAGTTTGCGAGACGTTTGCAACAAGCGGGTTATGCCACTGATCCGATGTATGCAGACAAGCTCTCGCGCATCATCAATGGCCCAACCCTTCGGCAGGCGCTAATCGGCTGAGACTGGTTCAAGTTTTCCAGTTTTTTGCCGATAACCAAGCTGTAGAAATGAGGAGTTGATATGAGCGGCGGTATGCTTTCCATCGGAATCACAGGTATTCGTGCGGCACAGCTTGGGCTGGAAGCCACGCAACACAATGTGGCCAACGCCAATACCCCCGGATACAGCCGGCAGTATATTCAGCAGTCAGCCGGTATCCCGCGCTTGACCGGTTCAGGGTATTTCGGAAGTGGAACCACCGTTGATACGGTGCGTCGTGCCTATGATAAATACCTGACTGTACAAACCTTTAGTGCGCAAACCCAAGCTTCAGAGTCAGCAGCCTATCTGGCCAAGGTGAGCCAGGTCGACAACATGCTGGGTGATGCCAATTCCGGGCTGGCACCCGCCTTGCAAAGTTTCTTCACCGGTGTGCAACAGGTGGCGGCCAATCCATCTCTTGTCTCGGCCCGCCAATCGATGCTCTCCGCCAGTGAGGCACTGGCGGCACGCTTCAACTCAATGTCGCAGCGACTGAACGAGCTTTATGACGGTGTGAATGGCGAGGTGATTAGCGAAGTCGAGTTGGTTAACCTCTATGCAGTGCAGATTGGTGAGGTTAACGGTCAGATTACCCGAGCAGAAGCAGCGACTGATCAGCCGCCAAATGACCTGCTTGATATGCGGGATCAGCTTGTTGCCGATTTGAATAAGCACATTCGGGTGAGTACTGTTGAAGACTCGATCGGTAATTTCAATGTATTCATCGGTAATGGCCAGCAACTGGTGGTTGGTAGCGTTGTAAACAGTCTTGTGGCTACAACGTCGAGCTATGATCCAGAACGGATAGTGGTTGGCCTGAAAGGTCAATCGGGAACGGTTCAGGAGTTGACAGAAAGTTATATTGAGGGCGGTGCCTTGGGTGGATTGATGAAATTCCGCGCAAATTCGCTTGATGACGCAACGAATACCTTGGGCCAGATCGCTGCTTCCCTTGCCTTGACCTTTAATGCGCAGCACGCGCTGGGGCAGGATCTTGAAGGGCTGAATCAAGAATCATCGGGCATAGGTTTTCAGGCCGATTACTTCAAAATTTCTCAGCCAAAAGTGATTGCTGGTTCAGTCAGTGCGGCCGTGGTTAGCGCTAGCTTTCTCCCGCCAACGGGTGATCCGGCAACCGGTAATTTCAAGACCAGCCTGACCGGTAGCGATTATGTTCTCCGTGATAACGGAACAAACCTGACCCTGACGCGCAAGAGTGATTCCAAAGTTTGGACAACGCCAACAGGGGCGGGAGCCGTTGCGACATTAAACGGATTAATTTCCAGCGAAGGCATTAGCATTAACGGAACGCCTTCGGCTAACGTTGATTACCTAGTCGAACCGACTCGTAATACAGCAAGTAATTTTCAGTTGAACTCGACGATCGCTGCCGACACCAGGAAAATCGCTGCTGCTGCGCCGATTGCCACTTCGTTGGGTTCCGCAAATTCTGGATCCTTGAAGGTCAGTCAGGGGGTCGTTAGTCAGGGCTATTCGTTGACCAGCTTGCCAGCATTTACTTATGGAGCGGCAGCCGATCAGTTCACTGTTTCGCCGGCCAGCGCGGGCACTGCGACCTACGCCAATGGAAATGTCGTATCGATTGCGTCGGGAGGCGCGGTGCCGCGCCTCAACGGTGGTTCAGAACTGTCGCGTGTTTCCTATAACGGTATTTCAGTTGATATTTCAGGTGTTCCAAGCCAAGGCGATAGTTTCTCGATTGTTGCAAATACCAATGGTGTTTCTGATAGTCGTAACGCACTGAAGCTGGGTGCATTGCAGATACAAAGCACAATGGAAAACGGCAAGGCAACTTTCCAGGGAAGTTATGCGAGCCTGGTCAGCGGCGTCGGTTCGGTGACTCGTCAGGTCAAGGTTATCGGTGAGTCACAGCAAACTTTGCTCAAACAGAATGAGTTAGCACGCTCTGCTGTCTCCGGAGTCAATCTTGACGAAGAGGCGGCCAACTTGATTCGTTACCAGCAGGCCTATCAGGCATCGGCCAAAGCACTCGATATTTCGGCCAGATTGTTCGATACCTTGCTCGCAATATCCAATTAAGGAAAAAACATCATGCGTATTAGTACCTCAATGATGTTCGATACCGGCACCCAGAATATGCTGCAGTTGCAGACAAATCTGTATAAGTTGCAAAACCAGATGTCCACCGGGCGTCGTGTTTTAACACCGGCCGATGATCCGGTTGCGGCGGCGCAGGCGGTGGTCGTTAGTCAGCAACAGTCGGTTAACGCTCAGTTCATGGACAATCAGGGAAATGCCGAGAGCCAGTTGGTGAGCTTGGAAAGTAATGTGAGCAGTGTTAGTGATCTGCTGATTTTGGTAAAGGAGCGGATTGCTGAGGCAGACAATGAAAATTTGAATGATACGCAACGACAGGCGATCGCATTCGATATCCGTCAGAAATTTGATCAACTGCTTGGTCTGGCGAACAGTTCTGATGCGATGGGAAATTTCCAGTTCGCAGGATTCAGCGGAGACACCCAGCCGTTTGCTGTTGCAGGTACCCCAGGTAACCGCAACATGAGCTATCACGGTGATGACGGGCGTCGCCAGTTACAGCTTGGAACCGGCCGCCTGATGGATGTTTCAGAGTCCGGGAGTGATGTTTTCGTTCGCATCCCGCAGGGTAACGGCCAGTTCGCCTATTCAGCCGGAGCCACTAATGGCGGAACCGGGGTTATCGGTGAATCGTCGGTAATTTCAGGATACAACGACAGCACCTATAAACTGACTTTTACAGCGCCTGGCGTCTACACGCTTGATGTGACGACTAATGGAGTGCCAGCGGCTCCAGTGACGGGGCTGGCTTATACCGCCGGCTCAGACATTGTCCTTGGCCCGGTTGGTCAGCAAGTCAAAATCAGCCTAAGTGGCACACCCGCAGTTGGTGATACATTTACAGTGGCTCCATCCACTAATCAGGACATGTTCAAAACGCTGGACAACATGATCAAGGCGTTGGAGAGCAATGTTTCAGCCAGCGCCGCGACCAAGGCTGCTTACAAAAATCAGATGAGGGTGATTGACGATAATATCGATCAGGCATTTACGAATGTGATTACGATACAGACCTCAATAGGTGCCCGGCGACTGGAGGTGGAATCTTTAAGCCTTGCCGCTGCTGATCGCGATTTGCAGTACCAGACGGACATTTCCAAGTTGGTCGACCTGGATTACACCAAGGCTATTTCAGAAATGGCGAATCAGAAAATGGTACTTGAAGCGGCCCAGCTCTCCTTTAAGCAAGTCAGCCAATTGTCGTTGTTCAGCTATCTATGAAAAATGTCTTTATTGCTGCTGCAGTTAGCGTTGCGCTAGTCACCGGATGCAGCTCGACCAGTAGTTCGACCAAGCCTCTGATTGCCGACAAGGTGATACAGCTTACTGCTAAAACGTCGATATCCGCATCGACGTTGGCGACCGCAGCAGTTGTCGCCCTGGCGATCTACATCGTCTATGATCCTCTGGCCCCAAACTGGGAAATCGAGGAGGCAAGGCTCAGCGAGGATACCTACCGGTTTTCAATGAAAATGAAGCGCTACCATACCGGCGGAGCGGGCGAGTCAATCCAGATTCTCAAGCGCCGGGCAAGTCAGCTCAAGTACGAACAAGGCTTCGCTGATTTTCATATCCTCGAATATACAGAGGGGATAGATTCACAGACCATTGGCGCCCGCCGGATGGCGGAAGGAACCGTCAAACTGGTCCAGCGCGAACAGGCGGACTCCTTCCGGCTTAACGATCGCTATTGAGTCGGCATCACCGCAAAGCCTAGTAGTGAGCTCAGTGCCAGCTCAAAAAGGGCCTGCAATGGCATCGCCAGATAATCCATGCTGATCCCGAGCGCCACAAAGCCACCAATCAACGTGAGCGGAAAGCCAAGGGCAAAAATATTAAGTTGTGGCGCAGCCCGGGTTAGTACCGCCAGGGCAATATTGGTAATCATCAGTGCAACGACGACAGGTAAGGCAATCAACATGCCGAATGAGAATATTTTGCTGCCGAGTTCAGCGAGATTGAGCCAGCTTGCAGCGCCTAAAGGATTGGCGCTGACTGGTATCACATAAAAACTTTGCGCCAGCGTCGCAACGTAAATCAAATGCCCGTTGAGCGACATAAACAGTAGCAGTCCAATCAGACTTACGAATTCAGCAATAACTGGCGTTTGGGATGAATTGAGGGGGTCATAAGAGGTTGCAAATCCCAGGCCCATTTGCATGCCAATCAATTCGCCAGCCATATTCATTGCCGCAAAAACGATGCGAGCCGCAAACCCCATGGCAATCCCAATCAGCATCTGCTGAGTCAGGACCCACAGGCCGTCCAGCGATGCCGGTGCGATCACTGGCATGGCGGGAAGGGCTGGCGCGATGGCGATGGTGATGCCAAAACCGAGAATCAGGCGGGTTCTCCGCGGTATGCCGGCGGTGCTCCATAGAGGCGCGGCGGAGATAAAGGCCAGAATCCGGGTTAGCGGGTAAGCGTAGGCAACGATCCAGGCATCAATTTGCGTGGTCGTAATGCTGAACATTTCAACCGATCAGCTGCGGAATATTGGTAAATAGGCGCTGGATGTAATCAACGAAGTAATCCAGCATCCAAGGCCCAAAAAAAATCAGAACGACGAACGCTGCTACGAGCTTGGGGACAAACTGTAGGGTTGCTTCGTTAATTTGGGTCGCTGCCTGAAAAATACTGATAACCAGACCAACAACTAGTGCCGCGATCAACATGGGTGCTGCCAGAACCAGGGTGACTTCAATTGCCTGGCGGCCAATTTCCATGACTATGCCAGGTGTCATGAGCCAAAACTCTGAACCAGTGATCCTATTACCAGATGCCAGCCATCGACCAGTACGAACAGCATTAGTTTAAATGGAAGGGCAACCATGACCGGGGACATCATCATCATACCCATTGACATCAAAATGCTGGCGACCACCATATCGATAATCAGGAAGGGAATGAAGAGAATAAAGCCGATCTGAAAGGCGGTTTTTAACTCGCTGATGACAAAGGCTGGAACCAGAATGCGCAGCGGGATATCGTCCGGTTTTTCAATCTTGTCGATTTTTGCCACTTTGGCAAACATGGCAATGTCCGCTTCGCGAGTCTGCTTGAGCATGAAGGCTCGCATTGGAACGGCTGCACGCTCACCGGCCTGCATGATATTGATTTTGCTTTCAGAGAGCGGGACGTAGGCGTTTTCATAGACGCTTTCGAGCGTTGGCGACATGATGAAAAAAGTCAGAAATAACGCCAGGCCAACCAGGATTTGGTTGGGGGGCGTTGCTTGGGTGCCCATCGCGTGACGCAACAAGGAGAGCACAATGATAATTCGTGTAAAACTGGTCATCATCAGAACAGCGGCCGGGATAAATGTCAGCGCAGTCAGGAATAGCAGCGTTTGTATGGACAGGCTGTAGGTCGTTCCACCACCCGCCGTCGGCGTGCTATTCAATGCTGGTAGTCCGCCGGTAGCTTGAGCATAGGCTAGTGCTGCCGGGAGTAGCAGGATGGCAGCAGCGAGCAGGCGCTTAAGCATTCCGGTTGCGCTCGGTGACGGTTTTCAGCCATTGCTTGAATGGCGTCTCGGACTGGTCTGAATTGGCTTCCAGTAGCGCATCCTGGCTACCTTTAGGTAGCTGATGTAGCGTGCGAATTTGTCCGGGAACCAGGCCAATAACCAGCCAAGTGTCACCCACCTCAACCAGAACCAAGCGCTCGCGCGGGCCAAGGGCAACGCCACCAATGACTTTCATGCCACCCTGGCCAAATCCTTTTCCACCGGTAACTTTTCGTGCCAGCCAGGCAGCGCCCAACAACACTCCGATAATCAATATCAGCGCAAGCGCGGCTTGGAGATAACTACCACTGGAGACGCCCGGTGGTTGCGTATCTGCACTCCAGGCATGGAATGGGATAACCAGCAAAAAAAATAAACGGTGCAAGATGTCAGTGCCCTGATGAGATAAATCCAGGGTGCTATCTTAAACTGAAACAGGAGTAGGCGCCTGCTTCGGTCGACCACCAAAAGGGGGTAGATTTGATCGAGTGCCCTAGCGGTTAATTTTCCGCATGCGCTCCGAGGGAGTGATTATGTCGGTCAAGCGGATACCGAACTTGTCATTAACGACCACCACTTCGCCTTGAGCGATCAATGTGCCGTTGACCAGCACATCCATTGGCTCGCCAGCCATGGCTTCGAGTTCAACCACAGAGCCATGTGCCAGCTGCAGCAGATTTTTGATCGTGATTTTGGTGCGCCCAAGCTCGACGGTGATTTGGACCGGGATGTCCAGAATCATTTCGAGCTCGTTCATCATCCCCGCCCCAGCGCCGCCCCCTCCGAATGAGGGAAAGATGTCAGCCGACTGTGCTGCAGCAGACGGAGCCTCCTCAGCTACCGCTTGTTCGGACATTGCGGCAGCCCAGTCATCCTCGCTGATCTGCCCGTCGTCTTCGGTTGCGGTGCTTTCTGTATTTTCCATATCGTCAGCCATTTGGTACTCCTAGTGCTGGCTTACTAGCCGGCAGGTCGGGCGATGCGGCAAGGAATCGCTCGACTTTCAATGCGTATTGGCCATTTTTCTGGCCGTAGGTGCATTCCATCAGGGGCACATTATCGACATGTGCTTCGATCTTGGGCGGAATATTAAGCGGGATAACGTCCCCCGCTTTTAACTTCAGGATTTCGCGTAGGGATATTTTCCCGGAGCCTAATTGTGCAACGATTTCAAGCTCGGCGCTTTGTAACTGTTTACGCAGTGTGCCGATCCAGCGTTTGTCGGAGGACAATTGGTCGCTTTGCATCGTGCTGTAAAGTAAATCACGGATCGGCTCAAGCATCGAGTAGGGGAAACAGATGTGCATATCCGCCGTTGCACCACCAAACTCAAGTGTAAAAGTGGTTGAAACAACTATTTCAGAAGGTGTGGCGATGTTGGCAAACTGAGAGTTCATTTCCGAGCGAATGTACTCAAAGTTTAGTTCATGAACTGGTTTCCAGGATTTGCTGTATTCGGTGAAAACCACCCCAAGCAGACCTTGAATGATGCGTTGTTCAGTCGCCGTGAAATCTCGACCCTCAACCCGGGTATGAAAACGCCCGTCACCACCAAACATGTTGTCTACGACCAGGAATACCAGGTTGGGGTCAAAAACAAATAGCGCAGTTCCCCTCAGCGGCTTCGCTACCACCAGATTCAGGTTGGTTGGCACCACCAGGTTGCGAATGAACTCACTGTATTTCTGAACCCGGATAGGACCAACCGAAATCTCGGCATTGCGATGCATGTAGTTGAACATGCCAATACGCAAGTAACGCGCAAAGCGTTCGTTGACCAATTCCAGAGTAGGCATCCGGCCACGAACGATACGTTCTTGAGTGCCAAGATTGTACGAGCGGATTCCTGTACCTTCACTGGCGCCTTCTTCCGGCTCGTCCGTCTCCCCGGTAACGCCCTTGAGTAGAGCGTCCACCTCGTCTTGGGAGAGAAAATCGCCTGCCATTTTTATCTATTGAATGATGAAGGATGTAAATAGAACGGCTTTGACCGGGCCTTCAGAAGGAATTATTTCGCCCTTCTTGTTTTTTGCAGGAGGCTGGATCACTCCATTGATCTCATCTTTTAAATTTTCAGCCAGCTTCTCTTTTCCTTCCTTGGGTAACAACTCGGAGGCTTTTTTACCTGAAAGTAGCAAAGTTACGTTATTCCTGACTTTTGGCATTCTAACTTTCAGGTCCCCTTCGCCTTCCGGGCCGTCAAGTTCCAAGGTCAGAATAACCTGGAGATACTGATCTCCAGTCTCTGGAATCAGATTAACAGTAAACGGCTCCAAATTAAGGAAGACTGGAGGAGCTTCTTTTTCTTTCTTGCCTGCTTTCTTCTTTGGCGCCTTCTCTTGCTCAGCTGCGACTTCACCGTCTTCATCCTCAGCATGGTCGCTTTTCTTGAGTAGGAAAAAGGCCGCGCCCCCGCCCGCTAGCACAACGACCAGAACCGCAGCCAGAATGATGATTAGTAGTTTCTTGCTCTTTTTCGGTGGGGCTTCGGCCCCTTCTTCCGCTGGCTTGGCGTCTTTGGCCATTATTTTCCCTCTCTAATTGATCTCATAACCTGATTATGCAAACAGATCTACCAAGCCTCTCCCCCGCTGAATTGGTGATCCCGCAGGTATTGAGCCTGAGTGACTCTCGGCCGGAAGTATAGCGTTTTCCCCTGACAAACGGTTCCCGTTGGCGAACTGGTTGGGCAACTCGCGCTGTTGCTGTTGTGATTGTGCGCCGACATTTGATTGGCCAAGGCTAATGCCCGCTGTCGATAGCATCTCGCGCAGATTCGGCAGGGCGTCTTCAATTGCTTTTCGTACCTCGGCGTGCGGAGAAACAAATGTGATGTTGGCCTGGTCTCCGTTCAGGTTCAGCGTTATCTGGACGGGGCCAAGCTGAGCTGGAGATATATTGATCTGGGCGACTTGCTGATCATTCTTTGCGATCCAGACAATCCGTTCATTAAAGTCGTGAGGCCATTGCTTATCCTGGATTGGCGTATTAACCGTAGGATTGTTATTTGGTGCTCCCTGGCCCTGCTGAGCAGCCGGAGTGGCGAATACTGCAGAAAAAAGCGGCGGGTTTGAATTCCCGCTTGGCGTTTCACCGGCAAGATTTGCCGCTGCCTCGGGTTGTGAATGAATTAAGGGTGCCGGGTTTGCCGGCAGCGCCGTGAGCGGTGTCTGAACAGGATTTGCGCGTGCCTCGATGGCGGCCGGTTGAATGGGCGTCAATTTTTCAGGCACTGGTGAAACAATATCAGCAACCTGACTTCGGGACTGAAGATCAATGCTGAACTTCTCCCCTTTCGCTTTGTTATCGCCGGGAGGATTCGTCTGAACGAGTTTCAGTTCTTTTGCAATGGCCCGGTCAGCAATCCCTGGAGCCAAAATAGCCGGTGCCGCAACCGTAATCTGTGGCAGAGCGGCGTCTTTGACAACAGGTTGGGCAATGACTGCGGTAACCTGAGGTGCGATAGCTGGTACTGGAACGATATTAGGATTGATGCCTGGCTCGCTAATGCCAGTTTCAATCTCTTTCGACTGCTTTTCTGGTTTGTTACGGTCAACGTCGCCAAGCCCACTATTTTCTATTTTTTGGGGTGTCAGCGGCTGCGCAACTTGCGCCGTTGTGGCAGGATCCTGCGGGGCAAGCAAATCGTTGATCAGATCGCGTACCTTGTCGTGCCGTTTGTCGATGCCCGGTTTCTCTGGCTGGCCAATGGCAAGTGCATCCTTAGCGCTCAACGCAAAATCTGCGATTTGTCCGCCCAATAATGCGGCAAAATCAATGGCGCCGCCTCCCGCTGACGAGGCTAGGGCGTCACCCTGACCGGCAATACTGGCAGCGTTGCCGGAGATGGGTGTGATAGCGGGAATAATCGTAATGCCCATGTTGATTCCTTGAGTGACATCGAGTTGTCAAACAAGTAAGCAAATGGTGTGCCTATGGGCTATTCGTCTCCAGCAGGGTCACGAGTTACAAACTTGCGTGTTGAAAATTCATCCAGAATCTTCTGTTCTTGCTTTCCGCTGTGCAAGCGTTCGCGAACATCGTGCCTTACCGACAGGGTGTCAATTGCCTTCAAACGCTTGTTCTGTTCTTTCCAATGATCTTGCCCGGCCGCCGTGCTGCTCTCTGAATGGCGAACTGCCATGTCCTGCTGGGTAATCGCTTGGTCGATGCGAGCCAGAAAATCCTGATAGTTTTTCAGGATGGAACGGGTAATTCCCTGCTCAGTTGCATCGCGCAGACGCTGCGCATATTCCTCGCGATATTGTTCGAGCATTTGCAGACGGCTTTTGGCATTTTGTTCTGCCGCAATTAGTTTGCCGAGTTGCCGGGTGGCTTCGTCGGAACGGGTTTGCATCAATTCAAGCAAAGGTTGAAGCGAGAAAGTTTGGACCATGTTTTATCAGAATACGGTGTTGAGTGCGCCGACGCTGCTAGCAAAATCGGATTGCTCACTCAACTGCTGCTGCAGGAAGCCTTCCATTCGCGGATAGAGCGCGATGGCCTGATCAAGAACGGGGTCGGAGCCAGGTGCATAGGCGCCAACCGAAATCAGATCACGTGAGCGCTGGTAGCGGGCGAAAAGAACCTTGAAGCGTCGAATCTGCTCGAAATGACCTGGCGTAATCAAATTAACCATGGCGCGACTGATTGATTGCTCAATGTCGATCGCCGGGTAGTGTCCGGCATCAGCCAGCGAGCGGGATAGAACGATGTGGCCATCAAGGATGGCCCGTGCCGAGTCGGCGATCGGGTCTTGCTGGTCATCGCCTTCTACCAGAACGGTATAAAAGGCAGTAATTGATCCACCGCTTTCCGGCCCATTGCCGGCGCGCTCAACCAACTGTGGCAGACGGGCGAAAACTGACGGAGGATAGCCCCGGGTAGCCGGCGGTTCACCAATCGACAAGGCAATTTCACGCTGCGCCATTGCGTAACGGGTCAGCGAATCCATGATCAGCAAAACATGTTTGCCCTGGTCGCGAAAATGCTCGGCAATTGACGTGGCATAGGCGGCGCCCTGCAATCGCATCAATGGCCCGGTATCAGCTGGTGCAGCAACCACAACGGCTCGGCGCATTCCTTCTTCGCCAAGAATTTGCTCAATGAATTCCTTGACCTCACGTCCGCGTTCGCCGATCAGGCCAACCACAATGATCTCGGCCTCGGTGTAGCGCGCCATCATGCCGAGCAGAACGGACTTACCAACCCCGGAGCCAGCAAATAACCCCATGCGCTGACCGCGCCCGACTGTCAATAGGGCATTGATCGCACGAATGCCGACATCGAGTGGCTGTTCGATGGCAGCGCGCGTCATCGGGTTGATCGGGCGGCTTTGCAGCGGGCGCGATTGTGTCGTCAGTAGCGGACCTTTGGAATCCAATGGCCGGCCGGAACCGTCGAGAACCCGGCCAAGTAGTTCATTCCCGACCGGAGCCTGCTTGGCTCGATCAACGGCGCGCCGCTTGTGCTTTAGTGGATGATCAACGCTGGGGCTGGCATTCGGCGCCTCAAAAGCCACCACATTGGCACCTGGTGCAAGCCCGTAAACGTCATCCGAGGGCATCAGGTAAAGTTTTTCACCCGCAAACCCAACAACTTCAGCCTCAACCGGCAGGCCAGTCTGTGGATAAATGCGGCAGGAGCTGCCCAAAGGCAGTTTCAGCCCGGAGGCTTCCATGATCAGGCCATTGATTCGCGTTAGCCGGCCGACTGACCACAAGGGTTGGGCGGAACTGGCCGCCAGGCGACAACCTTCGAGAAAACGTTGCCAGCGCCCGCTATGGTCCGGCAGCTCGCTTAAAGCTTGCTCTGCCATTCGATGGGCTCCGTACCAATCGCCTCAAGGACACGCTTCCAACGGGTCTCAATCGTCGCGTCAATCTCACTGGTGCCTGCCTTGAGCGAACAACCGCCTTGAGTGACCGCGTCATCATCAACAATTTGCGTTCCGGTTTGCTGCAATTGATCACCGATCTGCTCACGAATCATCAGCGCGTCAGCTGGATTCAAATACAACACGAGATGTCCGTGGTGGAGCGGTAAGGCAGAAATTGCTTCACGAATTACCGGCAGGAGAACGTCATTCCGGACCTTGATCGTGCCTCGAATAACCTGAGCAGCAACCTCAAGGGCGAGATCAAGCACTTGGTCAGCAATCGTTTGATCCATGCTTGCGATGGCTGCCTGGAGGTTGCTGATCAGGCCGGATAGCTTTGCCAACTCGCTGGCCATTGCCGCAGTATGATTTTCTACCCCGGCTTGACGCCCTTCTGCAAAGCCTGCCTCGTAACCTTCGTTGCGCGCACTTTCGTTGATGCGCTCGATATCGGCGGCAGTGGGCAAGCCTATCGTGGTAATGACTTCTTCTTCAGTGTGCTCGGCGATTTTAGGTGCGCTTGGGTGTGCCGGCTTGGTCGCCTTTGGCTTTGATTCGAAGGAGTTGGCGTTCCAGCGCTGATAAGCTGCCAAATCTTCTTTGGGAATAAAACCAGCCATTGTTGCGATTACAGCATTTGCTCGCCACCGGCACCGCCGAGGACGATCTGACCTTCGTCGGCCAGGCGGCGGACGACTTTGAGGATCTCTTTCTGTTCGGATTCGACTTCGGACAAGCGAACCGGGCCTTTCGATTCGAGATCTTCGCGGAGCATTTCGGCAGCACGTTGCGACATGTTCTTGAAGATCTTTTCGCGCAGATCGGGCGAGGCGCCTTTGAGGGCGAGAATCAAAGAGTCGGACTGGACTTCGCGCAAGATGAGCTGGATTGAGCGATCATCGATGTCCATAAGATTCTCGAAAACGAACATTTCGTCGAGAATTTTCTGGGCGAGATCGGGGTCATATTCGCGGATCGCATCAACCACGGACGTTTCGTTGGCCGTGCCAATAAAGTTGAGAATCTCGGCCACGGCCCGTACCCCACCCATGGCAGTCCGCTTGACGCTGCCGGAGCCGGAAAGTATCCGCATCATGGCCTCATTCAACTCACGCAGCGCCGCCGGCTGGATGCCTTCCAGGGTTGCAATACGTAACACCACGTCGTTACGCAGACGTTCGGTAAAGTGATTGAGAATTTCGCTGGCGTGATCGTGCTCGAGGTGCACCAGAATGGTAGAGATGATCTGCGGATGTTCGTTCTTGATCAGGTCGGCAACGGTGGGCGCGTCCATCCATTTCAATCCTTCGATACCCGAGGTTTCGCCACCCTGCAAAATGCGTGAAATGAGATTAGAGGCTTTGTCGTCACCGAGCGCCTTGGTCAACACCGAGCGCACATAGCTGTCAGTGTCTACGTGCACCGCCGAGTGCTCTTCGGCTTCTTTGAGAAAGCTGTCAAGCACTGCTTCAACGGTGGCACGAGGAACGCTCTTCATGCCGGCCATGGCGTGGCCGATTTTTTGCACCTCGCGCGGGCCGAGGTGCTTTAAAACTTCGGCAGCAAGATCTTCGCCCAATGCAATTAGCAGGCTGGCACTTTTGTCCAGTCCTTCTTCGGGGCTAGCTGCCATTGGCGTTCATCCAGTCTTTAATAATGTTGGCGACGGCTTGCGAGTCGGCCTGCGCGATATCACGCGCCTTCTGGACCTTGATCGCGTAATGGTCAATACGCACGATGTCTTCACCCATTTCACCGGATTCACCAGCTATCCTGATATGACCAACCGATCCGGCGACGCCCTCTGCCGTTTCCAGATCCTTTCTGGCGGTAGCCGGCGGGAACATGGTCTTGAGTGAGGGCTGAATCACCTTGAGGTAAAGGAAGGCGACAATACCGGCAATCAGCAAGTACTTGAAGATGTCCTTGCCGTAAGAAACAACTTCCGGATCCTTCCAGATCGGCAGTTCCGCATCGCTCTTGTCGATTGCGGTAAACGGCGAATTCGCCATGGAAAGTGAGTCGCCGCGTTCCTTGCTAAAGCCCATCGCCTCGCGAACCAATTCGTTGATCTGCTTCATTTCGGCATCCGGCAGCGCCTTGGTGACGGCCTTGCCGGCCTTGTCGATTTCCTTGCGGTGATTGACGACAACTGCCGCCGACAACCTCCGGATACTGCCCATCGACTGCTTGGTGTAGCGAACGGTTTTGTCGATTTCGAAATTGGTCGTCGCCGTCTTGCTGGTGCTGAGCGGGGTGCCCAGCGGATTGAGCGGTGACTTTATGCCGGCTGCCTCCAGGCGCCCCTGGGTCTCTTCGGGTTTAAGGGGCTTGCCTGGTGTCGCGGCGTTCGGGCCGGTGGGTGGCGTCGTGAGCGGGGCAGTAGCCGGAACCGGAGGTTGATTGGTCAGGGCGCCGGGGACGCCGCCCGTCGTTTGGTTGACGTTTGCGGATTCATTACTTTGCAGGCTCCGTATGCTGGACGTTTCCGGCGTGTTGTTTGGCCGATAGGTCTCAGCCGTTTGTTCACTTTGCGAAAAATCGATGTCTGCAGCAATCTGAACTTTGAAATTTCCTTCACCGAGCAAAGGCTTCAGGATGTCCTCGATACGTTTGCCGATCGAGTCTTCCTGATCGCGAACGTACTTGATCTGCGCTGAATCAAGACCGGCCTCGCCGAATTTGCTTTTGGGTTGCGAAAGCATGGCGCCAGTCTGGTCAATAATCGCGACATTGCCGGCGAGCATCTGCGGGACGCTGGCAGAAACCAGATGGGTGATGCCGGCGATTTGCCCGGCGTCCAGCGTGCGCCCGCCGTACAGATTGAGCAACACGGAAGCGGTAGGCTTTTGTTCTTCGCGAATGAAAACGGAGGGTTTGGGGATGGCCAAATGCACCCGCGCTGAAGCGATGGCGCCAATCGACATGATCGTTCGTGCCAATTCGCCCTCAAGTCCGCGCTGGTAGTTAACCTGCTCGGCGAACTGACTGATGCCGAATTTCTGATTTTCCATCAACTCGAAGCCGACCATACCACCGCGCGGCAAGCCTTGCGAGGCGAGCTTCAGGCGAACCTCATGTACCCGACTGGAGGGCACCATGACGGAGCCGTTGTCCGACATTTTGTGTGGAATATTCTGCTGTTCGAGTTGCGTGATGATGGCGCCGCCATCTTTCTCGCCCAGATTGGAGAAAAGCACCTTCCAGTTGGGTTGTTGGGCCCACAACAGGGCGCCGACACTAATGGCAATGATTGCCGCCAAGCCCACTACGAAACCGACTTTTTGTTGGATGGCGAGTCGGTTGAACGCATCGCGCAGGCGCTCAAGGGAGTTCCCTAAGCCTGGGTTGCCTGCGATGGTGTCAGAAGTTGCTGCCATTAATGCCCGGTTAAATATTGGTAAAACAGAAGAAGAATCAAACAGGAAGCCAAATTATCCTAGAAATATTCTACTATTACCCGCGCTGAATTGATCCTAACATTTTCGATGCCTACTCCAGAGCCAAAACCCGCCGATCCTGACGCAAATCTTAAAGCTGCCGAATTGCAGCGCGCTTTTGCTGTTTTCAATCAGGTTTCTGCTGAATTGACGCAAGCCTATGAGTCCTTGCAGGGCAGGGCTGCGTCACTGACGGCTGAATTGGCTGTCGCCAATGGTGAGTTGCGCCGGCAATATCAGGAAAAAGAAGCGCTCTCCGAGCGCCTCTCGTCTTTGCTCGATGCGCTGCCGGCGGGCGTCGTTTTACTTGATCAGTCGGCGCTGGTTGTTGCGCTCAACCCTGCCGCCATGACTTTTCTGGGTGCCAATGCAATGGGGCAGCATTGGGGCGATGTCGTGCGCCAGTCGCTGGAGCCGACGATGACCGTGGGTGAGTGGTTGCTGGGAGAAATGCGCGTCTCAATCGCCGAAAATGCGCTCGCTTCGGGTGGAGGGAAAATTATGCTGATCCATAACGTCACCGCTGCCCACGGCATGAAGGCCGAACTCGAACGCAATCAGCGCCTGGTCGCCATGGGGGAAATGGCTGCATCACTGGCTCACCAATTGCGCACGCCGCTGGCGGCAGCGCTGCTCTACACATCCAATCTTGGCCAGGAGGGGGTTTCCGATGCGGCGCGGGTGCGCTTTTCCGAGAAGGCCAGTGGCCAGTTGCGGCGCCTTGAGCGACTGATTCAGGATGTGTTGCTTTTTGCGCGCGGCGAAAGTATCGGGCGTGACGTCATTCCGGCCAGTGATTTACTGCAGGAGGCGGCGCAAACGGTTGAACAGTTGATGCGTGAGAACGGTGTTGAGTTTGTTACGGTCGACGGCTGTTTTGGGGCAAAAATTGTTGGCGCCCACAAGGCGCTGTACGGTGCTCTGGTGAATTTGCTGGAGAACGCCATGCAGGCAACGCCGGCGGGCGGCAAAATTTGCCTGACCGGCAAAAATTGCGGTGACCTGCTGGAAATTGCCGTGCGTGATAATGGCCCCGGCGTACCGCCGGATAAGCAATCACGAATATTTGATCCGTTTTACACGACCAAAGGGCAGGGCACCGGGCTTGGTCTGGCTATTGCATTGGGCGTCGTGCGGGCGCATGGTGGCGCTATTGAACTAAATTCAGTGCCCGGCGAAGGCGCCGAGTTTGTCATCAAGCTGCCGATAGGGGCAGCGGAGAGCGAAAGTTAAAACAATGAGCGAACACAGTTTGCCGATTTTGATCGTCGAAGATGATGCCAGCCTGCGCGAAGCGATTGGCGATACGCTGGAATTAGCCGGGCGTGCCTATTTTGCGGTCGATGGTGGCGAAGCGGCCCTGCGCGTATTGAATGAACAGGCGTTTTCGATTGTCGTCAGCGATGTGCGCATGATGCCGATGGACGGCATCACCTTGCTCAAGGAAATCCGCGCCCGCCTGCCGCATTTGCCGGTGGTTTTGATGACCGCCTATGCCGAGGTTGAAAAAGCCGTTGATGCGATGCGCTCCGGCGCTTGCGACTTCCTGCTCAAGCCCTTCGAACCCAAGGCATTGCTGGCGCATATCAACAAATATGAGCTGGTTGCCAGCGAAAATTCTGCCGGGGTGATTTCCAGCGACCCGGCCAGTCGCGATCTATTCACCATGGCGCAGCGCGTCGCGCAAACCGACGCTACCGTTTTGCTGACCGGTGAGTCGGGTGTCGGCAAAGAGGTAGTGGCGCGCTTCATTCATCGCAACTCGGCTCGTCAAAAGGGGCCGTTTGTCGCAATCAACTGCGCGGCGATTCCCGATAGCCTGTTGGAAGCCACCTTGTTCGGTTACGAAAAAGGCGCTTTTACCGGTGCCCAGCAGGCGCAGGCCGGCAAATTCGAGCAGGCGCAGGATGGCACGCTGTTGCTCGACGAAGTTACCGAAATGCCGATGGGGCTGCAGGCCAAACTGCTGCGCGTTTTGCAGGAGCGTGAAGTGGAGCGGGTTGGTGGCAAAAAGCCGGTGGCGCTCAATATTCGCATTATCGCCACCTCCAACCGAGATATGGCAGAGGCAGTGGCCAAAGGCGGCTTCCGTGAAGATTTGTTTTACCGGCTTAATGTCTTCCCGGTTGCTATTCCCGCCCTGCGTCAGCGACCTTTGGATATCGTACCGATTGCCCGCCATTTTTTAGTCGAGCATGGTGCTCGATTTGCCAGAAACGGGGTGAATCTCTCTAGTGCTGCTGAGCACGCAATGATCACCCATGACTGGCCAGGCAATGTGAGAGAACTCGAGAACGTCATTCAGCGGGCGCTGATCCTGTCGACCGGCTCGGTAATTGACCCGCAACACTTGCATCTGTCAGCACGTGTCGTGGAGCATGCTGCCGCACGGCCAGTCATGTCCAGCCAGGGTGACAGCGAAATCAAACCGGATAGCATGAAGGATATTGAGCGTGAGCACATTCTCCGTGCGCTTGAGGAAGCTGGCGGCTCGCGTAAGTTGGCGATTGAGCGGTTGGGTATATCAGAGCGCACCTTGCGCTACAAGTTGCAGCAGTACCGTGAAGAAGGATTCTTTAAGGGGTAATTCTGGCCTGAGTATTGCTTGTATTTAGGCAAGTTAAAGGAGTTGGCTATGGACACAAATGGTATCGAGCAAATGCTCAGCGTCTTGCGCAGCACCGCCGCGCAGGCAACAAGTAAACCTGCAGAGAGCGCCGGCCAGGTTGCCGGAGGGCCGAGTTTTGCCGATGTTTTGCAAAATTCCATCAGTAAAGTGAACCAGACTCAGCTTCAGGCAAACGCCATGGCTGACAATTTAGTGGCCGGGGATAATTCTAAAAGCCTGCACGAGGTGATGATCGCCCTGCAAACGGCAAGCGTCTCTTTTCAGGAGATGGTTCAGGTTCGTAATAAACTGGTAAGTGCCTACCAGGATGTGATGAATATCCAGGTTTGACGTCGTTTCAGGTCGTATCGGCGGCCTGGTAGTTCAAATAAAATCAGCAGCTTAGTGTTTTTACGGTGTCTCCTTGTATCTTGCTGTCTCGGTTTATTGTGGGTAATGTTGTGGGTAAATAGCCGCCATGACGACCCCTGTTTCGATCCTCTTCGCCCTCGCTGAAGGTAACAACCTGACGGCTGATGCCAAGGCAATCAAGATCGTCGGAAGACGCCCGCTCTATATGGAACCCTCGGCTTCAACAGCTATAGAATGCCATAGCCCCGCAAGCTCTCAGCCTGTTGCCCGGAACTAATCCAATGGATTACAATCTATCTCATGCAAACCATTGCTGAGACGCCCGAATACATCCGCAAAGCTGAAAAGCTGTTATCGGTTGAGGAGCGCCGCGACGTATTGCACTACTTGGCAGAACATCCCCGTGGGGGCGATCTGATGGAGGGTACGGGCGGCGTTCGCAAGTTGCGTTGGTCACGCGGCAGTCGGGGTAAAAGCGGTGGTGTGCGAGTGATCTATTATTTTCACGACGAGGCCATGCCGCTTTATCTGCTGACTCTGTTCGCCAAGAATGAACGGGCGAATTTGACCAAGGCAGAGCGGAATGACTTGTCAGATTTGGTCGGGCTGCTGGTTGCTGCCTGGCAAGAGGAGTGAATCATGGGCAAAGCATTTGAGAGTATCCGTCAAGGTTTACAAGAAGCAATCGGCCACGCGAAGGGCGAGGCTTCGGCTGTTCGCACCTATCGCCCCCGGTCGGTTGATGTCAAGGCGTTGCGCAATCGCGTTGCCATGACCCAAGAGCAGTTCGCCGCGCGATTTGGCTTTTCGGTGGCGACACTCCGGCATTGGGAGCGCGGTGATCGAAATCCGCAAGGACCGGCGCTCGTCCTGTTGAACGTGATCGACAAGAACCCAGCCGCGGTGTTAAGTGCCCTCGCGGCCTAGATGCCCATTAGATTCCTGAGGGTATCGCTCGTCGTTGTCGGCAAATTGCCGGATGTGTTATCTGATAACCGTTGTTGCACCTTCGATCTGGGCTGTTATTGCCGTCACAGTACGTGATGAACTTTCAGGTTTAAAGCGCGCTGGCCCGTGCCTTGCGTTCGCGCTCCAATCGAGTGATGTAGCGCTCAATCAATGTCAACCTGGTACCCGGCAAGCTGACAAATTCGCAACCGAGGCGAAGTTGTTGATCGCCTTCGGCAAGTTCAATTTTAGATATTTCGCGAACCCGCAAATTGACCGAGAGTACGTTTTCTCCGGGAATTTCAAGTCGGCAATCTTGAAACAGCTCTCCCAGTTCAAATTTTTCTGCCTGACTGACCTTGCCGATCAGGCTGAGGCCGCCACCGCTGATATCAAACAGCGGTAGATAAAACACTTCAATATTGCTCTCCCGTTTCGCGGCAAATTTGCAGCGTAAAGACGGGGCGTGCGGTGTTTCAAGGCGGAAAAATTCACGGCGTTGCAGACGCAGGATGCTGCTGGGTAGTGCTGTCGAGAAAGCTGGTTTGCCCGCAATGGTGTTTTTTTGAAGAGCCGGCAGGCGAATTTGTATTTTTACTTTGTTTAGCGTTACAGAAAGTGTCACCTGTTGCATTTGGACGGCTTGCTGATTGAGCGCTGGTTGGTTGGATGGATCAAGAAAAATCTGCCCTGAATCCTCGTTGACCGCAACAATCGCGCTTAAAAAAAACTGATCTCCCGCATCAAGATAAACCGTAATAACGGAACGATGCCGCTCCAGTGCCCGGAGCGTAGTCAGAATCTCAATCGGATTGCGGATAAGGTACTGGCCGTATGTTTCGGGCTGGTCTATTTCAAATACGGGTACTGAAGAATCTTCGTGGGCGGATTTCATTGAATTGAGTCGCTTCAAAATCGCTAAGACGGATTTAAGGGAGTATCGACGCTGCCGCCGGCCCTGTCGTGTCTCCATGTTCAATGCGATAGAGCCAGGCCAGCAATTCGGCGATAGCCATGTATAACTGCGGCGGGATATGTTCGTCAATATTTACTTGGGTTAGCAGCGCCACAAGTTCAGGTGACTCATGCACATAAACGCCATGCTCCTTTGCCTTGGAGATGATCTGTTGCGCGATCAGCCCCTTGCCCTTGGCCACTACGCGCGGAGCCGCATCTGTCTGGCTGTAGGCGAGAGCGATGGCCTCGCGGGCCGCGTTATTCGGCGGGTTGGGCATGCTGGATGAAGAGTTTGCTCAAGCTCAGGCCCGCCGATTCAAACTGTCCGCGCAGCTGGTTTGCACGCTCTTTTAATTGTGTTTCGCTCACTTCAGTATCGGTGTTGATAGCAATGGCAACTTCGCCATTGGGGCGCAACTGCAATACTGCGTCGATTCCACCCAGCATGGGGAGCGAGAGTTTGAGGCGGGTTTGCCATTGCGCTGTTTCTGCATCCTGAGCCTGCGCATTCGCCGGGTTTTCACCAATCTCCCACCACATCTGTTGGCCCGGCCAGACCTGACCTTGCCAGGCAAAATTCTGGCTGGCAAGGCCATCGAGTTGTTGTTGAACGATGGACGTTAACTCGCGCGGAATCGGGCTACCGGGTTGAATGCTGGCGTTGGCTTGTTCGTTAGCCCGCGCTAACGGCTGCGGTGTATTTCCCGTTTCCAGCTTTGCGCTCGCCAGAGTTTGGGGCTCGCTGCCTAAGGGAAGTTGGGCGTTTGTGGGAGGTGCTGATGCTGCTTGCTCCGGGCGCTGCGCGGTTGACGTACCCAGGTCTCTCGGCAACTGAAGTAACCCTGCCCCCGACGTGTTGTAAGCAAAATTCAGTTTATTCTGAACCAGGGCGTTTGGTTCAAGCAGAGTTGCCAGTTGGGATTTGATCAGGGGCTCGGTGCCGGGGAGCGTGCTCATCGGTACGTTGCTGTTGGAGGGGTTTTTCCCCTCAAAAACGCCGTTGACCGCAACAGTGATGGGCAGTGGTGAAAATTTGGCTTGCGGTTCCTGGCGTAAAGCCTCGGTGGGTAATTGTCCGGCCACCCACTTAGCCTGATGCGCTTCGTAAAACATGCCGCTTTGGGATAGTGCTTGTTTTAACACTGGCGCCAGTTCTGCTGCATTTTTCGGCATGGTTGTCACCAATGCCTGATTGCCATTCAAGGGCGCGGCAGGGGCGCGCTTGCCCTCGCCATCTATGCCACTCATCAGGGTGCCAATCAGTTTGGCGGTTGAGCTAAAGGTTGTTGGTACCGATTCTTGCCCGACTTTAGCGGCCGCGCTTTCGGTGCGGTTGGCAACGAAGGCTAAAGTCAGCTTACCGTCGCTTTCGGTAACTTCAAGCTCAATGCTGTCGCCGGCCTTGGCAGCAAAGGGCAAGGCTAGGGTGATGTCGCGCTGGCCAACGATGGCGCGGTAATTGCCGTTGGGCAAAAGCGCCTGAATTTCTGCCAAAACTCGCTGGCCAGGTACCAGATTGCTGAGAACATCGGCAATCTTTTGCGCAGCCACGACTGGCAACGTCTGCGCATTCGCTGTCGATTGCTGGTCTGGCAGGATCAGACGCAGACTACTAGCAACGTCGGGCGGGATCATTCTGTATACGAGGTGTTCGTTAAGGGAGTCAGTGCCTTAACCAAGGGTGCGATTTGTTCCTTGCGTTCGGAACAGCATTCGATGGCAGAGTCAAGCATCGTTAAAACTTGCTCTACTTGCTTGCTATCGCTCGGCCTTAAGATTGAAAAACGCGTTGCTTCCAGCACTGGAAGCAAGTCTTTGGTTAGTCTTTCTATTTGATCCCATTCGCTATTTTGCACGACATCCAGCAACGATTGCAGCGAATCAGTGAGTTGCACAAGGTTGAGTCGTTGGCTAGGGCTGCTGATCAGAGCTTTGGCTCCCAATTTGAGTTGAGCCTTGGCCGATTTCTCGCCAAGCACCGCCAATTTCTCTGATTAGCCCCTGCACTTCGCGAATAGCTGCGGCATCCTTATGGATGTTGGCGTGTACGAGACGAGAAACCATATAGTCGTAGAGCGCTTTGAGATTGTTTGCCAACTCACCGCCACGTTCCACATCCAGGCTGGCCGACAGTCCACTAAGAATGATATCCACTGCTTTTAAGATTGAATCAGATTTTCCCTTGAAGTCATTTTCTGCCAAGCGTATCTGAGCCTGCTGCAAAGCACTATCAACCCCATCGAATAAAAGCACAATCAGGCGATGCGGATCTGCACCGCGAACATCAGACTCAATGCCAACTTGTTGATATGAAGCGATAGGGCTAGAAAACATGGATTAGCGGTCGAGTTGAATGGACGAGTATGTTAGCAAAAAGGGGTTGAGATGTTTGTAGGAAAACGTTATTTTTGGAGCGCGGCGATCTGTTGCGTCAGATAGCTGCTGGTAGTTTGCATTGAACTGACCAAAGTATCGAGGGCAGTAAACTGTGCGCGGTAACGTTTCTCGACAAGCGCCACCCGGACCTCCATTTTTTCCTGGCTGTCTTGATAGCGTCTGACGCTGGAATCAAGATTGCTCAAGCGGTTAGTCACTGCACCATTTGAAGCCAGCATAGCAGTGACCTGATCGCCAAATGACTTGCCATAGGCATTAAGGTTCTTTATCACGTCGGTAGGAGATGTTTTGACGGCAGTATTCAGGACGGCAGTATCCAGTGATAGCAAACCTGTTTGCTGCATGGTGATACCGATTGAAGAAAGTGTTTTCAACGTGGCGCTGCTTAGTTCGGTCGGCACGGTGGTTCTGGCGGTGCCCAATGTATTGAGCACCGAACGCGTCGCACTATCACCGCTAAAGGCTTGGCCAACTTTCGTTGTTGTGTTGTAGCCACTATTCGATTTGATCAGCGTTGCCACTGCATTGTAACTATCGACAAATGCCTGCGCCGCAGTAGTGATTTTGGCGCTGTCGTTTTGTACGGAAACGGTTGACGTGCCGAGTTTGACAGCCGTTAAGTTAAGCCCACTAATGTTCGAAAAGTTATTGGTGCTGGAGGTGATGTTGATGCCGTCAATTTTCAACATAGCATCCTGGGCGACTGTACGATTCAGGCCAACGGTTGTTGTGTCGAAACTTGCCAGAGATGCCTGGCTGCCAGAAGCAGTAAGGCTTGACGCCATCGAAAATCCATTGCTGGCGCCTGATTTGTCACCGGTCAATATCATGCGCTGCTTGCCAGCTGAGTCGGTAATTACGGTTGCCGTAACACCAACTTGAGCGTTGTTGATTGCAGTGCTTACGTCCTGCAGGGAAGAGGTTGCGCCACTCAGGCTGATGGTGGCAGCGGCGACGCCGCCGACCGTAAAGTTGATGTCGCCCGGGCCAAATGTGCTGCCGGCAGTGTAGGCGATCGAAAAACTTTTCTGGTTGCCGGCGAGTTGCGCCACTTCCATGCCATATGTGCCCACTGCTGCCGTATAGTTTGCGCTGGCAGCGATCACAGCAGTGTCGCTTGATGTGGCGCTTAAAGCGGAGAGGCGGGAGGGGTACTGCAGTGTCTCTGACGCAGTTTTTAATGCGTCAAGCTTGGATTTTAGAGTGCCGTAAAGGGAAATCTTGTTGTTGGCAGCCGCAATCTGGGTGTCCAGCGCTCTAATTGGTGCTCGCTCGGCATTGATTATGCTGGTCAGCATGGATTGTAGATCCACACCGGTGCCGATTCCCAGAGAACTGGTGGTTGCCATCGCGATTTCCCTCTGTCGTTACGCCTTGTCCCTGATCAAAAGACCCTGCAGTTTGTCCAGGGCCCGGGCGATCGCCACCGCTTCTTCCGATGGGAATTGCCGGATGATCTGCTTGGTCTGGCTGTCCGTGATCTTAACAATTTGGGAACCCGATGTGTCGTCAATCGAAAAACTGAGTTCCGATTGCCTGGAGGAAACGAATTCGGCAATTTTTTCAACGGCTTGCTTGACTTCAAGCTTCTCGGGTGATTTTTCGCGCGGCTTCTCAACTGCTTGAGAAAGCTTGACCAGTTCAGGCGCCTTGCTGGCAACGGCTGGCTGGCGTGTTGCGACAGCAGCCTCAGGCAAGGGCGCGCGTGGTGGTGAATTTACGTTACTGATGAGATTGGTGGTCATTTTCGGCTCCTAACGAGAAGGATGCAGCAGCCTGATCCAAGCCACTGCACCCTTTTTCGAAGTTTGAGGCAGTAGCCTATTAACGCAACAGAGTCAGCACGTTTTGCGGGATGGCATTGGCCTGAGCGACCATCGCCGTACCTGCTTGCTGGAGAATCTGGAAGCGTGAAAGATTCGAGGTTTCCTGGGCAAAGTCGGCATCCATGATCCGGCTGCGGGCTGCTTGCTGGTTTTCGTAGCTGACGCGCTTGGACTGAATAGCGAACTCGGCGTTGTTCATGATTGAACCCGCAGTGGTACGAGCGTCCGATACGCTAGTCAGAGTAGCTTCATTCGCGCCTGATGTTACCGCTACAAGCGCGGTACTCGTTCCACCGAATTTGGCGATTGCGGTGTTGGCATCTGTCTGAACCGTTGATGCTTGTGTGACGAGTAGGTTGATTTCAGCAGTGCCACCACCCATTTCGGTCAGTTCCATGATACGGGCGACAATGTCGCCCACTACCGACAGAGCGCCGTCGGTGATTTGTGCGGACGATATCTTGTCGCCTTCTTTGCGGATCTGAACGGCGGTAACGCGAGCGGCGGCGTCGATCTTCATGCCAGAGGCCAAGCCAGTGGCATCATCGCGAGCAGAGTTAACTCGAAGACCGGAAGAGAGCCGCTCAAGGGCGCTACGCAAACCAAGGCTATTCTTGGCAAGATTGGTTTGGGCGTTGAGTGAGTAGGTGTTGGTGTTGATCGTTGATGACATGATATTTCTCCTGGTGTGGTTTGCATTCGATGCAGTTACAGGCGATTACCGCTTTCTGCTGCACCGTTGATACTGAATTCATTTGGTGACAAGTTCTCTAACGACATCTCAGGGGCAAACTTTAGGAGAATTTTTGGTAATGCGATTAACTTGGTAAATGTACCTCAAGCCATTCCTCAAGGTGGTTCTCAAGGAGATACTTCTCAAGTACCCAGCGGCGCATGGCATCACCTTCACGTCCCCGCGCCTCCGGATCGTGAATTAGGGCACGGACCGCATCGGTCCACTCCGCTGCCATATTGGTTACACGAAATGCGGGGCCGTTTCTATAAGGTTCGATGTCGGTGCAGACAACTGGAATTCCCAGAATTCCGTATTCGAGCAGGCGAAGATTGCTCTTTCCCCGGTTGAAGGGTGTCTGAGCGAGAGGGGCAACCGCAAGATCCAGATTGAGCGAAGCTAGGTAGGCAGGGTATTCAGAAAACTTAACCAAATTATGATATTCGGCAATCAATGGTCGGATCTCTTCTGGGCACATGCCGAAAAATACCCAGTCTGCCTCATCACGTGTATTTTCAATGATTTCTTTCAGGAGCAATAAGTCACCCTGGTGTGTTGTTCCGCCAGCCCAACCAATGCGCGGTTTTTTGCAGGTGCGCCGAAGACTCCGCAAAGGTAGCCATGGAGCTTGTTCCAGCCGATTGGGAACAACCCGAATATCCGGAACAAAGTTGCGATAGGCTTCTGCCAGAAAATCTGTGGAAACCACCAACCGGTCGCAGCGTTTCAGTGCATATTGAAGACGGGCGCGAGCGTTCGCCGGAATATCTTTACGAAACGGGTTGCTCGCATCCATATCGGTGATCAGATCATCCTGCGCATAAACAGTGAAAGGCCGGCATCCAGACGTCTCCCATTCCTGCAGAGCTGCAAGTGCTGGCGTGATGATATAACTTTGGACGATGATGCTATCGGGATTCAAGCGGACAATCTCGTTAATCGAATTGAATCGCGGCTCCCCTTTGGTTCGTTGGCGCCAAATGCACTCGCTAACCATGCCGGCCTTACTGAGGGCGTTTAGCGGCGAAGTGACCCGATAGTCACCTTGTCCATTAGGAAGTGCATGAGCAAGAATGCGAGGAAGGTCAGAGGGAATGGTTTGCCAACGAGCGTGAAACTCAAGCTCAGGTTCTGGAGTGCTTGTCGCAAGAGATAAGGCTGGGTTCCAGAAGGGGTCTACTGCTGCTTCCGGATACCAGCGTTCGAAAAATGCTTGTTTTGCTTGTGTTTCGGAAAGCATCTGTGTTGCAAGATGACTAGGGTCGATATCGAATACTGCTTCTTTTGCGTCGCTGCTAACTATATTTGATAGAGGTTGATATATCAGCCGTTCGCCATTCTTGCGAATCTTTAAAGAAAGGTCTGCTTCAGCAAGGTAGTTACCCAGATCAGTTTCGTCCATACCTCCCGCGTTGACGTAACTTTCTTTTCGAATCAGCATGCACGCAGCGGGAAGGGTGCTGACGTCGCGTGCAACATGGATGCAGTCCAGATAACCAAGCTCCTCTCTGAGTTTGGTTTTTCCTTGATAAGGAGAGCCGATAATGCCATTCAAGCCGAGGATACTGCCAGCGTTTTCGATCAGGGTGCTACCGGGTTGAATCATTCGGGGAGAAACACCGCCAATGCCAGGCTGGGCTGCGGTTCTGATCAGTTCCTCCAGCCATTTTTCCTGGATAACTACGGTTTCCTCTTTAAGGAATAGCAAGAAATCACTGGAAGAGGCGGCTACTGCTGCGTTGCAGCGTGTTGCGTGGTTGCCGTCGTTATTTGTGCGGACAATTCGCACCTTGGGCTTGGTAGTCTGTTCCGCGTTGGCTAACCAGGCGTCAAGGTCGGGTGCTCCCTGTGAATTTGTCAGGGCAATGATGACTTCGAAATTTTGGTAATCTGTTTTTTCAATGATGCTGGTAAGGCATCGAGAAAGGAGATCGAGTTGGCCGATGGATACGATTACTATCGAGATGCTTGGTGTCTGCGTTAGTGGATAGCGAATGCACCAGCTTTGGCCTGTGACAGGAGTAATTTCACTTTCGATACCTTTTCCTCGCAAATCTTCAATCAGTGCGAACATGCAAGATTCTGTATCGTATGGAAAAAAATCGGGGTAGGAAATTAAGATGTCAGGGATGTGCTTTATTGAATCCCAGCCTGATTTGTCCGCAAGCTTTAATAGCTTTGAAAACCATGGGCTACCATGACGCTCGCTGGCGCCGCCAGTGGCTAACCAAGCGTCACGGCTTACGCAAATCACCCCTGCCAAGTCAACCGATTGTAATGCAGTGGGATTGACGCCAAATTTGAACCGTGGGGCAAAACGTTCACCTCTGGCGTTGCAAGAGTCATCATCGACGAAAATGGCAATTGCGTTTGGAGTGTCTTCGATTTGTTTGGCACATCGCCACAAATAGAGCGGATCTAGTTTTGCCCCCGCAGGGATTTCAATCAGCCAATCAGCTCCTTGCGCTTCTGCCAGATAATCGATAGTTTCTTTAGTTTTATCCAGTCTGCAAATTGAATGCCAGCCAAGGAAGCCAAGTTCTTCTAGCCCCGGGGGACTAGCAAGCTGAGTGACTATGTCAACGTGCCACAGTTGGTATATCTGCTGGCTGAGACTGTCGAGGGTATCTGCTAGGTGGTGCTCATCACCCGGTAGCAAACGAGTCACAATTTGAAAGCTAGGTGCACTGCATCCCATCGAGTCAATCGTGCGATTTATTTCCTCTACATCTGTCGCAATGAATGCCCGTTGCTCCAGCCATTCTTGATAGTGCTTGTCCATTTGCCATGCTTGTTTGGATGGTGGTTTGATTGATGCTGTTATTTCTTGAGCTCGGCTGTTAGCAGCTGCCTGGGTCTTATTAATGAAGTTTTCAATATCGAACCAAGCATTTTTTTCCGTTTCAGTGAAGAATTTATCTGATTCTGCTTGGCTGATTTTTTGCACTTTAGTCTTGCCAATATCGGATTCCTTGACCTTTGGAAAGCGAATCGAGTTGTTATCCAAGTTGAATTGAGCTATGTACGGATTGTCAACCCAGGCAACTGCGCACCCACAGGCAAGTGCTTCGTAAACCATGCTCGAAGGTTCATAGCAATAATAGGTTTCTGAGGAACGAAGGATTTCTGCTATTTCCTGATGTTTTCTTGGAATATTCAGGGCCAAGGTGGTTCCGTCAGGGTTTGAGGCAACCTCATCACTGATCTTGTGTCCAAAATAAAGGTATTTTCCAGCGTAATAGCAAAATCCATTGCGCTTGTTTTCTGGGGCGCCTTCATGGAATATTTTTCGGTCAACTAATGGCATGTCCAATCTGTCGGACAAAATGCCATCCAGAATAACGCCGTGATAGTGAAAAATCAGGTCATTTTTCGGGAAGGTGGTGTCGCCTCCCAAATGACCGGGTCTGTTGAGTGCCCAGCGAGCAACAACTGAGAGGCCCAGTGGGTTGCCGGAGACCACTTCCGGATAAACGGCGATCGGCCTAACGCCAGCAGCATCGTGCTGCCGCATGATCTCCTCAGTGATTTCAGGCGTTCTCAGGTAAGGGCTGCACTGCGCTGGCGGTGATGTGACATAGGCTTCATAACCCGACTCATTCAGTATGTGGCAAAGGTAATGAAGCGCACGTATCCCAGCCGAGGTCTGCCGAAAAGCTGGGGTGGAAATGTAATATGGATGATGAGTGCGCTCGAAAAAACGATTTTTTCCTGAGGTTTTCATATTGCTTTTGTCTCCGGGATGCGCTGCATTTAGTCGTGTAGTAAATGTTAATGACAGGGCTGCCATTTAGGCGAGCTGTTTATTGAGATTTTTTGCCCATGCAGCGAGTTGCGTATCATCGGGAAAAGTACGGTGATAATGGAATACAGACCCCTTGTTTTTTTCATAAAGAAAATGCGGACCGAGCGGAATAGGGAGGCTATTAGTTAGCGTATCCGGAAAGCGCCAGATCTCGTCGTCTTGGCTTGAGCGAAACCAGTCTGCCGGTTTGTTCCCGTAAATATTGCGGAAATCAAAGGTTTTCTTTTCTTCACCAGTGACAGCGGTGTAATGAAGGTTAAGGGATGCGCAGGTATTGGCTATTGAGAAACGACGCCTTACCTCGGTCGCTGCATTTGTCGATAGCCGCTGGCATTCGTCGGGGTTTTTCGCGAGCCAACTCAGCGCATCGGCAAAGCTCTTGGGGCTGTCAATGACTAAACCATTTTCTCCGTCGCGAATCAATTGGCGTTCTGCCGGGTTGCCCAGAACGATGGGGACTACGCCCATCGCCATAGCCTCCAATAATGCATTTTCTGTCGTACCGTAATGTAGTGGGTTGAGCAGATAGGCAAAAACGTCAAAGTTGGAGAGGGTTTCTGCGATGTTTGTGCAGTAACCGCGTAATTCGATGCGGTCAGTCAAACTAAGGGCTTCGGCTCTCTCCTGTAGCTCATCACCGGTGGTCGGGTCGCCGACCATGGCCAGCCGGAAGCCCGGTAGGTCTACAGCGGCAAGATAGTCCATAAGTTGCGGGTGCAATTTGGCGAAATTCAGCGTACCCACATAGCCGGCTCGTAGTTGTTTACTCTTTGGGCGGCATGGCATATCGGGAAAGTCTTCGAATCCGCCGGAGCTGAATACCACACCAATTCGCAGACCGGCTTCTGGTCCCAGTTGCGATAACGCAGGGTGTTCCAATGAGCAAGGTGAGGTAAATAAAAAACGATGAGGAGCGCGAACAAAAGCTGGAAGAATCTGCGGCGGATGTAGTCCGGATACATGGCTCCAAATGATCAGGCGCATGGCCGGTAGCATGCCGGAGCAGAGCCAGGCAGACATCACCGGGTGATGCCACCACTCTAGTTGGACAATATCGGCGTTTGCCGCTAATCGGTTAAGTTCATCCCAGGAAGGGCTGGTAATCAGTTTTCCGCCATGTGCTTCAACATGGTCAGCGAATTGGGATTTTTCCAAGGCTTCCAGTGTGGTGATCGTGTGTAGGATCCCATCTTGGGATCGTGCTGACTCTTCTACCAGGCGAGATAATACTTTTCCGACACCACCGCCAAGGTGGGCAGAAATGTGCAGGACGTGAATCGAACTCATGGCATCAAGACAGGGTCGTTTTCTGGGGCAAGCCAATTTCTTGAAACCAAGAACGATAGTTGGCGCGTAACAAGTAATTTAAGCAAGCGGCGGGCCATCCATGGGCCGCTGGGCGCGCTCACCGCAGTCAAACGGGAAAATCGAGGGGGAAATCACGAATTTAGTTATTCAAATTGAGTTGAGTGGAACAGCATGGGGTTAGCTGTGATTTCTGTGAAATTTATTTGTCTTTCCGGGGAGCCTTTCTTCAGGGATGCCGTAGAGGACTAGTCCAGTCCCGCTCCAAGCGTGTGCCCGGAGGAAGAATTGGTAATTTGTGAGTTCGTCCATGAGTAATAAAGGGATGCGAAAAAGTCCGTCAACGCTGTGGTAAACAGTGATCGCCAAGATTGGCCGGTTGCGCTTGAGCGATTTCAGCGCACCCGCGATGGCATCAAGTTCTCCTCCCTCTAGGTGTAGCTTGGCGAATGAGTAGTTAATGTCTAGGTCGTCAAGCCGGCAGCATCTGACTGAGGTGCTTCCGGCCGAAAAAAGTCTCGCTCCGATGCCAAGTTCGGAACAATAATTTGCGCTTTCATCATTGCAGCCAAGGGCGAAATTAAGGATCAGAATGTTCTTGGAAGTAATAGATCGTAAATTGGCGAGTCTGGAATGTAACTGGGCGTAGTTTTCTGGATCAGCTTCGATGGCTATTAAACTGGAGTATTGACCACCAGTGATGCTATCGAAGCGTAGACAAATTTCTCCCAAATATGCCCCGGCGTCCAAGAAGGTTTCGTCCTCTCTCAGCAGTTTGCAAATGAAGTCCGGGAAGTATCTGTCCTTAGTGTTGATCGGTGTGCCCACGAAGGTGAATTCCTGCCGGTGCATTCGCCAAGCCAGGAACTGTAGGTGAGTAGCTCGGGAAATGTCGTCACCCCATGCCACTAGAGTTTTTTCGAGAGACCTTTGGTCTATCTCATCTAGTTTTCCGGTGAACCAGCCGTTGCCCATTGGGAGTTTTTCGGTATACGCTTCAGCGATGTCATAGAATGGAAAGACATGGCGCCATCCCTGATCGACAAGGGATTCGTGGATGGGTTGATAAGGGGCTAGCACTACACAGACTGCTAGAAGGTGGGTTTCCCTGTCTGCTTTAGGAGCTTTGTCGGGCAGGATCACCGGTATTTTTCCCAGTAGCAGCCCGTTTTCGGGAGGGGCGCGGTCAACAGCATAGGCAACCGGAATGCCAAGAGTGTCGAGAAGTTGAGCGGCCAATCGACCTAGATTGCCGGCGCCGTAAAATACCAATGGGCGGTCCACCGCCTGTGGTCCGACTTCCGGAACGCGACTTGCCAAGTTGCGCATGAGCCTGACGGCCGCTGTGCGGTCGGGAAGCTGAAATTGTTTCATCAATGGGCTTCCACTAAAGAGGAACGCACTCTTCCGAAATTGCCTCCAAGGTGGGCTGGGATGAGGCGTGGCGCGAACATTTCTTGAAATCTATCCTCTGGCATCGCTCTAGTGAGAAGCAGCGTCCAATAGTAGTCCGTACCGGCTTGCGTGTTCGCGCCACCAAGCATCATTCTCCACGATGGCATCAAACCGTACCCGAGCTTGCAGGGCGCAGTCCTCGTTGCCCACTTGAGTGTAGGCCTCGGAAAGATAGTATTGGCCGAAGGCATGCTCTGGGTACTTGGTAATTACGTTATGGAAATACTTGATCGCTGTTTCGTGGTTGCCATTTCTCATGTTGTGGTTGTGAACAAAGTTGACCTGAAGATTCATCTCGTAGGCTGCTTGCTCAATCTCATCCGGATCGACACCAGGAGCACGGATCACGGATTTTGTATTGACGTGATCCAGAAATCCTATTTGATCAATGTAACCATTCTCTACACAAATTTCGTGAAGGCGGCTTCCCAGAATAGGCACGGCGCAAAATATATGGGCCCAGTCGAAACCTACATCAAGGAGGAGACTCAGAGTTTCCTGACGATGCTCCTCCATTTCACCAGGTAGGCCGATGACGATGAAAACGTGGCACTGAACCCCGTGGCGTCGAAGCATCTGCACCTTGTCCTTGACCATATTGGTCTTCAGCGGTTTCTTTATAATTTTGTTAAGAACATAGTCCGATCCAGATTCCACAGCCAAAGCTACAGTGGACACGCCAGCCTTGGCGAAAAGTTCGGCCATTTCTTCATCAATTCCATATACCGCGACACCGTTTGGGAACTCGATGCGTATCTTAAAGGGGGCAATGGCTCGGAGGATGGCCTTAGCTCTGTCACGGTCAAAGAAAAAGTGGTCGTCCTCAATGAGCAGGACTGTCAGACCATGACGTTCCTGCATGATGCCAATTTCCTGAGCAACCCTTTCTAGGCTCATTGCCCGCACTTTTCTTCCATGAAGTGACGGATTAGAGCAGAAGACGCACAGGAAAGGGCAGCCCCGGGATGTATGGATGGCCATCTCCCGTTTCTTTTGGCCAACAAAGCGCTTGTCGATGGATCGGTTGTTGTAGTTGTCAAGGTCCACCATGCTGTAATTGAGCATGGGGATTTCGTCCAAATCCTGAACGAAGGTGTGGCTGGGATTTTTCCCCTGCGCCAGTCCGCGCCGGGTAATCCATGATGCATGGGTGTCCAGTAGCAGGATCTGATCGGGGGCATTGATCAGGTCAGTCATTGGTATTTCACCTTCGCCTTTGCAGACGGCGTCCACCGCAGGGCATAACTCAAGGATCTGGCGAAATGCCGCAGAGGGTAAGCCTCCGCCAGTTAGCACCAGCACGTCAGGAGATTCCTCCTTTACCGTTCTGGCGAGATCGTTGATATACCGGAAGGAGATATTGAATAGGGCGGAGATGCCAACGATGCTCGGCCTGAACTCGTCCATCGCATTTTCGACTAGGTGTTTGAACATTGCCGCGAAATCGTGGGCCAGGTTCGTTTCAAGTGCCTGCTTGAGTGGCAGGTTGAGATCCAGAATGGCAACTTCCGGTGGCGTGTGGCACTTTTCCTTCAGGTAGGCTTCAAGAGATAGGATGCCATAGGGAATCGTGAAGGGGGGCAGAACATTGGAGCGATTGTCATTCCCATAGTCTTCGACGTTGAAGTAGGGGGGAATGACAAAGAGAATGCGCTGTCGTTTCATTTTTCCGCCTTACGCAAGCAGTGGGCCAGTGAAGCGTGCTAGGAGTCCCGGTGCGTATGCATCGATATTGTCGGGCAAGCAATGGCTCAACTGGCCACAGGCAGCGCAAGTTGGATCGTCCTTACGCCTCCCTTGAAGGTGGGATATGCGGTGCTGCCTGAGGGGTTCGCTTTCCCAGATTTCTTTGACACTGTTGGTGCGTGTATCGCCGATAACGAGTTTGCGAGCCCAGTCGAGAAAACAGAGGCTGACCGTGCCATCAGTATTGACTGCCATTGAATAAAAAGTGTATGGGCAGACCTTGATGTCGGCAATGGTGTTTCCGTAAATACCTTCAGTAATTTCGATGCCGAGGCGGTCCTCAATGTCGAAAGTCGGCCAGCAGGGGGCAAAGTTTTCGATGAAGACACGATCGGCAATGTCGCCGAAGGTGGCGTAAAAATTTTTCTTGTCTGCTTCTGACAAAATGTCTCCGGGGATTTTTATGCAGATTTCACAATCGCCCTTGCGTTCGTAAAGTCGACGAATGTTGTCGACGAATTTGTCGAAGTCAACATGCGTTTTTGTAAAGGTCCAGAATTGCTCGGTCGACATGCCGTCGACCGAAATATTGATTCGGTCGATGCCGGCGTCAAGGATTGGACCGATGCGGTCCGGCGTCAGAAGGTAGCCGTTGGTTGTTGTGTCGATATATTGGACATGGCCACTTTCCTTTGCATAGCGGACCATGTCTGCAAACCGAGTATGTAGTAGGGGTTCGCCTTCCTTATAGAGACGCAGGACTTTCAGTGGCTGCTCGAATTCGCCGAGATCATCGATCACTTTCTTGTAAAGATCGAAATCCAGGCGACCTTGCCAGCGCCCGGTCGATTTGATGAGATCTCGGTCGCCGGTCGGACAGAATGTGCACTGGAAGTTGCAGGTATTGACTGGGTCGATAAAAAGTACAAAGGGGGTGGCGATAGGGATCACCTCCTGTAGCTGCGTCCTGTTTTCCAGGTTGATCCGGGGTTTGACGTTGGCTCTCATTGGGATCTCTTTGCAATCTAGATGAACAAGTTTTGAGGTGCGCGTGCGTGAATATCCCACCATATGCCTGCGGGAGAGCGGCGCTCGTTATCACGGGTGCGCACCTGATCGGCATAGACTTGTTCGATGTCTCCGCCGTCAATCCATGGCCCAGGTACCTGTTCCCCTAAGGGGCCAGAACTACCAACTGTAAAGTGGTGTGCAATCAAAGAGTCATTCAAGTCGGTAACGGTCGCCTGATTGGATAGCTTGAATTGACTATAACCAAGAGCCTTAAGTTTCTCTAAATATCGGAATCCAAAGCGGCAGTCTTCGACACTGACGTACGCTGGCAAGTACGCGAAAGCCTGAAGCTGGTCAATGACCAACTCGTCGGCACCTTCGATATCGATCTTTAGATGACTGGGGACGCCGTGCAAAGCAAATAAGTGGGCAATAGGGATGCATGTGACTTCTATGGTCTCCGTCTCGCCGTTATCCCTAGATGCCCAGTTGATGTCCAAACTACTCCAGTGTGCATTTTTCTTGCTAATGTGGAATGGAAGTCTGTCATAGGCTGTCCAAATGGCTACTTGATAAAGATGTAACAGTCCCTTGTTTAGCTTGTCCGGAAATTGGGCTTGAGCTTTCTCGATGAATAGTGGGTCAGCTTCCACAGAGACCACCTTGTAACCTTTTTTTAGGTAGTAGGCAGTGTCTTCTGCGTTATTCATGCCTAGGTCGAAAATCAGGTTGTTGTTATGAATGAAGCGTCTATTCATGATCCGTAGTTCCTCTAACGGGTTGGTTGCGATGTGCCTCAACTCGTAGGCGGTACAAGCCTTCAGCTAGGCTGACACTGGTGCGCCATCCTGGCATTACTTCGGCGTCCTCCCACGGGAGAAATACCTCCCGTACTCGGTAGGGTCTGACTCCCCACTCGACCCTGGCAGGATTGGCAGGATCAACAGCGTTGAAGGTGTCTACAAGTTCACGTAGCGAGACTGTTTTCTGGGCGGGAAGCCGATAAATCCGTTGCGTCCCGGACTCCAAGCCTCTAACCAAGCTGCAGGCGACCTCTAGGCCGCCGGTGAGATCATCGACATGAAGTAAGTGCAGTCTTTGCTCTCCATTCGACATACTCACGAGGGTGCCGCTCAGTGAACTCGTCTGCAGCAGGTTGAGCAGGCGTGTCCGCGAGTCGCCATCTCCGTAGCTGTCGTAAAGATGAAGCTCCAGTAGTCGTAATCCGGCCGCATCCCGATAGAAATCGGCAACCGTGGAGAAAGCTTGTTTGGTGGCGGCGTAAAGGTTGGCCGGACAGTAGGCCTCACCCCGGTAGTGCTGCCAGGAGGTTCCCGCATAGACCATTGCGGTGCATTTAGCTTCCCGCATGGCTTCAAGCAAGTGGATGCCGTATTCGATATTGGCCCGTATCAGTGGGGCGATATCTTCCGTGCGATGCTCGGCCACGTAGAGTGCGGCCAGATGGACCACCACGTCGGGGCGGAACTCGTTGAGGGCCTCGCTGAAGCCTTTGCCGCTATCGTCGGCAGTCCAGTTTGGGAAACCTTCAAGCGATGATGGCAAGGTTGAGCCTGAGCGTCGGAGGCAGCCAACCAGATGGCCTTGGCTGTGCATGTGAGTCGCCAAGTGAGAACCAAGGAAGCCAGTGGCGCCGGTGATTAGTACTTTCATGCCGTAGGGGAGTAGGTAAAGGGGCTCTGGAGACTCTCGAAGGGGGGATGGGTACGATCTCGTTCCGAGACTTGCGGAGTGTCTTCGGCCCAGGGAATACCCGCCGAGTTCCAGAGAACTCCACTGTCGTGTTCGGCGGAGTGGGAGGAGGAGGTCTTGTAGGCGACGATGGCGGTTTCACTCAGTGTGCAGAACCCGTGGGCAAGGCCACGGGGGATGTAGAGCATGTTGCCATCCTCGGCCGAAAGACCTATTACTGCGTGCTGGCCGAAGGTCGGAGAACCCCGACGAAGGTCAAGTACGGCATCCTGAATCACGCCATCAACACAGTAGACCAGCTTTATATGGGCTACCGGTGGAGCCTGGAAATGCAGGCCACGGACAACACCGCAGTGGGAAACTGAGTAGAAGTCCTCGCTGAAATCGGTGCAAAGTCCCATTTCGCGAAATGCTTCTTGCTGAAAAACTTTGATCAAGTGGCCTCGGTGATCTTTATGGATTGGCGGACGGATCTCAAGGCACCCCGTAATGGCGGTTGGGAAAATGCGAAACGCGGTTTGGCTCATCGACAATGCACGCCGCAGATCAGAAATCTGTCGCCGACGATTTGCCGAGTTTTGTATCCCGTGAAGACGGCGAGGGCATGGGGGCATGACCCACGAGGTTAATGATCATTTCAAAGATGAAAAGCGGCTTGCTCATGGCTTGATATTTTCGTGAGTGAGGCAGTTGGGTCAATTGGATAAGCGATTTTGTAGCTTCGCCAGTTCCGGGCCATAGGTGTCGGAAATTTCTGCAAACATTTGAGCCGTTTGTTCTGGGAGGTAGTCGTGGACGATGCGGTTCCGGATGTTTCTCATGTTTAGCCAGAGATCGGTGCTGCTGATCAGGCTGAGTTTTTCCATACGATTGAGCAAGGTTCGTGTGGTGTCAGATTGCTCAGCAAATTCTGCGAGTTCGAGGCTTCTAAAATAGCGCAGCGCACATTCGATGGCACGGACAAAGCGATTAGAGAGTGCGTCGTAGGGTTCCAGTGCCTTGGGTGAATAGTTACTGCCCGGCTGGTAGGGGTGAAATTCGCTCAGTGATGCAGCAACGAGTTGGAGCGCCTTGAGGGCCTTTTGGCGGTTATTCTCGGCTAGTGCGACAAGGTCTTCATTCATAGCTCGACGCCTGTCTTTTTGGCGATTCGATGGATAGGCGTCGGTTGGCTGCCCTGCTGAAGCAACAGGATATCTATTTTCTGGTCGCCGAGTGATGTTTGCAGGGCAGTTTCCAGGGCAACGGACTCGCGAAAGGCGTTTTCCAGTACTTTGGGCGTTTCAATCAGCAGGTCGATATCACCACCCTTGGCATTGTCGTCGGTGCGTGAACCAAATAACCACACGCGCGCATCCGGACCTAATTGCTGGTGGGTGGTTTGGCGGATGATTTTTGCTTGTTCGGTCGTTAGTCGCATCAGATTTGATAGGGGACTCGAACGCCGGGTTCATCATCTGCAAAATCCTTGGTATTGCGAGTCACCAGGATGCGCTTATCGACTTGAGCACTTGCCCAAACGATGGCGTCGGGCAACTTTATGCGATGCTTTTTTCGGAGCACTACGGCCAAATTGCTGACCTGTTCGTCAATTGGCAAGTTGGCGAATCCATTCAGGAAGCTACGCAAAATTGCTTCTGTTTCCGGCGTTGCACCGACCATGACTTCCATCCAGGTAATCAGACTGATGGCTTTGTCCGAGTATCTCTCCAACTCGATTTTTGCCTGATCGACCCCGTTCAGATAATCGATCAGGATGTTGGTGTCGAAGAGCGCGCTTACCATTCAGATCTTGCCTGTTCTTGATACGTAAGCCCGTCGACCTTGTGTTGTTTCCAAAGCCCGAAGGTTTCAACAGTGCTGGGTCTCTTCTTTTCAAGATAAGCCGAGATTGCCTGCCGGATTATTTCGGCACGAGAGACTTTTTCGGTCTTGCAAATAGCTGCCAAGTCTTTGATTTGTCGATCAGGAATGTCAATCAGGGTGCGCATGGCGTGTCCCACATAAGATATGGACTCAATATATCACATGGAACATTCAGACTTTCGTGAGGCAGAATTCTTCAGCGTCCGCAGAAATCCTCAAGTGTTTGCACGAGATAGTCCAAAGCTGCCTGTTCCAATCCTGGCCATAGACCAACCCAGAAAGTCCGGTTCATGATGCGGTCAGCATTGCCTAAGGTGCCGGCGATGCGGTAGTGCCGACCAGCCATATAAGGCTGGCGGATCAGGTTGCCGGCAAACAACAAACGTGAGCCAACTTTTTGTTGGTCAAGGTAACGCAACAGGTCAACACGGATGAAGGGAGCATCGTCAGTTAGTGTGATCGGGAAGCCGAACCAGGATGGATTGCTACCGAGGGTGGCCTTGGGCAGGATCAAATGCTTAACACCGGCCAGGTGTTCGCCAAGGTAGGCAAAGTTGTCTTGCCGGGCGGCGATGAAGCCCGTTAGTCGATCAAGTTGGGCAAGGCCGATGGCGGCCTGCATGTCGGTGATCTTGAGGTTGTAGCCAAGATGCGAGTAAACATATTTGTGATCGTAACCGGCAGGGAGTTCGCCTAGCTGCCAATCAAAGCGTTTGCCACAGGTATTGTCGCAACCAGGGTTGCACCAGCAGTCGCGGCCCCAGTCGCGGAATGATTCGACGATGCGTTTGAGTAAGGGGTCTGAAGTAAACACGGCACCGCCTTCGCCCATGGTGATGTGGTGGGCGGGGTAGAAAGACAGGGTGCCGAGGTGGCCGAAAGTGCCGACTTTTTTGCCCCGATAGGTCGAGCCAAGCGCGTCGCAGCAATCTTCAATCAGCCAGAGCTTGTGACGATCGGCAATGGCGCGAATTTCTTCGGCGGCAAAAGGGTTGCCCAAGGTATGGGCGATCATGATTGCGCGCGTTTTGTCGGATATTGCAGCTTCGATAGTTTCTGGAAGCGGGTTGTAGGTAGGGATTTCGGAGTCGATAAAGACCGGTATCAGGCCATTTTGCAGAATGGGGTTGATAGTGGTCGGGAAGCCGGCGGCACTCGTAATGACTTCATCGCCGGGTTTGAGCTGACGTTCGCCGAGTAGCGGCGAGGTTAGAGCGGTCAGGGCGAGAAGATTGGCGCTGGATCCCGAATTGCAGGTTGATACATGCGAAACGCCCAGATAGGTGGCGAGCTTGTTTTCAAAGGCATCGTTGAAGCGGCCGGTGGTCAGCCAGGCATCGAGTGATGCATCAACGAGATTAACGAGTTCTTCTGGGCCGAGCACTTTGCCGGCTGGGGGAACGCTGGTTTGTCCCGGGATGAAGGCGCTTGGGCTGAGTTTCTTTTCTGCGTAGGCGCGAACTAGCTCAAGAATGGCGGCGCGGTCACTGTTTTGCGAGTTCATCGGTTATATATTTTTCTATTTGGCCAAGGGTGTAGTCGCGCATGTTTGTTACGGTCAACCAGTTTTTATGCCAGGAAATTGTAGCGGCTAAAGCGCTATCGAGTGACCAGCATGGTTGCCAGCCAAGTTGTCGCCGAGCTAGCGATGAATCAAGGCGCAGCAGGCCTGCTTCGTGCGGGAAGGCATGCGCTTCCTGTTCCCAGGCAGCGTCATCGCCCCATAGCTTGGCCAGACGGTCGGCAATTGCTCCGGCAGGTAGGCAGTCTTGTTCGTTGGGGCCAAAGTTCCAGGCAGCGTTTGTGGTTGGCTTAGTCGAAAGATGTTCGGCGAGTAGCAAGTAGCCGGCTAGTGGTTCAAGCACATGTTGCCATGGGCGGACAGCGTTAGGGCGGCGGAGTTGAGCGGTCTGATTTTGTGAGAAGGCGGCCAGAAGATCGGGAATCAGTCGATTGGCTGACCAATCACCACCGCCAAAAACATTGCCGGCTCTGGCTGTGGCAACGGCGACGCCGGCTTCCGTCAGAAAGGATTGTCGATAAGCGGCGGTCACCAGTTCGGCACAGGCTTTGCTGCTGCTATAAGGGTCGTGGCCTCCGAGCGCTTCGTTTTCACGATAGGGCCAAGGCCATTCCTTGTTGCCGTAGCATTTGTCGCTGGTGACGACGACCACAGCTCGGACGCTAGGCGCTTTACGGACGGCTTCGAGCAGATTGGCGGTGCCTTGTACATTGGTTGAGAAGGTGCCGAGTGGATCGCGATAGCCTTCTCCGACAAGCGCCTGGGCCGCCAAGTGAAAGACTATTTCGGGTTGGCTGGCAGTGACAGATTTTTGCAGGGTGTCGAAATCGCGGATGTCGCCGATGATTGAGTTCATCCCTCGTGTTACATCGGCCACTTTGAAAAGACTCGGATTAGTGCCGGGTGGCAGGGCGTAGCCAGCGACCGTGGCACCCATTTTCTGGAGCCATAGCGACAACCAACTGCCTTTAAAACCGGTATGACCAGTGATGAAAACCCGCTTTCCCTTCCAGAACGCGGGATTTACCAGATTTTCCATGGTGCGTTCCCGGTTTTCCAGAGGTCTTCAAGCAGCATTTTGTCGCGGAGCGTATCCATGGGCTGCCAGAAACCCTCATGTTCCCATGCAGCGAGTTGTCCGGTAGCGGTTAGTTCATGAAGTGGCTTGCCTTCCCAGGACTGATCATCGTTGTCGATGAGATCGATAACGTCGCTATTCAGAACGAAAAAACCCCCATTGATCATGCCACCTTCGCCATGAGGCTTTTCCCGGAAGGATGAGACTCTTCCTTTGGCGATTTCCATGGCTCCAAATCGTCCGGGTGGAGTAACGGCACAAGCGGTAGCTGCAAGGCCGTGCTGGCGATGAAATTCGATCTGTCGCTTGATATCTACATTGGCAACGCCGTCACCGTAGGTGAAACAAAAAGGCTCATCGCCCTCAATAAAGCGCCTGACCCTTTTCAAGCGACCACCCGTGGCCGTATTTTCACCTGTGTCCACCAGCGTAACCCGCCAAGGCTCTGCATGCTTTTCGTGAACTTCCATCCGGTTGTTGATCATGTCAAAAGTGACATCGGAGGTGTGGAGAAAATAGTTGGCGAAATACTCTTTAACAACGTAGCCCTTGTAGCCGAGACAAATTACAAAGTCATTAATGCCATGAGCAGAGTAAATTTTCAAGATGTGCCAAATGATCGGCTTGCCACCGATTTCAATCATGGGCTTGGGTTTCAGGTGTGACTCCTCGCTGATACGAGTGCCCAGCCCACCCGCGAGAATAACTGCTTTCAAGGTTTCCCCAAGGCTATTCCGGACTCAAAGTAGATATCATTCAGGCTAATTTTGAGTTCCAGACTGGCGATTTCAACGATGTTACCGGGCTCGTAGGTGACGATGTCCCAGACAATATCCCCACGCCGACGGTAGATTTCTACCTGGGCGTGATCCTGGCTAACAATTAAATATTCTTTGAGGCTGGCCAGAGTAAGGTAAGCGCGGAGTTTTTCTCGGCGGTCAATGGCTTCGGTACTGAGGGATGTGATTTCGATAAGCACCACAGGTTCTTCAACGGTTTGTTGCTGGCTATCGAGTTCTTGTGGACGGTTTTCACAGGTGACCATTACGTCTGGGTAGAAGTAGCTTTGTTCTTCATGCAGTCGCAATTTGACACCTTCGATCAGCGCGCGGCAGGGGGTCTCTTTGAGGTGGCTGCGTAGCGCCGAGGTAAAATTTAAGGCAATGACTTTGTGCTGGATTGAGGCGCCGGTCATGGCGAAGATTTCGCTGGCGATAAATTCGTTGCGTACGGGTGATTGTGCCTCGAAGGCTAGGTATTCGCTTTCGGTTAGCGTGCTGTAGACGGATGTCTTCATTCGCTGTTCTTGAGATTACGGGGCACTGACAACCCTGTTTTTGCCAGTCTGCTTGGCTTTGTACATGGCCTCGTCGGCGCGCTTGATTACCGTCGCCTGCGTGTCGTCCGGCAGCATTTGAGTGACGCCGGCACTGAAGGTGATCAGTACCTTTTCGTTGTCGTTCAGGAAGAATTTCTTGGTCAGCTCGCGTTGCAGACGGGTGAGGGCAACGATGCCATCTTCAAGCGGGGTTTCAGGCAGCAGAATGACAAATTCTTCACCACCAAAGCGGGCGACGGTGTCTTGCGGGCGGAGTGCTTCCTTGCAGACTTGTGCAAGGTGGATGAGTGCTTGATCTCCTACATCGTGACCCAATGAGTCATTCAATTTCTTGAAGTTGTCGATATCGAGCATGCCAACGCAGAGCAGGGTGTCGTGGCGCTGGGCGCGGGCAACCTCCTTGTTGAACATGTCTTCCAGCCCGCGCCGGTTGAGGGCGCCGGTTAACTGGTCATGGCGAACGAGGTCGCTGGTGGTTTCCAACTCGGCTTCCAACTCATGAATCCGGGCTTCAGATTTTTTGACCTTTTCCTGGGTTGACCGCAACTCATCGCGCGAACGCTGTGCGTTGAGTTGGATATTGCGCGTTTCGTGCATGACCTCGTTCAAGACGCTACCCAATTCGGAAATGTCGTTAGCTGAGCTGATTTTGTCGGCGCAACCTTCGATTTTGTCGTGGTACTCGGAGGTGGCGTCAGCAAAGTCAGCAAGGTGATCAACGAAACCGGCCAGCATTTGCTTGATCGCTTCCCGCGCTTCAAAGAGACTGGTTTTGAGCTGGCTTTGTTTGTAGAGAACTTCTTTGAGTCGACGTTCGGCATCGTCAACAGTGCGTTGTGAAAGTGGTTTGTCGACAATTTCTCGAACAATGTCGATCTGGCCATGCAGCCAGTTGTCATCAATGACCAGTTCGGTAATGTTTTCGACCAGAAGTCGCAGTAGATTGAGAAGACTGCGGCGTAACTCTGCTTGGTCTTCAGCAAGCAATTCGAGTTTGAAAGCAAAGCGTTTGAGGCGAGCGAGGAAGTCCTGCATTTGCTCAAGCTTGCGCGCGCCACGGATGTCGCCGGCGAGTAGTTTGGCATCGCTGGAAAGCTGAGGGCTTTCAATCAATTGCGTAGCGATTGCGGTTTCAAGAGTGAAGGCGAAAAGTTCGCGTAGCTCAGGTAGCAGGTCTTCAGAATGTTGCGGGTTAACGATTGCAGGTGGCGGGCTGCTTGGCGCTTCCGGGATTGCTTCGCCGTCAACTTGCGTTTCATTTTCCTTGCCCTGACCCCAGGAGCGAATCAGACTTTGCAGGCGGTTGAAGAGTGTTTCTGGATTTGCGCCGGCACCAGCAAGCAGGTGGTCAAGTGACTCCCGCTTGCGCGCAGCAGTTAAGCCAATATGCTTGGCATCCCATTGCCGGATCAGGTTGCCGATTAGCTCGGCCCATGCCAGCTTTTGCGCTTCAGCCAGAGTGCTGACAAACTGCGCTAGCCGATTCGTGTATTCCTCCCAATTGGCGGCCTTGACCGCCTCGTCGAGCTGGCGCGCCAGGCGCATTTGGTCGGGGGAGCTTTTGGGTAGGGCGGTGGCGAGGGAGCGTAGCTCTTTTTCCGGGAAGTCTTCCTTCGCCGGCTTGCTTCCTGATATCTCGTGGTAGAGCGTGAGATAGTTATCCGGTGTCGGTGGAATGCGCCGAGTAGCGAGCAAACGCAGTGTTTCGCGGGCGATTTCGAAGGGGTTGGTTAGCGTGGTCATATGGGAAAGCGGTGGCGATCAGGCTATAATCTTACCCCTTGTCGCGTGCCCCCGTAGCATGAAGGTCGTGCAGTTGATTTGTAATCATCAGGTATCAGTTCGATTCTGGTCGGGGGCACCAATAAAGTCAGATAGTTAAGCCATTCTTCGGAGTGGCTTTTTTGTTTCTAACGGCCGCGATCCATTGTCCCTGTTGTTTTGGTGCCCCCAGCACGAATCGAACGTGCGACCCCATTCTTAGGAGGAATGTGCTCTATCCACTGAGCTATGGAGGCGAGTAAATTACGAGATTCTGATGGTGAGGATGTCACCCTCCAGCTCACTACCCGCCAGCATTCTACCGGTGGTAGAGTAAGGATAGCTAGATTGCCTGATGGTCAGCCAAAATAATAAAGGGGATGCCATGTTTTCAAGTTTTGAACGCCGTCCAATTGCGCAACAACTGATGATCGTCACCATGCTTGCACTTTTCGCAGTATTTGCGGTGCTTGCGCTGGTTGTCCAAAAAAACGCTGATCGTGCGGCGATGACGGTGGCCGAGCAAAATCTTGAGCATGAGGCGCGCATCATGGCCGGGATGCTTGATTCGATTTTTGAGGCGGTTAAGGATAGAGGTGAGAAGCAGTCCCGCTTCTTCCTCAAATTCGCTGGCGGAACGCCGACATTTTCGCCCGAGTTGACCAAAACCGGCGAAGTTGATTTGCCAACGATGCGCATCAATGGCGAGGTACAAAACGGCAATCCCCGTCTTTTGCAGGCCTTCAAGGATATGACCGGTGAGGAAACCGCCTTTCTGGCGATCAACGATGGCAAGGTGTACCGCTTATCTACCTTACTCAAGGACAAGAGTGGCAAGCCGGTGAACGGTGTGCCCCTCCCCGAAAATGACCCGGTTAGCAAGGCGGTATTGGCTGGACAGGATTATGTAGGTCTGGCGATACGCGGTGGAAAATACAATTTTGTTACCGTCAAGGTTTTCAAGAGTGCCGAGGGTAAACCAGTTGGGGCGTATTCTGTTCGCATTGGGCTGGATGCCGAACTCAAGCGTATTCGCGATCAGTTTGGCAGCCTGGTGGCAGGTAAAACGGGATATGTCTATATCGTCCGGCCAACCGAAGAGAAGGAGATTGGCGAGTTTGTGCTGCATCCCAAATTTCAGGAAGTGGCAGTTGCCGAATCTGCTATTCCCGAGATTGCCAAAACCAAGATTCGCGAGATGCTGACCGCCAAAAACGGCGCTTTCCATTACAGCATGCCGGATGCCAGCGGGAGCGAGCGCGACAAGCTTGTTTTTGCAGCGACATCGCCCGCCTGGGGCTGGACGGTGGCGACTGGCAGCTGGAGTGACGAGTACCTTGAAGAGAGTCGTCATCTGCGCAATATCGTCATGATTGTTAGCGCCGTTGCCGCCATCATCTTGGCCTTGCTGATTTTAGTGATGGTGAGAGCAAGATTAGCCGGGCTTCGTCAGTTGGTCGGTGAGGTTTCTCGCGTCAGTACCGGCGATCTGCGGGTCGAGATCCATGATGCCGATGCGGCCAGTCGCAACGAGGTTCACGAAATTGCCCATGCCATCAATGTGATGGCCGGCAGCATGCGCAAATTGGTTTGCGGGGTGTCTGATTCGTCCATGCAGGTCGGCATTGCGGCCGGGGAGTTACAGCAGGCGGCCAATTCGGCAATGGAAAGCTCGCAGCAGGCATCGCATTCGGCAAGTGGTATTGCGGCATCGGTCGAGCAAATGTCGGTCAGCATTTCGCATGTTGCCGACAATGCCAATCACGCGGCAAAGATTTCGGAAGAGGCCAAGTCAGTCACCGAATCGGGGCGTGCGGTGGTTGGCCGGGCGATGAGCGATCTTGAACGGGTGGCCAGTGATATCAACGAATCAGCCGGCTTGATTCAGTCATTGGGCGAGCGATCGAAGCAAATCTCGAGTGTTGTCGGCGTGATTCGCGAGATCGCCGAGCAGACTAATCTGCTCGCGCTTAATGCGGCTATTGAAGCGGCGCGTGCCGGAGAGCAGGGGCGGGGCTTTGCGGTGGTGGCTGATGAGGTACGCAAATTGGCTGAGCGGACGGCGATGTCCACACAGGAAATTTCCAGCACCGTGCAGGCGATCCTTGATGAAACCGGGGTGGCCGTCAAACGCATGCAGGCCGTCAGCAGCAGCATGGTGGTTAGCGTTGGACTGGCGCGCGAAGCGGGCGATTCGTTGGCGACCATCGACGAGCATGCCCAGCAAACCGTCGATACCGTACAAATAATTGCGGACAATACTCGGGAGCAAAGTTCGGCCAGTCAGGAAATTGCCCGCCTGGTCGAAAATATCGCCCAGATGGCCGAGGGAAGTAGCAGCCTCGCGATCACCAACTCGGAGCGCGCGCGTAATTTGCAGACCCTGGCGACCCAGTTGCAGGCGCAGTTGTCCCGCTTCACGACTTAAAACGTTAGAATTCAGGCCTTCCCAACACGGCGCCTTGAGGGGTGCCGTTTTTAATTGGTGCCATGCCTTACCTCAAATTAGCTGATGCTTGTCTCGCCTACGGCCACGTGCCGCTTCTTGACCATACTGATTTTATGCTCGACCCGGGTGAGCGCGTTGCGCTGATCGGCCGTAACGGCACCGGTAAATCCTCGCTGCTGGCGGCTTTGGCGGCTGGCTCTGGGCGCGGCAAGCTCGATGATGGCGAGGTCTGGGTACAGCCCGGCATTCGTGTTGGCTACGTGCCGCAGGAGCCACCTTTCGACATGGACGCTACCGTCTTCGAGGCGGTGGTTTCCGGCATGGGCGAAACCTCGAAGATTCTTGCTGAATATCATGACGTGGTGCATCACCTGTCCGAAGGTACCGGTGATCAGGATGATCTGCTGGCGCGCATGGAAACCCTGCAGCATGAGTTGGAGTCGCGCGGTGCCTGGGCTTATGAGGCGCAGGCCGAGAAGGTGATCGACCGTTTTGGCCTGGACCCCGAAGCCAATGTCGGCAGTCTGTCCGGTGGTCAGAAAAAACGTCTGGCGCTGGCGCAGGCGCTGGCTGTCGCGCCGGAAGTTTTGCTGCTTGATGAACCAACCAATCACCTCGATATCGCGGCCATCGAATGGCTGGAAAACCTGTTGATCGAAACCGGTACCACCTTGTTATTCATCACCCATGACCGTTCATTCCTCAATCGGGTCTGTACCCGCATCGTTGAGTTGGATCGCGGCAAGCTGGTCAGCTTCCCGGGTACTTTTGCCGAGTATCAGGCGCGCAAGGAAGCCTTGCTGCATGAAGAAGGTTTAGCCAACGCACGGGCCGACAAGCTGCTCAAGGAAGAGGAAGTCTGGATCCGCAAAGGCGTTGAAGCGCGGCGTACGCGGGCGGTTTTCCGCGTCCAGCGTCTGGATATTTTGCGGGCTGAACGTCAAGCGCGGCGCGAGCGCATGGGCAAGGTCAATCTGCAACTCGATTCCGGCGACAAGAGCGGCAAACTGGTCTCTGAACTCGAACATGTCAGCAAGTCTTACGGTCAACGGCCAATTGTTCGTGATTTTTCGGCGCGTATTCAGCGCGGCGACAAGATTGGTGTGATCGGCCCCAACGGTGCCGGAAAAACCACTTTGTTGCGCATGATACTTGGCGAATTGCAGCCGGATAGTGGCATCGTGCGCCAAGGAACGAAGATCGATGTTGCCTACTTTGACCAGTTCCGTACCCAGCTGAATCCCGATTCAACCCTGATCGACGTCATTTCACCGGGCTCGGATTTCGTTGAAATTGGCGGTGCACGCAAGCATGTGATCGGCTACCTCGAGGACTTCCTCTTCGCGCCCGAGCGCTCGCGCTCGCCGGTTAGTTCATTGTCCGGTGGTGAGCGTAATCGCCTGCTACTGGCTCGCCTGTTTGCCAAGCCGGCGAATGTGCTGGTGCTTGACGAGCCAACCAACGACCTCGATATCGAAACACTGGAATTGCTCGAAGAGTTGCTGGCCAAGTACGAAGGTACGCTGTTCCTCGTCAGCCACGACCGGACCTTTCTCGACAATGTCGTGACGCAAACGATAGCCGCAGAAGGTGACGGTGGCTGGCGCGAATACGCCGGTGGCTACAGTGATTGGGCGAATTACAAGGCGAGCGTGCAGAAAGAGGAGAGCGCGCGACTGAAAGCCGAGTCAAAAGCACCGGTCAAAGCGGCTGAGCCAGCCAGACCAAAACTGGAGAAGCTGTCCTGGAAAGAACAGAAGGAGTTGGAAGGCTTGCCGGCGAAAATTGCCGCACTTGAGGGTGAGCAGTCTGATTTAAGCCAGCGTCTGGCCGATACAAAAATCTATCAGAGTGATCCGGATGGCGCGCAACAGGCGGTGACACGTTTGGCAGCGATTGACGACGAATTGCTTGACTGCCTCGAGCGCTGGGAGATGCTTGAAGCGCGCGCGGCCGGCTGATTACACATGATCGACCTCGGCGCCATCTGCCTCGCGGGCTGGCATCGGGTCCACGCCAATGCGCTGGCGCACCGCTTCCGGGGTGATGTTGAGCAACAGCCCGATCTCGATGTAGTCGTCCGGCAACGCCGGATTGTCCCAGCCATTGGCTGAGTGGCGGGCCAAGCGGACGGCAAGTGCAACGTTACGCTCGCGTAAATTGCTGCTGTTCTCATCACTGATCAGATTTTGCAGCAGCTCAGGCAGGTGCCAGGCCTTGATCAGTTCCTTCTGAATATCCTGAAAGGTCATGCCCAGCGTGTTGAGCTGCGCATCATTGCTGCGCAGCGTCGGATGAGCCAGTTGCTGGGCGCGTATTTCCAGCCCCAGGTCAGGCGCAAAAGACCATACCAGTAACTCTGCCAGATCATGCAACAAGGCAGCAATGCGGACTTCTTCCATATTCACATCGTTCCGCCAGATTGCCCATTCCTGCGCATAATCGGCGGCGCGCTGGGCACGCCTGATGATCTGCAGGACACCGAGCAGTCCATGCTGATCGCGCCCCTTGAGCATACCTTCAACAGTAATCAGATCGTTGAAGTGCTTGAAGAAAGGCTCAACGCCAATCATCATCACAGCGCTGGCGACAGTGGTGATGTCGCGTTGCAGTGAGCGACTACTGATCGACTGTGTCAGAGAAAAAACGCGCGCTGTCATCAGCGGATCTTGAATGGCTATAAGGGAAAGTCCGCGCGCATCAACATCGTCCATGTGCAGGCGCATTTCGTCGATGCGGCGCTTGGTGACCCGTAGCACCGGCACGCTGTTCTCGCTAAAGTGCGATACCCAGGCATTGATGTCCGCTAAGGGATGGTCGAGCATGCTGTATTTCCGTGAAATGGCGCTACGCCGAGTTTAAGGGGGGAGGCGGGGGTGAGCAAGTTCGCTCATGCGATAATGCGTTTTTTTGATCAATTGTTGACATCATGCGCTATGCCATCGTTCCGGTAACTCCCTTTGAGCAGAATTGCACTATTTTCTGGTGCGAAAAAACCCGTCAGGCAGCGGTGATTGATCCGGGTGGTGACGTCGACCGCATTCAGCAGTTGCTCGCCGATGAAAAGCTGACGCTCGCGAAAATACTGGTAACGCACGGCCATATCGACCATGCAGGCGCAGTAGCGGCGCTTGCCGAGTTGACTGGTGTGCCGATTGAAGGGCCGCACACCGAAGACAGTTTCTGGATTGATGGCATGCCGCAGCAAAGCAAGATGTTTGGTTTTCCTGACGTGAAAACCTTTGTGCCGACCCGCTGGCTGGTCGCGGGTGACAAGGTGAGTTTTGGCGAAGTCGAGCTCGACGTACTGCATTGCCCCGGGCACACGCCGGGGCATGTGGTCTTTTTCCATGCCCCGAGCAAGCTGGCACAGGTCGGTGATGTGTTGTTTCAGGGCTCGATCGGACGCACCGATTTTCCTCGCGGTGATCACGAAACGCTGATTCGCTCAATCCACGAACAACTTTTCCCGCTCGGCGATGATGTTGAGTTCATCCCAGGTCATGGCCCGATGTCGACTTTCGGCGAGGAGCGCCGCTACAACCCGTTTCTTAGCGGGAGGTTCGGCTAGGACGCATCCTCGGCAGGCGGATTGATTTTCTCTGCCCAGCTCAGTGCTTCAAGTTGGGCGTCAACGTAGTCAACACCGCTAAACGGCAGCGCCGCCAGGGCATCAGCCGCTGCCGAAAAGTCCCGCACATCGGCAGCGCTGATCAGCTTGAGTAGTTGCCCCAGCCCCCCTTGATGGCTTGCCAGTGCGAGGCTAACCGGTTCCGGCAGGGATAGTTGCTGGAGAACTTCACTGATCGACATATTCAGCAGCACATCGAGCAGAGAGAACGAGCCGATCATGAAGGCGGCGTCGTTGAGGTATTCGAGCTCTGGCGCGGGGCTGAGCCGGCTGGATAGAATTTCCATCAGGCGCCCGCGCGCCGCCGCTTTTTGGAGTAGTGGGCTGGGGTGCTGGCCGTTGTTCGGGTCAGCATAAACCAATAGCTGGATCCAGCGCTGCAACTGCCGGCGCCCGAGCAGATTGATTGCCTGCGAGAAGCTGGAGATCGGTGCGCGCGGAGCATTGGCGGCCGAATTGACGAGGCGTAGCAGGCTGTAGGAAAGCTTCGGCTCCTGGCGCAAAACCGCTTCCAGCGCTTCGGTGTCAGCATCAGCAGCGATCAGGCTCAGTATTTTAAGGAGTTTGAGTCGAGTAAGGTCGGCCTTGCCAGCGGCGCTCGTGCGTTTCGTCAGAAACTCTGTGGTGCTGAGGGTGCAATGATTGTCTTGCGACCAGTGGTGGTCGCCGTGCGTTTGAATATCGGTGGCAACCACTGTGGTGCGGCTGGCCAGGCCTAGCAGTGAGTAAGGCGGTAAGGTGTGAGCGTGGCCGATGCCGATTACCAGATAATTCCAGGTGCCGGTGGCCGGCATCTTGTCGCGTGGTGATACGGCGATTCCCAGCACCCGCTTGGTCGCGCGAAAGCCTGCTTCAACTTCCCCGATTTTATTCGCTGCAATAAAGAGAGGAACAATACGTTGATTGAGGCCGGGATTTTCGGCCAGCGCGGCGACAGGAATCAACCAGGGATGGCGAGGATTGAATTCACTTAGCCGCGGGCTGTTGATCAGATGCTGAAGTGCTTCACCTTCATGGCTGCCCTCAACCAGGTAGCCGGCACAGTCGTCGGTTTTGCCTAACAGCGGATGAATAAGGAGCAAGTCTGGCGTCGGCATGTGAGCTTTCTTGATATTTGAAATCGATATTAGCAAAATCCAGCAGCATTTTGGCGGATACAAACCTGCCTGTTTGCGGTCGACGGCGAAAATAGGTCAAAAATGCTTCGTATAATCGTTCTATGACTCCTTCTTACTGGCAACAGGCTTCCCGCGAACTGGCCACCGGCGATCCGCAGATGGCTGAATTGGTTGAGCGCTTCAGCGATGTCGGACTGGCCTCGCGCGGCGACCCGTTTTCAACCCTGGCGCGTTCGGTGGTTGGCCAGCAGATTTCGGTCAAGGCAGCTGATGCGGTCTGGACCAGGTTTTCCGCCTGCGTTGGTACGGTAACACCGGAGGCAGTTCAAGCAGCGGGAATTTCGGGGTTGGCCGGATGTGGCTTGTCGCAGCGCAAAATCGAGTACTTGTCTGATCTCGCCGGACATTTTGCCAGCGGCCGTCTCGAACCGGCACGCTGGAATACGATGAGCGACGCCGGCGTGATCGACGAATTGACCGAGGTGCGTGGTATCGGCCGGTGGACGGCGGAGATGTTTCTGATTTTCAACCAATTGCGCCCGGATATCTTCCCGCTCGACGATATTGGTTTGCAGCGGGCTATTTTTGAACGCTATTTTGGTGGCGAAAAACAGACGCTGAAAATTCTGCATGCCTACGGCGAACGTTGGCGTCCATGGCGTTCGGTCGCTACCTGGTATCTGTGGCGCTATCTCGATCCGGTTTTGGTTGAGTATTAAGCGAGCTTTTTTGCCTTTGAGGTAAAATATTGCCGAATCAAGATAACGGGCTGTCCATGAAAACAAGTTTCCTCGACTTCGAACAATCGCTTGCTGAACTCGAAGCCAAGATAGAAGAATTCCGCAGCGTTCAGGATGATTCGGCGGTTGATATCTCGAAAGAGATTGACCAGCTTGAAGCCAAGAGCGATCAGTTGACCAAGGAAATCTACGCCAAGCTGACACCGTGGCAGATTTCCCAGGTCTCGCGCCACCCGCAGCGCCCTTACACGCTGGATTATCTGTCGCTGATTTTTACCGATTTTGAAGAGCTGCATGGTGATCGTGCCTTTGCCGATGATCACGCCATCGTTGGTGGCATGGCGCGACTCAATGGCCAGCCGGTGATGGTGATCGGTCACCAAAAGGGTCGCGACACCAAGGAAAAAATCTTCCGCAATTTCGGCATGCCGCGTCCGGAAGGTTACCGCAAGGCTTTGCGCCTGATGAAACTGGCCGAAAAATTCGGCATGCCGGTGCTCACTTTTGTTGACACGCCCGGTGCTTATCCCGGCATTGACGCTGAAGAACGTGGCCAGTCCGAGGCTATCGGCCGCAATCTTTATGTGATGGCCGAGTTGAAGGTGCCAATCATCGTCACCATTATCGGTGAAGGCGGCTCCGGCGGTGCGCTGGCTATTGCCGTCGGCGATCTCGTGCAGATGCTGCAAAACTCAACCTATTCGGTGATTTCGCCCGAGGGTTGCGCAACGATACTCTGGAAGAGTGCCGAGCGTGCGCCAGAGGCTGCTGAAACCATGGGCATCACCGCGCAGCGCCTGAAATCATTGGGCTTGATCGACAAGATCGTCCCCGAGCCGCTCGGCGGCGCACATCGCGACCATGTTGCGATGGCCAATAGTCTCAAAAAATCGCTGCTAGAAGCGCTCAAGCATTACACCGCGATGCCGACCAGCGAGTTGCTGGAAAATCGTTTCGAGCGCTTGATGAGCTACGGTCGTTTCAAGGAACAAGCTGTCAAATGATTTGCTGAGCCGGGTCGGAGACTTTGTCGCGGCCCGCACGACCAAGGATGAGCCGCTGCTGGTCGGGCTCTCCGGCGGTTGTGACTCGGTGGTATTGCTGCATCTGCTGGCCTCTCTCGGCCTCGGTGCAAGGATCTCAGCGCTGCATGTACATCACGGCCTTTCGCCCAATGCCGATCAATGGGCGGATTTTTGCACCGGTTTTTGCCAAAGACTCGATTTGCCCTTGCGTGTAGCGAGGGTTACGGTCAACCCGGAATCCGGGCATGGAATCGAGGCGGCTGCACGTCGTGAGCGTTATGCGGCATTTGCTGAATCCGGCAGTTCTGCGATTTTCCTCGCCCACCATCAAGGTGATCAGGCCGAAACTCTGCTCTTCAATTTGTTGCGTGGCAGCGGTGTTGCCGGTGCGGCGGCGATGGCAGATGAGCGCCGGCATGGCGAGTTGCGCATCCTGCGTCCCCTGTTGCCGGTGCCGCGCGCCGACTTGCTTACTTACGCAGAGGCCAACCGGCTTGAGTGGATAGATGACGAAAGTAACGACGACACGGCCTTTTCCCGAAATTTTTTGCGCCACGAGGTGTTGAGCGTTATCAATCAACGCTTTCCATCTGCCGAGCGAAATCTGGCGCAGGCCGCCCGTCATTTTTCAGAAGCGGCAAGTTTGCTTGATGAACTGGCTGCCGGTGACTGGCAAATGGCGAGCGAGGGCGAGGCGCTAAATTTGAGCCGATTACGGACGTTGACCGCAACACGCATCAAAAACTTGCTGCGTTATCGCCTGCGCCAGCTTTCCTGGCAGGTGCCGGTCAGTGCCCGGCTGGAAGAATTCGTCCGGCAGTTGCAAAGCGCCGGCGCGGATCGCCATCCCGAGCTAAAACTCAGCGCCGGCATCATGCGAGCCGGCAAAGGGCGCTTGCTCTGGGTCGCCAATAAATAACATTCTGTTACCAAGCGACGTTTCGCAGTCAGACCCCATAAGTTACAATCTGAGGATTACTTTTTTGCTCATAAAGCCATGATTACTGGATCCATAGTCGCCATTGTTACGCCGATGCAAGAGGATGGCAGCCTCGACCTCGGTTCCCTGCGCAAGCTCGTCGATTTTCACGTCCAGGAGGGCACTGATGCCATCGTCGTCGTTGGCACCTCAGGCGAGTCGCCGACGGTCAATGTTGATGAACACTGCGAGCTGATTCGCGTCACGGTAGATCATGTTGCCGGCCGCGTGCCCGTCATCGCCGGCACCGGTGCCAACTCGACCCGCGAAGCCATCGAGTTGACCGAGTTCGCCAAAAAGGCCGGTGCCGACATGGCGCTGTCGGTCGTCCCCTATTACAACAAGCCGACCCAGGAAGGCCTCTACCAGCATTTCAAGGCGATTGCCGAAGCAGTCGAGTTGCCGGTGCTGCTCTACAACGTACCGGGTCGCACGGTGGCTGATATGTCCAACGACACCATCCTGCGCCTGGCGCAGGTGCCGGGTATTGTCGGGGTCAAAGATGCGACCGGCAATCTGGATCGTGCCTGTGACCTGATCGCCCGCGCCCCAAAAGATTTTGGACTGTATAGCGGTGACGACATGACCTGTGTTGCCTCGATCATGCTTGGTTTTCACGGCAATATTTCAGTCACTGCCAACGTCGCCCCGCGCCTCATGCACGAGATGTGTGTTGCAGCGGCTGCCGGTGATGTTGCCAAGGCTCGCGAAATCCATTTTAAGCTGCTCGGCCTGCATCGCGATCTGTTCTGCGAAGCTAATCCGATCCCGGTCAAGTGGGCGGTTCAACAACTTGGTTTGATCCCGGGTGGCATTCGTTTGCCACTCACCCCGCTGTCTGATGCTAACCATCCCCGGGTTCGCGCAGCAATGCAGCAAGCCGGCCTAATGGCCTGACGGAGTGATTATGAATCAACGGCTTTCCCGCCTCACTTTAGCGTTACTGGCAATTTTTGCTGCCAGTTGCACCATACTTCCCGAAACTCCGAAGATTGAATACAAATCGGCTGCAGGCAAAGTTCCGACCCTGGAGGTGCCACCCGATCTTTCGCAGATCACCAAGGATGACCGTTTTGCGGTACCCGATGCCGCCGGCAAGGGCTCGGCTACCTTCTCCGCTTACACAGCGGATCGCTCGCCAGCAGCGCAGGCGCAAAATTCAGTCGTCTTGCCAGCAGTGGAAAAGGTACGTGTTGAGCGCTCGGGCAATCAGCGCTGGCTGGTCGTTGCTCTCCCGGCCGACAAATTGTGGGATACGGTCAAGGATTTCTGGCAGGAAACCGGCTTTCTGGTCAATATCGAACGCCCTGACGCCGGCGTGATGGAAACCGATTGGGCAGAAAATCGCGCCAAGATTGGTGGCGACATTATTCGTAACACATTAGGAAAATTCCTTGATTCGCTCTATTCAACCGGTGAGCGGGATAAATTCCGCACCCGTTTTGAACAGGGTGCAGAACCTGGCAGTACGGATATTTTCATCAGCCATCGTGGTATGGAAGAGGTCTATACCTCTTCCGCGAAAGAAGATACACGCTGGCAGCCGCGCCAGCCCGATCCCGAGCTTGAGGCTGAAATGCTGCGTCGGCTTATGGTGCGTCTTGGCAGTGAAGAGAAACGTGCTTCTGCGGCAGTGGAAACTGCCAAGGCTGAGCCGCGCGCCAAATTGGCCAAGGCTGATGATGGATCAGGTACGCTTGAGGTGCTTGAACGTTTTGACCGCGCCTGGCGTCGTGTTGGCTTGGCGCTCGACCGCGTTGGCTTTACCGTTGAAGACCGTGATCGTTCAAAAGGCCTCTACTTTGTGCGCTACGTCGATCCCGAAGCAGACAACACCAAGAAAGATACCGGCATGATGTCCAAGCTGGCCTTTTGGAAGAAAGCGGATTCGACAGATACCAAGGTTCAGTATCGTATCTATGTGCGTGATAGCGGCAATCGCACGGTTGTTCAGGTCTTGTCGAGTGAGGGTGGTGTCGATAAATCGGATACTTCCAAGAAAATTCTCGGGCTCTTGTACGAGCAACTGCAGTAAAACCACGAATCATCGAAAGGCTCCTTCGGGAGCTTTTTTATTTCACTAAATTTTTGACGAAAAAAACGGGGCAGAGCCCCGTTTTTATTATGCGAGAAGAATTACTTCTTCATTGCGTCAGCAGCAACACCTTTGCCGGCTTCGACAACAGCTTTGGCTGCGTCGGCAGCAGCAGGAGCGGCCGGAGCAGCAGCTTCGGCTGGCTTTGCGGCTTCAGCCGGGGCGGCAGGAGCGGCCGGGGCGGCAGCAGGAGCGGCCGGAGCAGCAACCGGAGCCGGAGCAGCAGCAGGAGCAGGAGCAGCCGGAGCTTCCGGAGCTTTACCACAGGCAGACAGAGCAGCAGCAAGCAGAGCAGCAACGAGGATTGACTTATTCATGGGGGGATTTCCTTATCGACAAGTTACAGAATAAAAAATTCTAAATTTGAGTTGATCGGTAACTCCAATCAGTTCCCGATTGTATCAATATTTGCGGCGTTTGTTGCACTGCGCCAACGATTGGTCGTCTAAAGCCCCAAGTTTGTCGTTCCTACAACGTTGCCCGGGCTAGCCCAGATTTCCTCAAAGCGCTGCAGGTAAGGTCTGATGGCATCCGCTTCGTCGATCAGCAACTTGCTGCGGGCTTGGTCACGGTCAAAACGTATCAGCCCGTGCTGGTTGTCGACCAGAATCATGGCATCACGCAAGGAAGCCAGTTGTTCACTGGTTTCCTGAACGGTGACGATATGGGCATAAACCGCGAATAGTTGCAGCAGTTGGCTTTGTTGCCGGCGCATTGGTTCAGCGTCGCGGACGGCGATTCGGATACTGTTTGGCTGCGCCGATTGCAGCAAAACCTTGAGCCAGTTAAGGCGAGCCGGTTCATGCAGGCGCAGTTTGACGAGATCCTCGTCATAGATCAGCAATTTGCGTTGAGCCAGCCCAAGCAGTCGTTCAGTGGCTGCTTGATGGGCGCTCCAGTCGGTGATGAGTTCGCGTGACATGGCGGTGATTTTAACGGATTGTTAGAATTCGTGCTTTTTTGGGAGTTGACCGTGCCAATCGGGATTATCGAGTCGCTGGACTATGAGGCACGGGGCATTGCTCGCCATGAAGGCAAGGCTATCTTCGTTGAGGGCGCGCTGCCGGGTGAAAAAGTTGAGTATGCGAGTTTTCGCAAAAAATCGAGTTACGAACTGGCGCATCTGGTTGAGGTTTTAACGCCGTCAGCGAACCGGGTTGAACCGCGCTGCCCGCATTTTGGTGTGTGTGGGGGATGTGCGATGCAGCATCTTGACCCGCTTGCGCAACTTGCCAGCAAACAACGGGTGCTTGAGGATACGCTCTGGCATCTGGGTCGGGTTCGCGCCGGGCAGATCCTGCCGCCGATCCAGGGCGCGCCGTGGGGCTATCGTCATCGCGCCCGGCTTGGGGTGCGAAAAGTCTCAAAAAGCGAAGTCCTGATCGGTTTTCACGAGCGGCGCAGCAGCTTCATCGCCGATATCCGCACTTGTGATGTTTTGCCGCCAGCCGTTTCCGCGTTGTTGATGCCCTTGCGTCGGCTATTTGCCTCTTTGTCGGTCATTGATAAATTGCAGCAACTCGATATCGCGCTCGGTGAGCATTGCACCGCCTTGCTGTTGCGTATTTTGACGCCACTGAGTCTGCGCGATGAAAAAAATCTGCGTGACTTTGCCGACGCGCACGGCGTGGTTTTCTATTTGCAACCCAAAGGGCCGGACAGCGTTTATCGCTTTTGCCCCGGCGATGCGCCGCCGCTCAGCTACACCTTGCCCGAGTTTGGGATCGAGCTGGCCTTTCAGCCTGCTGACTTCACGCAGGTCAATCATGCCGTCAATCGTATTCTGGTTCGCCGTGCCTTACGCTTGCTTGATCCTCAGCCGGGGGAGCGGATCGCTGATTTATTCTGTGGCCTCGGTAATTTTACCTTGCCCATCGCCCGCTCCGGCGCTTACGTCGTCGGTGTCGAGGGCAGTCAGGGCTTGGCACTGCGCGGGCAGGAGAGCGCCCGGGCGAATGGCTTGGCCGGGTCAGTCGAATTTTCGGTGGCCAATCTTTTTCAATGCACGCCAGAATCGCTGGCGAAACTGGGGCGTTTCGACAAGATGCTGATCGACCCGCCGCGCGAAGGCGCTATCGAGGTGGTCAATGCACTGGGTAATGATGCGCCGCGCCGGATTGTCTATGTTTCCTGCAATCCCGCCTCACTCGCCCGCGATGCTGCAGTACTGGTCAATGGCAAAGGTTATCGTTTCTCGGCGGTAGGTGTGCTCAACATGTTCCCCCATACCGCCCATGTTGAATCGGTGGCTTTATTCGAGCAACCATAAAAAAGGGTGGCCGCAGCCACCCTTGAAGTGAGTCTGGTCCGGTTAGTCGCGATCACCCGTAAAAGCCATGATCAGTTGCAGCAAACTGACGAAAACATTGTAAATGCTCAGATAGACCGACAGGGTGGCTGAAACGTAGTTGGTTTCACCGCCCTGAACAATGCGGCTGATGTCATAGAGAATGTAGGCAGAAAAAATCATCACGGCGGCGGCCGAGATAGCCAGCGAAAGCGCGGGTATCTGGAAGAAAATATTCGCTACGGCAGCCAACAGAATCACGATCATCCCGACGAACAGGAACTTGCCCATATTGCTGAAATCGCGCTTGCTCACCGTCGCAACAGTGGCCATGGTGAAAAATATTGCACCTGTTCCGGCGCCCGCCATCGCAATCATCGACCCGCCGTTGGAGAAGCCCAGCGCGACCTGAAGAATGCGCGACAACATGAGACCCATGAAGAAGGTAAAGCCTAGCAGTAGTGCAACACCCAGCCCGCTCTCCTTGTTCTTCTCGATACCCCACATGAAACCCCAGGCGATACCGAGGAAAAGCATGAAGCCGATAAACGGGCTGCCGGCCATAAAGCTGAAGTTCATCTGCACGCCGACTATCGCACCCAAAACCGTAGGAACCATCGACAGGGCAAGTAGCAAATACGTATTGCGCAACACACGGTTCTGTTGCTGGGTATATTGTTGGGTGCCTTGGCTGGCGATATTGAAGTCTGTTTGCATGTAATCTCTTTCAGTGGTTACGACAAGAGCTAAGACTAACTGAGCGGACGGAAAGTTTCAATAATTGTTGAGTGTTGCAGTCAGGTAATAATTTTCGACCCTGTGATATTATTCGGCTCTTCGCGGGTCTGTGGCAGAGCGGTTGAATGCACCGGTCTTGAAAACCGGCGTGGGGAAACCCATCGTGAGTTCGAATCTCACCGGACCCGCCAAAAAACTTATGATTATCAATGACTTAGATGTCATTCCAGATGATCTAACAAGTTGCTGGATTGCTTTGCTACCTCTTGGTTTGAAGGACAAGTAGGACAAGGGAAGGACAAATTAGGGCAATCCCAAGTTTGTGAAGATCCAACTCTGCATCCAGAGTGGAGCCTATCAGGGGCGGCGTTTAAACACAATTTTTGGGTTTCCTTGGGTTTGGTTTTCCATGTTTCCTACAGAGACTTCTTAAGTGCCTTCCGTAACGCGTAACACCGTAACGGCAACATGGGGGCAACTGGCGGCAAACACTATTGCGTTTGGTCTTTGCCTGTGTGGGGGCAAGGGCAACCCATATATATAAATCTTTCTCTTTTTAAAGTTACATTGTTACTGCGTTACAAAATGCTCTAAAGCCTGATAGGACAAGGCTTTAGATAGTAACAAAGGCAGTAACGTAGATTCAGATCTACGTTACAAATGCACCGACCACGGCTACTGCTTGCGATCCTTCGGTACGCTTGCAGGAAAAAATCTGAAAAAGAAGAACAATGCCTAAGTCCCTCTCCTGCTTTTCATTCGAGTGAGAGTTCAGCAACGGCTTCCGCTAATCCACCTTCAACAATCTCGCACGAGACGCCAAGCATCAGATTCAGCGGCAAGTTGAAGTTCTCAATTATCAGGCCGTCAGGATCGACAATACGACCATCTTTTCTTGCCAGCGCACCGCCGAAACGTTCGGCGAGCTTATCGACTTGCGGTCTTGTGTCTTTGAGGTAATCGAAAGTGTCTGACCGTCGCTGCTGAGCATGCGGGTCATGAATGGACGGGCAAAGCGCATACTGCACTTGCAGATGCCGCCGCAGCGATGAGCGTTTGGCACTGGTGCCAGGAACAGTCGGCACAACACCAATAATCAGGAAAACCCTTGGGGAAATTCCAACTCATGAGATTTTCCCCATCCGGCCTTCCCAGGAATCCCCAACCTTCTGAATATTCCCACCAGCTTGAACATCCATCGAGATATGGGCCGTAACGCTGTAACGGCGTAACACTGGGAATAGGATGATAGGAAGGAGCAGGGGGTTACCGGTGAGGGACGGCAGCGGCGGTAAGCAAATAACCCCTATATTTCTTTCTTTATCTCTATAGAAGTTACGTTGTTACAACGTTACAGATCTCTTGAAAGCCTTATATAGCAAGGCTTTCCGGCGTAACGAAGGGCGTAACGTAGATTGAAATCTACGTTACAAAATCACTGACCACGGCGACTGCTTTCGCTTCCTTCGGTATTCTGTGTACTTCACTGATGCTTAAGTTTGTAATTACATGACTCCGCGCTTTGTTGATGCCCCACTACGGATAGTTTCGCCGAGCTTCGACTCGCCATTGACGGATGTGGTTATTGAGCTTGACCACCTGCGGCGACTTCGACTGGCCGGCAACACGCCCAAAGCGGTATTCCATCAACTCAAAGATATTTTTCACATGCTCGAAAGCCTGGGTTCTGCCCGCATTGAGGGGAATCACACCACTCTCGCTGATTACATCGAGAGCAAGATAGATTCGCCGGCCAACCCAAGCGACCAGATTCAGGAAGTTGGGAATATCGAGCGGGCAATGAATTATGTCGAAGAGGCTGTCGAGGCAAATGGTCACATAATCAATGGAAAAAACCAACAAACCAGTTGACCGCGAAACACTGTACAACGAGGTCTGGACCGACCCGGTAATTCTTGTCGCACCTCGCTACGGCCTCTCCGACGTTGGCCTCGCCAAAATCTGCCGTGCCTTGTCGATTCCTTTGCCAAGCCGTGGCTATTGGGCGAAGGTCAAAGCAGGCCGAATCATGGGGAGGGCACCGCTTCCCAAGTTGAAGCAACAAGGAGAAATCAACACAGGATTGGTGAAACTGCCCCCAGAAAAGGCAGCAGTTCGCGAAGCAGCGAGAAAGACTGCCGCGAAAATTCGCAAAGAAACGCCAGTATTGCCACCACCAGAGGAGACTTCCTCGTCGTCGCCCCATCCCTTGGTTCGAGCGACTTCAAAGCGATTGCGGCAGCGAGATGGCTGGCCCGAGGACACCCAACTCCGCACAGCGCCAAAAGAGGTGCTGAATCTCTCCGTAACACGTGACTCAATTGAACGTGCCCTCGGCATTGTTGATGTTTTGCTGAAGGCGCTAATCAAGCAGGGGTTTGATGTCGAGGTAAATGCTGAACGTGGTGTGACTCTTCTTAAATGGGTGGAAACTGGAACCACCATTGAATTCGTAATGACCGAGTACGTCCGTCGTTCGCGGCATCAAATAACACCGGCTGAGGAACGGGCTCAGAAACGTTATTGGGCGCGTAATCGTTGGGATAGTTCGGTAAGTTTTCCGCATACACCGATGTATGACTACACGCCGAGCGGGGTGCTCACCATTCAAGTTGGACGATGGCCTTCGAAAACTTGGAAAGATACGCCGAAGACTCAGCTTGAGAAGCGCATGGGAGAGGTAATAGTTGGTATTGTCGTATTTGCGCAGGATACATACGCGAAAGAACTTGAGGAGGCCCGTCGAAAAGAGGCCCATCGCCTTGCCGTTGAGCGTTTTGAATTTCTGACCAAAAGTCGCGCTAGGGAAGTTGAGCGCTTCAAGCACCTTGAGGGCTCTGCCAAGGATTGGAAGAGAGCAGTGCGACTACGTGCCTACGCTGATGTGGTTGAGGCCGACGCTAGGTCGAAAGGCGACTTGTCTCCTGCGCAACTGGAATTGCTGGCTTGGGCGCGAGCCAAGGCAGATTGGCTGGACCCGCTTATCCAGGTTTCTGACCCGATTCTTGATGCGCCAGAGCCAAAGAAACCGAGCTATTGGTGAGCAATTTTATTTTGGACAGCTTATGCTTTATTTTCCGGTCAAGTTATAGCTAACGGCACAAATACTGAGTATTGATGCGGGTTTTTTGCTTCTGGATATGACTTTATACGAATTTGCGTGTGCGGGATTGCCATGCGATGTGATTTTCAACGCGCCCAAGCCGCGAACCACTCAGTAAGTGCTCGGCTTTCGCCGAGTTCGGTCAAGCGTTGGTCGATGCTGTCGTGATTGCCCCACACTACATCGGCCAGTTCGCCTTGGGCAGTGAGCGACTCAATCTCGTGGCAGTAAAGTCCGAGATCGCGTTGCACGTAGAAACCGTAGCTTCGGCAGGCGACCGGGCGTTGCGCATAAACCGGGCAGGCACCGGTTAATTGATCAAGCAGGGGACAAACTACGGGGCGTGATGATTGCACAGCGAGGGCGGCGACCTTCCGGCTGATTCCCTCAAGTTGCTCCGGCGCGAGTGCCGCCAGTCCCTCGTGTAGCAGCGCCCATTCTGCCGCGCTGAGTTTTGGCACCTCGGCAAGCCTTCTGCAACAGGTGTCACAACCCTTGCCGCAAAGCCAGTCAGAGTTATTCTCACGGATGTTGTCGACGCGGGCGTCGATATCAAGATGAAGCTGATGCAGCGCGCGCTCTTTTTCAGGCATTGCCTCGCCTCACTGGCGAACTTCGCGCACGTTGTCTGGCGCGGCAAACTCCCCGCTGCTGCGGAAGGGGTTGATGTCCAGCCCGCCGCGCCGGGTGTAACGGGCGTAAACCGAGAGTGCTTGCGGGGCGCATTGGCGTGTAATGTCGCAAAAAATGCGCTCGACACACTGCTCGTGGAATTCGTTGTGATTGCGGAATGAAACGATGTAGCGCAGCAGGCCGGCGTGGTCGATGCGCTTGCCCCGGTAGCGGATAACGACCATCGCCCAGTCCGGCTGACCAGTCACCAGGCAATTGGATTTGAGCAGATGGGAGTAAACAATTTCTTCGACATTTCCGCCGTTGACCGTAACAAGTTGCTCAGGGGACGGCTGGTAGGTGTCGCAATCGATATCGAGGTCATCAATCAGGATGCCTTCCGGGTAGCCGGGCGTTGCTTGCGGTCGACTGCCTAAATGCTCGATTTTTGCGCTGACGGCAGCGCCAGCGGTAGTCGACAGATCACGCACGAGCGTTGCTTCGACTTCAGCTGCACTGGCAAAGTGCGTCTGGTTAAACGAATTCAGGTAGAGCTTGAAGGACTTCGATTCGATCAGATTAGGGCTGCTGGCCGGCACGCGAAAAGTCGCTAGCGCAACGACCGGCTTGCCCTTTGGGTTGAGCCAGGAGACTTCGTAAGCATTCCAGATGTCTTCCCCAGTAAAAGGCAACGATGCGCCGCGGATGCCTAGTTCGTCCCGCTTCAGCTGGCGCGGGATGGGATAAAGCAGTTCGGGTGCGTAATTGGCTCGGTACTCGCTTGGTTTGCCGAGTGGGGATAGGGTGCCGGGGTCGTTGGGTTGCGTCATGGTGATCGATTTTACCGGATTGGCAACGGCTGTCTCGAGCTAGCTCTCGGGAAAGTGCCGGAGCGTTTCGCGGCGTAGTACAGAATTTTGCAGGCGGCGAAACCAACCCAATTCAGTTATATGGTGTTATTCTTATTTACATAAGTTGCGGGGTTCGTTTGAGAAGTTTTCGCGGGCCGAAAAATACAAATGCAATTGTGGGGACAAACATGAATTCATCGGTTCTGGCGCGCCTGAGGTGGTCGTATATCGGCTTTGGCGTTTCGGTTGCGCTCATCTTTCCTTTTTATGCCCAGTACTTTGTCGAATGGAAGCCGGGCATGCTGGTCTGGTTTGTCGTCGGCTGCCTCGTCGCCGGTGTGTCCATCGGCGTCTTTTCCTACCTCATCCTGAATCTGGTGCTGCTCTCAAAGCTCAAGGGAATGGCGGGGGTTGCCGAGCAGGTCGGTTCCGGAGACCTGACTGCCACGTATTCGCTCGAATCGCGCGACCTCATTGGCAACATTGCCAACTCGTTTCGCCAGATGGCCGGCAACATGCGCAGTATGGTCTCGGGTATTTCGACTACCTCGGGCGCGCTGAGCGACCAGAGTCATGCCATTAAAGGCCTAATGGAAGAACTGACCGACAAGCTCTCGTTGCATCAAGACAATTCGCGCCAGATCATCGGCCTTGTTGGTGCCCTGGATGATGCATCGGAAGGTATTGCCGGCAGCGCGTCTTCGGCCGTTGAAAACTCAAGGCTTTCGCAGGAATCAGCTGTCCAGGGGCGGGCAACGGTGCAGCGTGCGCAGGAGGGCATCCAGCGGATGAACGGAGCGGTGACCGGTTTGACTGAGGATATCGGCAATCTCGCCAAGCACTCGCAGGAAATCCAGAGCATTTCGTCTTCGATTCGTGAGATTGCTGACCAGACCAATCTTCTCGCGCTCAACGCTGCGATTGAGGCAGCCAGGGCTGGTGAGGCTGGTCGTGGCTTTGCTGTCGTCGCTGACGAAGTGCGCAAGCTCTCAGAAAAGACCAGTTCGGCAACGCGCGAGATAGAACAAGTGCTGGCGCGTATCCATGAACGGATCGTTGATGCCGTCGAGAAATCCGACAATAGCCTGAAAGAAATGGAAGTTGGCCGCCAGCTTTCGGAGGCAACCGGAACTGCTCTCGATCAGATTGTCAATAGCATCGCCAGCCTGACTACTAAAATCGCCAATGTCGCCGAGATGGCTTCCGATCAACAAACAATTTCAATGGTTGTCCTGGGTCGCATCAAGCAGGATGAGGGCAATACGGACGAGGCCTTCAGCCGGGCACGTAGTTGTATGCTGGCTACCAGTGATCTCGCCAACCTTGCCGAAGACCTGACGGCTCAGGTTTCGCGCTTCAAGCTCGACGAGGCTTAGCGGCAAAAATGGCGTTGACCGTAACAAGGCCTCTGGCGATGTTTTACGTTGAGTGACCTGCGGTTGGCACCGGCATTTCCTCGTCAGCATACGCCAGAGACTGCACATCCATCCTGCGAAAGACCGAGCAGCGGCGAAACACCTCGATGCTCGGCGACAACTGCTTCGATTCCAACCCGGCCACCATACGGCTTGAGCGTGACGATCGCATGATTACGATTTAGCTGGTTGGCGCGGCAGGCGATGGCAAGTACGAGGGGCAGAACGTCAGTCTGACGCAAAAGAGCAATGATCTGCGTGTTGACGGGCTCAATATATACACCGGTAAGACCGACGAATTGCTATGCAGAGCACGATAGAGCGGTGCCGCTGGCTGGTGAAAGATTTTGAGGCAGAAATTTGGCACTTCTGCGGTTGTTGTCACGACGGATCTTGATGATGCGCTACGGATGGGACGATCAAAACAATTCGATCTCACCCTTGTTGGTGGCCTTTGGCGCCAGTTTTCCAGACTCCACCAACACTTCGAAGCACTGGGTCTGGTTTCTGCCATGTTGCTTGGCGAAATAAAGCGCCTCGTCAGCACGGTCAATCACATCTGAGGGCGTATCGTGGGTCAGTAGTTGGCTGTACCCGATGCTCACCGTCACGTGCCCGACGCGACTGAAGGTATGGGCAGCGACAGCCTCCCTGAAGCGATCGAAGGCTGCCTGCACATTGGCTTGCTTGGCGGGTTGCAGGACTGCGACAAACTCTTCGCCGCCAAAGCGGAAAATCTGGTCATCGAAGCGAAACGATTCGCGCATCAGGCGGGCGAACATGACGAGTACTTCATCGCCAATCAAATGTCCGTGCGTGTCGTTAATCCGCTTGAAGAAATCGATGTCACAGACGGCCAGCCAATGGCGGCTATCGACACCGGCTTTGCGCCGGCGCAGTCCTTTTTGCATCGAGAGTTCATCGCTGGCAGCCTTGCCCATGACCTCAAAAAGATGCTTGTCGAAGGTTTTGCGATTGGCGAGTCCCGTCAGCGTATCCGCTTCACCATAATCAAGTAGGGCAATGTGATGGGTGAAATACTCAACCAGTCCCATCAGCAATACGCGGTTCTCGGAGGAAAAATCCTCGCTGATGACGATGTCGACAAGATAAATCAGGCTTTCCAGCGAGTGGACCGGGAAAACCAGTCGCTGCGAACCATCTTCGAGCAATTTAAAAACGATGGATGCTTCACGTTCTGCCTGCCGGAGCAAGGGATCACGGGTTATCGGCCAGGAAAAATCACGCTCCGGCAAATAGGCGTTGTGCGAGAACGAACCTTCCGGGCCGATTCCTGCGCAGGAAAAGACGACTGTATGCGTGGTACTTGAAAAACAACGGTAAATTCTCAGTGAACGCGGCCCGAAAATATCGAGCATGGCTTCGACCAACGCAGTATTAATCTCTGTTCGATCGCGTCGCGCCGAAATTCGGACTATGTGATCGATGAGCTTCAGCATGGGAGGCGCGTTGGCAAGGGGGATTAATAATGGGGCATTGATTATAACGAATGGTCTAAAAAACACCATTTTCTTCATGTTCTTGTCTGGCTTCGATATTCAGGCTCTTCGGTGATGATTTGCTGTAGCAGCTATAATCCTCACTTTTTTTCGAGTCACAAATGCGGGTTTTTCGCGGCTTTTCGCGTCCGGTTCCAAGCCCTACGGCTGTGGCGATTGGCAATTTCGACGGGGTTCACCTCGGCCATGTGGCCTTGCTGAAACGTTTGGTCGATGTCGCTGGCACGGCTAACTTGCCGGCGACCATTCTGACTTTCGAGCCGCACCCGCGTGAGTTTTTCAATTCCGCCTCGGCGCCTGCGCGCCTGAGCACGTTGCGCGAGAAGTTGGAGTTACTCGCCGCCAACGGGGTTGAGCAGGCCATGGTGTGCCATTTTAACGCCGGTTTTGCTGCGCTTTCGGCAACGAAGTTTGTCGAAGATGTCCTGATTGGTGGTCTGCAGACAAGTCACTTAATCGTTGGCGATGACTTTCGTTTCGGCAAGAGTCGCTCCGGTGATTTCGCGATGCTGCAAACGGCCGGGCAGCAGTCCGGATTTTTGGTTGAAGCGATGGGTAGCGTGACGCTGGGTGACGTTCGCGTCTCCAGCTCAGCTGTGCGTGGGGCGCTAGCTGATGGCGATATGCAACTGGCGGCAGGCTTGCTCGGCAGGCCGTATGTCATCGACGGCAGGGTTCGCCATGGCGACAAAGTCGGACGTCAGCTTGGCTTTGCGACAGCGAATATCCGCATTAAGCACAACCCGCTGCCGATGAGCGGGGTTTTCGCGGTTGAAGTCACCGGCCTCGGTGATGCCCCATTGCCTGGCGTCGCCAATCTCGGCATCCGGCCAACGGTGGGCGGTACGCGGCCGATCCTTGAAGTGCATTTGTTTGATTTTGAGCGTGATATTTACGGCGCCCACCTTTCCGTTCGTTTCGTTCATAAATTGCGTAACGAACAACGTTTTCCAAATTTTGATGCCCTCAAGGCGCAGATCGCAGCAGATGCGCTGGCCGCCCGGGTATTTTTCAAGCTTTGAGTGCGATAAATGGCTGATTATAAAAACACCCTGAACCTGACCGACACCGCTTTCCCGATGCGCGGCGATTTGCCCAAGCGCGAGCCGCAGTGGGTTGGCATCTGGCAGGAAAAGAAGCTCTACCAGCGTATCCGCGAGGTGTGCGCCGGTCGTCCGCGTTTTGTGCTGCACGACGGCCCGCCTTACGCCAACGGCGATATTCACATCGGCCACGCGGTCAACAAGATTTTGAAGGACATTATTGTTCGCTCAAAAACGCTCGCCGGCTTTGATGCGCCCTATGTGCCGGGCTGGGATTGCCACGGCCTGCCGATTGAGCACCAGATTGAAAAACTGCACGGCAAGAATATTGCCGCCGACAAGGTGCGCGAGCTTTCGCGCGCCTACGCCGCCGAGCAGGTTGAGCGTCAGAAGAAGGACTTCATCCGCCTCGGTGTGCTCGGCGACTGGGGCAATCCTTATCTGACGATGAATTACTCGGCGGAAGCCGGCGAGATTCGTGCGCTCGGCAAAATTCTTGAGCAGGGCTATCTCTATCAGGGTTTGAAGCCGGTTAACTGGTGTCTGGATTGCGGTTCGGCGCTGGCTGAGGCGGAAGTCGAGCACGAAGATAAAACTTCGCCGGCGATTGATGTGGCTTTTGAAGTGCATGCCAACCATGCCGAAAAGCTCGCCACTGCCTTTGGCCTCACCCATTTGCGCGGCCCCGCCTTTGCCGTGATCTGGACGACGACCCCGTGGACTTTGCCGGCCAACGAGGCAGTCAGCGTCCATCCTGAACTGACCTACGATCTCGTTGAAACTGAAAAGGGCGCGCTGATTCTAGTTCGCGAACTGGTTGAGGCGGCACTCAAGCGTTATGCGCTGGAAGGAAAAACGATTGCTTCGACCACGGGTGACAAGCTTGACCAGATTCTGCTCAAGCACCCGTTCCAGAATCGTGATGTGGCGATTATTTGCGGCACCCACGTGACAACTGAAGCGGGTACGGGTCTGGTGCACACGGCGCCGGCGCATGGCGTTGACGACTACAACATTGGCAAGAAATACGGCCTGCCGGTGAATAATCCGGTCGGTAACGACGGCAAATTCCTCGGCAATACACCGCCGTTGTCGGTTGGCGAACTGGCTGGCAAGTCAGTCTGGGAAGCCAATCCGATGGTGCTGCAGGAACTCGAATCCTGCGGTCGACTGCTGAAACACGAGAAAATTTCACACAGCTACCCGCATTGCTGGCGCCACAAGACGCCGATCATCTTCCGGGCGACGACGCAGTGGTTCATCGGCATGGATCACAAGCAGAACGAGGATGCCTCGACGTTGCGCTGGATCGCCGAACGTGCCGTCGATGAAACGCAGTTCTTCCCGGCCTGGGGCCGCGCCCGCCTCGAAGGCATGATGAAAACGCGCCCGGACTGGTGCGTCTCGCGCCAGCGTAACTGGGGCGTGCCGATTCCGTTCTTTCTGCACAAGGAAAGCGGCCTGCCGCACCCGCGTACCGCCGAACTGGTCGAACTGGTTGCCCAGCGCGTCGAAAAGGCAGGCATCGAAGCCTGGTTCAGTCTCGATCCGGCTGAATTGCTCGGTGCCGAAGCCGATCAATACAACAAGATGAAGGACACGCTGGACGTCTGGTTCGATTCCGGCACGACGCACTGGCACGTGCTGCGCGGCTCGCATGCGGCGGAACTGGCTTATCCGGCGGATTTGTATCTTGAAGGCTCCGACCAGCATCGCGGCTGGTTCCAGTCCTCGCTGCTCTCCGGTTGCGCGATTGATGGGCGCGCGCCTTATAAAGCGTTGCTGACGCACGGTTTCGTTGTCGACGGCAAGGGCCACAAGATGTCGAAGTCGAAAGGCAACGTCATCGCACCGCAGCAGGTTTCCGACAAAATGGGCGCCGAAATTCTGCGTTTATGGACGGCCTCCACCGATTACTCCGGTGAGCTGTCGATTTCCGACGAAATCCTCAAGCGTGTTGTCGAAGGCTACCGCCGCATCCGCAACACCCTGCGTTTCGTCCTCGCCAATACCAGCGATTTCGATGCCGCCAAAGACATGCTGCCGGTCGATCAATGGCTGGAAATCGATCGCTATGCGCTGGCACTGAGCCGCGAATTGCAGTCTGATTGTCATGCAGATTATGACCGTTACGAATTCCATCGCGTCGTGCAATCCCTGCAAACCTTTTGCTCCGAAGATCTTGGCGGTTTCTACCTCGATATTCTGAAAGACCGCCTCTACACCACGGCGCCCAATTCACCGGCGCGCCGCTCGGCACAGTCGGCGCTCTGGCACATCCTGCAAGCCTTCACCAAACTGATGGCGCCGATTCTCTCGTTTACTGCCGAAGAGGTCTGGCAGTTGCTGACCAAGGATGTCGAGCAATCGATCATGCTGCACACTTGGCACGAATTGCCCAAGCCGGAAGGCGAGGGCGAGCTGCTGGCCAAGTGGTCGCAAATTCGCAACGTGCGCGCCGAAGTGACTAAGGCGCTCGAAGAACTGCGCGAAGCCAGCAAGATCGGTTCCTCATTGCAAGCCGAAGTTGAGCTGCATTGTGCCGGCGAGAAATTTGATCTGCTGAGCTCGCTCGGCGATGACCTCAAGTTCGTGCTGATTGCTTCCAAGGTTGACGTCATCCGGGCCGAGGAAGAAAAGCTGGTCGCCCAGGCGTCAACGCATGGCAAGTGCGAACGCTGCTGGCATGTACGTGAGGATGTCGGTGCTAATGCCGAGCATCCGACCTTGTGCGGGCGCTGCGTCAGTAATCTGCATGGCGCCGGCGAGGTTCGCAGCTGTGCCTGATGTCAAGCGCTGGTACGCGCTGGCGGTGCTGGTCATCGTCCTCGATCAGCTCAGTAAATGGGTCGTGCTGGAGAATATCCATTATGGCGAGACGATCTACGTCGCGCCTTTCTGGAACTGGGTGCTGACCTACAACCCAGGCGCCGCCTTCAGTTTTCTCGCCGATCAGCCGGGCTGGCAGCGCTGGTTTTTCAGTATTCTGGCGATTGCGGTTTCCGGCTGGATAGCCTTTGAGCTAAGGAAGCACCCCGAGCAATGGCTTCTTTCATTGGCACTGGCGCTGGTCATGGGCGGCGCTCTTGGCAACGTGATTGATCGCCTGCGCTTTGGTGCGGTGGTCGATTTCATCCAGTGGCACGCTGCCGGCTTTTACTGGCCGGCCTTTAACGTCGCCGATTCGGCCATCACCGTCGGGGCAATTTTGCTGATCGTTGAGCAGTTGACCGCAACTAACAAGAAAATTCAGGAAAAAACACCATGACCGCAGCCGTGCGTTCCGACAGCTATTTGACCCTGCATTACCGGATCACCGCGCTCGATGGTGAGGAATTTCTCTCAACCTTCGACATGAGCCCGGCGACCTTGCAAATGGGGAGCGGCCAACTCGCCGAAAATCTTGAATCGGTGTTGATCGGGCTGCCAGCCCATGAAACATTCGTTTTTGAGCTGGAGCCTGAGCAAGCCTTCGGTCAGCACAATGCCCGCCTGGTCGAGCGTATTGCCCGCAGCGGTTTGCCAGCCGATATGGAACTCAAGGAAAATTCTGTCGTCGAATTTAGCGCCCCTCAAGGCGGTACCTTCGCCGGCTTCCTGCGCGAACTTGATGCCACCCATGCCTTGTTTGACTTCAATCACCCGATGGCCGGAAAAGCGATCCGCTTCGAAGTGAAAATTATTGGGATCATGTAAATATCCGGCTTTCCTGGAAACTGGATGGCTAATGCGGAGCCGGAATTGGGTCATCAGCTCCGGCGCTTGGCATCCCGGCGTACTTGTCGGGCAAGCTTAGAAAAATGCTGCCACAAGTTTAAGGTTATTCTTGCGTGAAAGGCTTTGATGCTGATAAAATCTCTAATTCAGATTTTTCTATACCGGATAATTTACATGGCCAATACCGCACAAGCTCGCAAGCGTGCCCGTCAAGCTGACAAGCAGCGCTCGCATAACGCCAGCCAGCGTTCGACCCTGCGTACCGCGATCAAGCGTGTGCGTCAGGCGATTGAAGCAGGTGACAAGGCAGCCGCCCAGAGCGTTTTTCAGCAATCTGTTGCTGTGATCGATCGCCTTGCTGACAAGAAGATTTGTCACAAGAACAAGACTTCCCGCACCAAGAGCCGTTTGTCTGCTCAGATCAAGGCAATTGCTGCAGCTGCCTAATCTAACGGTCAAACAATAAAAAAGGCACCTTCGGGTGCCTTTTTTATTGCCGGCTTGCCGGGAAATTCAGTGTTTATCGTTGAGCAGGCAAACGCCATCAACGATTTGTAAGTCGTTGTCTTGAGCGAAGTTAAGCATGAAGCGGTATGCCATCGGCTCGATTTCGCCGAGGCGCCCATCGACGAAAACGGCTTTTTCGCCGTTGTAGTCACCGGGGCCGACGTAGGGGGAGTATTTCATTCGGCGTTCTGCGCCAAAGGCTGACATTACGCCGCATAAGCGTTCTGCCCAGTCACTCGGGCGGAATTTGCGACCTTGCGTGGTCAGTCCCACAATGATGAACGTGGTCGATTCTGATGTGGACATTGTTTTACTCTGCGTTATCTTGCGTTACGACCTTTTTCAGCCATTCTAGCAGAAGCGTCCCCACTGTTGCATCCGTGCCTTTTTCTTGGGAAGAGTATCTTTCTATAGAATGAGATACGTTGTGTTTGTAGAAACGGCTGCATATACTAAGTCTACATTGTTGATCTGTAGGGGTTTTATATGCAGTCCTCATCGGTCATGAAGTATCAGTTCAAAATTCGGACGCGCTCCGGAGTGCTTGTTGAGAACCTGTCGATATTCGGGCAGAGCGAGGCTGATGCCTCCCGAAAGTTGCGTCAGATCTACAACGGTTGCGAAATCATCGAATCCGGATGCACGCAGCCACCGTTCAATGGTCGCCACGGACTTTTGAATTACGAGGAAGTCGTTGATCTGATTATCGCAGCGTGATGTTGAGATCGCCACGCTCGACCAGTTCCTTGAGTAGGCTGGTGTGATCATGAGCGCCGCTGCTTGAAGCGTTGTGGCGATAGACGTCGCAGTTGAGCGACGGGCTCTCGGCAACCGAAACGTTTTCCGAAATAACAATATCCAGAACATCATCGCCATAGCGATCGCGCAATTTGTTGCGCACATCATCGCTCATGCGGCGGCGGCGGTCGAAACGGGTCAGCAGGTAGCGACGTTCGACACGGCGCTTCAAAACCGGCTCAAGTACTTGCAGGGTGCGCGTGATATGTTCAGCTGCTTGTAGCGAGAGATAGTCGGTCGAGATCGGTATCAGCAGGCAGTCGCAGGCAAAAATGGCATTCAGGGCGAGGACGCCGATATAGGGGCAGCAATCAATCAGCGTTGGCCGCGGGTTGGTGGTTTCCAGTTCTTCCAGGCCGTGGCGCAGCTTGTTAAGGATGGCCGGGCCTTTACCAAAGATGGAGTCGACCTTGATCAGTTGTTGGTGCGCCGGAATCAGATGGCCGATATGCTCCCACGGCAGTTCTAGTTCATGCAGGCTGCGCAAATCCTGGTAAAAGGCAAAAAGACTGCGGTTGGCTTCCAGCGGGGCTTGGCCGTGGATGCTGGAGAGGTGACCCTGGGGGTCGAGATCAAGCATCAGTGGCGTGTTTCCGGAGCGCCGGAGAGCGGCGCCAAGGTTTAAGGTTGTCGTAGTTTTGCCGACGCCACCTTTTTGATTAAATATTGCGATACGCATGGTTTTGCCGTTCTATACAAGGCTCTATTTTTCACTTAACATCTTGGCTTGTGCAACTAATTCGGGATTATACGTCTCGTGGGTTTCGCAATCGTTCTGGCGGCGGTGGCCGTCTTTTTCGTTTTTGGGGTCGCGCGCATGTCTCATGTCATGAATACCTATGCCCGGTTGCCAGTGACGTTCAGTCACGGAAATGGCTGTCGGATCACCGATATCAACGGCAAGGAGTACTTGGACGCCTTGGCAGGTATTGCAGTTTCTACGCTGGGTCATGCCCACCCCAAGCTTGTCGCGGCAATTGCTGCGCAGGCCGGGCGAATGTTGCATACCTCCAATCTCTACGCGATTCGCGAGCAGGAGCAGCTGTCCGACAAGTTGGCTGCGCTGTCAGGGATGGACGAGATTTTCTTTTGCAATTCAGGTTGCGAGGCCAACGAGGCGGCGATCAAGCTGGCGCGTTTCTTCGGCCATAAGAAGGGTATTGACCTTCCGACGGTGATCGTCATGGAAAAAGCTTTCCACGGCAGGACGATGGCAACCCTTTCGGCTACTGGCAACCGTAAGGCGCAGGCCGGCTTTGAACCTTTGGTATCGGGCTTCGTGCGGGTTCCCTACAATGACCTGGAGGCGATCCGGGCGGTTGCCGAACACAATAAAAATGTGGTCGCGGTGATGTTCGAGGTGATTCAGGGCGAGGGCGGAATTCACTTGGCCTCCACCGAATTTCAAAAGGGTTTGCGCCAGCTTTGCAATGAGCGTGACTGGCTGATGATTTGTGACGAGGTTCAGTGCGGTATGGCGCGCACCGGCAAGTGGTTCGGCTACCAGCACGCCGGCGTACAACCCGATGTGGCAACGCTGGCCAAAGGCTTGGGTTCGGGTGTGCCGATTGGCGCCTGTATGGTCAGTGGCAAAGCGGCTGGTTTGTTCGGGCCGGGTAATCATGGTTCAACTTTTGGCGGAAATCCACTGGCTTGTGCCGCTGCCCTGACGACGATTGCAACGATTCAAGAAGATGGCCTGATGGCGAATGCCGAGATCGTTGGCAGTTATCTTCGCTCGTTGATGACCGAGGCGCTGGCCGGGTTCAAAGGTCTGGTCGAGATTCGCGGTCATGGCTTGATGGTTGGTATCGAGCTTGATCGTCCGTGTGGCGAACTCGTTGGCAAGGCGCTGGCAGCCGGTTTGTTGATCAACGTGACGGCCGACAAGGTGATTCGCTTCTTGCCGCCCCTGATCTTTGGAAAAAATGAGGCTAAAGAACTGGTTGACCGTATCTCTCCCCTCATCAAGGACTTCTTGGCGGCCTAAATTATGGCGATCAAACATTTTCTGCAGTTTAAGGATTTCACGCGCGACGAATTAGCCTATGTCTTCGATCGCACGCGCTGGATCAAGAACCAGTTCAAGTCTTATGAAAAATACTGGCCGCTGACTGATCGCACCTTGGTAATGATCTTCGAGAAGGCGAGCACGCGTACCCGGCTTTCTTTTGAGGCCGGTATGCATCAGCTGGGTGGCTCGGCGATTTACCTGAATACCCGTGATTCGCAGCTGGGGCGCGGTGAGCCGGTCGAGGATGCGGCGCAGGTGATTTCGCGGATGAGCGATGTCGTGATGATCCGCACCTTCGAGCAGGAAATCATCGAGCGCTTTGCCGCAAATTCGCGCGTGCCGGTAATCAACGGGCTGACCAATGAGTATCACCCGTGCCAGATTCTCGCTGATATTTTTACCTACTTTGAGCACCGGGGCAGCATCCAGGGCAAGACCGTGGCCTGGGTCGGCGATGCGAACAATATGTGCAATACCTGGTTGCAAGCGGCGGCAGTGCTTGATTTCAAAGTCAATGTGTCAACGCCGCCGGGTTACGAGTTACAACCCGGCTTGATTGAGGGCGTGAATCCAGCGAACTTCGAAGTTTTTGCTGACCCAATGGACGCCTGTCGTGGCGCCGACCTGGTGACTACCGATGTGTGGACGTCAATGGGTTTCGAGGCCGAGAACGATGTCCGGATGAAAGCCTTCGCCGACTGGTGTGTTGATGGTGAGATGATGCGTGTCGCGGATCCCAAGGCGATCTTTATGCATTGCCTGCCCGCGCATCGTGGTGAAGAAGTGACTGGCGAGGTCATTGATGGTCCGCAGTCGGTGGTTTGGGACGAAGCCGAGAACCGGCTGCACGTGCAGAAAGCGTTGATGGAATACCTGCTGCTGGGCAGGCTTGAAACAAAATAAGGAAATTGAAATGAGTGATATCAAAAAGGTTGTTCTGGCTTATTCCGGTGGTCTGGATACCTCAGTCATTCTCAAGTGGCTGCAGGATGTTTATAAGTGCGAGGTGGTTACCTTCACTGCCGACCTCGGCCAGGGTGAAGAACTGGAGCCGGCGCGCGCCAAGGCCCTTAAGGCCGGCATCAAGCCGAAGAACATCTATATTGACGACGTCCGCGAGGAGTTTGTCCGCGACTTCGTCTTCCCGATGTTCCGTGCCAACACCGTTTATGAAGGCGAGTATCTGCTCGGTACTTCGATTGCCCGTCCGTTGATCGCCAAGCGTTTGATCGAGATCGTCAATGAGACCGGCGCCGATGCGATTTGCCATGGCGCGACCGGCAAGGGGAATGACCAGGTTCGTTTCGAGCTCGGCGCCTACGCGCTTAAGCCGGGTATCAAGGTCATTGCCCCGTGGCGTGAGTGGGATTTGATGTCGCGCGAAAAACTGATGGCCTATGCCGAGAAGCATGGTATCGACATCGACATGAAGCACAAGAAGGGCGGCTCGCCATATTCGATGGACGCCAACCTGCTGCACATTTCCTACGAAGGTCGCCATCTGGAAGATCCGGCGGCCGAGGCGGAGGAGTCGATGTGGCGCTGGACCGTTTCGCCGGAAAAAGCACCGAACAAGGCCGAATACCTTGAGCTCGATTTCGTCAAGGGCGATGTCGTTGCGATCAATGGCAAGAAAATGAAGGCGCACGAAGTTCTGGCAACGCTAAACAAGCTTGGCGGTCAGCACGGCATTGGTCGTCTCGATCTGGTCGAAAACCGCTACGTCGGCATGAAGTCGCGCGGCTGTTACGAAACCCCGGGCGGCACGATTCTGCTGCGTGCGCACCGCGCCATCGAGTCAGTGACGCTCGACCGCGAAGTTGCCCATCTCAAGGATGATCTGATGCCGCGCTATGCAAGCATGGTGTACAACGGCTATTGGTGGAGCCCGGAGCGCAAGGCGCTGCAGGTGCTGATCGACCATACGCAGGAAAACGTCAACGGCATGGTTCGCCTAAAGCTGTACAAGGGCAACGTGATTGTCGTCGGCCGTGATTCCAAGACTGATTCGCTGTTTGACTCGACCATCGCGACTTTTGAGGATGATGCCGGTGCCTACGACCAGAAGGATGCGGCCGGTTTCATCAAGCTCAATGCATTGCGCATGCGTATCGCCGCCAATCTGACGGCGCGTAAACAGGCTAAACCGGCGGCGAAGAAGGCGGTTCCTCCGAAGGCTGCAGCCAAGAAAACAGCCTCGAAGAAAAAGGCTTAATTTATGGAATCGAGCACCCTGTTCGGTTTGACCGAGGAGCAGATTGCTGACTTTGGTGCAACCTGGGGGGTGGGCGCGTTCATCCTTTTCATGCTGTTCATCATTGGCGAGATTGCCTGGAAATCGAAAGCAGGGAAAACGGGGACGTTTGTCCTTTTCTTCGTACTGTCTTTTGGCATGGTCGGCTTTATCGCCAAGGCAATTATTCAAAAAATGTGGGGTATTTAAATGTCGCAATACGATAATGTTTCGGTGATTAAAAAGGGCAATGTTTACTTTGATGGCAAGTGCGTCAGCCACACGGTTGTTCTGGCCGATGGCACCAAAAAAACAGTTGGAGTCATCATGCCGTCCAGCCTGACCTTCAACACCGGTGCTCCGGAGATCATGGAAGGTGTCGGGGGTTCATGCCGCGTCAAGCTTAAGGGCGAGAGCGAGTGGAAGACTTATGGTGAAGGCCTCTCCTTCAACGTGCCGGGCAATTCCAGCTTTGAGATTGCCTGCGACGAGCCGTATCACTACGTTTGCCACTTTGGATAAGCACCATGCCGAGCTTTGACTTTACTTCTGAAGCAGACATCGAGGCGTTGAAAAATGCCATTGATGTGACCACCCGTCAGATCGACAACCGTTACGACTTCAAAGGGACGACGGCCAAGGTCGAGCTGAACGAAAAAGACAAGGTGATTACCTTGCACGGTGACTCGGATTTTCAGCTTGATCAGATCAAGGATCTCCTTTTTCCCGCCATGGAAAAAAAGGAGAAAGAGAGCGTCAAGCGACTTGATCACCAGAAAATTGTCAGCGTTTCCGGCAACAAGGTGAAGCAGGAGATGAAGATCCGTGATGGCATCGACAGCGATCTGGCCAAGAAAATCGTCAAGATGATCAAGGATGGCAAGCTCAAGGTGCAGGCCTCGATTCAGGGCGATTCGGTGCGCGTTCAGGGCGCCAAGCGTGATGATCTGCAGGGCTGTATTGCGCTGGTGACCAAGTCGATTACTGATTTCCCGATCAAGTACGGGAATTTCCGCGACTAGTTTGCTGCACCCCAAGGGTACTGATGAAGCCTCTGCACAGCAAGACGGCAAGCGAAGCTTGCACGTCGCTGTGGATTCCTGCGGCGCGCGGTCAACGCCGAAAATCGGGTAAAAAACGGGCAGCTTGACTGCCCGTCTTTTCGTCTGGGATCAGCGTTGCAGGCCTTTGATCCAGACCGAGTAAAGTTGCTGGGACAACTGGCGCATGACCGGCAGCCGCTCAGCGATTTGTGCCTGCATTTGCTCAGGATTCTGAACGCTGGGCAGATCGGCGACCGCCAATGCTTCATCAGCCCATTGTTCGCACCAGGTGGCGATCATTTCCGGGGTCATTTCAACGTGGCACTGCATACCCAGATGCGGGCCGAGGGCGAACATCTGGTGGCTGCAGTGGGCGTTGGAAACGAGGTGGGTTGCCCCGGCGGGCAGGCTGAAGGTTTCACCATGCCAGTGAAAAGCCATTGCTGATTTGCCGGAAAACTCACCCAGCCAATCGGCGGCGATCTTGCCTTCGGCGCCAACAGCCGCACCCCAGCCAATTTCCTTGACCGGGTTTCTAGTTACTGTGCCACCGAGCGCCTTGCTCATCAGCTGGCCGCCCAGGCAGTGACCGATAACCGGCACATTCTTCGCCACCGCTTCGCGGATCAGCGCGCACACCGGTGCTATCCAGGGCAGCGGATCGTTGACGCTCATCGGCCCGCCCATAAAACAAAGGCCGGAAAAGCTGTCGACCGCAACCGGCACGGCCTCGCCTTCATCGAGGGCAATCAGTTTCCATGGAATCCCTTGCTGCTCAAGGAATATGGCAAAATAGCCCGGACCTTCAGTGGGGGAGTGGCGAAAAATGGCAACTGGGCGCATGCTGGGCAAAGTGGTGGGTGGAGTGAGCTTGCATATTACCTTGCTGGCTTTCCTTTGCTGCTTCCCGGTGCATGCTGCAGCGGTCGATATTGGTCTGGCTGGCATCATGGGTAGTCGGGCGATGCTGATGATCAATGGTAGCGAGCCGAAAGCGGTTGCTGTTGGTCAGTCAATTGAGGGCATCCGGCTGATTTCTGTGAGTAGCGATCAGGTGGTTGTCGAGGTGGATGGAAAAAAACGGCCTTTGCGAATTGGTCAGCATGCGGTTGGGAGTGCCAGCGCTGATGGCTCCGGCAAGGTCATTTTGACTGCCGATAGCCGGGGGCATTTTGTGACGAATGGTGCGGTTAACGGCGTTTCTGTGCGCTTTTTGGTCGATACCGGAGCGACCATGATCTCCCTTGGTGCCAGCGATGCGAAGCGGATCGGAATCGATCCAAGCAAGGGCCAGCGCGGCATGACGAATACGGCCAATGGTCAGGCGCAGGTAAGTATGGTGAAGTTGGATAAGGTGCGCGTTGGCGATGTCACGCTGCACAATGTGGATGGATTGGTGCACCAAAATGATCTGCCGGTAGCGCTGCTCGGTATGAGTTTTTTGAACCGCATGGAAATGCAGCGCGATGGCGGTACGATGACGCTGAAAAAACAATATTAGGAGAGAGAAGTCATGCCGGGTCGGGATAAAGAAATTACGCTATTGAGCCGCGAGTTGGAAATATTGATGAATGAGCGGCAAACCCTGCTGCGCGTGGTTGGTGCTTCCGCCGCCCTGATCGCCACTCTCGACAGCAAGCGTCTGCCGGTAGGTGCCGTTGAAGCCGCCGATATGGTTGCAACCTCGATTAACGGTCTTTCCGAAGAAACGCTCCAGGATGCGCTGAACGCGGTGCATGCCGAAATCGAGGACGACGCGACGACGGCATGAGCGTCGATCTCGCGCAGATTCGGCGCAGTCTGCTGACTGAGCCGCTGGCCGGGCAATTTATTCAGGAGGATGGCGGCGAAGGTCTTCCGCTGACCCCGGCTGCTGTGCTTTTCCCGATTGTCTTGCGCGAAGGTGGTGCCACGGTTTTATTGACTCAACGCACGGCACATTTGCGTGATCACGCCGGGCAAATAAGTTTCCCCGGTGGTCGGGTCGAAGAAGAAGATATCTCGCCCAGTCACACTGCGCTACGCGAAACCGAGGAGGAAATCGGCCTTGCCCGCGAGCACATTGAGATCATTGGCTTTTTGCCGGAGTATCGCACCGGTACCGGTTTTTGTGTGACACCAGTGGTTGCGCTGGTGCGCCCGCCATTTGTCATCAAACCTGACCCCTTTGAGGTGGCAGAAGTTTTTGAGGTGCCGCTGGCTTTTTTTCTTGATCCCGAAAATCACCAGCCCCACTCGATGCATTATCGTGGCGCCTTACGCCACTTTTTCGCGATGCCCTACGGAGATTACTTTATTTGGGGCGCGACGGCCGGCATGATCCGCTCCCTGACTGAGCGTCTTGGCTTACATCCGGCCTGAGATGTCACCGGATTGTCAGGAAAATTCCTGTTGAATTCGACGATTTCGCTACGTTGTCGGTGAGTTTTTTGGGTATGATCGAAGAGTTTCCTTTGCGTGTGACGGTTGCTTTCAGCGCCATCGCAGGGAACTGGATCGCGGTTCATTGCGGGCGAACGCAAGCGCCCCGTGGATGCCGGGTTTTGACCCGGTAGCTCGATCGTAGGTATGTTTTTGTTGGGGCTTGCCGCCTGGTGAGCCAAACACAATTTATCAGGAGATTTACATGAGCAGAGATGTCGTCGTTCTAAGTGCAGTTCGTTCCCCAATTGGCTCTTTCGGTGGTTCCCTGGCCGATTTTGAAAGCACCGAACTCGCCGGTGTGGTGATGAAGGAAGCGATTGCCCGCTCCGGTGTTGATCCGCAAGCCATTAATTACGTAACCGTTGGCACGACGATGCCGACCGATTCCCGCTACGCTTACGTTTCCCGCGTTGCCTCCATTCAGGCCGGCTTGTCAATGGATTCAGTGGCAATGCAGGTTTCCCGTCTGTGCGCCTCCGGCCTGCAGGGTATCGTTACCACCGCCCAAAACCTGATGCTGGGTGATGCCGATTACGGTATCGGTGGTGGCGTTGAAGTCATGTCCAAAGCAGCTTACCTGATGCCGGCGCTGCGTAGCGGTGCCCGCATGGGCGACACCAAGGCAATCGACTCCATGGTTGCCGTGCTGACTGACCCGTTTGGCGTTGGCCACATGGGTATCACCGCTGAAAATCTCGCCGTCAAACATGGCTTTACCCGTGAAGATCAGGATGCGCTGGCTGTTGAATCGCAGCGTCGCGCCACGGTTGCTATCGCCGAAGGTCGTTTCAAGTCACAGATTTTCCCGATCGTCAAACAGACCCGCAAGGGCGAAGTAGTTTTCGACACCGACGAGTACGTCAAGTCCAACACGACGATGGAAACGTTGGCCAAGATGAAACCGGCTTTCAAGAAAGACGGTACCGTTACCGCCGGTAACGCTTCCGGTATCAATGACGGCGCGGCATTCTTCGTTTTGGCTGCCGCCGATGTCGCTGCCAAGGCTGGTCACAAGGCGATGGCTCGTATCGCTTCCTACGCGGTTGCTGGTGTGCCAAATGACATCATGGGCGAAGGCCCGATCCCGGCAACCAAGTTGGCCCTGAAAAAGGCTGGCCTGACCCTGGATCAGATGGATGTCATCGAATCCAACGAAGCGTTTGCAGCGCAGGCTCTGACTGTTACCAAAGTGCTCGGTCTCGACCCGGCCAAGACCAACGTGAACGGCGGCGCTATCGCCCTCGGCCACCCGGTTGGTTGTTCCGGTGCTTTCATCGCTACCAAGGCTTTGTACGAACTTGAGCGCGTTGGCGGCAAGTACGCACTGGTCACCATGTGTATCGGTGGCGGTCAGGGTATTGCGGTTATTTTCGAACGCGCCTGATCTCTCCCGTTGTTTTTCAAAAAGCCCACGGGAGCAATCTTGTGGGTTTTTTTTGCACCACTTTGTTTGAGGGCGCACCGAGTTGGGGCGCAAGGTTGGGCTGTGAATTCATAATTACATGATTTGATTCGCCTTTGGCCTGTGGCATGAAAACTGCTGACTTAATGCGGAGAGAATCCTCAGCGACGAGTCAAAATATGAACTTTTATAACGAAATGATCGACGCCGATAACGGTGTCCGCGCTCATTACCGGGCTTACGACGAATGGCTCAAGGCCACGCCGGCTGACCGCATCGCACGCAAGCGAGCCGAGGCTGATCTGGCCTTTCACCGAGTTGGTATTACCTTTGCGGTTTATGGTGAAGAAGCGGGTAAGGAACGCCTGATTCCCTTCGACATCATTCCGCGCATCATCCCCTCGCAGGAATGGAAGTCGATGCAGGCCGGACTGCGCCAGCGGGTCAAAACGCTGAATTTGTTCCTGCACGATGTTTATCACGATCAGGAAATTCTCAAGGCGGGCAAGATCCCGGCTGAGCAGATTCTTAATAATGCGCAATACCGTCCGGTGATGAAGGGCGTCGATGTGCCGGGTGGCGTTTATGCGCACATAGCCGGCGTCGATATTGTCCGAGCCGGTGCCGGTGAGTTCTACGTGCTGGAAGACAACCTGCGCGTTCCCTCCGGCGTTTCCTACATGCTCGAAGACCGCAAGATGATGATGCGCCTCTTCCCCGAGTTGTTTGCCAAGCACAAGGTAGCGCCGGTTCAGCATTACCCGGACATGCTGCTGGAAAAGCTGCGCGCGGTGGCGCCGAATGGTGTCAATGATCCGACGGTCGTCGTCCTGACCCCCGGCGCCTACAATAGCGCTTACTTTGAACACACCTTCCTCGCTCAACAGATGGGCGTCGAATTGGTTGAAGGCCGCGATCTTTTCGTCAAGAACGAAACGGTTTACATGCGCACGACGCAGGGGCCGCAGCGCGTCGATGTGATTTACCGCCGGATCGATGACGATTACATGGATCCGGAAGTTTTCCGTAGCGATTCGACGCTGGGTGTGCCTGGCATCCTGCGCGCCTATCAGGCTGGTAATGTGACCCTGGCTAACGCGATTGGCACTGGCGTCGCCGATGACAAGTCGATTTACCCCTATGTGCCGGAGATGATTCGCTTCTATCTGGGCGAGGAGCCGATTCTCAACAACGTGCCGACCCATATGTGTCGCAAGCCGGAAGAACTCAAATACGTGCTTGCTCACCTCTCGGAACTGGTCGTCAAGGAAGTCCATGGCGCTGGCGGTTACGGCATGCTGGTTGGTCCTGCATCGACCAAGGAACAGATCGAGCATTTCCGCAAACTGTTGATCGCCAAGCCGGATGGCTATATTGCTCAGCCGACGCTGGCGCTTTCCAATTGCCCGACTTTTGTCGAAGAAGGCATCGCCCCGCGCCACCTCGATCTGCGCCCCTTCGTCTTGTCGTCCGGCAAGTGCGTCAATATGGTGCCCGGAGGATTGACCCGCGTCGCGCTCACCGAGGGCTCGCTGGTTGTTAATTCGTCGCAGGGCGGCGGTACCAAAGACACCTGGATTCTGGAGGACTGATCATGCTATCCCGCACCGCCGACCATCTTTTCTGGATGTCGCGCTACATTGAGCGCGCTGAAAATCTCGCCCGCCTGCTTGATGTCACCTGGCAAATGTCGCTGGTTCCGCAACCCGTTGAGGTTGCCAACCAGAACTGGAAGGCGATCATCGCCCTGAATAGCCTCGAAGAGTCGTTTGAAAAGAAGTATTCCACGGTCAACGCCGAAAACGTGCTGCGTTTTATGGTCAGCGACACCGACAACTATGCGTCGATTCACAGCTGCCTGCGTTTGGCCCGGGAAAATGCGCACGCAGTGCGCGGCACAATCACCTCGGAAATGTGGGAGACGCTCAACTCAACCTGGCTCGATGCCCGTGAAAAAACCTTTGAGCAACTCTACGGCGCCGGGATTGCCGATTTTTTCGAGTGGGTTAAGATGCGCTCATCGCTGTCGCGCGGTACGACGCTGGGAACCTTGTTGCAGGACGATTCCTATCACTTTATCCGCTTGGGTACCCTGCTCGAGCGTGCTGACAATACCGCCCGTATCCTCGATGTGAAGTATCACGTCCTTCGCCCGCAAGGTGAAGAAGAGGGGGCGACTGACTTCTACCAGTGGGGCGCCTTGTTGCGTTCGGTTTCCGCCTTCGAGGTCTACCGCAAGGCCTTCCGCGACGTAATTACACCGGAACGTGTCGCCGAGTTATTAGTACTACGCAGCGACATGCCGCGCTCACTGCATTTCTGCTTGAACGGCGTCATCAAGACGCTCGACCTGTTGGCGAATGCTCATTCGCATGAAACCCAGCGCCAGGCCGGCATGTTGCACGCGCTGTTGCACTATGCCCGGGTCGAGGACATTCTTGAGCAAGGCTTGCACGAGTGGCTGACCGACTTTATGGATCGTATTTACTTGCTCGGTAACGGTATCAGCAGGGATTTCCTGATGCCAATGGTCGAAGAAGCTGCCTGATATCAACGGAGAATATTTGTGTCTATCCATGTTGCACTGAACCACGTTACGCATTACTCCTACGATCGCCTGATCAATCTTGGGCCGCAGGTCGTTCGCCTGCGTCCTTGCCCGCATTCGCGCACGCGCATTGTTTCCTACTCGCTGAAGATTGGGCCGGAGACGCATTTCATCAACTGGCAGCAGGATCCGCAGTCCAACTGGCTGGCTCGTCTGGTGTTTCCAGAGAAAACACGGGATTTCCGTGTCGAGGTTGACCTCGTCGCCGAGATGTCGGTCATTAATCCCTTCGATTTCTTCCTTGAGCCTTACGCCGAAGAAATTCCCTTTACCTACGAAGCAGCGCAGCGCCACGAGCTCGAGCCATATTTGCAGAAATTGCCGGCCGGTCCGAAATTTCAGGCTTACGTCGACAGCATTTCGCTGACACCCTTGCGTAGCGTTGACTTCCTTGTTGCGCTGAACGCCCGCGTTCAACAATCGGTCGGCTACACCATTCGTATGGAACCCGGCGTTCAGACGCCGGAAGAGACCCTGGTCAAGGCCTCCGGCTCCTGCCGCGATTCGGCCTGGTTACTGGTGCAGATTCTGCGTCATATCGGCCTCGCCGCGCGCTTTGTTTCCGGCTATTTAATCCAGTTGACCGCAGACGTTAAGTCGCTTGATGGCCCTTCAGGCCCGGAAAAGGATTTCACCGATCTGCACGCCTGGTGCGAAGTTTATTTGCCGGGTGCCGGCTGGGTTGGCCTTGATCCGACTTCCGGCCTGTTCGCCGGCGAAGGCCATATTCCGCTCGCTTGCACCCCCGAGCCGTCATCGGCGGCGCCGGTCAGCGGCGGTATCGACGATTGCGAAACCGAGTTCGAGCATCACATGCAGGTGACGCGAATCTGGGAAGCGCCGCGGGTTACCAAGCCTTACACCGACGAACAATGGCTGGAAATTGAAGGCCTCGGCCATAAGGTTGACGAACAGTTGCTGGATATGGACGTTCGCCTTACGCAAGGTGGCGAACCAACCTTTGTGGCGGTCGACGACCCCGATGGCGCCGAATGGAATACTGAGGCGATGGGCCCGACCAAGCGGCTTTACGCAGCCGAAGTCTTCCATCGTTTGCGTGAAAAATATGCCCCGCATGGCCTCATGCACTTTGGCCAGGGCAAGTGGTATCCCGGCGAGCAACTCCCGCGTTGGAGCTTGAATTGCTACTGGCGCAAGGATGCACAGCCGATCTGGAACGATCCCAGTCTTTACGCCAACGAAAAACTCGACTACGGCGTAACCAGCGCGCATTCCTCAGAATTTATGAGGCGGGTTGCTGAAAAGCTCAAGCTCGACCCGCAATACGTCTTCCCGGCTTTTGAAGATATCTATTACTACATGTGGCGCGAGCGCCGCCTGCCGGGTAATGTCGATCCCTTTGATTCGCGCGTTGATGATGAACTGGAGCGTGAGCGCCTGATGCGCGTATTCACGCAGGGAATGACCTACACCGTCGGCCATGTCTTCCCGGTGATGAAAAATGCTGCCGGCCAGTGGCAAACCGGGCCCTGGTTCCTGCGCTCCGAGCGCTGCTATCTGTTCCCCGGCGATTCCGCCATGGGCTATCGTTTGCCGCTTGACTCGCAGCCATGGGCTTCGAAGGCTGATTATCCCTACATGACGCCGCCTGACCCGGCGCAACCGGTAGCCGCATTGCGCAGCCATGCCGAGATTCGTCGTCAGTTCGAGCGTGCCTCAACGCTGGCTGCAGGTTATGGCGAATCTACTGCCGGCCAAGTTGGTTCGCTTGCGGCAGGGCCGGGCGTCAGTGCCAGTGGTGATGGTTCGGGTGATGGCAATGGCCAGCGCCCAGACCTGCGCCCCTCAGCCAAACAATCCGCTGGCTGGATTACGCGCATGGCGATGTCGGCCGAGCCGCGCGAAGGCAAGCTCTACATTTTCATGCCGCCGACCAATACGCTGGACGACTATCTTGAATTGGTTACCGCCGTCGAGTTAACCGCCGAAGAGATGCGTCTGCCGGTCATCCTCGAAGGTTACGAGCCGCCGTCAGATCCGCGCCTGACCAGCTTCCGCGTCACACCCGATCCGGGCGTTATCGAAGTCAATATTCACCCGGCGCATAGCTGGGATAAATTGGTCGAGCAAACCACCCATCTTTACGATGCCGCCCATATTTCGCGCCTGACGACTGAAAAATTCATGGTCGATGGCCGCCACACCGGCACCGGTGGCGGAAATCACTTTGTCCTTGGTGGTGCCACGCCCGCTGATTCACCGTTCCTCCGCCGTCCGGATTTGCTGCGTAGCCTGGTCGCTTACTGGCACAATCATCCCAGCCTCTCCTACCTGTTCTCCGGCCTGTTCATCGGCCCGACCAGTCAGGCGCCGCGGGTTGATGAAGCGCGCAACGACAGCCTCTACGAGCTGGAAATCGCCTTCAGCCAGATTCCGCCGGTCGGTGACTACATTCCGCCCTGGCTGGTTGATCGCGTGTTGCGCAACTTGCTGACCGACGTTACCGGCAACACCCACCGCTCCGAGTTCTGTATCGACAAGCTCTTTTCACCGGATGGCCCGACCGGTCGTCTAGGTCTACTTGAATTGCGTGCTTTCGAAATGCCGCCGCATGCACGCATGTCGCTGACGCAGCAATTGCTGCTGCGCGCGATGATTGCCCGTTTCTGGGAAGAGCCCTACAACCCGCCGCGTCTGGCGCGCTGGGGAACCGAGTTGCACGACCGCTTCATGCTGCCACATTTTGTTGAGCAGGATTTCCGCGACGTCATGGAAGAAATGCAGCTTGCCGGCTTCCCGATGCAGGTCGAATGGTTTGCCCCGCACTTCGAGTTCCGCTTCCCGAAATATGGTGACTTCACCGTCAAGGGGATCGAGTTCGAGTTGCGTCATGCGCTGGAGCCATGGCACGTCATGGGTGAGGAAGGTTCGCCCGGTGGCACGGTGCGTTACGTCGATTCGTCACTTGAGCGCGTTCAGGTCAAGATCAAGGGCATGGCGCCTGATCGTTACGTCCTGACCTGTAATGGCGTTGCCGTACCGCTGCAAAACACCGGCATCAACGGTGAGTTTGTTGCCGGTGTCCGCTATCGCGCCTGGCAGCCGCCGTCTTGCCTGCATCCGACGATAGGTGTCGATGCGCCTTTGGTCTTCGATATTGTCGATACCTGGATGCAACGTTCCCTTGGGGGTTGTCAATACCATGTGGCGCATCCCGGCGGGCGCAGTTTTGATACCTGCCCGGTTAACGCATTTGAGGCAGAGAGCCGTCGTCTGGCGCGCTTCTTCCGCTTTGGCCACACGCCGGGAACAATGCAGGTGGCAGCGCCGGAGTTCAGCGCCGAACACCCGTTTACGCTAGACTTGCGCCGTTTTTAACCGGCAATTTGCAAGCGTGGCTTGCGCCCCGCAATGTCGGGGTGTGAGCCTGCGCTGCAAAACGTAAACTCAGGCGTCATGGCTCGCACACTCCTCGCGATTTACCCGCAAAGTCCTCGGCGTTTTGACGAAATGTTGACGTCGGACGGGGAGGTGCGTCCGCACTGGCGCAAGTTCTTCGAGCATCTTGATCAGGTCGATCCCGAAGAAATGCGGCGACGGCTGGAGTTTGTCGACCGGCGCATTCAGGAAAACGGTGTTACTTACAACGTCTACGCCGATCCGAGTGGTGCCGACCGGCCATGGGCGCTTGATCCGCTGCCGCTGATCATTCCGCCGGAAGAGTGGGCCAAGGTCTCGGCAGCGGTTGCCCAGCGCGCCAAAGTCCTGAATGCCATGCTCGCCGATCTCTACGGTGAGCAAAAGCTGCTCGCTGACGGACTCTTGCCACCCTCGCTGGTCTTCGGTCAGCACGGGTTTTTATGGCCCTGTCACGGCATCAAGCCGATTGGCGGTACCTGGCTACACAATTACGCCGTCGATCTGGCGCGTTCGCCCGATGGCAAATGGTGGGTCATCGCCGACCGCACGCAGGCGCCTTCCGGTGCCGGTTATGCACTGGAAAACCGGTTGGTTGTCTCGCAGGTTTTTCCGGACATGTTCCGTGACCTCAATGTTCAGCATCTCGCCGATTTTTTCCACGATCAGCAGGACGGCCTGGCGGCACTGGCGCCAGTCGAAGGTGATGAACAGCCGCATATCGTTCTGCTGACGCCTGGGCCCTACAACGAAACCTATTTCGAGCATGCTTACCTCTCGCGCTACCTTGGCTTTCCGCTGGTAGAAGGTCAGGATTTAACGGTACGCGGTGACACCCTCTACCTGAAAACCCTGCACGGCCTGGAGCGGGTGCATGTCATCCTGCGTCGTCAGGATGATGATTATTGCGATCCGCTCGAACTGCGCGGTGCCTCGGCGCTCGGCATTCCCGGTCTGTTGAATGTCATTCGCGCCGGGCGCGTCACTGTTGCCAATGCACTGGGTAGCGGCATGCTGTCCTCGGGTGCGATCATGGGCTTCCTGCCGGCGATTTGCCGAAAATTGTTTGGCGAAGAATTGCTGATGCCGGCAGTTGGTACCTGGTGGTGCGGCGAGAAGCCGGCGCTGGAGTATGTCAAAAAGAACTTTGACGATCTGGTCATAAAACCGTCCTATCCCACGCAGAGAATGGATCCGGTCTTCGGCTTCGAATTGAAGGGGGCGGCGCGCGTCGATTTGCTACAGCGCATTGAGGCACGTCCACATGCCTACGTCGCGCAGGAAATGGTCAATCTCTCGCAAGGCCCGACCTGGAGCCGTTCGCACGAGCGCCGTTTGCTGGCCCGGCCGGTTGGCTTGCGCGCCTATGCCGTCGCGACGAGCAGCGGCTACTCGGTTATGCCTGGCGGGTTGGCGCGTGTTGCCACCGGTGCAGGCACTCGAATTATCTCGATGCAGCGCGGCGGAGCCTCTAAAGATGCCTGGGTGCTGACCGATGGGCCGGTTAGCGCGTTCACCATGCTCAAGCCGTCATTGGGTGTGCGTGATCTGGTCCGTGAAGGTGCCAATCTGAGCTCGCGGGTCGTTGAAAACCTGTTCTGGCTGGGGCGTTATTCTGAACGCTTCGATGACAGTGCCCGCTTGCTGCGGGTGACGCTTGGCCGGCTGGTTGAAGCCGGCGGCGGACGAACCCCGGTCGTCGCCACCATCCTTGAGTTGGGTAAGCAACTTGGTGTCCTGCCAAAGCCGGAAGAAGACACGCCGGTTGTCGCAGGCTCAGACCATATTTTGCTTGAAGCCATTTACGATCCTAAGCAGCCCGGTAGTTTGGCCAGCAATATCCGTAGCCTGTTGTGGTCAGCCACCCATGTCCGCGAGCGCCTCTCGCTCGATCACTGGCATTCGCTGAACCGTCTGCAACGCGAGCAGCAGGCTGCGCTCAAGGCGCACCCGACGCTGACCGAGGCGATTGCCTTCCTTGACCGTGTGCTCGGGGTCTCTTCCTCGTTGACCGGATTCGCGATGGACAACATGACGCGCGACGACGGTTGGCGCTTCCTGATCATCGGCCGCAATCTTGAGCGCCTTTCTTTCCTCGCCAAAACCATCTCGCAGTTTGTTCGCATGCCCAAAACCAATGCGCCGGGCAATCTTGAGTGGTTGCTCGAGCTATCGGACTCAATCATCACCTACCGTTCGCGCTATTCCCGGTTGCCCGAGTTGCTGCCGGTGCTTGACCTGCTGGTGTTTGACGACAGCAACCCGCACGGCGTCGTCTTTCAGGCCAGCATGCTGAGCCGTTACCTGGAGCGCATGGCGCGCGATCTGGACGACTACAGTGGCAGCAATCTGCCCGATGTGCTGAGCCGTCTGCGTGCTTTTGACCTTGCCTCACTAGAGGACATTCCCCTCGGAGAGTATGTCAACTGTCCGTCCTGCCTTGAATTGGCAGACCTGCTCATTGAACTTGATCGTTCGGCGGTCAAGATCTCAGAGTGGCTGGGGATGCGCTACTTTACACATGTCGGCGACGTCAGCCGGCAGACCATGGCGCTGTGATGATGGAAAAAGAGCCCGTCCGTTACCACGTGGTACACCAGACAACCTACGATTACGGCGGCAATGTCTCGTTATCGCAGCAACAACTGCATCTGTCGCCGCGCATCCTCGCCTGGCAGCGCATCGTCGAACAAAATATCGAGGTAACGCCAACACCCACATGGCGCCGCGATGGCGACGATGCCTTCGGCAACCCGGTGACCTGGATCGCTTTCCATGTGCCGCACGACAGTTTGCGGATCAGTTCAGTAATGTCCGTAGAAGTCATCCCGCATCTCCCGGAGAATCTTGAAACCTCGATGCCCTGGGAAGAGTTGCGCGACCGCCTGGCCTACACTGCGGTGCCCCCCGAGCCGGAAGATCTCGACGCGACGCGCTTCCTTTTTGAGAGCGCCCATGTCCGCATCAAACACGAACTGGCCGATTACGCCGCCGATTGCTTTCCGCCAGAGACGCCGGTACTGGTGGGTGCCGAAGCCTTGATGGCGAAAATTTTCAAGGAATTCAAGTTCGATCCGGAGGCGACCACGGTATCAACGCCGGTCATGGAAGTCCTCGAAAAGAAGCGTGGCGTTTGTCAGGACTTCGCACATCTAATGATCGCCTGTTTGCGCGCCCTTGGCCTGTCTGCCCGCTACGTCAGCGGCTACCTGCTGACCCGCCCGCCACCGGGCAAGCCGCGTCTGATCGGCGCTGATGCATCGCATGCCTGGGTATCAGTTTACGCGCCGGGCTTTGGCGACAACTGGGTCGACTTCGACCCGACCAATAATCTGCTGCCCAATACCGAACATATCACGATCGCCGTCGGCCGCGATTTCGGCGATATATCTCCGCTACGCGGCATAATTCTCGGCGGCGGCGGTGCCGAACCGGAAGTTGAGGTCACCGTGACGCCGCTCGACGAGGAAGAGTTACCGGAAGGACTCGAAGAACGCTTGTCCACACTGCCGGAGGAGGCAGAGAAGCCCTGATGCCAACGGTAGCCATCATCGGCGCCGGCCCGGCCGGGTTGATGGCGGCGGAACAACTTGGCGTCGCCCAAGAGTACTTTCTGCGGGGTGCAGTCAACGGCGTAAATGTCGATATTTTTGATGCCATGCCCTCGGTTGGTCGCAAGTTTTTGATCGCTGGCAAAGGCGGCATGAACATCACCCACAGTGAGCCACTGCCGGCTTTCATTGCCCGCTATGGCCAACGTGCTGAAAAAATCGCTCCGTTACTTGCAGCGTTCGGGCCACAAGCACTGCGCGAGTGGATCGCCGGGCTGGGGATTGAAACCTTTGTTGGCACCTCTGGCCGCGTCTTCCCCACTGAAATGAAGGCAGCCCCCTTGCTGCGTGCCTGGCTGCATCGCTTACGTGGCGCCGGGGTGCGCTTTCATGTCCGCCATCGCTGGCTCGGCTGGCAGGCTGATGGCAGCCTTCGCTTCGCGACGCCGGAAGGAGAGATAGCGGTCAATGCCGATATCGTCATACTCGCGCTCGGTGGCGGCAGCTGGAAAAAGCTCGGATCGGACGGTGCCTGGGTGCCAATTTTGGTGGAGCGCGGAATTCCCGTCCTACCGCTAAAGCCTGCCAACTGTGGTTTCGATGTGGCGTGGAGTGCCTATTTTCGTGAGCGTTTTGCCGGGCAGCCGATCAAGTCGGTGGTTGCCAGCGTTGGCGATCAAAGTCAGCAGGGCGAATTCAATATTACTGAAAACGGGATTGAAGGTGGCTTGATCTACGCTTTGTCGGCGCCGCTGCGCGATGCGTTAGAACGCGACGGCGAGGCAACGCTGACCCTTGATCTGGCGCCAGGGCGCAGCTTTGAGCGTTTGATTGCCGATCTTTCCAAACCGCAGGGGCGCGATTCTTTGTTCAATCACCTGCGCCGGCGGGTCGGGATTGAAGGCGTTAAGGCGGCATTGTTACGAGAATTCAGCCCAAATTCGGCGTTGACCGCGACAGCCTCATTGGCGGCAGCAATCAAGGCCTTGGCTGTGCCGGTTATCGCAACGCGGCCGCTTGATGAAGCGATTAGCAGCGCTGGCGGCGTGGCTTTTGAAGCTTTGGATGAAAATCTGATGTTGAAGCAAATGCCCGGCATTTTTTGTGCCGGCGAGATGCTCGATTGGGAAGCGCCCACCGGCGGCTACCTGCTCACCGCCTGTTTCGCCAGCGGTTATGTGGCCGGGCAGGGTGTCCGAGATTGGTTGGCGTAGTGAGCTATAGTCCCCTCGCCCCACTTTTGGGGAGAGGGTTAGGGAGAGGGCCTTCGGAAACCGTGGTCTGTCCCCGGTTTTCCCCGGTTTTCCCGGTTTTCCGCGGTTTTCTCGGTTGCCGGTTTTGCTGATTACTCCCCAATCAGACCGGGGTGGGCGCTGAGCACGTCGCGCAGGTGTTCGAGCGCACCCGGAAAATCAAAGTTGTCCATACGTCTTTCAAATTCGGCAAAGTCGGTATCGAGCGCGGCGCTGAGCAGGTCGTGGTGGCCTCGCAGCAGATCGCCGGCGCTCATGTCATCAACTTCGAGCAGGGGGATCAGGCGAGCAATAATTTTACGTGCCGCAACCAAATCAGCTGCCACCGGGGGCAGGCTGGCATTGCTGGCGAGGATCGCTAGAAGGGCGTTAATTAGGCTGCAAAGGGTTTCTTCGAGGTGACTGAGTAGCGGCGTGGTTTGCTCTGGAGACTGGTTTTCCCGGAGCGCTGCTTCAAGTTCGGCGGCCGCACTGCGCAGGCTATTGAGGCCAAGCGAGCCGGCTGCGCCCTTGAGCGAGTGGGCGTGGCGCGTGGCGGTCGGATTGTCACCGGCGGTTATCGTGGTGCGCAGCAGCGTGGATGTGTCGCGATGATGAACAATAAACTTGATGAGTAAATCGAGATATTTATCCGGCTTGCCGCGCATGGTCGCCATGCCGGCCTTGGTATCGATGCCCGGGATTTCGTGGATTTTGGTTATCAGAGCCTCGATCGCTGCCGGGTCGGATATGCTGCCTTGGGGTGCCAGAGGGGCTGAGCTCAAGGGCTGGCTTTCCGGATTGGCAGGCAGGTTAGCCAGCCGAGTGGCGTAGAGGATGTCGGGCTTGGGGCCGGTGCCGGCAAGGATTTCAATCGCTACCGTCTGATTGATCCGGTCATCTTCAACCAGCAATAATTTTGCCTGACTGCGCGTGCGCCTGATTTCTGCCTCTAAATCGGCGTTGACCGCAACATTCGCCTGTTGCGGGGCATCAGCGGCGATATCCAGACAGGCGGTGATCCAGAACGTGCTGCCCTTGCCCGGCGTACTGATCACACCGGTTTCGCCGCCCATCAGCTGGGCAAGCTGGCGGGATATGGCAAGACCGAGGCCGGTGCCACCAAAACGGCGGGTGGTTGAGTTATCGGCTTGCTCAAAACTGCTGAAAAGGCGGGGAATCATCCCGGCCTCAATACCAATGCCGGTATCTTCAATCTCAAAACGCAGGATCACTTGCTGGCCGCGCGATTCAGTAACGCGGGCGCGCAGCAGAACATGACCCTTCTCGGTGAATTTGACCGCATTGGAGAGGTAGTTGAGCAGAATCTGCTGCAGTCGTACCGGGTCTCCTCTGACCGCGCCCGGCAAGGCCGGGTCGATATCGGCAAGGAGAGCGAGGCCTTTGTCGCGGGTTTTGAATTCGAGCATGCCGAGGACATCACTGAGGACGCGGCCAGGGGCGAAATCGACTTTCTCAAGTTGCAGCTTTTCGGCCTCAATCTTTGATATGTCGAGAATGTCGTTGATAACAGCCAGCAGATGCTTTGCCGAATCAGAGACTTGAGCGAGCCGATCCTGTTGCTGGCGCTCGGTGGCGTCGCGCTGCATCAGGTGGGTGATGCCGATGACGGCGTTGAGCGGCGTGCGAATTTCGTGGCTCATGTTTGAAAGAAAGGCGCTTTTGGCGCGACTGGCCTGCTCGGCCAACTCTTTGGCCAGCCGCAATTCGCTGGTGCGTTCATCAACCATGAACTCAAGGCGGCGCTGATAGTCGGCCAGTTCGGCCTCCGTTTTACGTTTTTGGGTGACATCGGCAACAAAGGAGAAAATGTGCTGCTCGCCATCAAAATCAAGCAACGCCGCTGAAATCTCGACGTTGTGTGGCTTTCCGGCACGGTCAAGCCAGATCGCATCGTGGCTGACGACGGCTTTGGATTCGTTCAGCCTGGACAGCCAGGCTTGGCGCACCTCAGGATCCGTCCAGATGCCGGCTTCGATCGAGGTGCGGCCAATCAATTCTTCCTCGCTCCAGCCAAAGTCGCGCTCAAATTTGTTGTTGATATCAACAACGTGGCCATCGCTGCTACGGGAGATGACGGCAGCCAGCGGGCTGGCGTCAAAAGCAATTTGAAAGCGCTGACGCAGGGTGCGAGCCGAATCCTCGGCAGCGAGCAGCGATTGGTATCGGCGCAAGCCATGCGTCTGGAAGATGAAGCCAAGCAAGCCGGCGGCGGCGAGGAGCAGGCCGATGGTGACGGCGATGATTAGCCATGACGCGGTCTGCCAGGCAGCGAGTGCTTCGCTGCGTGAAATTTTGGCGACCAAAGCCCATTCTGATTCAGGGACTTTGCTCAGGTAAGCGAGCACTGGCGTGCCGTCGATGTCGATGCCTTGAACATGCCCCAGGCGATCACCAAAAATCGCCATGACGGCCGGTGACATGGCATCGCTGGCAGGGATGCGGGTATTGAGGGCAGAACCGATTTGCCGTCGGCGATCATTGACCAGTTGCGCATGCTCACCGTCACGGCGGACTAGCCAGAATTCGGCGCTGGTGCTCGGTAAAGGCCATTTTTTCAGTGCCGGGTAGAGAAAAGTGTCGAGATTGGCCTGAAGAATGACTGAGCCCACTTGCCGCGCTGTCTCGCCCTGAGTTGTGAAAAGCGGGGCAATGACGTCGATATGAACATAGCCGCCATTGGGCGACAGATGAACGTCGCTGAGTTTGGGTGGCCTGCTCTGCACCGGGGTTTTGAGTAGTTCAAGAATGTGCTCGGAGAGAGCGGTTGAACGCCTGCTGGCGCTGGCGAGGATTTCCCCCTCCATGTTGGTGACGATCACGTCGTGGTAACGATAGTTTTGCGCGATGCTGCGCAACCGCGCCTCAACCGCATCGCTGATCCGGCCTTGACTGCCTTTGCGCATCCGTTCAACTTCCTGAATCAGGGGCGCGCTCTCGCTGAGCACCTTGGCGTCAGCGTAGCGCTCGCCGCGCCATTGGGCGATCTGGTCGTTGAGCAGAGTGTTGAAGGCTTCGAGATGCTGCTCAGATTTGCTCAGGGCGCGTGCCTTTTCGCTTTGATACAGCCAGGTTCCGCCGGCAGCAATCAGCAGAAAAACGAGCGCGAAGGCGGGCAGAATCCAGGATGGCGAGGTGCTGGTGGTGTTGTCCGGTTTCATGCTTGCTCGCTGGTCTTTACTGTTGCTTCAAGTACGGTCAACGCCGATTCAAAGTCGAAATTATTGAGGTTGGTTTTGAAGTTTTTTTGCTGCTCGCCAAAGAGCTGGGCGAAGAATGCCGGATGCTCGTCCAGCGTTTTGATCGCCGCGAAATCATCATTACCGAGTTGCTTGCGCATCGTCTCAATGATTGCTCTGGCGGCTTTTTTGTCGCTTTCCGGCACTGCCGGCGATTCGCTCTTGCCCGGATTTAATCCGGCAAGGGCTTGCTGCAGGCTACTGTAATGGCGCGCCGTTTCGTCGAGTAGCGTTTTGATTTCGGCCAGCGGCCGGCTTTCCTTGATCGCGCTTTCAAGGCGCGCGGCGGATTGTTGGAGATCGGTGGCGCCCAGCGATCCGGAGGCGCCTTTGATCGAATGGGCAAGGCGGCGGGCTTCGTTGTGGTCGTCAGTCTCAAGAAGTTCGGTAATGCGTTTGAAATCGCCGTTGTGGCTTTCGGCAAAGCCGTTGAGCAGGCGGCGATAGGTGGCGACCCGCCCAAGTACCGAGCGCAAGCCAAGATCGGCATTGAGGCCGGGGATCTGGTGCAGTTCGGCAGCATCGCTTGGCTCGGGGGCTTTCGGCTGGCTGGTTGCTTGCTTCGGCGCCGGCTGGTCGCGTTTGGGCAACCATTGCAGGAGGGCTGAGAACAGCACTTTTGGATCGACCGGCTTGGCAATGTGATCATTCATGCCGGCTTCGATGCAGGCGTTGCGGTCTTCGTCAAATGCATTGGCGGTCATTGCCAGAATCGGTATATCTGCCCAGCCGGGCAATTGGCGAATGTTGCGGGTTGCCTCGAGACCATCCATTAGCGGCATCTGCATATCCATCAAGACCAGATCGAAGTGCTGACCGGTGGCGATGGCCAGGGCTTCGGCGCCGTCATGCGCGACGACCACACGCAAGCCGGCACATTCAAGCAGATCGCGGGCGACTTCCACGTTGGTCGGGTTGTCTTCGGCGAGCAGAATGAAGGCGCCACCATGAACTGCCGCCACTTCGTATTCCCGATGGTCATGCGGCCCAGGAGGGGGACTGGCCTCTGAGCCAGGTAGCGCCGGATCGAGACGGGCAGTGAACCAGAAGGTGCTGCCGCTGCCGACTTCGCTGCTGACGCCAATGGCGCCACCCATTGCTTCGGCAAGACGCAGGCTGATTGCCAGACCGAGACCGGTACCGCCAAAGCGCCGGGTGGTCGAGGTGTCGGCCTGCTCAAACGGGTTGAAGAGCCGTGCCTGAACTTGCGGGCTGATACCGATGCCGGTGTCGCGTACCTCGCAGCGCACATAAAGCCCGGAGGGGCTGGTGTGCAGCAGTCGCGCACTCATCGTGATACGCCCCTGTTCGGTGAATTTGACCGCGTTGGAGAGGAAGTTGAGCAGAATTTGTTGCAGGCGCATGGCGTCACCACGCATGACGTTCGGCAGGGCCGGATCGATCTCGATGCTGATCGGTAAGCTTTTGGCGGCGGCCTTGACGAGGATCAATTCGCGCGCATTACCGAGAATGTCTGCCGGATTGAGATTGGTGCTCTCGAGTACCAGTTTGCCGGCTTCTATTTTTGAGAAGTCGAGAATTTCGTTGAGCACGGCGAGCAGGTGTTGAGCAGCATTGCCAACCTTGCCGAGACGTTCGCGCTGGGTAGGTGTTTCAGCGTCGCGCCGCGCCAGATGGCTGAGACCCATGATGGCATTGAGCGGGGTGCGAATCTCATGGCTCATGTTGGCGAGAAAGGAGCTCTTTGCCCGGCTGGCTGATTCTGCCTCTTCCTTGGCAATGCTGAGTTGGGCGGTGCGTTCTTCGACCAGGGTTTCCAGATGCTGTTGCATGCTTTCCTGGGCGACCCGTTGCTCGGTGATGTCCTGAATGGTGCCGACCATTTCCAGAATTTGTCCCTGGTCATTGATTTTTAACTTGCCACTGCCGCGCAGCCAGCGGGTGCGTCCATCGACGGGGCGGATGATACGGTACTCATTGCTGAATGGCTGTTGCTTGCCGAGAACTTCATCCGCCAGATAGATTCGCATGCGTACCTGGTCTTCGGGATGAATCAGTGCCTGCCAGCCATCGACATCGCGCTGGTAGTCAGCATTGATCCCGAAAATCTCATCGAGTAGCGCTGAGCTTTCCCAGGCGTTGCTGTCAGGTATGAAACGATAGTGACCCAAGCGCGCAATCGACTGCGCCTCGCGTAATTCGGCTTCACTTTCGGCGAGTTTGTGCAGCGCCTGCAGGCGCCCGATGCCGGCAGCGACTTCTCCGGTCAGTTCTTCAAGCAGGGAGATTTCCGGCTCGTCGAAAGCATCAGTTAATTCACTGTAAATATTGATCGCACCAAAAATGTTGCCGGCAATTCGCAGGGGCATCGCGATCGATGAACGGTAGCCGCAGGCGATGGCGTCTTCACGTGATCGGACAAAATTGGGGTCGTTAAGGATATCGCGACAGATGACCGGGATGCCGGTACGGATCGCTTTACCGGTTGGCCCCTGACCAAAGTCGTTATCGGCCCAGGAGACCTTGATCGCATCAAGGTAGCCTGGGTCGAATCCTGATTCGGCAATCGGCCTTACCGAGCGATCGGCATTTTGTCCGGCTTGGGCAACCCAGGTCATGCGGTAGCCACCAACCTCGGTGATGAGGATGGCGATCTCGGTCAAGAAACTGGCTTCGCTAGCGTTTCGGCTCATCGCCTGCGCAACGCCGCTCATTAATGTCAGAGCCCGATTCTGGCGGGTGATTTGCTCGCGTTCGAGGCGCTTGCGGGTAATGTCGGTGAGAATGCCAACACTTAAGCGAGGTGCCCCGCCAGGGGTTTTGTCGACAAGACAGGCATTGGCTTCATACCAAAGCCAGCGGCCATCGCTTGCTTGGACGCGGTATTCCTGAGAGCCTGGTTCAATACCTTTGTCTAATTTCTCAAAAGCTCCGGTGACGCTGGCAGCGTCATCGGGGTGTATGACCGAAAGCCACCCGGCCATCGTTGATGGCGGTTCGATACTGGAGCGCTGCAGCAGCTTAATGAGCGCGTTACTCAAAATCAATTCACTGGTTTCGTGCAAATACTCCCAGCCGCCGGCGCCCGAAGCTTCCATTGCCAGTTGCAGATGAGTTTCCAGGCGGCGCTGCTGGTGTTCGTGCAGCGCCTCGTTTACCGCCGATTCCATTTGATGGAGTGCAAGCTGCTCGAAAAGCCGGTGCTGGCTGATGACGCCAACAATCATGCCGTGAATGTCAACGACGGCCATGTGGCGCAGATGACGCTCGGTCATGAATTCGAGGGCTTCAGTGACCGACTTGTCGACCCCGATACTGAAAACCGGTTTGCTCATTGCATCGGAGATCGGCACCTGTTTTGGGTCGGGATGATCGTGCAGGAGGCGTGGCATGTCACGCTCGGTAAGGATGCCCAGCGGCTTGCCATCCTCGGCTACTACCGTGTAGTCAGCCTTGGTTTCGACCATCAGGGCGATCGCCTGATCGAGCGTGCTGTCTGGCAGCAAGCACGGCATCTGGCGATCCATCAGGTTGTCGAGTGAGCGCAGTTTTTTGAAGATGTTGGTGCCGAGAAACAGCCGGAAATCGGTATCGCTGACGATGCCGGCGGTTTTGCCTTCGCTATCGACGACGACCAGATGGCGGATGCCCTTGGTGTCGATCAGGCTACGTGCGCTCAGCAGGTCGAGATCGCTGGCGGCCGTAATAAGCGATTCGGACATGATTTCGCTGGCCGCAGTCTCCGGCTTGCGGGACTCATGCAGGGCGCGGGTGATGTCGCTCTCGGTGATGATGCCGATAGAGAGGTTATCGCGGTCAACCATCTAACTGGAGATCTTTTCGCGCGACATCAGCAGCGCGAGGCTTCTGAGCGATGTTTCCGGAGTCACGCTGCACACGCTGCGTGTCATGATGTCGGCCAGAGTGGATAAAGGCATCGGTCGCATGGTTGGTTGTGTCGTGACGGGTTGTATCGTTTGCTTAGAAAGGGTGCTCGAGCACGACCTCAACTACCGGGGTCGTGCGCATCGCCAGCACCACCTGGTCGCCAAGAAACTTACTCTGCGTAGGCGTCAGCGATTGCTTTGAAGCGTTCAAAATTGTCGGTGAATGCCTGAACGATGTCCGGGTCAAAGTGCGTACCGCTGTCGCCGGTAATGATCGTCTGTGCCTGTTCGAAACTCATGGCGGATTTGTAAACCCGCTTGCAGATTAGAGCATCAAAGACATCGGCGAGCGCCATTAGCCGGGCGGCAATCGGAATGGCGTCGCCGGCGAGCCCGTCCGGGTAGCCGCTGCCATTCCACTTTTCATGGTGGTAGTGGGCGATTTCCTTGGCCAGCGCGAGAAACTCGACTTGCTCGGAGGCGTCGGCTTCAGCCTGGGCGATGGCGTCGCTGCCGAGTTTGGCGTGCGTGCGCATGATCACCCATTCTTCCGGCGTCAACGGGCCCGGTTTGAGCAGGATGTGGTCGGGAATGCCGACTTTGCCGATGTCGTGCAGCGGTGCCGATTTGGCCAGCGAGGCGATGGTCTTGTCGTCAAGAAAGTGCGCAAAACGTGGATGCTGGCGTAGCGACTGGGCGAGGGTGCGGACGTATTCCTGGGTGCGGCGCAGATGGTTGCCGGTTTCCGGGTCGCGGGTTTCGGCGAGGCGGGCGAGGGCGAGAATACTGATGTCCTGGATCAGCTGGTTTTCAGTCATCCGCTTGGCGACTTCAGACTCAAGATAGGCGTTCTGGTCGCGCAGGATGTCGCGCGCCAGTTTGAGTTCAAGTTGTGAACGGACGCGGGCGAGAACAATGGCGGGGCGTATCGGCTTGGTGATGTAATCAACCGCGCCGCAGTCGAGGCCGTGCTCTTCGTCATCTGTGCCATCCATGGCGGTGACGAAAATGACCGGGATGTTTTGGGTGGCGGGGGTGCGGCGTAACTCGGCGAGGACATCGAAACCATCCATCTCCGGCATCATTACATCAAGCAGGATGAGGTCGGGGGCGGGCTTGCCGTTGGCGATTTGCAGGGCGCGCCGGCCGGAGTTGGCGGCGCGCACCCGGTAACTGGGTTGCAGCAACTCTCCGAGAACACTCAGGTTCTCCGGTGTGTCATCAACAATCAGAATGGTGGACGGGCTGCCGGTCATGCTTATCCTCTCCTGGCCACCGTTAAGTAGCTCTCGCCCGATTATCGTCTCTTAACGAAAAGGATGCTATGGCCTTTAGGAGGTATCAGCGGATGCCGGCAGCAATTCGGTGATAAATGGCGAAACGTCTTTTGTCGATTTTTCCGGCGTTGACCGCAGCAATCAGTGCGCAGTCTGGTTCCTTGTCGTGGTGGCAGTCGCGAAAGCGACATTGGCCGACATAAGGGCGAAACTCCGGAAAGGCGTGTTCGATTTCCTGACGGTCGAGATGGCCAAGGCCAAATTCCTGCAGGCCGGGTGAGTCGATCAGGTCACTTTCGTCATCGAGGTGGTAAAGCGTCGCGTGTGTGGTGGTGTGCTTGCCGGAATCGAGCGCCGCTGAAATTTCGCGTGTCGCGGCATTGGCTTCTGGCACCAGGGCATTGACCAGCGTTGATTTGCCCATCCCGGACTGGCCAACCAGGACGCTGATGCAGCCTTGCAGGAAGGGGCGCAAGTCTTCGGCATGGTCGCGCGCCGAGAGTTCAAGGGTGCGATAACCGAGCTCGGCAAAAATGGCGAGGCGCTCGCGGGCAGCTTCCAGTTTGTCGGTTAGATCGCATTTATTGAGGACGATCAGCGGCTCGATTTCTTCGCTTTCGGCGGCGAGCAGGGCGCGGGTGATCAGTTCGTCGGAGAATCCGGGCTCGGTGGCGACGACGATGACGACTTGATCGACATTGGCAGCGATCAGCTTTTGCCGGGTTTCGTTGGAGCGATAGAGCAGGCTGGTGCGCGGCGCAATCGCGTTGATAACGCCCTGATTGTCGGAAGAGCGCTCGATTTCAAGGCGGTCACCACAGGCAATCTCGCTTTTTTTGCCCCGTGGGACACAATTCATTCGCTCGCCATCGGCAAGTTCAACGAGGTATTGGCGACCATGCGCCGCGATAACACGTCCATCCATCAGCTTTGTACCAGTTCCGGTTGTTGTAGCAGGCGGGCGATGCGTTGCGCTGCCGGCGGGTGCGAGTCGTAAAACAGCGAATGCAGCGGATCAGGGGTCAGCGTTGAGGCGTTGTCCTGATAGAGCTTGACCAGCGCGCGAACCAGATCGCCAGCGCTGGCATGTTCGGCGGCGTAGGCGTCGGCCTCGAATTCATTGCGCCGCGACAGGTAGCTGCCAAGCGGGCTAAGCGGGAAGGTGAAGACGGGGATGACGAGGAAGAAGAGAATCAGCGCCAGCGCGGTATTTTGTGCCGGCACGCCGAGCCCGCTGTAGAACCACCCGGTATTGATCAGTTGGCCGAGTAGCCAGAGAAAGCCGAGCGAGATGGCGAACATCAGGACGATGCGCTGAATCACGTGATGGTGGCGGAAGTGGCCGAGTTCGTGGGCAAGCACGGCTTCGATCTCGGTTGGCGCGAGGCGTGCGAGCAGGGTGTCGAAGAAGACGATGCGCTTGTTTTGGCCGAAGCCGGTGAAGTAGGCGTTGCCGTGGCTGGAGCGCTTCGAGCCGTCCATCACGAACAAGCCGCTGGAACGAAAGCCACAACGGACGAGCAGGGCTTCAATGCGCGATTTCATTTCGCCGTCTTCAAGCGGCGAGAACTTGTTGAAGAGCGGGGCGATCCAGGTCGGGTAAACGAAAAGAATTAGCAGGTTGAAGGCGCACCAGAAAATCCACACATAAAACCACCAGAAATTGCCCATGGCGCCCATCAGCCAGAGAACGGCAGCGATCACCGGCGCACCGATGGCGATGCCGACCAGGGTTTGCTTGAGCAAGTCGGTAAAGAAGAGGCCGGGCGTCATGCGGTTGAAGCCGTAGCGCGCCTCAATGACGAATTGCTGATAGAGCGAAAAGGGCAGGTCGATGATGCCGGAGATCAGCATCAGGCTGAAGATCATCGCCAGGCCGTAAGCCAGGCCGTCAAGTTGCGGCGACCAGAAATCGTGCAGGGCAGCGAGGCCGCCACCGAGGGTCAGGGCAAGCAGGAGGGCGGCATCGACAATGATGCTGCGTAAGGCGAACTTGTTGCGGTCAACGGTGTAATCAGCCGCTTTTTTGTGGTCGGCCAGCGAAATCTGTTCGGCGAAATTGGCCGGCACGCTTTCCCGATGCGCCGCAACGAAGCGGATATGGCGCATTTTCAGCCACAGGCGGATGCCCAGCGTCAGGGCGAAAGCAATCAGAAAAAGGGTGGTGAAGTTGGATGTCACGGATGGTCGGCAGCAAGCTGTGAGAAAATTGAGGCTTTAATGCAAAAAGACAATTATATGGCAGCCAACGCAAACAACCTTGTCTGGTTGGACATGGAAATGACAGGTTTGGAACCGGATCGTGACCGGATTATTGAATTGGCCATGGTCGTCACCAATTCAGAACTCGAACTGGTCGCCGAATCACCGTCTTGGGTGGTGCATCAATCCGACGAAACCTTGGCGGCGATGGACGATTGGAACCAGAAAACGCACGGACGTTCCGGCCTGATCGACAAGGTTAAGGCATCGACGATGGACGAGGCTGCAGTAGCTGAAGAAGCGATGGAGTTCCTCAAGCGCCATTCGTCAAAAGGCCATTCGCCGATGTGCGGCAACACCATCGGTCAGGATCGCCGCTTCATGGCGCGTTACATGCCTGAGTTGGAAACCTTCTTCCATTACCGTAATCTTGATGTCAGCACCCTGAAAGAGCTGTGCAAACGCTGGCAGCCGGATATTTACAAAGGCTTCAAGAAGAAGGGCCGGCATACGGCGCTGGCGGACATTTACGAGTCGATCGACGAACTCAAGTATTACCGCGAGCATTTTCTCAAGGGCTGATCGATCGCCATCGGGCTGCTGCATTCTGCTGCGGTCAACGCCGGAAAAGGCGGAATTTTTCTTTGCGGTCGCCGGGGCGGTTTCCTTCCCAGACCCTTGTCCAGCGCCCTTTGGGGGAGGCCAGTTCTGGCGTGGTGTCGCCGGTGACGATAACCCAGTTGCATTGTTTGCCGGGATTGCTGTCAGCACTCAATGGCTCAATGTTCACAAAATAGGCCAGCGAGGCCCGCTGGGCATCAGTCAGACCGCGCTCGGCAACGCAACCGCTTTGTGCCGGCAACAGCTTGGCGAGTTCTTCAGCGACCGGACGGTAGCTCTTGCCATAGTCAAACCACGGCAGGATCAGGGTGGTCGCGAGCAGCCAGAGTGTCGTGAAACCAAGCGTCCAATGAGTCAGGCTGCGGTAGGGGGAGCGCGGTGCGGTGAAGATTAGCCAGATCCAGCAAGCTGTGGCCGCCAGGCCAATCAGCAGATCAGAGAGATCAAATTGCCCGATGAAGCCCGGGCGCAGGATCACGACCCGGCTGGCTAGTTTGCCTGGCCAGCCAAGCGCCATCGCTGACCAGGCGAGCCAGACGAAGCCAATAAAGAAGGTGAAACACATCATGCCAAACCAGTCGAAGGCGTTGGCCGCACCTCGCCGCAGGGTTAATGCGCCGGGTGTTGCCAGCAGCGCTAATGGCGGCAGCAGTAGCAAAGCCGGAATTTCGCGCGGGCGGTAGGCGAGGCCGAGCATTAGCAAGGTCAGCAGGAAAAAGCCGAGCGGTAGCAATTGCGGCATTTCCCGCAGGGCTTTGCGCCGTGTCCACAGCGTCCACGCCGCCAGCGGCAAAGCCGGGAAAGCGAACCACGGCAGCATGGCGAGGAAGCGTCCGGTGCCGGAGAAAGAAAACGGCGTCAGTAGCGGCACCAGCTCAGTGTTCAGCCAGCCGTGCAGGCGGGATGGCTCAAGCACAAGGAGCAGTAGCGGCCAGGGCAGGATAAGGGCAGTAGCAATCGCCAGTCCGATTAATAGCGTTTGCAGTGCCTTCGGGCGATCTGGCGAAAGCCACCAGGCTAGTGGGGCAACCGCCAGCAGTGGCAGGGTGGGCGCGATACCGGCACCGAGCATGCAGCCGGCAATTGCCAAGCCATAAAAGACACCGGTCAGGCGCGGTTTGCGGCCGATGGTGGCCAGCGCACCGAGGCTGCCACCGTAGGCCGCCAGAGCGATCAGCATTGGCTGCGCATCATGCGCGTGCAACAGCAAGCCGGCACAACCGGCAAGCAGCAGCGGGCTGGCGGCGGCGCTGTCGTGACCGTACATCTCGCGGCCGGCGTAATAAAGACTGATCAGGGCGAGCGCGGCCCAGACGGCGCTGGCCAGACGGATTGCTTCGTGCAGCGGCAGCAGCCAGCCGAAAAGCAGGCCGGTGACGGCGCCAGTCCAGTAATAGAGCGGTGGTTCGTGAAAGGCGCGGCCGGCGAGGTCGGGCGAGAGCCAGTCGCCGTAGGTCAGCATGTGCCAGGCGGTGCCGATGTGAACGGCGTCTTCGCCTTTCCATGGGTCGCGCCCGAAAATGCCGGCGAGAACGTAGAAAGCCAATATTGCTGCCAACATCCAGCCCGCGGGTGGCAGGGTAATGCCACGGCGCAAGCGTGATTTCAGCGAGTTTGAGTCAGAAGACATGTCGGCTGGAAATGAAAAAGGCAGCCAAGCGGCTGCCTTTTGTCGGAAGCATCAGGCAGATCAGGCTGCGGTTTTACGCAGCATGGAGCCGAATTTCTGGTTAAATCTCTCGACGCGGCCAGCGGTATCAACGATCTTCTGTTTGCCGGTGTAGAACGGGTGGCACATGGAGCAGACTTCAACGTGGAAGGTCGGCTTGGTCATGGTCGAACGCGTCGTAAACGTGCTGCCGCAAGAGCAGGTGACCTGGATTTCTTTGTAATTCGGGTGAATTGCGTCTTTCATTTTTATTACCTTTCGTTATGCGACCGGCGGATGTGGCCGATCTGGAAAACGCGTGATTATCCTTGAATAATCACGGTTTTGCAATATAAATCAGGGCTTAGCCGCGACGCATGGCGTCGAAGAACTCGGCATTGCCCTTGGTTGACTTGACCTTGTCGAGCAGGAATTCCATGGCGGCGAGGTCGTCCATCGGGTAACAGAGCTTGCGCAGCACCCACATTTTTTGCAGCACATCGGGCTTGAGCAGGAGTTCTTCGCGGCGGGTGCCTGAGCGATTGACGTTGATTGCCGGATACATGCGCTTTTCGGCCATGCGACGGTCGAGATGGATCTCGGCATTGCCGGTGCCCTTGAACTCCTCGTAAATCACTTCATCCATGCGTGAACCGGTGTCGATCAGCGCCGTCGCGAGAATGGTCAGCGAACCGCCTTCCTCGATGTTACGGGCGGCACCGAAGAAGCGTTTCGGCTTTTGCAGGGCATTGGCGTCAACGCCGCCGGTCAGCACTTTGCCGGAAGCCGGCTGGACGGTATTGTAGGCGCGGGCAAGACGGGTAATCGAGTCAAGCAGGATGACCACATCCCGTTTGTGTTCAACCAGACGCTTGGCTTTTTCGATGACCATTTCAGCCACCGCAACGTGACGGGTGGCCGGCTCGTCGAAGGTCGAAGCAACCACTTCACCCTTGACGGTACGGGTCATTTCGGTGACTTCTTCCGGGCGCTCGTCGATCAGCAGGACGATCAGAATAACGTCCGGGTGATTGGCAGTGATGGCGTGGGCGATATTCTGCAACATCACCGTTTTACCGGTTTTTGGCGGGGCGACGAGCAGGCCGCGCTGGCCGGCGCCGACCGGGGCAATCATGTCGATGACACGGCTGGTAATGTTCTCTTCCGACTTGATGTCGCGCTCCAGGCGCAGCATGCGCGTCGGGTGCAGCGGTGTCAGGTTCTCGAACATGATCTTGTTCTTGTTGGCTTCCGGTGGGAAGCCGTTGATGCTGTCGAGTTTGGTCAGCGCAACGTAGCGCTCGCCTTCCTTGGGGGTGCGGATTTCGCCGGCTATCGTGTCGCCGGTGCGCAGATTGAAGCGGCGCACCTGTGAGGGCGAAACGTAAATATCGTCCGGATTGGCCAGGTAGGAGGTGTCCGGTGAGCGCAGAAAACCATAGCCATCGGAGAGCACTTCCAGCGTACCGTCACCATAAATGGTCGCGCCGCTTTTGGCTTCGTGTTTGAGGATGGCGTAAATCAGTTCCTGCTTGCGCATCCGGTTGGCGTTTTCGATACCGGCTACGGTGGCCATGTCGAGCAATTTGCCGACGTGATGCGTCTTGAGTTCAGAGAGTTGCATGTGTTCTAGGTAGGGGGCGCTGGCAGGGAGGCCGGAAAATAACCGGTGCCGGGAGCGCGTACTGCTAAAGGAAGGGTGTGACGCCGGCGTTTGCCTTTGGCGTCGGCCTGAAGGTTAAAAACTCCTTCAGGCCGGGAGAGTACGGAGATTAAATGGTGCTGTCAATAAAGGCGGCAAGTTGTGACTTGGACAGCGCGCCTACCTTGGTCGCTTCGACATTGCCGTTCTTGAAAATCATCAGCGTCGGGATGCCGCGAATGCCAAACTTGGCGGGGATCGCCTGATTGTCATCGATATTGACCTTGGCAACCTTGAGTTTGCCGCTGTAGTCCTTGGCGATTTCGTCAAGGATCGGTGCAATCATCTTGCACGGGCCGCACCACTCAGCCCAGTAATCGACCAGAACCGGCTGCTCGGACTTCAGCACCTCGGCTTCGAAGGTGTCATCGGTGACGTAATGGATGTGCTCGCTCATGGAAATGCCTCGTGGAAAGGGGATATGCGGTGGGATGAACCGTTGTTTGAATGCTGACTAAGGAATAAGTATCAGCGAATGTGGCGTGATGCTAGCGAAAAAAAAAGGCTTAGGGAAGAGTTAGCGTGCTAGTTTCAATAAATTTGCCAGTTCGACTGCGGTTTTTACCCGCATTTTGTCAAAAAGATTGGCGCGATGTACTTCAACGGTGCGCATGCTGATATTGAGTTCGTCGGCGATGATTTTGTTGAGTTTGCCGAGGAGTACCAGATCCATAATCTGTCGCTCACGGTTGGTCAGGCTGTCGAGGCAGCGCTTGACTGAATCCTGCGAGGCATTTTGCTCGCGCTGGTTGCTGTTGAGCGCGATGGCTTCAGCGATGCGTGTGGCCAGATCGTTGTCGTTCAGAGGCTTCTCAAAGAAGTCGAAAGCCCCTTTTTTGAGTGTCGAAACGGCGAGAGGGACGTCGCCATGGCCAGTAAGAAAAATGACCGGCAGGCTGGAGTTTCGTGCCTGTAATTGCTCGAAGCAGTCGAGTCCGGTCATTCCGGTCATCCGCATGTCGAGAACAACGCAGCCGCTCAGTGCCGGGTTCCAAATGGCGAGAAACTCTTCGGCGCTGGCATAACAGCTGCTCGGGATGCCGCGTGACTTGAGTAGCCAGGAAAGCGCATCGCGGATCGCCTCGTCGTCGTCAACCAGATGCGCTTGTGGTGTATTCATGCTTCTTCGACCGGTAAGGTGATGTGGAAGGTGGTGCCGCCGGCGGGGTTTTCCTCAGCCCACAGGCGGCCACGGTGAAATTCGATGATCGAGCGGCAGACCGAGAGGCCGATACCCATGCCTTCGGGCTTGGTTGAAAAGAAAGCGGTAAATAACTTATCCCTGATTTCTTCGGCTATCCCGCAACCGCGGTCGCTGACCATTATCTCCAACTCGTCGGGCCGCGCCAGCACGTTAATTTCCAGCCGCCGATCCGCTTCCGCCGTGTTGGCCATGGCGTCCATCGCATTGCGCATAAGGTTGAGCAAGACCTGTTCAAGCATCAGGCGGTCAGCCAGAATTTCGGGCGACTTGGCAACAATACATTCGATATGCACTTGACGTTTGCGGGCATCGGCTTCAATAAAGCCGAGGCAGTCGTCGATGACTTCAGCAATCTGGCAGGGCGCGCGCTTGGGTTCGCTCTTGCGCACGAAGTCATGGACACGGCGAATGATTTTGCCGGCACGTTGTGCCTGAATGCCGATTTTCTCCATTGCCGGGCGTATTTCGTCAGCTTTGCAATCAGCCGAATTCATCAGGTTAAGACAGCCGGAGTTGTAACTGGCAATCGCCGCCAGTGGCTGGTTCAGTTCATGCGCCAGGGTTGAAGCCATTTCGCCCATGGTTACCAGGCGGGCAGTAAATTGCAGTTGTTCCTGCTGCTGCCGGGCTAGCTCAGAGGCGCGTTTTCGTTCGCTGATATCGAGCACCGAGGCCATCCAGCCAGTGTGCCGGCCATCGCCATCAATTAATTTGGCTTCGTAAATCAGGACGTCAAAATGCTCGCCATTCTTGCGCCGGAAGGTGATTTCAAAGCCATCCTTAGGGGCATTGCCTGCCAGCACGGCCTGATGCAAGGCGTAAGTTTCATCAAGTTGTTCGGGTACCCAGTAGGGCATCGGTGGTGCCGCATCGACCAGTTCTTCCTGGTTGAAGCCGGTCATCTTGCAGAAGGACGGGTTGACGTAAATGATGCGGCCTTCAAGGTCGCGGGCACGCATGCCGACGGTGAGCGAGTCTTCCATGGCGGTGCGGAAGGCGTGCTCGGCGCGCAAGGCCTGCTCCGTTTGCGAGCGCTTTTTCATTAGATCGCGGACAATCCATAAGCTCCAGAAAACGCCAATGGCAAGTGCGATGATGGCAATCGCCAGCAGGCGTTGTAGCGGATTGACCGCACTTTTGTAGCTGGTTACGCGCAGCTTCAAACCCCTGCCGGGCGGTTCAAAGACCAGCTCATAAAAAAGACTGGGGGTGCCCTTGATGTTCGATTTGGCGGCGTATTGGGTGTCGTTATCATCGACGATGATGACCTGGTATTTCTCGGCAAACCACCACGGCACCTGCCCGTTTAAAAGGGATTGCAAGGGATAACTGGCAACCAGGGCGCCGATAAAGTTGCGGTCAACGTAAATTGGCAGGGTAATTTCAATGTGACTTGTATTCGGCTCAAGCTGCAGCGGTTCCCCGTACACCGCTTTGCCTAGGCGCTGTGCTGTTTCGAAAGCGGTTTGGCGGGAGTCGGCAGTGGTCGAAGCGCTGTCTTTGTGACTCAGGCGGCCGCTGGGTAGCGCATCAATCTCATGGCGCTTGGCATCAAGCCAGGCGATTTGTGAAATTTCCGGATGAATGTTGAGCAAATGCTTGGCGCGCAGACGAAAAAGCGTCGCAGGTTCTTTGCTCGTGGCCAGATCGGCGGCCAATTGTTGCAAGCGTTCCTCGTTGCCACTCAGTTGAAAACGAAGATTTTGCTCAAGCCAGAGGACGTCCTTGATCAACGCTGCGCGTTCTTCTTCCAGTTCGTTCTGATGCAGCAGCCAGAGCAGGGCGATGACAGCGGCGATGAGCAGGACGATGCCGAATTTGGGCAGGGCGAGAAACCAGCGCAGGTTAGGCGGCGTGGCGGAGCGGGGAATAAGCTGCATGGGAGAATCGTAACCCAGCTGATGCCGGATTTTTGCGTCTTGTGGAAATCCACAATACCCAGCAGTTATCCGTTTAGTGATAATTTGATCCTGTCGCAATTCTTAATAGCGGCTCAACCTCTGGAGGAGAAAATATGAAAGTTTCCAAGCTTCTGGTCGGTCTGTTCGCCGGCGCGCTGTCTTTTGCGGTTTATGCGCAACAGCCTATCGTTATCAAGTTCAGTCACGTGGTCTCTGCCGATACGCCGAAGGGCAAGGCTGCCGAGATGTTCGCCAAAAAAGCGGGCGAGCTGACCAAGGGTAAGGTCAAAGTTGAGGTTTATGGCAACTCGACGCTTTACAAGGACAAGGAAGAAATGGAAGCCCTGCAACTGGGCGCTGTCCAGATGCTGGCTCCGTCGCTGGCCAAGTTCGGCCCGCTCGGCGTCAAGGAGTTTGAGGTTTTCGATTTGCCATTCATTTTCAGCAACTACGATGATCTGCGCAAAGTGACCAATGGCGCCGTCGGTAAGCAACTGCTGGCCAAACTTGAACCCAAGGGGATTCGTGGTCTGGGATACTGGGATAACGGTTTCAAGTCTTTCTCTTTGAATTCGCCGATCAAAGCACCGGCTGATCTCAAGGGCAAGAAGCTGCGTATTCAGTCATCCAAAGTGCTTGAAGAGCAGATTCGTGCTTTGGGTGGCTTACCCCAGGTAATGGCTTTCTCCGAGGTTTATCAAGCGCTGCAAACTGGCGTCGTCGACGGTACTGAGAACCCGATCTCCAATCTCTACACCCAGAAAATGCATGAAGTGCAGAAGCATCTGACGATTACCGACCATGGCTATCTCGGCTATGCGGTTATCGTTAACAAGAAGTTCTGGGATGGTTTGCCGGCTGATGTTCGTGCCCAGCTCGAAGATGCCATGGAGCAGGCAACACGCTACGCCAACCAGATCGCCAAGGTTGAGAACGACAGTGCGCTGGAAGCGGTCAAGAAGAGTGGCAAGACCACGGTTTATGTGCCGACCAAGGAAGAGCGTCTGGCATTCAAGAAAGCCCTGGTGCCGGTCCATCAGAAAATGGAAGGCCGCGTTGGTAAGGAAGTCATTCAGGCCGTCTATAAAGACATCGGCTTCAAGCCGGATAGCCTGTAAGAGTCCAAATAGTTTTAATTTCGGGGGCTTCGGCCCCCGAGTTGCAACGGGGGAAATACCATGATTAACAAGGCGCTGAATCACCTGGAAGAAATTCTGGTGACGTTCCTGATGGGAGCGGCCACGGTTATCATTTTTATATCGGTCATGCACCGGTATCTGGCCGGGGTCGCTATCCCCGGGCTGCAGGACTGGCTGCTGACACTCGATGTCGGCTGGGCCCAGGAGCTGTGCATCATCATGTTTGTCTGGATGGCCAAGTTTGGCGCAGCGTATGGCGTTCGTACCGGCATCCACGTCGGTGTTGATGTGCTGATCAATCGCCTTGATGACAGCAATCGTCGCAAAGCTATTATCTTTGGCCTTCTGGCCGGTGCTACGTTTACCGGCATTGTAGCGGCCTTGGGAGCGCACTTCGTTTGGGAAAACGGTGCTCATTACGCGATTTTCCAGTTCCTTGGTATTGATACCGGCGACAACTACGAAGGACCGACGACGCCCGACCTTGAATGGCCGACGTGGATTGTCTACAGCGCGATCCCGCTCGGATCATCGCTGATGAGTTTCCGCTTCCTGCAGGTGACCTGGAGTTTCCTGAAAACCGGCGAATTGCCGCACCACGATCACGGTCATGTTGACGGGCTGGAGGATGAGGTTCCGCCGGTCGATTTCGATCCCTATGGCATGGACGATAACCTGCATATGCACGACTTGAAGCACAAGATGACAGGCGACGGCAAAGACGGCAAGCAAGGGAGCGACAAATAATGAACGCACTCGTGATATTTACGCTGTTGGCGGTGCTTATGCTCACCGGCATGCCGATCTCAATCTCGCTCGGCCTGACGGTACTGACCTTCCTGTTCACGATGACCGATGTTCCGCTCGAGTCGGTGGCACTCAAACTCTTCACTGGTATCGAGAAATTCGAGATCATGGCGATTCCGTTTTTCATTCTTGCCGGTAACTTTTTGACGCACGGCGGGGTGGCGAAGCGGATGATCAATTTCGCTACGTCGATGGTCGGACACTGGTACGGCGGCCTTGGTCTTGCGGGCGTGCTGGCATGTGCCCTGTTTGCTGCGGTCTCAGGTTCAAGCCCGGCAACCGTCGTCGCCATCGGCTCGATTTTGCTACCGGCGATGGTCAAGGCAGGCTTCCCGAGCAAATTCGGCGCCGGTGTCATTACGACCTCGGGTGCGCTCGGTATCCTGATTCCGCCCTCCATCGTCATGGTGATGTACTCGGTCGCCACCAACACATCCGTTGGTGCGTTGTTCATGGCTGGCGTTATTCCCGGTCTGGCTCTGGCCTGTGTGCTCGGGGCGGTGACCTGGTACCGTGCGAGGAAGTTTGACTATCCGCGGCAGCCCAAGGCTACCTTCGGCGAGCGTTGGCAAGCATTCCGAGCTTCTGCCTGGGGTTTGCTGCTGATCGTTGTCGTGATGGGCGGTATTTATAGCGGCATCTTTACGCCAACCGAAGCAGCGGCGATGTCTGCGGTCTACGCTTTTATCTGTGCCGTTTTCATCTACAAGGACATGAGCCTCAAGGATGTGCCGCGTGTGCTGCTCAACTCAGCCAACATGTCGGCGATGCTGCTCTACATCATCACCAACGCCGTGCTGTTCTCTTTCATCATGACCAACGAGAACATCCCGCAGACTTTAGCTGACTGGATGCTGGGTAACGGGCTGGGCGTCATTACCTTCCTGCTCGCGGTCAACGTGATTCTGCTGCTCGCCGGCAATTTTATGGAGCCATCGTCCATCGTCCTGATCTTCGCGCCGATTCTCTTCCCGGTAGCGATTGCGCTCGGTATCCATCCGGTGCATTTCGGCATCCTGATGGTGGTGAATATGGAGGTCGGCATGTGTCACCCGCCGGTTGGTTTGAATCTCTATGTGGCATCGGGGATCACCAAGATGGGGATTACCGAGCTGACGGTTGCCGTCTGGCCGTGGTTGCTCTCGATGCTCTGCTTCCTGATGGTCGTCACCTACTGGCCTGATCTGTCGCTGTGGCTGCCACGGACGATGGGAATGCTGTAAAAACCCGCAGATATTTTGATGAGCAAAGCCCCGGCTGATCAAGCCGGGGTTTTTTTGTAACTCTTTTTGGGCTGCTAGTCTTTGCTGGTGTGACGGGCATCGGCCCAGCAATTGGGCGTTTCATAGAGACGAACCTGCTCGAGTCGCAGGTGGTTGCCATAAGTGTCACGGTAAACCGCATCGAGGAGGTCAAAAGCGATCCGTGCCAGATTTTCGGCGGTCGGGACGCGATCAAGAATGACGGTTTTGTGATCGGGCAGGCTGCTCAGAAAGTCGACAATCTGCGTATCTCCGGCAAAGGCCAGAAAGGCGTGATCCCAGAGGTCAACGACATGCTGTTTGGCGAGATCCTTGACTTGCGAAAAATCCATGACCATCCCGTTGGCGGCATCGCCGGCACGGTTGATGACCTCGCCGGAAAGGGTGATTTCGATCGCGTAGCGGTGACCATGCAGATGGCGACACTGGCTTTTGTGGTCGGGAATGCGATGTCCGGCATCGAATTCTAAGCGACGGGTGATCAACATGGGGTTTCATCCGATTGGCAACGCATGATTATACAATGCAGCAATGTTGACCATTGAAGACCATAGCCGAGACAGTGCTGGATTGCGCTACGTTTACCCGGTTGTCTCGCGGCGTGCGGGCGGGGTTTCCGTCGGCATCAATCTAAACGTCAATAACGCATGTAACTGGGCCTGCCTGTATTGTCAGGTTGAAAATTTGCGCCGTGGCGGGCCGGATCCGATTGATCTGGATCTACTTGAGACCGAGCTCGACGGATTCCTGGAAGCCGCCCTGCATGGTGACTTCATGCAGCGCCAGGTCGCCGAGTCAGAACGTCAGCTGGTCGATATTGCCTTTTCCGGGAATGGCGAGCCAACCAGTGCAGATGAATTCCCGCAGGCGGTCCGGCGGGTGTGGGCAGTGTTGAATAAATTCGGCCTCGATGCTGCGTTGCCGGTGCGCTTGATTACCAACGGCAGCCTGATGCATCGCCCGCAGGTGCAGGAGGGGATCCGGCTGATTGGCGAGGCGGGTGGCGAAATCTGGTTCAAGATTGATCGCGGAAGCACCGCCGGAGCCGCCAAAGTGAATCAGGTGCCGGGCGGTCCAGGACGCGTGCAAAACCAGCTCAAGATTTGCTGTGGACTCGCCAGAACCTGGGTGCAAACCTGTTGGTTTGCGCTGGATGGTCAGGTGCCCGATAGTCTCGAGCGTGATGCTTACTGCGACCTATTGAAGCCGTTCGCCAAGTTGCTCTCCGGCATTCATTTGTACAGTCTGGCGCGGCCTTCGATGCAGCCAGCGGCACCGAGGCTGAGCCGGATTCCGGGGGCGGCATTGAATGAATTCGCCAAAGAAGTCGAAAAAAAAACGGGCATCCGGGTGATTGTTTCCCCGTGATGCCCGTTGCTGCCTAGTAAAAATCAGGCGGCTTTTTTGCCCCGGCTACGGGCGGATTTCTTGAGTGACTTGAACAACTCGGGTTCTTGAGCCTTTAGGTATTCAACAACTTCCCAATCTTCGCGTTTGATCGCTTTGACGTCGATCTGCTCAACGTGAACCAGACGCAGAAGCTCGCGAACCGGTTTCGGCATGTTACGACCGCTTTCGTAACGGGAGCCGCCACTTTGCGTTACGCCAAGGGTGGACCAGAACTGCTGCTGGTTGAGGCCAAGCTTGCGACGAATTTCGCGAGCGTCAATTTTTTCAATGGTTTTAACGGTGCTCATTATCTCTTCTCCATAAGCTAATGTTCTTAAATTACCTTAATGTCGTTTTTTGCTATGACTTAGGTAGTACGCCTAATTGTATAGACAGATATGACGTATAACAAGTACCCATGTGAAATATTTAATTTCTCTGGTATTCGTTAGAGCGCTGATTTCTGGAAGAGTTTTAGCTAATTTTTCTTATTTAAGAACTTCCAAAACTACTCGATGGCATTAAGTCAATTTTTTAGGCAGCAGCGTTGAATGAAAAACTGGTGCTCGTGCTTACGCCATTCATAGTCTGCCGGTTCGGTGAAGCAAGCCACCAAGGTTTGCGACGACCCCGGCAACTAGTCTTTGTGACTCATCCAGCCACGCGTGGCTTCGCTGAGAAATTCAAATTGTTTGACCATGCGTCGGCAGCCTGCGCAATAAAGCAGATGCCAGCGCAGCAAAAAGCGCTCCTTCAGCGTCAAGGAACGTTCCTGTTTTTCTGAGGCCAGGCGGCTAGCACGTTTGCAACTGATCATTTCAGGAGCTCTAGTTTGTAATGAAGGCAATCGATTGGTCGTTTTTGTGACCTTTAGCTTACACGGGATTGTGCAGTAATATCAAAGCACCCGACTAGCCGCCGAGCAAATATGAGCCAGGATTTTTTCAGCGATACGAAGTTTCTTGAGAGCATTCGTCGGGACATGCTGCGCTTTGCCAGAATGCAGCTACAAGACCAGGAACAGGCTGAGGATGCGGTTCAGGAAGCGCTGGCCGCTGCCCTGCAAGGGAAGGATGGCTTTGAATCACGAGCTTCTGTTCGTACTTGGGTGTTGTCAATTCTCAAAAACAAGATTGTCGATGAGCTCAGGCGCAGGATCCGCGAACGTGCGGTGATTGTGGAAAATAATGCTGACAACGACGACGACCTCGATGGCTACTTCAACGAACGCGCGCACTGGGACGCCGATGCCAAGCCATCGCCTTGGGCTTCACCGTATCAATCAATTGAAAACAAGCGATTCTGGGAAGTTTTCGAAGCTTGCCTTTATCGTCTGCCGGAGGTCACTGCCCGGATTTTCACCATGCGTGAAGTTCTTGGACTTGAAACTGAAGAAATTTGCCAGACTTTGGCTATGACGACCAACAACTGCTGGGTGCAAATGCACCGCGCACGCCTTGCACTGCGCGCCTGTCTCGAGCATGGCTGGTTCGGGAATCCGGATGCCGGACAAAAAAACCCCGCCACAAGGGCGGGGTAACAGGGTTTCTCGAATCGGGGGAAATCCGAGAGGGGGGTAAATCTTGATTCAGTCTCGTGGTGGCCGCTTCAGCCATTTACGGATAAGTATAATGATGGTGCCTGCGGCGACAGCTACTGCAAAAGCCTTGAGCGGTTCGGCATGGCCGTCAGCAAGCCAATCAAGCCCGGCGACACTGACGAAAACTCCAAGGCTCTCGTTGATCGGCAGGTTGTCAGCAAAGGCCATTAGAAGCTCGTTTGAACCGGAAGTGAGGCCAGCAGATATTGGCGGGCAGCTTCGAGAAACTCGCGGATGTTGGTTTGATTCATTTCTTGATCCTCTTTTTTGGATTTTGATTTGTCCATGACTTGCATTTTAGGGAGAGGAGACAAGCCCGTCTGTTGCCTGAGCGTTGCGTCGTAGTAACGACGCATGATCTTATGTGACCTTTTGTAACGAGGCTAGTGCTGAGCCAGCCAACTGAGGGTGAACCGTGCGCCACCGAGTGGCGAGGTGCCTGCAGTGGCCGTGCCACCATGAAGTTCAAGGACCCTCCGGGTGATTGCCAGGCCGAGCCCATAACCCCCTGTGGCGCGATCACGCGAGCGGTCAAGGCGAGTGAAGGCGGAGAAAACGTGTTCGCGGTCCTCCGGTGGAATGCCGATTCCGTCGTCGTCAACATGAATCAGAATGTTCTGACCAAGCAGTTCGCTGCTGACCACAATCTGCTTGGATGCATATTTGAAAGCGTTGCGCAGGATGTTGCGCATGGCATAGGGCATGGCTTTGCGGTCGAGATCGACGGCCAGATTTTCCGGCAGTTTTTCGGTGTCGACCGTAACACTCAGATTGCGACCGAGCAGGCGGACGCTATCGATCTCATCCGCTAGCCAGTCGGCGAATTTGACACTGGAAAGATGTGGCTCCGGGGCTTCGCGTTCGAAGCGGGCGTAGGTCAGGCTGGTATCGATCAGGTGGTCAAGTTCGTCGAGGTCTGCTTCCATCATTGACCACAGGCGTTCTCGTTCATTGCGCTGATCGGTTTCGCTGAGCATTTCAAGCGCAAAGCGCATGCGGGCAATTGGGGTTCGCAATTCATGCGAGATGCCGCAAGCCAGTTCGCGGTGGGTGGCAAGAAGTTGCTGAACGCGCTCGGCCATGCTGTTCATGGTTTCCGATAGTGACGAAAAGAGCTGGCTGCGCGCTGGCGGTGAGCGCGCTTCAAAATCGCCGTCACCAAGATCGCGGGCGGTTTGGCGCAAGGCTTCAAGATCGCGCCAGACCGGGCGTACCCAGAACCACAGGGCAACCCCGAAAATCAGGCCGATCAGGCTCCAGGTCAGCAGGCGCAGGCGTAAATCGAGCGGCAGGCGATCCTTTAGCTCGGTGTTACGGTTGGCTGCCAGCGGGCCAACCACCAATACTTTGCTGCTGGTGCCGAGGCGGTGATACATGATGTCGCCGTCGTGGTCGATGGCGATGTCGCCGGCGTCGAGCTTGATTACCTGCGGCGGTGTCAGCTTTTGGTCGAGGCTGATACGCTCGACAATGCCGAGCCGGTAGGAAAATTTCTGGTCGAGTTCCTCGATTTTATTCTCCCAGTTGCGGCGCGGTTGGGAGAAAAGCTCGTCTTCGATCAGGGTGATCGTACCGCGCATGAAGCGGCGAGCATAATCGTCGGTAATCCCGCGCTGGGCGGTGGAAATGACGAAATCGGCGGTAAAGGCGATGGCGACGAATGAGCCCATTGCCAGCAGGTAAAAATTGAAAAAGAGCTTTGAGAGGCTGTAGCCTCCTCCACGCCAGCGTGGCAGCGAGACGCGAAAGAGCGAACGGGCAAGCCCCTGGTTGCTACTTGAATCCTTGCTTTCCCGGGGGCCGGGTTCAGTTCCAGTCATGTTTGCTGAACAGATAGCCTTTGCCGCGTACCGTTTTGATCCGTGTCGGGTTTTCCGGGTCGTCGTTCAATTTTTTGCGCAGTCGTGAAATGCGCGCGTCAATGGAGCGATCCAGACCATCGAAGCCAATGCCGCGTAGTTCCTGAAGCAGATCATCGCGCGACAAAACATTGCCGGCATGGCTAGCGAGCAGCCAAAGCAGGTCGAACTCAGCTGTCGTCAGGTCTATCGTCTGGCCGCTCAACATGGCTGTCCGGGTTGATTGGCTGATATTGAACTGACCAAAGACCATTTTTTCCGATTCGGCGGCCGGCGTGTCAGCACTCGGCAACCTGCGCAGCAAGGCTTTGATGCGGGCAAGTAAAACACGCGGCTGAACGGGTTTGGCAATGTAATCGTCTGCACCCATTTCGAGGCCGAGAATCTGGTCGAAATCCTCGTCGCGAGCAGTCAGCATCAGAATCACGCCGCGATAATGCGGACGGACCGACCGGCAAACCTCAAAGCCATCCTTGCCGGGCAGCATCACGTCGAGCATGACGAGGTCGGGCTGTTCGGCAAGAATACGCGCCTCAGCCCTGTCTCCGCGCGGTTCGATGGCGACTTTCATATCATTTTTGGTTAAATATTCAGCCGTCAGTTCGGCCAGGCGTTCATCGTCTTCGACGAGCAGTATATTTATAGTCATGCACGCATCTTAGCTGTGCCTTGGGCGGCGGTCTACTCTGGGGCTGCTGTTACGGTCAACCTGGAAAACCGGCTGATTTTTGAGATATCCCTGACTTGCCTGTGCCTGTTTTAGAATGTATTTTGTTGATCTTCTCTCGTAAAACCTCATGAACTCACGCTTACCCAAGATTTCACTACGTGCCTGGTTCGCTATCCTGGCTCTCGGATGCTTTGCGTTGGTGGCTGCCGGCCTAGGTCTGCAAATAGTCTTGCGCCTTGCGCCTTGCCCGTTCTGTATTTTTCAGCGCCTGCTTTACATCGTGATCGGCTGCCTTGCCTTGCTCGGTTTGCTTTTGCCGATCGGGCGCAAGCTATGGTTGATCCTCATTGCCTCGCTGGCATTGGCCGGAGCGTCAGTCGCCGGCTATCAGAGCTGGATGCAGGCGTATCCCGAACTGGTCAATGAATGCGGAATGAGCGACCCCACGACAATCGAGCGCCTCGTTGACTGGCTGGGCATGCGCTGGCCGGATTTGTTTCTGGCGACTGGCTTTTGCACCAGCAAGGAATGGGTTTTTCTCGGGCTGTCGATAGCCAACTGGTCATTCCTTGCGTTTTCAAGCATCGTTGCTTATGCCTCGTTGCTTTGGATTAACAAGAAAAACTGATTCGAAAAAAACAAAACCCGCCAAAAGGCGGGTCTGTTGAGCGCAGAAAGCGGCTGAATTACTTCAGCTTGACTTCCTTGTAAGCAACGTGCTTACGGGCTTTCGGGTCATACTTCATCATTTCCAGTTTCTCAGGCGTTGTACGCTTGTTCTTGGAAGTGGTGTAGAAGTGACCGGTGCCAGCTGTAGATTCCAGCTTGATTTTTTCGCGACCGCCTTTAGCCATTTTATCTATCCTTCTTTAATCAGACTTCGCCGCGGGCACGCAGGTCGGCCAGGACGACATCAATGCCGTTCTTGTCGATCAGGCGCAGACCAGCGTTGGAAACACGCAGGCGCAGGAAGCGGTTTTCAGACTCGACCCAAAAACGACGGTACTGCAAGTTCGGCAGAAAGCGGCGTTTGGTTCTATTGTTGGCATGGGAAACCTTGTTCCCAACCATCGGGGCTTTTCCCGTTACTTGGCAGACACGCGCCATGATTGGTGCTCCAGAATTCGCTAGAAGAAAGCCGGCAATTATAAACAAAACTCCCCAATAGTTTCAAGGAGTTTTATGATTTTTATAGTAATCCGCGTTCGGCAAAAGACAGTGGCGGGGTGTTTCCGGCCACAATAAAGTGATCAAGCAGCTTTACATCGACCATC
>JAABQV010000050.1:0-10532 GCA_011391255.1 Dechloromonas sp.
ATTACATAAACACGCTCTTGAGCCTGGGCAACGGTGGCACCAAAGCCAACGCCAGCCAGAAGAGCCAGAATTAGAGACTTCTTGGCAAAATTAATCATGTAAATTCCCTGTCAAAAAATTTAGACTGCGTATTGTAGTCGTAAAGTACGGTTTTATAGACACTATTCATGTTCACAGTCAGGAATTTACCAAACTTTATGCTTCATGGTGTAACAAAATTTTTCCAGTCACGCTTCTCCGCCAAGCCTGTACGAGCCCAATTGCTGGATCAGGCGTTGGAGGCTTTTAAGAACCCCGACGCCGATACGCTGGAACTCATTCGCCGTCTGATCACCATTTTGCGCCCGAAACGGGGCGACAATGGCGAGGCCGCCGAACTCGGGGCGCAAATGCTCAGCCGCCTTGAAAGTGACAACGCGTTATTGCTGGCCTTTCGCCATCACGTCGTTCATTTTCTCGCCACCCGCCGACTCGTCACCTTTTTTACCGATAGCGGCATACTCCCCGGCACCGGATTTTTTTCCGAATGGTTCCGGATTCTTGGCAACCGACTGCTCCCGCAAGTACCGGATGAACGCCGCCTGAAGGATTGTTTGCACGTTGTCTATGACCGCGCCGACGACTGGCGCTGGCTTGAGCAACAAGCGCCGGAGTTTTCGCAGCGCTTCTGGGCGGCACTGGCGCCGATCGAAGAGTTGCGTAGCGTCGACTGGCTGAGTATTCAGGATCAAATTCTTGACGCCGTCCTGTTACTCGCCCACCGCGTCAGCGGCCTCGGGATTGACGGCGAACTGATGCGCGCCTCGCCCGATTTCGATGACAACGCGCCGCGTTTCATAGCGCTCTCCGCCGAAGCGCTTGATTTCGTAAATGCCTTCCGCCAGCGCATCCATTCGCCGGAAGCAAGCGCCGACGATGGCAGCCAACTCCTTGTCATGGCTGACCAATGCGACGAATTTCTTGCTCAAATCCGCAAGCGGGCACTCACTATCGGCACCAGCCTGCACCTCAGTTATGTCCTGAAACGCAGCGAACAAAGCCTGGAGCGTTTGCGTGAATTAGTGGCAATTCTGGTATCCGCCGACCGTAACCGCGTTGAAGCGGTGGCCGCCTGGTCGGAATTTGCGCACGCGGCCTTTCTTGCTGAAAATCGCCGCAACAGCCTGCGTTTTTACATGGCGCAACTATCGCAATTGATGGCAGTGCGCGTCACCGAAAATGCGGCGCGCTCAGGCGAACATTACATTTGCGAAACGCCCGCCGATTATTCGGCGATGTGGCGTTCGGCTGCCGGCGCCGGCGTGCTCATTGGCGGCATGGCCTTGCTGAAAATTTTTGCTGGCGCACTGCACGCGCCGCTTTTTGTCGAAGCGCTAATGTTCAGCCTGATCTACGGACTCGGCTTTGTCCTGATCTATCTACTCGGCATGACGGTTGCGACCAAGCAGCCGGCGATGACGGCACAAACCCTGGCTGGCCTGCTCAGTGACATCAAACCCAATCGCGCGGCTGACATCGAGCGCGTCGTCGATGTCATCGCCGCCGTCTGCCGTAGCCAGCTGGCGGCAATTGGTGGCAACGTGATGGTCGCCCTGCCGGTCGCCATCGGTATCGGCTGGGGTTTGAGCGAACTGGCCGGGCAGCCGGTGGTGCCGCTCGAAAAAGGCGCCCATTTGCTGGAAGACCTCAACCCCCTCGGCTGGGCAATCCCGCATGCAGCAATCGCCGGTTTCTACCTGTTTCTCTCCGGTCTGATTACCGGATACTTTGACAATCAGGCGGCGTATTCCGACTTCGGCGCGCGCGTCGGCCGCCTGCGCTGGCTGCGGCGTTTGCTTGGCAAAAGCCGCGCTGAACGTTTCGGTCGTTACATGCAGAATCACTTGGGCGGCATCATGGGCAATTTCCTGTTCGGCTGCATGCTGGGCTCGACCGGCGTCATCGGCACGATTCTTGGCCTGCCGCTGGACATCCGGCATATCGCTTTCTCTTCGGCAAACATCGGCTACTCACTGGTCGCTTTCGAATTTTCACTACCGCTTCAGGCGTTACTGTGGGGCGCCTTGGGGGTTGCTGCGATTGGAATCACCAACCTGGCGGTCAGTTTTACGCTGGCTCTTCGTACCGCCCTTGGCGCGCGGCGAGTTGAATTTATTCACTGGGCGCCACTATGGAAAGCAACCTGGCGACGCTTCCGCTATCAGCCAGGCAGTTTCCTGCTGCCCCCCAGCGGTTAGAATTCCGGCGTGCCGATCCACGCCCGTAATCTTCTCCCCCTGCTAATAATTGTTCTGCCCCTGATTGCGCGGGGCGGCGGGATTGCACTTGAGGCACCGGAAGAGATCAGCGAACTGCTGACGCCGCACTTGCCGGATGAAGCCGGTATCGCGCAATGGCAGAAGCTGTCGCGCGAAATTCTCTCAACCGAAGGTTATTTTTCCCCGGCGATCACCAGTAGCGGCAATACTGGCGAACTGCGCCTGAAAATCGACCCCGGACCGCGCACCGTGATTCGCCAAGTGAATGTTGCGGTCGACGGCAAAATTGAGCCAAAAATCAGGGATGAAATCATTGCCGACTGGCGCTTGCCGGTTGGCCAGCCATTTCGCCAGGCCGACTGGGATAATGCCAAGCAACAAGTGCTCGGCCGCCTGCTGGCGGAAGACCACGCCGCCGCAAAACTCATCGACAGCACGGCGGAAATTGACCCGCCGACGACCAGCGCCAGCCTCAGTGCGCGTTACGACGCCGGCCCGCGCTACCGCTTTGGCGAGTTGCGCATCGAAGGCCTGGAGCGCTATTCACCCGAGCTGGTTCAGCGTTACAACCGCGTTGTCCGGCCCGGCGATGCTTATCGCGAAGACCAGTTGAGCGCTTTGCAAAGCACCTTGCAGGCAACGCCCTATTTTTCGTCAGTCAATGTCCAGCTTGATCCCGACGCCCTCACCGACGAAGGCGACGTCGTTGACGCCACAGTGCTCGTCCGGGTTCGCGAAAGGGCGGCGCATCGCTTCTCGTTCGGTGCCGGCGCCAGCTCAAATACCGGCGCCCGCGTCGAATTCAATTATCAAACGCCCAATCTCTTCAATCAAGCCTGGGCGTTCAATAGCGGCATGCGTCTCGAACAAAAGAAGCAAACAATTTACAGCGATGTTTTCCTTCCTCCGGATGAAAAAGACCGCCGGCACAGCTTAGGCGCGATGGCCGAGAGCACCGATATTCAGGGACTGAAAACCGACCGCTACGCCTTTGGTGTGCAGAGTGTTCAGCAGCGTGGCAGCATCGAACAACGCCTGGCGCTGCAATGGCAGCGCGAGCAGATCATGCCTAGTGGCGCTGAAGAAACAACCAGCACGGCGCTGGTGCCCAACATCATGTGGACCTGGCGCAAGGTTGATAACGTGCTTGACCCGCATCAAGGCATCGTTCTCCAGACACAAATCGGCGGTGCTGCCAAAGCCGTGCTCTCGGACCAAAACTTCCTTCGCCTGTTTGGCCGTTACCAGCAATTCATCCCGCTCGGCAGCCTCGATACACTGATCCTGCGTGGCGAACTGGGCTACACCATCGCCGAGTCGCGCGACGGCATTCCGCAGGATTACGTTTTCCGCACTGGCGGCACCGGCTCGGTGCGCGGCTACCCGTACCAGAGCCTTGGCGTCAAGGACGGCAACGCGATTGTCGGCGGCCGCTATCTTGCCGTTGCCAGCGTTGAAGCGACACACTGGCTGGACGAGCACTGGGGCGTTGCCGGTTTCGTCGATGCCGGCGATGCCGTTGATTCCCTTCAGGACGCCCGACTAGCTGTTGGCTATGGCCTCGGTGCGCGCTGGCGAAGCCCGGCCGGGCCGCTTGGCTTCGACATTGCCTATGGCCAGCGTATCAACAAATTCCAGCTCCATTTTTCATTGGCAATTCCTTTTTAATATGCGCCGCTTTCTCGCCCTCGCCACCCTTGTCTCAATCGCTCTCTCGGGTGCTGGCGCTTACTGGGCAGCGCACAGTGAAGTCGCCATGCGCGGTGTTATCCAGGTCGTCAGCGAAGCGAGCGGCGGCCGCCTGCGGCTTGGAAAAGCCAGCGGCAGCTTGAGCGGGCCATTGGCAATTGAGCAACTACTCTGGCAGTCACCGACAATCAGAATCAAGATCAACGGCCTGCAAGCCGACTGGCAACCTGGCGCATTGCTGCAGGGCAAGGTCAACATCAGCCGTTTGCTGATTGATGAACTGCAGGTCGAAATCCTCGGCAACAGCGAGAGCAGCCCGCCACCGCTGGATTTGCAACTGCCGGTTACGGTCAACGTCGAAAAAGTGGCAATTTCTTCCTTCAATCTGGCCGGACTTTTTGTCGCCAATGCAATCAGCGCCCGCCTGCGTAGTGATGGCGAGATGCATCAGCTTGATGATTTTCTCGCTACCATCGGCAAGCTCAGCCTGAGCGGCAGCGCCAGCCTCGGCGCCAGTGCCCCGCTGCCGCTCAAACTCAACGCCCTGCTCAGCGGCAAACTCGACGAACGCCCGCTGCGCCTTGCCGTCGCTGGCGATGGTTCGCTCGAACGGATAGCGCTTGCCATCAACGCTGAAGAGGGCATTCGCGGTCACGGCCAGGCAACGCTCACCCTCTTTGCCGCACAAAGCTTTGCCGATGCCCGGCTTCAACTTGAAGGGATCAATTTAGCCGAATGGTTCGCTGGCGCACCACGCACCAGCCTGCAACTACAAACCAATTTACAGCCCGTCGGCGATGCCCTGGCCGGAGATTTTTCTCTCACCAACCAGCAAGCTGGCCCCCTCGACCGCCAGTTAATCCCACTAGAACACCTCAGCGGGCAACTGAATGGCGACAGCACGACAATGCAGTTCAAGCAACTGTCCGCCAAACTGAGTGGCGGCGCCAGCCTCGAGGGTAGTGGCGAGTGGCTGGAGAGCACACTGAACCTGAAGCTCAACGCACGGCGGATTGACGCCCTGGCACTCCATACGCAACTGCGCACAACCCAACTCAACGGGCCGCTTGAGGCCACGCTCAGCCTGCAGCAGCAAAGCCTCAAGGCCGATCTCAGTGACTCGCGCTTTTCACTGAAAGTGGATGCATTGCACAACGCTGGCCGGCTCAAGGTGCCTGCGCTGGAACTGGCAGCAGGCAACTCCTTGCTGAAGGCTGCCGGTGAGGTCGTGCTCGACTCTGCACTCAGTTTTGACATCGAAGGTGAGCTCAGGAATTTCGATCCGAGTCGCTTCGCTAAAGCCCCTGGTGCCCTTATCAACAGCCGTTTCAAGGGCAAAGGGCAACTCGACCCACAGCCCAGGCTCGCTGCCAGTTTCCAGATCAACAATAGCCGGTTTGCCGGCGAACCATTGTCCGGCCAAGGAGACGTCCGGCTCGACTGGCCGCACCTGCAGCGTGCCGATATCTCCCTCAAGGCCGGCGAAAATCACCTCCAGGCAAACGGCTCATTTGGCAAAGCGGGGGATGCGCTGGAGATCACGATCAAGGCACCGCGACTGGCGCCCTTCGGCATCGACGGAGATCTCGATGCCCGCCTGCAACTCGGGGGAACAATCAAGGCGCCGCAATTAAGCGCTTCGGCCAGCGCCAACCGCCTCGGCCGGCCCGGTAGCGGACAACTCAAGGGGGTAACACTCAAGCTGACCGCCGCCAATACGGCCAGCGCGCCACTCGACCTTGATCTGGCGATTGCGCGCATCGACAGCACCGAACAAAGCGGGCTATTGCGCAACGTTCACATTCAGGCCAGCGGCACTAACGCTCGCCACACACTACAGGGAAGTAGCCAGCTCGACGGCCAACGCAAGCTGGCGCTGCGCCTGCAAGGCGGGCTCGAGCAGCTGAAGTGGCGCGGAGAAATACAGGAAGCAACGCTCAGCGAGGGCGCCCAAACCTTCCGCCTGAGCGCGCCGGCACCGCTTGATTTAGCGGCCGAAGGGTGGTCGCTGGGCCCGGCCAGACTGGATGGCACTAATCAGGAAAACACTTGGCAGGCGACGATTAAAGCTAATGCCGATAACAAACATTTGCATGCCGAAATCAATGGGCAAGGCACCCGCCTTGGCGAGGTCAGCGGAAAGCTCAACGCCACGATGCTGAACGCCTGGACAATCAACGACCAGGCGCCCTGGCAGGCCAACTTTAAAAGCCATAGCGACGACCTCGGCTGGCTGGCCAGTTTTTTGGGCGAGCAATGGCAAAGCGGCGGCCGCCTGAGTGGCGAGCTGAACATCACCGGCACCCCGGCACAGCCCGTTTCCAGCGGCCATTTCCGTGGCGAGAAGCTGATGCTGCAGATTCCCGAGCAAGGCCTGCATCTGGCCAACGGCGAACTCGATATCGATCTCAGCAACAATCTGCTGCGCGTTATCAAGCTCAATTTCGACAGCATCCTGCAACAGCCGCCGCGCGCCTTGCAGCGTAGCGAGAAAAATGACGTGGCCACCCTGAGCAACCGGCACGGTCGACTGGAAATTAGTGGCGAAATTCGGGTTGACCGCAACAAGTTGGGCGAGCGTGCCGCGCTTGACCTGAAACTGGATCGCTTCGGCGCCTATCAGCGCCCTGATGCCTGGATCCTGCTTTCCGGCAGCGGTCGCCTAAGCATGGCCAGCGACACTTTCGGCATTTATGGCAAACTCGCTGCCGATGCCGGCTATTGGCAGCTCGCCGACGCCAGCACCCCCAAGCTATCCGACGACGTTGTGATCAAGGCGCCAGATACCGAAAAATCTGCCATTCGTCTGCGTCCCAAGCTTGACGTCGATCTCAGTGCCGATCTCGGCAAAAACTTTCTTTTCGACGGTGCCGGTCTGACCAGCCGTCTGGTCGGTGACGTCCGCCTGCGCGCCAACGGTCGCGACCTGCCGCGTGCCAGTGGCAGCATTCGCACGCGCGATGGACGCTTTGAGGCCTACGGACAGCAACTGGAAATCGAACGCGGCATCCTGACCTTTCAGGGTCTGCTTGAGAATCCCGCGCTCGACGTGCGCGCCGTACGCAAGGGGCTGGCCGTCGAAGCCGGCGTCCAGGTTAGCGGTAGCGCGCAAAAACCACGCGTCAAGCTGATCTCCGACCCGGAACTGCCGGACGCCGAGAAACTGAGTTGGCTGGTCCTCGGCCACGGCCCGGAGCAAATGGGTGCCGGCGATGCGACACTACTCCTTTCCGCCGCCGGCAGCATTCTCGGCCGCGACTCGGGCGGCATCGTCAAGCAACTGAAAACCACCTTCGGCATTGATGAGTTTGGCGTCCGCCAGGGCGGGATCGGCGATACCGGCAGCCGCCCTCAAAGCAGCCGCGTCGCCGGCAGCAGGGTCGACACAACGGCGAGCACCGGCAACCAGATTCTCAGTGTCGGCAAACGCCTGTCGTCAAATGCCATGCTCTCCTACGAACAAACGCTGGGCGAGGCAGAAAGCATCGTCAAACTGACGGTCAATCTGACCCGCGAGATTTCTGTGATCGGCCGTGCCGGCAGCGACAATGCTGTGGACATTTTTTACACGATCAGCTTCGGCAAACCCGAGCGTAACGCCAAAAGCAAAAAAGCGCCGTAGCCCGATGCGGGCACGGCGCTACAAAACATCACCGACTTACTGAGCGGCTTTTGTCCAGCCCTCACCCGGGCTGAAACTGCGCATACCTTCCGCAGCAGCTTCGGTGTTTTTTGCCAAGGTTTTTCTGGTAGACCGTACTATCGTGATTGACAGCAAAAACCATCACCCCGGAAACCCCATATTTGGCCGGATAGGCAATCGCCGCAAAACCACCGATCAGGCGATCATTGACCAGATAGCTGTAGGCTCCGCCCGGCGCATTGACCCCTTGCGAGAAGAGCATCCGGAAATAGTAGCCATGGTAGGGAAGCGGCTTGCCGGCTGGCTTTTTCCCGTAGCCTTCCTAGGTCGCCATATCCTGCTGAGCAAGCGCTGGAGTAAGTGCCAGCAACATGGCCACCAACAACCTGGCGGGACAAAAACGCGGAGTATTCATTGAATCTCCTCAGAAAGAAAAACCCGTCGCGTCAGACGCGGCGGGTGTGCTGCTGATTGCGAACCACAAAACGGCTTACTTGCCTTTAGGGACTGCGACGACTGACAGTGCAATACCTTCAACGTAAGTCGCTTCAACCTGGTTGCCAACTTTCACCCTGGCGAGCAGCGCCGGGTCTTGAACGCCAACTTCAACCGTACGCTTGGCACCGCGCAGGGTAACCGTCTGCGCCTTGGGGTTGATCGCAACGACATTGGCAACTACGGTGATCGTCTTCTCGATCGTGCCGGACGGCTTGCTGCCAAGCGGCGCGCTGGTCTGGGCAGTGGATTCACGACGCTCACGAATACCATTGTTTTCGACCGCTTTGAGTTCAACCACGAGCGCCTGAACATAGGTCAGCGTGACCAGATCGCCGATGCGGATCTGGTCAAAGTTTTTCACCTCGTCACCAGCCGGGATGACCAGCTGGTTACCATTCGGACCTTCCAAGGTGACGTTGCGTGTCTTTTTATTGATCGCTTTGACCTTGCCCTGAATTTGAATGGCGTCTGCCTCGGCCATTTTGCCCGGCACCTGAGCGACAACGCTCATCGCCTGCGGCGCACTTTGAGCAATAGCGGAGAGTGGCACGGCGAAGACAGAAGCAGCGAGAAACAGGGCGGTTTTATTGAATTTCATTTTCAGCCTTTCGGTTTGGGGGAACAGAGGACTTATTTTAACCATGACAATTCGCTTTAGTGCCTAAATCCGACAATAGAACTCGGGTTAATATTCAGCCCACCTGTACCGTCTGCTCCGGAGCCCGCCATGTCTCACCTGAAATTTCTCGCACCACTTGCCCTGGCCGTCGTTCTTGTCGCTTGCGGCGAAGAGAAAGCCGCTCCCGCCCGCGGCCCGAGCGAAGTCACTACGCTCAAGGTAGCCACGCAGGAAACCCCGGTCACCTACGAGTACACCGCACAAACCGAGAGCTCGCAACTGGTTGAAATTCGCACCCGGGTTTCCGGCTTCCTCGACAAGCGTCTATACAAGGAAGGGGCGATGGTGCGTAGCGGGCAAACGCTGTTCCAGATCGACCGCAAACCTTTTGAGGCGCAACTGGCAGCAGCCAAGGGCGAACTCTCGGCGCAACAGGCACGACACTCGGTTGCGCAGGCGACACTGGCTCGCGTCAAGCCGCTGGTTGAACAGAATGCACTGTCGAAGAAGGATCTCGACGACTCGGTCGGGAACGAACGCTCAGCGCAGGCAGCGGTTGAGGTGGCACGTGCCAACGTCATGACCGCCGAACTCAATCTCGGCTACACAACAATCAAGAGCCCGCTCAACGGCTTGGCTAGCGCCGCCAAAATTCAGGACGGCAGCTATCTCAGTGCGAACAGCCAGGAGGCCTTGCTCACCACGGTGGCGGCACTTGATCCGATGCGTGTCGTTTTCTCAGTCTCCGAAAACTCACTGCTCAAATACCGCGAAAGTATTACCAAAGGACTGCTGAAAACGCCGCAAAATGATGATTACGTAATCGAAGTGGTGCTCGCCGATGGTTCAATCTATTCTGAAAAAGGCCGCCTGACTTTCGCCGACACCTCCTATTCGCAAGGCACCGGCACCATTTTGCTACGCGCCGAAGTAGCCAACCCAAAGGGTGACCTGAAGCCAGGCCAGTTTGTTCGCGCCCGGCTGCAAGGTGCCACCTATCCAAAGGGCGTTCTGGTGCCCCAAAAGGCCGTGCAGCAAAGCGGCCAGGGTTATTTTGTGTGGACTATCGACAAGGACAGCAAGGCGCAGACGCGACCGATTGAGGTCGGCAACTGGATCGACGACAAATGGCTGGTTCTGAGCGGTCTGAATGAAGGCGAGACCCTGATCGTCGATGGTTTCATGCGCCTCGCCCCCGGCGCACCGGTCAAGCTCGCCGAGGCAAAGCCGGCAGCAGCGGCTGCCCCGGCGCCGGCCAAGTAAGCGGGAGGCGACGATGTTTTCGCATTTCTTTATCGACCGGCCGATCTTCGCGGCAGTCATCTCGATCATCATTTCCGTCGCCGGTGGCGTCGCGATGATGGCGCTGCCGATCGCCCAGTTCCCCGACATCACCCCGCCGCAGGTCACGGTCAGCGCCAATTACCCCGGCGCCGACGCCAGCACCGTCGCCCAGAACATCGGCGCGCCGATCGAGAATCAGGTCAATGGCGCCGACAACATGATCTACATGTCGTCGACCAGTTCGGCGACCGGGAATTACAGCCTCAACGTTTATTTCAACATCGGCACCGACGTCAATCTCGCTCAGGTTGATGTGCAAAACCGCGTCAATGCCGCCCTGCCGCTCCTCCCGCAAAGCGTTTCACAGCAGGGCGTGCAGGTGCAAAAGCGCAGCGCCTCCTTCCTGATGCTGATTGCGCTGTATTCGGAAGACGGGCGTTACGACGAGGATTTCGTCGCCAATTACACCAATATCTACGTACTGGATGCGATCAAACGTCTGCCGGGCGCCAACCAGGCGTCGATCTTCGGTGTCGTCGAT
>JAABQV010000050.1:10542-10786 GCA_011391255.1 Dechloromonas sp.
TCGGATGGCCGCGCTCGGCATTACCGCTTCCGACATTTCCAACGCAGTTTCCCAGCAGAACAACCAGTTCGCCGTTGGCCGCATCGGGCAATCGCCGACCCCGCAAGCGGTGCAACAAACCTTCCCGGTCACCACCAGCGGGCGGATGACCGAACCCGCTCAGTTTGAAAACATCATCCTGCGCACTGACGCCAAGGGCACCTCGATTGTCCGCCTCAAGGACGTCGCGCGCGCCGATCTCGGA
>JAABQV010000051.1 GCA_011391255.1 Dechloromonas sp.
GCCGTGGCCCGGAGTTCATCAAGGCCTGGATCAAGGCGCAGCCAACCGGCACGCCCGGCCGCCGGCAGATGCCGAATTTTGGCTTCTCGGAACAGGAGCTTGACGAGATTGTTGCCTTCCTGAAGTACGCGTCCGAGATCAACACGGCGAACTGGCCACCCAACATCGAGGGCTGAGGAGAAAACCATGCAATACAAATCGCAAGCGGTTGCCAAACCGTATTTCATCGCGGCTATCGGGCTCTTTGTCGCCCAGATCCTGTTCGGGCTGATCATGGGCCTGCAGTATGTGGTCGGGGATTTCCTCTTTCCGCAAATCCCGTTCAATGTCGCACGTATGGTGCATACCAATGCGCTAATTATCTGGTTGCTGATGGGCTTTATGGGTTCAGCCTATTATCTGGTTCCGGAAGAGTCCGAGCGTGAATTGCACTCGCCCAAACTGGCAATCGCCATGTTCTGGATATTTTTGGTCGCCTCGGCGTTGACCGTGGTCGGTTACCTTTCAGTTCCTTACGCTACCCTGGCCAAGATCACCGGCAATGAATTACTGCCGACAATGGGAAGGGAATTCCTTGAGCAGCCGACGATCACCAAGATCGGTATCGTTGTCGTCGTTCTCGCCTTTCTGTTCAACATCAGCATGACCTTCATCAAGGGGCGCAAGACGGCAATCACGTCGGTGCTGCTGATTGGTCTCTGGGGCCTGGCGATCTTCTTCCTCTTCTCCTTCGTCAATCCGGATAATCTGGTGCGCGACAAGTTTTACTGGTGGTTTGTCGTTCACCTCTGGGTTGAAGGCGTTTGGGAATTGATCCTCGGTGCGCTCCTCGCTTTTGTGCTGATCAAGGTGACCGGCGTTGACCGCGAGGTGATCGATAAATGGCTCTACGTCATCATCACGCTCAGTCTGGTCACCGGCCTGATCGGTACCGGCCACCATTTCTACTGGATTGGTACGCCGGAATACTGGCAGTGGTGGGGTTCCATCTTCTCCGCGTTGGAGCCGATTCCCTTCTTCGTGATGACGCTGTTTGCTTTCAACATGGTTAACCGTCGTCGTCGCGAACATCCGAACCGTGCGGCCACGCTGTGGGCGCTAGGCACCGGCGTGATGGCCTTTCTCGGCGCGGGTGTCTGGGGCTTCCTGCACACGCTGGCACCGGTGAACTACTACACGCACGGCACGCAAATCACCGCGGCGCACGGCCACATGGCGTTCTATGGTGCCTACGTAATGGTCGTCATCAGCATGATTTCCTACGCCATGCCCTTGTTACGTGGTCGTGTTGCCAATAGCGAAAGCGCACAAGTGATGGAAATGTGGAGTTTTTGGCTGATGACCGTTGCGATGGTGTTCATAACCCTGTTCCTCACCGGCGCCGGAATTTTACAAGTGTGGCTACAGCGGGTTGCCGAAGTGCCGATGGGTTTCATGGCAACGCAGGACCAGGTCGCGCTGTTTTACTGGCTGCGTGAAATCAGCGGCGTGGTCTTCCTGATTGGCCTGCTGACCTACATCGCCAGTTTCTTCAAAGGCGGCAAAGCGCCTGCCTGATGTCGGGGTAGTTGAAAAAGACCGGGCTCGTTAGCGGGCCCGGTCTTTCTGGAGTTTGACTAATCATGACTGTTCCGTTTTACAAGGCGACCGGCGACGAAGTTCGCTTGTTCGAGCACGCTTGGCGCAATCGCCTGCCGGTGCTGATCAAAGGGCCGACCGGGGTCGGCAAAACGCGCTTTGTCACGCATATGGCAGCCCGCCTCGGGCTCAGTTTGCATAGCGTTGCCTGTCACGATGATTTGACCGCCGCCGATCTGATCGGCCGTCACCTGATCAAAGGTGGCGAGACGGTTTGGCAGGACGGGCCGCTGACCCGCGCAGTGCGCGAAGGTGGCATCTGTTATCTCGATGAAGTGGTTGAGGCGCGCAAGGACACGACGGTGGTAATCCACCCGCTCGCCGATCACCGCCGTGAATTACCAATCGACCGTACCGGCGAGTTGCTGCGGGCGCCGCCCGGCTTCATGCTGGTGGTTTCCTATAATCCCGGCTACCAGAATTTTCTCAAGGGCATGAAGCCCTCGACGCGCCAGCGCTTTGTCTCGCTGCGTTTTGATTTCCCGGCGCCCGAGCGCGAGATCGAAATCCTGCAAGGGGAGAGCGGCTGCGATGATTTCCTCGCCGGCAAGCTGGTCGGCCTCGGAAATGCCATTCGTTCCCTGAAAACTGTTGATCTTGAGGAGGTGGCGAGTACGCGCCTGCTGGTCTACGCCGCCTTGCTGATCAAGGACGGCCTTGACCCGGTTGAAGCCTGCCGGGCCGCGCTGGTCGAAAGCCTCAGCGATGACGCTGAAGTGACCGCCGGGCTGATGGAACTGGTTTTAGCCAGTTTCGGGCGTTGACCGTGAACCTCAGCTGATGTCATTGATCAATACCGCGAAACCGCCGACCCGGATGACGCGCCTGCTCTGGCAGGCCGGATTCTTTATGTTGTTTGCGCTGGCGCCGGTTTTTGATCTGCTGCGCTTCGATTTGACGCGCGGCCACGCCTTTATTCTCGGCATGCCCTGGCGCCTTGGTATTGACGAGTTCGTTGCTGGCCGCAGCAGCGGCCTCGAGACCGCCCTCAACATCCTTTTGCGACTCTTTCTGCCTTTGATTGCCGGCATCGCCACCTTCATGTTTTTTGCCTGGCGTTGGGGGCGGCTCTACTGCGGCTGGCTGTGCCCGCATTTCTCCGTCGTTGAACTGATCAACGGCCTGATGCGCCGCGCCATCGGCCGCTCCAGCGTCTGGGAGACTACTGAAGCGGGTGTTCGCCCCGATGGCCGGCCGCTGCGCCGGGATCGCTGGCTAATGATTCCGACGGTGTTGTTTTCAATCCTCTTTGCCGCCTTGTGGGCCGTCGTTTTGCTGACTTACCTGCTGCCGCCCGCAGAGATTTACGGCAACTTGTGGCATCTGGCACTGACGCCGAATCAGGCGCGCTTTCTCGGGGTTGCAACCCTGGTTTTAACCGCCGAGTTCCTTTTTGCGCGCCATCTCTTTTGCCGCTTTGGCTGCGCTGTCGGGCTTTTCCAGAGTCTCGCCTGGATGTCCAACCGCAGCGCCATGGTCGTCGGCTTTGCGCGAACGCGCGCGGTCGACTGCGGAAAATGCCAGAAAATTGGTGGCACAAGTTACGCCGCCTGCGAAGCCGAATGCCCGATGCGCCTGCGCCCACGGCAGGCCAAACGCAAGATGTTTGCCTGTACGCAATGTTCGCGCTGCTTGACGGCCTGTGCCACGGTTCAGGGCGGCAGTGGGGCGCCGCCGCTGTTGCGCTGGGTCAAGGATGAAGAGGCACGGCAACAGGAGGCCCAAGTCAGCCTGACCGGGCGCAGCGACTGAGATGGAAGAATGGGTTGGCGGCCTGTGGGATCGCTGGATTACCCGGGCGGCGACGCGCACCTATCCGGAGGCCGCGGTCGACTTGTCGGCGATGACCAAAACTCTCGGCATCGTCTTTCGCGGGCTGGGTGGCGACGCCGGCTTGCAAGTGCAGGAGGCGATCAACAGCAAACGCGCCGGGCGCCGTGGCTGGCTGGAAAAAATCGCGGGAACGGGCATCAAGGCGGCGACGGCCGGGATCGATGGGAGCAGCTTGAAATTACCGGCGAAGATCGACCTCTTGCCGACCCGCGAACTCAATCGCGAACTCTATATCTGGCTGGCGGCGCTCGCTGCGCATGACGTGCCGGGCCAGGAGTCATGGCTGCTGCGCAACCAGCGCGCGACCGTCGTGGCGCTGGACCGGTTTCCTGCCTTGCTGCCGCGTTACACCCGACTGCTTGAGGCGGCGCTGGCCTTGCGCACGGCGCCGGAAAATCTGCCGGACGATGAGGCAGCGCAGGAACAAGCCCTGTGCGACGCCTTGCGCGAACCGGGCAGCATTCGCCACTTGCCGCCGCTGCGGCGCAAAAACGCCCATGCCGCGCAGAGCGTGCCGCTCTGGTTGTATCCGCAGCCGGGTGCCGACGAAGTGGGTGCCGTGCGCGCGCATCAGGAAGTCGCCGAGGGCAGCGCGGTGCAGGAGCAGAAGGAAGCCGGGCAGCGCCAGCAGGCGGAAAAGGTCGCAGCGCCGGAGAGCAAGCACGGGATATTGATGTTTTTTCGCGCCGAAAGCCTGCTTTCGTGGGCCGAGTACATCAAGGTCAATCGTTCGCTGGATGACGATCCCGACCCCAATGCCGGCGCTGCCGCTCAGGATCTCGATAAGCTGAGCCTGATGCAGGATGGCGAACGGGTCGCTTCGCGCGTCCGCTTCAATCTCGATCTGCCGGCGGCCGGCGAAGATGATGCGGCAGTCGGTGACGGGATTGCCCTGCCGGAATGGGACTGGCGCCAGCAGCGTTACCGCGATGCCTATTGCCGTCTGCAATATCTTGAAACGCGTGAGGTCGTGCCGCAGCTGCTGCCCGAGCATCTGCGCGCGCAGGCCCGGCGTCTGCGCAGCCAGTTCGCGGCGCTGGTCCCCGAACGCGTCTGGTTGCGAGCGCAGGAGGAGGGCGGCGAGATCGATATGGAAGCCTGGATACGCGCGCAGGCCGACCGTCTGGCAGGTGTCACCAGCGACGACAACCGGATTTATCAATCCATGCAGCAGCAGGAACGCGATCTGGCCTGTCTGGTGCTCGCCGATCTGTCCTTATCGACCGATGCGCATGCCAACGATCAGCAAAAAGTCATCGATGTCGTGCGTGACAGCCTGCTGCTTTTTGCCGAAGCGCTGACTGAAACCGGCGACCCCTTCGCGCTTTGCGGCTTTTCTTCACTCAAGCGCGGTCATGTGCGTTTTCATGAATTGAAGGCCTTTGACCAGGCTTACGACAATCTCGCGCGCGGGCGCGTGCAGGCGATCCGCCCCGGCTATTACACGCGCCTCGGAGCGGCGATCCGTCACTGCACTAGCCTGTTGACCAAGCGACCGAACCGCCAGCGCCTGTTGCTGATCTTGTCCGATGGCAAGCCGCACGACCTCGATCTCTACGAAGGTCGCTACGGCCTTGAAGACACCCGCAAGAGTATTCTGGAAGCCCGTGAGCTGGGGGTGCGACCGTTCTGCATCACGATTGATCGCGATGGCGCCAGCTACCTGCCGCATGTTTTTGGCGCCAATGGCTACGTTTTGTTGCGTCGGGCAGACGAATTGAGTCAGCGCCTGCCGATGTTCTACGCGCAACTGACGCGCAACTGAGCCAATCAATCCCGAATTAACTGGTATGGCGTGAAATAAACCGGATCGGTTGAGCGACGGCCACGTTTTCTGGTTGAAAAGTGACATGTTCGATGCCCTGAGCGGCCGCCACCGCCGTCAGACCCTTGAGCGCCTGCGGCCAGTCATTCAGATTTTCAAGGCGGACGTGGGCTGACAATGCCAGCCGATCGGCGGCGATCGGCCAGACGTGCAGGTCATGAACCTCGCGGATGCCATCCACTCTGGCCAGCGACTGGCCAATCTGCTCAATATCCATGGCGAAGGGCACGCCATCCAGGGTGGCGTGCAAGGCCTCGCGCAGCAGGCGAAGGCTGGAGGCGAGAATCAGTCCGCCAATCAGGATCGACAGCAAGGGGTCAATCGGTGTCCAGCCGGTAAACCAGATCACCGCGCCAGCAACAATGGCGGCCACCGACCCGAGCGCATCGCCCATGACATGCAGCAAGGCGGCACGAACATTCAAATTGCGTTCGCCACGGGAGAGCACCCAGGCGACCAGAAGATTGATCAGCAGTCCGATCAATGCGACGACGCTGACGGTTGCGCCATCGATGCTGCCGGGATTTTGAAAGCGCTGCCAGGCCTCGCTGGCGATCATGAAAACGACAACCAACATGGAGACGGCATTGACCAGGGCGGCCAGCAATTCAGCCCGACCCAGGCCATAGGTGTGCCGCCGGCTGGGTGGGTGTGCCGCCAGCCAGGCTGCCAGGGCAGAAATACCGAGCGCGGCACCATCGGTCACCATGTGCCCGGCGTCAGCCAGCAGCGCCAGCGAACCGGAGCGCCAGCCGGCAATCATTTCTACGACCGAGAAGCCCAGCGTCAGGGCTAAAGCCAGCAGCAGGGTTTTTCCGGCTGCGGTGTGTGAGTGCGCGTGATTGTGGCTGTGTTCGTGCGCTGCTGCGTGAAGATGCTCGTCTTTACTCAAGATTCTCTCAGCTAAAAATCGCTTGCCACCAACGCTTGCGGGAGCCGGGCAGTGGTGCGCTATCGACAATTGCTTCCGGCAATTGCTTGGACAGCACCCAGCGCGGCGGATGAGCGCCGGCGTGAACCCCGCAGGAGCTGCCGAGATTGTGGGGGTCATAAATCTTGATGAAGCTTGGTTGCTTGAGATCATCGGCATAGACAATGCCGCAATATTTCTCCTCATGCTCGCGGCGCAGGAGTGCGTCAACTTCGCCAACAAACTCCTTGAGCGCATCGGCGGCGAGGGTTTGCTGCGCCGGCTCGGTTCCACTCAAGCTGGCGTACCAGCCCTCCGGGGCGACATAAACACCCTGCCACAGCGCATCGAGGTCATGCCACTGCATTACCCCGTAGAGTCGCCCTTTGAATTTCTTTGCAAAGGCACCCTCGGGAGTGTCTTGGGTGTTCATGCCCGTCCTTCGGAGATCGAAAGCCGCATCATACGGCGTGTTGCGATGGTTGATTACGCCGCCGGGGCGGCGACGCATTTGCCCTTTCGCGTTGTTGGCGACTTATGACCCGGACTCGAAACGCAAATAAGCGCGGCTGACGTTGCCTTTGTGCAGGTCGCTGAAATTCAGCAGGTGCTTGAACGCGGGGGCGTCGCCGAGTGCCTTGACGGCAGCGTCAACGCCGGCCATGTCTTCAGCCAGCTTCTTGGTGCCTTGCACGACAAAGGCCAGATAGTCGCCGCTGTCGTGCTGCGCTTTGGCGCTGTCGCAAACCTGCCCATGGCCGGGGACGATGCGTTTGGGTTGCAGTGCGATGGCATGATTGAAAGCGGCCAGCCAAGTTTCGCTATTGCTTTCGGCCAGGATACCGAGCAGGCGGTCTACGTAGATATGGTCGCCGGAGAAAAGGATTTTCTCGGTTGGCAGCCAAACGACAATATCGCCGGCAAAGTGTGCGTCGGCAAAGTAACGCAGTTCAAGCTTGCGGCCACCCAGCGTCAGGCTTGCCTTGTCGCCAGCTTGGGGCTTGGCGGCAGGCATGATTTTGAGGCCGTCGAGCTGTTCCTTCAGCTCGTGGCGCAGGGCGTCGATCTGGCTAAGGCCGAGGCGCTTTTGTGTCGCCACGGTGCGCTCGAGCGCAATGATTTCAGCACCCTGGCCGGCAAAGTAAGCGTTGCCCAGCCAGCGATGATCCTGGCTGCCGGTGTTGATCACCCAGCGCACCGGCTTGCCGGTCAGCTTTTTGGCTTCGCTTTCGAGCGCCTTGGCAGCGACGGTTGATGCGCCGGAATCAATCAGGATGGCACCTTCTGGGGTGTCAATCACGCCGTAATTGGCATTCAGCCCAAGATTTTCGTAGAGCCTGCCGCCAGTTGAGCCGACCAGTGCAAAGACGCCGTCGGCCAGTTTCTCGGTTTTGAGCAGGGGCTCGGCGAAGGCGTTTTGGGTGATCAAGAGCAGTGCGCCGATCAGGGCAGCAGCGATTTTTTTCATGCTTATAACCATCCAGTGATTTTGTTACGATCCGGCACCCCGCCGGCATGGACGACCTTGCCATCAACTACAACGCCGGGTGTCGACATTACGCGGTATTTCATGATTTCCGGCAGTGATTCAACTTTTTCCAGCGTGATCGCGACGCCCTTTTCAGCGGCGACTTCTTCAATCAGCTTGACGGTGGTGCGACAGTTGGCACAACCTGTGCCGAGAACCTTGATTTCTTTCATGATGGTTTCCTCTACAAAACAGCGTTGAAAACGTAACCGACAACCAGAATGCCCAGCGCGACGACGCCGGCAAAGGTGGCGATGAGCGGCACTTTGAGTACCTTGCGCAGGATGATCATCTCCGGCAGCGACAATGCAATGACGCTCATCATGAAGGCGAGCACAGTGCCCAGTGCGGCGCCTTTGCCGATCAGTGCTTCGACAATCGGGATGATGCCGGCGGCGTTGGTGTACATCGGCACGCCGATCAGCACGGCGGCGGGCACTGACCACCACGGTGCATCCTTACCCATGATTGAGGCCATGAAATCTTCCGGCACATAGCCGTGAATACCGGCGCCAACGGCAATGCCAAGCAGAATGTAAGGCCAGACCTTGCCGACGATATCCTTGACGTGATGGATACCGGCATCAATACGCTCAGCCCAGCTCGGTGTCGGCGCGTCAAAATCCGCTGATTGTGTCGCCTGCATTTCACGCACCCAGTCTTCGAGATATTTCTCCATTTGGAGTCGACCGATCACCAGCCCGGCAACGATCGCCACGCTGAGCCCGAGCCCAAGGTAGAGCGCCGCCACTTTCCAGCCGAACAGCCCAAAGAGCAGCGCCAGCGCAACTTCATTGACCATCGGCGCTGAAATCAGGAATGAAAAAGTAACGCCGAGTGGCACGCCGGCCGAGAGAAAGCCGATGAACAAAGGCACCGCCGAGCAGGAACAGAACGGGGTGACGATGCCTAAACTGGCGGCCATTACATTGCCGACACCGAGTCGCTTGCCGGAAAGCAGGGCGCGCGTCCGCTCGGGGGCAACAAAGGTGTGAATGACGCCCATGATGAAAACGATGCCGGTAAGCAGCAACAAGACCTTGGGGGTGTCGTAGAAGAAAAAGTGCAGGGCTTCGCCAAGATGGGTTTGGCGGGTCAGGCCAAGGGCGGCGATGACGGCGTCGGCAAAGTCGGTCAGGTGACTGTAGACCAGCACCCACAGAACCGCGGCCAGGCTAAGCCCGGCGAGCAGGGAGAGTTTTTTGTCCGGCGCGGGCTCAGCGTGATTCATACCAGCCCTTCGATTGATTGACGATCTTCACCACTAGCAGCATAACCGGTACTTCGATCAGCACACCAACTACCGTCGCCAGCGCGGCGCCTGACTCAAAACCGAACAGACTGATCGCTGCCGCCACTGCCAGCTCGAAAAGGTTACTGGCGCCGATCAAGGC
>JAABQV010000052.1 GCA_011391255.1 Dechloromonas sp.
AAGCGGCATGGTTCGCTGGCCGATAGCACGATCTGGTGCATTGCCGACTATAAGGCAGGGAAAGTGGGCTTTACCAGCATCCTCAATGACCACGGCGAAGAAGAAAGCCAAGCCGCCTGGCGCGACCACCGCGCGACCTTTACTCCCGAGTTTTCCGAAGAGTGGAACCGCTGGAACGGCATGCACAAGAAGCCGTTCAGCCAGGTTGAATTCGCCGCTTTTATTGAAGACAACCTGAAGGACATCGCCAGCGTCGACGGTAGCGCCACCGGGGCGCAGATGCTGGAAATGGCGGTGACGTTTGAAGCCAATCAGGACATGCGTTTCAAGAGCGCCATCCGCTTGCAGAACGGCGGCGTGCAGATGAGTTTCGTCCAGGACGACGATGCCCAGACGCTGCAAAAGATGCAGGTTTTCGACCGCTTCTCGCTCGGCCTGCCGGTGTTCTGGAATGGCGATGCCTACCGCCTTGACGCCCGCCTGCGCTACCGCGTTCGTGACGGCAAACTGGCTTTCTGGTTTGAACTGATCCGCGCCGACAAGGTGCTGGAAGCAGCGACGCAAACGCTGATTGGCGTGATACGCGAGAAGACCGGCAACCCGTTTTTCTTTGGCGAGCCTTTCCTCCCGTAACCCAGCACCACGGCCAAGCCAGCCCCGCCGATTGATAAGTGGGCTGGCAGTTTAAGTCGGAGGCAGCATGAAAACCGCCCTCAAAACCATGTACACCGCAGTCATCCTGCGCCCGCTGGTCTATTTCCAGCTTTGCAGCCTGCGCATCAACCTCGACGGCATGCTGCAGGCGCGTGTGCAAGTGACTGACCGGGAAACGCGGCTTGCCATGAGCCGGGCGATTCGCGTTGCTCGCGGCCGGCTTGATGAGTTGGAGGCACGCTACATCGCCCTGCGCTCACCCACCAGCTGGCGGGCGCTGTCATGACCAGCATCTCAGCCGCCGGCATGCGCCTGGTTATGCTTGACAGCATTCGGCAAGACGCCGAGGTGCGCTTGCTGCGCCAGGTCGACGACCTTGCCCGCTTGATTGATTTACGCGACGCCGCCGACCGCAACGTCACCAACCATCTCGGCGCCGTACTGGCGACGCACAAGACGATTGCCGAGACGATTGACCAGATGCACCACTTAGTCCACAGGAGCGCCCCATGACATCCATCGAGATCCGCCACCGCGAAACCGAACAACGCGAAGCCTGCGACCGGATGGCCGGGCTGGTGGTGGCGATCGTGTGCTCCTTCGCCACCTTTACCGCGGCAGTGCTGGTGCTGGTGGTGCTGTGAGCCTTTTGATTCTGGCCAGCGTTGCGCTGGCGATCATTCAACTATTTATCGAGTAACCATGATGACGATTGAACGAAGCGAAACCCCAGCCGGCGGTGGGGATGTAACACCGGCAGCCGCGTATCGGACCACCTCCCTTGCAATTAAATCGGACGAGGGCGCGGCCGTTGTCGAGACGCCGAAGCGGGATGATTTGCCCGCCGAGGCGATCTCCGACGCGATCCACCACCCGGCGCACTACACCGCCGGCCCCATTGAGTGCATCGATGCGATTCAGGCGGCGCTGACGCCGGAGGAGTTTCGCGGCTATTGCAAAGGCAACGTCCTCAAATACATTTGGCGCGAAAAGCACAAGGGCGGCGACGAGTCGCTGGAAAAAGCGGCCTGGTATCTCGATCGGGCGATTGTATGAGCCGCGCCTCTGTAATGGTCGATCTGGAAACCCTGAGCAAGCTGCCCACCGCTGCCTTTACCAGCATCGGCGCCTGTCTGTTTGAGCCGCATTCCGACTGGATCGGCGAGACGTTTCACATGCACGTCAGCCTGGAAAACGCCACCCGGGCCGGCTTGAAGATGGATGCCAGCACGGTCATGTGGTGGCTTGACCAATCCGACGAGGCGCGCCGCACGCTGGTGCTTGGCCAGCTTGACGCCGCCCCGCTGGTGACGGCGCTGGAAGCCTTCGCCGCCTTCTTGCCGCCCGGCGTCGAAATCTGGTGCAACGGCAACAGCTTCGATTTGCCCATTCTGCAGAACGCTTACCACATCGCTGGCATTGAAACGCCCTGGCTGTATTACAACGAGCGCGACCTGCGCACCTTGAAAGCCCTCAACAAAGGCGCCCGCATCGAACGCGCCGGCATTCATCACAACGCTTTGGATGACGCGGTGCACCAAGCCAAGCTGGTGCAGCACATTTTTCAACTCAACCCGGATATGGATTCATGAGCCTGCCCTCAACCGGCCCTTGGGAAGTCCGCGAGGTGGAATCCGCCACGCCGGCCCTGGCCATCTTTACCCAGGGCGCTGCCAAATCCTCCGGGCGCATTGCCACCGTAACGCTACGCGACGGCTTTGCCGAGCAAGGCAAAGCCAACGCCCGACTGATCGCCGCGGCACCAGAGATGCTTTATCTGCTGGAACTGTGCATGGCCGAAGACCAGACCGAGACCGGCATCAGTATCGAACTGATCCGCGAATGCCGGGCGCTGATTGATGGGGTGAATGGATGAGCTTCGACAAATTATTCGACGGCAGCGATGCACATTTATTGCCGGAAAACGCTGCGGAATGTCTGGCGCTGCTGCGCCAGTTCAACGAATGGCGCCGCTTTGATGGCGAAATCGACGAGGAAGGGCCGGCGATGCCGCATCCAAAGTCTATCGGGTTTGCGTTAGACATGGCGATACGGCTGATTGAGGAGCGCGGTGAATTGCTGGCTGCGCTTGAGGCATTCACCCGGGCACGACTGACACTACCGCGCGGCGAAGGTGCGTGGTCAATTGGCGGGCTGTATGAAGCGGAAAAGCTGGCATTGACCGCCATCGCCATCGCGAAAGGCGGTGCGTGATGAACACTCAACAGTTATTAACCTTACTTTCTGCTATCTGGCTTTCCCCCGTTCAAAACGACCCGAGCTGGTTGCCAAACGTAGTGATTGGTGGCTGTTGCGTATTTGCGTGCTTTGTATTTACTTGGATAGACAAGAAATGAGCCAATCCCGCCTCAGCTCGTTCATCGAAGCCGTGATCAACATCATCATCGGCTTTTCGATCAACTTCACCGCCAACTGGCTTGTCTTCCCGCTGTTTGGCTGGCAGATCAGCACGACAGACAACCTGCTCCTGGGCGCGATCTATACCGCTATTTCACTGATCCGCAGCTACACCATTCGCCGCTGGTTCAATGCCCGTATTCACAAAGCAGCATCGCAGCTTGCGGGAGATGCCCCATGACCCACCGCACCCGAATAATCTGGACTGCGCCCATGCTCGCCACCCTGAACGAACTTTACCCGTATATGCGTTCGCACGATATTGCCGAGCGCCTGGGCATACGTCGCCAGCAGGTGCTGGATAAGGCTTGGCGCCTTGGCTTGAAGAAGACCAAGGAAGCGATCGCCCACATGGCGAAGCTGGCCATGGACGACCCGAATCACCCCGGCCGCCGGCACCAGTTCCACGCGGCACAAACGCCCTGGAACAAAGGCACGCACTTTCAGGCCGGCGGGCGCAGTGTCGAAACGCAGTTCAAGGCCGGTACCCGCCACGGCACAGCAGCTTACAACTGGCAGCCGATCGGTAGCGAGCGCATCACAAAAGACGGCTATCTGCAGCGTAAGCTGACCGATACCGGCGTCACCCGGCGCGATTACGTGTCGGTGCATTGGATTATCTGGCAGGAAGCCGGTCGCACCGTGCCGGCCGGCCATGCGCTGATCTTCAAGGACGGCAACAAGCGCAACCTGACGCTCGATAACCTTGAACTGATCAGCCGGGCCGACCTGATGCGCCGTAACTCGGTGCACAACTACGGGCCGGAGATCGCCCAAATCCACCAACTGCAAGGCGTGATCACCCGCCGCATCAACCAACGACTGAGGAAATCCGCATGAAAAACACCATTGAAGACCTGCGCAACGTGCTGTTTGACACCTTGCACGCGCTGAAAAGCAAGACCGAGCCGATGGACATTGACCGCGCCCTGGCAATGAAGGAAGTTGCCCAGGTGATCGTCAATTCCGCCAAGATCGAAGTCGACCACATGCGGATTTCAGGCGGCACGGGCAGCGGGTTTATCCCCGAAAAGTCGGTCGACCGCAGCCGGGCAATGCTCCCAGGTGAAAGCCGGACGGAACTGACCCAAGGCGGCAAAAAGACGATTACCACCGTGCCCGGTGGCACCGTCACCCGTCACGCCATGGGTTGCTGATTGATGTTTGCTGAACGACGAAGCTCACCGGAAGGACGCCGCAGGCGGCCTGTCCGGTGGAGCGGATTGTTCGGCGTCTTGACTACGACGAAAGGGAAAGCGATGGAATATGTACCGACACCCGGCCCGTTGCCGGGAGAGCAATGGGTTCCGAGCAACGGCACGGTTGGATATAGCTTCCTTGAGCACGAATGCGGCAAATGTGGCAGGGACAAGGCAATGCGCGAAGGCTGCGACATTGACGAATGCGACGACAACGAGAAATGCGAAATTATTGGCGCCTCATTTCGTGGCGAGGCCGTGGAGTGGCGAAGGATGCCGACCGGCGAGGTGAAGTGCATTGCATTTGTGCCAGCCGGCGAGCCGATACCTGCGCCGCGCTGCGCTTTGACATGCGACATGTTTGAGACGCCGAACGCAGAGCTGAAAGACGCCGCGCGATGACGCATGAAAACAAGCACCAGCCGTCCACGGCGTTCTTTCGAGCGTCGAGTTAGGCGGCAACAAGACCAGGATTGTCTACTTCCTCCCTTGCGTATTTTTACACCTTTCAGAAAACATCATGACCCGCCCCAAAACAATACACGGACTCAACAAACGCGAGCGCGCCCGGTATCTCGCGGCCTGCGCCCGTTACCAGGCCGACAAGCAGAAGCCGCCCACCCGCAGCCAGGCACAGGCATGGCTGGCGCCCGTTCGCAGGGCATTTATCGAGATGCGAACCGGATCAATGGACACGTATCGCGGTTATGCCATCACCAGGATTCACTGGAAAGACGAGGATTTCGCCCGAGTCGACCACGCCATCAATGGCTTCCTTGCACTCTTCGACCGACTGGCGCCGGCCTTCGACGCATCGGCACTGCGCAAGGTGAGCAAGAAGCTTGAGCTCGGCGTGTTGATCGAGTATCACGAAGTCGACGCCTGCTTCGCCACGCTGAACGCCTGCGAAAAACTGCTGATCACGTTCAAGCGGGCGGATTTGATTGACGCAGCCAATACCGAGTCGATCAAGATTGAGTTTGAGCGCATGGGCTTGAAGGAAGCGGCGTGACAAAAAAAGAGCAGCAACGCATGACGCGATCAGACGCGCAAATTCTCAGCGGCCATAGCGCCGTGATCTGGCTGGAGAATGTTTCCGGCCGCTACCTGCTGGACCGGGTTTGTGCCGCCTACGCCTAGCTAACCGGCGCGGGCGGCTTCATCGCCCGCGTCCGTGTTGAGCGACGTGTTATGCCTTGGAGGAATGACGATGAAATGCGAACACTGCGGACAGCCCGCAATGCGCGGGTGGATTGTTTGCAAACGATGCTGGCAGATATTTGGAGGCGACGAATGAACGACATAAACGACTGGAAGCGCTGCTACGGCGAAGAGCGGGTAAAACGCGCTGAACTTGAGGTAGCGACCGATGAACTGGTGGAAGCGGCAGAGATGGTGCTGGCATGCCTTGACCAGCCACGAAGCCGCGACAACTCTGAACACGCTGGACTGGACGCGGCTGAAGCGCTGCGAAAGGCCACAGCCGAAGTGAAGGAATTTAATAGCGCCACCCTCCAGTATGTGCATGGCCTTGCGGCTGGCGATCTTCCGATGGTGGGCGACTTGGCGATGCTGGTTGCGAGACTCGCCCGAAAGTTGCGGAAAGCCACGCCAGCAGACGAACTGCCAGCGCAGGCACTGGACTACCTGAACCGCAATGGCCTCAAGGGTTCGCCGCTGCGGAAAGTCGGCACTGACGGGACGGCGACCGTGACCAGAGAAATGATCGGAGCGGCGCATGATGTGATGCTATCCGCGCTCGAAGTCAGCGATTTGCAGCAATTGGTTAAGCGGCTTGCATCTGCCGAACAGGATGCTGCTCGGTATCGCTGGTTGCGTGAAAACCGTGACAACGGCAGACAGGACAACGACATGATCACTTACACGGTTGAGATTGCAACAAGCACATCATGGGCCGGATATACGTTCTGTGACGAGCTAATGCCCTCGTTTGATGAAGCGGTGGATGCGGCAATGAAGGAGGAGGCAAAGTGAAAGACACGAGTATATTTTTAGCCCTCTGTATCTCCCAGGCAGTAATCCTCTGGCGGCATGTTATTGAAAGGATTTTGAAGTGACCGAACGAGAAAAGATTATCCAGATTGCGGTTGATACGGGAGCTATTCCGGTCAATCGCGTAAGCCCTCACCTTGAAACTCTCTGGTGGAGCGTCACTGTTGAGGATTTAGAGCGGTTTTACCAAGCTGTCCGTGCAGAAGCACTGGAGGATGCCGCTCAAAATCTTGAATCGGGTGTACTTGGTCACGGTGAATGTGCTGCCGCAATCCGGGAGATGAAATGACTTGGAAAGGTAATGAAAACGACACCACGGGATTAGCTCAGTTTGAAGAGCACGGCCCGTGGATTAAGCTTGAAAACTTCGAGGCTTACATGTACCTGTACAGGCTCTTCGACATTCGCAAAAGATTCTACCAGTTGCAAGGCAAGCGGGAAGCCTTGAGTGCTTTAAGAAACTACGTGGAAGGAATGAAATGATCTACGACAAAGAAATTTCAAGTTTGGTTGACATTAACCAGCAGCAAGCTGTCCTGATTAAGCAAATCACCGCAGAGCGTGATGCGTACAAGGATTTACTTGAGCAAGCAAAGTGGCACGTTCTTTCAGAAGACATCTCGCTAGCCGCTGAGATTGATGGTGCACTCGCCAGTATTGAGGAGGCAGCATGAGCCTGGTATCCGCAATCCTCAACAATGACCCCCCACCAAAATTCAAGGGCAAGGTGCAACGGCACGTCATGGACAACCGGCCGGCCACTGGTACGACCTATTGCCGCGATCACAGTCTTAAAATCCGTCTGGCGAACATCGAAACCATTTTCGCCGCCGTCATCGCGGGGAATAAGACGATTACCGAGATCGAGGACGCCACCAAGATCAGCCGCTGCACGATCACTCGCGCCCTGGCTTCACTTGCGCTCGACCAGCGCGTTACGCGACAGCGCTGGGGTAAGCAGGTGCGTTTTGCCGGGGTTGGCGTTGCGGTCAACGCCAAATAGTCATCTAAATGATCACTTTCAACCTCACCGACGCCGCGGCAATGCTACACATGAGCGAAGATGCGCTCATGCGGCATGCGCGCTCGGGCCGTATTCCGGGTTGCAAGCCGGGTCGGCAATGGGTGTTTTTGGAGGTTGATCTTATTGAGTGGATGCGCTCACAATACAGCCAACCGACTCAATCAAAGGTAAAAGCATGCCGCTCATCAAGCGGGGCGATGTCTGGTGGATCGACATCAGGCATCAAGGACGCCGAATTAGGCGCTCTGCTCAAACAGGTAATAAGAAGCAGGCCCAGAAGCTACACGACCGCCTGAAGTCTGAGCTATGGCGCGAGGAAAATCTCGACGCCATGCCGGCCCACTTGTGGGAGGACGCGGTTAAGCGTTTTATTTCCGAAGAGACCGGCCGCGCCGGCCTGTGGCACGATGCACAAATGCTGGATTGGCTGACCCCTCGGCTGCAGGGCAAAGACCTGGCCGATATTGATTCCGATCTCGTGGCCGACTTGCTGGCCGAACGCTCGCAAGTCGTGGTCAACGCCAAAACCGGCCGCAAAACTTCCCCCAGCACGATCAACCGCCATTCCGCCATTCTTGGCAAACTGCTGCGAAAAGCCCACAAGTGGGGCTGGCTAAAAGTGGTGCCGGAAATCGCCAAACGCCGCGAACCAAATGGCCGGGTGCGCTTTCTTTCCGGCGAAGAACACCAGGCGCTGCTCGCTGAACTGCCCGAACCGTGGAAGGCATGCGCCAGATTTACCCTGGCGACCGGCTTGCGGGAAGTGAATTGCACGCACCTGGAATGGGTGCAAGTCAGTGTGCCGATGCGCCAGGCATGGGTACATGCCGACGATGTTAAAACCAACAAATCGCTGCTGGTGCCCCTGAACGATGACGCGATGGGCATCCTTGAGGAGCAACGCGGCAAGCACCCGCGCTGGGTATTCCCCGCCGCCGATGGCGAGCCAATCCCGAAAGCCAGCTGCAGTGATTGGTACGCCGCGCTAAAACGATCCAAGGTAGAAAACTTCAAATGGCACGACCTCCGGCACACCTGGGCAAGCTGGCACGTCATGGCCGGCACGCCGCTGGAGGTCATCCAAAAATTAGGCGGCTGGGCAAAACTTGAAATGGTTATGCGCTATGCTCATCTCGCACCGTCTTTTATTGCTGGGTACGCGAATAATGTGAAGCCGCCAATTACCGCTGTGGTCACGAATTGGACACAGCAAAAAGCGAAAAGCTGACCCAGCAAGCGTTTCCATGCGTTTTAATATGTATGGGAAACAGCAAAGAGGCATTGAGCGGTCTACGTTTGTAGTGGACAGAAATGGCTTTCTACGCAAGGAATGGCGGGGGTTTCAGGTGGATGAACACGCTGCCGAGGTGCTTGAATATGTGCGCTCTTTAGGGTGATTTGAGGCATATTTGGTCACAGTTTGGTCACAGCGTAGC
>JAABQV010000053.1 GCA_011391255.1 Dechloromonas sp.
AACCTGGCCAACAGCGTAGCCAATCAAGCCGAGGGCGATGGCCTGTTGCAGGATCATCATGGCAATGCTGCTGTCGCGCGCGCCGATCAGTTTGAGGACGGCAATTTCGCGCTGCTTGTTAAGCGTCATGGTGTAAATGATGAAGGCGACAATCGCCGCGCTGACGATGGCGAGAATGACCAGAAACATGCCGATCTGCTTGGCGGAAGTGGCGATCAGCTTGGCCACCAGAATGTCTTCCATATCGACGCGCGTCCAGGCGGTGAGATGCTTCCAGCGTGCGATCTCGGCCTTGACTTCATCGGCCGGATAATCCGGGGTGAGGCGGATCAGCACGGCATTGACGTTGTGGCTGGTGGTTTGGCTGGCCAGCACGGCATCGAGCAGCCCGGGCACGCCGGGGCGGTTGAGCGACGGGTTGGCGGCGGTGCGGGCGCGCTCGGCAACCAGGCTGTCGTTGTCCTTGAGAAACTGGACTTCCTGCGCATCCTTGAGCGGGATGAACAGCATTGGGTCGCCGGACGAAGATTTGGCGTTGCGCGTCAGGCCCACCACGCGGTAATCGTGACGACGAATAGTGACGTTATCGCCGACACTCAAGCCAGTCGCCTGATCAGCCACCGCTTCATAATGACTGTTGAGCAAGGGGCGACCACTGACGATTTGCGTCGGTTCGCCCAGCGCGCCGGGTTCAATGCCGGCCAGCATGACGCGCACGTCCTGACCTTTGACCGGCACCTGCATGGTCAGGTAAGCGACGTTGGCGGCTTCAGCAACGCCGGGTAAAACGGCGAGGGTGCGATAGAGATCATCGCGAATCGACGAGGGCTCAGCCCACGGGCCGAGGGTGTCTTTTTGCACCACCCAGATATCAGCGCCCGAAGCGGCGATCACCGCCCGGCCATCCGAGACCATGCCGCGATAGACGCCGGCCATGGTCAGCGTGACGCCGATCAGCAGCCCGAGGCCGATGCCGGTGAACACAAAACGCCCAAGATGATGGCCAATGTCGCGGCCAGCCAGATTGATCATGAGCGCGCTCCAGCATCACTACTAACGCGCAGGCGGTCGCCGTCGACCAAGGGCTTGGCTTTTTGCGTGACCACTTGGGCGCCTTCAGCAATGCCGTCGAGAATTTCAACCCCATTTTCTGTGCGAATTCCGACCTTGACCGTAACAAACTTGGCCCGCCCGCCTTCCACCGTAAAAACCCCGGTTTGTCCGTTCTGCCTGACCAAAGCAGCCGGCGGCAGGGTCAGGGCGTTGCTGCGCGCTGGCAAAGTGAGGGTGACTTCGGCCATTTCGTTGAGCGTCAGGCCAGCAGGCGGCTGATCGAACGCCACCATGACCAGTCGTTCTTCGGTCACCGCATCGGACAACTGTTCAATGCGCGTCAGCTTGCCACTGAAGCTTTCACCCGGACGGCTACGTAGCTTGATGCTGGCCGGCAGGCCAATGGCGAGACCGGTCGAGCGGCCTTGATCAATCCGCACGCGCAGCCACAGCGAGTCCTTCTCGGCCATGCGCACCACCGCTTGTCCGGCCACCGCCGTACTGCCCGGTTCCAAGTCGCGAGTGATGACCAGGCCGGCAACTGGCGCAATCAGTTTGGTATTGGCCAACTGCTTTTCCAGGGCGGCGGCTTCAGACGCAAGGCGGGCGGCATCGGCGCTGGAAACACCGATATTTGCCTGACTGGCCTGCCAGGCAGCCGCAGCGGCATTGGCTTCGTGGCCTTTGCTGCGCTCGGCTTCCGTGCTGACGAATCCACGTTCGCGTAGCGCGGCATAACGTCGGGCGTTGGCGTCGGCGGTTGCCTTGCGGCTCTCGGCTTCCTGTGCCAGCCCCTGACTGGCAGCGATGGCGGATTTGGCGCGCAGCGTCGCCTGGCGGCTGGCGCTCAGGCGCTCGTTCAAATCAATCGGGTCCATTTCGGCAAGCAGCGCGCCGGCCTCAACCTGGGCGCCTTGCTCGACATAAACTTTGGCCACCCGACCAGCAACGGTTGGGCCAACCAGAATGTTGCGCTGCGCTTCAACGACACCGATGCCAAAGAGCGTCGGTTTGAGATCGCCGCGCACGACCTGTGCCGCGCTGACCTGAACCGCGCCGGGGCCACCGCCGCGCAGCACCATGATGACGATGACGCCGACGACAACCAGAGCGCCGAGGGTAATGGCTTGTTTGCGATTTATTGAAAGTTTTTTCATCAAGGCACTCGCTGTTGAAATGGATTAAGGCTTACCGACTAGCAAAACGCATCCGCGACAGCAGCCCGTCCTTGATGATGAACTGGTGCCACAAGGCCGCCAGGGCATGCATTGCAATCAGGCCCATGGCGAGGCGCGAAGCCAGTCCATGAATCTTGCGCGGGGTAAATTGCTTGAAGTCTTCGGGCAAAACACCGCTGCCAAAGACCGCGTCAAAAGCGCCGCTTTGCAGGCCGAGCATGACGCCGCTGAAGACCAGCAGAAGAATGATCAGGTTGAGGGCCAGATGCCCGGCCAGCGCCAGCTTGTGCCCGGCCAGGGCGGGTGGAGCCGGAAAACGCCGGCGCATGATGATGCGGCTGATGACGAGCAATCCGGCCAGTCCGCCGAGCAACATGTGGATGCGCAGGTTGCCGATTTTGCCGGCGTTATTGGGTAAATCAGCCAGTACCAGCGTGCCGGTGACGAGCAGGAAGGCGATCAGCGCTGCGGCCAGCCAATGAACGGCAACTTGCGGCTTGGTGTAGCGAAAGGCTTGCATGGAAATCTCCCGAAAGTTTGTGTGAGCGTATTTTCGGGGTTGCGTGGCGGGCTGTCCTGACGACTTGGTAACACAGTGTGTCAAACCTTGGCCTGTCACGCTGGCTTACCAAAAGCCCCCGTTCCGGACATAACTGGCTTACATCTGGCGCTCAAAGTTCGTTCTGCCATGTGGCAATTACTTATCGCAGGAGACTTCCATGAAAACCTCTATTCGCAATCTGATCCTTGCCGGTATCACCGGTTTTTCCCTGATTTCTGCCTCTGTCGCGTTGGCCGGTGGCCCGGTTGGTTGTGGCGGTGGCAACTTTGGACCGGGTTATTCCAATCACGGCCCGGGCATGATGATGGGACATGGCTGGGGTGGCCCGCGTCATGCAGCATTTTCGCCAGAGGAAATGGCGGGCAATCAACTGGAAATGCTCAAAAAATCACTGAAGCTGCAAGCGGATCAGGAAAAGTCCTGGAATGCGTTTGCGGCTGCGGTGGAAACGCAAGCCAAACGGATGGGCGAGATGTATGACGAGAAATCAGACGCCGCCAAAACGATGCCCGAGCGTATGGAGATGGCCAGCAAATTCGCCAAGGAGCGTGAGCGCAGCTTTGACGAAGTCAGCAAGGCGATGAAAGGGCTGTATGAAGCGCTGACGCCTGAGCAGCGCAAGGTGCTTGACCGTCGCGGGCCGTGGATGCGCGGTTGATTGATCCTGAAACGGGTAATCAGCGCCCGTTCATGGTTAGCCTTGCCATGCGAAGCAGGGTTGCTGATCATGAACGGTTTTTTGGCTGTTGCTGACGTGTTCTGATCACATCCCGGCGCGCAAAGCTTGAAGAATTTTCAGACCGCCGCGCCCGTTGACCTGCTGTCCCAGGCGTTCCTGCTCAATCTTGATCGCCGCCCGGCTTTTCTCGCCAAGCGCACCGTCGATCTCGCCGATATCATGACCTTTGGCGACGAGCAGGGTTTGCAGTTCACGCCGCTCGGCACGCGAGATGCCGGGGTCGTCGGTCGGCCACGCTGTCTTGAACGAGCCACCGCCGCGTAACCGGTCAGACAGGTGGGCGATGGCCAGCCCGTAGCTTTCGGCGGCGTTGTAGCCGTAGATGACGTCGAAATTTTTGCTGGTCAGGAAAACCGGGCCGTTGACGCCGGCCAGCATCAGCAGGCCGACCTTTTCGCCGCTCAAGCCGCTATCGCTCAGCGGGCGACCATCGACCAGTTGCAAGCCACTGCGCGCCCAGTCGTCAAGGCTGCGTTTGTTCTTGCGCCCGGCCAGGCTGCTGTTGAAGCCAGCCGGTAATCTGACTTCAACGCCCCAGGGTACGCCATTACGCCAGCCGCCTTTGTGCAGGAAATTGGCGGTTGAGGCGAGCGCGTCATCGCTGTTGTCGACGAGATCGCGGCGGCCATCGCCGTCAAAGTCGACGGCCAGGCGTTCGTAGGTTTGCGGCATGAACTGGGTGTGACCAAAAGCGCCGGCCCAGGAGCCGTTCAGACGTTCCGGCGCGATGTCGCCGCGCTGCAAAATGCGCAGGGCGGCGTAAAACTCGCCCTGAAAGTAGCTTTGCCGGCGGCCAAAGCAGGAGAGGGTGCCGAGCGCCTGGACCAGCGGATATTTGCCGGTGATGCGCCCGTAGTTGCTTTCGACGCCCCAGACGGCAACGACGGTGGCCGGATCAATGTCGAACTTGGCCTCAATCCGCTTGAGCACCTCGGCGTGGCGTTGCAGACCGGCGAGGCCGTCGCTGACGCGTTCTTCATCAACCAGGCCGGAAAGATAATCCCAGATTGGCAGCTTGAACTCGGGTTGGTAATTCAGTTTTTCGAGCAGCGAAAAATCGGCTTGCACGCCTTGGGTAAAGCGTTGGTAAGTCTCGCTCTGAACACCGACGCGCTGCGCAGCGGGTTGCAGGTTGGTCAGGCAGCTTTGAAAAGCCGCCTGCGTTTCCTGTGCCTGGGTCGGTAGGCCGGCAAAGGCCAAGGCCGCGCCGAGTAGAAGCAGCCCAGGCTTGTTGTTAAAGCGCATCCAGTGCCTTGGCAAGAATTTCAACGGTGCGCTGCGGATTGTGCAGCTTGTCGAGGCCGAAAAGACCGATGCGGAAAGTCCGGAAATCAGCCGGTTCATCGCATTGCAGCGGCACGCCGGCGGCGCTTTGCAGGCCGATGGCGATGAATTTCTTGCACGACTGGATCTCCGGATCGCTGGTGTAGCTGACGACGACGCCGGGTGCTTGATAACCCTCGGCGGCAACACTGGGATAGCCTTTTTCGAGCAGCAACTGGCGGACCTGTCGGCCGAGTTCAACTTGCTCGTCGCAAACCTTGTCAAAGCCATAGGCCTCGGTTTCCAGCATGATGTCGCGCACCGAGGCCAGGGCGTCGGTCGGCATCGTTGCGTGATAGGCGTGGCCGCCGTTTTCAAAGGTTTCCATGATTTGCAGCCATTTTTTCAGGTCGCAGGCAAAGCTGCTGCTGGTTGTTGCGTCGATACGGCTGCGCGCGCGTTCGCCGAGCATGACCAGCGCGCCGCAGGGCTGGCCGCTCCAGCCTTTTTGCGGGGCGGTGACGATGACATCGACGTTGCTGGCGAGCATGTCGACCCAGACCGTACCGGAAGCCACACAATCAAGCACAAAAAGGCCGTCGACCGCGCGTACCGCCTCGCCAACCGCCTTGATATAGTCGTCGGGCAGCATCATGCCGGAGGAGGTTTCGACGTGCGGTGCAAAAACCACGGCCGGCTTTTGCGCGAGGATCGTGGCGACGACTTCTTCAATCGGTGCCGGGGCGAAAGGCGCTTGTGATCCGCTGCCAATCTGACGCGCCTTGAGGACGATGCTCTCGGCGGGAATCTTTCCCATGTCGAAAATCTGCGTCCAGCGGTAGCTGAACCAGCCATTACGGATCACCAGCACCTTCTGGTCGGTTGCAAACTGGCGGGCAATGGCTTCCATGCCAAAGGTGCCGCTGCCGGGAACGACGATGGCGGTTTTGGCGTTGTAGACCTGCTTGAGAATCCGCGAGATGTCTTTCATGACGCCCTGAAAGCGTTGCGACATGTGGTTGAGGGCGCGGTCGGTATAAACCACGGAATATTCGAGCAAACCTTGGGGATCAGGCAGGGGGAGCAGGGCGGGCATGTTGTCTCTCGGGTCGTTGATTTTTTTGGTGCGTTATTGGCACGGTAGCGAAAGCATAAACCGAAGGCCTTGCCGCCGGCTAGCCCAAACCGGCCAAATTTGCCGATTGTGGTAGCGCCGCACATTTTGAAGGCTGCTTTAGTAATATCAATGAACCGATTCACCTCCGTGTTTTCTGAAGATGGCCACCGCCCGCCCTGAAAGGATGACTGCATGAACTCGCCGCAACTTCCCTCCTATATCTCGCGTGAAAATGTCGGACCCTGGCATATTTATCTGCAACAGATCGAACGCGTTGCGCCGCTGCTCGACAAGGGGCTATGGCCGTGGGTCGAGACCCTGCGGCGCCCCAAGCGCGCCCTGATCGTCGATGTGCCGATCCGTCTCGATAATGGCGAAAACGCCCATTTTGAGGGCTATCGGGTGCATCACAACACCTCGCGCGGGCCGGGCAAGGGCGGCGTGCGTTTTCATCAGGATGTGACTTTGTCTGAGGTCATGGCACTGGCCGGCTGGATGACGATCAAGAATGCCGTCGTCAATGTGCCGTTTGGCGGCGCCAAGGGCGGCGTCCGGGTTGATCCGCGCCAACTCTCGCTGGCCGAGATCGAGCGCCTGACGCGGCGCTACACCAGCGAGATCGACATGATGATCGGCCCGGACAAGGATATTCCGGCGCCTGACATGAATACCAACGCCCAGGTCATGGCCTGGATGATGGACACTTATTCGATGAATCAGGGCCGCACGGCAACCGGGGTGGTCACCGGCAAGCCGCTATCGCTCGGTGGCTCGCTTGGGCGGCCGGATGCCACCGGACGGGGCGTTTTTGTCACGGCGAGCGCAGCAGCGCACAAAATTGGGCTGCCGATGGTTGGTGCGCGGGTGGTGGTTCAGGGCTTTGGCAATGTCGGTGAAGCGAGCGCGCGGATCTTTGCCCAGGCGGGTGCGCGGGTCGTGGCGATTCAGGATGTCAGCACGACGCTCTATAACCCGAACGGGATTGATCTGGCGGCCTTGAAAGCCTATTTCGCCGAGCATCGCACTTTGCTTGGTGCGCCCGGCTGTGAAGCGTTGCCACCGAATGATTTCTGGGCAGTTCCCTGTGAATTCATGGTGCCCGCCGCGCTGGAAGCGCAAATTAACCAGTTTAATGCGGCGACGATCAACGCCCGGATCATTGTCGAAGGCGCCAACGGCCCGACCACGCCCGAGGCTGAAGCCATACTCGCCGAGCGCAATATCCTGGTCGTCCCTGACGTGCTGGCCAATGCCGGCGGTGTGACGGTCAGTTATTTTGAATGGGTGCAGGATTTCTCCAGCTTTTTCTGGAGTGAAGACGAGATCAATCAGCGTCTGGAACGCATCATGAGGGAGGCTTTCGAGGCGATCTGGCAACTGGCCGAAGAGCGCAAGCTGTCGCTGCGTACAGCGGCATTCGTGATTGGCTGCAGCCGCGTACTGGAAGCACGCAAAATACGCGGTTTGTACCCCTGAAAGACGATTGCCACGGTCAACTTCAGAAACAGGCCAAAATCTTGCTTCAGATTAAATGCAGGAAGCCGTTATTTGACTCAGGGCAACGATTTTTTGGAGGTGTGTGATGAACGTCATCTACAACAGTGATCATTTCTGGATTCTCGCCTACCCGGCCGACCAGGGCTACGAGCTACTCGACAAGGAATTGCAGCGCACGCTTTTTTTACAAGGTGCTTCAGCCTGGCATTTTCGCAATGCGATGGAAGATATTCCGGCAGAAGATCGCGATCAGGAACATATCGACGAGTTTCTCGATGACTACTGCGAAGGCACAGCCAGCGCCATCGTCTTCCATTGACATGCTAGAATTCCGCCATTCGCTTGAGTTGACAAAGGATTGCTGAAATGGGTGACGTAAATACGAGCTATGTGTCAGATCACACCAAATGGATGGATGAGCAGTTGAAGCAGAATCCGGCGTGGGTTGAAGATCAAAAAGCCGGGCGCGCTTTGTGGTGGGACAAGAAGCAGACCACTGACGAAACGGATCGTAACCTGGCATCCAGCGTCGCTCAGAAGCCGTACCCCTACGATGTCAATTTTTATCCTGAGTAATTCGGTTAAGCGCAATAAAAAGCCGGCTGTAGCCGGCTTTTTATTGGTCCGCCGATCAGGCTGGTTGCCGGCGAATTAACTCTGCCAGCGCGCTGATCGAGGCCAGGCTTTTTAGACTTGCCGGATCGCTGGCTTCAATCACAACCTGATATTTTTTCTTAAGGGCTAACACCAGTTCAAGTGCGTCAATCGAGTCCAGCCCAAGGCCGCTGTC
>JAABQV010000054.1 GCA_011391255.1 Dechloromonas sp.
GTAACCAAAATACGGGATGGTGGCGGTGATGCGGCCGGCCGAGGCGCGTTTGAGCGCGTCGACGATGACCAGCAATTCCATCAGATTGTCGTTGGTTGGCGCGCAGGTCGATTGCAGGACAAAAATGTCACGGCCTCGGACGTGTTCCTGTAACTCAACGCTGATTTCGCCATCGGAAAAACGGCCGACTTTGGCGCGGCCGAGTTCGACGTTGAGTTCGGTGGCAACGTCGGTTGCCAGCCTCGGGTTGGCGTTGCCGGTAAAGACCATCAAGCTGTTGTAGGCCATGCTCTAATCCTTTGGGCGCGCCATGCAAGATGCGTGTTTGCCCACTGCAATGTAAATCGGGCAGGCTTGTGACCTGCCCGAAGAATACTGGCTGGGGAAGAAGGATTCGAACCTTCGAATGCCGGAATCAAAATCCGGTGCCTTGACCAACTTGGCGACTCCCCAACGGGTTCGCTCACACGGGTTCGCGTGCAAACGAGGCGCGAATAATACTAGAAGGCGAGTTGAAAATCCAGCTTTTTATAATTCGCTCAAAGGATGTTGCGCCAGGCCGTTAGCTAGCCATCCGCTGACGCCGGCAGGAATTTTCCGGTAAACGGCTTCAGCTTCGGCGCGTTGAGCGAAGCCGGCGAAAACGCAGGCGCCGGATCCGGTCATCATCGCTTTTGGGGCGTATTGCCTGAGCCAGGCGAGACTCTCGGCAACCTGCGGAAAGTGGCTACAGGCAACCGCTTCGAGATCGTTATGGCCGTAACCGTAGCGCCAGTCCGCGGGGGCGATGATGGCGCTGTCGCGCTTGAGCTCGGGCGCACCAAAAATGGTTGCAGTTGGGACGTTGACCGCAGGCTGCAGCACCAGATAGCTTGCGTCGGGCAGTGTCAGGTCGTTGAAGGATTCGCCAACACCTTCGGCAAAGGTGTTGCGGCCATGGATAAAGACCGGTACATCGGCGCCGAGGCCAAGCCCGAGTTTTTCCAGTTCGTTACGCGAAACACCGGTTTGCCAGAGGTGATTCAAGGCTAGTAGCACGGTTGCAGCATCCGAACTGCCGCCACCCAGCCCTCCACCCATCGGCAGGTTCTTCGTGAGCTGTATCGTCACGCCTTGTTTGCTGCCGGTGGCTTCCTGGAGAAAACGGGCGGCGCGGACGGTTAGATCGGTTTCCGGAGCGACGCCTGGGGTCGGCGTGGCGAGGAAGATCTGGCCGTCAGAGCGTGGCGCGAAACGGAGCAGGTCAGCGCGATCAATAAAGCGGAAAACAGTTTGCAGCAGGTGATAGCCATCGGCTCGCCGTCCAACCACATGCAGAAACAGATTGAGTTTGGCCGGCGCCGGCCACTCGCTTTGCCAGTTCCAGTGGATCATGGGACGGCGCTCCATTCCTCGAGGCGCAGGCGCAGTTCGATGTCGTTGCCACGGCTGATCGTCAGGCGTGCCGGCAAGGCATCAGCGGCGTCGCTGTCGTAGTGGTAATCGACTTTCCAGCCGGCCTCTTCAAGCTGCTGCGGTCGACCCGATAAATCGTGCGAAATTTTTGACTGGCTCCCGGCGCGGCCAAGCAGCCAGTCGGGGAGTCGTTGAATTGGCAGTCGTTGTCCGGTCATTTCTTCGATCAGGCGATCGGGATTGTCGGACTCGAAAATATCGCCGTTGGCGGCACGCAGGGTGGCGCGCCCGGGTTCGCTCTCAATTTCCGCCAGCGCAAAACCCAGCGGGTTGGAGAGCAGCAGGCGCCCCCTGCCATTTTTTTGTAGCCAGCTTAGCCGGCCACCGGAGTTCTCGCTCGCTGCGCCCGGGGCATTTACGCGCAAGGCAAAACGCGCTTCGAGGGCGAAATTTTCAAGCTGATCGCGCGGCGGGGGTGGCAGCCTTGGCGTTGAGGCACAGCCAGTCAGGAGCAGGGTCGCCAGCAGCGCAGAAAAAAACAATCTCAAGGCAGAAGTTTCTTGATGGTGCCCGCGAGAATTTCGCTATCCGGATTCTTTGCCGCCGCTTCCTTCAGAACACGACGGGCTTCGTCCCGGCGCTGCAAGGACCACAAGACCTCGCCCAGATGTGCGGCGATTTCGGGATCTGCTTTGATTTTGTAGGCAGCTTCCAGTGTGCTCAGGGCCTGTTCCTGCTTGCCCTGACGAAAGAGCAGCCAGCCCATGCTGTCCATGATAAAGGGGTCTTCCGGCGCCAGGGCGAGTGCTTGTGAAAGATATTTCTGGGCTTCGTTCAGGCGGATATTGCGATCAGCCAGTGAGTAGCCCATTGCATTGAGCGCGTGGGGATGATCCGGCTTGAGTTTGAGCAGGTGCTTGAGGTGTGTTTCGAGAACGGCGGTTTCGCCGAGGCGATCTGCGGTAAGTGCGGTTTCGTAAAGCAGGTCGAGGTCATCGGGTTGCTTAGCCAGTGCTGCCTTGAGGACGGCGTATGCTTCGGCGTTACGCCCGGCATCACGCAGCAATTGCGTTTCAGCCAGAATCAGCAAGGTGCGTTCCTGATCGCTGCCGGCGCGGGTGCTTTTAATGACTTCTAGCGCCTCGTCAGTCTTGCCTTGTTTGTGCAGAATCTTTGCGCCGCGTGAACGAGCCGGAATGTACTGCTCACCGGCTACTACTTTCAAGTAGTGCTCAAGTGCGGCCGGTGGATTTTTGTCATCTTCTTCAATCTGGCCAAGAAAATAGTGCAGGGTGTTTTTGTCTGGGAAGTCGGTTTTCAGCAATTTCTCAAGCTGTGTGCGGCCCGTCGTCAGATCGCCGTTTTGCAGGGCGAGAATGGCTAGCGGATAGATCACGTCGGGATTGTTCGGGTTGTCGGCAGTCAGGCGATCAAAGTGCTTGCGCGCCTCATCGTATTTTTTCTCGGTTATCAGCAGGCGCGCCAAAGCAAGGCGCGCATCGCCGGCTTTTGGATTACGCTCGACAAATTCACTGAGCCCGGCAATCGCGCTCTGGCTTGATTGGCGCGCCTGAATCTGGGCGCGGGCGAGGGCTGCGGCTTCCCATTCCGGGCGGAGCTGCAATACCTTCTCGAATTCGCTTTGCGCGCGCATCGGATCATTGGCGGTGGCTGCAGCCTGCCCCATGGCAAAATGGGCTTCAGGAATGTGGTTGTAAGGTGCGGCGAGGCGGTCAATCAGGCGCTGAACGGCTTGCTTGTCCTGATGACGCGAAAGAATGCGGTTAAGGTGCATCAGGTTGGCCGGCAGATTGGCTTTTTCATCCTCAAGCGCCTTGGCCAGTTGCGGCGCCAGCTCTTCAAGGCGGTTGGCATTGACCAGCAGGGCAGATTGCGCCTGCTGTGCCTTGGCTGAGTTAGGTTCAACTTCAAGCCACAGCTTGTTGAGTTCCAGCGCCAGATCATACTGGCGTGCAATGGCGGCAACTTCAACTGCGCGGGCGATAACTTTCGGGTCGCGCGTGCGCTGGGCAAGGTCGCCCCAGGCGCTGACGCCAACGCTAAAATCGCCGCGTTGCAGGGCGATGTCACCGAGCAGCGCCTGAAAAACCGTGCGCCCGATGGTGTCGCTGTCATCAGTTCGCGGCGCAGCCGCCTTCTGCTGCGCGGCGGGTTTGCCAGCTGGCGTTTGCGCCTGAGCAGTGCCGGCGAGGGCGAAGATAATGGCGGCGACAATCAGTTTGATGGGCATTTGCTGCTTTCAGTCATGGTCTGCGTTGTAGCGTGAAAGTCGCGTAGCGGCTTCTTTTGTCTCCCCTCGCCCGCAAGCGGGAGAGGGGGGGGAGAGGGAAACGGGCGTGATTTTCATTTTTCAGAGTGTCTGCTCAAATTCATGTCCGTTAGAGCGCATAAAATCTGTTTAGTTTGCGATGTTATTTGGGAATGGCCGGAGGAACAAGCGATGCCAGAATTGCCTGAGGTTGAAGTATGCCGGCGCGGCTTGCAGCCGGAAGTCGAGGGGCGCTACCTGATCGGCGCAGTAGTGCGTGCGCCGCGTCTGCGCCAGCCGATTCCGCCGGCACTGGATCGGCATCTGGCCGGTCAGCAGGTGGTCGCCGTGCGCCGGCGCGGCAAATACCTGTTGCTGGATTGTCGCGGTGGCGAGGAAGATGGTTGCCTGATCATCCACTTGGGCATGTCCGGCAATCTGCGCTTTGTCGGTGCAGATGTGGCACCGGGAAAACACGATCACGTTGATTTTCTGTTCGCCGGACAAATCCTGCGCTTTGGCGACCCCCGGCGTTTTGGCGTGATTCTCTGGCAACCGCTCAACGCGCCAATGCATCCGCTGCTCAGTGTGATGGGGATTGAGCCGCTGGAGGAACAATTCACTTCGGATTGGCTGTTTGAACTGACGCGGCGGCGTACCGGGCCGATCAAGCCCTTGTTGATGGATAGCCATTTGCTGGTTGGTGTCGGCAATATCTATGCCTCGGAGAGCCTGTTCCGCGCTGGCATTTCGCCAGTACGGTCAGCTAATCGTATCAGTCGCGAGCGCTACGGGCGGTTGGTGCCGGCGATCCGGGAGACGCTCTCGGATGCGATTGCCGCCGGCGGCAGCAGTATTCGTGATTACGTCCATAGTGATGGCGGAGCAGGCTGCTTTCAGGTTGACGTGGCGGTTTATGACCGCGCCGGTCAGCCCTGCCAGCGCTGTGACGGGGTGATCAAACAGATTCGTCAGGGTGGTCGCTCGTCGTTTTATTGTCCGCGATGTCAGCATTAAATATCGCCGGCAAGTCTCTGTTTTTGTGCTAAATTAACTATTCAACGCAGCACGGATACCGGCTATGACACTCGCAAAACAATTCGCAGCTTATACGCAATGGCGGGAAAGTCTCTCCTCGACCATCGGCCAGTTCAAACTCTGGCTCTCCGACAACGAGCTTTCGGATGCCCAGACCGACCTTCGCCTTTCGCAATTACTTGAGCGCTTGCGCGAAGACCGGCTCAATGTCGCCTTCGTTGCCGAGTTCTCGCGCGGCAAGTCCGAACTGATCAATGCGATCTTCTTTGCCGACTACGGCACGCGCATGCTGCCTTCGTCAGCCGGTCGCACCACCATGTGCCCGACGGAGTTGCTGTTCGATGGTAACAAGCTGCCGTGTATCGAATTGCTGCCGATCCAAACGCGGGCTTCCAACTCCGGTGTTACCGAGTACAAGCGTTTTCCCGATGAATGGACTTCCATCAAGCTGGATATCGATGCGCCGGATGCCATGCAAGAGGCGCTGCATCATGTCAGCGAAACCACTCGCGTGGCGCCCGATGAAGCCGGGCGTCTGGGTTTTGAGGTCGGCAAGGGTGAGATTGATCTCTACCGTGTCGGTGACGATGGCCTCGTTGAAATCCCGCGCTGGCGTCATGCCCTGATCAATTTCCCGCATCCTTTGCTCAAGCAGGGCTTGGTTATCCTTGATACGCCGGGCCTTAATGCGATTGGTGCCGAGCCGGAGCTGACACTTTCGCTGTTGCCTAATGCCCATGCTGTTCTCTTCATTCTCGGCGCCGATACAGGGGTGACGCAGTCTGATTTGACGATCTGGAAAGATCATATTGGCAATCGCGGTGCAAGCAAGCGCGGTCGCATGGTCGTGATGAACAAGATTGACGGCCAGTGGGATGAGTTGAAAACGCTGGCTGAGATTGATGCCGAGATTAAGCGTCAGGCCGAGAGTTGCGCCGAGATACTCAATCTATCGCCAGCCCAGGTTTTCCCGGTTTCTGCGCAAAAAGGCCTCGTTGCCAAGATAAATGGTGACGCCGAATTGCTGGCGAGGAGCCGCCTGCCGCAACTGGAAGCGGCGCTCTCTGAAGAGTTGATTCCGGCCAAGCAGGATATTGTTCGTGAGAATACCGAGGGTGAATTCGGTGACGTCAGCCAGCGCATGCGTGGTTTGCTCGAATCGCGCCTGGCCGGTTTGCGCGAGCAATTGACCGAGCTGACCGAACTGCGCGGCAAGAATAAGGGCGTTGTCGAGTACATGATGGGCAAGATTCGCGCCGAAAAGGAAGAGTTCGAGTCCGGCCTGCAGCGTTACTACGCGGTGCGTAGCGTGTTTTCAACGCTGACCAACAATCTGTTTGGTCACCTTGGACTGGATGGCTTGCGTCAACTCACTGGCAAGACTCGCGAAACCATGATGGAGGCTACTTTCTCGAAAACACTGGCGGATTCGATGTCGGGGTTTTTCGCTCAAACCCGTGATTCGCTCTCCAAGTCGACCCGGGAAATCAACGAGATTCTGGCGATGATGGATGCCGTCTATAAAAAGTTTGCCGTTGAGCATGGCCTCAAGTTGGGCTCGCCAACCACTTTCTCGTTGCTCCGCTATGAAAAAGAATTGGATCGTCTGGAAACCTGGTGCAATGAGCATCTCGGCTCGATGATGAGCTTGCTGACGACTGATAAGAAACACATCACCAACAAATTTTTTGAAGAAGTGGCTGTTCAGGTACGCCGTGCGTTTGAGAAGGCCAACAAGGATGCCGAAACCTGGTTGCGGGCGATCATGGCGCCGATGGAAACTCAGGTGCGTGAGCATCAAATTCAGTTGAAGCGGCGTCTGGAGAGTATCAAGCGTATTCATCAGGCTACCGATACGCTTGAAGACCGGATTTCTGAGCTGGAAGTCGTCGATAAACACCTGCTACAACAAATTCAGGAACTTGAAGGCGTTGCCGCTCAGGTTCGCCAACTGTTGCTTTCAGATGAAGCGAGATTGATCCAGGCCGCCTGATTACTCCTGCTACGGTCTACAGCAAAAAGCCCGCTAAAAAGCGGGCTTTTTGCCAGGTAGAAAAACATCAGGGACGCTTGTTGCCGGTGAGTTTTTCGTACTTGACCCAAAGCCCGTCCTCGGATTCGACGTGTGCCGGGTCCTTGGGGATGCAATCGACCGGGCAGACCTGAACGCATTGCGGTTCGTCGTAATGGCCGACGCACTCAGTGCATTTGCTCGGGTCGATTTCATAAATCTCCTCGCCCTGGGAAATTGCCTCGTTGGGGCACTCGGGTTCGCAGACGTCGCAATTGATGCATTCGTCGGTGATGATTAAAGACATGGCTGTTCTTCCTCTCTTGGATGGCTAAAATTTAGCCCGCAGGCGTTTTTCGACACAAGGTTGTACAAATTTACTGACGTCGCCACCGAGGCGCGCGATTTCTCGAACCATGGTGGCAGAAATAAACATGTGTTGCTCGCCCGGCGTCAAAAACAGGGTTTCGACCTCGGGATAGACGCTCCGGTTCATACCGGCCATCTGGAATTCGTATTCAAAGTCAGAGACGGCGCGAAGACCGCGCAAAATAACTTTGGCACCGCGATCATGAACGAAGTTCATCAGCAGGGTATTAAAGCCGACAATCTCGACATTCTTGATGTCGCCGAGAACTTCCCTGGCCAGATCAACGCGCTCGGCCAGTTCAAACATCGGGCGTTTGGCCGGGCTTTCGGCAATTGCCAGAATTAGCCTGTCAAAGAGTTTCGAGGCGCGCCGAACGAGATCTTCGTGCCCACGGGTGATCGGGTCGAAGGTGCCGGGGTAAATTGCTACGCGGTGGTCAAGTTTCAAGCTGTTCTCGTTGCATCAAGTGAAAATGAACTTCTCCAGCCCTGCCGTGGCGCGTGGTTTGCCAGGCACCGAGCTGATCCAGTTGCTTCTCGGCTTCAACATAAAGTACCGCATCATCCTTTGAAACCCTGCTTAGAAGGGGCTCCAGGCGATCCAGCCAGCCTTGGTTAAACGGCGGATCGAGGAAGATGAGATCAAAGTTCATCTTGGTGGACAGCAAATATTGTATCGCATCCGCGCGTTTGATCTCC
>JAABQV010000055.1 GCA_011391255.1 Dechloromonas sp.
CCCAAAAAATCGGCCAGTTTCTCCCTGCTTGCTCTTGCCGCTTAGCCGGCAAAAATCACCTGCCTTGCCGAGAACGTGTCGGCTGGTTTCAGGTCTGTCATTGACCATGGAAGTTTTGCTCTGCACGTTCCGCTACCTTCGGGTTCTTTGTGCTGCAAGCGGATCGGCCGGAAGGTTCTGCTTTGCGCCGCTACGACCCGAGGCCGTGCGGAAGATCGGTGTGATTGTTGCTTGTAATTGAACCTGATGCAGGACGAGGGCCTTTGGCCTTCCAAACAGTTGGAGGCGTTATGTCGGTGAATGGAATTAACAGCAACAGTTTTGATTTCTCAAAACTCCTGGGCGGCAAGGCGACGACGCCGGTGGCTGGTTCGACGGGGGCGGTGGATTTTTCGTCTGCGCTGAAGTTGCAGATGGCCAGTATTCAATCGCAAACGGTCGGTTCGCTGGTTTCGTCTGTGCTGGGTTCTGGTAAGGTGGCGGGCGGGGCGAGCTTCGCCGATATTCTTGGGGCCGGCAAAACCGCTGGCACTTCGTCTCTGGATGCCTTGCTGGGCAGCGCCGCCAGCATCAGTGGTACGAATGGCGTTTCGGCGGTGGGGCGCAACATGGCGCTGTTCGATCCGGAGTCGGCCTACAAGATGATGACGAGCATCAACCGCTTTGCCGTCAATTTCAAGGCCGAGGCGTCGGAAATGGGCGATATGAAGTCCTACGTTTCGACGCTGCAGCAGGAGGCTATCAAGCTGGGCAGCACTAATGTATCGACCGGCGGCGAGGATGTCCGGGGTCGCGTGCAGGCATTTGCCGATGCCTACAATGGCTGGATGCAGCGCTTCGGCAGTGAGTTGCAGGATGGCGGCATGCTGGCGGGTACGCAGGCGGCGAAGGTGTCGCAGTGGGAACTGGAGCAGAGCATCGCTAATCCATTCATTGGTGCCAAGGACGGGCTGCGCGGCATGGCTGATCTCGGCCTGAGCATTGATCCGGTAACCAAGCTGGCGACCGTGGATAGCGCCCGACTGGATGCTGTGCTGGTCAGCAACAAGACGGCGGCAATGGGGGCGCTGCACGAATTCACGGCCAATTTCGCCAAGTCGGCTGAGTTGTTGAACTCAGCGGGCAATTTCATTGGCAACCGTCTGGACAATCTGTCGCGCGTCATTGGCTATATCGACACCAACATGGTGTCACTGCAGGCCGAATTCGGCCAGGGTGACCCGGCGAAACCGACCGGGCAGCTGGCCAAGGCACTGACCAATTACAACGCGACGCACGGCATTGGCTGAGTTGGCGGTTTTTGCGTGAGTGAGGAACGGCAGCCTGAACAATAGGGGGCAGACTACTATTGTTCGCAAGTCCTTCACTGATACCGGTCAAATTCTTCCGGCATCGTCGCTGGAACTGCGGCCAGCGCGGCCTTAAATTTTTCTGCCGAGGCGCGTTCTCCGAGATATTTTTCAGTGGTCAGGGCGGAAATCTTTTCTGCGACTGCCGAGGCGACGAACTGGTTCATCGAGACGTGATTTTCGCTGGCAACATTTTTGGCCAATTTGATTTTGTATTGCTACGGTCGACCGGGGAAATGGGCAAGAATCAGAAAGTCGCTGCCTGGCCCAAGGCGAATCAGGGCTGAGCGCTACAACCGAAGAGATATCAGGCACCGCCATCAGGCGCCAACGGGTAGGTTGTTTCTCGCTATTGGCCTATCCTTGCGACCCATGACTACCGAGCTTTCACCCCGCACCGAACGCTTTTTTCTGCTGACGCTGGCTGGCATCCAGTTCAGCCACATTCTCGATTTCATGATCATGATGCCGCTCGGGCCTGTGTTGATGGCGGCTTTTGGCATAGGCACGCATGAGTTTGGGCTGCTGGTGGCGTCTTACAGTTTCAGCGCAGCAGTTTCCGGGATTCTGGCAGCAACATTTGTTGATCTATTTGAGCGCAAGCGCCTGTTACTGATCGTTCTCTTGCTGTTCGGGCTGGCGACGCTGGCTTGCGGGCTGGCACCGGGCTATTCGACGCTTATTCTGGCGCGCGGGTTGGCTGGCGTCTTCGGCGGCATCATGGGCGCGCTGGTGCAGACGATGATTGCCGATGCGATCCCATTTTCGCGGCGGGCGCGGGCGAGTGGTGTTATTGCAACTGCTTTTTCGATTTCGACGATTGCCGGTGTGCCGTTGTCGCTGTGGCTGGCTAATCATTTGGGTTGGCGGGCACCGTTCGTGATGATTGCCGGGCTGACGATAGTTTTTTTCATCATTGGCCTGCGCTTTTTACCGGAGTTACGACATCACTTGAGCGAGGAGAAGCGCGCCCATTTGCTGTCGGCGACCTTCAGCGTGCTGGGGGATGCCAACCATCTGCGCGCCTTGCTCTTTTCGGCGCTGATCATGTTTTCAGGCTTTACGATTATTCCGTACATCACCGTTTATGCGGTGAATAACGTGGGCATCGCCCTGAGCGAAATCCCATTCGTCTATCTGGTTGGCGGCTCGGCCACCTTCATCAGCGCCCGACTGATCGGGCATTGGGCAGACAAGCACGGCAAAGTTGAGGTTTATCGCTGGGTGGCTTTGCTGGCAATGCTTCCCATGCTGGCGCTGACGCATGCCGGCGTGCTTCCGCTGTGGGGCTGGCTGATTATCTCGGCCAGCTTTTTCGTGCTGACTTCTGGTCGAATGATTCCCGCCATGGCGATCATCGCATCCTCCGCTCAGCCCAAGCTGCGCGGCACTTTCATGTCTCTGAACGCTACCGTGCAATCACTGGCGATGGGGCTGGCAACAACGCTGGCCGGCTTTTTGACTTCGCTTGACGCCAGTGGCGGAATTATTGGTTTTCCGCTGGTTGGCTATGTGGCTGTTGCTGCGAATTTGCTGGCGATCTGGTTTGTTTCGCGCGTCGTGATGCACGGGAAAAGTAATTAGCCGATGGAAGGGTTTTCACTTCTCTGGCCATGCCAGCCCCGGCGCGCCAGTAATTTTTCTGCCAATAACTGCCATATCTTTACAAAGTGACATGTTTGGCATTGTTGGCATAAATAAATCGGCGAGATATTGTTTTCAGAGATGCCGGAAATGACTTGCTGGCTTGAGCGGAATTGCTGCGTAGCGCGTGGTAGAGCCAACAGGCTGCTCTATCAGCTTTAATGAGTCTCGCTGAAAGGTGCAACAAAATATCCGGCAATACGGTGGGTGATGGCAGGCATGCATATTGCGATTGCAATGCTGTAAGAAATCCATTTTCACCTGTATCAATTTAACCGGAGAACATTTATGGCCTGGGATCTTTTGTTCACGTCAGATATCGGCTTGCTCAGCTTGGCAACCATTGTCTTCATGATTTTCATGGTGATTTTCATCGCCCGCTATGCATTGCGGCATGCTGCCGAAGAGTCCAAAGCCAAGGCGTTGAGTGAAGGCCAGCACGGCGCCGGCGCCCACTGAAAGATTGCTGTACCGAAGTCCCGCCCCCGGTAATAGGCAGGGAGCGGGTGGCCGAGCCAGGTAGCAGGCGGAACTCCTCCCGGCCGCTTGCTATCTGGTGATCGGTTCGCACTGAATTTCCCCCGGAATTAGTCTGCCAAGGGTGACTTGAAATTGAGTCAATGGCTTTGGCTCAGATGAAGCCAACGATCACATCGATCTGCTGATCCGATAGTGTCAGATGGTTGCCTTGTCTGCGGGTCGGGCGGGCGCGTCAATGCATAATCGCCTGCCAAGGCTCCGGTAAGATGCGCTTGATTTAAGTCTGGCTATCCAAAGGGAGCAAAAGCGTGTTGAGTGACATCGAACAATGGCAGCAGCAGCGGCAGGCCGAACTGGCCGGCCCGGATAGCTGGCTCGGCATGACCGGCCTGTTCTGGCTGGAGGAGGGCGTCAATAGCGTCGGCAGTGCCGCCGGTTCTCGGGTCTTGCTAGGCGAAGAGCCACCACATCTTGGCGATTTGCTGTGGCAGGACGGCAAAGTGCTTTGGCAACCGTGTGACGGCGAGGCAGTCGAGCTGCAAACCGACATCAAGGGCCAGCCTTCCACGGTCGACCACAAAAATTGGTCGTTTTTCGTCGTTGACCGTGACCAACGCCTCGCTGCCCGCCTGCGCAATCGTGATTGGGCGGCCAGCCGGCCTTTTTCCGGCCTTGAATTTTTCCCGGCGGCTGCGGCCTGGCATATCGTCGCCGACTGGGAGGCTTTGGCCGAGCCGCTCGGTATGGAAGTGCCCAATGTCAGTGGCGAACTCAAGTCGGTCATGGTGACGCATCAGGCAGCTTTTGAACATGCTGGCCGGCGCGTTAACTTATTGCCGATGTCGGTCGGTGAGAACGAGGTTTTCTTTATTTTCCGTGATCGCACGAGCGGCAAGGAAAGCTACGGCGCCGGGCGCTTCCTGAAAGTACCGCCTGCAGTCGACGGCAAAATTACGCTGGATTTCAATTTTGCCTACAACCCTCCCTGTGCCTTTACACCCTTCGCGCTGTGCCCATTGCCGCCACCGGAAAACTGGTTGTCGTTTGCGGTGACGGCGGGCGAGAAAAAGCCCTGAGCTTGATCAAGGCATTTAGTTCCGGCGGTTTAGCGGTAGCGACAACCGCGCCAGCAAGCCGCCGCTGTTGATGTTGGAGAGAACAACATCGCCTCCATGGCTGCGGGCAATCTGGCGGGCGATGGCGAGACCCAGGCCGACACCACCGGTTTCACGACTACGCGAGCTTTCAAGGCGATAAAAGGGCTCGAAGACCCGTTCCAGTTCTGCTTCGGGCACGCCGGGGCCGTCGTCGCAGAGAGTGATCAGCAGGTAGCCTGCTTGTTGCGTAACTTCAATACTGACCCGCCCGCCGTACTTGACGCCATTGTCGATCAGGTTGCCGATGGCGCGGCGCAAGGCTTGCGGTCGACCGGATATTCGCAGCGATTCTGGCGCTTGCAGGACGATACCTTGGCCGGCGTCGGTGTAATCATCCACCATGCTTTCGAGCAAAGCTGTGAGGTCAAGCGGTTGTGGTGGTTCATCAACCGCTTTGCCATGCAGAAAATCAAGTGCGCCACCGAGCAGGCTTTGCATTTCGTCGAGGTCTTTGACGAAGCGTTCGCGCAGTTGCGGGTCGGCCAGCATTTCGCTGCGCAGGCGCAGGCGGGTGACGGGGGTTTTGAGGTCGTGCGAGACGGCGGCGAGAAAGCGCTCGCGTTCTTCAATGCTGCCGCGAATGCGTTGCTGCATGGCGTTGAAGGCTTGCGCGGCGGCGCGTACTTCGAGCGGGCCGTTTTCGGGCAGCGGTGGGCGTTTTAGGTCGTCACCCAGGGCGTGGGCGGCGCTGGCTAAATCGGTGAGCGGGCGCACGGTCATCCGCACGATCAGCCAGACGAGCAAAAAAACCATGAGTAGCATGACGCCCAAGGTCATGAAATGATGCACCGGCAAGGCGAGGATTTCCGGCGGAGCCGTACCCCGGACGCGCAGCCAGTCGCCGGATTTGAGTTGCAGGTAGAGATCAAAACTGAAATGACCGGGGCTGGGCACGACCAGTGGTTGTGATGCAACTCCCGGGCCGAGCGCGGCGTGCACCCGGGGGAGGAATTCGCGGTCGGTGTGATGGCTTGCCGGTGCGACGGGGGCAAGGGTTTCAATACTCAATTGCTGACGCGGAGAACTGAGCAGTCGCGTTAGCTGGAGACGGTCGGCAGCGGGCTGATGGTCAATGGCGCGATAGACCGCTGCAATTCTTTGGGCAAATTCGCCGTTGACCGTAGTGCTGAGCATTTTTTGCCGCTCGGTCATGTGCATGGCGGCGCCGATCAACTGAGCGATGGCCAAACCTCCGGCCAGCAGCAGCACCAGCCGGCCAAACAAGGTGCGCGGCAGCAGGGTCATGTTTCGCTCGTGACGCTGGCGGCCAGCACATAGCCCTCGCCGCGCACCGTTTTGATCAGCACCGGCTCGCGGCTGTCGTCGCGCAGGCGTTTGCGCAGCCGGCCAACCAGCACGTCAATGCTGCGATCAAACAAAATGGCCTCGCGACCGTTGGCCAGTTCCAGCAATTGCTCGCGTGCCAGCACATTTTGCGGATGATCAAGAAATACCCGCAGTAGACGATATTCCGCACCCGAGAGCGGGACCACCAGCCCATCTTCCGCGGTGATGTTGCGGGTTGCGACATCCAGCGTCCAGCCGGCAAAGCGCAGGGTGTGCACCTTGTCGATTTCCATATTGGGTGGCAACGCCTGGGCGCGGCGCACGACGCTTTTGATGCGGGCGAGCAATTCACGCGGGTTGAAGGGCTTGGCGAGATAGTCGTCGGCACCCATTTCGAGGCCGATGATGCGATCCACTTCATCGCCGCGCGCAGTCAGCATCAGCACCGGCAGATTGGTTTTGCCGCGCAGCTCGCGGCACAGCGTCAAACCATCTTCGCCCGGCAGCATCAGGTCAAGAATGACCAGATCAATGCGGTTGGCCTCCAGCACGCGGCGCATGGCCTTGCCGTCGCCAACCGCCGTGACGCGGTAGTCGGCCCGCTCCAGATAATCGGTCAGCAGGTTGCGGATTTCCTTGTCGTCGTCGACGATCAGCAAATGTTCTCGAGTGGTACTCATGGCGATTAGCCTACCTGATCTTCATTCCAAATGCGCATTCAAGGCGTTTATGTCGTCTTCGCCCAGCTTGCCGACCGCCTGCTTTAGCCGCAGCAATGCCATCAGGCTGTCAAAGCGGGCGCGGGCGAGTTTTTGCGTGGTGTCGTAGAGCTGGCTTTGGGCGTTGAGGACATCAATATTGATCCGCGTGCCGACTTCGTAGCCGAGTTGGTTGGAGGCCAGTGCCGACTGCGATGAAGTAAGCGCCGCCTCGTAAGCGCGGACTTGTTGCAGGCCGGAGCTGACGCCCAGCCAGGCTTGGCGGGCGCTCAGGGCGGCGCCGCGTTTGGCGGCGTCGAGATCGGCGCTGGCTTTGTTCTGCAAGGCGCTGGCTTCACGTTGCTTTGAGCTGACGGCGCCGCCCGAGAAGATCGGGAGCGAGAGTTGGAGACCGATTGCGGTCGACTCGGTTTCCAGGCCGGATTGTGTCGTGGCGCTGTAACCGAGGGCGTTGTAGCCGCGGCTGGCGACCAGATCAAGGGTCGGATAATGGCCGGCGCGCTGCTTGCCGACTTCGCGCTGGGCGATTTCATGGCTTGCTTGGGCGATGCGCACGCTGGTCGCGTCGCTTTCAGCCAGCGCAACCCAGGCATTCATGTCGGCGGGTTGCGGCGTGCTGAGAATAACTTGGCGGCGCCAAGGCTTGAGTCCTTCTGCGCTTGTTCCGGTCAGAGTTTGCAGGGTAAATTTGGCC
>JAABQV010000056.1 GCA_011391255.1 Dechloromonas sp.
GAATACGCGGATGTGGACATTGCCCTCGACCCGGTGCCCTACAACGGTGGCACCACCAGCTTGCAGGCGCTATGGATGGGCGCGCCGGTGGTGGTGAAAGCCGGCGGCCATTTTGTGTCGCGCATGGGCGCTTCGTTCATGACCGCAGCCGGGCTGACAGATTGGGTGGCGGAGGACGACGATGCCTATGTCGCTATTGCCATTGCCAAAGGGAAAGACCGCAAAGGCCTGCTCCAGCTCAAGCGCACGCTGCGCGAGCGACTGTTATCGCGCCCCGCCTGGGATGTGAAAGCCCATACGCGGGCGATGGAAGATGCTTGGCTCGGGTGTGTTCGGGAGATTTGATATGGCACATCCTGAACAGCGCGCGTTTTTCCTGCAGCTCAAACGGCTGTACCCGCAGTATTTTGTGGGCAACAAGGTCGGCGAGATAGGCTCGCTCAATATTAACGGGTCGGTGCGCGAGGTCTTTTCGGACTGCGCTTACACCGGTTTTGATGTAGGCCCTGGCCCCGGCGTAGATGAAGTCGTGCAGGGGCAACTGATTGGCCTGCCCACCGGGCACTTCGACACCATGGTGAGCGCCGAGTGTTTTGAGCACAATCCTTTCTGGCTGGAGACTTTTGCCAACATGCTGCGCATGACACGCCCAGGTGGCATGGTGGCTTTCAGCTGCGCGTCCACTGGGCGAGCCGAACATGGCACCGCCCGCACGACGCCTCATGTGTCGCCGCTGACTATTGCAAAGGGGTGGGATTACTACCGCAACCTCGATGCAGACGATTTCATGAATGCCTTTCACTTGCAGGGCTGGTTTGATTATTTTGATTTTCTGTATTGCCCGCGGATGTTTGATCTGTATTTCTATGGTTTCCGCAAGGGCGGGACGCAGGAGATACGCGTTGAACCCGCTCAGATGCTGACGGCTCTGAAGCAGCAAACGGATACCGTTCGTTTGGCCTGCTGGGCTCCCGCGATGGGCTTGATTCGCGGTTAGCGGCAGTAGGCACGCCACATGCCACGTAAGGCCTCGGCAAGGTCTTCTGCATAACAGACGCGATCAAACAACGAAGATTCCAGTAGTTGCTGTCGTTGCCGTTCGCGCTGGCTGGCGAGGTCCGCGGGGTTTGCCGCCAGTGTCCGTGCCAGTTCGATGAATTGTGTTTCATCAGGAGCGACCCACTGAGGGAATCCGGCCTGACACAAAATTGAGTCCGCCATGCGCCACACCATGCGATCACCCTGGAGACTCAAGACGGGTGCGCCGCACCACAGCGCTTCAACAATCGTTGTGGCGCCAGCATAGGGGAAGGTATCCAGCGCGATATCGATGTGCTGGTAAGTGGCAAGGAACTGCTGGCGCGGGGCTGGCCCTTCCAGCGTCACGCGTTCCAGGTCAAAGCCCTGAATGAGCAGGCGTCGCTGAAATTGTTGGCGGAATTCCGGCACATTGAGCCCATTTCCCTTGATCAGCAATCGGCTCATGGGGATATCGCGCAAGAGTTGCGCCCATAGCGCCAGGACGCGGTCATTCAACTTGTTTGGCTTGCTAAGGCTGCCAAAGGTGATGAAGCCATTGCGTAGCACGGGGGGCGGGGTGACTGGCAAGTCGATATCCGGTTCGACAAAACAGTAATAGTGCGGCAAGCGCCAAACCTGTTCGGTAAATTCATCCTCGGCTGATTCGGGTACGCTGACCCGGTCGGCCAACACATAGTCAATGGTCGACAGCCCCGTTGTTCCCAGAAACCCGAGCCAGGTGAGCTGAACCGGCGCCGGTTTCAGCGCCATGACATCGAGGCGATGCCCTGTGGTGTGGCCATGCAGGTCAATCAGGATATCGATGCCCAGCTGACGTATCTGCTCGCCCAGTTGGCGGGTGGTGAGCCGGGTTACATCGTGCCACCCGGATACCAGGGGGCGCAGCTTTTGAGTGAATCCATCGGCTTGATTCAGCGTGTCGAACACCGTCACGGTGATTTGTCCGTGCTGCTGCCGGTGTTGCGGGTGTTGCAATTGGTGCCATTGTTTGAGCACTGGCTCAACAAAATATCCCACCGGATGTTCACGCAGGTCCCCGCCCAGTAGGCCGATATGCAGTGGTTTGTCTGGCTGGCGCGCATTGGTCCAGTGCGTGAAGGGTTCGCTGTTGGTCTGGAGCACACGGGCAAAGTTTTCGGCCAGTTGGCGCCGGCCCTGCACACTCAAGTCAGCATCGAACTGACTGAAAAAGCACAGCGCCGAGTGTATCTGGGGGTCGAGGTCATCCGGATGCTGCGCGATCCACACCTTGGCTTGCTGCAAGGCATCGGATAAAGCACCGTATGCAATCAGTGCTTCGATACGCAAGACGGCAAATATCGGGAGTTCGGGCCTGTCGGCAAGTAGAACCAGTTGGCGATTACAGCGCGCCAGTGCCTCGCCGGGCCGCCCCAGACTCAGCTGGTTCTTGATGGTGTACTGATGTGCTGTTACATCCTCCGGCGCACTCTGCAACAGTTGTTCGCAGGCCGCCAAGGACTCTGCGTAGCGGCGCTGCATCCAAAGGGCTTTGAGACGGAACTGCAAGCCGCTGTTCTGCTCATCCGGAAAATGCTGCAGGATCAGGTCTGCATAGTGAAGCAAACGGTCAGCGCGTCCCCAATTGCCGGCATTATTGGCTGCGTTGATGAGTGTTTCGGGGTAGCGCACACCCAGTTGCTCACAACGCAGGTAGGCGGCTTCAGCTTCTTCAAAACGCCGGGCCATGGCACACGCGGCAAGCTGGTAATCCCAGTAGTCGCCATTGTCGGGGTCTGCGAGCAATAGCGTTTGCAGCAGCGCCAATGCGGCTTCAGCTTGATGGTGGTTGAGGTGCCCGACCACTTGACCAATGATGAGCTTAGCTTGTGGCACGGCGGTCATTTGCGCTGACCTTTATTGCACCACGACGCGAATCGGCGCGGCAAACACATAGCCTCGCCCGCGGGCGGCACGAATCGGTGACTCGCTGTCCGTGGCGGTTTCGATCTTCTTGCGCAGGCGACTGAAGGCCACTTCGAGACGGCGGTAGTCGAAATCTGGCTCCGGGTGGCCCATGGCGGCGGCGAGTGCCTCACGCGAGACCGGCTCGGGAGCCGCTTTGGCCAAGCACTTGAATAAGTCCATTTCTGTCGCGTTGACCGTGACAACCTTGCCGGCAGGCGAGCAAATCGACAGGATATCGGGGATCAGTGACCATGACTCGGTTGTCAGTGCCGGAACTGCCAGTCGCCGCTGCACGCTGTGCATGGTGGCGACCAGTTCGCGCATGTCGACCGGTTTGACCAGATAGGCGTCGGCGCCTTCTTCGAGACCGGCGAGACGGTCGTCCAGACTGCCACGGGCGGTGAGCATGACGATGCCCAGCCCCGTGTGCTGCCGGCGCAGGCGCCGGGCGATGTCAAGGCCATCTTCGACCGGTAGCCCCAGATCCAGCACCAGCAACTCGCAGGGGTATGCCGCCAGTTGCACGTCGATGTCGCTACCGTCGCTTTCCAGGGCAACCTCGAAACCGTTGCGGCGCAGGTGGAAGGCGACCTCGGTACGGAAGTCGAGATTGTCTTCGACCAAGCCGACGCGGGTCATGATTGCGCCTCTTGATTGAGTGCGGGCAAGTAGCAAACGAAACAGGCGCCTTGGGCACGTCCGGCTTCGACCTTCAGCGTGCCGCCATGGCGCTCGACTATATGGCGTGCGAGGTACAGCCCCAGCCCGAGGCCGGCTTTGCCTGTGCTTTCGCCGGCACGCACATATTTTCCAAAAACTTTCTCTTCCATGCCCGGTTGGATGCCGGGGCCGTCGTCTTCAATCCACCAGGTTGCGCCTTGATTGTCAGCCTTGATGCGCACGATTACCGGCGTGTCGGATGGCGAATATTTGGTGGCGTTGTCGAGCAGGTTGAGCAGCGCAAAGCGCAGCATACGGTCGTCACCGATGAGTGTTGGCAGCGGTTCCTCGGCGGTAACCTGGATGCGTTGGGCCAGCGGATTGCCGAGCAGCTTGATGACTTCATCGGTCAGAGCGAGCGGTTCGATCATGCCCTGTGTCAGTTGCCAGTCGGCAACGTCGCTGCGGGTTTGCGCCACGGCCAGATCAAGGAGCACGCTGAGCCGGTTGACTGAGCGGTGGATGCGCTCATAACGTTCTTCGCGATCGGCGCTGGGAATGTCATCGAGTGCTTCTAGGGTCTGGGTAGCAGCGTCAATGACGGCGATGGGGGTGCGAATTTCGTGGGTAATCATCGCCAGCAGCTTGTCCTGATCCTCGCGATAGGTTTTGTCGAGGGCGGCCTGCCGTTCCGCCAGCGCCGATTTTTCGAGCGCGGCGGCATGATCGGCTTCAAGGCGGCGGTAATGCAGCATGATGGCGAAGTGCAGCAGCAGGATGTGGGCAATGTTGCTGGCCATACCGGCAACATTGATGGTCTCGCCGTAGGGCAGCACCGCCAACACGCCGAGGATGTTGATAGCAATCAGTACGCCATAAACCAGATAGGCGACTGCCAGCAGACGTGCCCAGAGGTCACCCGTCCGCCATAGCCGCCGCGCCGGCCAGGGCACGGCGAACAGGGTCAGGACGCCGAAGCCCAGCATCCACGGGGCAAAAGTTCCGTAGTGGCCGAGCGGTGTGGCTAGCGCAGTCACGATACACAGCGCCATGCCCGCCAGGCTGATGCGATAGAGCAGGGGGTGGTGCTGCTTGAGATCAAGCACCATGATGAAGAAACCGAAGGCCATGGCGGCGGCCAGTGACAGACTCATGCCGAGTGTCAGGTTGGCCAGCAGGGGCTGCGCGGGGAAAATGAATTCGGCGACGAACCCGTTGATTCCTAGCCACTGCAGCGAGTTCAGGAACAGGTAGCCAACATAGACCAGAAAAATACGCCTCCGCGACACGACCCAATTGACCGCATTGAACAGCATCACGGTCAGGATCAGGCTGAAGTAAAGACCGTAGGCAAAGTAGCCAAGGCGCAGGTGACGCTCGAAGCGGTCGGGCTGCCACAGTTTGACGATGGCTGCCATGGTGCTGGTGGTTTGCAGGCGTAGATAGAGTTCATGCTCGCCAGCTTGCAAGTCCAGCTTGAACAGGGTGCCCCGGTAATCTTCTTCCTTGGCGGACTGTGGCAGGCGGTCGCCGGCCCGCCGTTCGTCGATTTGCCCGTCGGTACCGATGTGAAAGAGACGGATGTCATCGAGGTATGGTGGCATGACTTCCAGCCAGCGTGCTGCCGCTTGCCCCTGCGTAATTGACAAGCGCAACCAAACCGCATCCGGGATGAAACCAAGGCTCAAATTAGCGGCGAGTGGCTTGAACTGGCCCTCGGCATGCGCCGCGCGTACTTGCTCCAGCGTCATTTGTTTCGACTTGTCGCGCAGGACAGTGATCTGCCCCTGGTCAAAGGTGATGACCGTCGGGGCTTCAGCGCGCAGCAGCGGCGACAGCAGCAGGAGCAGGAGCCCAAGCAGAAAAGCGCGCATCAAAAGCCTTTCTGGTAACGCAGCAGGATTTCGCGGCCGGTGCGGAAACCATTGTCGATCGCCGTGTCGCGAGCGAAGCGCAAAATGATTTGCTGCTTATCGGGCAGGAGCCAACTCATACCGGCCATCACCCTTTCGTTGTTGGCCGGGTTGCGCTGATCGACGCCGTTGATGCGGGTTTCGCCGCCCCAATTGCGTTGACCGCCGACATGCATATGCCAGGCCGGGCTGATACGCCAGCGCAGATAGCCGGTCAGGGCATGGCTGGTACGTTGCTCAAGCCGGCGGTTGCCGGCGTAGCTGTCGTTGTCACCGTAGAAAGCGATCTCGGGGGAGAGTTCGACCAAGAAGCGCGGCGTGATGTCTATTTGCCAGCCAGCGGACAAGATAAAACGCCAACGGTTTTCACCTGGATTGAGTACCTGTCGTGCGTCGTATTCGCCGGTCGGGGCAATCAGCATGCCGCTAAGGCCAAGATAGTTGGCGGTGGTTTTGTCATTGATCAGCCAGGCAGTGAGACCCAGACGCAGGTCGCTAAAGCCTTCCGCTTTTGCGCCCAAAGCGTTGGCCAGCGGTGCAGGGGTGGTCTGCGAATCTGACCAAGGCAGCACGGCGACGCCGGCAAAGGTGGTGTCGCCGACCTGAAAACTCCGGACGGCACGCAAGGCGAGTACGGTGCTGTCAATACGGCCATCGAATGTTTGACGGCCACCGGCATACGGCCCCTGCAATTCGCGGTCATAGGCATAGACCGTGAGGGTGCTCTGGCCCGGTTGCAAGGGAAAGTAGTCGCCGGGCAGAGCATCATTGATGGCGGCGTGACTGGCAAGCGCGGGCAGGAGCAGGCTGAGGAAAAGTGGCTTGGTAAACATGGCGGGCATGATACCGAGAAGATTCCACGCTTAACAACTTTGACGCCAGATCAGCGCCAACGTCTCTTGACGGCGAAACACCTGCCGCTCGTCTTGTGCTAACTGTAGGGCAGCTTTGGCCGAGTAGTGTGAATTGACCCTCCGGCAGTTTACGGAAAACTGCGGTCACTCAAACGGCTGGCACGCGGATACGAAGAGTTGCGACTAATAGTCGCCTGCTGCCTTCATCATCTATTGACGACTACTGCCTATATTTGACGAAATCACCATATATCTTCGATAACCACTAATGCCGTTAGTCGGGATATACCGGACAACCCGCTTCCGTTTTGAGAAGGTCATTTCACCTTCCAATCGGAGAAAAAGATGGTCAATGAAGCCACGCCCGACAACCAGCCCTTCGAAAATCTGATTCATGGTGATTGCCAGGAGGTAATGGCAACGCTACCTGACGAATCTATTGATCTCATCATTGCCGATCCTCCTTACTTTCAGATCAAGGGAGATTTTGATTTCCAGTGGAAAACCCGTGGTGACTATCTCGACTGGATGCGTGATGTTCTCCTCTGCTGTCGACGCATCATGAAACCGACCGGGACCCTGATTCTTTGGAACAGCGTTGGGAAGAGGGAAATCATGATGGCACGCCTTGCTGT
>JAABQV010000057.1 GCA_011391255.1 Dechloromonas sp.
CATAACGGTATGGTGAACAGTACCGTTTTTCAGACTAACCTTAGCCATCTTGCGGCGAGCCTCGTCCATTGCTTTTTGAGCTGCGACTGGAACTTCACGAGACTTACCTTTTCCCATGCCGATACTACCATCTCCGTCACCAACAACAGTAAGGGCAGCAAAACCGAGAATACGGCCGCCCTTAACAACTTTGGTAACACGATTGACAGCAACCATCTTCTCACGCATGCCGTCGTCGGGTTTTTCAGCCTGCTGCGGCCGCTTACTTCTTTCTGGTTTAGCCATTTATTAACCTCGTCCTTTTGCCGGCGGTTAGAACTTCAGACCGGCTTCACGCGCGGCTTCCGCCAACGCCTGAACACGACCGTGAAACTGGAGCCCTGACCTATCGAACGCAACCTGTTCGATACCAGCAGCTTTGGCGCGCTCGGCTATCAATTTACCGACCGTCGTAGCCGCGGCTTTATTGCCGCCGTTGGCAACATCCTTGCGGACACCTGTTTCCAGCGTAGAAGCCGAAGCCAGAACCAAACCACCGCATGGTGAAATGATCTGGGCGTAAATGTGGCAGTTCGTGCGATTAACGCACAAGCGGACAGCTTTAAGTTCGGCGATTTTGGCCCGGGTTTTGCGGGCACGGCGCAGGCGCGCTTGCTTCTTATTAAACATATGCCACCCTTACTTCTTCTTGGTTTCCTTGATAACCACCACTTCGTCCGAATATCGAACACCTTTGCCCTTGTAGGGCTCTGGCTTCCGATACGCACGGACTTCGGCAGCGACCTGGCCGACCTGCTGCTTGTCGGATCCCTTTATCAGGATCTCAGTTTGGGTCGGACATTCAACTTTCACTCCTGCGGGCATCTTGTGCGCTACAGGATGAGAAAAACCTAGTGACAAATTGAGCGTATCGCCTTGAGCCTGAGCTCGATAGCCAACACCAACCAGTTGTAGTTTCTTCTCAAACCCTTTGGAAACGCCAGTTACCATGTTGTTGAGGTTGGCACGCATGGTTCCCCACATCGCGCCAGAATTAACCGCGCCCTCAATTTTCGACACCGTTACGCTCTGACCATCAACCGCGACAGTGACCGAAGGATGTGCAATTGCTTTCAAAATACCTAGAGGGCCCTTGACAGTAATTTGCTCACCTACCGAAACTTCAACACCAGCTGGGAGGACAATAGGATTCTTACCGATACGAGACATAAATTCCGTCCTTAAGCCACGATGCAAAGCACTTCGCCGCCAACCTTGCTAGCGCGAGCCTTACGATCAGTCATGACGCCTTTTGGAGTCGACACAATTGCGACGCCAAGACCGTTCATAACCCGGGGAATATCTTCACAGCCTTTATAAATGCGCAAACCAGGCTTTGAAATACGTTCAATACGCTCAATAACTGGACGGCCAGCATAATATTTAAGCTCAATATCGAGAATTGGCTTACCGTCACAAGGGTTTACTGAAAACTTCTCAACGTATCCTTCTTCTTTCAGCACGGCAGCGATAGCTACCTTTACCTTAGAAGAGGGCATGGAGACAGACGCCTTTTCGGCGAGCTGGGCGTTGCGGATGCGAGTAAGCATGTCCGCGATCGGATCGCTCATAGCCATTTCTGATTCTCCTAATTACCAGCTGGCTTTGACAACACCCGGAATCTCGCCACTGAAGGCAAGCTCACGAATCTTGTGTCGGCACAGACCGAATTTGCGAAAAACACCACGCGGGCGGCCTGTTAGCTGGCATCGATTGCGTAGACGGGACGCGCTCGAGTTGCGCGGCAGAGACTGAAGCTTCAGACGAGCGTCGTAACGCTCCTGGTCCGAGAGACTAGCGTCATTAATGATCGACTCAAGAGCAGCACGCTTTCCAGCATACTGCGCGACCATCTTGCGACGCTTTTCTTCACGGTTGATCAGAGCAAGTTTTGCCATGATTGCCTCAATTCTTGAACGGAAATTTGAATACCGCCAACAGAGCCTTAGCTTCTGCGTCAGTCTTCGCTGTTGTGGTGATACTAATATTCATTCCTCGCAGAGCATCGATTTTGTCATATTCGATTTCGGGGAAGATGATTTGCTCTTTGACGCCCATGTTGTAATTTCCACGACCATCGAACCCCTTGGCAGAAATGCCACGGAAGTCTCGTACGCGCGGCAAGGCCACGGTAACCAATCGATCGAGAAACTCAAACATCCGAGGCCCACGCAACGTAAGCATGCAACCAATCGGATAGCCATCACGAATTTTGAAGCCAGCTATCGACTTGCGAGCCTTAGTAGTTACAGCCTTCTGACCTGCAATTTTCTGCATGTCACCGACTGCATTGTCAAGCACCTTTTTGTCAGCTACCGCCTCACCAACACCCATATTGAGAGTCACTTTGGTGATGCGAGGAACCTCCATCACCGACTTGTAACCAAACTGCTTGGTCAACTCGGCAATAACGATTTCTTTATAAAATGTTTGGAAACGCGCCATGATCACTCCTTATGCGTTTACCAGTTCGCCGTTCGATTTGAACACGCGAACCTTGCGGCCATCTTCAAGCACCTTAAAGCCAACACGATCAGCTTTTTTGGTTGCCGGATTGAATAGCGCAACATTGGAGAGATGAATTGGCATGTCCTTATCGACAATACCACCGGCAACACCTTTTGCAGGGTTCGGTTTCATATGCTTTTTTGCCCGATTGACACCATCAACGAGGACATGATCCTCATCAATACGGCGTAGCACGGCCCCGCGCTTACCCTTGTCCTTACCGGTCAAAACGATGACGTCATCGCCTTTACGAATTTTTTCCATTTCCCGTCCTTACAGCACTTCTGGGGCCAATGACACGATCTTCATGAATCGCTCAGTACGCAACTCACGCGTAACCGGGCCAAAGATGCGAGTGCCAATAGGCTCAAGCTTGTTGTTGAGAAGAACTGCCGCGTTACCATCAAAGCGCACGAGGGAACCATCTGGGCGACGAACGCCTTTCGCTGTACGAACAACCACAGCGGTGTAAACATCACCTTTTTTAACACGCCCGCGAGGGGCAGCGTCTTTTATACTAACCTTGATGATGTCACCAATACCTGCATAGCGGCGTTTAGAGCCGCCCAGCACCTTGATACACATTACTGAACGAGCACCGGTATTATCGGCGACATCCAATGTTGTCTGCATCTGAATCATTTTAATTTAACCCCAACTTAATCCGCATACACGGTCAGTCTTGGAACCCGTACGGGTCGAACAAATTTGCGGACCCGCAAGAGGACCTCGCAAAAAAGAAGCCGGATTATACCGGCTTCTCGAGTACTAAAGCAAGTGCTATTAAGAAATTTCGTTATACAACGACTGCTTTTTCAAGGACTGTTGTTATAGCCCAGGATTTAGTACGTGAAACCGGACGAGTTTCGATAATCTCGACGAGATCACCAGTCTTGGCCACGTTATCCTGATTGTGGGCATGGTACCTTTTGGACCGAACCATAACCTTGCCATACATTGGATGCTTGACTTTACGCTCGATAAGAACGGTGACTGTCTTTTCCATCTTGTCACTAACTACCCGACCGACGAGGGTACGCTTGCTGCTTGCGATCTCACTCATTGCTGCACCGCCTTTTCACGGATAAGCGTACGAACACGAGCGATATCGCGGCGTACTTTTGACATTTGGCTGGTATTGGACAACTGTTGTGTTGCGAGCTGCATACGCATGCCGAATTGGGCCTTCAAGAGGTCAAGTAGTTCTTTGTTGAGCTCGTCGACGCTCTTGGTTCTCAGTTCACTAGATTTCATGATTACCCCAGATGACGAGTCACAAAAGTGGTGGATATAGGCAATTTGGCAGCTGCGAGTGCGAACGCCTCGCGTGCCAACGCTTCGTTTACACCGTCCATTTCATACAAAACTTTGCCAGGTTGGATTTCTGCAACCCAATACTCTGGGTTGCCTTTTCCGTTACCCATACGAACTTCTGCAGGCTTTTTGGAAATTGGCTTGTCCGGGAAAATGCGAATCCAGATTCTGCCGCCACGCTTGATGTGACGTGTCATTGCGCGCCGGGCAGCCTCAATTTGACGTGCAGTTAGTCGGCCACGCCCGGTTGCCTTGAGACCCCATTCCCCAAACGAAACCTTGGTGCCTCGAGTTGCGAGGCCCTCATTCCGACCCTTTTGTTCCTTACGGAACTTGCGACGATTTGGTTGCATCATTTTAGATACCCGCCTTTCTTACACGTTTGGCTGGATCTTTGGAATCAGCAACTGCGCCATCGGGCTTTTTGACAGTGCGCGTGCGTGGACGATCACCCTCAGGCTTGGCCGGAGCGCGACGCGGACGGCGATCATCGGCCGCCGGATCTGCCGCGACTTCTGGCTGATCATTTCGATCAAGCATATCGCCCTTGTAGACCCAAACCTTAATACCAATAATGCCGTAAGTAGTGAGCGCTTCTGATGTCGCGTAATCGATATCTGCGCGAAGCGTATGGAGCGGAACACGCCCTTCACGATACCACTCACTGCGAGCAATTTCCGCACCATTGAGACGGCCGGCACTCATAACCTTAATACCCTTGGCTCCCAAACGCATCGCATTTTGCATCGCACGCTTCATGGCACGACGGAACATGATTCGTTTCTCCAACTGCTGGGAGATGGAATCGGCAATGAGTTGCGCGTCGATTTCCGGCTTGCGAATTTCCTCGATTGAAACATGGACAGGAACACCCATGATTCTCTGCAAGTCAGAGCGCAACTGCTCAATGTCCTCGCCCTTTTTGCCAATGACAACACCGGGGCGAGCCGAGTAAATAGTCACACGTGCGTTCTTGGCCGGGCGCTCGATAAGCACTCTACCGACAGAAGCATGGGCGAGCCTGTGTTTCAAGTACTCACGTACCTTCACATCTTCCTGCAACATACCTGGAAAGTCTTTGCTGTTTGCATACCAGCGCGAACTCCAGTTTTTTGTAACGACCAGACGAAAGCCAGTCGGATGAATTTTCTGTCCCATGGCTTTTCCTCAGTTACCAACGGTCAGGTAAATGTGGCAGGTCGGCTTGATAATCCGATTTCCACGACCTTTGGCTCGTGCTGTGAACCGCTTCAGCACTGTTCCTTTTTCGACATAAATAATTTTCACCGACAATTCATCAATATCGGCACCGTCATTATGCTCAGCATTAGCCATTGCAGATTCGAGTACTTTTTTGATGATATCAGCGCCCTTTTTTGGGCAGAAAGCCAGGATGTTAAGAGCCTGACCAACCGGCTTGCCACGCACCAGATCAGCCACGAGGCGACCTTTTTGCGCGGAGAGGCGTACGCCCCGTAAACTTGCACGAGTTTCCATGTCAGCTCCTTACTTCTTGGCCTTTTTGCCGGCGGTGTGACCCTTGAACGTACGGGTCAGCGAAAACTCGCCAAGCTTGTGACCGACCATATTTTCGGTAACGAATACCGGAATATGCTGTTTGCCATTATGAACAGCGATCGTCAAACCGATGAACTCGGGAAGAATCGTTGAACGACGTGACCAGGTTTTGATCGGGCGCTTGTCGTTAGTGGCGCGAACCGCTTCGACCTTGTTGATAAGATACGCATCAACAAACGGGCCCTTTTTGAGAGAACGTCCCATTTCCTACCCCTTAACGCTTGTGACGGCGCTGAACGATCATGCTGTTCGTGCGCTTATTGCTGCGGGTACGGTAGCCCTTGGTAGGCTGACCCCATGGATTAACCGGAACGCGGCCTTCGCCAGTACGACCTTCACCACCACCGTGCGGGTGGTCGACCGGATTCATAGCGACACCGCGAACCGTAGGGCGAATACCGCGCCAACGATTAGCGCCGGCCTTGCCGATCTTGCGTAAGTTGTTTTCTTCGTTCCCAACCTCGCCGATCGTGGCGCGACACTCAACGTGCACCCGGCGAACCTCACCGGAGCGCAACCGTATTTGAGCGTAGATCCCTTCACGAGCCAACAACTGAGCTGACGTACCAGCAGAGCGAGCCAACTGCGCCCCCTTACCGGGAAGCATCTCAACACAGCAAATTGTCGTACCTACTGGAATATTACGAATAGGTAACGAATTACCCGATTTGATTGGCGCCTCAGAACCTGTCATGATCGGCTGACCCACCACCATGCCTTTGTTGGCAATGATGTAGCGACGCTCGCCGTCGGCAAAACAGATCAATGCAATGTTTGCTGTCCTGTTCGGGTCATATTCCAAACGCTCAACTTTGGCAGGAATCCCGTCCTTGGTGCGCTTGAAATCAATAACGCGGTACGATTGTTTATGGCCGCCACCTTGATGACGTACTGTAATGCGACCATTGTTGTTGCGACCGGCGTTTTGCGACTTTGACTCAACGAGAGCAGCGAAAGGCTTGCCCTTGTGGAGATTCGCATTAACAACCTGGACAACAGCACGACGCCCAGGCGAAGTGGGCTTGACTTTAACGAGAGCCATTAGGCATTCCCCCCGTCAACAAAATTAATTTCTTGGCCAGCCTTCAGACAAACATAAGCTTTTTTCCAGCCCTTCCGACGGCCAACCGCACCACGGAAG
>JAABQV010000058.1 GCA_011391255.1 Dechloromonas sp.
TCAAGCCTGGAGTGGTCTTTCGACGCGGCAATACAAGGCCATTAAGTCGCTTAAAAAGGAAAACCTGCGCGACCACATGACGAATCTGGAGTTGGTTCTCAACATGCTGGCGGAGGCAACAACCACCGAAATTTCCCGTGAGAACAAACCACAAGATTTTGACCAGAGTCGGAAGGTGGCAAGACGAGGTGGCGCTATCGCCGGCAATGCGCGAAAAGAAATTGAAGAAACAACCGGTAAAAAAATCGTATCCGCTAAAAATGCAAAGCAGCTCAAATGAACAAAACCGCCAAAATCTACGTCGCCGGGCACCGCGGGATGGTCGGTTCCGCCATCGTGCGCAACCTCCAGGCTAAGGGCTACACCAACATCGTCACCCGCACGCATCAGGAACTCGACCTGATCAATCAAGCTGCGGTGGACCTGTTTTTTGAGCAAGAAAAGCCCGACTACGTCTTTCTGGCAGCCGCCAAAGTCGGCGGCATCATCGCCAACAATACCTACCCGGCCCAGTTCATCCGGGAAAACCTGGTCATCCAGACCAACATCATCCACGCCGCTTACGAAAATAAGGTCAAGCGCCTGATGTTCCTGGGTTCCAGCTGCATCTATCCGAGAATGGCACCGCAACCGATGAGCGAAGCATGCCTGCTCACCGGCCCGCTGGAGCCCACCAACCGGCCCTATGCCTTGGCCAAGATCGCCGGCATCGAAATGTGCTGGAGCTACAACCGGCAATACGGCACCAAGTACCTTGCCGTGATGCCAACCAACCTCTACGGCCCTGGTGACAACTACCACCCGGAGAACAGCCACGTCATCCCGGCATTGATCCGCAAGTTTCACGAAGCCAAGGAAGCCAATGCCAAGGAAGTCGTCGTCTGGGGAACCGGAACGCCCAAGCGGGAATTCCTCTACAGCGAAGACATGGCCGATGCCTGTGTCTTCCTCAGCAACCTGCCTGATGACAAATACGAAAGCCTGCTGGGCAGTGACGAATCAAAGAGTGGGAAGTTCGAGCCCCCGCTCGTCAATGTTGGCGTGGGTGAAGACGTGACCATCAAGGAATTGGCGGAAAAGGTGAAGCTAGTCGTGGGCTTCGATGGGGAGATTGTTTTTGACACCACCAAACCTGACGGTACCTTGCGAAAGCTGATGGATGTATCCGTCCTTGAAAAAGCTGGCTGGAAGGCTGTCACTTCTCTCACAGAAGGAATTAAGAAGGCAAATGCGGATTACCAGACTGGCGGGAAGATGGGGTTCTAAAACAGTTCGATAGATTATTCATTTGTGGCAGATAACTCTAAGCTTGCGATTCTTTCTTGTTTCAGTGGCAAGGTTGCACCGACTCGCAGAACTTTATTAGGATGGTACTAGGTATGCTGAAGAACTACATCGCTTCTACAAAGCTTGGCAACTGACGCATGTCACGATTTAAGCGCCTGGCTAGAGAAGGTGTCTGGATCGTTATTGGTCAAATTGTGGCGGTTGCCGGCACGCTGGCACTCGTGCGCGTGCTCACCGAATACCTCAACCCAGTACAATACGGCCAGCTTGCCTTGGGGCTTACAATCGCAGGCTTGGTGAACCAAGTAGTGCTGGGAGGCATCATCGCAGGCATTGGTCGCTATTACTCCATTGCCGCCGAATACAAAGACCTGGGTGGCTTTCTGCACGCTACATTTTACTTGTTGGCCTATGCCACAGCGGTCGTTGCGATCATCGGTCTGATCATTGTGCTAGGACTTTATTGGTTGGATTATATACATTGGATTGGTATGGTGATGGCGGCGTTGGTGTTTTCAGTATTGAGTAGCTACAACGCCACGCTCAGCAGCATCCAGAATGCTGCCCGCCAGAGGGCTGTCGTGGCTTTTCATGGCGGACTGGACGCTTGGCTAAAAATTGGTTTGGCGGTTGGCATCATGCTCTGGTTGGGAGTCTCCAGTACTTCTGTAATCATCGGTTACGCCTGCTCATCCTTGCTGAATGTGGTTTCCCAACTATTTTTTCTTCGCCGCACCATCATTCCGCAGCGCCCGCCCACAAGGAATCGTCATCAGTGGGCGCCACAGATTTGGGCCTTTTCGGTGCCATTCACCACCTTTGGAGGCTTTACATGGATGCAGCAGGTTTCCGACCGTTGGGCCTTGCAGGCTTTTGCAACTGCCAGCGATGTTGGTCAGTATGCCGTGCTGTTTCAGTTGGGCTATACCCCCATCGCTTTGATCACCGGCGTGGCCATAAGTTTTTTTGGTCCCATTCTGTACCAGCGTTCGGGGGATGCGACCGACCAGGGTCGCAATGCAAACGTCCACCGGATCAGCTGGCAGATAACTTATCTTTCCCTAGTCGTCACCGTGCTTGGTTTCGGTATCACCTTCGTCTTGCACGAGTGGCTATTTGGCCTGCTGGTTGCCCCTGAGTATATGGGAAGTTCCCACCTGCTGCCTTGGGTTGTGCTGGCGGGGGGTATTTTTGCCGCCGGCCAGATGCTTGCCCTGAAATTAATCAGCGATATGAAATCATCGGTGATGACAACAGCAAAGATCGTTACTGCCCTGATCGGCATATTGTTTAATGTAATTGGTGCTGTGCTTGGCGGCTTGCAAGGCGTGATAGGGGCGTTGGTCGCTTTTTCTGCTATTTACTTTGTTTGGATGGCAATGCTGGCAAGGCGCTTATCCATAACGACATGATTGTGATGAAGACAATACTCATTAAACTCCACTGGCTAATTTCCAGCCAATTCGGCCTTGATCCACGGCTGTTAGTGCGCTCTCTGCGCGGACTGCCCATGTTCTTTCATGACCTTCTCACCTTCCGCAAGGTCTACAAGGGGAAGATTAAAATCATGCCTTGCCTGCACGACCGCTATGAAGAAGGCGGTGCCACCAAGAGTGAATACTTCTGGCAAGACTTGCTGGTGGCACGCGCCATTTATGCGGCTAACCCGATCAAGCATGTCGATATTGGTTCAAGGGTGGATGGTTTTGTGTCGCACGTGGCAAGCTTCCGCGAATGCGAAGTCTTTGACGTACGTCCCATCAGCACAAAGGTGCCCGGTGTGGTATTCCGCCAAGCTGACCTGATGAATCCAGTTTCTTTGCCGACTACTGCGGGGGGGGGGTATTGTGATTCACTTTCATGCCTCCATGCGATCGAACACTTTGGACTCGGCCGCTATGGCGATCCGATCAACCCGCAGGGGTATCAGCGTGGCATCGCCAACATGGCGAAATTGTTGCAGCCGGGAGGCACGTTTTATCTTTCCACGCCGATTGGTGAAGAGCGCGTGGAATTTAACGCAAATTGGGTGTTTGATCCCCGCAGTATTGTGCGCTGCGCTGAGGCTGCCAGCATGAGGCTGCAAGAGCTGATCGTCATCACGCCAGACAATGAGCCGCAAGGATCGCCCATTGATGCCGCCGCGCTGGCGGATTTGGCTTCTGAGCGCTATCAGCTTGGCTTGTTCATTTTTAGAAAAGAAAATCACTCGTAAGGATTTGGCATGTTTTTTAAAGACATTAACGAATTAAACCGTCAGATTTGGCTGAAACAGACCTTGATCGCCTTGCCGAAAGGGGCACGTTTGCTCGATGCCGGTGCAGGCGAGCTTAAGAACCGTCAGTACTGCGGTCATCTCGAATATGTGTCACAGGATTTCTGTCAATACGAAGGCGCCGTGGGTAAGGCACCAGAGGAAGGTCTGCAGGTAAAAAGCTGGGACACCTCAAGTATTGACCTGGTTAGTGACATCACCGCCATCCCAGTGCCCGATGCCAGCTTCGATGCAATCTTGTGTAGCGAAGTGCTGGAGCATGTGCCAGAACCAACCCATGCACTCGATGAATTCGCCCGTCTGCTCAAACCCGGTGGCGTCATGATCCTGACTGCCCCTTTCGCCTCAAACGTTCACATGGCGCCGTATCACTACTGCAGCGGCTTCTCAAAATATTGGTACGAGTATCATCTGGCACAACGCGGCTTTCGCATCGAAACACTGGTTGCCAACGGCGACTGGTATGCTTTTCTGCGGCAAGAAATCACCCGATTAGGTGGCTTGGAGCGTCAACGCGGGAATTGGAGTTGGCCTTTTGCTTACGGCTACGCATTGCTGGGCTTGCTTTATTTCAAGCTGCGTGGCAACAAGCATTCGAGCGATTTGGCGTGCTTTGGCTGGCAGTGTGTGGCGGTGAAAGCTGCGTAAACGAAGAGACTGATTTGCAGCCAGGAATACAATGATGAAAAAAATTATAAAAACGATATTTGAGCGCTTTCCCGCTTTGGCGCATTTCTACCGAAGTTCGCGCGATATCATGGATCAGCGGCAACCGCCTCGCAAAACGCCATGGGGTTTCAGCTTTGCTGGCCATGATGCCATGGCGTTCGGCATTTTTGAGCCAGAAGAAACCCAAGTGGTTCGAAGACTGATGGTTGATGTAGACGTGCTGGTAAATATTGGCGCGAATGTGGGTTATTACTGTTGCCACGCGCTGAGCATGGGCAAGTCGGTCATCGCTGTTGAACCTAATACTCGCAACTTGCACTATTTACTGAAGAATATCCAAAATAATGGCTGGTCGAATCAAGCTGAAGTGTTCCCTGTCGCTATGGGCGCAGGGGCGGATATTCTACATATGTGGGGTGGGGGAACGGGAGCATCCTTGGTCAAGGGCTGGGCTAACATCCCAGAGAGCTATGTCACTCAAGTTCCCATATTGAGCCTTGATCGAGTGCTAGGCGATACCCTACGGGGTAAGAACGCCCTAATTTTGGTAGATATTGAAGGCGCCGAATTGATGCTGCTAGAGGGGGCAAAGCAAACGCTAATCAATGAACCACGTCCAATATGGCTTATGGAAATATCCTTAAGCGAACATCAACCTGCCGGCGTAACGATAAATCCAAATTTTGCCAAGACCTTTGAATTTTTCTTTTTGCATGGCTATCGTGCTGTTACAGCTGATGCAGCGGCCATCCAAATTACACCAGAAATTGTCAAGGAGGTGGTGGCTGGCAGACAGAAGCTGGGGGTGCATAATTTTGTTTTTTATAATTAATTATTTACACAGTGAATGCCATGCAAGCAACTTAGTCAGTTTACAGAAGGAACCAGGGCAGGAAATCGTTTCTGTGGTTTTATTGTTAAACATTTCTCTAATTGTTTGGTTGATTTTGAAATGATTAAATATATTTTTAAAGGTATTGGGGATGGTCTGATCAATCAGCCACTTCAGTGCAGGTTGCTATAAAAGGCTATGAGCAAAGGTGTTTTTTTAATTGACTGACAGAACCATACTCATCCCCCGCCTCTTTGGCGGCCTAGGCAACCAAATTTTTATCTACGCCGCTGCCCGCCGTCTGGCCTTGGTCAACCACGCCGAACTGGTGCTCGACGACGTGAGCGGCTTTGCTTACGACACCAAGTATCAGCGCCACTACCAACTTGACCACTTCAACATCCCCTGCCGCAAAGGGATGCCAGTGGAGCGGTTGGAGCCGTTTTCCAAGTTGCGTCGCGCGCTAAAACGCAAATGGAACCAGCGCTTGCCGTTTGAGCAGCGGCGCTATCTGGTACAAGAAGGCATCGACTACGATTCACGCCTGTTGAATTTCAAGCCGCAGGATACGGTGTATCTGGAGGGGTACTGGCAAAGCGAAAATTACTTCAAGGATGTAGAGGCTACTGTCCGCAAAGATCTGCAGATCATTCCACCCACTGATGCCACCAATCTCGCGATGGCCGAGCGCATAAGGAACTGCGTGGCAGTAGCACTCCATGTGCGGTTCTTTGACGAGCCTCAGGCAGTAGGCATTGATAATGTTCCCAGCGATTATTACCAACGGGCACTGAGAGAGATGAAGCGACGGGTGCCCGGCGCGCATTACTTCATTTTCTCCGACCAGCCTGAAGCAGCACGCGCCCGTATAACCTTGCACGATGATCAGGTGACGTTGGTGTCGCACAACCTGGGTGATGAAAATGCCTATGCTGATTTATGGTTGATGACTCTCTGCCAGCACTTCATCATCGCCAACAGCACCTTTAGCTGGTGGGGGGCCTGGCTAGCAGCAAATCAGGGCAAGCAGGTGATTGCGCCGGGGTTTGAGAAGCGTGATGGGACGATGTGGTGGGGGTTTAATGGATTATTGCCAGATGCATGGTTAAAGCTATGATGATTCAGGCAATATGAAAATCTTGGTCGTGGGCGATGGGCATTCGGCCATCCATGAAGTTGCAGTGGTTGGTGCGTTGAAACAACTAGGGCATCAGGTTGAGGCGTTTTATTGGCAAACTTATTTCGGTGCATCCAATCCGCTGAAGAGACTATGGCGGCGGGCGCAGAATAAATTTCTGATTGGACCCACGATCAGCAGATTGAATCGCGATTTATTAAAGATGTCGGTGCAGTTTTCTCCCAGGCTAATTTTTATTTATCGCGGTACACATATCATGCCGCGCACTCTCGTCGAATTGAAACGCGCCTTGCCGGACTGCGATATTTTTGGCTATAACAATGACGATCCCTTTGCTGCCGGCCA
>JAABQV010000059.1 GCA_011391255.1 Dechloromonas sp.
GCCTGTTCCTGATAGTTACCCCTGCCGGGGGTAAGTGGTGGCGACTCCGGTACAAGTTCGACAGCAAGGAAAAATTGCTGTCATTGGGCACCTATCCCGATGTAAGCCTGAAGGAAGCACGCGAGCGGCGAGAAGAGGCGCGCAAGCTGCTGGCCAATGATGTTGATCCTGGGGTGAACCGGAAGGTGCAGAAGGCTGCAAGGGTCGAGCGCTCCGAAAATTCTTTCGAGGTGATTGCCCGTGAATGGTTCGTGAAGAACCGTGACACCTGGGCGCCAAGCCACGCTGAAAAAATAATTGCGCGACTGGAAAACGATGTATTTCCATGGCTTGGTGGCAAGCCCGTAGCGGAAGTGTCTGCCCCGGCAGTGCTTGATGTGCTGCGCCGGATTGAAAAGCGGGGGACGCTGGATACTGCGCACCGGGCCAAAGGCAATATCAGTCAGGTGATGCGCTACGCCATCGCAACCGGTAAGGCTGAACGTGACCCCTGCCCTGACCTGCGCGGGGCATTGCCGCCCGCCAGAGAAAGCAATTTTCCGAGTATTACCGACCCAGTGAAGGTAGCCGAACTTCTAAGGGCTATGGATGCCTTCAGCGGTACGTTCGTGGTCAAGTCTGCCCTGCTCCTTTCCCCTATGCTGTTCGTCCGTCCTGGTGAGTTACGCCGTGCGGAATGGGCAGGTTTTGATCTGGATAAAGCGGAGTGGGGCTATTTCGTCAGCAAAACCAAGTCTGACCATCTTGTTCCCTTGGCATCACAGGCCGTGGTCATCCTGCGAGAGCTTCACGCCCTGACCGGCCATGGGCGCTACGTGTTCCCAGGGCGTGATCCTCAGAAGGCTATGAGCGAGGCTGCGGTCAACGCAGCGCTGCGCCGCATGGGTTACGACACTAAAACCGAAATCACCGGGCATGGCTTTCGGGCGATGGCCAGGACGATCCTGCATGAAGAACTGCACCAGAAGCCCGAAGTCATTGAGCATCAACTAGCCCACTCAGTTTCAGATGCGCTTGGCACTGCCTACAATCGGACGAAGTTCTTCAAGGAGCGCAAAGCCATGATGCAGCTATGGGCGGATTATCTCGATAAGTTGAAGGTGGGTGCGGAAGTTATTCCACTTCATGGCAACGCGGCATAGGGAGAGGCCCGGCGCATGAACAAAACCCTAGCGATATTTGGAATTTCAGCCGATGAAGTTGAGCACATTCCTGCCAGGAATCCATTTGAAGGCAACACCAACCTTGTAACTGACGAAGAAATTACGCAAATTTCTGCCAGATATGGAGAGGCCATTCATGAGCGCTTCAGGGAAGCGGCGAATGTTTTCAACATGGCAATGTTCTTGCAAAAGGTGAATATGCCGTGGCGCAAATTGCTTGACGAATTTCGAGATGATCTTGAATGTACGACTAGGCAAGAAACTTTGATCATGCCCGATGGCGTTGAGCAGGTAGTTGTGATTGATAATGGAAAATTCCCCGGGAAAAAAGAACTTCGCGAAGCGCTTTGGCGATTACACGAGGCTTTAGATGAAATAGAAAATTATGACCCATCGAAACACCTTAATGATCTAGTAGTCAGCCAGCGAGCTACGGATATTCGTAGCGAAGCGAAGAGGCCACGTGAGACTTCATATCCACATGAATTGATAATTTCTACCGCAAGGGATCTTGGGTATTGGTCAGAAATTCTTGAGCATGGAGGAAAAAAGAAAATACGGGAAAAAATCATTATTCAATGCGAGTTGCGCAAACACAATCATGTTACGTCAATTGATTCGATGCACCGCGCCATCGAGCGGATCCTCGAATCGACAGAGATCAAACACGACATTTAACGGTGTGTCGGGTTTTCTGACGGCAAACTCTTGCCATGTTCAACAACGTCCAAGAGGGCGCAAACATGGCAAACACTATCCAACAACCGGCACCGCTTCCAATTGAAGGTTATGCGCGCCTTCCCCAAGTTCTTGCCGCTTTCCCTGTTTCACGTTCAACCTGGTGGGCCGGCGTAAAGGCTGGAAAATTTCCTAAACCGGTCAAACTCGGGCCACGTACAACGGTGTGGAAAGTTGAAGACTTGCGGGCGCTCATGGCAACGGAAACGCCAATTGCTGCTACACCGGTTAAGCGCTCGCAAGCAAAGCACACCTTAAGCGAACTAGCCGCTCAAGCGTAAGGCCGCAGCCAAATGCTGCTGGCAATTCATATCTCATCGAGGCGCAGGATGTGCCGCAACCTGGAGGGTTCCGTTATGGGCACCCAAGGAAAAGCCAGGATCGCGGATACCCGTCCGCGCCTGGCTACTTACGAAAAATCACAGAAGCATTATCGCTCGCTTGCCACGCGTGAGCCTTCTTGGTGGGGCATGCAGTCATGTTCGTGCCGCGGGGCTGGCGCTTGCCTTTGCTGCCGGAGGTGGCATAGGGCTATTCGGGGACATGAAATGCGGCTGATTGCGAGGGCTTAGCCATGGAAAAACAGTTTGCTATGGTTCCTCTTGCAGCTTTTTCTGATCGCCGCTTGACGTATCGGCAGCTAGTTGTTTTTGGCGTGATTTGCTCGTTTAGGCAAGGATCGTCCGATCTTTCGGTATGCGCGGGCCGTGACGAGATTGCTGAACGGTGCGGGTTGCATCCTTCTGTCATTAGTTCGGCGACGACTGATCTCGAAGGCTATGGATGGCTGCAAAAATCCGGACGTGGCGGCCGTGCCATAAAGACTGTCTATCGGATAACAATTCCGGAAACGGTTACGGAATCCGATACCGTTGCGCATACCGCAACGGTATCGGAACCCGTAACGGTTACTGAAACCGTATCGAAAACGGTAGTGGAATACGCTACCCCCCTATATAGGACAGAAAAGTCTACAGACATAAGCGCGATAAAGGTGGCGTCCGTAGATCCGGCAGGTTTCGGCGAATGCTGGTCATGTTACCCAAAACGTGATGGCGGCAACAATCGAAGTGAAGCCCTAAAGGCATATCGTGCCAGATTGAACGCCGGAGCATTACCAGCGGATTTGCTGGCCGGATTAAAACGCTATGTTGCTTACTGCCAGGCAAAGAACATTGTCGGCACCGCCTTCGTCAAACAAGCAAAGTCATTTTTTGGGCCAGATGACCATTGGCGAGAAGCATGGGGCGTTTCGTTGGGCATGCCTGCGGGGGAGGCAGCGATGCCTGACTTCATGGTGGCAGCGCTTCGCACCAACATGGAGGCCACCCATGCCGATTGATACCTTGCTGTCGCGTCTGGATAAAGCTAAGCCCAAGGGCAAAGGCCAATGGATCGCCTGCTGCCCAGCCCATGAGGATAGGGCGCCATCAATGACAATTGCCGAAACTGACGATGGGCGTGTGTTGATCCACTGTTTCGCTGGCTGTTCTGTCGAGGAGATTCTTTCCGCGGTTGGCCTTGGCTTTGATGTTCTTTTTCCGCCCAAACCGGATTCACATAACCCAAAGCATGGCATCGCAAAACCATACCTGCCATCGGCGGTTCTTGAGGTGCTGGCTTTTGAAGCCTTGGTAGTGGCTGCGGCGGCACGCCAACTGGCAAATGGTGAATCGCTGGATTCTGAAGATTACCAGCGGTTGCTGTTAGGGACTCATTCAAGGCCAAGTGTGGCAACGCATGGGAAGACGAGAGGGATGGCGTCAGTTTCATGCGCGACGAAGTCATTCACGCGCTGGGCGAGGCGCTTGGGATGAGCGATGAGTCGGCGGCAAAATGGTTCGACAATGCCCACGACACCTACAAAATCAATATCGAAGGTTTTGCCAAACTGGTTCGCGAGTATCTCGACCGCAAAGGGCCGAGCCACCGTCTGGTTTTTCTGGTGGACGAGGTGGGGCAGTTCATCGGCAAAAACACCCAGCTCATGCTCAATCTGCAAACCATCACCGAAGAACTCGGGACGCTTTGCCAAGGTCGCGCATGGGTGATCGTTACCAGCCAGGAGGACATTGACGCCACCATTGGAGAGGCGAATCAGGCTCGCTCCAACGATTTTTCCAAGATTACAGGCCGGTTTTACACACGATTGTCGTTGTCGAGCTCCAACACGGATGAAGTCATCGCCAAGCGCCTTCTGGAAAAAACGCCAGCGGCCAAGGAAGAGCTTGCGGCGCTTTGGGTGGCCAAGGGCGACATCCTCAACAATCAGCTTTCCTTTGCCAGTAATGCCGTGGCTCTTTCCGGGTTCAAGGATGCGGATAGTTTTGCTGCCCATTACCCGTTTGCGCCCTACCAGTTTTTCCTAATGCAAAAGGTTTTTGAGTCGATTCGCAAGGTTGGCGCAACGGGGCGCCATTTGGCCCGAGGGGAACGCTCCATGCTCGATGCCTTCCAGACGGCTGCCCTCATAAACGCGAACCGCGAATCGGATGCGCTGGTGCCTCTCTATGACTTTTACCCGTCTATTGAGAGTTTCCTTGATTCGTCGGTGAAGCTGGCGATTGATCAGGCTGGCGAGAATACGGCACTTGAAGCCTACGACCTGAAACTGTTGAGGGCTCTGTTCCTGATTCGATACATCACGGACACCATCAAACCATCCATAGACAATCTGGCGACGCTTTGCGTCGACCGGATTGATGCTGACAAACTGGTTCTCAAACGTCAGATTGAGGCCAGCTTGATGCGCCTCGAACGCCAGAACCTTGTCAGCCGTAACGGCGACTTGTGGTTTTTCCTGACCAATGAAGAGCGTGATGTTTCTCAGGAAATCAAATCTGTCGATGTTTCATCGAGCGACATTTCTCGCCTTGTTTCCGAGCTGGTTTTTGATGAACTGCTCAATGGGCAAACCAAGGTTCGCCACCGTGATTCCAAAAACGATTACGAGTTCAATCGTCTGCTCGACGGAACGCCGTGGAGGCAAGCAAATCAGGCGCTGACCTTTGAGGTTTTGTCGCCTATTGGCGTTGAATACGAAATGCTCAATGAAGCCCGCTGCATTGGACGCAGTGTCGAAGGGGTTGGTCGAGCCATTCTGCGCATGGCCACTGATGCCCGAATCGACGTTGAACTGCGAACCTACTTGCAGATCGAGAAATACATTGTTGGCCCGAAGGCGAGCACACCGACGCCGTCGCTGACGCGCATTCTCTATGACCGAAAGGATGAAAACCGCGAGCGCAAGGGTCGTCTCTTGCATCAACTTTCAGATTTGATTTCAGCGGGTGATTTCTATGTTCTAGGCCAAAAGCTGCAAATCAAGCCGTTGGCGCCGTCGGGATTGCTCGATGAGCTGGTCAACTACCTAATCTCGAACACCTACAACAAGCTGACCTACATCAAGTTCCGGCAGCCTGACCCCGTTGCTGAGATCCGTGCCGTTCTGATGGCTGACACGCTGGGGCAGCAGAGTATGGCGCTTGGCGGGGATGAGGGAAATCCGCTGGCTATGGCGGAAGTCAGGCACCACCTGAATATTGCAGCCAGCCAGAGCAGAGTTCTACTTTCAGATTTTGTGGAAAAGTTTACGGGTGCGCCGTGGGGCTGGCGACCCGAATGGGAAACGGTTTTGCTGATCGCCCGCTTGTTTATGGCTGGTGAAATCAAGTTAATGCTGGAAGGGGCGGATCTCGATCCGAAGTCGGCTATTGA
>JAABQV010000005.1 GCA_011391255.1 Dechloromonas sp.
TCATAATTGAAGATGAAGAAATCTTCCTGCGCCAAGGCTGGATTACCCAGCGCAACAGCCGGGGTATCGGAACCCAACGGAACTACATGTCCTGCCGCGAGGAGTTTCTATTCCTCACAAAATCGGATTCCTATACTTTCAATGTTCCTTATCTTGAGGAACGCTCTCAGCGGTCAGACGCGGGCGCAAATGGCAAACCACGTAAAAACCGTTTCAAACGGGTATCGAATGTCTGGTGCGATATTGCTGAAGCTAGTCAGTCCAGCATTGAGCGCTGTAATCATCCGACGGTAAAAGCATTAAAACTGTGCGATCGGATAGTGCAGACACACTCCAATTCAGGAGATGCCGTGTTTATTCCCTTTGCCGGCTCAGGCTCTGAAATAATCTCTGCCCGCAATAACCACCGAAAGGTGATTGCCTGCGAAAGCTCTGATATTTTTTGTGCACTCGCACGAGATCGAATCAATCTTCTTTCTTGAAGGTTGCTTCAACAAGATCGACCGACAGCACCAAACCTGAGCAGAAAAGAAAAAGGCCAACCTACATTGGGTTGGCCAGTCTTTAAAAATCCATGTGCAACCACAAATTTGCACTTTGTGTTTGGAACCATATCGTTGCACTAAGGTGCAGAAACATGGTCCAGTCAGGCAGGTTTTGGAGAGCACAGGTCACCCAATCGTTCGTTTTTTAAAGTCTAAGGAGCAGTTGGAAGGTTTGGGTTGGAGCGACATGTGGCGCCTGTTCTAGTGGGCAAATAGCGATCGCATAAGTTCAGCAGTCTTGATGTTAAGTCGCCGACAGGCAGCATGGAGTTTCAGACCACTCACACCGTCTACGTCGAGCACCACCCATGTGCTTGGCTGCGAAGACTGCGTGTGTTTTGACTTCCCTCGATAGGCAAGCCGTTCGATGCTCAGGCGAAGCTGTGCACCTTTGGGAGGGCGCCCGCTCAAAACACGCTCATAAGCACACAATGCCCGTGTCGATAAAGGCTTTGATCCAGACTCGAATCGTTGGATTCGATCTCGGGCAATCCCCGTTAATTGGAAAACCGCGCCCATGCTGAGACCCTTTGCGATCCGGCGTTCCGCATAGAGAGGACCACTAAGGTTCGCTTCTTCTCGCCAGCGGTCAAACTGAGCAAGGCTGTCAGCGTAGTGATCTACAACGCGGAAGACGTGCTCGGCGCGACACAACCAGTCAAGTGCTTGGCCAGACAGTTGGGCAACAAGGCAATGGTAGCCAGAAGAGCCGGGCTCAAGCGTAACAGGAAGTTGCCCGGAGACCTTTACCCGGCGATGCAAATTTAGTTTCTCACGAGCCGGTAAACAAGTTTTGTTCATTTATCCTCCTCCCGACTCGTCTTCGTGGGCTTTTTTTGCGTAATGATCAGGTCAAGTTGGTCGAGATGATAGGGAACCATCTCCCGTACGGTAGCCGATGGTTCCCGCTGTTTTCGAGACAAAGTTCGCGAAACGTTCCCCTTGGTCGCCGCAGTCATTTGCCGTAACAGTGATTCCTGCTGTTTCGTGTCGATGGATGGGGAGGTCTCAATGAATCCAACCGTCGGGGGTTCCGCCGAGACAGGCAGATTAGGTGCCGGTTTCCATAGTCTGTCGTAATAGGTGGCATTAGCATCCTCCACCCGCCGCAGCAAAATGGAATCCCGAGTATGGAAGGCACGAATCAGAGGTGCCATGTCTTTTAACAAAGTCGAACCTTGTGCGCCATCAAGAATGTCTGACGGCAACAACGCATCATGTCCTCGCTGGGCCGCCAGTACCTGACCCGCACCAAATGCAACGACCCCAAAATCCGGGAAACCCGCAGAAACCTTGTGCAGAATGTGCGAGATTTCCAGCGATGCGGGGCCGATCTTTGGCAACAACTGACAGGTCCAGAGTGTTCGGCAGAAAATCTGCCAATCAGGGTCATCAGGACTTTCTGACGGATTTAGCCGAATATGGCCGCCCTTGGAAAGTCGCCTCGCGACTTGGGATGGCAATAAATTTTCGGCATGTTTCTTGGTGTGAACAACAGGTAACTCACCTGTCTCATCCCAGAAGCCATTCGGATTTCCTGCCAGGGCTACAGCAATTCCGTGATTGCACAATTTCAAGATATCTTCGCGCATGCGCATCGCGCTGTCGCATCCAAAATTCCGATGCTTGATTTCGTCGAAAACGATCAAGCCCACGCCATGAGTCTCCAGCGCCCTGAGGAGATCCGTCAATTTTGCACCAGAACTTCTACCGCGCAGCGTTGCCATTTTGTAGTGTGCGCTCTCCACGCCATACGCTTCCAGTGCTCTATCGAGGGCATTCGCAATTTCCATCACCAAGGCTTCCAGATTGGCGACGTCAGTCATTTCTATTTTTAGCCAAACCACCTGCCAGAGATAAGTCATGCCTGGAATCGTCCTGTCACGGACAAGCACTTGCGGAATCGAACGCAAGGCTGCCTCAATCATGTGTGTCTTGCCCAGCCCCGTAATCCCTTTGATGACCATGCCATCCATTTGGATTGGCGAAAAATTGTCACCCGTCTGCACACCAAAATAGCGCTGTCGATATTCCAGGGTGCGCATGTCACGTCGCGCATAGGCTCTCCGGATTGATGAATAAAGAAGGTGCGCGATCTCGATTGCCCGATGTGTCGGTGCAACGACCAGCTTCAGATAGGAGTCAATCAAGGAATAGTCTCGATGAGACTGATTCCAGACTACTGAGTGAAACGGGTTACGGGCTATTTTTGTGACAATATCGGCTGCATGCTCGGGCAGATCTAGTCCAGCTAGAAAGGGATTGCCGGCATCGTCTCCCGCAATAACTTTCAGCGATGTTTTGACATCGCTCATGATGGCCTCTCTGGCGATTGTCCCCGCAACCATGCATCAATGGCGACATCAGCGTCGGTCGATGGAGATGAGGAGTCTCGAATTGGCGTAACCATCGCAGTGTTCGAAGGCTCCTCGCACACTCCTTTTTCCGAAGATGCGGGCACCGGCATCGGGAAAAGACCGGTTCGCTGGACTTCGTTTCCCAGATTATCGCGACGCCCTTTAGCATCATTGAGCCGCCTTCGCTTCTGTGTGAGCGGGACAAGCTGCTGCAACTCTGCCTGAGCCAGGTGCACGTCCAGTCGCCGGGACGCAGCCAGTGCCGCGCGCGACTGGCGCGCCTCTTCTTTAGCGGGTTCCACTACAAGAAGACGATGTGTCTCGCTGATCAATTGATCCTGATAGCTGGCGATTTTCTCGAACAGGGCATCGTCCGTCGCAAGGTGGAAATACTGCAGCCCCTCGCGAGCATCAAGATAGGCAATCGTATCGGGAAGATTCGGATTGAAATAGACGGTAATTCGGAATTTGCCACGGCGTCCGTTTTCCAGCCAAGAGTGCCGAATGGCAAACTCACCGAGATAACGAAGCCGCTCAAGAATCATTTCGTCGCCAGAGTCGCCATAGCGCCGGCCAGTTAGGTAAATGCCCCGGCCGGTCACGACGGCATCGCAGGTTGGACTCAGCGAGGCAATGATTTCGTCCGGGTGTGCGTAATGGGTATGGTGATAGCCTTTGCGTATCGCCCACTTGAGCATCTCCACTCGTGTTGGCTTGACGCCGTCCTGCCACATTTCGCTTGTGAGCAGATGATCAACCACCTGGGTGTTGTTGTGATCGAGAATCCGCTCAATAAGCAGCCGTGTGAATTCGATGATATTGAGGGTCGCGCCACGGGCCGGATCGTCATCTCCTCGTTCACGGAAACGTCCATGCGTCGAGCCCGGTAGGTCATGGAGATGGAGAAGGTCATGGGTCTTCTCCACAAGACCATGTTCGTCCGGGCGGGCTGTCTTGGCAAATTCAAGGGAAACACGGATTGCCTCCATATCCCCCCGAACTTCATCACAATGTGCTTCCCCTCTATCTGCGTAATAGTGAGGGTGCAAACAGGATATCCACTCGTCCTCTTCGATGTTGATACCGTAGCGCGCACAGAACTCTTTCTTGGGGGTAGCCGCATTAAGGATGGCCAGCCGCACGGCTGTCGCATTCATTCGCCAGCCCACATAAATCCCGGAGATGTAGCCGAAGGCATTGTCGACAACAGGCAGGGCTTTGGCTGTTCCAATCACCCAGGATCGGTTTTCTGTCGAGACCAGATAGACGTCACAGGAAGTGGTGTCGATTTCGGCCTTGAACCCGGTGCGGAAGGTCACCGGGGTGCTCTTTCCCGGGATCGGGCGCAGCTGACGTTGCCAGGCGATCTCCCCCATCTGTTTTCTGGATGCAAATTGTTGGGGGTCATTGCCCGGACCATGTGTCCGAAATTGCATCAATGACGGCCGCTCTCCGGGTGGCCGATGAATGGCAACGGTTCGCGAGCGAAGCTGCTCGTAATGATCGGTCCAGTAGGTATCGAGATACCGGTTGTAGGCGTCGATCACTGCAACATCGCGGTGGACATGCCGTTGCCAGAATGACTGCATAGTGACGATATCTTCGGTGCTAAGTGCAAAATTTCCAGTTATCTTCCCAGTCAGTTTTTGAGCGATGGGTGGTCGCCCCAACCGCTTTCCCTTCCCCACCCGTGCCACATCTTTTCCGCCTTGTTTGCCGGAGCCGTTAGAAAACAGGGCCAATCGGGTTCCTCCGTGTGCCAGGCATTGATAGAGCCTGAGGTAGAAAAGCTGCCGACTAAGCTGAACATTTGTTGAGCACAGATCAATGAGATGACTCAAACTTTGGTGGCCACGCCAAACAGAATCCAGTTCTCGGAGTACGGGTTCCAGAATGGGCCACCAGCGTTTTCGGTAGGCCACCTTGGCACAGTCGATTTCGGACTCCTGTACTCCGCCAAGCCGCCGCGCTTTTGAACGGGCACTGGCATTGAGGTCGCTATCGGTCATCAGTGTTTCCGGCGCCGGACGACAGTCAACACGTTTTAGACAGCCAGCAGTTATCGCATCCTGCAACTCTCGCCGGGACATACGGCGAGGCGCTTGGCGCGCCGTGGGGGGCTGTTTGATCCGTATGAGTACGACCTGATCACTATCGGACGGGCACCAGATCAAGCGATACAGTTCGTTGGCATCAAACGGTGCTCCCAAGGCCAGAAAGGTCTGATTGACGGCGAGGGTTTCAAACATCGACTTTTCCAAACAGTCGATTCCATACTTCGGGCAGCCATCGGTAATCAGTCAGCGTCGGCGGCTGATTCATAATCCAAGGCTCGCGAACATCAACGGTGATTTGGCGATGCCAGAGGAAATGGTAAAACAGGGTCTGGGAAAATTCGAAAGAGATACCTGCCATGCTTGCAACGCCAGTCAGTGTCTCGAACAAACTTTCGCGCGTCTCGAGACGGCGAGCAAACAGATCGCGGCATCCGGCCCGCACTGCTTGGATTTCCGGCTGACGCAGCACTGCGTAGCCGAAGAGTTGATCCAAATTTGCGATCAGAGCGAGTGGCAAATCTTCCGACGCGACCAGGCGGCCAGAAATACCAAGTTCCCGAGCATAAGCACCTTGGATAGCAAGCAGTTCTTGATCACGAGTAGTCAGCTTGCCATGAAGAATAGCGTCGAGCGGTTTTGCCATGAAGGCGTAGGCACGGACTTCACCATCGAGGTGCACGGTTGCGAGCAGATCAATGGTCGGCACATATCGTATTGGGCTGCCTTCGCAGGCGAGCGGACGTAACCCAAGGGACTGGGCAATCGCTGTCGTACCTCGACTTTGGACAAGCTGCGATGGAGAATAGTCGGGATGGCCATAAAGTGGATGAGGATGTGGCCAGGGCCAGCAGGGAAACTGCTCCCGCAAGTCGCTAACCCCCAACCACCAAAGGAACAACGCAAACCGATATTCGTTCGTAGCCAGGTAGTGCGCCTGGCGGGCCATAAAAGGAAGCGACACAAGATGAAGTCGGCTCTCACTCGGCATGTTTCGTCGGTGAATCTCGATAAATGGCCGATAGCCAGCACCGTGCCCTGAACCTCGCCCTTCTATGATCCAACTGCGAAGTTTTCGCATGCACGCCTCGCTCATGAAGGCCTCCCAACTGCGAGCACACGACTTCCGTTAACTCGTCTCAGAGAAGAAATCAGGCGTTGATGAACCGGCAAAGCAGCATATAAGCGAGTGTTCGATGCAGCAATCGGCAAAGTGAGAAACACGATAATCTCCTGCAATAGCAAGGGAGAGGCGTTTGTCGTTGCATGAACGAAATCTCTCTTCCCCAGCCACAAATGACGTAGATCCGAAGTTCATTCCCAAGAAAATTGAGCAACAATTCACCTGCCGTCAGTGTTGGCTGACGGAATGGAGGAATGAGATGGTGGATTTCGGCTTGACGCGGCCAGGTGGTTTGCTGATACTTTGCGTACCCCTACGCAAAACTGCATGTCTGACGAGGCTGGGCCGAAAGGTCTGGCCTTAGTTCATTTTGGAGTACCTCCGCGCTTGTTTGTTGTGCATGGCACGATAGTGCTGGTTCTGTTACCTGGCATCGCAGGCCGGCTGGCCGCGAACCTGAAGCGCAAGATTGATTAGCTGAATCTGAACCGGGTCAAGGTGGTCGAGATGACGACCAAGTTCGTAGAACATTCCGTAGAGATCTGCAGACGCTGCGACAGGAAGTCGTAGTGTGCGCGAAGACCGTTCATAAGCTTCCTCCAGATCAAGGCATTCATCGTTGCTGAGATCCAGCTTTGCGATAAGGCGGTCGACGAACTCCCGATTCGGGGGACCTTTCGCGCCGAGTTCCAGCGCGGAGACGTAGCTTTGCTCGTACCCCAAGGTCTCGGCGAGGTCTTTTTGTCGCATCCGTCGCTGGGCGCGCACAGTACGCAGATAAGTGGAGAAAGGGCTCATGATTAGCGAGAGATAAAATATAACTTTGTGCAGAAGTATGCGTTTCGGGGGTGTCGTTGTCATGTGTCACACTCCGGTCGTGCCGTGACACACAGAGGGATTAAAAATGACTGCTCGCCAGCGAACTCCACTTCATCCTGTTCAGGTTTTCCGGACAAAAGCCCTTGTCCAGGCGTTGCTGACGTTCTCCGGTAAGAGCCTGACGGCGCTAGATGAGGACTGGGATTGCCGCAGTGGCGATTCTGATCCGTCAAAGTTGTTGCACAAATGGGCGCGAGGCGAGCACCTTCCATGCGGAGAGTCTTTGGACCCTCTACGAACAAGCGCTAACCGCGTAGACGAGCTTGATAGCCGCTATCCAGGAGTGGCACGCTGCTTCCGGCATGCCTTCTGGTATGCAGTTTGGAAACAGGAAAAGTCACCGACCTTGCTAGAACTAAATCTGTGGATGCTGCGAATTACCTTCCCACTCGATGACGTATTGGCCATGGTGACTGATCACGATACGCTGGCCAGACTGTCCTATCAACGACTTGACCTGAGGATTATCGACCAGTTCGAGGAGCATCCGAACCTAGATATGCTGGGTGTGATTATGCTGCTCATCCGCCAACATCTGCTCTTCCGGGACAAGACCTTGTTCAGTGTCCTGAAATGCTATTTGAAGGAGTCTTATCCTTGGCTACAAGAATGGCCTATCACACGCCCATTCGCAGCTGACCTGATCGCCTACATAGAAAAGACATATCCCGATGACTTGGTCGTTGAGCGGTCGCTACCTCGACCAAAGGCTGGGAAGCTGCTGGAGCAACCATTCTCGATCATTGTTGTATAGCCACTGGAATCCGTTCGTTGGCAGACGCCGAATACGCTTGATCGGAAGGTCCGGATTATGTGACAGCGTCAACAAGAAGCGAGTCCGGTGGGCCTCGCGGTTTCTGTTTTCGAAGGCGGTTTGCCATTGGAAGAGGAGTTCCTCGTGGGTGGCAAGGTAATCCTTGATGAACGATCGTCGAATACTGAGAGCGGTTGCAATGGCCTCTCTGGGTTCTCCTGCCTTCAGCAGGGCCACGAGTTTTGCCTCGCGCTCAGGATTGAGGACGCGAGGACGTCGCTGGTACGGAATGTCTTGCGTCCGGATGGCGTGGACGGCCATGCTAGGAGGAATACCCAGCACTTCTGCAGCATGATTTATCGAGGAGCCTTCATTCTCAACCATGTGTGTCAGGCGTTCGCGCAGGTCAGTCAGTTGTCGCCGCAAACCAATTTCTCCATCGGACTCGAAGAGGGCTCGTGCTTGCTCATAGGCTACCTCGAATTCCTCAGGAGTATCGAAAAGGAAAGTCATCAGCAAAAAATGTTTGGCCGGTACGCGGTGGCCTGCATAGCTGCGAAGCAGCAGCCCCAGAAATCCGCCGTTGTTTTTGGCGACGTCATTCAGTAAGCCTAGGTCTGGCACTGTTTCGAGGCTTCGATAAGCATTCTGGAACGCATTGCACAAGGTTCGGAACCGCAGGGTTCCGTCGAGGGCAATCCAGCCACGGGCCTTCGCCCTGATCAGATAGGTGTGCCTCAGCAAATGCGGCAAATAATATCTGTCGAACTGATCGGCAAATTGCCGCGTCCATTTGGCAAGCCTGAATAACTGTGCCGTTTGACTAGGGGTGAAAGCTTCTCTTGCCTGCCAATCATTCTCGCGCAGATCCCCCGGCAGGCACCAAGAGTTCGCTTGTTGCACGATGAAGCCATTCACCGCGACTCGAAGGCTCCGGTAATGCTGTAGGCAAACCCAGGATGACGGCCATTGGTGCGAAAGATGCCATGTCGCGACACCTAGTCTTGATAGATCTTCGTCCTGGCAGTCGGGACATGTCTTTAGGCGCACGGGGATTTCGTGGCTACCTTTCAGCAGGCCAAGAGGTCCTTTGATTCTGGAGGTCGATCCATTGCATATGTTTTCAATTGCAACGAGGCTGGCTGTTTGGTCCAAGAATGGCAGAAAATGGCCAAATACAGTGCGCTCCCGCAGAATGTCCAACGCTGAACCGAGGGCGCCCCGGGTCACGTCGACAAAGTGGCCTAACCCCACGGGAAAATCAGGCCTTTGAGCACCCGACAGGTGACCAAAAAGTTCTTTGCTGGTGAGCGCGCCACTCGTGTTGCCACTAAGGCGATGGAATCGGGCGCACCAGCCAAAGAGCGTTTCGCCGTCCGTAGCGGATGGCAGGAACCCGGGCGTAAAGCCGAACAAGTCGTCCATAGGAGCGGGAAGACTACCACCAGCGACAACCTTTGAACGGATTTTGTTACGTCAAACGGGGTACTGATTTAATGCCTGTTCGCAGAAATATTATTTGGAGTAATCGCACATTTCCCCCCGGACGTAAGTGTGTTCACTTTTCTGGGGGCGGCTTTCAGCAAGCTGGTTTTACGTAGCCCCTTGATTTCTCAGGGGGCACAGTTCACAGAACTATTGTTCCGTGACATTACCCATAGCCGTCATTCTGGGCTTGACCCGGAATGACGGCTTTAAAAAAGTTTTGCTGCATTACTTATCTGCTTGCCGACAGCGGTAGAGCGCGCGCCCGCAGCGCCTCATATAGCATCGCCGGCCCAAGCAAAGTGTCCTTCAGTCCCTCGCGAACCCTTTCTGAATCCAGTGCCTGGGTGCTCATCGTGGTGTGCGCATCAAGCGCATCCATGATGGCGTGCATTAAGGCCTGCGACAGGTCGGGCGAGTTGGCGAATTGCTCCTTGCTGTTATTCGCCGCCTGCTGAATCAGCGTTTCGTTTTCCAGCAACTTGCCTTTGAGCACACCGTTCACATAGACCAGCTGGTCGTTGTCTGAAAGCTCGCCTTCGAACAGCCCATTCACCTTCTGGATAATTTCGTTGAGCAAGGCTTTTTCCTTCTCCTGCACCGAGCCGCTGCCGGTCTCGGCCATCGGTTCCAGCTTCGGGTTTTCGCCATCCTTCAGGTTCAGCGCTTGCTTCCCTTTGTTGCGCAGCGTGTGGTGCGTCAGTACGACCTTGGACAGGTCGACTGTTTCGCGTTCGCGGCCAAAGTCGAGCAGTGGTATCAGGCGTTTGTAAAAGATGAAACGCTTCTCGATGTCTGTATTGCCGTAATTAAATATCTGCGACAGGAAGGCATACAGGCGGATGAACGCGCCCATGTCGCCCTTGAACAACACCAGCACTGCCATCGCATCCTTGGCTGCCTGGATGGCAACTTCGTCCTTATTGGCTTCGGCAATGGTCTTGTCGTTCTGGGCCGCCTTGTAACGCTTCAACAGGCGGTCGGCAACGGGGGCGAGCGCCTGACTCAGTTGCGCCTGGGTGCCCTTGGGGTCCATCTCGACCTGCGCGACACGGTCGACTTCGAAGGTGTCGTAGTAACCCGTGGCATCCAGCTTGGCGCGCAGGTCGAAGACAAGATTCGGGTCAGTCGTGGCTTCCAGTTGCGCGGTTTCGTAATAGGTCTTGAAAGCGGCCAGCACGTCTTCAGCTTCATTCACAAAATCGAGAATGTAGGTCGTGTCTTTGCCGGGGTAGGCGCGATTCAGGCGGGAGAGCGTCTGCACGGCCTGAATGCCGCCCAGGCGTTTATCGACATACATGCCGCAGAGCAGCGGCTGGTCAAAGCCGGTCTGGAACTTGTTGGCGACCAGCAACAGGTGATACTCAGGTGCTTTGAAGGCTTCACGGATGTCGCCCTTGAGGCCGGGGTTGAGCAGTTTGCTGTGCTCGCTAACCGGCTCCGGGTAGCTATCGGGGTCGTCGATTTCGCCCGAAAAGGCGGCAAGGACACCGAGCTTGTAGTTCTGCTTGGTGATGTAGGCCGTAATTGCTTTCTGCCAGCGCACCGCTTCCTTGCGGCTGCTGACCACAATCATCGCCTTGGCTTTGCCGGCGAGCAGCGGCTGGACGTTCTCGCGGAAGTGCTCGACGACCGTCTGCACCTTCTGGCTGATGTTGTACGGGTGCAGGCGTACCCACTGCATGATGCCCTTCAGCGCTTCGGATTTGGCAACCTGCTTTTCGTCGTACTCCTGACCGTTGTTGGCCAGCTTGAACGCCAGCTTGTAGGTCGTGTAGTTCTTCAGCACGTCGAGAATGAATTCCTCCTCGATAGCCTGGCGCATCGAATAGACGTGGAAAGCCTGCGGCAAGCCGTCGGCATCCTTGCGGCCGAACAGTTCCAGCGTTTTTTGCTTCGGCGTGGCGGTGAAAGCGATGTAGGTCAGTCCCTTGTCCGCATTTGACACACTCGCCTTGGCCGACATTTGCAGCGCCAGCAGCGTTTCCGTGTCTATTTCGCCGCCATCCTGTAACTCGGCCAATTCCTCGGCTGAAAGCAATTGCTTGAGTTTGGCTGCCGCCGCCCCGGTTTGCGAGCTGTGCGCCTCGTCGGCAATCACCACAAAGCGCTTGCCCTCGGTCGCCGACAACTCCTGCACCGCCTTCAAGGCGAACGGGAAGGTCTGGATGGTGCAGACAATAATTTTCTTGCCGTCCTTCAGCGCCTGCGACAACTGTGCACTTTTACTGCCATTTTCGTCGTTGACCGTAGCAACCACCCCAGTCGTGCGCTGGAAGTCGAAAATCGCTTCCTGCAACTGGGCATCCAGCACATTGCGGTCGGAAACCACCAGCACGCTATCAAACACCTTCTGGCTATCTGCGCCATGCAGGTCGGCGAGAAAATGTGCCGTCCAGGCAATCGAGTTGGTCTTGCCCGAACCGGCCGAATGCTGAATCAGGTAACGCTGGCCGGCACCGTTGGCCAACACGTCGGTAACCATTTTGCGGGTGGCATCGAGCTGGTGATAACGCGGGAAGATGACGCTGGTCAGCTGCATTTTGTCATTGCGCTGACCGATGAGGTAACGCCCCAGGATTTCCAGCCAGCTATCACGCTGCCAGACCTCTTCCCACAGGTAGTAGGTGGCGAAGCCAAAGGGATTGGGCTTGTTGCCAGCGCCACCCTCGTTACCTTGATTGAACGGCAGGAAGCGCGTTGCCGTGCCGGCCAGCCGTGTTGTCATCATCACTTCGCTCTGGCTGACGGCGAAATGCACCAGCGCCCCACCGGGGAAGCTCAGCAACGGCTCGACCAGCCCGCCCTTGGGGGCGGGGTCGCGGTCAAAGCGGTACTGGTCCATCGCATCGCCGACGCTCTGCGTGAAGTCCGATTTCAACTCGGCGGTAGCGACTGCAATGCCATTGACGAAGAGCACCAGGTCGAGCGCATCCTTCGTGTTGTTCAGCGAATGATGTACCTGGCGCACGACGCGCAAGCGATTGGTCGCGTAGTGCTGCTGAATGGTCGGGTTGATAGCCAGCGCCGGCTTGAACTGCACCAGCGCTAGCGGCTTCTTGAGGCCGACCATTTCGACGCCCCGGCGCATTACTTCCAGCGTGCCTTGCTCGTTCAGGCATTTGCGCACCCGCTCGGCTAGCACCTTGGGCAGGCCGGCGCCGTGGGTCTTGGTCAGTTGCTGCCAGCTTTCCGGCTGAGTGGCTTCAATCCAGGCCAGTAGGTCGGGCAGATGCAGCGCGTTATGCCGGTCGTAATGGGCGGCATCGCCTTCGGCGTAGTGCCAGCCGTTCTGGCCGAGATGCTCGCAGATGGCGAATTCGAAATGGTGTTCCTGGTGCAAGTTGTACATCAGGCGGCTTTCTGTTCGGCAAGGTGGCGCACGTCGATTTTGCCGGTGACGGCAGCGGAAATCAGGGCGCTGCGGCGTTCTTTGAGTAGGGCTATCCCGCGGGTGGCTTCTGCGGTCAACTCGTCTAAACGGCTGAATTCGGTGTCGAGGAAGTTAGCGATTGCAGCTTGTTCTTCCTCTGCTGGCCACGTAACAAAAAGATTCCTGATTTCCTCGACATTGGCTCTGCGAATCGTCGCGCCAACCAAAAACGATTCAATTTGGTTCGTAATCTCAGGTGCGGTGAGTTGGTAATGCATGAACTTGGATTTCGTGAGTGGACGAATTAGGCAAACGTCTTGTCCCATACAGAAAGGCTGCTCAGTCACATCAACGTAGGCGACAGCTCCCACGCTGGCATTTCGGCAGAAAACCAAATCTCCGTACTCGGGTGCGCGACCCTCCCGCAAAAAGTCCCACTCGACTTGCGAGGTAAGTTTTGCGTTGCTCATGTCGATGCGATTGTTTCGCAACTCTCGAATGCTGACGATTGGCAAGCCTTCGTCCAGAAACTCGACGGTATGGTGTTTGCAGTCGATAACTTCAGCGAACCTTTTTAGGTTGGCTGCCTCCCAATGGGCAGGTACCTCACCCAACCACGCAACCCCGGAATCCTTCATCGGCGCAGCGGGGTTCAGACCTTTGGTGACGGCGTGGGAAATGGTGGCCTGGCGCTTTTCGGCCAGCAGGGCGATGAGTTTTTCCTGCTCGGCAATCAGCCCGTCAATCTTCGCCGTTTCGCGGTCGAGGAAGGTGGAGATGGCGGTTTGTTCTGCAACGGGTGGCAATGGAATGATGGTTTCGGCGAGATATGAATGTTCGATGCTCTCGACGGTAGCCCCCTGCTTTGCCCATGCAAGTAGCAGCACATCGTTCAGGCCTTGAACCCAACGCATGAAAAATTGGCTATCGCAGCATTCTTCAGCAAAACTGATTGCTTTCATGTCTTGGTTTAGAGCTACCTCGACACGATTTATTGCGACCGGAATTGTGTGCTTCAAGATTCCAGAGCGAACCACCATCAGAGCCCGGCCCGGTTGAACCAAGCTAGAGCTACTGCTATTGAGCCCGACGTCTGTAATGCATTCTTCTGCACTTTCAATAAATTCGACTTTCATGTCTTTAGGCGACACCCATGGAATATCACCATTCCAGAAAGTCAGATTGTCGCGGCTTGGCGTTCCTCCTCCGGCAAAGCTTGCGAAGTGCTTGAGCTTTGGCAGCGACCAATGACCCGGCACCTCGCCCAGCCACTCCACCCCACTGTCCCTGTACTCCAGATAACGCGGCAAGCTCATGCCTCCATCCTCCATAAATTTGTTTCCCGCCAGTGCGCGGGGAAACCCATGGTGGCGGTGTCGATTTCAGGATGGGCTTTGAGTAGCGTGTGGATTTCCTTGCGCCAGGTGTGCGCCGGACTGAGCAGATCAAGCAGGTAGGCCAGCATAGTGAGGGTGTTGTAAATCAGTTGTGGCTCGCCAGGGTTGAAGGCGCTGGCAATGTGTTTGGGTTTCTTGGTCGGCGGGGTGAAGCGCAGGGCGAAGCGGCGATTCCAGACGCGGCCATGGTGGGCGCAATGGTTGCGCACAACCGTCAGATGGTGCGCGAAGGAGAGCAGAACCCGCTCATCCAGCCCGTAATGGTCGGCAATGTGCTGACGGTCTTCTGGCTTGAGCAGATTTTTCAGCCAGCGGGAGAGGTGGCCCAGCGTCATCAGTTCGCAGGCGACCCAAATGGGCGGGGTGGTCAGTTCTGGATAGCGTTCGCGGTAATGCTTGGCGAAGGTTTCCCGACTGCGTTCGTATTCCTTGCGTAGTTCTTCCTGACTTTTACGCCAATCTTCCTGTTGCTTGAACAGCGCGGGTTTGTCGTGGGCAAAGGGACCGTAAGTGGTCGCTAGATATTGGGCTAGCGTGGTGCGCAGTGAGATTTCGATACGCTCGATGGCGTCGAGCAACAGGAGGCGCAGATCACGGTCGAAAACGTAGGTGGCCAGGACTGTTTCAAAATTGGTGCCCGGTATGAAGGCGTGGGTGTCACCGTTTAGCGGTACGGTTTCAAAGGGCAGCCAGTAGGCGCGCAGCCGGTAGTAATTGATGTGGGTGAGGTAATGCTTGGCGCGCTCACGATCCGGAATGGTCATGCCTCGCTTTTCTAGCAGGTCGATTTGCGCTTCAACGCTCAGAGCTGGTTTGGTAAACGTCATGCCAGTTCCGTAAACGAGAAACCCGCCTGGTGCGCATCGTGGAGAGGCGTGGCGGGTGTTGTTGGCCGAATTATGTGTTTTTCTGCACAGGAATTCAAGCAAAAAATCAGGGGCTGACGAAACTGCCGCATCTGTTCCAGCAAAATAAAACCCGCCAAAGTGTGCATCGTGGAGAGGCATGGCGGGTGTGTTACCGACATTTTAGCCGCAGAAAACACCTCCGTATATTTCGGCAAGCTCATGCTTCGTCTCCACGGTCAACGACGTCCAACGGGTAAAACTCATGCAGTTTGGCCTGCCAAAGCTCAATCAGCGTGGTATTGACCGCCTGTAACGCCCGTTGCCGTTCTCGACTGGATCTGAGCCATGCCTGTGCTTGTATCACCCAATGTTTATCCATGTGATAACAACCCAATGATTTTTAATGGAAAAAACGGAATGTCGTTTTTCTGGTGTGATAAGGGGAGACTCATTCGGCCAGCCCTTCGAGCATGCGCATGATGTTGGCGGTGACGCCTTTCAGTTCCTCGTCAATGTCATGCAGGCTGCGCGGTGGCTCGAAGACGTAGAAATGACGGTTAAACGGAATTTCGTAGCCGACCTTGGATTTTTCATGGTCTATCCAGGCGTCCGGGGCGTGCGGCAGGACTTCGCGCTTGAAATAGGTGGCGATGTCGTCGCTGAGCGGCACATTCTCGGTATCGCGCAGGGCGCTGTCGGATTGTGGCTTGCCTTTCTGCTTGCCCTTTTCGCCGAGGATGATCTGGCCGGCGGCATCGCGCAGCGGACGCTCGACGGTGAGCGTGGTGTAGCCGAATTCCTCGTTCTTGAAGATGCGGGAAATCGGTACGACTTTGACTTTGCCGCCTGCCGGCGCGGTTGGGCGGGTTGCTGCGGTCAACAGCAAATTTCGGCCAATTTCCTTGCCGGCCGCATCGCAGACCGTGGCTTGCTCGGCTTCGGTGAATTCGCCGAACAGGCGGGTGATGTCGGCGATATGGGCATCCGACAATTCCTTGCGCTTGCTACCCAGGCTCTTGCGCATCTTTTGCCAGAAGCTGCTGGCGTCGATGAGTTGCACCCAGCCTTTGCGGTCGGTCGGCTTCTTGTTGGAGAGTATCCAGACGTAGGTGCTGATGCCGGTGTTGTAGAACATGTCGGTCGGCAGGCCAATGATGGCTTCGACCAAATCGTTTTCCAGCACATAGCGGCGGATTTCACTTTCGCCGCTGCCGGCGCCGCCCGTAAACAGCGGCGAGCCATTGAGCACAATGCCGATACGGCTACCGCCATCGACCGCCGGGCGCATCTTGCTGATGAGGTGCAGCAGGAAGAGCAGCGAACCATCGGAAACGCGCGGCAGGCCGGGGCCGAAACGACCGTCAAAGCCTTTATCAGCGGCCTCCTTGCGGATTTCCTTCTCGACTTTTTTCCACTCGACGCCAAACGGCGGATTGGACAGCATGTAGTCGAATTTCTTGCCGCCGTGACCATCTTCGGAAAGCGTGTTGCCCACAACGATATTGCCAACGTTCTGGCCCTTGATGAGCATGTCGGCTTTACAGATGGCGTAGGACTCGTCGTTGAGCTCTTGACCGAACATGGTTAGGCGCGCGTCGGGATTATGTTCGTGCAGGTATTCGCCGGCCACTGACAACATGCCACCGGTGCCAGCGGTTGGGTCGTAAATAGTGCGCACGACGGCATTGCCCGGTGTCAGTACATCATCATCCTCGATAAACAAAAGATTGACCATCAAGCGGATGACTTCGCGCGGCGTGAAGTGCTCCCCGGCGGTTTCGTTGGAGATTTCAGCGAACTTGCGTATTAACTCCTCGAAAACCTGGCCCATCTGGGCGTTATCGACAGTATTTGGGTGCAGGTCGATATTGGCGAACTTCTCGGTGACCAAGTACAACAAGCCGGACTTGGCCAGACGTTCGACTTGGGCATAAAAGTCGAAGCGTTCGAAGATGTCACGCGCGGCCAGGGAAAAGCCCTGGACGTAGGCGTACAGGTTTTCCCGGATGTGATCCTGGTCGCCGAGTAGCTTGCCGAGGTCTAGTGGTGAGATGTTGTAGAAGCTCTGCCCGGCTTTGCGAATCAGGAACGGGTCGGGGTTCAGGCCGGCTAACGTCTTGGCCTGAAGCTCGGCCAGGACAGCCAGCTTGGTTCCTTCTAGCACACAATCAAGGCGGCGCAGGATGGTGAAGGGCAAAATTACCTTGCCGTACTCAGATTGCTTGTAGTCGCCACGTAATAGGTCGGCGACCGACCAGATGAATGATGAGAGAGCTTGATGGTTCATGTCGCTTTTCTTGTGGTGAATGCTATTCGCACGACATGTTAGCGGAAGCTGTGCTGTTTAGCGTCTCCAGATCGCTGGCAGGACACCTTTTGCCCCGAAATTGTGATCGGTGACTGTCGAAATAAGGCCAGTGGGCTAAAATTTAGCCCTTTGGCGCCTGACATATACTCAGGCCAAATTTGCAACCCGCTCTCAACCGGATGACACTGTGAAATACACCTCTTTGCTTATTGCCGCATTGCTTGCCATTCCCGCCCAAGTCCTGGCCGCTGATACGGTCAAAATTGATGTTTATCTGGCCGGCAGTTTGCAGCAATCGGTCTCTCTCGTGGGCCCAAATGCCAAGGTCAGCTTTTCACCATTGAACTTTCCCGGATCGACAATTGAATTGCGCCTGATTGCCCCCGAACCGGTGATTGTGGAGATGAAAGAAACAACAACCGACGGTGCTGGCACCGAGGTGGTCGGGCGCGTCAAGATGGCTACCCCCGGCGCTTCTTTCGCTGTTGCCGAGATCAAGGGGGTGAAGTTTCACCACCCTTATGTTCTGGTTCGCGTCGACTAAGCTCGCCTGTCTGGCGGCTCCATGATGGTTTCAGCGGCGTGCGTGGCTGATGCCGGCTTAAGCTATCTATGTGGGTTGTCGCACGGTGTTACTGATAACTTCCCCATAAAGTATCCATACGTGACGGCTTTGGTTGTTTTTTGCCGGGTTAAACCGAAACTTTTTGCGCCTGTTAGCACTCCGAGTCAGCGAGTGCTAAAATAAAATTATCAGTTGAAGGAGGATTCACGCAATGTCCAATGCCATGTTACTTCCCATCCCGTCAGCCCTCGGCAACATTGACGCCTATGTTCAGGTTGCCAATCGCTATCCGATGCTCTCCGGTGTCGAAGAGACCCGGCTGGCTAAGCGTTTCCACAACGATGGTGATGTCGAGGCGGCGCGTCAGTTAGTGCTTTCGCACCTGCGTCTGGTGATATCAATTGCCCGTGGTTACCTTGGCTATGGCCTGCCGCATGCTGACCTGATTCAGGAAGGCAACATCGGCCTGATGAAGGCGGTTAAGCGCTTCGACCCGGAGCGTGGTGTGCGTCTGGTTTCCTTTGCAATGCACTGGATCAAGGCCGAAATCCACGAATACATCCTGAAAAACTGGCGGCTGGTCAAGTTGGCGACGACCAAGGCGCAGCGTAAGCTGTTCTTTAATTTGCGCAGCATGAAGAGCGATTACGAAGGCGTCGATACTTTTTCCGGTACGCAGGCGTCGGAAGTCGCGCAAAAGCTCGGCGTCAAGCAAGAAGAAGTTATCGAGATGGAGACCCGTCTCTCCGGCCGCGATCTGGCGCTCGAAGGTTCACCTGATGATGGTGATGAAGCTTTTGCGCCGATCGACTATCTGGCCGACTCGCGCTACGAGCCGACCCGCGTCATTGAGAACAAGGCGATTGCCCGCCTGCATGACGAAGGTTTGCAGGAAGCCTTGGCGACCCTTGATGCGCGTAGCCGCCGGATTATCGAGGCGCGCTGGTTGCACGATGGCGAGGCTTCAACATTGCACGATCTGGCCGCCGAGTTTGATGTTTCAGCTGAGCGGATTCGTCAGATCGAGGTCAAGGCCCTGCAGAAAATGCGTGGCGCGCTGACGCCGGCCTGAGTCGCTTCAGCCGTTCAATGAAGGCAGCGCCACGCCGGCATTAAAGCTTGTGGCGGCGCTGGTCTCGGCCAGCGACAGTTGGCGCAATCCAGCTAAAACCTTAGCGATTTCCAGTAATTCAGCCGGTGCATTGCGGCCTCGATTGAGCCAGGCCGGCGGAATGTCCGGCGCGTCGGTTTCGAGAACGATGGCTTCAAGCGGCAAACTCGCCGCCAGCTGACGAATCCGCGTCGAGCCGCTGTAAGTCATGGCGCCGCCGAACCCGAGTTTGAATCCCAGCTTGATGAATTCATCGGCCTGCTGCCGGCTGCCGTTGAAGGCGTGAGCGATGCCGCCGCGTGGCTTGAAGCGGCGCAATTGCTTGAGAATCGGGTCAATCGCGCTGCGCACATGGAGAATGACCGGCAGGTCAAATTCTTTGGCGAGCTTGAGTTGCTCGATGAAATACCATTCCTGGCGCACCGGGTCGCCATCTTTGACGAAATGATCGAGTCCGATTTCGCCGACGGCGACCGGCTTTTCATCAGCCAGCCAGCGCCGCAAAGTGACGATGTCTTCCTCGCTACTTTGCTGCACATAGAACGGATGAATGCCGTAGGCGGCAACGCAGCCGGGGTAGCGGTCGACACACTTTTTTGCCTGATTTAAGCCGTTGACCGCAACCGACGGAATGACGATACGCCCAACACCGGCGGCAACGGCTGCCGCGTAAACTGCATCACGATCCGCGTCAAACTCAGTGGCGTCGAGGTGGCAGTGGGTGTCGATCAGCATCCGGCAAAGGGGAATTCCGGCTCGGGATGGCGGCCGCTGATCAGGTCGGCGAGTGCCGCGCCAGAGCCGCAGGAGAGCGTCCAGCCGAGCGTGCCGTGGCCAGTGTTGAGCCAAAGGTTAGGCAGCTTGGTGCGGCCTATGCAGGGTTGACTGGAGGGGGTTACCGGGCGTAGTCCCGTCCAGAATTCAGGTTCGCCAACGGTTGCGAGGCGCGGGAACAGGGTGCGGGTGCGCGCCATCAGGGCAGCGCAGCGCGCTTCGTTGAGGTCCAGGTTGTAGCCATTGAATTCAGCGGTGCCGGCGATACGCAGGCGCTTTCCGAGGCGCGAGAAAACGATTTTGCGCTCGTCATCGGTCAGGCTGACGCTGGGTGCGTGGGCGTCGTCAGTCAGCGTCAGCGTCGCCGAGTAACCTTTGGCCGGATAGACGGGGAGATCAATGCCGAGCGGCTTGAGCAGCAGCGGAGAGTAGCTGCCAAGAGCCACCACGTAGGCGTCGGCGCCGATTTCTTCGTTGCCGTTAGCGCCGCTGACGATAACGCCGCTGACTTTGCCGTTTTCGCTATTGATGCGGTCAACGCGGGAATCGAGGCAAAATTTGACGCCGGCCTGTTGTGCTCGCCCGGCCAGGGCACGGGTAAATTGATGGGCGTCACCGGATTCATCGGATGCCGTGTAATCGCCGCCGACCAGCAAGTGGCGAACATCGCGCAATGCCGGTTCGATGGCGATACATTCATCAGCATCAACCGTGCGGCGATCTAGCCCGAATTCGCGCATGACGCCGGCGGTGCGGCTGGCGTGCGCGAACTCTCCGGACTCAGTGTAAATGTGCAGAATGCCGCGTTCCAGATGGTCGTAATTCAGGCCGAGCTCGCCGCGCAAAAGCTGCAATTTCTGCCGGCTGTAAAGTGCGAGTGAAACTATCGCAGCAATATTTCGGCGGGTGCGGCCGGGTAGGCATTCAGCGAGAAAGCGCAGGCCCCAGCTAAGCTGCGCCGGGTCTGCGCGCCAGCGCCAGAGCAGCGGCGCATCTTCGCGGCCCAGCCATTTAAAGACGCGTGGCAGCATGTGCTGGTTCGCCCAAGGTTCGGCATGGGAGACGGAGATCTGCCCGCCGTTAGCGAAACTGGTTTCGTTACCGGGCACCGGCTGGCGATCAACGACCGTCACTTCATGACCGGCGCGCGCAAGATACCATGCACTCGTTGTGCCGACGACCCCGGCACCTAGCACCAGAACCCTCAAACCTCGCCTCCGCGTTCGCGCACGATTCGCGAGACTTCCGGAATGTGGCGCATGCCGCGCATAACGCTAGCCAGATGCTTGCGATGGGCAACCTGAATGGTGAAGCGCAGCAGCGTGAACAGTCGTTCGGGGTCGGCATCCATCGCCACATGCTCGATATTCGAGCCGGCTTCGGCGATCGCGGCGGCGACCTGTGCCAGGACGCCACGCGTGTTTTTGACTTCAACCTTGATGCGGATATCGAACAGCTTGCCTTCTTCCGGCTCCCACTCCACATCAATCCATTTTTGTGGCTCGGAGGAGCGTGATTTTCGTATCGTCTGGCAATCGTGGGTGTGAATAACCAGACCGCTGCCTTTCTTGATCGAGCCGATAATCGGGTCGCCGGGGATCGGCTGGCAACAGCGCGCCAACTGGATCGCCATACCCTCGGTACCGTGGATGGCCAGCGTGACATTGTTTGGCGAATCGGCAGACATGTCCTCGCGCGCCAGCAAGCGGCGCGCCACAACGGATGGAAGGCGTTTGCCGAGGCCGATGTCGGTATAAAGTTCTTCGATGGTCTTTTGGCCGCCAGCCTTGACTAGCTGATCCCAGGCGTCGGCCGGGATCGAGATTGGAACAACACCTAAAATAAGAAGTTCCTGGCGTAGTAAGCGCTCACCAAGCCGAGCCGATTCTTCATGTTGGACGGTACGCAGGAAATGGCGAATCTTGCTCCGCGCACGGCCGGTTTTAACGTAAGTCAGCCAGATTGGATTCGGGCTGGCCTGTGCTGAGGTGATGATTTCCACCATGTCACCATTGCGTAGTTCGGTGCGCAGTGGCACCAACTCGTGGTTGATGCGCGCTGCCGAGCAGTGATTGCCAACGTCGGTATGCACCGCGTAGGCGAAATCGACGACAGTGGTACCACGTGGCTGCGCCATGATCTTGCCCTTGGGCGTAAATACGTAAACTTCGTCCGGGAAGAGGTCGATCTTGACGTTCTCGAAGAATTCAGAGGAGTCGTTACTCTGCATTTCGAGTAGCGATTGCAGCCATTTATGGGTGCGAATCTGTAAATCAGCACCGCTCTCTTCTTCGTCTTTATAAAGCCAGTGCGCGGCGACACCATCTTGAGCAACGTGGTGCATTTCTTCGGTGCGAATTTGTACTTCAACCGGCGTACCGTAGGGGCCGATCAGCGTTGTATGCAGCGACTGATAACCGTTGGCCTTGGGAATCGCGATGTAATCCTTGAACTTGCCCGGCACCGGCTTGAACAGGCTATGCAGTGCGCCGAGTGCGATGTAACAGGCGGGCACGTTGTCAACGACAACCCGGAAGCCATAAATATCGAGCACCTGAGAGAAGGATAATTGCTTGTCCTTCATCTTGATATAAATGGAGTAAAGGCTCTTTTCACGCCCAAAGACGTCGGCGTGCAAACCGGCAGTGCTCAGCTTGGTTCTGATCCCGTCAAGAATCCTTGACAGCAGTTCGTCTCGGTTGCCCCGTGCCGCCTTCATCGCGCGAGCTAGAACTTCGGCACGTAATGGATGGATCAGACGGAAAGAGTTGTCCTGTAACTCACGGTAGAGTTTGTTGAGACCCAAACGTAGGGCAATCGGTGCGTAGATGTCGAGGGTTTCGGTAGCAATCCGCCGCCGTTTGTCGGGGCGCATCGCCGACATGGTTTGCAGATTGTGCTGGCGGTCGGCCAGCTTGATCAGCACGACGCGCAGATCGCGCGCCATCGCCATCAGCATCTTGCGGAAGTTTTCCGCCTGCGCCTCCTGGTAGGAGGCAAACTCCATTTTGTCGAGTTTTGACAGGCCGTCGACCAGCTCAGCCACTTCGCGGCCGAATTTTTCGGCCAGTTCCTGCTTGGTCGTGCCGGTGTCTTCCAGCACATCATGCAGCAGGGCGGCCATGATCGCGTCGACATCCATGCGCCATTCAACGACACCGCCGGCAACCGCCAGCGGATGGGTGATGTAGGCTTCGCCCGACATGCGTTTTTGATGCGCGTGCTTATCCGCCGAGTAGGCGTAAGCCTGCTTGATGCGTTCTATTTCTTCTGGATTTAGATAGTCGAGACTATCGAGGAAAACCCGGTAGGCGGGTTCCTCAGTGGCTGGCGGCGGAGACGACGGCGTTGAACCCATCAGACTTCACCGCCCCTGCCTCAGGCCTGGCTCTTGGCGAGGACTTCAATACCAATCTTGCCAAGCGACATTTCGCGCAGCGCGACAACGGTCGGCTTGTGCTTTTCCGGATCGACCAGCGGCGTCGCGCCATTGGCCAATTGACGGGCGCGATGGGCAGCAGCCAAGGTCATCTGGAAACGATTAGGGATTTTTTTCAGGCAATCATCAACGGTAACGCGAGCCATACAAACCTCAAAACTTTCAATTGATCAAACGGGAGAACAAGTCTGCATGACGAATGCGCTGAACATCGTAACGCAGGCTTGAGACCCGCACTACGGAACGCAAATCAGCGAGCGCCCGCTCCAGACAGTCGTTAATAATAGCATAGTCGAATTCCCCGACATGGCGCATTTCGGCCTCTGCAGCGGCGAGGCGACGGGCGATTACCTCGCTTGAATCCGTGCCGCGCCCGGTCAGGCGGCGTTCGAGTTCTTCCAGCGAGGGCGGCAGGATGAAAATCCCGATCGCCCGGGGGAAGAGCTTGCGCACCTGCTGGGCGCCCTGCCAGTCGATTTCGAGCAGAACATCGACGCCGGCCGCCAGCTGGTCGGCGATCCATTTTTTCGAGGTGCCGTAAAAATTACCATGGACTTCCGCCCATTCAAGGAACTCGCTGCGCTTGATCATGGCGCGAAAATCATCAACGGCAACAAAGTGATATTCACGCCCGTTGATTTCGCCCGGGCGCGGGTTGCGGGTCGTCGTCGAGATTGATAGGCGCACGCCCGGCTCCTCTTTCAGCAGCAGGCCGACCAGCGTGGATTTTCCGGTGCCCGAAGGCGCGGCGACAATGTAAAGGTTTCCCGACATCATTTATTCCAAATTGAATTTGAATCCGTAGTAGGCCGGACAACGCCTGTCACTGAGGCATCCGGCTTACTCTGATTGCGGCTTGGGTGCACTCTTGGGTGCACAGTTTTCAAGGGTGTCGGGGGTGTTGGTGTCATGGGTGAAAGAATACCACCGCACCACTCACCCCTCACCGCTTTTCAGCGCGTCCGCGCCTTCACTGCATGGCGCAAGGGTGTTGCTTCGCTCCGCTGGCGCTTCGCTATCAGGGTCGCCAGTTGCAAAGCGCCGTCCCGCCAGCGCCGACTTTTGGCACTGGCGGGGAGTATGTCAGGCCACAGCCCTTGCGGCTTGCGTCCCGCCGTAACGTTGGCGCAGGAAATTCACGTCCATCACGCCCGGAGGTTCAAAGCCCATGCTTCCGGTCAAGTGACAGGCAAAGGACGACAGCGCCGCCATTGCCGACATAAGCCCCCCGATGGTGGCAGGGCTTGCCTTCTCACCATCCTCTGCTGAAAAATCCTCAATCATGGTCGCCTGAATCAACATGGTCAGCGTCAGCAGGCCGGTTGAGACTTCCTGCAAGTCATGCGCTTTCGCGCCGTGCAGAATGGTCGGGTGCGGGGGCATATCCAGATCGGGCAACACTTTTCGCTGTTCGCTTTCCACTTGCGCCAATGACGCGGACAACAGCGCACACTTTGCGCGCAGGGCTTCGATTTCGTCTTGATGGTTTTGCATGGTCATTGCTCCTTGTTGATTTCGGAAGCCCCGTTTTCAAGCAGGGCGGGCGGGAGTTGAAAACCGCAACAAGACGGCGGCCTGATTCCCCTTGCGGGTGTTGTATTCGGCCCATCCCGCCCATTGAGCAAAACCAATAGGCGCAAAAAATCCGCAATGCTTACGGGTGCGGATTCCGCTTGTTGTGGTGTTTTCAAGCACCGTGCAGCAAGTATATGCCAATCCGCAGCATTTGCGGATTGAGTTTGCGCCGTCTGCAATCCGCAGGGAATGCGAATCCGCACCGCGCTACACGTTCGTGCTATGCTGGGATCAAGAGTAGCCGAGGCGGATAGCGGCCCCCAGCATCCTCAACCCTATCCATCCCAAGATTCGCCCCTGCTAGGCTACTACCGGCGTCGGAGGATTCACTGGCAGCGCCGGACTATACTTGCCGCACCCCTGACTGCCGTAGTGCAACACGCTACGGCCAGTATCCCCGGCGCGTGACTCCAACATCAGCACGGGGGATTCAGGGGCTACCGTTTTTGACTCGCTGGCCGGTGGAGGGGGATGCGCCCTCGTCGGACTAATAATCCGAAATCTGTCTGGATCGCGTCGGACATGACCGGCGAGTCATCCCAGCAATTCAGCAAAGGCCGATTGCATCGCCGCCTGCATTCCGCCGTCTGGTGTCATGCCTTCACGCATGGGCTTGAATGGTTCCGCTCCCGCCATCCGTCGCACGTCTGCCGGGTCGATGTTGTTGTCCGCGCAGATCGCCAGCAGTGCAGCGTCCAGGGCCAGCAAGTAACTTTCCGCTTGTTCGTGCGCCTCGATCATAACGTCCGCCTGTTTGTCATTACCACGGCGCAGCGCAGCCAGTGCGCCGCCCAGGCTTTCAGCCTTGCGGGTGCGCAGCCGCCAATGCTCAATGGCCCAATACGCAGCAAACCGCGTGAAGCCATCCAGCCGCGCCTGATAGCTCACGTCCGGGCAGCGGTAGTCCTTCAATGGCAAGGCGTCAGCCACGCGCTTGAATTCCAGATCGTTCGCGCCCGTCATGTAGTGAAAGGCCAGTGCCGCCAGTTGGTCGGCAGTCAGGCCACGGTAGGCTTTTGCAATTCGGTCATGGTGTTGCACGGTGTCAGTCCTTTCGTGGGTTGATGGTGCGTTCCAGCAGTTCCAGCCGGTCGGCCAGCACTGCCGTTTCGTAGGCTTTGCGGATCATGTCCAGGACGTAGGCAAGGCGCGTCCCGTCCTGACTTGCCAGCCGTCCCGCCCGCATGTCTCGATAGACGCTGCCGAGTTCGCGCCGGATTGCGTGCGCGTCCCGCAGGTCGATCTTCGGCAGGGGGGTAAGGGTCAGCACGGTTCCGCTTGCGGCTTCGTTTTCGGGGTTTTCGTTTCCGCCGCCGTGGTCAAACAAGGCCATAGGCTTCATCCTCTGTATATGCTTCGCCTTCACCCCCTCCACAAACCGCTACACCGCTACAACCCAGTATTGGCGCGGCTTCCCGCGTAGCGGTTTGGGTTTGGTGTAGCGCTACAGATTTGCAAACCGCTACACCGAAACCCGCATGGTTGCTGGGTTGTAGCGGTGTAGCGGTTTCAGCGGGGGGTATCAGGGGAGAAAGGTATCGAGCAAAAGCGTCCTCAAACTGGCCCCGCTCGTATCCTTTGGCTACGTCATGGCCGATGCGCACATTCTTGGAGCGAATGCCGTAGCCTTTCAGCTTCCGCGCTAATTGATGATGCGACAACGGCCTGCCCCGGCTATAGGTCGCCCACGGCTTTTCTGCATCGAAGCAAAGCACTGCCAGCAAATCTGCCGTACTGATCTTTGACTCCTGCCGTCCGTCAAAAATCTCCCGAATGTCGGCCAGCAGTTCATCACCCACGGTGCTTTCCGGTTCGCCGCCTGAGAGGATAAGCGCCGCATCGCGTGCCAAGGTCGGCCAATCACCCCCGGCAATTTCGGCAATCGACAGCAGCGGTTCCCAGTTATCTTGCGCCCGGTCGTTCAGTGCTGAAGGAAGCGCAGGCCGCGCACGCCGCACCGCTTCGGTGTTGTCCTGTGCGAACCGTGCCAGCTTGGCGGCCAGATCATCGAACAGGCCCGATTCTGCATGGCGTAGTCGTTCCGTGGATTCATGCGCCAGCTTGCGCCGCAAGGCCAGCACAATTGCACGATCCATCAACGTATCGGCCAGGTGTCCAATGCCGGCAATCGCCTTGCAGCCCCATGTGGTGAATCGGGTAGGCGTGTGATCGTCGCCCACCACGCGCACGACATAGGCTGAATCCCGCGTATGCCCGGAGTTCAGCAGGCCGCGCAACTCCTCGTTATCGCGCATGAAGGCGTCCGCCTCATCTACCAACAAGGTAGGGTGCCAGGCATCAATGGAGCGAAACAACGCCGCCGCGCTGATATTGCTGGCGCTCATCGGTCGCCGTACCAGTTTGCCGAGAACGGACAGCATCTGCGTCTTGCCGCATCGCTTTTCCGGTGCGGTAATCACTGCCAGGGGCGCAACGTCCACCGCATCAATGAACCATGTCAGTGCCGCCCATAGCGCCGCCGCACGCGCCGTTTCCACGTCGCAAACAATGAATTTGCGCACGGTATCCGCAATCTCGCCCAACAGTGCCGCACCATCCACGGGATGCGCCCAAGGTGTTAAATCGCCCAGCGGGTCATCGTCCGTGATCGCCTCCCCTTGCAGCTTTCTCACCTGCTTGTCCAAGGTCGAAACCCGCACGCCCATCGTTTCCGCTGCGGCCTCTCGCGCACGGTCATATTCCAGCGCCGGCAATTGCGCCAGCCAGTCTATGCGCGCTTCATCGTCAGCATCTGCGGGGGGTTCGTCGCCCGGCTGATACTTCCCGATAGATCGCGCAATCCCCGCCACCTCAGCAATCGACAGGGACGGTTCGCATTTCGTCTTGTTCTCGATTTGCAATGCCGCCTCGATTGCCACTGCATCCAGCCCAGCACGGCGCAGCTTGCCAGCCCGCCGGGTTAGGGTGTCATTACGCCCGCCTTCGGTAAGTTTGCCGTCCGTTGCATCGCTTGCCGGTGCGGGCTTGCGGGGTGTCGGCGCTTGCAGTGCATCCAGCAGATACGACGGTACATCCGCCACGGTGTCGGCATGATCTACCTCGCCACCGTGGGCAGCCCACCAGACGATATAGCCACCATCGGTGCGTATATCCAGCCCCGCCCCCAGCTTGCTTGCAGAGCATTTCAGCGGCTTGCCTTCGGGGTTGCGAAACAGGTAGTGCGCCCCGCCGCCGTTCTTCGTCCGGTGTGTGCGGGTGTCCGGCAAGGCCCAGCCTTTGGCCTGCAACGTAGCAAAGCCGTCCTTGCCGTTCTTTACATCCACGTCCAGCACGAACAGGCCGGAAGCCTTGCCAGTCGGCACGCCCACCAGCGCCCCCGGCCATTGCACGGCCCATGCGGCTATCTGTCCGGCATCCGTGGTCGCATCCTTGAATCCGTGCGCCGTGCGGGGGTTCTTGCCGTCAGGATTCTTGCGCAAGCCGGTGTCTTTTTGAATCGCCCCGTTGGCTACCTCCCAGCAGGGAAAAACGGGATAGCCTTGCGCCACAAGGGGGGCGGCCAGTTCAGCGAAGTTTGTCATGTCGCACCTTCGCTTCTTTCTGATCGTCCAGCCAGTCGGCCAGATTCGCCCACGTTCCATCGTATTCGCGCACTTCACCATCCGGGCAGAGAATCGCCGGGTTGCGGGTTTGGTCTAGTCCATCGTTCAGCGTAACCGGATAGTTGCACCCCAGCGAATCAAGCGCCCAGGAGACGACGGGTTCTTGCGCGGCCCCGCAGATTGCGCCTTGCGCATCTACGCATTGCGACAGGACATAAAAGCCCGGTGCCGCTGGGGTAACGAAAACAATCCTTTCCAAGCCTTCTGAAACTGGCAGCAATTCGTGGTTAAGCATGGCCCGGCCCTCCACGATGGATCAGCCATTCAGCCAGCTTCACAGGCAGCACGCCCCACAGGGCAAGCCGCACGATTGCCGCATGGATGCGGGGGCGGGTGATAAGATGCGCTTGTCGTTGTGCGCTCGGTTTGGCTTCGGTCAGCCGGGCGTTTTTCTTTTTCATCGCTGCCCCCTTATGCCGCTGCGTTCAGGGATGCGCGAAGCTCGCCAACATTCCAGACGGTTACGCGGTCGGATATGCGCCGGGGGGCGGGCAGCTTGCCGGTTTTGGCCTTGCGCCATACCGTCGCCTGAGAGTAACCGGCCAGCGCCGCAACCACAGACACGCGGACATTGGCCGAATCGGGAAGTGAATCAAAGTTCTTGAGGGCTTCGGGGACTGCCCCCGCGTTGCTATGGTGTGCCATGCTCTTGTCCTTTCGGATATGCCCTGCATCGGTATGACGCGGGGTGCATGGCTACGGATTCAATACAGGAGTTCGCCCCGAAAATAGCCGCAATCGAATGCGGGTGCAGGACGCGGACAATTCAGCAAATGCACGGGAAGCCCCGCCAACACAAGCGCCGCAAGGGCGCGGATAACTACTTGCGCGGCCCTGTGGGCAAGCCGTCAGGCCGGAGAATCTGCGCCATGATCTGCGCTACCCGATCCGCTACCCCTTGAGTTTTCAGCCAAGCCGCTACCTCATCGCTTTTTGGTGCCGTTGTGTTGTCGCCGGGGTCATAGTTTGCCCAGAATTTCGCAGCAGCCGCCGCCAGCTTGCGCAGCAATTCGGTTTCGTGATTGCCCCACGGCCATTTTGCGCCCCCGATTTGTAGCCCTTCCGGTGCTACTGAATAGCTGGCTGCATCGGGATGCGGGAATTCATCAGGCAACTTCCAACCCATGCCAATCGCCCAGGGTGCAAAGTCGACAACCTTGACCACGATATTTTCAGCGTCAGCCGGTAACGCCTCATACGGATCATGCCCGCCGAGGGGCGCGGCATTTCGCACAATGGGCAGCGTCCCCGCCTTGACGTGATTCACCGCCACGCATACCCGCCGTTCCCATTCCGTGATGGTGTCATTTCGATAGGCGACCAGTTCCGCGATTTCCTCCGGTTTCGGAATGTTGTCCGGGTCTATCGTCGTCATGCCCCGGACAAGCTGGGCGTATTTGGGATCAATGCCCACGGATAGGGCGCACAAATCGACAAGGCCCAAGACAGCCAGTTCGCGGAAATGCGCCCAATCATTAGCGCCCAGTACCCACCTTTGTCCGAACCTATCCAGACGGCTTTGCAGATTGTCGTTGTTGTTGTCCATCATTGCGCCCCTTCACACTCCCCCTTGAATCAGGAACCGCGCCAGCCGGGCAAGGGTTCCCCGGTTTTCGCCCCGTCGGGCTAGGCGCGGCAAAACTTGTCAGGCCAGCTTGCGCCCCGGTAGTGGCACCACGTTATCGCCCAGGTCGCCGCGTTCCAGTTGGTCGAGTAGGTCGGCCCATTTCTGCAAGGCGTCCTTGCGTTCTTCATAGAAGTCATGCCGCATGTAGATTCCCTCAACGCCCTTGACGGCGTGATTTAGGCAACGCTCGCCAACGTGGGGCGCAACACCCAGCGCGGCAAGATGCGTCCGCGCCGTGCGCCGGAAGTCATGCACGGTGAAGGGGGCAACGTCTTTCAACGTGGGGCGGATGTTCTTCGCCAATGACGCGCCTACGGTGTTCAGGTCAATATGCGGAATCATCCGACTTTGCATCTTGCGCGCCGGTAGCAGCCAACTCGATCCGCCGCCCAGCCGTTCCAGTTCGCGCAGGATCGCCACCGCTTGCCGGGGTAGTGGTATGTCAATGGCCTTGCCGGTTTTGGTGCGCTCGCTGGGCAAGTGCCACACTGCGCCGTCAAGGTCAAACTCTGCCAGGGGGGCGGCTATCAATTCCTCGCGCCGGACAGCCAGCAGGAGCAGCAGCTTTACCGCATAAGTGTTTTCAATGTTCCAGCCTTTCGCCGTCCGCATGGCGTCAAAGAGCTTGACCAATTCCGGGCGGGTCAGCCAGCGGTCGCAGCTTGTTTCCTTGCCGCCTGCATCATCCAAGCTGAAAGCCGTTGCCGGGTTGAATGTCACCATCTGGCGCTTGATCGCGTAGTCAAACATCCGCTTTACCCAGCGCAGCACGTCATTCGCCATCGTGGGCGCACCGCGTTTGACGATGGTTTGCAACATGGCGTCTATGTGCTGGGGCTTCACGTCAGTTACGGCAAGCCTGCCGATGTTGGGCTTTATGTCGTTCTCGATCCGCGCCCGCACGATGTTGGGATGCTTCCAGCGCCCCACAATCTGCGCCGCGAAATAGTCGTCGGCAAGCTGGCCCATTGTCACGGCCAGCCGGTCGGCTTCGATCTTGGCGACGGCATCGCGCTTGCGTTCCTTCTTCTCGCCTTGCGGGTCATGGCCCAAGGCGACACGGGCGCGCATTTCCTTTGCCGTCTTGCGGGCATCGGACAGACTCAACGTGCCATAGCTGCCCATGCTGAGAATGCGCGCCTGCCCGGCCAGCCGGTAGCGAAACAGCCAGCGGGGGGTAGCGTCCTCTTTCCGGTAGCGCAGATACAGCCCTTCGCCGTCGCCGCGTTGCTCGAAACGCTCGCCCGCCTTGATCCATCCCCGGATTTGCACGTCTGACAATTTGCCCATGTTCGCCGCCCTTTCGGTGTGCACCCAAACTTCCCGGCTATTTTTGGCTTGGGTGCACGTTTGGGTGCACAGAAATTATGCGCTTGCTTGCGACGGTATGCAACGGCATGGAATGAAAAAAGCCCCGTGGTTAGGGGCTTTGTTGGATTTCTGCGCCGTCGTGCGACGGCATGATTCTTCATTCTAAATTCTGAATTTGCTCGCGCATTTGCTCAATCAGTAGCTTGAGATCCATCGCCGCCTGTGAGACCTCGGTGATGGCCGATTTTGAGCCTAGCGTGTTGGCTTCCCGGTTGAGTTCCTGCATCAGGAAATCGAGGCGTTTACCACAGGCGCCGCCTTGTTTGAGGACGCGCTCGACTTCATCGAGGTGGGCGTTGAGGCGGGTGAGTTCTTCGGCGACATCAATACGCGTCGCAAAAACCGCGACCTCTTGCAGGATGCGGTCTTCGCTCCCATTGCTGCCGAGTGCATCCTGCAGTCGCTGACGCAGCTTGTCGGTAAATAGCGCCTGAGCTTCGGGGATGCGCGGGGCGACGTTGCGGACGATCTCGCGAATTGAATTGACGCGGTCAACGATCATCTCGGCCAGTTTTTTCCCTTCACGGGCGCGTGATGCGGTGAACTCGTCGAGCACCTCGCGCGCCAGTGCAAGTACTTGCGGGTTGATCGCCGCGTAATCAATGCTCTGGTCGCCGAACATGCCGGGCCAGCGCAGCACGTCGCTGACGGAAAGCGGCTTGGCTTCGGGCATTTTGGCGATTACGCTGTCGTTCAAGGATTTCAGGGTGGCGAATAATTCCTGATTCAGCTGCAGTTGATCGGCGCGCGCTGACGCCGAATTGAAGCCGAGGCGGCATTCCACCTTGCCACGCGAAAGGCGGCTGGATAATAGTTCGCGTAGTGGAATCTCCATCGAGCGCAAGTCTTCAACGACGCGAAAATGGAAATCGAGATAGCGTGAATTGACGCTTTTAAGCTCAAGTTGCAGGCTTCCTGAGTCGATATCCAGGGTCTTGACGGCGTAACCGGTCATACTAAAAATCATGCTAATTGCCTCTCTCGCTTTACAGGCCGGGCGCTACGCCTGAGAATGCCCAAATTCGGATCATAACCGCGACCGCGATGGCGCAACAAGCTAACCAAGCCCTTCCTAACGGACACACCCTCGAAGAGTACACGATAGACCGCCAGCTTTCGCTTGGCGGGTTTTCGATCGTCTATCTCGCCAAGGGCCCGGATGGCGTTCAGGTGGCGATCAAGGAATACCTGCCCAATAGCCTGGCGCTGCGTAACGACGGGCAGATCATGCCGGTAATTTCGGCCGAGCATCTCGGTGCTTTCCGTTACGGGATGAAGTGCTTTTTCGAGGAAGGCCGTGCGCTGGCCAAGCTCTCGCACCCGAACGTGATTCGCGTGCTGAACTTCTTCCGCGCCAATGAGACGGTTTACATGGTGATGGAGTACGAGCATGGGCGCACCTTGCAGGAGTTTATCCAGAAGCATCAGGGGCATATTTCGGAACGCTTCATTCGAGGCGTTTTTACGCGAATGCTCAACGGTTTGCGCGAGGTTCATTCACACAAACTGCTGCACCTAGATCTCAAGCCGTCGAATATTTATTTGCGCGCCGACAATACGCCGGTGCTGATAGATTTCGGCGCGGCGCGCCAGACGCTATCGACCGACCAGCCCATATTGAAACCAATGTACACGCCTGGCTTTGCGTCGCCCGAGCATTATGGTTCCCGTAAAGATCTTGGGCCGTGGAGTGATATTTACAGCGTTGGCGCATCGATGTATGCCTGTTTGGCCGGCAATGCGCCACAGGCAGCGGATGAGCGGCTGAAAAAGGATAATTTGATGCCGGCGATGATCCGTTGGGACGGGCAGTTTTCCGACCGCTTGTTGGAAATCATCGACTGGTGTCTGAATCTCAATCATCTTTACCGGCCGCAAAGTGTTTTTGCGCTACAAAAAGCGCTTGTCGAGACGGTCAAGGCGCCAAGTGCAAAAAGCAGTCCGAACTGGATCAACCGTTTTGTAGATAAGTTTAAGAAAGCTGACAAATGAGATTCACCATTTATCAGGAGAGCCGCCAGGGTGGGCGGGCCAATAACGAGGATCGCACCAGCTATTGTTATTCGCGAGATGCCCTGCTGATGGTCATTGCCGATGGGATGGGCGGGCATCATCATGGCGAGATCGCGGCGCAGATTGCGGTGCAAACGCTGGCCGACAGTTTTCAGCGTGAAGCCAAGCCGAAGTTAGTCGACCCCTTCCGCTTTTTGCAGAAGGCGATGAATAACGCGCATCACGCCATCCTTGATTACTCGACACGCCAGCGTATGAAAGATGCGCCGCGAACCACCTGCGTCGCCTGTCTGATTCAGGATAGTGTCGCCTACTGGGCACACGCCGGGGATTCGCGGTTGTATTTGATGCGCAACGGCCGGGTCATCGCTCAGACCCGCGACCATTCGCGGGTTCGGCTGCTCCTTGAGGAGGGCATGATCAACGAGGCGCAGGCAGCAATTCACCCGGATCGCAACAAAATCTACAGTTGCCTGGGCAGCCCGAACTCGCCTGAAATCGAGTTTTCACGCAAGACGCCACTTGAGCATGGCGATATTCTGTTGTTAAGTACTGATGGCCTGTGGGGTGTGACTTCCGGTGAGCTAATGGCCGTTACTCTCAAGGGCGCCAACTTGTTGCAGGCAATACCGATGCTGCTATCGCAGGCGGAAACCAAGGGCGGGCCACATGGCGATAACTTGTCGGCGGTTGCTGTGCGCTGGGAAGAGGCTTACGTTGATGAGGCGAGCAGCATGATCTCGACGCAAACCATGGCGATCAACGAAGTCACCACGCGGCTTGAGGAATTTGGCCGCAATCCTGCCTACAAAAGCGATCTCAGCGATGAGGAAATCGAGCGGGCGATTGAAGAAATCCGCAGTGCCATTGATAAATTCACCCCCGGTAAATAAGGAATCACCATGCGTCCCAGCCAGCGCCAAGCTGACCAACTCCGCCAGGTTCGCCTGACCCGCAATTTCACCCGTCATGCCGAAGGTTCGGTGCTCATTGAAATGGGCGATACCCATGTGCTGTGCACCGCCAGCGTCGAGGAAAAAGTGCCGCCGTTCATGCGTGGCAAAGGCGAGGGTTGGGTGACCGCCGAATACGGCATGCTGCCGCGTTCAACGCATACCCGTTCGGCGCGTGAAGCGGCCAAAGGCAAGCAGTCCGGGCGCACTCAGGAAATCCAGCGCCTGATCGGTCGCAGCCTGCGCGCTGTGGTTGATCTGAAAGCGCTTGGCGAGCGTCAGATCACGCTCGATTGTGATGTCCTGCAGGCCGATGGTGGCACGCGCTGCGCCTCGATCACAGGCGCCTGGGTGGCGCTTTACGAAGCCTGCGAAAAGCTGGTGACGGCGGGCAAGCTGCCGGCCAATCCGGTGCGCGATCACATCGCGGCGGTTTCGGTCGGCATCTACAAAGGTGCGCCGGTGCTTGATCTTGATTACCCTGAGGATTCCGCCTGCGATACTGATATGAATGTCGTGATGACCGGTGCCGGCGGAATTGTTGAGATTCAGGGAACCGCCGAAGGCGAGCCATTCTCCCGTCAGCAAATGAATGTTCTGGCCGATCTGGCTGAAATGGGCATCCGTCAATTGATCGCGGCGCAAAAGACCGCGCTGGCCTCATGAAAAAGCTAGTCCTCGCCTCGAACAACGCCAAGAAGATGAAGGAGCTCAACGCGCTGTTGGCGCCGCTGGGCTTCGAGGTGATTCCGCAGGGTGCATTGGGTATTCCGGAGGCGGAAGAGCCGCATTGCACGTTTGTCGAAAATGCGCTGGCGAAAGCCCGTCATGCTGCCAGGCTATCCGGCTTGCCGGCGCTCGCCGATGACTCCGGTCTCTGCGTGACGGCCCTTGGCGGGGCACCAGGTGTTTATTCCGCACGCTATGCCGGCGAGCCGAAATCGGATGCACGCAATAACGAAAAGCTGCTCGCAGAGCTGGGTGAAAACTGCAACCGCGCCGCGCACTTTGTCTCACTGATCGTTCTGGTGCGTCATGCCGACGACCCGCAGCCGCTGATCGCTGAGGGCGAATGGCACGGTCAAATCCTGCCGGCACAGCGCGGCGAAGGCGGCTTCGGCTACGATCCGATGTTCTATTTGCCGGAGTTCGACAAGACCGCTGCTGAACTGGATGCGGAAACCAAAAATGGTATCTCGCATCGCGGCCAAGCCATGCAGCAACTAATCGCTCGCCTGCCAGCGTTGTAATTCTGTGGCGCGTACCATCCCGATTTTCGCGGCAAAAATGCCGTCGACCGTAACAGACCTAGAGTTCCGTGTTTCGCCGCCCTTGGCACTCTATGTTCATGTGCCGTGGTGCGTGCAGAAATGTCCGTATTGTGATTTCAACTCGCACGAGGCCAAGGGCGAGATTCCCGAGCGTGAGTATGTCGATGCGCTGATTGCCGACCTGCAATCAGCGCTGCCGCTGATCTGGGGGCGGCCAGTGGTCAGTGTCTTCTTCGGCGGTGGCACGCCCAGTTTGCTGTCGCCGGCGGCGATTGATGAACTGCTGGCGGCGTTTCGCGCGCTGGCAATGCTTTCGCCGGAAGCGGAAATTACCCTTGAAGCCAATCCCGGCACCGTCGAGGCGGCCAAGTTTGCCGGCTTCAGGGCGGCTGGCGTGAACCGTGTTTCACTCGGCATCCAGAGCTTCAATGGCGATCACCTCAAGGCGCTTGGTCGGATTCACGGGGCTGATGAGGCCAGGCGCGCCGCGCAATTGGCTGCGGAACACTTCGCCTCCTTCAATCTTGACCTGATGTATGGCCTGCCCGGTCAAACGCTGGCGCAGGCGCTCCGCGATGTCGAAACGGCGCTTAGTTTCAAACCGCCGCATCTATCATGCTATCAACTGACGCTGGAGCCGAATACCCGTTTCGCCGCCTTCCCGCCGGAATTGCCGGAAGGCGACACCTGTGCCGACATGCAGGAGGCTATCGAGGCACGGTTGGCAGTGGCGGGCTTTGCTGATTACGAAACTTCAGCCTTTGCGCAGGCTGGCAAACAATGCCGGCATAACCTGAATTACTGGCATTTCGGCGACTATCTTGGCATCGGTGCCGGCGCCCACTCGAAGCTGACGCTACATGATCGCGTGCTGCGCCAGATGCGCTGGAAACACCCGGAGGCTTACCTGAAAAATATCCGCGCCGGCACGCCGGTGCAGGAGGAAACCCAGGTCGCGGCGAGCGGCCTGCCCTTCGAGTTTCTGATGAACGCCTTGCGTCTGGCCGATGGTTTTCCGCCGGGGCTTTACGAATCGCGCACGGCGCAATCGATCAACGGCATTTTGCCGCGCTTGCTGGTCGCTCAGGCCGACGGTCTGCTCACCGTCAGTTCTGAGCGGATCGCGCCAACCCTGCGCGGGCGGCGCTTTTTGAATGTCCTGCTGGAACGTTTTCTCGACGAAAGCTGATCAGGCGAAGAACTTGCCTTTCAGCATCTCCATGCCTTGCGCCATCAGATCGTTGCCCTGCGGCACTTCACCGTTCGGCGTCATGCTGTCGATCAGTTGCGGCAGCATCGCGGCGAGACCGCCGGAAGCCTGCTCGGAATTCATGCCGAGTTGCGAAACCAGATTGCCGAGCGACGAGCCGCCCAGCATGCCTTGAATCTGCTCCGCTGAAATCGGCAAATTCTGGCCGGTGGACACCCAGGAATTGACAATGTCGCCCAGGCCACCCTGCTGAAATGACTGGATCAAACCCTGCAATCCCCCGCTTTGCGGGTCATTGAGCATTTGCATGACGGTTTCGAGAAGGGCATTGCTGCCACCGGTTTGACCGCCAGCCAAAGCGCCAGCTACTTGATCGAAAAGGCCCATATTTATTCTCCGTTGGGGTAAGGGGATCGATATCGTAGCCGATCAATGCGGCAGAAATGTGAAGATTTCTAGTTTTTGGCCGGCCTCAGGCGTTGCCATAGCCAACTGCCGGATTCCTCGCGGCCGCTCAGCACGTAGTCGAGTTCGTTGGTGTTACGCACGGTGAATTCAAAATTGCGTTGTGCGGCAAGCGGGCTGGCAATCAGCAACTGGTCGCCGGCGTCGAGCTTGAAGTCATTGCCGGGTAACAGAAAAATCCCGTCGCCCCGCTCGATCAGTAGTGGGACAGCGTTCAATGGCTGGCTGCGATCAGTGCCGTCGCGCATGATCGCGCCGAGGGTGAAACGTTTCTGGTGCATTAGCGCGGCATAGGCAGCGGGCGCTTCGCTGATGTTCAGGCGAATATCCCAGACCACCGGGGTGACGCCATCGCACAGCCCTTGTAGGCGCTCGACGAGGCCGTGGCTCCAGGCTTCATCCTGATGGCGCAGCTTGTCGAGAAAGCGGGCGAGTAGCGGGGCGGTCAGGATGGCGACGCTCTCCTGCGCAACGATCTGGCTGTGCACCATCGTGAAGTCGGCGTTGTAGGCCTCAAACAGGGCGCTGTTGCCGCTGTGGTTCTGGCGCGCGACAACAAAAAGGCCGGGGTTGAGTTCGTGCGCGGTGACGGCAATTGACAGGTTGTTCACGTCATTGTCGGTGCCGGCAATGATGCCGGAGGCGGTGGCGATGCCGGCCTGCTCCAGCGTACTGGCTTCGGTGCCGTCGCCGGTGAGCATTTTGTCGGCATCCGGTGCTTGCGGGTCAATGATTGTCAGGCGGATGCCGGTGGCCAGCAGGCGTTCGGCGACGGCATGACCAAAGCGGCCGTAGCCGCAGAGTATCCAGTCTCCGCCGGGCGGCCGGTGAACGTCAGGGATTGTCGTTTCGGGCAGGCTGGTGAGTAGTTCAATCAGCCGGAAGCGCTCAGGGGCGGAGACCGCGAGAGCCAGATGTTCGGCAAAGCGCTCAAAGGGATTGATGATGTGATCGGTACCGAATGACGCCATGTTGGCCGCTACGGAAGCGGAGCGTGCGCGGGCGACGACGGGTATGCCGGGGTTGAGCAGGCGGGCGGCAATTGCGATGGCCAGGTTGGATTGCTCATCGTTGGTGGCGGCAAGGATGCCCCGGCATTTGGGGTGCTTGAGGCCGGCCAGCAAAAGCGTGTCGGGTTGCCGGGCGTCCGCCGCGAGCGCCGGGGTGTCGGTTTTGAAATCCTGGAGGTCAAGCTCCTGAACGCGCAACTCATCCTTCTCCAGAATGACAAAAGCCTGATTGATGCGGTCGAAAGTCTTGCAGATCAGGTTGCCGGTCTCGCCGCAGCCGCAGACCAGATAGAAGGGCTCCTTGATTCGTCGCACGCGGCGGGCAAAACGGTTGGTGGTCAGGGTGTTTTGAAAGCCCTTGTCCTGCAATAGTGCGATCAGAGTTACCACCGAATACGACCAGCCAACCACGGTCAGGTAAATGCAGATCGTCACCCATAGCCGCTGGGCGTCGGAAAAGGCGCTGGGGATTTCGCCGAAGCCAATCGTGGTTGCCGTGTAGCTGACGAAGTAAAAGGCGTGGAAGAAGCTGAGGGGGGCGGCGATTTTGCCTTCGGCATCGATGCCGGGCACCAGGGTCAGGCCGATCACCGAAATTGCGTAAATGACGATCAGGACAATAACCGGCACCCGCATGCGCCGTAAAACGAGGAAGAAAGCGCTGTTCACCGCAACATTCCGCCTGACGAACTGTTAGCGGCGCATCATCACGGTTTCGACGATCAGGATAATGACGGAGACGACGTTGGCGAACAGGGCGCCGCCGGAGAGCGAAACCACGCTGGAGGTGACATGCGGCGTCATGCCAACGCCGGTGATGTGCACGGCGGCCATCCAGGTGATTGCGGCGGCAATTAGTTGGAGGTCAGCGACCAGGCTGGTGGACAGGTGAATGGCGCCGATCTGCGTGCGGTCACCGAATTTAAGCGCGGTGGCGATCAGACTGACGACCAGCGCAGCCGCCAGTTCGTAGACATTGTGCAATTCGGGGCGCTCAATGTCGCCGAGGAAAAAGCCAAAATTGAGGGTGGCCGCAAGGACGATGAAGAAGCCAAAAATTACTTTTTCCAGGTTCATGTCAGACTCCCTCGGAGGTTGGTGTCAGTAGCGATTTTCAACCGGTGCAGTTGCCGGTGGCGGGGTTTTTGCACCGCCGGGAGCTCTGGTGTCGATGCGCTTGATTTCGGCGTCCGGTAAAACTTCCGTAATGTTGACTACCTTGCGCACACCGTCCGTGGTGCGGGCAATCTGCACGGCAACTTTGGACTCCTGCTCGGTGACGAGACCCATCAGGTAAGCGACGGTGTTTTCGGTGACGACCTTGATGTGATTGGCTGACAACTGGTTAGAGTCGACCAGCCGCGCCTTGAGCTTGGACGTAATGTAGCTGTCGTTGCTGCGATTGCCGAGCGGGGAAGCCGGTGCCACAGCAACCTCGTTGTAGACCACTTTGACGCCCTCGATTTTCCCTGCTGCTTCGCCGATTTCGGCCTTGGCTTCGGCGCTGGGCGCCTCGCCGGTAATCAGCAGACGGGCGTTGTAGGCGGTGAAATTGAGGTGCGAACCGGCCTTGAATTGCTCGGGCACGCGTGCCGCAGCTTTCCATTCGATTGTTTCATCATCGGTCTGGACACCGGTTGAGCGGCGGTCGTGGGCAGTCATGACGCCGGCAGCGGCACCCGCGCCGATAACTACCGGTACACAACCCTGAAAGAGTGGCAGGGCGGTAATCAAGGCAAGTGCGCTGAGGCTGAGTTTGATATTTTTCATCATTCGACTCCCAATAAAAGTGCGTCAATCCCGTCACAAAGACAATGGATGACGAGGAGGTGGACTTCCTGAATTCGCGCCGTCCGGTCGGCCGGCACGCAGAGATGGACGTCATCATCTTTCAGAATCTCGCCCATCTGGCCGCCGCCTTTGCCAGTCAGCGCAATGATCTGCATATCGGCTTCGTGCGCCGCCTTGATTGCTTCGATGACATTGGCCGAGTTGCCGGAGGTGGAGATTGCCAGCAGCACATCGCCGGCGTGGCCGAGGCCGCGAACCTGTTTGGAAAAAATAAAGTTGAAGCCGTAATCATTGGCAACGGCGGTCAGGATCGAACTATCGGTGGTAAGCGCAATCGCCGCCAGTTCCTGGCGCTCGGCTTCAAAGCGGCCGATCAGTTCGGCTGCGAAATGCTGTGCATCACCGGCCGATCCGCCGTTGCCGCAGGCCAGAACCTTGCCACCATTGAGCAGGCTGGCGGTGATCGTCTCGATGGCCTGGGCAATCGGCGCCGCCATCATCTCGATGGCTTCGAGCTTGGTGTGGGCGCTGTCTTCAAAGTTTTTGGCGATGCGGGCGATGAGATCCATGTTTTTCAGCGAGTGGGCGTTAGCGATCAAAACATTCTACATCACAGCTCAACGAAGACTTCGAAGGCGACGCGCTGCCAGGGATTGGCATGTGAAGTTAATTTGGCAATCCGTGCAACGAGCTGGTCACCTTGGTCCATGGCGCTGGCCAGCGCCCGGTTTTCTGCGCGCGGCACATAGCCCAGCTTGTGGCCGCGCCATTCGACGCGGATGGCGTTGCGGTCATGGCGGTTTTCCGGCTCACGGATCAATTCGAGGCGGTCGCCAACCTGCATCTGTAACCAGAATTCGCCGACGGCGTAATACTGGCTGCCGGCCAGCGGCGAGCTTTGCACCATCATCCGCACGCTTTCTGCGTGCGCGATGCTGAGCCAGAAGGCCAGGCTAATCGTCAGCAGAAAACGCATTTTTTATCCATTCGATGCGACTTGTATCCAGCGCATCGAGCAAGACACAATCAAAACGGCAATCACATTCCGGCTTGCCGGCCAGGTAGTGGCGGGCGGCGAGGATGATGCGGCGACGCTTGCTGGCGGTAATGCTGGCACCGGCACCGCCGAAATCACTGCGGCTGCGCAGGCGGACCTCAACAAAAACGAGCACCTTGCCATCACGGCAAATCAGGTCGATTTCACCGCCGCGTACCAGAAAATTGCGCGCTAAAACGCGTTGACCGCAAGATTCCAGATAATGCGCCGCCAGCGTTTCAGCTTCGCGCCCGCGCGTGGTGGTGGTATCGTTGGCTTTTGCCTGCATGCTCACAAAAATGACGGAAGAATCCGCTGCATTGTATGTCGTCCCGACGCCGCTCGGGAATATGGGTGACCTGACCCGGCGCGCCGAGGAAATTTTGCGCACGGTGCCCTGGGTGGCAGCCGAGGACACCCGTCACAGCGGGCCGTTGCTCAAACAACTTGGCGCCCAGGCGCGCACCATTCCGGCACATCAGCATAACGAGCACGAAGCGGCGGCAAAGATTGTTGAAAAACTGTTAGTTGGTGAGGCGGTGGCGCTGATTTCCGACGCCGGCACGCCGGGCATTTCCGACCCCGGGGCGCGCATTGTGGCGGCCGTGCGCGCCGCTGGTTGCAAGGTTATTCCCTTGCCCGGCCCGTGTGCCGCGACGACGGCGCTGTCCGGCTCCGGTCTGCTCGACGAGCATTTTCTGTTTTACGGTTTTCTGCCGAGCAAGGGCGGCCAGCGCCGCCAGGTTTTGGAAGATTTGCGCGAATATCCCTGCGCGCTGGTTTTTTACGAAGCGCCGCACCGTGCCCTGGAAACTGTTGCCGATCTCGCCAGCGTGCTGGGCGAGCGCACGCTGGTTATCGGGCGCGAACTGACCAAACTATTTGAGTCGATCCACAGCTGTCCGCTGAATGAGGCACTGGAATGGCTGAAAGGCGACCCCAATCGCCAGCGCGGCGAATTCGTCCTGATGGTTTCCGGCGCCCCGGCCGGTACCGAAGATGGAGAAGGCGAGCGGGTTTTAAAGTTATTGCTTGGCGAAGGTTTGCCGGTCAAGCAGGCGGCCAAGCTGGCTTCGCAAATTACCGGTGCCGCAAAAAATGCACTTTATGAGCGCGCGCTTGCGTTGAAGGAATAGTCATGCATAGTTGTGATGGCTGCACCATGTGCTGCAAGTTCATGAAGGTTGAGGAGATCAGCAAGGCGGGCAACGTTTGGTGCGAGCATTGCAAGATTGGCTCCGGCTGCCGGATTTACGATGAGCGCCCGGCATCCTGTCGCGTTTATGAATGCGTCTGGTTGAAGACGCAGGCGCTGGAAAAACCGATGCCGCTTGCCTTGCGCCCGGATCGCTCGAAAGTGGTGATCGGCACGGGAAATCAGGGCGAAGATATTGTGCTGTATGTCACACCGGATCGCGCCGATGCCTGGCAGCAAAAGGAATTTGCGCCCCTGTTGGGCGAATTCCAGCGCCGGGGAATTGCTGTCGCGGTCAGTTGTAACGACGTACTGCGGCGCATAATTTGAACTGACTGATAAAATCAGCGAAACCGATACGGAAATACCCATGCATATCACCCTGACCCGCCCTGACGACTGGCATCTCCATTTGCGCGATGGCGAAGCTTTGGCTTCCGTCCTGGCCCATACCGCGCGCCAGTTTGGTCGCGCCATCGTCATGCCTAATTTGAAGCCGCCCGTGACGACTGTTGAGCGGGCATTGGCCTATCGTGACCGTATTGTCGCCGCACTGCCGGCCGGTGCCAGTTTCGAGCCGCTGATGACGCTTTATCTGACTGACAACACCCCGGCCAGCGAGATTGCCAAGGCGGCGGCTTCCGGTTTCGTCAAAGCGGTCAAGCTTTACCCGGCAGGCGCGACGACCAATTCGGATGATGGTCTGACTGATATTGCCAAAGCCTACGATGTGCTTGCCGAAATGGAACGCCTTGGCTTGCCTTTGCTGGTGCATGGCGAAGTGACCGACGCTAAAATTGATTTGTTCGATCGTGAAAAGGTTTTTATCGATACGGTATTGCTGCCACTGACTCAGCGTTTTCCGAAGCTCAGAGTGGTCATGGAGCACATCACGACCAAGGATGCCGCAGAATTTGTCGCAAATTCGCCGTCGACCGTAGCCGCCACGATTACCGCGCACCATTTGCTTTACAACCGTAATGCCATCTTTCAGGGTGGCGTTCGTCCGCACTGGTATTGCCTGCCGGTGCTCAAGCGCGAAACTCATCGCGAGGCACTGGTCGCAGCGGCGGTTTCCGGGAATCTAAGATTTTTCCTCGGCACCGATTCGGCGCCGCATGCCAAACTGACCAAGGAAGCGGCCTGTGGCTGTGCCGGTTGTTATACCGCTTATGCCGCCATCGAGTTGTACGCCGAGGCTTTTGAGGCTGCCGGCGCGCTCGACAAGCTCGAAGCCTTTGCCAGCTTCAATGGCCCGGACTGGTACGGCCTGCAGCGCAACAGCGGGACAATCACGCTGGCCAAGGAAAGCTGGACGGTGCCGGCTGACTATCCGTACATCAGTAACGACAGCATCGTTCCCCTGCGCGCCGGTGAAACGCTGTCGTGGAAAATGCTCTGAGGAAAATCATCATGCGCCTGCGTCATCTCCTTCTGCCGCTGCTCTTTATTCCCTTGCTGACTGCCTGTGTCAACGATGGCACCACCTATGAAATTGATAACACCAGCGAACACGGATTGTCGCTGATTCGCGAACAGCCGTATTTCTGGGATAGCAAGATCGACTTGTTCATGGTTGTCTCGAGGATGCCGGCTTGTATGCGCCGGCACCCGATGGGTACTGGAACAGCGGCGAGCAAGGTCGAGATTTATCAGGTGCCGTCCGGCGCCTTTGTCGTCAAAATCGGCAAACGCATGTATGCGACAGAAACGCAAAATTGCGTCAATTTTGTCAAAATGGATGAAGATCCGCCGGGTGGCATGGGCAAGTTGATGGGTACCTTCCGCGAGAAAAAGGGCGTGCTGGTTTTTATTCCATCAGAAAGTGCTACGCCTGAAGCGGAAGAGTGAGCCAGCCCTCGCCCTATTCGGCGGTGCTCTTTGACCCGCTGCGGCAATGGCTGGATCAACTTCCCGCTCGCCCGGACACCTCGGCGCTGGCGATCCTGGCGAACAAATTTCCGATTTACACGGGCAATGGCCGGCAGGTGCGCTTTGTCCCGCCGCAGGCCGACAATCTAGCCTACGAGTGCCGGATATGGGAGAGCGGTGAGGTGGAAACCCGCCCCGATAACTGGCACGATTTCTTCAATGCCCTGGTCTGGTTTGCTTTTCCGCGCACCAAGACTGCCGTCAGTGCAAGCCATGTCGGCGCCATGGCGCCGGATGGCGAGGCGCGCGGTACTGTGCGCGATGCCCTGACACATTTCGACGAATGCGGCATTGTCGTGCTTTCGGCTAATCCGGCCTTGCTCGATTTGCTGCGCAATTTCGAGTGGAAACGGCTTTTTCTTGAGTGCCGTGCCGAGGTGCTGGGCAATATGCGCTTTGTGGTTTTCGGCCACGCGACTTACGAGAGTCTGCTCAAACCATTTCGTGGCCTGACGGCCAAGGCAATTCTCTATGACGTCGACGCAAGTTGGCTTCAGCTGCCGATGGCAGAGCAGCTTGCTGCGGTCGACGTCCGTTTGGCGGCTGATTTGGCCAGCGGTCGTTATGCCCGACCGCGCGATTTTCAGCCCTTGCCCCTGCTCGGCATTCCCGGGTTAATACCCGAGAGCGAAGATCCTGCGTATTTCGACGACACCTGGCAATTTCGCCGGGGGCGTCGCCTGCCGGCTTAGTAGCGGCGGCGCTGCGGTGCCGGTGAGCTGGTGCCGCGATTTTCGATGTGACGGAAAGTGATGCGACCCTTGCTCAGATCGTAGGGGGACAGTTCCAGCGTGACCTTGTCGCCAACCAGAATACGGATGTGGTTCTTCTTCATCTTGCCGCAGGTGTAGGCAATCAGTTCGTGGCCGTTTTCCAGCGTGACACGAAAGCGGGTATCGGGGAGGACATCGTTCACAACGCCTTGCATTTCCAGTAGTTCTTCTTTTGCCAAAGGTACTTCTCCAGTAATTAAAAAGGTTCAGGCAGCGACGGCTGGCTGCGGTGTGTCGGTGGATAGTGCTTCATGCCGGTGGCGGGGCAACTCCCACGCTTGGCCGGTTTCAGTGATGGCAGCGATGGAAATTACCGGCGGCTGCGAAATCACACCACCGAAAATGGTAGCGAAGGATACATCAGCAGCGTCGCGCCCGGTGGCCAGACGAATAAAACCCATCGGGATTGCGGTGCCGGACGGATCAAAAATGTACCAGCGGGTGCCGAGGAAGACTTCTACATAGGCATGGAAGTCGGTCGGGCCAAGCGCCGGGTCGGCGCCGTAATCAATGCCGGTAGTAAAGCGCGCAGGAATGTTGAGGGCGCGGCAGATGGCGATCATCATGTGGGCGAAATCGCGGCAGACGCCAACCCGGTCGATCAATGTGTCAAGCGCCGAGGTCGTCGAACTACTTGTGTTGCCCTTGAAGGTGACTTTCTGATTGACCCAGTTGCGGATCGCTTCAACGCGGCGATAACCCTTGGGCAGATGGCCGAATTCGCTCATCGCCAGTGCTGCCAGGCGGTCGGACTGGCAATAACGGCTCGGGTAGATGTAAGTCAGCGCCGAGAGCGGCAACTGGGCGATCGGTACTTCCTGAATCAGGTCGGGGAGGTCAATTTGCTGCTTGATGTCGAGCACGGCTTTGTAGCTGATGTGCAGCGGGCCGGGGGCGCCAGTCAGGCGCAGGTAGCGGGTGCAGGTCGCCGGGTCGGTCTGAATGGTGTGCGGAACCTGCTGGCTGATGCTTAGCTGTTCGCTGACGATGGATTGGGCAGCGGTTTTTGCAGCGTGAATATTGAAAACAAAATCGGCCCCTTGAAAACTGAGTTCATAGTGAAGGTCGATAGCAAACTGGATGCGAACCATGTGTTTCCTGAAATGATGCCGCTTTGACTCCCAGGAAACGGTATTTCGCGGGGCAGAACGATACTGTTGAAAGCTGGTAACTTAACTTTCGCAGTCTACGCAGAAGGTGCCCGGCTGGCAAGGAAAAAACACGAAAATTCAAACCCTTGCCTCAATTTGGTGCGCTTCTTGGGCAAGGGTTTGCGTGGCCGCTCAGGCTGCTTGTTCAAGGCAATCCGGCAAACTGATCTGGTCGAGGCGGTTGATGCCGCTCAAGATCGCCTTGATTGAAGCGGTGACGATGCTGTTGTCGATGCCGACGCCGTAACGCTCATCCTTGCCGGTGCCGGTGATTTCCATGAAGGCGCAGGCGCGGGCATTGCCATCTTCGCCCATCGGCGTCATTGAGCGTTCCTCGTAGCTGCGTACCTGGATGTTGATGCCGGCACATTTCAAGGCATTGATGGCGGCATTGATCGGGCCGTTACCTTCGCCGTTAAGAATGTGTGGCCTGCCGTCGATCTCGATGCTGAGACGGATGCCCTGCGCGCTGCCGTGCTCGAAGAGGTGGTGCTCGCGATAGCGAATCGGCGCGGTCGACTCGAGATAGGTGCCGGAAAATATCTTCCAGATGTCGTCCGCCGTCACTTCGCCGCCGTGTTCGTCGGTGTGCTTTTGAACGACGCCGGAGAACTCGACCTGCAAACGGCGCGGCATGACGACACCGTGCTCGGTTTCCATCAAATAGGCGATGCCGCCCTTGCCTGACTGGCTGTTGACGCGGATGACCGAGTCGTAGCTACGCCCGACATCGGCGGGGTCAATCGGGAGGTAGGGCACAGACCACTGCTCATCTGCCTTTTGAGCAGAAAACCCCTTCTTGATGGCATCCTGGTGGGAGCCGGAGAAGGCCGTGAATACGAGATCCCCAACGTATGGGTGGCGCGGGTGGATCGGGAGCTGGGTGCAGTGTTCGAAAGTGCGGGCGACGGCGTTGATGTCGGAGAAATCAAGCTGCGGATCGACGCCCTGGGTGATCATGTTGAGGGCGAGGGTGACGAGGTCGACATTGCCGGTGCGTTCGCCATTGCCGAAAAGGCAGCCTTCGACGCGGTCGGCGCCGGCCATGAGGCCGAGTTCAGCGGCGGCAACGGCCGTGCCGCGGTCATTGTGCGGATGAAGGCTGATGATCACGCTGTCGCGGCGTGCGAGGTTCTTGTGCATCCACTCGATCTGGTCGGCGTAAATGTTGGGCGTGGCGATTTCGACGGTGGTCGGGAGATTGAGGATGACTTTGCGCTCGGGCGTCGCGCCCCAGACTTCGGTGACCGCATCGCAGACTTCCTTGGCGAAGTCGAGTTCTGTGGCGGTGAAAAGCTCCGGGCTGTATTCAAGGGTAATCTTCGTTTCCGGCATCTCGTCGGCGAGGCTGCGCATGAGGCGCACAGCATCGACCGCCATTGCCACCACTTCCTCCTTGCTCATGCCAAACACGTTTTCGCGGAAGGTTTTGCTGGTCGCGTTGTAGACGTGAACGATCGCCTGTCTGGCGCCCTTGATCGACTCGAAGGTGCGGCGAATGAGGTGCTCGCGGGCCTGGGTGAGGACTTCGATGGTGACATCGTCGGGAATGTGCTGTTCTTCTATAAGCCGGCGGACGAAGCCGAATTCGGTTTCAGAGGCCGAAGGAAAGGCGATCTCGATTTCCTTGAAGCCGATCGCGCAGAGCGTCTTGAACATGCGCATTTTTTTCTCGGCATTCATCGGCTCGAAAAGTGCCTGATTGCCATCGCGGAGATCGGTGCTCATCCAGATTGGCGCCTGCGTGATGGTCTGGCCGGGCCACTTGCGGTCAACAAGGTTTACCGGGGGAAAAGGGCGGTACTTGGCGGCGGTGTTGCGCATCATGGTGCTGCTCCTGAAGACTGGATTCGATGAACGAATTTTAAGGATATGGCGCCGGCAGGTGCTTGCGTTTTATGGGTTGAAAATTGGATATTTAGGTGGATAATTGCGATATTAACTTTAACTGAGCAATAAAATGAAACTGGATCGCTACGACCGGCAAATTCTTGAAATTCTGCAAAAGGATGGCCGGATCAGCAATCAGGATCTGGCGGATCGCATCGGCCTCTCGCCATCGCCTTGTCTGCGCCGCGTGCGCACGCTGGAAGAGGCCGGCCTGATCATCGGCTATCGCGCCCTGCTCGACGCCAAAAAGCTTGGCTTGTCGCTGATGGCGCTGATAGGTATTTCGATGGATCAACACACGCCGGAACGCTTCGCCAATCTCGAAAGCGCCATCGCCGAGATCCCGGAAATCCTCGAATGCCTGCTGATTACTGGCCAACAGTCGGACTACCAGCTCAAGGTGGTGGTCAAGGACATGGACGCCTACCAGGATTTGCTGCTCAACAAGATCACGCGGATTCAGGGCGTTACCGGCGTGCACACCAGTTTTGTGCTGAGAAAGGTGGTTGACCGTAGCAGCCTGCCGCTGCCTTGACCCCCGTCTACGCGCTGGGACTACGGTCGATGTTGTAGAGCGTGACGATCAGGCCAATGGTGGCAATCAGCAAAAAAGCCGGGCCAAAGAGCCAGAAGACCAGCGGGATGGCAAAAAAGAAAGTGCGCATGCCGACGGCAAACAGCTTGCCGGCGCGGTTGAGGCGGCTTGCGATGGCTTCCGGAGCCAGCGGGTGGTGGGCGTCCTGATCCGGTACATTGATCATGAAAACGACATGGTTACTCAGGCGTACAGCCATCGCAAAGGCAAAAAAGGCGATGATGAAGACGAGCAAGAGAGCCAGCACCTTGATGATCCAAAGTTCAGCGGCATGCGAGCCGGCAATGTTGAGCACATGCCAGGTGCGCGCCAGGTTTTCGACCTGCCCGGAAAGGGTTAGCGTGCCGATGATCAGCAAGGCCGCCGTCGACGCCATCAGGCTGGCGCCCATCATGAAATTGCGCAGGGTTTGCACCGCCATGACATCCTTGCCCGGATTGTTCATGACATTGATCACCCAGAGGCGGCGCGCCAGTTCATTGACGCCGTGGATGCTGTAAGTCGGGTTCTTTCTGGTTTTCAGCTGGAGCACGACGTAGTACAGCGCGATCAGCAGGGTGCTTAGTGAAATCGCGGCAATATCAGGCGCCAGGCCGTCCAGCCATGAAGTGAAGCCCATTAGTTTCTCCCAGAATTTCTTGCAGCAATGTATCACACGAGGTGCGATAATCCGCCCCGGAAAGTCGGCCAGGCAATCGCTGCGTGCGTAAGCACGGGGAGGAAAGTCCGGGCTCCACAGGGCGGGATACCAGTTAACGGCTGGGTGCTATAAGTCGCGAGACCCAAGGCAACGGAAAGTGCAACAGAGAATAGACCGCCGATGGCCCCGCAAGGGGATCAGGTAAGGGTGAAACGGCGAGGTAAGAGCTCACCGCGCTGGCGGTAACGTTCAGCGGCACGGTAAACCCCATCCGGAGCAAGACCAAATAGGGAAGCATTAGGCGTGGCCCGCGCTGCTTCCGGGTAGGCTGCTTGAGCCTGTCAGTGATGGCAGGCCTAGAGGAATGATTGCCGCACTTCGCAAGAGGTGGCACAAAACCCGGCTTATCGGCCGGCTTTCCAACTCACGAACCGAAGGAACTCATCTTGGGGGAGAATGGCAAGATGAATCCACGTATTGAATGGCAAGAGGCAGGTCAGCAGCACACCGCCGACTGGCGCTCCGAAGCGGGTGTGCCGCCGCATGGCAAGATTGTTATTGGCGACGACCGGCTCGGTGCCGATGCCGCCTGGCGGCTGATTTCCGATGGCACAGCGGTGCTTTGGCGCGGTGATTGGCAGAATGCGCGCAAGTTGTTGCTGACTTTGACGACACGCGTTGATCGCCTGCCGCGCACTGGCAAAAGGCCGGTGACGGCGGCTGAGTCTTTCGCCCGGCATCGCCAGGTTCAAGGGCGGCGGGCTGGCTTGCTCGGCTTGCTACTGGTGCCGCTGAAGGCCGATTTCACTATTCCCTTGCGCCGCGCGCAGGATGTAAAACAGGCGTGCAGCGAGGCTTACGAGCTGGCAACTGAGGATTCTGTGGTTTCGCTGCGCGAGTTGCTGGCTGTCGTCAGTGCCCATGAGTGGCGCAAAAAAGGGATTCCGGTGCCGGCCATCGAGGGGCGGATTTATCCGCATTACGGGGTTTTTTCGCCGGTGCGTGGTGAGTATGTTGATCTGGTTGCCAAAGCGCCTTTGCCGTCTAATTGCGAGCTGGCGTTTGATATTGGTACCGGCTCCGGGATTCTCGCCGCCGTGCTGGCTCGGCGGGGTCTCCAGCGGGTAGTAGCGACTGATCAGGATGCCCGTGCCCTGCAATGCGCGACAGAAAATGTGCAAAAACTGGCGTTGACCGCAACAGTCGAGATTCTCAAGGCGGATTTGTTCCCGCCGGGCCGTGCGCCGCTGGTGGTTTGTAATCCGCCCTGGGTGCCGGCGCAGCCGAGTTCGCCGATTGAATATGCTGTCTATGATCCTGATTCGCAAATGTTGCGCAGCTTCCTCGAAGACCTTGCCAATCACTTGACGCCCAAAGGCGAGGGCTGGCTGATTCTCTCTGATTTGGCCGAACATCTTGGTTTGCGTTCCCGGCAGCAATTGCTCGACTGGATCGCCAAGGGAGGCTTGCGGGTTGTTGACCGCCTCGATGTCCGGCCGCAGCACCCGAAAGTGTCTGATCGCACTGATCCGCTACATGCGGCAAGGGTGGCTGAAGTGACCTCGCTATGGCGCTTGGTGGTTGCCGATGCCGCGGTTTGCTAGGATGCGGCCTTTCGCTGGGGGTTGATGATGAACATGCGGCTTTGGTTGGCGGTAGGACTTCCGATATTTGGCTTGCTCGCTTGTGGCGAAAGCGCCAGCCCCAGTGTTTCGACAGTCGCCAAAACTGAAGCGCCGCCAGTTGTGGCTGCGCCAGCGCATAGTAAGCCCCGGCTTGGCTTGGTCATGAAGACCTTGACCAACCCCTTCTTCATCGAAATGGAGCGCGGTGCGCGGCGTGCCGAGAAAGAATTCAATATCGAATTGCTGGTCAAGACGGCGGCGCAGGAAACCTCGATTGAACAACAGATTCAGATTGTTGAAGACTTGATTGCCGCCAAAGTCGAGGCGATAGTGATTGCCCCTGGTGATTCCCAGCGTCTCGTGCCGGTGCTAAAAAAAGCGGCTGATGCCGGTATCAAGCTGGTCAATATTGATAACCGTCTGGACCCGGCGACGCTTGCGCAGAGCGGCTTGCCGGCTGTGCCGTTTATCAGTGTCGATAACGAAAGAGCTGCTTACAACTCGGCCAAATTCATCGCCGATGGCGCCGCGCCGGGTACTCAAGCGGCTATTCTGGAAGGCATCCGCAGCGCGGATAACGCACGTCAGCGCGCTACCGGTGCCAAGCGCGCCTTTGCTGAAAATTCGGCAATCAAAGTCGTTGCTTCTGAAAGCGCGAGCTGGAAAATAGACGAGGGTTACAGTGTCACCAAACAGATTTTTGCCGATCATCCCGGAATTAAGCTGCTCTTTGCCGCCAATGACATGATGGCGCTCGGTGCCCTGAAATATCTTCAGGAGAGTGGCCGTGCCGAGGTAAAAGTTAGTGCCTACGATGCGCTGGAAGAGGCGATTGCCGAGGTTAAAGCCGGGCGGCTGATGGCAACGGTTGATCAGCAGGCAGCGGAGCAGGGTTATCAGGGCATTGTGCTGGCCTTGCGCTTGCTCAAAAATGAGAACGTGTCCGAAGTGATGATTATCGAAACGCGACTGATAACGGCATTGGCTCTGAAGTAAGCAGGCACGAAACACAGGCTTCCCGCGAGTGAACTTTTTCAACAGAAAATTTCGCGTCAATATCACCGCCAAATTGCTCGGCTATCTCTTGGTGGCTGGCATTGTGCCGATGCTGGTATTCAGTGTCAGCGCTTTTTTTATCGCGCGCAGCATCGTCATCAGTCAGGCAGGTGATTACAACCAGCGGGTGCTGTCTGATACCGCAGCGTATCTGCGTCTCTATCAGAGTCAGATTGAAGATTTGGCCAGCAATATTGCCGGCAACGAAGCGATTGCCAGCGCCTTGCATAATGCCGATGCCAATCAGGCAAGCAGTTTCGAAACGCTGAACGCCAAGGCGCAGATTGGCTACATTCTTAATGGGTTTATCCGCGTCAAGGGGCTGGTTTCGATCGACCTTTTTAGTCTCAAGGGGCAGCATTTCCATATTGGCGAGACGCTGAATGTCAGTAACGTGCCGTTAGCAACTGTTGAGCAGTTGTTGCGCGAGAGTCCAGAGGGGGGCGCCAGCGTTAATTGGCGTGGTATCGAAAACAATATCAACAGCACCTCGCCCCAGAAAAAGGTCATCACGTTAACTCGCCTCATTCGCAACTACTCACCCCGGGCGGGAACGACCGATACCGTTGGATTGCTGGTCATCAATCTCAATGACCAGATCATGCGTGACTATTTTTCCGGTGAAGCTGCCAAGAATGGCATGCGCCTGATGATGGTTGATCGTTCCGGGCGCCTGATGCATCACCCTGAACGACAACTGCTCGGGCAGCCAGTGGTCGATGGGTTATTGGAAATGATCCGTGACAGCCAAGTGAGGCATCAGGTCAATCTGGATGGCGAGGAGGTGATTCTAACGACGCTTGCCATGCCGGAGATTGGAGCCCATCTGGTGCTGTCAACGCCGCTGGCGCTCCACACCTCGCCGGTAAATCAGTTGGCGGTGGCGGCGCTGGTGTTGTTGCTGCTTGGATTTTCGGGAATTGCCCTGCTGGTGCGGCACTATTTACGAACGGTAGTGGCGCCGCTGCGCGAGGTTTCCGAACGGTTTTTGCATCTGCACGACGAGCCCGGCGCGGCTAGTCAGCCACTGCGTGTGCCCGATGACAATGATGAAATCGCTGCGCTGATTCAAGGCTTCAATGCTTACATCAACAGCCGCGAGGTGCAGCGTGCCGCAGCGGCCGAGTTGCAACGCATGGAACATTCGATGCTCGAGTCTGCACAAACGCTGCGGACGGCAATTGATGTCGTTGATGAGGCATTCGTAATTTTTGATGCCGATGACCGGCTGGTTTTTTGCAATGAAAAGTATCGTGATCTCTATTCGCCATCCCTCGGCCCGATAGAGCTAGGCGTAAGTTTCAAGGAGCTTTTGGCGAACGCCCTTGAGCGAGGATTATGGGTCGCGGATGATGATGTTGATTCACGCTTGGCGGCGCACTATAACGGCACGACTGATATCGAGAAAAAAATCGCCGACGGGCGCTGGTTGCGAATTATCGAGCGTAAAACACCGACCAGGCATGTTGTCGGTTTCCACATGGATATCACCTACCTCAAGCAGGTGCAGGAGTCCGCCGAGTCCGCCAATCGGGCCAAGAGCCAGTTTCTGGCAAGCATGTCGCATGAAATCCGGACACCGATGAACGGCATTCTTGGCATGGCACAGTTGTTACTGATGTCCGAGGTCAGCGATGAGGAGCGTCAGGAATACCTGCGGGTGATTGTGGGTTCCGGCCAGAGCTTGCTAACCTTGCTAAACGACATCCTTGATCTGTCCAAAGTTGAGGCGGGCAAGGTCGAGCTGGAAAGCGTGGTTTTTGCCCCAGCCAATCTGCTCGGTGATCTTCGGCACTTGTTCGCCGATCAGGCGCAGCGCAAGCAGTTGGGGCTGCTGGTCGAATGGCAGGGGCCGGCGCAAAGATATGCCGGCGATGTGGTTCGTATCCGCCAGATGCTATCCAATTTTGTCAGCAACGCCATTAAATTTACAGAGCATGGGAAGGTTGCTATTAGCGGCCGCGAGCTAGGTCGCGATGCTGATAGTGCCATCCTGGAATTTTCGGTGCAGGATAGCGGGATTGGTATTCCACTCGAAAAACAAGGCTTGCTGTTTCAGCCATTTTCGCAAGCGGATAGCTCGACTACTCGCAAGTATGGTGGCACTGGCCTCGGGCTTTCGATTGTGCGCCGGCTGGCCGAATTGATGGGCGGTGAGGTTGGGGTCTCGAGCGAGACGGGGCAGGGTGCACGTTTCTGGTTTTCAATTCGCCTTGCCTTGGTTGAGGCCGGTACCGATGCCCGTCAGTCACCCCGTGATTTTGAGCGCGATTTCTTGCGTGCTGACTTAAAGGAAGCGGCACCGGATTTCTCAAATGCGCGCGTTTTGGTGGTTGAAGATAATCCTGTCAATCGTAAGGTGATTCAGGCGTTGCTTAAAAAGCAGGGGTTGGCATTTGCGACGGCCGAAAATGGGCAAGAGGCCGTACTGGCGATTCGCGATAATGGGCCATTCAACCTGGTTTTGATGGATTGTCAGATGCCGGTGATGGACGGTTTCGAGGCAACCCTGAAAATTCGTGAGTGGGAACAAGAAAACGGACGAGCACGCTTGGCGGTGGTGGCGCTAACAGCCGGCGCTTTTGAAGAGGATCGCCAGCATTGCATAGATGTCGGTATGGATGACTTTTTGGCCAAGCCGGTCAAAGTGTCCGAATTGACGGCTGCTTTAAAAAAATGGATTTTGGGTGAGAGCGGCGCGTTGTAAATAACAAAAAGGCTGTCGATCTTGCGGTCGACAGCCTTTTTCAGGCAAAAAAGTAAGCTTGGTTAGCTTCTGATCAGATGATCAAAGGCGCTCAACGCGGCGGTGGCGCCGGCACCCATGGCGATGATGATCTGCTTGTAGGGCACTGTCGTACAGTCGCCGGCAGCAAATACGCCGGGCACTGAGGTGTGACCTTTGGCGTCAATTTCGATTTCACCGAAGCGGGTCAAACCTAGCGTACCTTTCAGCCAGTCCGTATTCGGCAGGAGGCCGATCTGGACAAAAATCCCCTCGAGTTCAACGTGCTTCACGTCGTCGTTGGTGCGATTCTTGTAGATGATGCCATTGACTTTCTGGCCGTCGCCGGTGACTTCAGTGGTTAGTGCGCTCATGATCACGGTGACGTTGGGCAGGCTGTGCAGTTTGCGCTGCAAGACGGCGTCGGCGCGCAAGGTGTCGGCGAATTCGAGCAACGTTACGTGAGCGACGATGCCGGCCAGATCAATCGCCGCCTCGACGCCGGAATTCCCGCCGCCGATCACCGCGACGCGCTTGCCCTTGAACAGCGGGCCGTCGCAGTGCGGGCAGTAGCAAACGCCCTTGCCCTTATACTCTTGCTCACCTGGCACATTCATTTCTCGCCAGCGGGCTCCGGTGGCGAGAATGACCGATTTGGACTTGAGTGAAACGCCACTATCCAACTGTATCTCGATCAGCGGATTGCCCTCGCTGGCCGGAATCAATTTGGCCGCGCGTTGCAAGTTCATGACGTCGACGTCGTATTGTTTAACGTGCTGCTCAAGAGCCGCGACCAGCTTCGGACCCTCGGTTTCCTTGACGGATATGAAGTTCTCAATGCCCAGCGTATCCATTACCTGGCCACCGAAACGCTCGGCGAGAACACCGGTGCGGATACCTTTGCGTGCCGCATAGACGGCTGCTGCAGCGCCGGCCGGGCCACCACCAACGATCAGCACGTCGAAAGCTTCCCTGGTTGCAATTTGTTCGGCAGCGCGAGCAGCGGCGCCGGTGTCGAGCTTGGCGATGATTTCTTCGATGGTCATGCGACCCTGGCCAAACTCTTCACCATTCAAAAAGACCGTTGGCACCGCCATGATGCGGCGCTTATTGACCTCGTCCTGGAACATCGCACCGTCGATCATCGTGTGGCTGAATGCAGGGTTGAGCACCGCCATCAGATTGAACGCCTGGACGACGTCGGGACAGTTGTGGCAGGAGAGTGAAATAAAGGTTTCAAATTTGAAGCTGCCGGAGAGCCCCTTGATCTGCTCGATCACTTCTGCGTCCACCTTGGGCGGATGGCCGCCGGTTTGCAGAAGGGCAAGCACCAGCGAGGTGAATTCGTGCCCCATCGGGATGCCGGCAAAACGGATGCGTGGCGCTTCGCCCGGCACGGCAATGGAGAAGGAGGGACGCATTTCATTGCCGCCATCTTCGCGGGTGCTGACCTTGTCGGAGGTTTCGGCGATCTCGTTGAGCAGGGCGCGCATTTCCCGGCCGCGCTCGCTGTCATCGACAGAAGCAACAAGTTCGATCGGGCGCTGCAGTCGTTCGAGGTAGCCCTTGAGTTGGGCTTTGATGGTTGCGTCAAGCATGCTGCTCTCCCGTTTTTGTTTGAATTTCACTGAAATATTGCCGTTGACCGCAACATTTCGCTGAAATCCTCACCACCCCGAAGGATGGCGGATTTCATTGCAACTTGCTTAGATCTTGCCGACCAGATCCAGTGACGGCGCCAGGGTCTTTTCGCCCTCTTTCCATTTGGCTGGGCAAACTTCACCTGGGTGGGATGCCGTGTATTGGGCAGCCTTGAGCTTGCGCAGGGTTTCAGAAACATCACGGGCGATTTCGTTGGAATGAATTTCAACGGTCTTGATGACGCCGTCCGGATTGATAACGAAGGTGCCACGCAAGGCCAGACCTTCGGCGTCGATATGCACATCAAAGGCGCGGGTCAGGGCATGCGTCGGGTCGCCGACCAGCGGGAACTGAGCTTTGCCAACAGCCGGCGAGGTTTCATGCCAAACCTTGTGCGAGAAGTGGGTGTCGGTGGTTACGATATAGACCTCGGCGCCAACCTTCTGAAATTCGGCATAGTTATTGGCCGCATCTTCAATCTCGGTCGGACAATTGAAGGTGAAGGCAGCGGGCATGAAAATAACAACAGACCACTTGCTCTTCAGGCTGGCTTCGGTGACTTCGATGAACTTTCCATTGTGGAAAGCTTGCGCTTTGAACGGCTGAACTTGTGTATTGATAAGTGACATGGGTTTTCTCCTTGGTTAAAACTTGAAAGTGAATGAATATTAGAGCGAGTCGGAAGATTGGTCTAATTGTTTGAAAGCATAAGCGCGATAGGCTGGCGCTATTCGAGTTACTGAAATTTCGGCTGGCAACATCTCAGTAAAACTAACTCTATAGATGAGTTGCTTCACCGGCATTTCAAGTGGCTTGGTCAACATTCAAGCGCTACTTTGGCTGGGCGTTGTTGCATTTTGCGTATGAAAATTACAAAAAATCACGCGACAGCCCGCAAATAGGCGTTCTTGAGGCAACACTTATTGAATAACTTATGCTATTTTGACTTGGCTGCCGTGTTCACGGCCAGTTTTCTTATCACCACCATAAGTAACAGGAGGCACTTAGATGAACAAATCCGAGCTGGTCGAAGTTGCTGCAAAAGAAGCTGGTATTACTAAAGCTGCTGCTGATAAGGCGTTGTCCGCCATCATCGGCGCTGTTGTTAAGACTGTCGCTGCAGGTGAATCTGTAACGCTGGTAGGTTTTGGCACTTTCAAGTCGGCAAATCGTGCTGCACGCACAGGTAAAAACCCGAAGACGGGTGCAACCCTGAAGATCCCGGCAACCACCGTACCGAAATTCACCGCCGGCACCGCTTTCAAGGCTGCTGTTGCGCCGAAAAAGCCTGCTGCCAAAGCTGCTGCTAAAAAGAAATAAGCTGTTCCAACTATTGCGGGGTTCGCGAATCGCGGGCCCCGCATTTTAATTGCTAATGACTACTCAAAATCCCGAAGATACCCCCCTGATTGATCCGCCGCTTGCTGAGCAGGCGACAACTGCTCCCGTGCAACAGCCTGTTCCGCAAGGACTCGATAGCCGCCGCCGTTTGCGCGAGTTGCTCTCGGTTCCCGAGCGTGACCGCTCTGATGCGCAATGGGATGAGATTATCGAGCTTGAAATTCAACTGGCTCCGGGTAACCGTGTCGCTGCCGGGCAGGAGCATGGTGCCGGCGGTGGTCATCCTGGTGCCGGGCAAAGCCGGCCGGCTGGACCTGGTGGCCAACCTGTAAAGAAACACCGCCCGCGCAGCAACAATAATAATCGTCGTCCGCGCTCAAATAAGCCCCCGGGCACACCAGGCTGATCGTCCTCGCTGGTCGGGCGAAGTGGCATAATCTCTGCCATGCAGGAATTTGATCTCATTATTGTTGGCGGCGGGCTCGCCGGTGCCAGTCTGGCGCTGGCTTTGCGCAATAGTCGTTTGCGCATTGCGCTGCTCGAGAGCCAAAGCCCAGCTCGCCCTGCCGGCTGGGATTCGCGGATCTACGCGATTAGTCCGGCCAGTGCGAAGTTTCTCGATGAAATTGGTGCCTGGAAGCATTTTGACCGCGAACGCTTCGCCCCGATTCGTGGCATGCGGGTCAGTGGAGACTCCGGTGGGCAACTGGATTTTTCCGCCTATCAGGTTGGTGTTGCGGAACTTGGCTGGATCATCGAGTCATCGCTGATGGCCGGCGAGTTCTGGGAGAGCGTCAAGCGCCAAAGTAATTTGTCGGTTTTTTGCCCGGCCAAACCATGTGGCCTGACTTTCACTGTCGCCGCAGCCCAGCTTGAGTTGAGCGATGGTGTCGTGCTTTCCGCGCCGCTACTGGTTGGCGCCGACGGGCGCGACTCCTGGGTGCGTCAGGCGGCCGGGCTCACTGCGGTCAACACGCCGTATGGCGAAAAAGGGCTGGTTGCCAACTTTTCCTGTGAAAAGCCACATCACAACATTGCCTATCAATGGTTTCGGGATGACGGTGTCCTCGCTTACCTGCCATTGCCGGGGAACCGCATTTCCGTCGTCTGGTCAACGCTGGATGAAAATGCAGACGAACTTTGCCAGTTGCCCCCCTCTTTGTTCAGCGAACGCCTTGCCGAGGCTGGCAGCTACCAGCTGGGCGCCTTGAGTTTGCTCACTTCGCCAACCGCGTTCCCTTTGCGGCTGATGCGTGTGCCGCAGGTGGTGGCACCGCGTTTGGCGCTGATTGGTGATGCGGCGCATGGTATTCATCCCTTGTCCGGGCACGGTATTAATCTTGGCTTTCAGGATGCGCGCGTCCTTGCCGGGTTGCTGGCGGCACGCCAGCCTTGGCATGATTTGGGCGATGAGCGCTTTCTGCAGAGCTACCAGCGCGCGCGCCGTGAAGAAACTTTGCTGATGCAAAGCACCACGGATGGCCTGCGCCGGCTTTTTTCCAATCAGATCCCGGGCTTGCGCCCTTTGCGCAACCTTGGACTTAATCTGACCGACCGAATCCCGCTAATCAAAAATTTCCTGGTGCGTTACGCACTTGGTGCATTTTAGGAGTTTGACTTGATGATCAAGAAGTTTTTTCCCCTTGCCATGGCGTTAGCCATTTTCACGACGGCCCAGGCCGATGAGGCTGACGTTCGTAAAGCGATGGAGGCCAAGCTCGGCGCCAAGGTGGAGAGTGTGACCAAGTCGGGTTACCTCGGTTTGTACGAGGTTTATATGGAAGGGAGTATTTTCTACACTGACGAGAAAATGACTGCCTTTATCGCTGGTGGTCAGTTGATTGACGCTAAAACGATGAAGAACACCACCGAAGAGCGAATGCGCAAGCTGACGGCGATCAAATTCAATGAATTGCCCTTTGATCGAGCGATAAAACAAGTGCGCGGAAATGGTAAGCGGGTCTTGGCCACCTTTGAAGATCCTAATTGCGGATATTGCAAGCGCTTGGCAAAGGATCTGCTGAAGCTTGATAACGTTACGGTTTACGTCTTTCTGCTGCCGATTCTTTCCGAGGATTCGCTCAAAAAATCCCGCCAGATCTGGTGTTCCAGTGACCGTGCAAAAAGCTGGAACGACTGGATGATTGATGGCAAGGTGCCGAGTGGCAAGGAGGATTGCAATACGACAGCCATCGACAAGAACCGTGAGTTCGGACGCAAGTTGAACATTACCGGCACGCCAACGATGTTCTTTGCTGATGGTGAGCGGGTGCCAGGGGCGGTGCCTCTGGATCGTATTGAGCAGAAATTGAGTACGCTTAACTAGTTTCCAAACCAATTTCATAAAGCGGCCAATCGGCCGCTTTTTTTTGCCCAAATTTTATGTCGTCGCCTTTTTATTTGATGGGCATCGCTGGTAACGGCGAAAAGAAACCTGAGATGCAATCTCAAAAAAAGCCTGTGTTTTCAGGGGTAACTCCAAACTGCCTAAAAACCTAAGAAATTAAAACCTGAGGTGATGGTTGCTTGGCTGGCCTCAACAACATCAAATAACATCTGAGATGGCTTATTGGCATGCCCTGTGCCGCTCAATTGTGACTAGATGCGCCAAAACCCAATTTGCTCCCAGCCATCACTTGGTGCGCAGATACAACTGCTTGTGTGTCTGTCCTGGCGGTAGCCGCTCCTCGGTGACAAAGAGGTCAGTATTTGCTTTAACGAGGTCAGACAGCTTTTTGAAGCCATAAACTCGTGAATCGAAATCAGGCTGCAACTTGGTTAAGTAGCTGCCAAAGGTACCAAGGTGGGCCCAGCCATTTTCATCCGACGATTGTTCTAGGGCATCTAGGATAAATGCACGGGGAAATTCAGGAGACTTAGGCGTCTCCTGATTGGGTTTTGTGGTGTTTGCAGGCGCAGGTTCTACTTTTGAGGCGGCGACTGGTTCCGCCTGGGGAATGCTTGGGCGAAGTAGCTCGGTCAAGACGAACTTGTGGCAAGCATTACGGAAAGCGTCTGGCGTCTTCTGCTCACCAAACCCCAGAACCATTAGCCCCTCTTCCCTAATACGCGTTGCCAGGCCAGTAAAATCACTATCGCTGGTCACTAAGCAGAAGCCATCAAAGCGACGGGTGTAGAGAAGGTCCATCGCATCAATGATGAGGGTGCTGTCGGTGGCGTTCTTACCAGTCGTATACGCAAACTGCTGTACTGGTTTGATGGCGTATTTTTGGAGCACCTTTTTCCAGGAAGAGCTATTCGGGGAGGTGAAGTCACCATAAATTCGTTTCACGGATGCTTCGCCAAATCGCGCGACTTCAGCCAAGATTCCTTCGATGACTGCCGCCTGTGCGTTGTCAGCATCGATAAGTACGGCAAGCCGAAGAGTGGGTTCTTCAGATTCGATTTTTGCTATGAGTCGGGGAGAGACCATTACGTCAGCAACTAAAATTGATAATCCAGCAATCATAATGGATATTGGCGCACATCGCTCTTGGCACTGATTGAGCCTGCATAGAAGCTCCATTCAACAAGGAGCAACTATGTCCAAGAAATGCTGCCCTGCCTGTGGAGAGGAATTCCTCCCGTGGCCACAAATTCTGAGTCAGGAGTTTTGTTCGAAGCCGAACTGCCAACGGGAGCGTCGCCGACGTCGTCAGGTAGAACGCCGAGCGAAAAGCGTTGAGCAACAAACGAGTGACGCTCAATATTTCCAGGACTGGGCTGCCAAGAACCCGGGGTACTGGAAAAAATACCGAGAGTCACATCCCGAGTACGTTGAGCGCAATCGCAAGCAGCAAAAAGAGCGAAGTTCTTCACGAATTGCAAAGGATACCCGCCGATGCCGCGTTGGACCTCGGATTGAAGGCGACTGAGGACGTACTGGCTGACCTACTGGTAACCGACTTGTCAGCTGGCTCCTCTGAATTACGCAAGAAGCTTCCTGCGTTGCTGGACGAACTTCAGAACAAGGACCATCTGGTTATGGCTTTGGCCGGCGGCAGTGGCACCGAATATCGTCTGCAAACCCGGGAATCGAGCGCCTGGTACGACGAGTTCCGAGCCCAGGAAGCCGAACTCAAGCGCGCCAAGGATGCCCTGTTGCTGCGCATGGTTCCCTTCGTCGAGCGCAACTACAACATGGTGGAGCTGGGGCCGCGTGGAACGGGCAAGTCACACCTGTTCCAGCAGGTGTCCCCTTACGCCCACCTGATTTCTGGCGGCAAGGCCACAGTGGCCAAAATGTTCGTGAACAACCAGAACGGCGCACGTGGCCTGGTGTGCCAATACGACGTGGTGTGCTTCGACGAGGTGTCTGGAGTGTCTTTCGACTCCAAAGATGGCGTCAATATCATGAAGGGCTACATGGAGAGCGGCGAGTTTTCCCGTGGCAAGGAAAGCATCCGAGCTGATGGTTCCATCGTGTTGGTGGGTAATTTTGATGTGGACGTCGAGCACCAGCAACGTGTCGGGCACCTGTTCGGGCCGTTGCCGCCAGAGATGCGGGACGACACAGCTTTCATGGACCGTATCCACTGCTTCCTGCCCGGTTGGGATGTGCCGAAGCTCAATCCTGGGCTATTTACCGAGCATTTTGGGCTGGTCAGCGATTTCCTTTCTGAGTGCTTCACCCAGCTGCGAAATCAGAGCCGTGTTTCGACGCTGCAGAGGCGAGTTTACTGGGGCGGCGCACTTTCTGGTCGAGACCTTAACGGGGTCAACAAGACAGTAAGCGGACTGCTCAAATTGCTGTACCCAAATGCTGATATGGTTGTCAGCGACGAGGACCTTGAATGGGCCGTCCGCCTGGCGCTCGAAGTCCGCCGGCGGGTAAAGGAGCAGCAGAAGCGCATTGGTGCAGCAGAGTTTCGCAATACCCACTTTAGTTACACCATGGGCGCTGAGGGTGTCGAAAAATTCGTTAGTACCCCTGAACTGCAGAGTCAGGGCGGTATCGGTGACGAGCCGCTAGAGTGCGGGCAGATTTGGACCTTGAGTCCGGGGGGGCAAGACGAGCACCCTGGGTTGTTCAGACTGGAAGCCACCGAAGGGCCTGGTAGCGGTGTTCGTGTGCTCAACAACCCAGTGCCAGCCCAATTCAAAGAGTCAATTCGTTGCGCTGAACAAAACCTCTATGCACGCGCCCAGCAACTGGTGGGCGACCGAGACCCACGCTCGCATGAATTCTCGGTCCAGTTGCGCGGTTTTGACGCCGCCAAGTCAGGTGCCAAGACAGGTGTTGCTGCGCTTATAGCGCTTGCCAGTGCGTTACTGAAAAAGTCTGTTCGAGGTGGTTTGGTTGTGGTCGGCGAAGTCACTCTCGGAGGCACCATTGAACCTGTTCATAACGCAGTGACATTGGCCGAGATTGCTGTCGAGAAGGGGGCTAAAGCTCTGCTGCTACCTGTTTCGTGTCGCCGGCAACTGTTCGACCTCTCTGACGATATGGCAACCAAGCTGGACATCGAGTTCTATCAGGACGGGCGAGATGCGCTGCTAAAGGCGCTGGCTGAATAGTAAGCTACTTAGGGCGCCGTACGAGAGCCGTAGTAAGTTCTGGTCAATCGAGCTTGGCGCCAAATCGCTCCGGTGGTTGCGACAGAGGGCTCTTTTGGTCATCCCAGATTTATTTAAAAGTGGGAATTTTCATCTCAAGTTTATTTTGAAATAGCTGCTAATTTTGAGGTTTTCCTGCTTTTGGGGTGGGGGTAAGGCTTGTCGAGGTGGTGGAGTCCAGCCACGGATGGTGCATTTGCGTCATCCAAATGTACTGCTAATAAAAACCTGAGGTGGGTGGTTTGCCAAGTAGCGCAATGCACTTGGCCTTGGCTAAATGCCAATTGGAAGGCGCGGTACTCGTCGAGTCGGTGCCTCACCTCAGATTTATTTATCAACTCAAATCTTATTTGAGCATCTCAGAGTTTTATTTCAACTCACCATCGCTTTTAGGAGGGCGGGTGGTTGACCAAAACTCCTAACAAGTCACTTTAAGAATAAAATTTCAAGCATTGATTATTAAAGGTTATTTGAGACCGGTTTTGCCATATAAAAGCATCCTAAGTCATTGTTGTGTAAGAAAAAATTCCCAATTTCTCTATTGACGCGCGAGGTTTCATGTCCTAAAGTGGGAAAACGTGTTGAAAAGTGGGAAAACGGGGAGCGAGGCGGGAAATGTTCGAGGGGGCGGCGGCACTCAGTCTGGATGCAAAGGGGCGACTTGCCATACCGGCAAGGCATCGTGAGTCCCTGCTCGCCGTCGCTGAGGGTTCGCTGGTTCTGACCGCGCATCCGCATCGCTGTTTGCTCCTCTACCCTTCGCCGGCTTGGCAGCCGATTCGCGATCAGGTGCTTAAAGCCTCCAGCCTGGATCCGCGGGCTGCCTCGATCAAGCGCGTTCTGGTCGGTAACGCGCGCACTGAAGAACTGGATTCTGCCGGTCGCATTTTGGTCGCTAACGAATTGCGCGAATACGCCAATCTCGAAAAGACCGTTTATCTGGTGGGTATGGGTACCCATTTCGAAATCTGGAGTGAGGCGGGCTGGAAGCAGCAGAACGATATGGCTGCCGAGGCGCTTTCCGGTGAGTTGCCGCCCGGTCTCGGGGATTTGGTGCTGTGATCACGGGTGGCACCCATGTCACGGTGCTGCTCGAAGAGGCGGTGGAGTCCCTGGCGATCAAAGCTGACGGTATTTATATCGATGGCACCTTCGGACGTGGCGGCCATAGCCGACTGATTTTATCCAGACTCAATGAAAAAGGCCGTCTAGTGGCGGTTGACCGTGACCCGCAGGCGATTGCTGTCGGTGCTGCGATAAAAGATTCCCGTTTCAGGTTGGTGCATCGTGCTTTTGGCGAATTGGCTGAAGCTGCGAATGAGGCTGGCGTCGAAAGTGCTGATGGGATTTTGTTTGATGTAGGGGTGTCGTCGCCGCAGATCGACGACGGGGAGCGCGGCTTTAGCTTCCGCCATGATGCACCGCTCGACATGCGGATGGATACCACGCAGGGCGAGACGGCGGCTGAATGGCTGGCGCGGGCTGAAATTAGGGACATAACGGAGGTCATTAGAAACTATGGCGAAGAACGGTTTGCTTTCCAGATTGCAAAGAAGGTTGTGGCTGCTCGGCTCGAACAGCCAATTGTCACAACAGCTCAGTTCGCGGCCATCGTACGCGCGACCGTGCGCACCCGTGAGCCAGGGCAGGACGCGGCGACGCGCAGCTTTCAAGCTTTACGGATTCATATCAATCAAGAGCTCCGCCAGCTGGAGATAGCCTTGCCGCAAGCGCTTTCCCTGCTCAAGCCGGGCGGGCGCCTAGTGGTGATCAGCTTTCATTCACTGGAGGATCGGATTGTTAAAAACTTTATGCGTGACCAGTCGGTGGCTGATGATTTGCCCAAGGGGCTGCCGCTGCGCGCGGATCAGTTACCACAGCCAAAACTTCGCCTGGTCGGTAAGCAGATTCGTGCTTCAGCGGTCGAGGTGGCGGCTAATCCGCGGGCGCGCAGCGCAGTGATGCGCGTTGCAGAGAAAGTGTAATGGTTCGTCTCAATATGCTCCTTCTTATGGTCGTGGTGATTTGTGCGCTGGGTGTGGTGACCTCCCAGCATCGCGCGCGCAAGTTGTTCCAGGGGCTCGAGGGCGAGCAGGAAAAGGCGCGTCAGCTGGAAGTTGAATACGGGCAGTTGCAGTTGGAGATGTCTACTTGGGCAACCCATCCGCGAGTCGAGAAAATTGCCCGTGACCGGCTGCGGATGGGAATGCCGGGGACTTCTGGCCACCCCGTTCAGCCAGCGGCGGTGGTTGTTGCTCCGGTTAGCAAAAAGGGGGGGCGTTGATGGTTGTTCGTCGTCGCCCGCAGCGTGGCCATCGCTTTACTGAAAGCCCGGTGTTGCAACTGGCGTTGCAGGGCTGGCGTTCGCGCACTGTCGGTTTGTTGCTGATGGGCGCTTTTTTGGCCTTGGTGGCGCGTGGTTTTTATTTGCAGGTGGTCAATAATGATTTCCTGCAAGAGAAGGGTGACTCCCGCTACCGTCGCGACATCGAGGTTTCGGCCTCGCGCGGCAAGATTACTGATCGCAATGGCGACATGCTGGCGGTGTCGACGCCGATGAAATCGGTCTGGGCGATTCCCGGCGATGCGCGGACGATGGATGCGCCGCAAAAGAGACAGTTGGCAGCGCTGCTCGAGATGAATGTGCGCGAGCTCGATGGCAAGATTGCCTCGGAAAAGACCTTTGTCTTTGTCAAGCGCCAGGTGCCGCCGGAAACCGCAGAGCGCATCAGTCAGGCGAAGTTTCCGGGGATTCATCAGGAAAAGGAATATCGCCGCTTTTATCCAACTGGCGATATGACTGCGCACATTGTTGGCTTTACCGGCGTTGATGATAAAGGCCTTGAGGGTGTTGAGCTGGCGTTCCAGAAAAGCCTGCTTGGGCACCCGGGAAATCGCACGGTGATCCGTGACCGGCGTGGCGCTATTGTTGAGGACGTTGGCTCGATCAAGCCGCCGCAGGATGGTCGGGAGATCCGGCTGGCGCTGGATTCGAAGGTGCAATATCTGGCCTACAGCCATTTGAAAAAGGCGGTCGAGGAAAACAAGGCCAAGGCAGGCGGCATTGTCGTACTTGATGCGAAGACCGGCGAAATCCTCGCCCTCGCGAATCTGCCGACCTACAACCCGAATAATCGTCAGAACCTTTCCGGTGCGCAGCTGCGCAATCGTGCGCTGACCGACACCTTCGAGCCCGGTTCGACCCTGAAGCCGTTTGCAGTGGCGATGGCCCTTGACAAGGGTAAATACCGCTATGACACGATCGTCAATTGTGCGCCCGGACGTTTGACCATCGGTTCGGCAACGATTTCCGACGCGCATCCCCACGGTGCCTTGACGGTGGCGCAGGTGATCCAGAAATCGTCCAACGTTGGTGCGAGCAAGATTGCCTTGAGCTTTCCGCCGCAAACGATGTGGGAAATGTTTGACGCGGTAGGTTTCGGTCAGGTGCCGCAGCTCGGCTTCCCCGGTGAGGTCACTGGCCGCTTGCGCCCGTGGAAGAGCTGGCGGCCGATCGAGCAGGCGACAATGTCTTATGGCCACGGCATCTCGGTCAGTCTGATTCAATTGGCGCGCGCCTATTCGGTCTTTGCGCGGGATGGCGATCTGGTGCCCTTGTCGCTGGTCAAAACCGATGCGCCAGTGGTTCACGGCGCGCCGGTGTTTTCGGCGCAGACCGCGCGCGAAATGCGCGCCATGCTGGAAATGGCCGCCGGGCCTGAAGGCACGGCACCCAAGGCGCGGGTGGCCGGCTATCGCATCGGCGGCAAAACCGGCACGGCACACAAGCTTGAGGCCGGCAATTACGCCAATAAGTATGTTTCCTCCTTTGTCGGCATCGCGCCGATTTCTGATCCGCGTCTGATCGTCGCGATCATGATTGATGAGCCAAGCGCCGGTAAGCATTATGGTGGCGACGTGGCGGGCCCTGTCTTTTCCTATGTGATGGGGGCGTCGCTGCGTACTTTGGGCGTGCCACCGGATGCGCCGATTCAGGTTGCCGAGGCCGGCGCGGTAAAGGGGCGGCTATGAGTTCAGTGCGCGAGATACTTGATCAGCTCGAAGGCGCCGGGGTCAATCCGACCGGGGTTGCCGATGATAGCCGCCAAGTGCAACCCGGCGATTTGTTTCTCGCTTATCCCGGCGATCTTGCCGACGGGCGCCGTTACATTCCCGATGCGTTGGCGCGCGGTGCGGTTGCTGTGCTTTGGCAGGGTGACAAAAATTTTGCCTGGAATCCGGCGTTGACCGTAAGCAACCTTCAGGTGCCTGCTTTGCGGGCAATTGCCGGCCCGCTGGCGCATGCGGTTTATGCCCACCCGAGCGAGCGCCTCTCTTTGATCGCGATTACCGGTACCAACGGCAAGACGACGATTAGTCAGTGCATTGCTCAGGCCTATCCGAAATCGTGCGCGGTGATTGGTACTTTGGGTGCCGGCTTCCCCGGTGCGCTGGTCGAAACCGGATTTACCACGCCGGAAGCCTGCACACTGATGCGCTATCTCGCCGCCTTCGGTGATCAGGGCGCGGCCGCTTGCGCCCTTGAGGCCAGCTCGATCGGTATCGAAGAGGGGCGGATGAATGGTGCCCGTGTCGACGTTGCGGTATTCACCAACTTCACCCGCGATCATCTCGATTACCACGGCAGCATGGCAGCCTACGCGGCGGCCAAGCAAAAGCTTTTTATCTGGCCGCGCCTGCGTACTGCGGTGATCAACCTTGATGACGAAATGGGCCTGCGGCTGGCTCGCGAAACGACCGCCAATCGCGTTCTTGGTTACGCAATCGGCGAGCCAAGACGTGATGTTCCCGCCCTGGTACGTGCCGAAAATCTGCATGAAACACCCTTTGGTCAGCGTTTCAGTCTGGTTTTGCCGAATGGCCGGGCAAGTGTTGATACGCCCTTGATTGGCCGCTACAACATTTCAAATCTGTTGGCAGTTGCTGCTGTTCTGCACGATGCCGGCGTTCAGCCGGCTGAAGTGGCGCGTCGTCTTTCCGAGTTGCTGGCGCCACCGGGCCGTATGGAGGGGCTGGGTGGTATTGACGAGCCGCTGATTATTGTCGATTACGCCCATACACCGGATGCGCTTGAAAATGCCCTGAGCGCCCTGCGTGCTGTGGCGACGGCGCGTGGCGGTCGGCTGACCGTCATCTTTGGCTGTGGCGGAGACCGCGACCACGGCAAGCGCCCGTTGATGGGCGAAGTAGCTGATCGTCTGGCGGATCAGGTTTTGGTCACCAGCGACAATCCGCGCAGCGAGTCGGCGCAAAAGATCATTGAGCAAATCATCGCCGGTCTTCCCCAACTGGCAACGGAAATTGATCGTGCAACGGCAATTCAAAGCGCCATTACAGCGGCCGATCAGCGCGACGTGATTCTTGTTGCCGGCAAGGGGCACGAGGCTTATCAGGAAATCAGCGGGATTCGTCAGCCGTTTTCTGATATCGAACAGGTACGTTCGGCACTTGCGGCGCGTCGTCCTCAGGCCAGGGAGATCGCCGCATGAACTGGTTACTGTCCCAGGTAGCAGAAGCGACGGGCGGCCGTTTGCTGGGTGCTGATGTCGAAGTCAGCGGCGTGTTGACTGATACGCGCGCCATCGGCAGCGGGGATTTGTTCATTGCCTTGCGCGGTGAACGCTTTGATGCGCACGATTTTCTTGAAGCTGCAGCCGTTTCGGCCTCGGCCTTGATGGTTCATGATGAAAGCAAGCTGCCGGCTGGTATCGCTGCCGTCGTGGTGGACGATACCCGACTTGCCCTCGGCCGTTTTGCAGCGGCCTGGCGCCGCCAATTCAATCTGCCGGTGATCGCGGTGACCGGTTCCAACGGCAAGACGACAACCAAGGAAATGATCGCCGCCATTCTCAAGGCGGCTTTTGGTCCAGCGGTTTTGTCTACGCGCGGCAATTTGAACAACGACATTGGCTTGCCGCTGACCTTGCTCGGGCTGCGTGCCTCGCATCGTGCGGCGGTAATCGAAATGGGCATGAACCATCCCGGCGAGATTGCCTATCTGGCGTCGATTGGTGCGCCGACAGTGGCCATCGTCACCAACGCCCAGCGTGCCCACCTCGAAGGGATGGGCGATCTGGACGAAGTGGCGCGGGAAAAGGGCAGTATTTTTAGTGGCTTGCAGGCGGACGGCGTCGCTGTGATCAATGCCGATGACGATTACGCCGGGCTCTGGCGTACGCTGGCTGGCGCCCACCAGGTTCGCAGTTTTGCGATTGATCAGGCCGCCGATGTTCACGGCGTGGTGCACCAGCGGGGCCTTGAAATCGCCATCACCCTGAGCGCGGTTGAAGGCACGGCCGAGACCACATTGGCGATTCCCGGACGGCACAATGCGCGCAATGCCGTTGCTGCGGCCGCCGCCTGTTTGTCCGCCGGCGTTCCGCTGAGCGCCGTGGCCAGTGGGTTGGCAGCATTCTCCGGGGTCAAGGGCCGCTTGCAACGGCGGACCGGAAAAAACGGCGCCGAGATTCTCGATGACACCTATAACGCCAATCCGGACTCGGTACGTGCCGGCATTGACGTCCTCGCCGCCACCGTCGGGCGCAAATTGCTGGTGCTCGGTGACATGGGCGAAATCGGCGAGGCGAGCAGCCAGTATCACGACGAAATCGGCGGCTATGCCAAGAGTCAGGGAATCGATCGTCTGTTTGCCCTCGGTGAGTCAGCGCAGCAGGCGGTACGCAATTTTGGCGAAGGCGCCAGGCACTTTGGCGATGTCGAAAAACTGATTGCTGCGGTCAACAAGGAATTGGGGCCGGAAACCACGGTGCTGGTCAAGGGCTCGCGCTTTATGAAAATGGAACGGGTGTCTGACGCCCTTGCTTCTCAGGAGAAAAGCTGATGCTGCTGGCACTTGCTCAATGGCTGGCTCAGGACGTTCGATTCTTTAACGTCTTCAACTACATCACGCTGCGCACCGTGCTGGCAGCGATGACGGCTTTGCTGATTTCTTTTGCTGCCGGGCCCGCTGTCATTCGCTGGCTGGCCGCCAAGAAAATCGGTCAGGCGGTACGCACCGACGGGCCGCAGACCCACCTTGTCAAATCCGGCACGCCGACCATGGGAGGGGTGCTGATTCTGATTTCCATCGGCCTGACGACACTGCTCTGGGCCGATCTCACCAACAAGTACGTCTGGACAGTGCTGATCGTCACACTCGGCTTCGGCATCGTCGGCTGGTACGACGACTGGAAGAAAGTGGTTTATCGCGACCCGAAAGGCCTCTCGGCCGGCTGGAAATACTTCTGGCAGTCCGTCCTCGGTCTGGGCGCCGCACTGTTCCTCGCCTATTCAGCCAAGTCGGGTGCGCAGACCGAACTGATCGTACCCTTCTTCAAGACCATCGCTTACCCGCTCGGCATTATCGGCTTCATCACGCTGACTTACTTCGTCATCGTCGGTACCAGCAACGCAGTGAATTTGACGGACGGTCTCGATGGTCTGGCGATCATGCCGACGGTGATGATCGCCGGCGCCTTCGCCATCTTTGCCTATGTCACCGGCCACGCGGTGCTCGCCAAGTACCTGTTCATACCATACGTGCCTGGCGCCGGCGAGTTGTGCATCTTGCTCGGCGCGATTGCCGGCGCCGGGCTTGGCTTCCTGTGGTTCAACGCCTATCCGGCTGAAGTGTTCATGGGCGACGTTGGCGCCCTTTCGCTCGGCGCGGCGCTTGGCACTGTGGCAGTCATCCTGCGCCAGGAAATTGTTCTGCTGATCATGGGTGGTGTTTTCGTTGTCGAAACCCTGTCGGTGATGTTGCAGGTTGGCTATTTCAAATACACCAAGAAAAAATTCGGCGAGGGCCGCCGCATCCTGCGCATGGCACCGCTGCATCACCACTTTGAGCAAACTGGCTGGAAGGAGACGCAGGTTGTCGTGCGCTTCTGGATCATCACCATCATGCTCGTGCTGGTCGGGCTTTCTTCGTTGAAATTGCGCTAATGGAACTCAGGGGCAAACGCGTTTTGGTGATCGGGCTCGGCGAGTCCGGACTGGCGATGGCCAAGTGGCTGCATCGTCAGGGCGCCTTCGTGCGGGTTGCCGATTCGCGCGAGAATCCACCGAATGTCGACATGCTAAAAGCCGTCGCGCCGGCCTCCGTGTTGATTGCCGGGCCGTTCACGCAAGCGATCTTTGCCGGTATTGATCTCGTCGCGCTCTCGCCTGGGGTTCCCAAAGCAACGCCGGCAATTGTTGCGGTCAACCTGCCAATTGTCTCGGAAATTGAGTTTTTCGCAGCTGGCGTTCGTGAGCAAATGGCGGACTCGAAAATCATCGCGATTACCGGCAGCAATGGCAAAACAACGACCACCGCGCTGGCGACCCACTTGCTGAATGGTTCAGGCATTGGCGCCATCGCCTGCGGCAATATTTCACCCTCGGCGCTCGATGCCCTGATGGATGCTCAAGATGCCGGGCTGCAACCGGCGGTCTGGGTGGTTGAGCTTTCCAGCTTCCAGCTGGAGACAACATTCAATCTAAACGCCGAAGCGGCCACCGTACTGAATATTTCGGAAGATCACCTCGACCGTTACGAGGGTAGTGTGGCCAATTACGCGGAAGCCAAATCGCGCATCTTTCAGGGCAAAGGCGTCATGGTGCTGAATCGCGATGACGAATGGTCGCTGGCGAATGGCAAGTGCGGCCGCAAGATGATCACCTTTGGCCTCGATGCCGCGCCGCGCAATGTCGATTTTGGTTTGGTCGATGGCGTCATCGTCAAAGGAAAGACGTCGCTGGTTACGTTCAACGCGCTAAAACTGGCCGGTTTGCACAATGCTGCCAATGCCATGGCTGCTTTGGCCTTGTGTGAGTCGGTAGGTGCCGATCTGATGCGCATGGTTGAACCCCTGAAGTCCTTCGTTGGTCTGGCGCATCGCGTCGAAACCGTGGCTGAAATTGACGGGGTGCTATACGTCGATGACTCGAAAGGCACCAATGTCGGTGCAACGCTGGCTGCCATTGAAGGCATGGGGCGCCAGGTCGCGATTATTTTGGGTGGCGAAGGCAAGGGGCAGGACTTTTCGCCGCTAAAAGGCGCGCTTGAGAAGCATGGTCGGGCGATTGCCCTGATCGGCCGCGACGCCGCCGCGATAGGTGTGGCACTTGAAGGCAGCGGCGTACCGACCCGCATTCTCGGCGACATGGAAGCGGCAGTTCGCTGGCTCGCTGCTCAGGCGCAATCCGGTGACTGCGTTCTGCTCTCGCCGGCCTGCGCCAGTCTCGATATGTACCGCAACTACGCACATCGCGCCGGGGCTTTTGTCGATGCGGTGAAGGGCTTGTCATCATGATGCTCAGCGCCCTCGATTCGCCGCGCCGCGAAGTGCAGGAAATCGACTACGCCTTGCTGTGGAGCGTACTCATTTTGCTGTTTACCGGCCTCGTCATGGTCTATTCCTCATCCATTGCAACAGCTGAAGGCGGGCGCTTTACCGGCCATCAGCCGGCCTACTATCTGGTGCGTCACGGCGTATTTCTCGGTATCAGCGTCATTGTCGCAGCGGTTGCTTTTCAGGTGCCACTTAGTCTTTGGCAGAAATATTCACCCTACCTTTTCATGATTGGCGTCGTCCTGCTGGCGATCGTCCTGATTCCAGGTATCGGTAAAGAGGTCAATGGCGCGCGGCGCTGGTTGCCGCTCGGCTTCGTTAACCTGCAGCCGTCCGAGTTGATGAAGTTGTTTGCCGTGCTTTATGCCGCTGATTACACCGTGCGCAAGATCAATGTCATGCACGATCTCAAGCAGGCCTTCCTGCCAATGTTCGGCGCCATGGCGGTGGTCGGTATGCTGTTGCTCAAGGAGCCGGACTTCGGTGCCTTGGTCGTCATCATCTCGATCGCCATGGGCATCCTCTTTCTTGGTGGCTTGAAAGCGCGCTTGTTTGCGCTGCTGATCGTCGGTTTGCTGGCCGCCTTTGCGGTCATGATTATCGTCTCGCCATACCGGCGCGATCGTGTGTTTGGTTTCATGGATCCTTGGGCTGATGCTTTCGGACGCGGCTATCAGCTTTCGCACTCGCTGATTGCCTTCGGACGTGGTGAGTTGTTTGGCGTTGGTCTCGGCGCCAGTGTCGAGAAACTCTTTTACCTGCCGGAAGCTCACACCGATTTCCTGATGGCGGTCATCGCAGAAGAGCTTGGATTCATTGGCGTGTTGGCGGTAATTGCCCTGTTCGCCCTGCTGGTTCAGCGCGCCTTTGCCATCGGTCGTCAGTGCGTGCAACTCGATCGTCTTTATCCGGCACTCGTCGCCATGGGCATCGGCATCTGGTTTGGCGTTCAGTCATTCATCAATATCGGCGTCAATATGGGGCTACTGCCGACCAAAGGACTGACCTTGCCGCTGATGAGTTTTGGCGGCTCGGGGATTCTTGCCAACTGCATCGCACTGGCCATCCTCCTGCGGGCGGATTGGGAAAATCGCCAATTGATGCGCGGGGGGCAGCCATGAGCCGCACGATCCTGGTCATGGCTGGCGGTACCGGCGGACATATCTTCCCGGCGCTGGCGGTGGCTCACAAAATGCGTGACGCCGGCTGGCGGGTTGTCTGGCTTGGCAATCCGGACGGGATGGAAGCGCGTCTGGTGCCGCAGCACGGTTTTGAAATGGTCAATCTGAAATTTTCCGCCCTGCGCGGCAAAGGCTTGCTGCGCAAATTGTTGCTGCCGGTGAATCTGCTCAGAGGCTTCTGGCAGGCGCAAAAGGCGATTCGCCAGGTACGGCCGAACGTGGTGCTTGGTATGGGTGGCTATATCACTTTCCCCGGCGGCATGATGGCCTCGCTTTTCGGCAAACCACTCGTTGTCCATGAGCAGAATTCCGTTGCCGGGTTGGCCAACCGGGTTCTCGCCGGCGTTGCCGACCGCATTGTGACCGGCTTCCCGGATGTCCTGAAAAAAGGTCTCTGGGCCGGCAATCCGGTGCGTCCGGAGATCGCCAAAATTGCCCCGCCAGCCGAACGCTTCGCCGAGCGTAGCGGCGCGCTGCGCCTGCTGGTGATTGGCGGCAGTCTCGGCGCCCAGGCGCTTAACGAGATGGTGCCGAAGGGCATGGCGTTGCTCGGCGAAAATGAGCAGCCACAAATCGTGCATCAAGCGGGTGAAAAGCATATCGAGGCGCTCAAGGCAGGCTATGCAGCGGTCGGCGTTCAGGCGCATTGCGTGTCGTTTATCGACGACATGGCCGGTGCCTACGAATGGGCAGATTTGGTTATTTGCCGTTCCGGCGCGTTGACCGTGGCGGAGTTGGCGGCAGCCGGTGTCGCCAGCATTTTGGTACCTTTCCCGCATGCTGTTGATGATCATCAGACCGGCAATGCCAAGTTTTTAGTCAATGTCGGCGGTGCTTTCCTGCTGCCGCAAACGGATCTGACGCCGGAAGCAATTGCCCTGATCCGTAACTACAGCCGCAGCCAGTTGCTGGAAATGGCCGAAAAGGCCCGCAGCATGGCCAAGCCCGATGCCACAGAAGAAGTGGCTAACATCTGCGCAGAGAGTGCGAAATGAAACACAAGGTCAAACACATCCACTTTGTTGGTGTTGGTGGTTCCGGTATGAGTGGCATTGCTGAAGTCATGGCGCACCTCGGTTATACGGTCAGTGGCTCGGATATCGCGGCGAGCGCAACAACGCGCCGTCTGGAGGCGGAGGGAGTCAAAGTGATGATCGGCCATGCTGCCGAACATGCTGCTGGCGCTGATGCCGTCGTTACCTCGACAGCAGTCAAGGCCGACAATCCGGAAGTCGTTGCGGCGCGTGAGCGCAAGATTCCCGTTGTGCCACGGGCGCAAATGCTCGCCGAACTGATGCGTCTGAAGCGCGGTATTGCGATTGCCGGGACGCATGGCAAGACCACCACTACCAGTCTGGTCGCCAGCATTCTCGCCGAAGGCGGCATTGACCCGACCTTTGTCATTGGTGGCCGGCTGAACGCAGCCGGCGCGAATGCGCGCCTCGGCAGCGGTGATTTCATCGTCGCCGAAGCCGATGAGTCGGACGCCTCCTTCCTCTTCCTGTCGCCGGTCATTTCGGTCGTCACCAATATCGACGCCGATCACATGGAAACTTACGGCCACGATTTTGAGCGCCTCAAAGGCGCCTTTGTCGATTTCCTCAGCCGCCTGCCTTTTTACGGGGTTGCCGTGCTCTGCGCCGACGACCCGAACGTACGCGCGATCATGCCGCAAGTTTCCAAGCAGATTGTTACCTACGGTCTCTCGCCGGAGTGCAATTTCCACGCTGAAAACATCGTTGCCGAAAATGGAAAGATGCGATTCGACTGTGTCCGCGTCAATGGCTCGGTTTCCCGTCTGGCAATCACACTCAATACGCCGGGCTTACACAATGTATTGAATGCGCTAGCAGCGATTGCCGTCGCCACTGAAGTTGGTGTTTCTGATGCGGCAATCATCAAGGCGCTTGCCGAGTTCAAAGGCGTTGGACGTCGCTTCCAGCAATACGGTGAAATCGCCCTGCGGGCAGGTGGCACCTTCACGCTGGTTGATGACTACGGCCATCATCCGGTCGAAATGGCGGCAACACTTGCCGCCGCGCGCGGTGCCTTCCCTGGCCGCCGCCTGTTGCTGGCCTTTCAGCCGCACCGCTACACGCGGACGCGTGATTGCTTCGAGGACTTCGTCAAGGTACTTTCCACGGTCGACGCTCTTTTACTGGCAGAAATTTATGCTGCCGGCGAAGCACCCATCGTTGCCGCCGACGCGCGTTCTTTGGCGCGGGCGCTGCGCCTGGTCGGCAAAGTTGAGCCGGTCTTTGTTGAAGATATCGCGGCAATGCCGCAAACAATTATGGACGTCGCTCAGGATGGCGACGTAGTGCTGTGCATGGGCGCCGGCTCAATCGGCGCGGTGCCGGGCAAAGTAGCGGAGTTCAAATGAGCGGATTCGGTAAAGTCGCAGTTCTCTTCGGCGGCACTTCCGCTGAGCGCGAGGTCTCTCTCAATAGCGGCTCGCGCGTGCTTGCGGCGCTACTCGGGCAGGGCATCGACGCGCATCCCTTCGACCCGGCCGAGCAGCCGCTCGATGCGCTGAAGGGCTATAACCGAGCCTTCGTTGCCTTGCATGGTCGACATGGCGAAGATGGGACGATTCAGGGTGCGCTGGAATTGATGCACATTCCCTACACCGGCTCCGGTGTCATGGCATCAGCGCTCGGCATGGATAAATTCCGCACTAAGTTACTCTGGCAGGCGGCCGGCTTGCCGGTGCCCGAATACGCCTTGCTGACCGCCGACTCTGATTTCGCACAGGTTGAACAAAAGCTGGGCCTGCCGATATTCGTCAAACCGGCGCGTGAGGGCTCTTCAATCGGTATCAGCAAGGTGAAGAGCGCGGGTGGCTTGCAGCAGGCCTATGTCGAAGCGGCTAAATACGATGATTTGGTGATCGCCGAAAAAGGCGTCATGGGCGGCGAATACACTGTCGGCATCATCGGTGACGAAGCGATGCCGATCATCAAGATCGAGCCGGCCACCGAGTTTTACGACTACGAGGCTAAGTACAACCGTGACGACACCCGCTATCTCTGCCCTTGCGGTCTGCCCGAAGCCAAAGAAATGGAAATTCGCAAAGGCGCCCTCGATGCATTTCGCGTGCTCGGCGGCCGTGGCTGGGGTCGCGTCGATTTCCTGATGGATGAAGCAGGCAATCACTATTTCCTGGAGGCGAATACGGCGCCGGGGATGACTGATCACTCACTGGTGCCGATGGCGGCCCGCTTCAACGGCCTCGAGTACCCGGCGTTGGTGCGCCGTGTGCTTGAGCTGGCAGCTAACGACTGAGAGGATGCATGTGGCAAAAACCGCACCTGATGAACGTGATTGCCGATGTGCTGATGCTCGTCGCAGCTGCCGCAATGCTTGCAGCAGTGGCGGTGTGGCTGGTGCGGGTGCCGTCGCTGCCGGTGCGTCAGGTGGTGTTCGCCGAAGCCTTGCCGCACACCATGCGGGCAGAGGTCGAGGAGTTGTTGCCGGCGGCGCTGAAAGGCAATTTCTTCAGCCTCAATCTGGAGATGGTTCGGCGGGCGCTGGAGCAGTTGCCTTGGGCGCGCAAAGTGGAAGTGCGGCGCATCTGGCCGGCGCGGCTCGAGGTGAGAATCGAGGAGCACCGTCCGGTGGCACGCTGGGGCGATACGAAGGGCGAACTGGTCAACAGCTACGGCGAAGTATTTGCTGCCAGTCTGGTCGCGCCAGAACTGGAGAGGTTGCCAGTGCTATCCGGTCCGCCGGGTACGGCAGCGGAAGTTTTGAAACGCTACAGCGAGTTGATTGGTGCCTTTCAGAAAATCGGAGAAAAGCCGGTGCAGGTGACCTTGTCGCCGCGTCTTGCCTGGCAGCTGAAGCTGGAGCATGGCATGTTGCTGGAATTGGGGCGCGAGCAGACGAAATCGCCGATAGGTATTCGCCTTCAAAGATTCATCGAGGTTTATCCAGAGACGATTGGCAAGCAGCCAGCGCAGCCGAAAGTGGTGGATTTGCGTTATCCGAATGGCTACGCGATTCGTGTCGCGGGCGAAGTGAAGGGGAAGTGAGTATATGAGCAGGGAAAACAAGGATCTGGTGGTCGGGCTGGATATCGGTACCTCAAAAATCGTTGCGCTGGTTGCCGAGATCGATCAGGAGGGCCGCCTGAATATTATTGGCATGGGCTCTCAGGATTCGCGAGGCCTGAAGAAAGGTGTCGTCGTCAATATCGAAGAAACCGTGCATACGATCAGCCGTGTCGTGCAGGAAGTCGAGTTGATGGCCGACTGCAAGGTCAAGGATGTCTATACCGGGATTGCCGGCAGCCACATCAAGAGCTTCAACTCAAACGGTATGGTCGCGATCAAGGATAAGGAAGTGACACCGACTGACGTTGAGCGCGTCATCGAAACCGCCAAGGCGATGCCGATTCCAGCTGATCAGGAGATTTTGCACATCCTCACCCAGGAATTCGTCATCGACGGCCAGGACGGCATCCGCGAGCCAATCGGCATGAGCGGCATGCGCCTCGAAGTGAAAACGCACATCGTTACCGGTGCCATCTCGGCCGCGCAGAACATCGTTAAATGTGTGCGCCGCTGTGGTCTTGAAGTCAATGACCTGGTGCTACAGCCACTGGCGTCCAGCTATGCCGTCTTGTCCGAGGACGAAAAGGATCTTGGTGTCTGCCTGATCGACATCGGGGGTGGCACTACGGATATCGCCGTATGGACGCAAGGTGCCATCCGCCACACCTCGGTAATCCCGATTGCCGGTGATCAGGTAACCAACGACATTGCCATGGCGCTGCGTACGCCAACGCGCGAAGCCGAGGATATCAAGTGCAGGTACGGCTGCGCCCTGTCGCAACTGGCGGATGCCGCTGAAAACATGGAAGTTGCCGGGGTCGACGACCGTCCGAGCCGCAAGTTGAGCCGCCGTGCTTTGGCCGACGTGATTCAGCCGCGCGTCGAAGAGCTGTTTGAGTTGATTCAGAACGAGCTACGCCGGGCCGGGTTCGAGGAGGTGCTGTCGTCCGGCATCGTCCTCACCGGTGGAGCCAGTGTGATGCCGGGCATGGTCGAGCTTGGCGAAGAAATCTTTCACATGCCGGTGCGTCTCGGCAACCCCAAATACACCGGCAGTCTTGCTGACGTCGTTCAGAGCCCGCGTTTCTCAACCGCTTTCGGCCTGTTGCTTGAAGCGCAGGCACAACGCAAGCGTGGCCAGAAGATCAAGGAAAAGCAAAGTGCCAAAGATGTTTTCGACGGCATGAAATCCTGGTTTGCCAAGAATTTTTGATTTATTACAGTTTTTTCAGAGGAGGTAGTCATGTTTGAAATTATCGAGAAGGAAGAAGAGATCGGCACGATCATCAAGGTGTTCGGGGTCGGTGGTGCTGGTGGCAATGCCATTGAGCACATGATTCATGAAGGGGTGAGCGGCGTGGAATTTATCGCCGCCAACACTGATGCCCAGGCACTCGCCCGCAATGCGGCGTCGAGCAAATTGTCACTGGGGAAAACCGGTTTGGGTGCAGGTGCCCGGCCGGAAAAAGGCATGGAAGCAGCGCAGGCGCATCGCGACGAAATTCGCGCCAGCCTGGCCGGTGCGCACATGGCCTTCATTACCGCCGGCATGGGCGGCGGAACAGGTACTGGCGCTGCTCCAGTAGTGGCTGAAATTGCCCGTGAAATGGGGATTCTGACGGTTGGTGTGGTGACCAAGCCATTCAGTTTTGAAGGCAACAAGCGGATGAAATCCGCTGAAGCCGGCATTGCCGAATTCTCCAAGCATGTTGATTCGCTGATCGTCATCCTCAACGACAAGCTGATGGAAGTCATGGGCGATGATGCCGATGTCGATGATTGCTTTAAAGCTGCTGACGACGTGCTGAAAAACGCCGTTGGCGGTATCGCTGAAATCATCACCTACCCCGGTCTGGTCAACGTTGACTTTGAAGACGTCCGCACAGTGATGGGCGAGATGGGTCGTGCGATGATGGGTTCTGCTGCTGCCGCAGGGGTTGACCGTGCCCGCATCGCCGCTGAACAGGCAGTCGCTTCGCCGCTGCTGGAAGGCATCAATCTTTCGGGCGCCAAGGGTGTGCTGGTGAACATCACTGCCGCTAAGGGCGGCCTCAAGATGAAGGAGGTCAATGAGGTGATGAATACGGTCAAGGCCTTCGCGGCTGAAGACGCGCACATCATCTTTGGTGCGGTCTACGACGAATTGATGGGCGATTCCTTGCGGGTGACTGTGGTTGCTACCGGCTTGGGTCAGGTTGCTGCCGGGGTTCGGAGCAAGCCGGAGATGTATACCCAGCCGGTTCTGGTGCAGCAACTGGCAACCGGTACCAGCGATGCGGTTGGCTTCAGCGCGACGCCGGATTATGCACAACTGGAAATGCCGGCTGTTTTGCGCGGTCGTGGCAGCAGTCAACGTAACGTGACGGTTGAAGCGCTGGCCAACAGCGGTGTTGACCGTTACGACATCCCGGCTTTTCTGCGCAAACAGGCGGACTGACCGGGTAACACCTCTCTGAAAAAGGTTGGCGGCGCGTTGTGATACAATGCGCCGTCTCCCAATGTATTCAAGTACTTAAATGCTTAAACAGCGTACGCTCAAGACGATAATTCGCGCCTCCGGGGTTGGTTTGCACGGTGGTGTCAAGGTCAATATGGCGCTGCGCCCGGCTGCCCCGAATACCGGTATTGTTTTTCGTCGTGTTGACCTGCTTGAGCCGGTGGATATTCCCGCCAGGGCGATGATGGTTGGCGATACACGCATGTGCTCCTGTCTTGAAAAAGACGGGGCTAAAGTGGGCACCATTGAGCACCTGATGTCGGCGTTTGCCGGCCTTGGGATTGATAACGCCTGGGTTGATCTGGATGCGCCGGAAGTTCCCATCCTCGACGGCTCGGCTGCACCGTTTGTTTTCCTGATCCAGTCGGCTGGCATTGAGGAACAAAACGTAGCCAAAAAATTCATCCGCGTCACCCGGCCCATCGAGGTGCGTGATGGCGACAAATGGGCGCGATTCGAGCCTTACGACGGTTACCGTCTGGCTTTCTCCATCGTTTTCAATCATCCGGCGATCGACAAATCGGCGCAAAAAGCCCAAATCGACTTTGCCGAGCAGTCCTATACCCGTGAAGTAGCCCGCGCCCGCACCTTCGGCTTTATGCAGGAAGTCGAATACCTGCGTGAAAATGGCCTCGCCCTCGGTGGCGGGCTGGAAAACGCGATTGTTCTCGACGAATTCCGTGTTCTCAACCAGGATGGTCTGCGCTACAGCGACGAGTTCGTCAAACACAAAATTCTCGACGCTATCGGCGATCTTTACTTGCTGGGTAACCCCCTGCTCGCTTCGTATTCTTCGCACAAGGGTGGTCATGCGCTGAATAACCAACTCGCCCGTGAGTTACTGAATCACCCTGAATCCTGGGAGTTTGCGACTTTTGAAGTCGCCGCGCATGCCCCGGCCGGCGTGACGCGCTGGCTCAATCAGCCGGCCTAAGCTGAGATGTGGCTGCTACGCCTGCTGGCAGTCATTCTGGTGGTTGGGATAGGCGTCAGCCTGTTGACTTTTGCCTTCACCAGAAACCGCTATTACCTTGCGCTATCGTGGCGCCTTTTTCGCTACGGCGTTGTTTTCGCCTTGATCGTTTTTGCGCTGATGATTGTTGAGCGGGTCGCGGTTATTCCCGTTTAGCGGCACGCGCCAGTAGATTGGCCAACGCCTCTTGCAAGGGGCCTTTTGGCATCGTTTCGGCGGTTGACCGCAACACCCCGCAAGCCACCGCAGAGAGCGGTTTCAGGGTTGAACTCGTTGATTGGTAAGGGATTTGGCGGGGTTGTACTTTTACCTCAATGACGTTACACTCCGCCCCGCCTTTAGATAACTCGCTGCACAAACGCTGACTCATCTGGCGAATCTTGGCAGCGACCGCGCCGTTATCGGCGTGGATAACGATTTTCCCTGACTTGTAATTGGCAACGTGTGCCGAGCTGCGAAACCCCGCCGGGGCGATCGCTTCAAAGCGCCGTGAGAGCTTGAGCAACAGCCGCGCATGGGCCATCACCTTGCCGGCGGCAGCGTCGCTGTCGAGAAATTGTTCAGGCCCTTTGTACATAGGAGGTTCCGTGCAGATTATTCTGGTATCGCGCCATCTCAAGGCGGCGCGGACAATTACTATTATGCCCCGTCATCTGGTGATGACGGTTGCGGCATTTTTGATGGCGGTATTTTTTACCTCGGCCGCTTTCTCTTGGTTGTCGGTTCATTTTCGTCTGCCGATCATTGAGGATTTGCTGACATCAATTCAGCGCAAGGAGTCGCTCAAGACCCACGAGTACGTGACCAATAATTTGCAGATGATGGCTTCGCGCCTCGGCGAGTTGCAGGCGCAGGTGCTGCAGTTGGATAACCTCGGTGAGCGCCTCTCCAGACTGGCTGGTGTCAAGCCCAAGCCGGTGGTTAACGAAAAGCCCGGGCAGGGCGGCCCGTTTATTCCAGCCCCGATGGGGGCCAACGAGCTGCAGCGCGAAATTGAGCGTCTGGCGCAAACGGTCGATAACAAGGCTGAAGAACTCTCCTTGCTCGAATCAAAATTTCTTGAACAGCGGGTTAAAGAGCGGCTCTTGCCGACCACATTACCAGTCAAGAATGCGTTGTTGGGTTCAGGTTACGGCCATCGTTCCGATCCGATTGCCGGCCTGCGCGCCATGCACGAAGGCATTGATTTCAGGGCGGATACCGGCGAGCCGGTTTATGTTGCCGCCGATGGCGTCGTCGTGCTTGCCAGTTATCATCCGGAATTTGGCAACATGATCGACGTCGACCACGGCGACGGTCTTTTGTCGCGCTATGCTCACCTTTCGCGGATGGATGTTTCAGCCGGGCAGATAGTCAAGCGCGGCAAACTGATCGGCGCTGTTGGAGCAACTGGGCGCTCAACGGGCGCTCACTTGCACTTTGAGGTCAGGATGTTCGGTGTCGCACAAAATCCTGCACTTTTTCTCAATAAAAGTAGCGAGTTTGTCCAGCTTAAGCGCCAATAGTACCTAAGCTATTGATTTTGATCATAATCGCCCCGCTGGGCTGGCGTGTTAGAATCACAACTTTGTTGCTCTGCACAGCCTTGATACAAAGACGATGATTTCCGGCCTACTCAAAAAGATTTTCGGCAGCCGTAACGACCGGCTCGTAAAACAGTATTTTCAGACCGTAAAGCGCATTAATGCGCTGGAGCCGGCGCTCGAAGCACTCAGCGACGAGCAATTGCGTAGCAAGACAGACGAGTTTCGTCAGCGTCACGCCGCCGGCGAATCCCTTGACGAACTGCTGCCAGAGGCGTTCGCGGTAGTTCGCGAAGCTGGCAAGCGCGAACTTGGCATGCGCCACTTTGACGTGCAGATGATCGGCGGCATGGTGCTGCACGACGGCAAGATTGCTGAAATGCGCACCGGTGAAGGTAAAACGCTGGTTGGCACCTTACCGGCCTATCTCAATGCCATTTCCGGCAAGGGCGTCCATGTCATCACGGTGAATGATTACCTGGCGACCCGCGACTCGGAGTGGATGGGACGTTTGCACCGTTTTCTCGGGTTGACCGTCGGCGTCAACTTGTCGCAAATGGATCATGAGGCCAAGCAAGCAGCCTATGCGGCGGATATCACCTACGGTACCAACAACGAATTTGGTTTCGACTATCTGCGCGACAACATGGTTTACACCGCCGGTGAGCGTGTTCAGCGCAGCCTGAGTTTTGCGATCGTCGATGAAGTGGATTCGATCCTGATTGATGAGGCGCGGACGCCGCTGATTATTTCCGGCCAGTCCGAAGATCATACTGACCTCTATCTGCGGATGAAGGACGTGGTGCCCAATCTGTCACGGGCGCAGGAAGAAAAAGACGAGGGTGATTATTGGGTCGATGAGAAGGGCCATCAAGTTCACCTTTCTGAAGCAGGTTACGAGCATGCCGAACAATTGCTGGCTGATTACGGGCTGCTCAAAGAAGGCTCCAGCCTTTACGATTCCGCAAATATTACGCTGATGCATCATCTCAATGCCGCCTTGCGCGCCATGACGCTGTTTCAGAAAGACCAGCAATACGTCGTCCAGAACGGCGAAGTGATTATTGTCGATGAATTTACGGGCCGCCTGATGGCCGGTCGCCGCTGGTCGGATGGCCTGCATCAGGCGGTTGAGGCAAAAGAAGGCGTGCAGATTCAGGCTGAGAATCAGACGCTGGCCTCGATTACCTTCCAGAATTATTTCCGCATGTATGGCCGCCTCTCCGGGATGACCGGCACGGCCGACACCGAAGCCTACGAATTCCATCAGATTTACGGGCTGGAAACCGTCGTTATCCCGACCCATCGTCCGATGGTGCGCAAGGATATGAACGATCTGGTTTTCAAAACGGCTGACGAAAAGCACACGGCGATCATTGCCGACATCAAGGATTGTTCGGCGCGCGGCCAGCCAGTGCTGGTCGGCACGACCTCGATTGAAGCCTCCGAATTGCTTTCCGGCCTGCTCGATAAAGAAAAATTGCCGCATTCAGTGCTTAACGCCAAACAGCATGCGCGCGAAGCGGAAATTGTCATTGAAGCTGGTCGTCCGGGGCAAATTACGATTGCTACCAACATGGCCGGCCGTGGTACTGACATTGTCCTGGGCGGAAGTATCGAAAAAGCGACCTCGGTAATCAAGCATGACGAGTCGCTGCCGGAAGCCGAGCGCGACGCCAAAATTTCAGCGATGCGTGAAGAGTGGCAAGTCCTGCACGAGAGAGTGTTGGCGGCTGGAGGTTTGCACATCATTGGTTCCGAGCGTCACGAATCGCGACGCATCGACAACCAGTTGCGCGGCCGTTCAGGTCGTCAGGGTGACGCCGGGTCATCACGTTTCTATCTGTCGCTCGATGACCCCTTGTTGCGTATTTTCGCCGGCGAGCGTCTGCGCGCCATCATGGACAAGTTGAAAATGCCCGAGGGCGAGGCGATTGAGCATCCGCTCGTCAGCCGCTCGCTGGAGTCGGCACAGCGCAAGGTCGAAGCGCGCAACTTTGATATCCGCAAGCAGTTGCTGGAGTACGACGATGTCTCCAACGACCAGCGCAAAGTGATCTATCAGCAGCGCAACGAACTGATCGAAACCGACGACATTTCAGAAACCATTACCGCTATGCGCCAAAGCGTGATTGGCGAGATTTTCCGAGCGCACGTGCCGGCGGAATCGGTTGAAGAGCAATGGGATATGGATGGTTTGGAGCGTACGCTGGCTTCCGAATTGCAAATTGAAGCACCGGTGGCGCAGTGGTTCAAGAGCGAGCCGACGCTGGCTGACGATGAAATTCTTGAACGCATCCTGCAAGGGGCAGACGAGAGTTACCAGAGCAAAGTGGATATGGTCGGTGAAACGACCTTTCATCAGTTCGAGCGCAACGTCATGTTGCAAAGCCTCGATACGCATTGGCGTGAGCACCTTTCGGCGCTCGATCACTTGCGTCAGGGCATCCACCTGCGCGGTTACGCGCAAAAAAACCCGAAGCAGGAATACAAGCGCGAGGCTTTTGAGCTGTTCGAAGGTTTGCTCGATATGGTGCGCAAGGAAGTGACGCGCACTTTGTTCACCGTGCAGATCCGCTCGCCGGAAGATGTTGAGGAAGTCGCGCCGCACGCTGATGTACAGAACGTCCAGTATCAGCACGGCGCCTATGAAGAGGCTTCGCCAGAAGAGGCGGCTGAACGCCAGCCCAATCGGTCGGCCGATGCCTGGCCGAAGGTGGGGCGCAATGATCCCTGTCCTTGCGGCAGCGGCAAGAAGTACAAGCACTGCCACGGAAAACTGTCCTGACCCCCCAAGGCACCCGCGAGGTGCCTTGATGCTTTTGGAGCGATACAAATGCCTGTTAATTACGCCACACCCGCCGCCGATCAACTCTTTCCGATCGCCGGTGTTCGTCTCGGTGTTGCCGAGGCGGAGATACGCAAAAAAAATCGTCGCGACCTGACGCTGGTTGCGCTGGATGCCGGCTGTACCGTCGCCGGCGTGTTTACCCAAAATCGTTTCTGCGCGGCGCCGGTTCAGTTATGCCGAAATCATCTCGCGACGGGCAAGGAAATTCGTGCGTTGGTGATCAATACCGGGATTGCCAACGCCGGCACCGGCGAGCCGGGGCGTCAGGCGGCGCAGGCCAGCTGCGAAGCGGTTGCTCAGTTGCTGGGAATTGCCGCCGATCAGGTGCTGCCTTTCTCAACCGGCGTGATTCTTGAACTTTTGCCGGTTGATCGCCTCAAGGCGGGCTTGCCGGCGGCACAGGCAAATCTCAAAGCCGACAACTGGCACGCTGCTGCACACGCGATCATGACCACTGATACCGTTGCCAAGGCGGCTTCGCGGATTGTTGCGGTCAACGGCAAAAAAGTGACCATTTCCGGGGTTTCCAAAGGTGCCGGCATGATCCGGCCGAATATGGCGACGATGCTGGGTTTTCTCGCTACCGATGCCGGCATTGCCCAGCCCTTGCTTGACAAGCTGGCCAAAGAGGCAGCCGATGCCTCGTTCAACTGCATTACGGTGGATGGCGATACATCGACCAATGATTCCTATGTGATGATCGCCAGCGCTCAGTCCGGTGCTATATTCAGTGCCGAAACCGATGCTGGCTGGGCTCAAGTCAAGGCGGCGATAATTGCCGTATCGGTAGAGCTGGCGCAGGCCATTGTTCGTGATGGCGAAGGGGCAACCAAGTTCATCACGGTGGCGGTCGAAGGTGGCAAGGATATCGAAGAATGCCGCAAGGTTGGCTATGCCATCGGCCACTCGCCGCTGGTCAAGACTGCCTTCTTTGCCTCCGACCCCAATCTCGGGCGCATTCTTGCGGCGATCGGCTATGCCGGCATTGCCGATCTCGATGTCGATGGCGTCAAGGTCTGGCTTGATGATGTTCTCGTTGCGGAAAAGGGCGGCCGGGCTGCCGCCTACAATGAAGAAGACGGGGCACGGGTCATGGCGCAGGCCGAAATCACCGTGCGTGTCGACCTCGGTCGTGGTGCCGCGCGAGCCAATGTATACACCTGCGACTTCTCCTACGACTACGTCAAAATCAACGCGGATTACCGTTCGTGAGCGACATACGCCGTGACCTGACCAGAACGACACTGGCAATCATCTGCATCATTTTGCTGATCGCCTTGTCCTTGTGGGTCTTGCGCCCATTTTTGGCAGCCACGGTATGGGCGACGATGATCGTCGTCGCTACCTGGCCTTTGCTCGAATCCTTGCAGGCGCGCCTGGGCAATCGCCGGGCGCCAGCCGTTGCCTTGATGACGCTGGCGATGCTGTTGTTATTGGTGCTGCCGATGTGGCTGGCGATCGACACGATTGCCGAGCATTTTGATCAGGTGACGGATCTGGTCAAAGGGGTTGCCCATGATGGCGTACCTTCGCCACCCGAATGGTTGCAGGCTCTGCCGCTGGTCGGTGAGAAACTGGCGGCTAGCTGGACTCAATATGCTGCTGAAAGTCCCGGCGCGCTTGCCAGCAAAGTCACGCCTTACGCAACCGGTGCCGGTAGGTGGGTGCTCGGGCAGGTCGGCGGGTTCGGCGGCATGTTGATCCAGTTTCTGCTGGTCGTCATCGTCGCCGCCATTCTCTATTCGGGTGGCGAAACAGGCGCCCGCTTCGTGCGCCGTTTTGGTCGGCGACTGGCCGGTGAGCGCGGTGAAAACTCGATCATTCTTGCCGGCCAGGCGATACGTGGCGTCGCCCTCGGCGTTGGCGTTACGGCGATTGTTCAGACCGTGCTCGGCGGCATTGGTCTGGCCATCGTCGGCGTGCCGTTTGCCTCGCTGCTTTCGGCCGTCATGCTGATGCTCTGCATTGCGCAGATCGGGCCGATGCTGGTGCTCTTGCCGGCTGTCGCCTGGATGTACTGGACGGGCGATAACGGTTGGGCGACCTTCCTGCTGGTCTGGAGTTTAATCGTTGGCAGCCTCGACAACGTCTTGCGCCCGATGCTGATCAAGCGCGGCGCCGATTTGCCTTTGCTGCTGATTTTTTCCGGGGTCATTGGCGGCATGCTCAGCTTTGGCCTGATCGGCATCTTTGTCGGTCCGGTGGCGCTGGCGGTGACTTACACGCTGCTGCTGGCCTGGATCGAAGATGGCCTCGGTGAGGATAAGGATGACGTCGCCGCGACCTGAAATTTCCCTCCGCACCTTGTCGGATAAAATCCCCTATGCCCCATTACCAAGCTTAGAAAACCATGGCTGAATCCACTAAAAAATCCCCGATTTTCGCTATCCTGACCTTTCTGGTTGTCGCAGCCTTGCTCTTTGCCGCCTACATCTGGCTGGCCTTGAGCTGGAGCTACTCGGTCGGTGATCGCGCCGGCTTCATGCAGAAATTTTCGGAAAAAGGCTGGTTGTGTAAAACCTGGGAGGGTGAGCTTTCACTGATTGCCATCCCCGGCGCGGCGCCTGAGAAGTTCATTTTCTCGGTGCGTGACCCAGCGGTGGCCAAGCAGATCGAAGCGCAAATGGGCAAGCGTGTCTCGCTCAATTATCAGCAGCATATCGGCTTGCCGACCTCGTGTTTTGGCGACACCCAGTACTATGTTATTGGTGTCAAAGAGGTGATAACCAACAACACCGGTCGCGATCTTCTGCCCTGAGCGTTACCTTATTCGGCGCGATGTAGTTGAATCAGCCGAAACCAGCCGCCAGCCAGGGCTGGCTGATCGTGAATCAGGCGCAGGGCCGGTGTCTGGCTGAGCGTATCCTCAAAGACCACATCTAACCGGGTCGCCAGTCTGCGCAGAATCGGGTTGGCCAGTCTACGCAAGGGCGCATGTTGTCCGGGGCGCAAGAACTTATCAAAAATCAGCACGTGGCCACCCGGTTTCAGAATGCGGGCAATTTCCCGCAGGCATGAGGTCGGTTCGGGAACGACTGCCAAAATCAGATGCAGAACCGCGGCATCGAAACTGGCATCGGCAAAAGGCAAGCTCTGTGAGTCTCCGAGCACCGGGACAAAATCGACCTGGCCGGCACGCGGCAGGGCGCGTCGCAGCATCGCCTGGTTCAGGTCGATGCCGACGTAATCATGCTGCGCTGGCAAATGCGGCAGGTCGAGTCCGGTGCCGATTCCGGCTAGCAAGACCTTCCCGGCTTTTTCCGGGAGTCGGCTCAGGCTGTGCTTGCGCGCGGCTCGCGTCGCACGCTCAATCGCCGCGTCGTAAAACGGGGCGATCAGCGTGTAGGTGTGCTTCAGGCTCAATGCAGTGCGCGCGGGCTGGCGAGGACGAATTCAGGAATGTCGGCCGGAAAGTGTGTGCCGTCCTCGGCAACCATCTGATAGCTGCCCTTCATGGTGCCGATGGGCGTCGTCAGCACCGAGCCGCTGGTATATTGAAAGCTCTCCCCAGGTTGTAACAAGGGTTGTTTGCCAACCACGCCGAGCCCACGTACTTCCTGAACGCCATTGTTGGTGTCGGTAATGATCCAGTGCCGGGAAACCAGTTGCGCGGCGATTTCTCCAAGGTTCTTGATCGTTACGGTGTAACTGAAGACGTAGCGATCATTTTCCGGGTCCGACTGATCGGCGATGTAATGCGGCAGTGCCTGAATGTCGATCTGATATTTTTCTGTATTGGGCATGATTTGTGTTTTCTGTTCTTGATAAGCGTGCTGGCGATTGGCCGAGGGAGGTGAGCGGTTTTGTCTTCGATCCCGGCAACCGCATTATGTTCCCATTTGCTCATGCGAACTGCCTGCGGCAATGTTGCAATGGCTGGACAGTGCTAATCGCGATGCGCTAGTATCCGATTTGCTTGACGGCTTACTGGCAAGCCTCACCATTAAAGACCTCGACGATAAATGATGACACTGCGACTCTGGAACAAACGCCAAGCCTGGCAACGCTGGCGCCCCTGATTCCCTTTGACGCGCCTTTTTCGGCGCAAAAACGCAGTTGACCGCAATAGCTTGTCATTTTTGAGGCATCACCATGACTGAAACAGAATTTAACACCCTGGCCGCGCAAGGCTACAATCGTATTCCAGTAACGCTGGAAACCTTTGCCGATCTCGATACGCCGCTTTCGATTTATCTCAAACTGGCCAATACGCCGTTTACCTACTTGCTTGAGTCGGTGCAGGGCGGTGAGCGCTTTGGCCGTTACTCGATTATTGGTCTGGCGGCGCAAACCCGCATTATCGTCAATGGCCATCAGGTCCTGGTGCTGACCGGCAACCGGGTGGCCGAGCGCGAAGATGATACCAATCCGCTGGAGTTTATCGGTAAGTTCATGCAACGTTTTCGCGCAGCACCGCAAGCCGGCTTGCCGAGGTTTTGCGGTGGTCTGGTCGGTTGTTTTGGCTACGATACGATTCGCTACGTTGAGACCAAATTGACGCGCACCAGCAAGCCGGACGATATCGGCACGCCGGATATCGGCTTGCTGCTCTCCGAAGAAATCGCCGTCGTCGATAATTTGTCCGGCAAGCTGACGCTGGTGGTTTATGCCGAGCCGGGCTTTCCCGGTGCCTACCAGAAAGCGCGGGCGCGACTTAAGGAATTGCTGGTTAGGCTGCGGGCGCCGGTCATCATCCCCAGTGAGCAGCCCGCCCATTCCGAAGCTGCTGTCTCCACTTTTGGCGAAGCGGCCTTCAAGAAGGCGGTGCTCAAGGCCAAGGAATACATCACCGAAGGCGATGTAATGCAGGTGGTTCTCTCGCAGCGCATGACCAAGCCCTTCCACGCCAGCCCGCTGGCGCTCTACCGCACGCTGCGCAGTCTCAACCCGTCGCCCTACATGTTCTACTTCGATTTCGAGGATTTTCATGTGGTTGGCGCTTCGCCGGAAATTCTCGTCCGTCTCGAAGGCGACCGCGTCACCGTGAGGCCGATTGCCGGCACGCGCAAACGCGGTGCCACACCGGAAGAAGATGCCGCGCTGGCTGCCGAACTGCTGGCGGATGAAAAGGAGCGCGCCGAGCATACCCAGTTGCTTGACCTCGGGCGCAATGATTGCGGCCGCATCGCCAGGATCGGCACCGTCAAGCTTACCGAAAACATGATTGTCGAGCGTTACTCGCACGTGATGCACATCGTCTCCAACGTCGAAGGCCGTTTGCAACCGGGGCTCGATGCCCTCGACGTGTTGAAGGCGACCTTCCCGGCCGGCACCGTGTCCGGCGCACCGAAGGTGCGGGCGATGGAAATCATCGACGAACTGGAACCGGTCAAGCGCGGCATCTACGCCGGTGCAGTCGGCTACCTTGGTTTCCATGGCGATATGGATATCGCCATCGCGATCAGAACTGCCGTGCTGAAAAACAAGCAACTCTACGTTCAGGCCGGCGCCGGAATCGTCGCCGATTCCGATCCGCATTCGGAATGGGTCGAAACCCAGAACAAGGCACGCGCGGTGTTACGGGCGGCTGAGCTGGCCGAACAGGGGCTGGATACGCGCGTTGATTAAGTCAGGTGACTGCTAACGGGCGGAGTTAGAGCAGACACCCTGAAAGATGAAAATCATGCCCGTTTCCCTCTCCCCCGCCCATCTCCCGCAGGCGGGCGAGGGGAGCAAAATGTAGTCGCTACGCGACTATCACGCTACCGCAGCCATTTGAGGCGCCGGAATGCCCATTCGGTCAGCCACAGGCTGAAGTAGGTGGCGAACCAGGCGAAGATGGTGTCGGAGAGGAAGTGTCCGCCGGGCACCATGCGAACCAGCGCAAAGAAGGCGCCAAAGCCAATGCTGGCGAGCAGCCAGCGTCGCCGGACGGCGGGTGCGCCAAGCCAGCCAAAAGCCATAATGAAGGATGCTGTGGCGACGTGGCCGCTGACAAACGAACAGTTCTGCTCGCATTGGTCGGCTGGAATGAAGGCCGGTGTGAACTGTTTGCTGCCGCCGAACTGTTCGATATTGACTGGTCTGGTGCGGCCGGAATGTTCTTTCAGCGTCGCATCAACCAATAAAATCGGGCCGGCCAGCGCACCGCAGAGAAGAAATCCGACGCTGGCCTGTTTTGCCTTCAAGGCAGGAAAGCGCCGCCGGAAACCGAGAAGCCAGAGTATCAGCAGCGTTACCAGTAGCCCTTGGCCGAGCCGTGGCAAACCACGATAAGGAATGGCCAGCCAGATGTCCTGACGACTCAGCGCCCACTGCCCGTTGCCGCGATAAAACCAATTGGCGACGGTGAGGTCGATCTGCGGCAGGGCGATGAAGAGCGCCGCCAGTGAAAGGCAGGCGATCAGCGCAATGCGAAGCTCAGTAACCCTTGAAGTCATGGAGCAGGTAGACATCCATTGTGCGGCTGGTTTGCGAGTCGAGGTCTGCGTGCAGCCCACCCAGTTTGGTCAGCGAGGTGAAACGGCGCGCGAATTCATCGCCAGGTAGATCCTGGGTGATAAGAATTGCATCCTTGCCGATGTAAGGACGGAGATCGGTGCTCAACTTGTAGTGATCGCTGGTAATCCCGCTGGGGTTCCAGCTGGCGGCAGGCGGCTTGATCTCGCGCAGTTCGTAGAGCATGTGGGCGAGCAATGTCCGGTTGTCGGCGATCAGAACGGCGTCCGGGTAGGCGAGCAGAATGGGCTTCAATTGGCGGCCAATCTCATCCCAACCTCGGGCGCGGGTGAATGGGTCTTTTTTTGCCGGATTTTCGGCGTTAACCGCAGCAAGCACCTGAGGCCAGTGATAAATCGCGCCAACCAGCAATAGATTGATCGCCAGTGCCAGAATCAACAGACGTTTTTTCTCTCTCTGCAAAAGCCAGGCGACGACAACGATAGTCGCCGGGGCAAATACCGGCGCTGCCCAGTTGGCGTTGGCGTTGCTCTTCATCGCTTGCGCCGAGACGACGATCCACAGCGGCAGGGCAAACCAGAGCAGGAGGCGGGTTCGGTCATCGCGCCAGCTTTGCCTGGCTTGGCTTAACGCAATGAAAAATACGCTGCCTAATACCGGGCCGAAAGAGATCCATTGTGCCGCCCAGAACTCGCCGAGCGCCTTGAGGCCGCCGCCGGCCTTTTTATTCAGGGTGATATCGGCGGTGTGTTTCAGGGTGGGAAAGTCGTGAGTGATATTCCAGTAAATGTTGGGCGCCAGAATCAACAGTGCCAGCCCAGCGGCGAGCCATGGCTTGGCTGTGGCAAGGCGCGGCCGATGAAAGGCTAGCAGGTGCAAAAAGGCAGCGGCAAGCCAGACGGCCATGGTGTACTTCGAGAGCAGGCCGAGGCCGCAGAGTGTGCCAAGCAGCAGCCAGTCACCCCAGCTATCGCTCTCAATGGCACGCAGGTACGCCAGCAAGGCCAGCGCCCAGAAGAGGGTGAGCAGGGCATCGGTGGAGACGAAAAGGCCGAGCCAGGAGAACATCGGCAGGGTCAGTACGGCAAGAGCAGACCAAAAAGCGGTGCGTTCGTCGTAAAGGCGGCGGGCAATCGCCCAGCAGGCGGCGGCGGTGAGCGGATAGCACAGCATCGCCAGCGCTTTGACGCCGAGCACACCGCTGCCAAACAGGGCCGTCGATAGCCAGATCAGTACGGCAATGCCGGGCGGCTTGGAGAAGTAGCCCCAGTCAAGGTTTTCAGCCCATGTCCAGTATTGGGCTTCGTCGATGTAAAGCGTTATGCCGAGGTGAGGAACGACCCAGAAGCGCCAGGTGAGCAGGACGGCGCTTATCCCGAATAGCCACCGGACGCCAAATTTCTCGATCATTCGGCCGTCGACCGCAAGCATCACGCTGATTTGTGCCAGCCTTCGTCAGCGTCCAGCGCGCGTTCGGGGCGTGCCGAATAGGAGCGTACGGTGCCGGATTCGAAATAGATGCGCGCCATCAGTTCGGACAAGACACCGGTCGTGATGAAATGAAGGCCGGCAATCAGGCCGCCAATGCTGACAATCAGCAGGGGGCGGCCACCAATGTTCTCGCCGAGGCCAAATTTTACCCAGGCCAGCCAGACCATGATCAATCCGGAAATGGCGGTCAGGCCGAGGCCGATGCCGCCGAAAAAGTGGCCAGGGCGGGCGCGGAAACGCATGAAAAAATAGACAGCGATCAAATCCAGGATGACGCGGAAAGTGCGCGAGATACCGTATTTCGAGACACCGGCGGTGCGTGCGTGATGGGTCGTCGGTTCCTGGGCGATGCGCCGTGGGGTCGTTACCGTTGCCAGCCAGGCCGGGATGAAGCGGTGCATTTCACCATACAGGCGAACACTCTTGATCACGCTGCCGCGAAAGGCTTTCAGGCTGCAGCCGTAATCGCGCAGCTTGACGCCGGTCATGCGGGCAATCAGCTTGTTGGCGATCTTCGAGGGAATCTTGCGCAGGAACAGGCCATCCTGACGATTCTGGCGCCAACCGGCAACGAGATCGAGGTCTTCGTTGAGCAGGCGTGCGACCATGCGTGGAATGTCGACCGGGTCGTTCTGCAAGTCGCCATCCATGGTCACAATCACGTCACCGCGAGCGGCGTCAATACCGGCTTGCATGGCAGCAGTTTGCTTGAAATTCCGCGTCAGTTCGACCAGGCGGACATGCGGGCCGTATTCTCTGGCAGATTGCAGGGCGCGATCAACCGTTGCGTCACTGCTGCCGTCATCAACCAGAACCAGTTCCCACGGATTTTCGTAAGCTTCCAGCGCCTCGTGTACCCGTTTGACCAAGGGCGCGATGTTTTCTTCCTCGTTATAGAAAGGAACGACGATGGAAAGGCTGTGGGAGGGCATCGGGATTGCGGCGTTCATCGGTGAATCCAGCGTGAAAGCGTGCATTTTAGTCGAAAAGGGCTGGGCGGTGGCAGCTTGGAGATGGCGCGTCCGGCGCTTAAAGTAGGTTTGCCGGCACGCCCCTTGCGTATAAACTGTTTGTAAAGCCGATTGGCGGCGGAGACACAATGAAAAAATTTGCCCTTGCTACTGCAGTTGCCACCACCCTCAGCGTCAGCTTTGCTATGCCTGCCCAGGCGCAGGAGTCTGCAACCCTCAAGAAGATCAAGGATGCGGGCAGCATCACCCTTGGTCACCGCGAGTCATCGATTCCTTTTTCCTACTACGACGATAAGCAGCAAGTCATTGGTTATTCCCATGAATTGATGTTGCAGGTGGTTGCCGACATCAAGGCAAATCTCAAACTGGCCAAGCTGGACACCAAATTGATGCCGGTTACCTCATCCAATCGCATCACCCTGGTGCAAAACGGCACGATTGATATCGAGTGTGGCTCCACCACCAACAATACTGAGCGCCAGAGACAGGTCGGTTTCTCGACCACCATCTTTGTTATTGGTACCAAGTTGATGGCCAAAAAAGATGCTGGCGTTAAAGACTTTCCCGATCTCGCCGGTAAAAATGTCGTCACCACCGCCGGTACGACTTCCGAGCGTCTGATTCGCAAGATGAATGAAGAAAAGGGAATGAAGATGAATATCATTTCCGCCAAGGATCATGGCGAAGCTTTCCTGACGCTGGAAACAGGCCGCGCCGTTGCCTTCATGATGGATGATGCGCTGCTTTACGGTGAAATCGCCAAAGCCAAGAAGCCGGGTGATTGGCTGGTGACCGGTACCCCGCAATCCAAGGAAGCCTATGGTTGCATGCTGCGCAGGGATGACCCGGAATTCAAGAAAATGGTTGACGCTTCTTTGACCAAGGCAATGACTTCCGGCGCGGCTGAAAAAATCTACGCCAAATGGTTCATGAGCCCGATTCCACCGAAGGGCCTGAACCTGAACATGGCCTTGTCTGACGAGATGAAGGCAACCTTCAAAACGCCGAACGACAAAGCGTTTGAATAAGGCTTAGTCATGCGCCCCGCTTCCCCGTTTCGGGGGCGGGGCCTTTTTTCGCAAGCGAGGGGGGTTCATGGGTTACCAATGGAATTGGGGTGTTTTCATGCAGCCCAGCGGGACCGGCGACGACACCTATCTGAGCTGGATGTTTGCCGGCTTTCAAATGACCATCGCGCTGTCGCTCAGCGCCTGGGTGCTCGCCCTGATACTGGGGGCGCTGATCGGTGTTTTGCGCACGGTGCCCAATAAAGCATTGGCCGGCATAGCGACGGCTTATGTTGAGCTCTTCCGTAACATCCCGCTGCTCGTGCAGTTGTTCATCTGGTATTTCGTTTTGCCTGAATTGTTGCCGGAGAGCCTGGGCAACGCCTTCAAGCAGTCGAATCCGATAATGCAGCAATTCTTGGCCTCAATGGTTTGCCTCGGTTTGTTCACCAGTGCGCGCGTCGCCGAGCAGGTCAGGGCCGGGATCAACTCGTTGCCCAAGGGGCAGAAAAATGCCGGGCTGGCGCTCGGTTTTACCTTGCCGCAAACCTACCGCTTTGTGATGTTGCCGATGGCCTTCCGGCTCGTCGTGCCGCCGCTGACCTCTGAGTTTCTCAATATTTTCAAGAACTCTGCCGTCTGTTCGACCATCGGTTTGCTCGAGCTCGCCGCTCAGGGTCGGCAGCTGGTCGATTACACCGCTCAGCCTTATGAGTCCTTCATTGCTGTCACCGTTGCCTACGTGATGATCAACGTCGTCATCATGATGCTGATGCGCCGCCTGGAAACCAAAGTCGCCGTCCCCGGCTATATTGGAGGAAAGTAAGATGCACGAATTTGATTGGTCCTCCATACCCGGCGCGCTTCCCTTCCTTTGGGACGGCATGAAGATTTCGCTGGAAATCACCATTCAGGCGGTCATTTTCGGCATCGTCTGGGGCACTTTGCTGGCCATGATGCGGCTTTCGTCGGTCAAGCCGCTGTCGTGGTTTGCTGCTGGTTACGTCAATTTTTTCCGCGCCATCCCCTTGGTCATGGTGCTGCTGTGGTTCTTCCTGATTGTTCCGAAATTCATCGAGCAGTTGTTCGGCCTGCCCTCCGGTACGGACATGCGACTGGCTTCGGCGATGATTGGCTTTGCGCTGTTTGAGTCGGCTTATTACTCGGAAATCATCCGCGCCGGTATCCAGAGCGTGCCAAAGGGGCAGATCGCCGCCGCTTCGGCGCTCGGCATGACCTATAGCCAGTCGATGCGCCTCGTCTTGCTGCCGCAGGCTTTCCGCAACATGGTGCCACTGCTCCTGACGCAAGCCATCATCCTCTTTCAGGATACTTCGCTGGTCTATGTTTCGGCGCTCGCCGACTTCTTCGGTGCCGCCTACAAGGTCGGTGACCGTGACGGCCGTCTGGTTGAGCTGTTGCTCTTTGCTGGTGCGGTTTATTTCGTGATCTGCTTCTCTGCCTCGCAGATCGTCAAGCGCCTCCAGAAAAAATATCACCCGGCCTGATGGCTGCGTCCAAGGAATAATTCCATGATCAAAATGACAAATGTCAGCAAGCAGTATGGTGACTTCAAGGTGCTCACCGAGTGCAGCACCACGGTCAGCAAGGGTGAGGTGATTGTCGTTTGCGGGCCATCCGGCTCGGGCAAGTCGACCCTGATCAAATGCGTGAACGGCCTTGAGCCGTTCCAGTCAGGCGAGATCATTGTTAACGGCATCTCGGTTGGTGATCCGAAAACCAATCTCTCCAAGCTGCGCGCGCATGTCGGCATGGTGTTTCAGAATTTCGAGCTGTTTCCGCACATGAGCATTACCGAGAATCTGGTCATTGCCCAGACCAAGGTGCTCGGCCGTAGCAAAGATGAGGCGATGGAGAAGGGCATGAAACTGCTCGACCGCGTTGGTCTCAAGGCGCAGGCCGACAAGTTTCCCGGCCAGTTGTCCGGCGGTCAGCAACAGCGTGTGGCGATTGCCCGGGCGCTGGCGATGGATCCGATCTGTATGCTGTTTGACGAGCCGACTTCAGCGCTCGACCCGGAAATGGTCAATGAAGTGCTTGATGTGATGACCGAACTGGCCAAGGAAGGCATGACCATGATGTGTGTGACGCACGAAATGGGTTTCGCCAAGCGGGTTGCACATCGCGTGATTTTCATGGATCAGGGGCGCATTGTTGAAGATGACAGCAAGGAGGCTTTCTTTGCCAATCCGCGCTCCGAGCGTGCCCAGCAGTTCCTGGCCAAGATTCTGCAGCACTAAGCGCTCGTAGCATGAGGTTCCTTCCGACGCGTTTATGAGCGAAAATAATGCTCTTGGGCGCGCCACAAAGAGGGTTGGGTAATTCATGCTGCTAATGATCGACAATTACGATAGCTTCACCTACAACATCGTCCAGTATTTTGGCGAGTTGGGGCAGGAGGTGAAGGTCTATCGCAACGATGCCATCACCGTTGAAGAAATCGCCCGGCTCAAGCCCGAATATCTGGTGATTTCGCCGGGCCCATGCGCGCCGGCGCAGGCGGGGATTTCGCTGGCCGCGATTCGTCAGTTGGCCGGCAAGATTCCCCTGCTCGGTGTTTGTCTTGGCCACCAGTCGATTGGTGAAGCCTTCGGTGGCAGGATCGTGCACGCCAAGCAATTGATGCATGGCAAGGTTTCTGCGGTCAACCACCAAAATGAGGGTGTTTTTAAGGGCTTGCCAAACCCGCTGACCTGTACTCGCTACCACTCGCTGGCCATCGAGCGCGAATCGCTCCCTGATTGTCTGAAGATTACGGCCTGGACGGATGATGGCGAGATTATGGGCGTTCGCCACAAAACGCTGGCTGTCGAAGGCGTTCAGTTTCACCCCGAATCGATCCTGACCGAACGCGGTCACGATCTGCTCAAGAACTTTTTGGACGAATTCAAGCAATGACCCCGCAAGCCGCCCTCCAGCGTGTCATCGAACATCGCGAAATTTTTCATGACGAAATGGTCGCGCTGATGCGCCAGATCATGAACGGCGAAGTGTCGCCCGTTATGATCGCCGCGATCATTACCGGCCTGCGCGTCAAGAAGGAAACCGTCGGTGAAATCGCCGCCGCTGCCAGTGTCATGCGCGAACTGGCGACGCCGGTCAAAATGCCCTACGACAACCGCTTCGTCGATATCGTCGGCACTGGCGGCGATTCGGCGCATAGTTTTAATATTTCGACGACCTCGATATTTGTCGCCGCCGCCGCCGGTGCCAAGGTCGCCAAGCATGGCGGGCGCAGCGTTTCCTCCAGCTCCGGTAGCGCCGACGTGCTTGAAGCGCTGGGCGCCAACATCATGCTGTCGCCCGAGCAGGTTGCCGCCTGCATTGAGCAAACCGGCATCGGTTTCATGTTCGCCCCCAATCACCACAGCGCCATGAAGCACGTTGCTCCGGTGCGCCGTGAAATGGGCGTGCGCACGCTGTTCAATATTCTCGGGCCGCTCACCAACCCGGCGAGTGCGCCGAATACGCTGATGGGCGTTTTTCACCCCGATCTCGTCGGTATTCAGGTGCGCGTCATGCAGCGCCTCGGTGCCGAGCGAGTGCTGGTCGTGCACGGTCGCGACAATCTCGACGAAATCTCCCTCGGGGCAGCCACCCTGGTTGGTGAGCTGAAAAATGGCGAGGTTACCGAGTACGAAGTGCATCCCGAAGACTTTGGTCTGCAAATGATGTCGCTGCGCAACCTGCGCGTCGATGGCGCCGAAGAGTCCAAAGCCGCGATGCTCGGCGCCCTCGACAACAAACCCGGTGCGCCGCGTGAAATCGTCTGCCTCAACGCCGGCGCCGCGCTCTACGTCGCCAATGTCGCCGACAGCATCGGCGAGGGCATCGCCAAGGCGCGCGAAGCCATTGCCAGCGGTGCGGCGCGCGCCAAGCTGGCGCAGTTTGTCGAAGCTACCCAACGCCTGGCCGCCAAATGAGCGATATCCTCAACAAGATCATCGCCACCAAGCACAAGGAAATCGCTGCCGCACTGGCCGTCAAGCCGCTCGCTGTTGTTGAAGCCGAAGCCGCTGCCCAGTCCGCGCCGCGCGATTTCGTCGGCGCTATCCGCGACAAGCTTGCGCACGGTCAACCGGGAATAATTGCCGAAATCAAGAAGGCCAGTCCCTCCAAAGGCGTCATCCGGGCGGATTTTCATCCGGCCGAGATTGCCCGCAGTTATGAGAAATACGGTGCTGCCTGTCTGTCGGTCCTGACTGACAGGCAATATTTCCAAGGCTGCCCTGAGTATCTGCAAGCCGCCCGCGCTGCCTGCCAGCTCCCGGCCTTGCGCAAGGATTTCATGGTGGATAGCTACCAGGTCGCCGAAGCCCGCGCCATGGGTGCTGACGCCATTCTCCTGATCGCCGCCGCGCTGAGTTTGCCGGCAATGCAGGCGCTCGAGGCGCAGGCCAACGATTACGGCATGGCTGTGCTGGTTGAGGTGCATAACGGCGAAGAGCTTGACGCCGCCTTGCAACTCAAGACGCCGCTGCTGGGGATCAACAATCGCAACCTGCGCACCTTCGACGTCACTCTGGCAACGACCATCGGTTTGCTTTCGCGGATACCGTTTGACCGCATCGTTGTGACCGAGAGTGGCATCGTCAAGCCGGAAGATGTTGCCTTGATGCGCCAGCATCAGGTGCAGACTTTTCTGGTCGGTGAGGCCTTTATGCGCGCTCCGGAGCCGGGCATCGAACTGGCGCGTTTGTTTGCCTGAGTGGCGCGTTCAGACAGGCTCTGACCTTAGTCGTATTGACCGCAGCGGCGGCGACTGACAGACTGACGTAAGCTGTTTCAGACAGCGGAGGTTCGATGAGTCAGCAGGAGTTTTTCAATTCCATGAGAAGTGCCGGGTTTCGTCCAGACGACGACGATGAAACACGCCTGAGAAAATCGCTGCTGATTTTCGCGACCGGGCTGGTCAGTATGGGGGCAATGCTTTGGCTGTTCCTTTACTGGCAAATGGGGCCGCAATTTTCGTCGACCGTGCCCTTTGTCTTTCAGATTATGCTGATTACCAATCTGCTGTTTTTTTTCAAGACCGGAAATTTTGAGTTCTTTCGCTACTCGCAACTCGCGCTGTTCTTGTTTTCGCCTTTTGTCATTCAGTGGGGTATCGGCAATTTCATCACCGCCAGTGGCACCAGTCTTTGGGGCTTGTTGGCGCCAATTGGTGCGGTGCTGGTTTTTGGTGCCCGCGAATCAACCGCCTGGATTTTTGCCTATATTTTCTTGACGGCACTCTCCGGGTTTTTTGATTATTACCTTGCTGATAGCCTTCAGCCCGCTGCTCAAGTAGTGCCGACGCGCGTCAGCGTTTTCTTTTTTGCGTTGAATTTCGCGGCCATTTCGAGCATTGTTTATTTGCTGCTGCGCTACGCGACTCAGGAAAAGGCAAAAATTGAGGCAGCGCTCGTCGAAACCCATCGCCTCCTGCAGGACGAGCAGGATCGCTCTGAACGGCTGTTGTTAAATATTCTGCCGGGGCCGATTGCCGAGCGCCTCAAGCATGATAAGCAAACGATCGCCGACGGCTTTGCCGATGTGACGGTAATGTTTGTCGATATTGTCAATTTCACCAAAGTGGCTGAAGGCCTGACGCCGCAACAGGTATTCTCGATGCTTAACCGGATTTTTTCGTCGTTTGACGAACTGGCCGAGCTGTTTGGCACCGAAAAAATAAAGACCATTGGTGATGCCTACATGGTTGCCGGTGGCCTGAATAACGATCAGGGAAATTACTCAAAGGCGATTGCTGACCTGGCACTCGCCATGCGTGATCTGCTACAGCACGATTTCAAGATTAATGACATGCGCCTTGAGGTGCGTATTGGTATCGGCACTGGTCCGGTGGTCGCCGGGGTGGTTGGCAAGAAGAAATTCATTTACGACCTCTGGGGCGACACGGTCAATCTCGCCAGCCGGATCACCAGCGAGGGGGTTCCCGGTATGGTACAGGTCGACGAGGCGACTTACCGTCGCCTGCTTCCCCACTTTGAATTCCATGAGCCGCAGGTGGTTTACCTGAAGGGCAAAGGAAATACCGTGGTTTATCGCTTGCTGGGGCCGCGTCAGGCCTCGTCCGCCGGCGAGAAGCCTAGTCTGGGGCTGCCGTCAGTTTGAAGCTGACGGCGCCTGGGGAATTTTCTTTCAGCTTCAACTGGTAGCCATTCGCCGCTGCTTGCTGCGCCGCGTGATAGAGGCCAATGCCGAGCCCGTCTTCCGATGTGATCGGTGCGTGCAGCAGGGAGTTGGCGCGGGCAGCCGGAATTACACTACCGTCGTCTGAAATGGTAAAACTGGCTTGGTTACGGTCAACGCCGAAAACAGCTGAGATTTTTAACCCGTGCTCGCGCTGCCGTTTATTCAAGGCATTCTGAATCAGGTTGTCGATCACGCTATCGAATAGGTTGATCAATAGGCCGGGTGTCTGATCGGGAAGCTTGCCCCAGTCAATATCGCTGCCCGCATACCGTGCTTGGACGTCCTCCCACCAGGCGCGAGCCGGAACGAGTTCGAGATTATCCAGTTGCGGACGCTGTAATTTCTCCAGCGTCGCCTTCAGGCGCTCGGTAATCTGCGGCAGTTGGCGGGCAAAAAGCTGCGCCTTGCCCTCCGGGTCGCCGGGCTGCGTTGCGGCGTAACAGAGCGTCTGCAAAGATTGCAGCAAATTCTTGACGTCATGGGTAACGCGGGCGCCGGTCTCGTACACTGCTTGCAGGTAACTCATTTGCTGAAGTTGGTGGGTTTGAAATTTAACCAGATAAAATTCAGCGGCCAAACGTAGTAACCAAGCCACGTGCCATTCCATGGCGGGTGCCGGCGGCGAGCGGAAATACACGGTAATGCCAACTTGATCACGTTTAAGCGTCTGATGAAAATCGGCTGAATCGCCAAAGCGGCCTGACTCACCATTTGCCTCCCAGCTCGCACCCAGTACCCAGGGCAGACGGTCAAGCTGGCGCACGATCTGCTCGAGAAAGCGCGTTGGATGGGCTTCGCGCTCGCTGATTTCGGCAAGCTGAATCAGCCATTGTTCGAGCGGCAAGCCAAGTGAAAGCAGGTAACGGGTGAGCAGTGAGCCGACCCCGGACACCCCCGCGCGCGGATTCCATGCCCAAGCTAGCAGCAGGAGTGCACCGGCCATGGCAAATGAGGTTCTGATCAGCGATTCGACGTAACTGACGGCGGCGATTTGCATGTAGGCCAAGCTGCCCAGTACAAAAACGGCCAGTGCGAGAAAGACCGTTAAGCCATAAAACAGATCAAAGGCATCCCCTGCTCGCCGGCGCATCGCTTCGGCCGGAAAGAGTAAAAGTAGTGGCAGTAAAACCGGCAGCAGGAGGGCGATGCTTTCCCGGGGTAACGGATCCAGTGTGACTTGGGGTGAAATTTCGGGAACCACGCCAAATATGGTCAGGCAAACCAGATAGCCAAACGCAAAAAGATAGCCGGCGCGCTCAAGTCGCGGGCCCGTCCATAACACCCTTCCACCGATGACCGCAGCCAATGCGCCACACCAGATCAGCAGCAGCCAAGGGCTGAGGAGGATTGTGGAAAGGACAGCTACGGCAGCTAGTGCGAGCGTTTGCTGCCAATTGATTTGCCTTTCGCCAGCGACGAAAGGTTGCCAGATCAGGAACAGGCCGAGTGCCCCCAGCCAAAGAATGCGCACCGCCGGGATTTGCCAGCCCCCGAAAGCCAGTGCATGCAGCAGCAAAAGGTGGCCGGCCAATAGCAATTGGGCGCGTGGGTTGGGTAGAATTTTCATCAAGTTAGTGAATCAAGGTGTTCATTTTTCGACAGATGTCAGAGGAGTGACGGCGGGGTGGCGTATTTAATCAGGATTTGGCGTTTTGTATGACCTTTGGGCTAGGCATGAAATGTGCTGGTGCCTTAGTAAGTAAATTAACACGGAGAATGACATGAAAAACAATCAAGGAGGCTTCACTTTGGTTGAGATCGCCATCGTTTTGGTGATTATCGGCCTGTTGCTGGGTGGGGTATTGAAGGGGCAGGAGTTGATTAATAGTGCCAAGGTGAAAAGTCTGGCGACTGATTTCAAGAATGTTCCGTTGGCCATCTATGGTTATCAGGATCGTTTCCGTGCTGTGCCAGGCGACGATCTGCGTGCGCAGACCAATCTTCCCGGTGGCCTTGCAGCCGATGCCGGCAACGGAAATGGTCGTATTGACGGTGAGTGGAATTCGCAAACAGCGACTGACGAATCCGCAAAATACTGGCGTGCTGTTCGGCTGACCAATTTCCTCGCCGGGCCGACCGATATGGCTCAGGCTGAGTACTATCCGATCAATGTCGAAGGCGGTCGGATCGGTCTGACCGGTGCAATCACTGCGCAAATTCCTGTTACTGGCATGACAGGAACCTATGTTTTTTGTTCCAGCGGTATTTTGGGTAAGTTTGCCCGTCAACTTGACGCCACCTTGGATGACAACAATACGACGACAGGTTCGGTTCGCGTGCGAGCCTTGGTGACTGGTGGAACGGTTGCCGCCCCTGCTGCTGCCATAGCATCGACCACCGCCGATTTTGATACAACCGGTTATACTGTTTGCATGACTTTTTGATTACAAACTGACTGTTTATCAGCCCGCTTCAGCGGGCTTTTTTATTTCTGCAGCAGTCTTTCCTCGGCGGCAGTGACGCCCTCTGTGTCGCCCAGTACCACGACCACATCGCCTTCCTCAAGCAGCGTTTCCGGTGCCGGTTCGACGGCACGAATTCCCCGACGGCGAATGGCGCTGACTTCGCAGCCGAGTTGTTCGAGGTTGAGTTTGTCGAGTGTCATCCCGATTGCTGCTGCGCCCGGCGTCAGCCAGATTGAATGCAGGCGGGGCTGGTGTTCGTCGTCGTCGTCCCATTCGCGATCTGTGGCGCCGTGATAAAAGCCGCGTAGCAGGCTGTAGCGTTGTGAACGCGTTTGGCGGATGCGTTTGAGCACGCGATTGATCGGGATGCCAACCAGAACCAGCGCGTGCGAGGCGAGCATCAGGCTGGCCTCAAGGGCTTCCGGGACGACTTCGGCGGCGCCGGCGCGAGTTAGTCTTTCCATGTCGCGTTCGTCAATGGTGCGAACGATCACCGGCACTTCGGGGCGCACTTCATGTACGTGGTGGAGGATTTTTTCCGATAGCGGCGTGTCGCTGACCGTGATGATAACGACGCTGGCTCGCATCAGTCCGGCAGCGATCAGTGCTTCTTTGCGCGAGGCGTCGCCAAAAACCACCGCCTCGCCGGCGCCAGCAGCTTCGCGGACGCGATCCGGGTCGAGATCAAGGGCGATGTAATTGATGTTTTCCTGAGTAAGGAAGCGCGCCAGATACTGCCCGTTACGGCCGAAGCCGCAAAGGATGGCGTGCTTTTCGGTGCCCATCGACTGCGCGGCGATTTGCGTCAGTTGCATCGAGCGCATCAACCATTCATTGGCGACGAAGCGCATGACGACTTTTTCACTGTAATGAACGATAAAGGGAGCGATCAGCATTGAGAGCACCAGCGAGGTGAGGGCAACCTGTTCGATTTCTTTGGGTAGGTGGGCGATCTCGCCCAGCAGCACAAAACCGAATTCGCCGCCGGCACAAAGCCAGAGCGCTGAGCGCACAGCGTTACCGGGGCTGGAGCCGAGCTTCCACGACAGTATGCCGACAACCACCGCCTTGATCGTCAGCAAGGCGCTTAATACCAGGAGAACTTGCCACCACAAGCTGATGACAATGTTCACGTCGAGTTTGACGCCGATGGTGACGAAAAACAAACCCATCAAGACGTCGCGGAAAGGTTTGATATCTTCTTCCACCTGCAGGCGGTATTCGGTTTCAGAGATCAGCATACCGGCAACGAATGCCCCCAAAGCGAGCGAGAGGCCGGCTAGTTCGGTCAGATGGGCGAGGCTGAGGGTGATCAGTAGCACATTGAGAACGAACACTTCAGACGACTTGGCGCGGGCGACGATGTGAAACCATTTGCGCATCAGTTTTTGGCCGAAAACCAGAATGATGGCCAGCACAACAACCGCTTTGAGCAGTGCAATGCCCATCAACATCGCCAGCTTTTCCGGCGGCTGCGTCAGGGAAGGAATCAGAACCAGCAGGGGTACCACCGCAAGATCCTGAAAAAGCAGTACGCCCATGATTTCGCGACCATGTGCCGAATCAAGCTGCATCCTCTCGGAGAGCAGCTTGGTTAGTACGGCAGTGGACGACAATGCAAAGACGCCGCCCAGCGCAATGCCAAATTGCCAACTGACACCAAAGAGCATGACCAGGCTGGTAAGAAGGATCATGCTGAGCAAAACTTGCAGGAGGCCGAGCCCGAAAACGATGCGCTTCATCGCATAAAGTTTGGGTAGCGAGAATTCGAGGCCGATCGAGAACATCAGGAAAACGACACCGAATTCAGCCAGCGCCTGGGCGCGCGTGATGTCGGTCATCAGATTGAGGGCGTGCGGGCCGATCAGGCTACCAACCAGCAAATAGCCGAGCACCGGCGGCAGATTGAAGCGGCGGAAGATAACCACCGCCAAAACTGACGCACCGAGTAGCAGGAGGGCGAGGGAGAGTGTGCTCAAGGGGCCTTTTGCGAAGTCGGGTATACTTGGGTCATCATAACCGCAGCCAGCCCATGAATCCAAGCCCATCCGCCCCTCAATTTTCGCCGGAACGCGCGCTGGCGCTGGGTCGCCAGACACTCAGCATCGAGGCTGCTGCGGTCGACGCCCTGAAAGACCGGTTAAATGCCGATTTTTCAAATGCTGTCGGATTGATTCTGGCCAGTCAGGGGCGCTTGATCGTCAGTGGCATGGGCAAGTCGGGTCACATTGCGCGCAAGATTGCGGCGACCATGGCGAGTACCGGTACGCCGGCCTACTTTGTTCATCCGGCTGAAGCCAGCCATGGCGATCTCGGTATGATTACCCGCGATGACGTGCTGCTGGCGTTGTCGAATTCCGGCGAGTCTGAAGAGTTGTTGCGCATTGTGCCGCTGGTCAAGCGCTCAGGCGCGCGGTTGATCGCGATGACCGGCGTGCCTGGCTCAACCCTGGCGCGGGAGGCCGATGTCCATCTCGATGCTGCTGTCGCGCAGGAGGCTTGCCCGCACAATCTCGCACCGACGGCGAGCACCACCGCAGCCCTCGCGCTGGGTGATGCCCTGGCAGTGGCTTTGCTTGATGCGCGCGGCTTCAGTCCGGATGATTTTGCCCGTTCGCACCCCGGCGGCTCGCTCGGTCGCCGCTTGTTGACCCATGTCCGTGATGTGATGCGGCCGGCGGATCGGGTGCCGATGGTGCGCCCCGGTACTGACATCAGCGCGGCGATTATCGCGATGTCGCGGGGTGGTCTCGGGCTGGTGGCGATTACCGATGCCGCCGGCAAGGCACTGGGGATTTTTACTGATGGCGACTTACGCCGCGCCTTTGAGAAGAAGCTTGATCTGCAATCCGGCATCATCGACGCGATCATGCACCCGAAGCCCCACACTATCGGCCCCGACCGACTGGCGGTGGAGGCGGTCGAGATGATGGAGCGCCTTCGCATCAACGCCTTGCTGGTGACCGATGCCGGCGATTGTGTCGCCGGCGCTTTGAATATGCATGACCTGTTTGCGGCCAAGGTGATCTGATGGATGCTCAAACTCGCGCTGCCGGCATCAAGCTCGTGGCTTTTGATATTGATGGTGTGATGACCGATGGTGGCTTGCATTACACCGATGATGGTGGCGAACTCAAAACCTTCAATGTGCAGGATGGCCTCGGCCTGGTTTTGATGCGCCGTGCCGGTTTCGAGCTGGCCATTGTTACCGGGCGAACCTCGGGGGTCGTTGCGGCGCGTGCCGCTGACCTGGGGATTCAACACGTTTATCAGGGGGTGGCCGACAAGCGCGCCGCCGTGACTGATCTGCTAGGCAAGCTGGGGCTGGCGTGGCCGGACTGCGCTTTCATGGGCGATGATCTGATTGATCTATCGGTGATGGCCGAATGTGGTTTGGCGATTGCGCCAGCCAATGCCCGACCCATCGTCAAGGCGCGGGCGCATCTGCTGACTGAAGCTGGTGGTGGGCATGGCGCCGTGCGTGAGGCTTGCGAATTCATCCTGACCGCGCAAAGGAAGCTGGACTCAGCTTTTGCCCCCTATCTCGCCAAGCCATGAAAAACTGGCCCAGTAATATTTTTCCGGTTGTTTTGCTGGCGCTCCTGACGGCGCTCAGTTTTTGGCTGCAAAAGGTGGTTGACCGTGGCGAAACACCGCAAGAGAAAGTTGTCCGCCATGATCCGGATACGGTGATTGAAAACTTCACTGCGCGCCGTTTTGATGAATTTGGCAAGGTGAAATACCGGCTGATTGCGCCGTACATGAGCCATTTTCAGAGCGATGATTCCTCAGAGCTCAAGTTGCCGACGCTCGTTACTTACCGCCTGGATGCACCACCGGTGACAATCTCCGGAGATCATGCCAAGGTTACGTCCAAGGGCGAGGTTGTCTATTTGTGGGGCAACGTTGTCGTCACTCGCGAGGCGACGCCCGAGCGCCCGGCGCTGACTGGTACGATGCCGGACCTGACTGTCCAGCCGGATGCTGGCACCGCGTTTACCAATAGCCCGGTTGAAATCACTCAGGGGCAGTCCTGGGTCAAGGGCGTCGGGATGCAGATCGACAACAAAGCTTCCACCTTCGCGTTGCAATCACAGGTCACCGGCCTCTATTTCCGAACCAGGGAACCCCAATGAGCTTGCGTATCCTTACTTTCTTAGTTGCTACTTTGATCTCCGGCGCGGCGATGGCTGAGCGGGCAGACCGTGGCAAGCCTCTGCAAATTGAGGCGAATCGTGTCTCAATTGACGATGCCCAGAAAATCCAGATTCTCGAGGGCGATGTCATCCTGATCAAAGGAACCATGGTGCTCAAGGCTGACCGTGTGGTGGTCACCGAGGATCAGTACGGTTTCCAGAAGGGCACGGCTTTCGGTGGCAAAGATGGCCTCGCGCGCTTCCGTCAGAAGCGCGAGGGGCTGGAAGAGTACGTTGATGGTGAGGCTGAGCGTATCGAATACAACACCAACAATGAAGTTGCCGAGTTGTTCCATCGCGCCTGGGTCAAGAGTGGCGATGATCAGGTCAAGGGCGATTACATCTGGTATGACGGCATCAGCGAAAAGTACCTGGTGACGGTTGGTGATCCGGTCAATCCAAAAGGGCCGCCGGCGCGCGTCCGTGCCATTATTCAGCCGAAGAACAAGGGCGAGCCGCCGCCCGCTGCGCTCAAGGGCAATCCGCTTGATCTGCGTGGTGCAACTACTTTAAGTGCGCCGCCCGGTCGCGAATAAAGCCGCGAAAGCTGCCGAAAGCATGCTGCCGCAAGCGTTCGCTCAGTTGCCTTAAGGCACTCCTAAGCCGCTGTTTGTATTGCCTAACCAGCGGTGGTGCACCGCACAAAAAAGTGTTGACAACGGGATTTTCGTCGTTATAATGGAATGCATGGTGCAGTGCAGCATTTGATTTAAAGATGCGCGCCGCCACTGATTAACCACCCATCTATTAGGAGACTCACCATGTTCAAGACCCCCGAGCAATTCGCTGCTGCCAACAAATCTACGGTTGATTCCCTGCTGTCGCTGGCTAACACCGCCCTCGCTTCCGCCGAGCGTATCGCTGCCCTGAATCTGAATACCGCCCGTTCCATGATGGAAGACGGTGTCTCTGGCGCCAAGGCCATGATGGGCGCCAAGGATGTGCAGGAAGCCATCTCCATTCAGGCTTCCCTGACCCAGCCGAATGTTGAGAAAGCTGTTGCTTACTCACGTTCTGTCTATGAAATCTCTGCCCAGACCCAGGAAGAGATGGCCAAGATGGTTGAATCCCAGTTTGGCGATTTCCAGAAGACGGTTGCTGACCTGCTCGACAAGGCTGCCAAATCCGCACCGGCTGGTTCTGACGTGGCTGTTGCCGCTGTCAAGTCTGCTATCGCTGCTGCCAATTCTGCTTTCGACAATATGAACAAGGCTGCCAAGCAAGTTGCTGAAATCGCCGAGTCCAATGTTGCTGCTGCTACCAATGCAACCGTCAAGGCTGTTGGTGCATCTGCTGGCAAAAAGAAGTAATTTTTAGTATTAGGCTGTAAAAGCCCCCGCGAGACTGGGGGCTTGTTTCATCCACACCCACCAAAACAAACTGGAGAAGATGATGACCAATCCGAATGTCGAACAACTGGCTGCCGCTCAAAAAGCTAACGCTGAAGTCATGATGGCCCTGTTGCGCACCGCGTTCAACGGTGTCGAGCGCCTGACCGCCCTGAACATGGCTGCCTCACGTGAATTTTTCAACACCACCGTTGCCGGTACCCAGCAACTGTTGTCAGCCAAAGATGCTGCTGAAATGGCCAAACTGAACAGCAACCTGGCTCAGCCGGGCGCTGAAAAGTGGATGGACTACTCGCGCACCGTGTATGACCTGGTTGCCCAGATGCAGCAGGAAGTTACTTCTGTCATGGAAGCCCAGTACAGCTCTTTCCAGAAAAACGCCAGCACTGCTGTTGAGAAGGCTTCTGCCTCCGCTCCGGTCGGTGGTGACGTTTTTGCAGCCACCATGAAGTCGATGATGGATGCCTCGACCAAGGCTTTCACCAACATGTCCGGCATGGCCAAGCAGCTGACCGACATTGCTGAAGCCAACATGCAAGCTGCGGGCAAAGCTGTTGCCGTCAAAGCCACCCCGGCCAAGAGCGCGACCGCTGCTGCTGCCAAGAAGTCTGCCAAGTAATTCCGGCGTTATGCGTTAAAGAAAATGCCCGCGAAACTCGCGGGCATTTTTACGTCGACCGTAACAGTCGCCTGTTGATCAAGGGCGCCAGACCCAGGTGATCTCGCGCCGCTCGACTTCCCGGCGAATTTCTTCCATCGCCTGATCAACCAGCAGTGGCTCGCCTTCAACGCCCAGCTCTAGATGGCGACGTTCGCCATCCTTGATCGATGGCAGCGAGAACAAACGTAGTGTCGGGTAAGTCGCGACGATTTTCTCCATAAGGTCGAGCAGGGCGCTCTCGTAAGCCGTCGGGCCGGTCAGCAGGAAGGCTTTTTCTATGGTGGCTTCGACGGCCTTGAACTGATCCTGATAGAAGCTATCAAGCGCCCATTCGATCATCGGGTGCGCCATCTGTGGGAAGCCCGGCACAAAATAGTGGTCATTGACCGTGAAACCGGGAATCCGGTTGAAGGGATTGGGGATGATCTTGACTCCGGCCGGGAAAGTGACCAGCAGCTTGCGTTTATCGGTGATTTCATCCTCGCCGGGGAAGCGTGCTTTTAGTTCTTCGTAGCCGTTCGGGTGGAGTTCCAGTCCGACGCCGAGCGCCGCAGCAACCGCCTGACGGGTGTGATCATCCGGCGTATTACCGATGCCGCCGCAGGAAAAAACCACGTCGCCAGCCGCCATCGTGCGTTGATAGGTGGCGGCGAGGCGTTCACGGTCATCGCCGAGATACTCAACCCAGCTCAGACGCAGGCCGCGTTGGCCGAGCATCGCGACGATGCGTTCAAAGTGCTTGTCCTGACGTTTGCCGGAGAGAATTTCATCGCCGATGATGACGGCGCCAAAAGTGCGACTCATAGATGATCTCCCAAGATGGTAACCAGCGCACCATCTCGCGAACGGCGCAGGGCCTCGAGGCCGTAATGGACGAACGACAAGGCGGTGAGCGCCGGAATCAAAAGGCCAAGCAGTGGAATATGGGCGAGCAGCGCCATGGTCAGGCCGAGCATGAATAGCGGTGTTTTGTGGCGCCGCTTGAGGTCAGCCCACTCATCCTCGGTGGCGTGCATGGATAGCGCATCGTAGGCGAAGGTGCGGCGGTTCAGCCAGGCCATCAGCAGCATCGGCAGAATCAGCGAGAGGCCGGGGATCAGCCAGAGGGGCAGGGTAAGCAGCCAGGCGGCGACAAATAAAATCGAGGCTAAAACGCTGTTGACCGTAGCCGCCGTAAAACTGTCGGCACCCATCGCTGCAACATCGTGGTATTCGGTCGCGGCGAGGTGTTTCAGCATTAGCGGCAGAATGAGGATGGCGGCGAGTAGCGAAGCGGTCAGGTAGGCGGCGGCGAAGATTGCCATCCAGCCACCGAGGTAGGCCAGTGCGTAAGCCAGCCAGAGCAGGCCCCAACTGATCAAAAGCGTCATCGGCGGGTAGATCATCATGACTTCGACCAGCGCGCTGAGGCCCCAGATGGCGAGACCTACGGTTAGCAGCAAGGAAAATAGTGCCGGGATCAGCACGAAGATCCAGATTTTCCCTTGGCGCAAACTCGATAGCGTGCGTGAGAGGGCGAGCATCACCTCAGCCATGTTGAATTCCTTCCCATTGTTTTTGCAGGCGCTTGGTCGAGACCGGCGTCGGCGTTTTTAATTCCTGAGCAAACAGGCTAACGCGTAATTCTTCCAGCAACCAGCGGAACTGGTCAATCTGTGGATCGATTGTGCCCAACTTGGCGAGCTGAATGGCGCGCCGTTCGTAACTCGTCCACAGCGGCGTGTATTCGGCGAGCAGACGTGCATCACGCGTCGGGTCGCTCTTCAGCTTGTCGAGCCGGACTTGCACCGCCTTGAGGTAGCGCGGGAAATGTTGCAGGCGCTCGAACGGGGTTTCGGCAATAAATTGTTTGCTGATCAGGCGCTTGATTTGCACCTCAATATCCAGCGTGGCCGCCGCGTGCACTTTGAAGGGCGGCAGCTTTTTGACCATCGCCTGCCACTCCGTCAGCACGGTACCGACCAGCCGGCAGACCTCCTGCATGATCAGCCCGAGCCGTGCCTTGCTGTCGCCGCAACGGCTCTTGAAGGCGTTCGGCGTCGTCGGCAACGGCTCGCTGAGGCAGGCGCGCTCGAAAGTCAGGGCGACCAGCTGGTTTTTGAGATCGTCACTGCTGCCCAGCGCCATGTATTGCATCGCCATCTGGCTGAGGCCGGGGATGTTCTTGTCGAAGTACTTCACCTGGTCGCGAAACTGCAGCATGAAAAGACGGAGCAGGCCGGCGCGATGGGCGGCGGCGGCTTCCTCGGCGGAATCGAAAACTTTCAAGCTAACGCTTTCGCCATCGTCGGTCAGGCCGGGGTAGCCGAGGATGGTTTGCCCCGCCACAGGGACCTCCATCAGCTCCGGCAACTCGCCAAAAGTCCAGTCGGTCAGCTTGGTAAACTCGGATGGCGTTTCGTGCAGCTCGGCGAACTCGTCCTTGGCCTGACGCCCCCACTCGCTGCGCAAGGCAACCAGACTGCGCTGCATATCAAGCTGGCGGCCATGCTCGTCGATCAGCTTGTAGTTCATCGAAAAATGCAAAGGCAGCGCGTCCGGCCGGAAGGCATCCGGCGTCACCGCCCAGCCGCGTGCATTGAGGCCGCGCGCTTCGAGGATGTGCTCGATCAAGGGCATGATCAACCCCTGATTCAGCTTCTTTTCCTTGCCGGCTACGGTCAACAGGAATTCTTCGACAAAATCCGGTACTGGCACCAGCTTGGCGCGGATCTTCTGCGGCAGTGTTTTGATCAGCTGAACCAGCTTTTCCTTCAACAAACCCGGCACCAGCCACTCCATACGCAGCACCGGAATCTGGTTCAGTTGCGCCAGCGGCAGCGTCAGCGTCACGCCGTCGCGCGGCGAGCCCGGCTCGAAGTGGTAGCTCAGCGGGTAATCGACACCACCAACTTTGAGGTGATGCGGGAAAGCCTCGGTGGTGACGCCGGCCGCCGAGTGGCGCATCAGATCGTCTTTGGCGAGGAACAGCAGCTTGGCGTTGTCGAGTTCCGCTGCCTTGCGCCAATGGTCGAAGGTTGCCCCGTTGTGAATGCCTTCGGGAATCAGGTGGTCGTAAAAAGCAAAAATCAGCTCGTCATCGACCAGCACATCCTGCCGGCGCTGCTTGTGTTCGAGGTGCTCGATCTCTCGGATCAGCCTTTGGTTGTGCTGAAAGAACGGCCAGCGCTTGGCAAACGCCTCGTCGATTTCCTCGCTGACCAGCCCCTGGCGGATGAAGATTTCACGCGATTCGGCCGGCGCCATCGGCCCGTAATGGATGCGCCGTTTCGGGTTGATCACCACGCCGTAAAGCGTCGTCCGCTCCCAGCCGGAAACCTGCATCGCCTTCTTTTCCCAATGGGCATCGAAGTACTGGCGCTTGACAAGGTGAGCGCCCACTTTCTCCAGCCAGTCCGGTTCAATGCGGGCGACGCAGCGGCCAAAGAGGCGGGTTGTCTCGGTAATCTCGGCCGCCATGATCCACTTGCCAGCCTTCTTTTGCAGCGGTGACGACGGGTGAATCAGATAACGAATGCCGCGCGCACCAAGGTAGTAACCGGACTCATCGGCCTTGCAACCAATATTCCCCAAGAGGCCAGCCAGCAGGGCTTGGTGGATGACATCGTACCTATCCTCCCCTCGCCCCCTCGGGGAGAGGGGCCGGGGGAGAGGGGGGCTTTGAGCATTGTCGCCAATCCGCCCCCTCTCCCCAGCCCTCTCCCCCGATGCGGGGGCGAGGGAGCAAGTGTCCTCGCCTTTTATCCACCCCAACTCCGCAACCATCGCATGCAACTGCCCATGCACCTCGCGCCATTCGCGCATGCGCAGGTAGGAGAGGAAATGTGCGTGGCAATTGTCGATCAGCTGCTTGTTCGATTTCTTGTGTTCGACGGCGTTCTGGAACCAGTTCCACAACTTCCACCAACTGAGGAACTCGGATTTTTCGTCAGCAAACAACTTGTGCTTTTCATCGGCCGCCTGTTGGCGTTCCTGCGGCCGTTCGCGCGGATCTTGCGCCGAGAGGCCGGCGGCGATCACCATCATTTCCTTCAAGCAACCCAAATCGCGGGCGGCAACCAGCATGCGGCCAATGCGTGGGTCGAGCGGCAGTTTGGCCAGCGATTGGCCAATCGGCGTCAGCACATTGTCGTCGTCGAGCGCACCGAGCTCCTGCAACAGCGCGTAGCCGTCGGTGATGGCCTTGGCCGGCGGCGGCTCGATGAAGGGAAAACTCTCAACATCAGTCAGACGCAGCGACTTCATGCGCAGGATGACGCCGGCCAGGCTGGAGCGGAGGATTTCCGGGTCGGTGAACGGTGGCCGCGCGTTGAAATCCAGCTCGTCGTACAAGCGGATGCAGACGCCCGCCGCGACCCGGCCGCAACGTCCGGCGCGCTGCCGCGCCGCCGCCTGCGAGATGCGTTCGATCTGCAACTGCTCAACCTTGTTGCGGTACGAGTAACGCTTGACCCGTGCCAGCCCGGTGTCGATCACGTAGCGGATGCCTGGAACGGTGAGCGAGGTTTCGGCCACGTTGGTCGCCAGCACGATGCGCCGCTGGCCGCCCGAGGGTTTGAAAATGCGATCCTGATCGCCGGCCGAGAGGCGCGAAAAGAGCGGCAGGATTTCCGGGGCGTGAGCGCTCGACAATCCGGGGCGAGCCAGCGCATGTTTGCGCAAAGCCTCCGCCGCCTCGCGGATTTCACGTTCACCGGGCAGGAAAACGAGGATGTCGCCGCTGCCCAGTCGCGCCAGTTCGTCCGCCGCATCGACAATCGCGTCGTAAAGATCGCGCTCGTCATCCTTCTTGGTGACATCCTCGACCGGCCGGTAACGCACGTCGACCGGGTAGAGCCGGCCGGAGACCTCGATCACCGGCGCGCCGCTGAAGTGTTGCGAAAAGCGCTCGGCATCAATGGTCGCCGAGGTGATGATGACTTTGAGGTCAGGGCGCTTGGGCAGCAATTGCTTGAGGTAACCGAGCAGGAAATCAATGTTCAGGCTGCGCTCGTGCGCCTCGTCGATGATGATTGTGTCGTAGGCGCTCAAATACGGGTCGGACTGCGACTCGGCAAGCAGGATGCCGTCGGTCATCAGCTTGACCCAGCTATCAGGCGAGCTGCGATCCTGAAAACGGATTTTGACGCCAACGCCACTGCCGACCTGCGTTTTTAGTTCATGCGCCAGCCGCGTGGCGACCGAGCGGGCGGCGAGCCGGCGCGGCTGTGTATGGCCGATCAGGCCGCGGGCACCGAGGCCGAGCTCAAGACAGATTTTGGGGAGTTGGGTAGTTTTGCCGGAGCCGGTTTCGCCGCAAACGATCACCACCTGATTGTTCAGAATCAAGTCAGCAATATCGGCTCGGCGCTCATTAACAGGTAAGTCGGGCTGGAAATCCGGCTTCGGCAATTTGCCGCGCCGCTCGGCTACCGCCGCCCGCGAGGCGGCGAACAAGGCAGCCAGATCGGCCTGCATTTTTTGCCGCTTTTCCCCGGTTGACCGCGACAACTCCCGCTGTAAGGCGCGCAAACGCTTGATGTCTCGGGTCAGGCAAAAGTTTTCCGGCGCATCAGCCTGATTGCTGCTCTTTGTAATTTTCATCGCTTCAAATATCTAACGGGCTAACTACACCTCGGCCGCCACGGTTCAGGACATGCGTGTAAATCATTGTCGTCTGCACATCGGCATGGCCGAGCAATTCCTGCACGGTACGAATATCGTAGCCAGACTGCAGCAAATGCGTCGCGAAGGAATGGCGAAACGTATGTGGCGTTGCCAACTTGGCAATACCGCTCGCCATCACCGCCTTCTTCACCGCCCGCTGCAACAGCTTCTCATCAATATGATGGCGCCGCTCGGTGCCACTTCGAGGATCAATCGAATAACTCCCTGAATTGAAAATGTACTGCCAGGCCCAGTCGACCGCAGCATTCGGATACTTTCTATCCAGCGCATCGGGTAAATAAACCGACGCCAAGCCCTTGGCGCGATCCTCTTCATACAAGCGCTGGCGTATTTTAAGGTGCGCCCGCAAAGCTTCAACCAGAGACTGCGGCAACATCGTGACGCGATCCTTGGCGCCCTTTCCATCGCGGATCAAAATCTCAGCCTGCTCGAAATCGACATCCTTCACCCGTAGGCGAACGCACTCCATCAAGCGCATCCCTGTTCCGTACAGCAAGCGCGCCATCAAGCCATAAACGCCGCTCATGGCCTCCAGCACCGAAACCACTTCCTGCCGCGTCAACACCACCGGCAAGCGCTGCGGCGTTTTCGCCCGAACGACATTATCCAGCCAAGGCAGATTGATCGCTAAAACCTCGCGATACAAAAACAGCAAGGCCGACAACGCCTGATTTTGGGTTGAAGCCGCCACCCGCCCCTCAACTGCCAAATGCGTCAAAAACGCCTCAAGCTCAAGAACGCCCATCTCGCGCGGATGCCGCTTGTCATGAAAAATGATGAAGCGGCGAATCCACTGGACATATTGCGTTTCAGTCCGGATACTGTAATGCTTCAAACGAAGCCGATCACGCACCTGATCAAGGAGCTTCGGCTGCTGCGGGGTTGCAGGTGTCTCGGCGGTCACACTATTTTTATCCGTGTAAATGGAATCAATATGTTAGCAGTTTATTTCAGTTCTTATACACCTGAGCGAGTGGAAGTAGACACCGTTCAAGGTGTCTACTAAACGTTATGCCTTACATCCGGCGCCGTCTCACCAGCGCCGACTTTTCGCCAACACCGCCGAGATCGGCATCGTTTAAGGAGTTCAAGATGAGGTTTGCTTCGTTTTTTCTGGTTGCCGTTGTGCTCGTGACCGCCGTTCCAGCCAACGCAGGCACTTTTGGGGAAGATTGCCGCGCCTACGCAAAGGCTATCTTTGCCGTCGCGGAAGCCCGCGACAACCTGGATGATCCCTCATGGGAAAAGCTTCTTAAGCTTCACCCAATCTTGGAGGAGATAAAGAAGAAGGAAGGCCGAGGGCTTCTATACGCCCAGATGATCAACCTTCGCGTGATCAACAAGAACGCCAGTCCTCGTGCGCTAATGACCAACAGCTACGATAGCTGCATTTCCGGCACTGCTGGTTTCTGCATGCTCTATAACCAAGGGTGCGGTCCAAAGGGAGACTCCAAATGACAACCGTAACAATCGAAATTCCAGAAATCCCCCACGGCCATGGCCTTTCCTTCAAGAAGGGGATCGCGGATGGTTTGCTCGACTGCCGGGACCACGAATCAACCCCTCATGAAACTCACTCGGCAAGCTACCAGCGTGGTATTGAGGTTGGCATTGAACTGAAACACGAAATTGCCAAACTCGTTAAGGCATAACCCGGCAGTCCACACGGACGCTGCGCGATAAAGCCGCGCAGCGCCGGTGACTTCTACGTTAGGCGCCATTATTCATCAGGTGACAAAAGGCACACAAAAGAATAGACTTTCTACATGAAACCATTTCGCTGGAACCACGACAAGAACGAAGTGCTGAAGAAAGATCGCAGCATCTCATTTGAAGAAGTGGTGCTTGCGATTGAAGCCAACGGTTTGCTGGATGAGTTACAGCATCCCAATCCCGAGAAATATCCCAACCAATCAGTTCTTGTTGTGGCACTTGATGGCTACGCCTACTTGGTGCCTTATGTCGAAGAGCAGGACTACTACTTCCTGAAGACCGTCATCCCAAGTAGAAAAGCCACCCGAGACTATTTATTGAGGAACCATCCTAATGAAAAAGCTTGATCAATTTGAAGAGGATATTCTGTCCGATTACGACAAAGGTGAACTCAAGTCGACTTCGCCTTCAAAAACCGAACTGGCCAAATTTAAGGCGGCGGCGACGGCCACCTTCATTAAGGACCGTCGTATCAATATCAGGTTATCGTCCCCTGATCTGATGGATATTCAGGCGCGGGCGTTAGAGGAAGGCATTCCTTACCAGACGTTTATCGCCAGCGTTCTACATAAATTCGCATCCGGCCGACTGATCGAAAAGCCATCCAGCCTAACCCCGCGCTCAACCGGACGCGCCGAAAAGCGGCGCGCCGGTTAGCTCAACGTTAGAAACATGAGCGCAGATCAGTAATCAAATGAAAAAATTGATAATTTTCGCGATGCTCGTGGCGTTTGGTTGGAACTACTACCAAAAAGGCGCCTCTTCTAGGCAAGCACAAATTCAAATAGAACCTCAAGCCTTTCAGGCGCCAGTATCTTTAGCTAATCAGCCGACAGAGAGTTTTTCTTGTGACGGTCGGCAACATTGCAGCCAAATGCGCTCAAGAGCAGAAGCCGAATTTTTCCTTAAGAACTGTCCAGGCACAAAAATGGATGGCGACAATGACGGGATACCTTGTGAAAACGACTCAAGGTTTTAGAGCAAACCTCAGCAGCATGTGTCTAACCCGGCGCTCAACCTCGCTCCCTCCGGTCGCTGGACGCTGCGCGATAAAGCCGCGCAGCGCTGGTGACTTTTAACGTTAGGTTTCGAGCAGGGCGGAGCGGAGGCCAAGATGGTGCACAAACGGATCAAAATCTCGGTCGCTGTAGAGCAAGATGAAACCGCTTTCGATACAGCGGGTGGCAATGACGGTATCGATGGTTTTGCGTATGGTGATTCCTTGCCCTCGCAAGATGCGGAAATTCCTCGCTGCTTGAATAGCAACGTCCTGACCGCCAAGCTCAACTATCAGCAAAGATGTCAGCAACCTCCTGGCTTCGTTGAAATCGCGCTCACTTCCAAATCCCTGAAGCACTTCAGTGAGAATGAGGTCGCCCACGGAAATCGGCTCGCTGCTAAGCAATCTATCAAGTTTCTCCGTTTGAGGAGACTGCGTGCCCCGAAAGTAGTCAATCCAGACACTCGAATCAACCAAAATCACTTGTCAGTCCTCATCTGTTCCAGATCACCCTGCCAGTCCAGCTTCCCACGGAAGCCCCGAATCTCTTCTTGCTGGCGTAAATGCAACAAAGTTTGGAGGCCAAGTTCAACCGCTTCACGCTTGGTTTTGAGGCCAGTCAGGCGGAGTGTTTCGCTCATCAGTTTGTCGTCAATTACGATATTGGTGCGCATAATGTGTATCCTTTATAATATATATACACATTATAGGTAGTATTTCTTTAATTCGCAATCTACCCGGCGCTCAACCTCGCCCCTTCGGTCGCCGGACGCTGCGCGATAAAGCCGCGCAGGCCGGTTGGGCGTCTCAGTAGTGAAAACGCAACTGAGCAATCAACAGGTCATCACCTTCAACGCGGTACACCATGCGATGCTCATCTGTTATGCGGCGTGACCAAAAACCCGATAGTGCATGTTTCAATGCCTCAGGCTTGCCCACTCCCTCGAAAGGTTCGCGTTGTGTTTCACGAATCAGCTTGTTTATCCGCTCAACCATCCTCCTGTCCTGTTTTTGCCAGTACAGGTAATCTTCCCATGCCTCCTCTGAGAAAATCAGCTTCACTTTGCCAATTCCCGCTCAACGCCCTTTCCAGCGTTCAGTTGTGCAGCCGCCGAAAGCAAACGCTTGGCGTTCGCCGGAGTGCGCAAAAGATAAGCTGTTTCCTCAAGCGCTTTGTAATCTTCAAGCGAGAGCATAACCACGGCTTGATCGCCATTGCGCGTGATAATCAAAGCTTCGTGGTTGTTACAAACCCGATCCATGGTGCTGGCAAGGTTTGCGCGAACAGTGGTGTAAGTCATAGCATCCATTTTTCTGCCTCCAGATATGTACGCTTTAATGTACATATCAAACCACTGATTGTCCAGAGAAAATCAGCTGACACGACGCCCAACGATTAGGGTTCGATCGTGTAAATTGGAGACAGAGCGCGGTTTCCCGTCGGGAGGCCGTTTGATTACTTACCCGCCGCGCTTCTTGCTGTAAGTTTTGAACACCGCTTTGGCGTCGCGGCCGGCGCGCTCAAGGGTACAGATGGCGGGGTCATCATCGTGGCCGCTAAAAAAATCGTCTTCCTGCGCCTGCATCACCATGGCGATTGCCTGCTCGTCACGCAGCGCATAGCGCTCCGTGAGTTGCGTGGTGACTTCGTCGAGGTGTTCTTCGTAAGTCATATGGGCGGACATGGCTGAGTGGTTGCCTTAGTGGGCAGCTTTTTTCTCGTTGGCCAGCGCGGTTTCGGCGATCTCGCGATAGAGCGAGGCGACTTGGCCGGCCAGTTGTTCAAATTCCGGATGACGTTGCAGCATCGGCATGGCTTGTAGCGAGTCAGTCAGCAGTTCCTGCATGAAGGCGAGGTCAAATTCGTCGAAGACTTCGCCCTGGTCAACTTTGGCTTTGAGCGCCAGCGCACGCGGTAGGCGTTGTGATTCGAAACGCTCCATCAAAACTGCCAAAACGCCTTTTTCGTCTTCCATGTTGCTCATTTGTTGTCTCCTTGTTTAGGTCTCAGTAGCAAGAGTTTATCACCAGCTGAAAGCGCACTATGGCGCCGTCTTGGCTAGTTCTTCCAGTTCTTGTGCGGTGAATACCCGGGAACGGGTATGAAAGGCCTTGCCTTCCGAGCCTTCCAGCGAAAACGTGCCGCCGTGACCATCAATGACGTCGATGATCAGTTGCGTGTGTTTCCAGGTTTCAAACTGCGATTTGCTCATGTAAAACGGCACACCGCCGATGTCGCCAAGGTGGACGTCGCCCTGGCCGATGGTCAGATCGGTGGGCAGGTAGCAGTTGGCGGCGCTGTTGTCGCAGCAGCCGCCGGATTGGTGAAACATCACTTCGCCGTACTGGCCTTGCAGTTTCTTGATCAGCTCGAGCGCAGCGGGGGTGGCAATGACGCGGTCAACCATGATTTCTCCTTGAAAAAACGGGGCGGTTGCCCGCCCCGGAAAGTGTTACCCGAAGGTGCCCAGAGAACCCGTTAAATCAATCAGAAGAAGCCGAGTTTGCTTTCGCTGTAGGAAACCAGCAGGTTCTTGGTTTGCTGGTAATGGTCGAGCATGACTTTGTGCGTTTCGCGGCCGATGCCGGATTCCTTGTAGCCGCCAAAAGCGGCGTGCGCCGGGTAGGCGTGGTAGCAGTTGGTCCACACGCGACCGGCCTTGATCGCCCGACCCATGCGGTAGGCGACGTTGCCATTGCGGCTCCAGACGCCGGCGCCGAGCCCGTAAAGCGTATCGTTGGCGATGGCGAGGGCTTCGGCTTCGTCCTTGAAGGTGGTCACGGCGAGCACCGGCCCGAAGATTTCTTCCTGGAAGATGCGCATCTTGTTGTGGCCCTTGAACAGGGTTGGCTGGATGTAGTAACCGCCGGCCAGGTCGCCGTCAAGGATGGCGCGGGCGCCGCCGATCAGGCATTCGGCGCCTTCCTGCTTGCCGACGTCGAGGTAGGAGATGATCTTGGTCATCTGCTCTTGCGATGCCTGGGCTCCCATCATGCAGTCGGTGTCGAGCGGGTTGCCCTGCTTGATGGCGGCGACACGCTTGAGAACTCGCTCCATGAACTTGTCGTAGATTGATTCCTGGATCAGCGCGCGGCTCGGGCAGGTGCACACTTCGCCCTGGTTGAAGGCGAACAGCACCATACCTTCGATGGCCTTGTCGAGGAAGCCGTCATCCTTGTCCATGACGTCGGCGAAGAAGATGTTGGGCGACTTGCCACCGAGTTCCAGCGTCGCCGGGATCAGGTTATTGGCAGCGGCTTGAGCGATGACGCGGCCGGTCGAGGTCGAGCCGGTGAAGGCGATCTTGGCGATGCGCTTGCTGGTGGCGAGCGGCATGCCGGCTTCGCGGCCGTAGCCGTTGACGATGTTGAGGACGCCCGGCGGCAGCAGGTCGGCGATCAGCTCGGCGAGGATGAGGATCGAGATCGGTGTTGATTCAGCCGGCTTGAGGACGACACAGTTGCCGGCGCCGATGGCCGGGGCGAGTTTCCAGGCCGCCATCAGGATCGGGAAGTTCCACGGAATGATCTGGCCGACGACGCCGAGCGGCTCGTGGTAGTGGTAGGCGACGGTGTTTTCGTCGATGTCGGAGAGAGCGCCCTCCTGCGAACGCAGGCAGCCGGCGAAGTAACGGAAGTGGTCTATGGTCAACGGGATATCGGCATTCAGCGTTTCGCGGATACCCTTGCCGTTATCAACGGTCTCGGCGTAGGCGAGCAGCTCGAGATTGGCTTCGAGGCGGTCGGCGATTTTCAGTAGCAGGTTGGAGCGCTCGGCCGGCGAGGTCTTGCCCCAGGCGTCGGCAGCGGCGTGCGCGGCATCGAGGGCGAGTTCGATATCTTCGGCGGTCGAGCGGGCGGCCTGGGTGTAGACCTTGCCGCTGATCGGCGTGACGACGTCAAAGTACTGACCTTTGACCGGGGCAACCCATTGGCCGCCAATGAAATTGTTGTATTTAGCTTTGTAGGCAATCGTGGCACCAGCGGCACCGGGAGCGGCATAGATCATTTTTGTCTCCGATATTTTTACGAATGAGTGAATGAGTTACCCGAAGGGTGGTACTCCTTATCAAGCCCCGTGCCAGCCCAGAAAATGCTCGCTATCTATATGATTTAAATAATTTGTGCCAAAAACTGCCGTTGACCGTAACAGGTGCTGTGACGTTGCGTTCCGCGACAGTTGTCACAAAATGGAACACTTGAGCGTGCGCTAGCCTAATTAGCCTTGGCGCGCTCCGCTTAAAGCCTATACTCGGCAAAAAACGGGCAACGACCCGGCGAGGAGATGAGACAAATGCGCACCCACACCCCGGCAGCGGCGCCGCTATTGCGCCAGGCGCGGAACAAATTGCTTGAAGACGGCGATTTCCCCGCCGGGCATATCGACGAACGGCTGGCTCGTTCATGGCGGCGCAGTCTGGCGGCGGGGCTCTCGCCGACCGAGCGGCTTTCCAACGTCGATAATCTTTCCGGTTCCCAACTACAACGCTCGCTGGCGCGCAATCACGATCTGGTGAGCCACTCGCGGCCGGTGATGGAATACCTCTTCGAGCAGGTGCGGCAAAGTCAGAGCATGGTCATCCTCGCCGATAATCGTGGTGTCCTCATGCATACGCTCGGCGATGTCGATTTTCTTGGCAAGGCCGAGCGCGTTGCCTTGATGTCCGGCGCCAGCTGGCACGAGCAGCAGCGCGGCACCAACGCCATCGGTACGGCGCTGGCCGAGGCCGCCGGTGTCGAAATTCACGGCTCCGAACATTATCTGGAGCGCAACGGTTTCCTGACCTGTGCCGCCGCCCCCATCGTCTCGGCGACCGGCGAACTGCTCGGCGTTCTCGATATTTCCGGCGACCAGCGCAGCCGGCATCCGCACACCTCCGGGTTAGTCAATACGGCGGCGCGGATGATTGAAAACCGGCTGGTGCTGGCCGCCAGCCAGCGCCAGATTCGCCTGCATCTGCATGCCCAGCCGGAAGGTATTGGCAGCGTCGTTGAGGGCATCGTCGCACTTTCCGAGGATGGCTGGATCGTCGGCGCCAACCGCCAGGGTTTGGCCTACCTCGGGCTGGCTGCGGTCGACATCGGCGCGACGCCGATTTTTCGCGTGCTCGATGTTCGGCTTGAACAAATTTTGGCCCGTTTTCAGCGTCGACCGCAACAGCCCATACTGCTGCATCGCCACGACGGCATGGCGATATATGCGCAGGTTCATGCCGAATTCAAGACGCCCGTCGCGGTACAGCGCCTGCCGGAAAAGCCGGCGCAAGATGCGCTAAGTAAACTCGATACCGGTGATATTCGTTGGTCGGCCGCCGCGGGCAAGGCGCGACGCATCGCCGGCAAGCCGATTCCGCTGTTACTACTTGGCGAGTCCGGTGTCGGCAAGGAGTTGTTTGCGCGCGCCGTCCATGAGTCGTCGCCACAGAAAAATGGCCCATTTGTTGCCATCAACTGCGCCGCCTTGCCGGAGAATCTGATTGAGGCTGAACTCTTCGGTTACAGCGCCGGCGCCTTCACCGGGGCGGCGAAAGAGGGGCGCCCCGGCCGCCTGCGTGAGGCCGAGGGTGGCACGCTGTTTCTTGATGAGATCGGTGACATGCCGCTGACCATGCAGACCCGTCTCCTGCGCGTCTTGCAGGAACGCCAGGTGACGCCGCTGGGTGGCGGCCAGTCGGTCAGCGTAAATTTTTCGCTGATCTGTGCGACGCACAGCAACTTGCGCGAAGCCGCCGAAGCCGGGCGCTTCCGTAGCGATCTCTATTACCGGATCAACGGCCTGACGCTCAATTTGCCGGCCTTGCGCGAGCGCAGCGATTTTGTTCCGCTGGTCGAAAAACTGCTTGATGAACTCTTTCCGGATGGTCATCTGCATTTGGCACCGGAACTGTTGACGCGGCTGGCAGCCTACCGCTGGCCGGGTAATCTGCGCCAGCTGGCAAGCGTTTTGCGCACCGCCGTGGCAATGCTCGATTCTGATGAAACGAGAATTGACTGGCCGCACCTGCCCGACGATCTGCTTGATGAGTTGAGCAAGGCCCCGGTCAAGCCGGCTTCAGTGGTCGCTGCGCAAAATCTAGATGAGCGCTCGCGTCAGGCCATTCACGAAACCCTGGAAGACTGTCGCGGGAATGTTTCAGAAGCCGCGCGCCGCCTCGGGATCAGCCGTCAGACCATGTATCGAAAGCTGAAAAATCAGGACTGACTGACGAACGACTGGCCGTGCTCGCTGTCCATTTTGCTTGTGCTCGAGAATAGGCAGTCATGTATCACGGAGAGAAATTTAACGCCTGGACGCATCTGATCGGTGCCTTGCTCGCCCTGAGCGGCGCGGTCTGGCTGCTTGGCGTGGCCGTAGCAAGCGGTGACGGCTGGAAGATATTCAGCATGTGCGTCTATGGCGCGACGCTGGTTGCGCTCTACAGTATTTCGACCGTCTATCACAGCGTGCGCGGGCGGGCAAAGCGCATCCTGCGCAAGCTCGACCATCTCTCGATCTACTTGCTGATCGCCGGCAGTTACACCCCGTTTTGCCTGATCAGCCTGCGTGGGCCATGGGGCTGGTGGCTTTTCGGCATTATCTGGACGCTGGCCGTGGTCGGTATGTTGCAGGAAATCAAGCCGCGCTCCGAGGCGCGGGTGATGTCTTTGGTGATTTACGCGGTGATGGGCTGGATCGTGCTGGTGGCGGTCAAGCCGCTACTCGCCAATCTCGGCGTGGAGGGTTTCATCTGGCTGGCAGCGGGCGGCGCTTTTTATACGCTGGGTATCGTCTTCTTCGTTTTCGACGAGCGCTTCCGGCACTGGCACGGCATCTGGCACCTGTTCGTGATCGCCGGTAGCCTGATGCACTTCATTGCCGTCCTGTTTTACGTGCTTTGATTGAGGCGAGGTAATCCCGCTTCAATCATGGCGCAAGACTCAGGGGCGACGATCCTGCGGATTCCAGGAAAATAATGAGCGTGCCGTTTCGTTCATGCGCGTCAGGGCAGGTTCAATGGATTCTGAAAACGGTTTCTGGCTGGCCTGCGGGTTCCATGCAAAAAGCGGGCGCAGCATTTCGCTGAAGGCGTGTGCGCCAACGGCGGTGCTATCGGCGGCCAGTTTGGCAAACAAGCCGGCGCGCTCGATCAGTGCGCTGTTGAGATCCTGAGTTGCCGATGCAAGAACTTCGTTTTCCGGGGTTTTGGTTTTAGCCATGATGAACTCCAATTTTGTTGCGGTGCACCATAATAGCACGCTGCAACCCGGATTCTTGTTTCCCCGGAGGATTCATTTAGCCATGGGCGATCGGGCTCAAGACCAGATCCGCGTCGCCCCTACCGTCATCAGGCCGAGATAGGTGGCGGTCAAAGATCCGGCGAGATGGATGGACGCCAGGCCGATGGCTATTGCCGGCTGGCCGGCCAATAGCCGCTCGACGACTTCGGCAGAAAAGGTCGAAAAAGTGGTCAGGCCACCGAGAAAGCCGGTGATGGCAAACAGCTTCCAGGCGAGCGGGAAATGTGTGTTGAGGTGGAACAGGCCGACCGCGATGCCGACCAGGTAACCGCCAATCAGGTTGGCGGCGAGGGTGCCGAGGGGGAGCGCAATAAATAGGGGGTTGAGCGCCAGTCCCAATAGCCAGCGCGCCCACGCTCCAAGCGCGGCACCCGCGCCGACGGCAAGAAAATTGAGGGCAGTAAGATTGTGTAGTGCAGACATGGGCTGAATTGTAGCGGTTAGCGCGCCTCTGCCGGTTAAAATGGCGCGATTGAAATCAGAGGTTTTATCGTGAGCAGCCCCAATCAGCCCGCCAACTCCCCAGCCCCCGCCGCCAATTTCATCCGCAATATTGTCGAAGCCGATCTGGCTGCCGGCAAGCATACCCTGCGGCATTGGGCAGGCAAGCCCGGTACGGCCAGCGACCAGGCCAGCGGCCCGCTTGACCCAGCGAAAATCCGCACCCGCTTTCCGCCCGAACCGAATGGTTATTTGCACTTTGGCCACGCCAAATCCATTCTCCTCAACTTCGGACTGGCCGAGCAGTTTGGTGGCCGCTGTCATCTGCGTTTCGACGATACCAATCCGGAAAAGGAAGAGCAGGAGTACGTCGATGCCATCGTCGATTCGGTCAAATGGCTGGGCTGTTCGTGGGAGACGGGTGGTGAAACCAACCTCTATCAAGCCTCCAATTATTTCGACTGGATGGCGCAGTTTGCCGAATATCTGATTTCCGCCGGCCACGCCTACGTCGATAGCCAGAGCGCCGACGAAATGCGCGCCAATCGCGGTACGCTGACCCAGCCGGGCCAGGATTCGCCGTTCCGGGGTCGTTCGGTTGCCGAAAACATGGATTTATTCAAGCACATGCAGGCTGGCGAGTTCCCCGATGGCACCCACATCCTGCGTGCAAAAATTGACATGAGCGCGCCGAATATCAACTTGCGTGACCCGGCGATTTACCGCATCCGCCACGCCACGCACCACAATACCGGTGATAAGTGGTGCGTGTACCCGATGTACACCTTCGCGCACCCGATTGAGGACGCGCTGGAAAACATCACGCACTCGATTTGCACGCTGGAATTTGAAGATCAGCGTCCGTTCTACGACTGGCTGCTGGAGCGTCTGGCCGAGGGTGGCCTGCTGCAACGCCCGCTGCCGCAGCAAATTGAATTCTCACGCCTCAATTTGACTTACGTTGTGTTGAGCAAGCGCAAGTTGATTCAGCTGGTCGACGAGAAACATGTTGAAGCTTGGGACGACCCGCGCATGCCAACGCTGGTTGGTGCCCGTCGTCGTGGTTACTCGGCCGAAGGCTTCCGTTTGTTCGCTGAGCGTATTGGCGTCTCCAAGAACGATTCGCTGATCGACTACGTATTGTTTGAAGAAGCGCAGCGCGAAGTGATGAACTTGTCCGACGAACGCCGCATCGGCGTGCTTGACCCGCTTAAACTGATTATCGACAACTACCCCGCCGATCAGGTCGAGGAATGCTTTGCGCCAAATCATCCACTCAAAACGGAACTCGGCCAGCGCGCCATGCCATTCAGCCGTGAATTGTGGATCGAGGCGGAAGACTTCATGGAAGTGCCGAGCAAGGGTTACCGTCGTCTCTTTCCCGGCAATATGGCCCGCTTACGCTACGGCTATGTCGTTGAATGCACCGGCTGTGACAAAGATGAAAACGGCAGGATTGTTGCGGTGCACTGCAATTATCTGCCGGAAACCAAGTCCGGCACACCGGGTGCCGACAGCGTCAAGGTCAAGGGTAACCTGCACTGGGTTTCGGTGGCACACGCCTATCAGGCAGAAGTTCGCCTTTATGATCGATTGTTTAGTGTGCCGGCACCTGGTGCGCGCCGTGAGGGTGATGCGCCTGATCTCGAGCGTGATTTCCTCGATGACCTCAATCCCGTCTCAAAACAGAGCATCACCGCCCAGCTTGAGGCGTCGCTCAAAGATGCCAAGCCGGAAGAGCGCTTCCAGTTCGAGCGCCACGGCTATTTTGTCGCCGACCGGATTGATTCCAAAGCGGGAACACCGGTCTTCAATCGGGCGGTTACGTTGAAGGATTCCTGGGGCAGGGCGGGCTGATTCGCGAATGAAACTCCGTAATGTTGAGCAACTCGGCCAGGTCTTTACGCCATCCAAGGTAGTGGCTTTCATGCTTGATCTGTGCCGAAACAGCGGACGCGTGCTTGAGCCGTCGGCCGGCGATGGCGCTTTTTACCGGCCGCTGCTAGCGCAACAACGCGACTGTGTCGGGATCGAATTTGATCCAGGCGTCGCGCCGCCCGGGGTTCTGGTGCAGGATTTTTTCGATTACCCGCTTAGTGAACAGTTCGACAGCATCATCGGCAACCCGCCTTACGTGCGTTTTCAGGATGTTGCGGTCGACACCCAAAATCGCCTGAAATCTGAATTGTTTGATCGCCGCAGCAATCTTTTCCTATTCTTTATCGAAAAATGCGTGCGCCACTTGAAGCCTGGCGGTGAGCTGATTTTCATTGTGCCGCGCGAGTTGATCAAGCTGACTGCCGCCAAGAAACTTAATGCCTGGCTTTACGAGCAGGGCAGCATCACGCATTTTTATGAAACCGGCGACACCAAGGTTTTCGGTGAGCACACGCCCAATTGCGCCATTTTTCGCTTTGAGAAAGGCCGCACTGATCGTCAGTTGGTGGATGGCCGCCGCTTTGTCGAAGTCGACGGCCAGCTGATGTTTTTGCGCGATAGCTACGGCGTGCGTTTCGCCGATGTTTTTTCGGTGAAGGTCGGCGCGGTTTCCGGTGCCGATGCGATTTTTACGCACCCCAAGGGCAACATGGAGTTCGTTTGCTCCAAAACGGTAGACACCGGCGAAACCCGGCGCATGCTCTATGGCATCAAGCACCCGCATCTGGAAAAACACAAGGCTGAATTGCTTGCACGCCGCGTCATCCCGTTTGACGAAAGCAATTGGTGGCAATGGGGGCGTGCCTTCCCGATCAACCTGCACCCGCGCATTTACGTCAATGGCCGCACGCGCAAGCAGGAACCATTTTTTACCCACGACTGCAATAGCTTCGATGGCTCGGTACTGGCGCTATTCACCAAAAACCAGCGCATGGCCCGACGCGACTTGATCCTGTGCATGATCATGCTGAACAAGGAAGTGAATTGGCAGGAACTGGGTTTTGTTTGCGATGGCCGTTATTTATTTACCCAGCGTAGCCTGCAAAACTGCCTGCTGCCTGATAGTTTTTCGCGGTTTTTGCCGCCGGTAACTCATAAGGATAGTGCATGACTTTCACCAAAATGCTCGCCGCCGCCTGGAAGAAAAATGACTCTCTGCTTTGCGTCGGCCTTGACCCCGATCCAGCTAAATTTCCAGAGCACCTCAAGTGCCGTGATGATGCCATCTTCGGTTTTTGTGCCGACATCGTTGACGCCACGGCGGATCTCGTTTGCAGCTTCAAGCCGCAAATCGCCTACTTTGCTGCGCATCGCGCCGAAGATCAGCTGGAAGCACTGATTGCGCATATTCACCAAAATCATCCGGGGATGCCGGTCATCCTCGATGCCAAACGCGGCGATATCGGCTCGACCGCCGAGCAATACGCCATCGAAGCTTTCGAGCGCTACAAAGCCGATGCGGTTACGGTCAACCCGTATATGGGCCGCGATTCTGTTAATCCATATCTCGCCTACGCCGACAAGGGGGTGATACTGCTTTGCCGTACCTCCAACCCTGGTGGCAGCGATTTGCAATTTCTCGATGTCGGTGGTGAAAAGCTCTATGAGCGGGTTGCCCGTCTTGCCGCGAACGAATGGAACAGCAATGGCCAGATTAGCCTGGTCGTCGGCGCCACTTTTCCGGCCGAAATCGCCCGCGTGCGCCAGATCGTTGGCGATGTGCCCTTGCTGGTGCCGGGCATCGGCGCTCAGGGCGGTGACATTGAGGCGACCGTCAAGGCTGGCTGCACGGCAAATGGCGGTGGCTTGATGATCAACTCGTCGCGTGCCATTCTTTATGCCGGCAAGGACGAACGTTTTACCGTCGCCGCCCGCCGTGTCGCACAGGAAACCCGTGACGCCATCAATCTCTACCGCTAAGGAATAGCCAGATGCGCATGGATGACCAACGAAGTAGCGATAACGTCGAAGACCGACGTGGCATGGGTGGTGGCGGTTTGCGCCTCGGCGGTGGTCGCATGGGGATCGGCACTATTGCCATTGCGCTGGTTGCCAGCTATTTCCTTGGCATCAATCCGCTGACCGTCCTTGATATGTTGAGCGGCGGCGGTATGCCGGCGATTGAGCAGAGCGCACCGCCGGCAAAGGCGCCGCCCACCAACGACACGACGGCGCTCTTCGTTTCAAAAGTGCTAGCCTCAACTGAAGATACCTGGAACGAGGCTTTTCGAGCCAATGGCAAGCGCTATCAGGAACCCAAGCTGGTGCTTTTTTCCGGCGTGACGCCGACCGCTTGCGGCACTGGCCAGTCGGCGATGGGGCCGTTCTACTGCCCGGGCGACCAGAAGGTTTATATCGACCTGCAGTTTTTTAACGAATTGAAGTCGCGCTTCAAGGCGCCCGGCGAATTTGCCCAGGCTTACGTCATTGCCCATGAAGTTGGCCACCATGTGCAAAACCTGCTCGGCATTGCCGACAAGGTACGCACCGCCCAGCAGCGGGCGAGCAAGGCGGAAGCCAATGCATTATCAGTGCGTATGGAGCTACAGGCGGATTGTCTGGCCGGGGTTTGGGGTAAACGTACCGATACGATGAAAAATGTCCTCGAGCCGGGCGATCTTGAAGCCGCGCTGGCGGCAGCTTCGGCGATTGGCGATGACCGCCTCCAGCAACAATCGCAGGGTCGTATCGTGCCGGAAAGCTTTACCCATGGCAGTTCGGCGCAACGCGTAAAGTGGTTCAGAACCGGCTTTGAAACTGGCGATATGAACCAATGCAACACCTTCGACCGAAAAGTGCGGCTATAAAAAAGGGGACGCCGTGGCGTCCCCTTCGATCCCTGAGCAGTACAGCTTATTTTAGCTTTTCAATTCCCAGCATCTTGAGCACGCTGCCCTCATAGAAGGGCTCTGAGTTGCCTTTCTTCATCTTGCGGATGAAGTATTTCTCAAAACCGATTTTAGCCAGGTGAACCCACTTTCCTTCGGCAAACCAGTTGACGTTACGCGGCGGAATCTGCGGGATGGCAACGAAGGCCACACCGCTATCGCCGAAGTCGGCCAGACAGATGGCGTTCCAGGTAGCTTCGCGATCCGCATTGCCGCCATCAAGGTCGGCATGGATGTTATGCACAGTGGCAGTGACCATCGATTCGATCATGTAGCCGGTTTTAGGCGTGCCGACCGGGATTGGTGTCGGCTCGACCGGCGGAATTGCCACGCAGACACCGACGGCGAAGATGTTTTTGTATTTCTGGTTGCGCTGATGTTTGTCGACGGTAATAAAGCCGCGTGGATTGGTCAGGCCTTCAATACCAAACACCGCATCGACGCCTTTGAAGGCCGGCAACATCATGCTGTATTTGAACGGCAACTCGTGCTTGCGCTTTTCGACACCCATGTCGTCGTGCTCGGTTACGAACATCATGCCGGCCTCGACTTTGGTGACTTTGGCATTACAAATCCACTTGATGTGCTTGTCGCGCATGCCAGACTCAAGAATGCCCTTGGAGTCACCGACGCCACCGAGGCCAAGGTGGCCAATGTAAGGCTCGGAGGTAACGAAGGTCATCGGCACTTTGCTGCGAATTTTGCGGCGACGCAGATCAGTATTCATGATGAAGGCGTACTCATAGGCCGGGCCGTAGCATGAGGCTCCCTGAACTGCGCCGACGATGATCGGGCCCGGATCGGCACAGAACTCATCCCATTTGTCGTAGGACTCCATCGCGTGATCAACGTGGCAAACCGAAGCGGTATGGCCGCCATGCGGGCCGAGACCCTCGATTTCGTCGAATGCCAGCTTGGGGCCGGTGGCGATGACCAGATAATCGTAGGCAAGGCGCGAATCGTCGTTGAGTTCCAGTTCATTTTGATCCGGATGAACCCGCTTGACGCCGGTCGAAATGAATTCAATGCCCTTGCGCTGCAGATATGTGCGAACCGGAAACTCGATCTGCTTGCGTTCCCGCCACTTGACACCAACCCACGGGTTGGAGGGCGTGAAATGGAAGTTTTCTGTGTTTGAAACAACAGTAACTTTGTGTTTTTTATCGAGCTTTTCCCGCATCTCGTAAGCTGCTGGCATGCCCCCGATGCCGGCGCCCATAATGACTACGTGTGCCATATCTCCCCCTCCTCCTCGTTTTGTCCGTTGGTGCCCCGGCGTCTCCAAAGGCAGGGCGCCGAGTACATCTCCAAGACAGCTATTAGGCGCAATCGGGGGAGGACTTGTCTATAACTAGTTCGGGTGGGTGGGTTGTAACCCCGTAGAGAGCGTCACGGTCGTGGCGTAGACTCGCCGCTGTTTTCCTTGGTGAATAAAACGGCTGCTTTTACCCTTGAAGAAAGGTTCAGCTTGGTCAGAATGTGCCGAACGTGTTGTTTGACCGTGTCGTAGCTGATCGAGAGATTTTGAGCGATAACCTTGTTGCTTTCCCCCCGCGCCAGTAACTGAATGATTTCGCGCTCGCGCTCAGTCAGAAGCTTCAGTGAGTTCTTCGGCTCTTGACCGGATTGCTCGCCACGCAGCAGGTCGATCATCTTCACCGTCATGGCCGGAGCAACCACCAGTTCTCCGGCAGCGACGCGGCGAATCGAGTCCACGACGTCTTCAGGTGCCATATCCTTGAGCAAATAGCCGCGTACGCCGGCACGAATCGCATTCGACAGATCCACTTCAGAGTCGCTCATCGTCAGCATGACGATGGGAATCGTGCAGCCTTCACTGCGCAACTGGGTGATTACTGCAATGCCGTCGAGCGGTTTCATGCGCAAGTCGATGATCAGCAGATCGGGCTTCTCGACGCACAGTGTGCGTAGTTCGTCGATGTTGCCGGTGGTGCCCAAAACGGTGAAGTCATAGCAGTTGGCAAGCAATTCGCTAAGTCCGCGCCGACACAAGGATTGGTCGTCGACCAATATCACTTTTAGTTTTTCAGTCAATTGTCTCTCTCCAGTCAAGTGTCGGTTCGGGGAAAAAGAGTTGAACTTGCGTTCCCTTCCCCGTCGCACTTTTTACTTTTATGTTGCCGCCGATTCTCTGCGCTCGCTCACGCATTATAAGCATTCCATAATGTCCTTCGACTGGTTTGAAGGTTTGCGCCCCGACACCGTTGTCTTCAATCGTAAAAACGTAGTAGCCAAAGCTGGTGTCAACGAAGAGCCGGGCATGCTGCGCGCCGGAATGTCGGGCTATGTTGTTCAAGGCCTCACGCACAATATTGAAGACCTGAATCTCGAACTCAAAGGGCAGGGCGAGATCGACAATACGGTTTTGAAATTCCAGTTCAATCGAGTTCCGTTTGCGGAATTCATCGACCAATACCCACAATGATGCGGCGAGGCCGCCAGGGTTGAGCTCCGAGCGGAAATCGGCGATCAGATCGCGTGCCGCCTTTTGCGCCATTTCCAGCGCCTCGTCGATATCCTCGGTGTATTTGAGTGCGGCCTCATTTTTGCCGGTCCGGACAGTTTCGGCGACCAGGCTGGTTCGCATTCGGGCAAACGTCAGTGTTTGCGCCAATGAGTCGTGAATGTTGTTGGCGATGTCCCGGCGCGCAGCAAGGCGGGCTGCGCGGTAGGACTCGCGGTTGATCCGGGTGAACTCGATGGCGGCACCCATCATTTCAGCAAAGGCGGCAACAGTGTTCATGACCTTGCTGGATGCTTCGCGGGGCGCATCAAAAAACAGGGTCAGAATGCCGAGTGGTGTACCGGGCTGGTTCGGTGACTCAAGTGGCGCCGCAACCAGTGACTGTGAGCGGCAACTGGCATAACGGCACTGCTCACGTGCTGCGCAAGTGCTGATGTCCGAGGCGCGAACAACGCGCCCTAAAGTGGCAATATCAATTGCCTCACAATCCAGTTCGACAAAGCTTTCAGCTTCGTCCTGCAACTCCGCTGAGAGTCCGGCAGAGCTAATGATTTGCAAGGTGTGCCCATCCGGTGCGAGCAGACGGACAACGCCGGCTGTTGCATGGACTGTGCCAATGTTGCTTTCGAGAAAAGTAGCCAGCAGGGACTTAAGTTCGCCTGCGTGGGGGACGGCTATTTCGTGGTCCAGGCACGCATCCAGGCCACCATCGTTGCCGGGAGGCAAAAAAAACGGTTCCTGGCTCCAGACAAAATCAGGCTTGGTGGCCTCGGTCGTTGCAATCGCTATTGAGCTCTGCAATTTGATCGCCCTTTATTAGTGGATTCCCATAGACTAAGGCGAATTTCGCGAAACATCAACCAATAGGGAGTGGGCATACACCCATCAGGGTTATACCCCTCCTCCCCCGTTGTAGTTATAGACACAAAGTGAGCCAATTGCGCTTAATAGTGGAGCTTGCAAAAAGCTCGCGCTGAGGCAATTTCTCCGAGATTCGTGAGCGTGACATCCACCTCAAACAAGATAAAAACTATGTCCTCACCGATACATGATCCGATTGCGCCGCCGCTGCCGGACGCTGAGACTCAAGTCAAAACAACAACCTGCTACATGTGTGCCTGTCGCTGCGGCATTCGCGTCCATTTGCGCGATGGCGAGGTACGTTACATCGAGGGAAATCCTGATCACCCGCTAAATAAAGGCGTGATCTGCGCCAAGGGTGGTTCCGGGATCATGAAACAGTACTCACCGGCGCGCCTGACCAAGCCGCTGTGCCGCAAGGCCGGCACGGAGCGCGGCGCCAACCAGTTTGAGGAAATTAGCTGGGACGAGACCTTCGACATTCTCGAAAAACGCCTCAGCCACCTGCGCGCCACCGATCCAAAAAAATTCGCCCTGTTCACTGGTCGCGACCAGATGCAGGCCTTGACCGGCCTTTTCGCCCGTCAGTACGGCACGCCCAATTACGCGGCGCACGGCGGCTTCTGCTCGGTCAATATGGCGGCCGGGATGATCTACACCATCGGCGGCTCATTCTGGGAATTTGGCGGGCCGGATCTTGAGCGCGCCAACCTGTTCTTCATGATTGGTACGGCCGAGGATCATCACTCCAATCCGCTAAAAACCCAGATTGGCGATTTCAAGCGTAACGGCGGGCGCTTTGTCGCGATCAACCCGGTGCGCAGCGGTTACGCCGCGATTGCTGACGAGTGGATCCCGATCAAGCCGGGTACCGATGGCGCATTGATTCTGGCAATCATCCGCGAAATCATTGCCCTTGGTCTCTACGACCGCGATTTCCTGGCGCGCTACACGAACTCGGGCCAGTTGGTGAATCAGGATGAGGCGAGCAACGAATTCGGCATGATGCTGCGCAAGCCGGATGGCGAGATTCTTAATCCGCTGCGCCCGCACAATTTTTACTGGTGGGATCGCCTGAGCAATCAACCGGTTGCTGATCACGCCAAGGGTGCCGACCCGTCACTCTTCGGCAGTTTTGTCATGCCCGATGGAACGCCGGCCAAGCCAGCCTTCCAGTTGCTCAAGGAACGCGTCGCGGAATGCACGCCGGAGTGGGCTGAAGAGATCACCGGCATTCCCGCCGCAACGATCAAGCGTATCGCCCACGAAATGGGCATCACGGCGCGTGATCGCAAGATTGAACTGCCGATTCCCTGGACTGACTGGTGGGGTGAAGAGCATCAGAGCGTCACCGGCAATCCGGTGGCTTTTCACGCCATGCGCGGCTTGGCTGCGCACTCCAACGGCTTCCAGACGATTCGTTCGCTGGCGATTCTGATGTCTTTGCTCGGCACGATTGATCGTCCCGGTGGGTTCCGCCACAAGGCGCCTTATCCGCGCGCGATTCCGCCGAATGTGCGGCCGTCGAAAGGCCCCGAGGCTGTGCAGCCGAACACCCCGTTGGGTGGCGCGCCACTTGGCTGGATCGAAACGCCGGATGACCTTTTCGTTGATGCCGAGGGGCAGCCGGTTCGTATCGACAAGGCGTTCTCCTGGGAACACCCGATGTCCTCGCATGGCATGATGCACAACGTCATCACCAATGCTTGGCGCGGCGACCCTTACCCGATTGATACCTTGTTGTTATTCATGGCCAACATGGCGTGGAATTCCAGCATGAACACCAGCGAAGTCCGCAAGATGTTGAGCGACAAAAATGCGGACGGTGAGTACAAAATTCCGTTTATTGTTGTTTGCGATGCCTTCCAGTCCGAGACTACCGCCTTCGGCGACCTGATTCTGCCCGATACGACCTATCTTGAACGCCATGATTGCATGTCGATTCTTGATCGGCCGATTTCGGAATACGATGGCCCGGTTGATTCGGTGCGGATTCCGGTGCTGCCGCCAACGGGTGATTGCAAGCCCTTCCAGGAGGTTCTGGTCGAGCTTGCCGGGCGTCTGAAGTTGCCAGCCTTCACCAATGCCGAAGGCGGTCGCAAGTTCAAGAATTATCCGGATTTCGTGGTCAACTACGAAACTGCGCCCGGTTCCGGGATCGGCTTCCTCGCTGGCTGGCGTGGCAAGGATGGCGAGAAATCCTTGCGCGGCGAGCCCAACCCCAAGCAGTGGGAAATGTACGAAAAGAACGGCTGTTTCTTCCAGTACCACTTGCCGCCGTCCAGCCAGTACATGCGTAACTGGAACAAGGGCTACATGGATTGGGCCCAGCAAACCGGCATGCGTCGCGACAACGATCCGATCATCATTCACATCTACTCTGAGTTGCTTCAGGCCTTCCGTCTGGCTGCCGAAGGTAAGCGTCCGGGCAAGCAGCCGCCGGCTGAGTTGCGTGAACGGGTCGCGACATATTTTGACCCGCTGCCAATCTGGCATGCGCCGCTTGAAGACGCGCAAAGTGATTTGACCAACTACCCGTTGAATGCAATCACCCAGCGTCCAATGGCGATGTACCACTCGTGGGATTCGCAGAACGCCTGGCTGCGCCAGATTCACGCTCACAACCATTTGCATGTCAATTCCCGCACCGCCAAGGCGGCCGGGATAGAGGACGGCGGCTGGATGTGGGTCGAGTCGCAATGGGGCAAAGTGCGCTGCATGTGTCGTTATTCGGAAGCGGTCGAGCCAGGTACGGTTTGGACCTGGAACGCGATTGGCAAATCGGCCGGCGCCTGGAATCTGTCCGATGACGCCAATGAGTCGCAAAAAGGCTTCTTGCTCAATCACCTGATTTCTGAAGAGTTGCCGGCCAATGCTGCGGGCAAGCGCTTCTCCAATTCCGACCCGATTACCGGGCAGGCTGGTTGGTACGATGTGCGCGTGCGGATTTATCCCGCCGCAGCCGATGAAGAAAAAGTCAGCTCACCGCAATTTGAACCGATGCAGGCCGTGCCGGGCATGGTTAAAGAGGTGCCGGCCTGGCAAGGCTGGTTTGCTGGAAAGAAAGGAGACGGCCAATGACCCAATTGGCGCTCGTTATCGATTTGAATGTTTGCGTTGGTTGCCATGCCTGCGTGACCAACTGCAAGCAGTGGAACACCTCCGGCGCCGCCGGTTCGCTGTCCGATCTTGACCCGTACGGGGCTGATCCGAACGGGACGTTTTTCAATCGGGTGCAAACCTTTGAAGTCGGTGAGTACCCCAACACCGAAACCGTCCATTTTCCAAAATCCTGCCTGCATTGCGAGGACCCGCCCTGCGTGCCGGTCTGCCCGACCGGTGCTTCCTACAAGCGCAAGTCGGACGGCATCGTGCTGGTCGATTACGACAAATGTATTGGCTGCAAATATTGCTCATGGGCTTGCCCTTACGGTGTTCGCGAGCTGGACGAAAAGCGTCAGGTGATGACCAAGTGCACGCTCTGTGTCGATCGCATCTACGACATGAGCCTGCCCGAAGATCGCCGCAAGCCATCCTGCGTGCTGGCCTGCCCGCCGGGTGCGCGTCTATTCGGCGATGTCCATGATCCGGAATCGGCGATCTCGATTGCGATCCGCGAGCGGGGTGGTTATGCGCTGATGCCGGAAGCAGCGACCAAGCCGTCCAACCATTATTTGCCACGGCGCAAGACAACACTGAATTTGCGTGACGACGACCTTTGTCGCTCTGACAACCCCCACCGGATCGACGGCGCACCGTTTGAGCCGAATCTGCCACCCATTGCCGAAGAGCTCTAACCATGCATCCTGCGCTATCCGTGCTTTTTTTGACTACCCTGATCGGCGCTGGTCAGGGTTTGTTTATCGCTCTCTTTCTGCTTGAGTTGCTGGGGGGAAGCTCTTTGAGTTCCGGCTTCTTTGTTGGAGGCAGTGCGATTGTTGTTGTTCTCTGTGTTCTCGGGCTGATCGCTTCCTTCTTCCATCTCGGACACCCTGAGCGCGCCTGGCGCGCGGCGGCGATGTGGCGTACTTCGTGGTTGTCGCGCGAGGTTATTGCCTTGCCGGCTTTCATGGGCGTCGCTTTTTTGTACGGTGCCGCTCACTGGAGTGGTGCCGGCTTTACCCTGGCACTCGGGCTGCTTGGTTCGATTTTGTCGATTGTTCTGTTTGTATGTACGGCGATGATTTATGCGGCAGTCAAGGTCTTGAAAGAGTGGTCGCATCCCTTGACCGTTGTTAATTTCACCTTGCTCGGCTGTGCTTCGGGTGCCTGCCTGACGACAAGCTACGCCGCATTTTTTGCGCCGGCGCTGGTCGCTCCGTTGTCACAGGCCACTTTCTCCCTGATCGCGCTATCGCTGGTCACGCGCGGTGCAGCGCTGGTGCGCAATGCCACGCTCAAGCCGACAAGTACCTTGCAGAGCGCGTTGGGGATTCGCCATCCGCGTATCGTGCAAAAATCGCAGGGAGCGATGGGTGGTTCATTCAATACGCGTGAATTTTTCCATGGCAAGAGCGCCACTTTTGTTCGCGGTGTTCTGATTACGCTCTTGTTCGCCGGCTTCGTTTTTCCCCTGATTCTGGTGTTGACCGTACCAATGCTTGCTTTCGCCGTGCAATATGCCGGCTTGTTGGCCGAACGCTGGTATTTCTTCGCCGAGGCGCAGCACCCGCAGAATCTTTATTACCAAACGGTTTCCTGATGTTCGGCAAAGCATTTTCTGATTTCGTTGGCTTGCTGAAAGCCAACGCGGTGGTGTTGTGGCTGGCCTTGTCGTTTTGTGCTGCCAGTGCTTACGCCGCTGATGCGATTCCAACACCGACAGCGATGCCATGGTGGGTTTTGCCGCTGGGTTTGTTCATCACCAGCTTCCTCTTGGGTATTGTTGCCGTGCCGTCAGGCGTCGGCGGCGGCGTTCTCTTTGTGCCGATTGTTGGCGGCTTTTTTCCGTTTCACCTTGATTTCGTCCGCGGTGCCGGCTTGCTGGTGGCGTTGGCCAGTGCTTTGGCCGCCGGACCGTCTTTGTTGCGCGGTGGGCTCGCCGATTTGCGGCTGGCTTTGCCGATGGCGGTGCTCGCCTCGGCCAGTGCAATCGGTGGTGCCATGGTTGGTCTGGCGATTCCGGCCAATATTGTTCAGATTGCTTTAGGAGGAACGATACTCGGGATTGTCACCTTGATGGCGATGGCCAAGAAATCGGAATTTCCCGAGGTGTCGGCGCCCGATCGTCTATCGGCCGCCCTTTCGATGAATGGTATTTTTCATGACGCCGCCCGTGGTCAGAATATTAACTGGCAAGTGCATCGTACCGGCAAGGGATTGGTGCTCTTTCTCTGTATCGGTTTCTTGGCCGGCCTCTTCGGTATGGGCGCCGGTTGGGCCAATGTACCCGTCCTCAATCTGCTGATGGGCGCACCGCTCAAGGTCTCGGCGGGTACCTCCAGCTTTATCCTGACCCTGGTTGATTCGTCGGCGGCGTGGATCTATCTCAACAAAGGCGCGGTCATGGCGATTGTGACGGTGCCATCGGTGATTGGAATGATGCTGGGAGCGACGATTGGGGCGCGATTGTTGCACGTGCTCAAGGCATCCGTGGTGCGCAAGATGGTAATCTCGCTCCTGCTTTTTGCAGGGATTCGCGCATTACTCAAGGGCCTCGGCATCTGGATCTGATCATGGAAAAAAAAGACAGTCATATTTCGGTCGAGCAGCAGCTTTACGCCAAGCTTCTGCAATGGGGTTCGCGTTTCGGGCTGGTAATTCTTGTGGCGAGCTTTTTGGGCTACGTCTTTGGTTTGATTCCCGCGCATGTGCCGCTGGATGAATTGCAGAAAGTCTGGGGTTTGCCGCTCCAGGAATACCTGACCCGCACCAATACTCCGACCGGCTGGAGTTGGCTGCAACTGGCGGGCAAGGGTGACATATCGAATTTTGTCGGCATCGCCATTCTTTGCGCCAGCTCGCTGGTTTGCCTGGTGGCAGTAATCCCTGTTTATGCGAAGCGTGGTGACTGGGTTTTCGTGACGCTCTGCATCCTTGCCATTCTTGTGCAAGTTCTCGCTGCCTCCGGCATACTGAACGTCGGGCACTAGGAATCAGTATGGTCAATCCTTATCCATTTAGTCGCGTCCTTCTCGCTACCGAACTTACTGAATTTGACGAGGGCGCGGAGCGCATTGCGTTCGCCATGGCCCAGCGCTGTGGCGTGCCCTTGCGGGTGGTAGTTCCGGTACTGAGTAATCCCGAGTTTGAGGCCGAAGTACCCGAGCTTGCCTTGCGGGCCGAAGAGGAAGTGGCGCAGCGCATCGGGGAGTTGCGTTCGCGCGCGGCCGCTGCCGGCGTCGAACTTGATGTCCGCGTTCGCCGTGGTGCTGAAGCACACCCGGAAATCGTTGCCGAGGCGAAGGAAGCGCAATCGGATCTCATTGTTTTGCGTCGTCGCGGTCGACAGGGTTTTTTGGCCAGAATTTTGGTTGGCGAGATGGTTAGCAAGGTGATTCGCGATGTTTCCTGTAGCGTATTGCTGGTGCCCCGTGCCGCACAGTTCTGGACACATGGTGTTCTGGCGGCAGTGGGTGATCACAGTCAAAAGCAGAGCATCGCAACAACCGCAGGTCTGATCGCCAGCATCTGCAATCTGCCGCTCACCGTTTTGAGCGTTGCTGAGAATGAGGCCACGCAAGTGGCTACTCAGAGCATCAATAGCGCTGCCGTCGAAGTGGCTGCTGTGGCGTCAGCGCAGGTCAAGGGCCAGGTCTTGGTCGGTGAGCCGGTCGAGCAAACGTTAGCCGCTGCCAAAGACATGGATGCTGACCTGATGGTGATTGGCCGTCAGCGTTACCACCTGTTCGCGTTCGGCCGCTCAGGGATCATGCAAAACATCGCCGGGTTGGTGGAAATGCCAACGCTGGTGGTGCCAACTTAGCCATGGAGTTGTTCTGGATTGCGTCGTGCGGCAGTGCGTAGCAATCCAGAGTCGTCATTCAGATAGCAATTTGTGTGACCCAGCGGATTTTCCCGGGGTGCCCGACCTGCGCTTTGATGGTCACTGCAATTTTGAAGACACCATCTTGAAGTCGTCGCCCCCTCTATAATCTAGTCCTCCGCCACTTCCCCTAATGTCTCCGGTGTCAAGGATTCCCGGTGGCTTCTGTATTTTAGACCTGGTTAAATCGACGCATGCTGAGCCTTCTGCTGTCCATCCCTCTGTTGGGTGCGCTTTTGATTGCTGCCGTGCCCGGACGCAGAGCCGGGCTTATTCAGAGCGTCGCGCTAGTGGTCACCGTTTGCGCGCTGGCTTATTCGCTGTTTTTGCTGACGCGATTCGACGCCAATAGTGCAGGGATCCAGTTTTTTGAGTCCTATACCTGGAACCCGCGTCTGGGGGCACGGTTTTCCTTCGGGGTCGACGCGTTTTCCTTGCCTCTTTTACTGCTCACTACACTGCTGACCGTCGTTGTTGTGCTGGCTTCTTGTCGCAAAAAAGAGGGCATGAGGCTGTATTTCTGTTTGTTGCTGATTCTGGAGTCGGCCATTCTCGGCGTTTTTTCGGCGCGAGACTGGTCGCTTTTCTACGTGTTTTGGGAGTTGACGCTGATTCCCTTGTTTTTCCTGATTGACCGGCTCGGCGGTTTGCAACGCCAACGGGCGGCGCTCAACTTCGTGCTTTACACACTGGGTGGATCTGTCTTCATGCTGATCGCCCTTCTGTTCATGTACGACGCCGCACCGGGTAACGGCTTTGACATGGGCGCGATGGCCGAGGCTGCCCGCACTTTGTCGCGCGACAAGCAGCTCGCTATCTTCTTTGGGCTTTTGATTGGCTTCGGCGTCAAAATGCCGATTTTTTTGTTGCATGGCTGGCTGCGTCTGGCCTACACCGAAGCGCCGATTTTTATTCCGATCATTCTTTCTGGCGTCATGGCAAAAATGGGCGCCTATGGTTTGTTGCGCGCCAGCGCAGCGCTGCCCGACGCGATGGCCGCGGTGTCCGGGGGGCTGGCTGTTTTTGCCGTGATCGGCATGCTGTACGGTGGCGTTCTCGCCTGGCGGCAGCGTGACCTCAAAGCGATGGTGGCCTACTCGTCAATGTCGCACATGGGCGTCGCTCTGCTCGGCATTGCCACGCTCAACGCTGCCGGATTTTCCGGTGCGGTGATCCAAATGGTCTCGCACGGACTGGTAGCGGGGCTGCTCTTTCTGATTGTCGGGCTGATTCAGGAGCGGCAGGGGGGGCGCGACTTGCTGGATATTGATGGGCTCGGTCAACGCCGTCCCCGTCTGATGATCTTTTTTGTCCTGGCACTGCTGGCTTCTGTCGGCCTGCCTGGAACAGCGGGATTCATTGCCGAACTGCATATTCTCATCGGCGGCTTTGCCCGCTGGGGCTTCCTTGCGATGGTGATTGGCCTCTCGGTTCTGCTGAGTGCCGCCTATGCGCTGCGAACCATCAGTCATCTGATGTCGACCAAGAACCAGTATGCCCTCGCCAGCGATGACATGGCGCGCGGCGAGCTGCTTGCCGCGAGCGTTCTCGTCGCCATCGTCATTGGCATCGGAACGCTGCCTGGCCCTTTGTTGGCACTGGTCCATGTCTCCGCTGCTCAACTTGCCCAGCGTTTCGGATACTGACATGCCGGCGAGCGCAATCTCCCATTCAGAACGTAGTCCTGACGACGCCTTTGACTGGCACGCCTTTGCTCACCGTCTCTCGCATGTCCTGCCGGCGCAAGCGCCGATTCGCGACTTCGTTCATCACAACACCCTGCATGGTTTGCAACATTTGCCATTTCATCAGGCTTTGGCGACAGCACGACAGCGTTTGGGTGTTCAACCCTGGTGGCCGTCTTCCACCTATCGCAAACTCCTGGCCGAAGGGCGCATCTCGATCAGCGATCTTGATGCCGCGATTCGCAGCATCTGCCTGATTGATCCCACCCCCGCCCCGGACGAGATACTTCTCTCAACATCGGCCGGTGACATTTCCCGTCTCGCGGTGATTCGTGCGGCGCTGATTCATGATGTAGAGGCCTTGTCGGTCGCCAGGCTCGATTGGGAGGAGCGTCAACTCTCCAGCGATGCCGCAGCGCTTTGGGTCGCTTGCAAAAGTAGCGGGACAATGCCAACTCCTCCAGTTCGGGCGGATATTCAGAACCTGCTGGATCGCCTCGGAGCCTCGTGGACCCTCCGCGACCTGCTGCTCACCCTGTCCGGCGAAGACTTACTCGAGTCCTTTCGTGCGCCCCTGCTCAGGTTGGCCGGCACCCATCTTGATCAGGGCTTGGCGGCCTGGCATAACCCCCTCCGTGCACAGGGTTTCTGGAAGGTCTGGCGACAAACGGCGAGCCAGGATGCCAGTTGGACGCTTGATCTGCTTCCCGAATCGCGCAACGAAATGGCGCTTCTACCGGAATCAGCACGCGAAGCGATTGCCTCTGAGCTGGCGTTCCGGGAGCTTCCTGATGCGCTCCATGCCGACTACCTCGAACGATTGGCACTTGAAATTCCCGGCTGGGGCGGGATGTTCCTCTGGCGTGATGAGCATCCCGACTACCGCGACGCCCATGGTGTCACCGCCGCGATCGTCGACTGGCTGGCCGTCAGGCTCGTACTGGAAAGGCTGGCTGCTCAGGAGTTGGCGCGGCGGCTCTGGAATATCAGCCCGACGCCCGGCGCACTAAAGCATTACTTCTCGAATCACGATGAAGAGCTCCAGGTTCGCCTCGCCGTGCTGCAGGACGGTGTTCCGGAAACATTGGCGGCGCGCGCCTTTTCGTTAATTCAGAATTGTCGTGAGGAAGTTCCGGTGAGCTCGGCGCTGTGGTCTGAGCAGGCTTCCGTCTGGCAATCCTGCCTTCCTGGCCTGGTCTTACGCCAGCAGCACGCCTGCCATCACTGGCCAATTTTCCGGCTTATTCAGGCGTTGACCGCAACAGGGCATTTGGATCATGTTGCGGTCAACGATGAATTACCCGCAATTTTTTCCAGACTTGAAGACCTCTTGGTTTGGTTGAACGAAGATCGGGTTGGCCATTTGTGGCTGTGTGCTTACGAACGCCATTACCGAGAACAGATTTTTGCGGCTCTGGCGGCTAATCATGGGCGGGTTTCAGCGGCAGTTCAGCCTGCAGCACAGTTGGTTTTCTGCATGGATGACCGCGAAGAAGGGTTTCGCCGCCATCTTGAAGAGACGGCACCGACGCTTGAAACTTTCGGTGCCGCTGCGCATTACAACGTCTTTATCCACTGGCAAGGGCTGTACGACAAAGCCAGCAGCGCCCTTTGCCCTGTCGTGCCGGTGGTGGTGAAACCCTCGCATCGGATTGATGAACTGCTTCGCCCCGATGCTGAAAGTGATGCCGCCCACCAAATTCAGCTCAACCGACAGCATGCCGAAGAGCGGCGGCGTTACAGTTTGTTCGAGGGCTCACGTTTTGACCTGCTGGCATCCCCTTTGGCGACGTGGGTAGGGGCATTGGTCGCGATGCCGGCGCTTTGGGTGCGCAGCTTTTTGCCTCGGTGGCTGGCTCCACGCGGGCACGACGTCCGAACCCGGATTGCGCCCCTTGCCGGGCATGCAGTCGCCTCGCAGCTCGCCACGCCAGAACAACCACGCTCCGGATTTACTCCCGGCGAGGCCGCCGACCGTCTGCAGACTTTTCTCACCAACATTGGTCTCAGCGACAAATTCGCGCCATTGGTGGTTATCGTCGGGCATGGCTCGAGCAGTGAGAATAATCCGCATCTCTCGGCCTACGATTGCGGTGCTTGTTCTGGCCGGCATAGCGGCCCGAATGCCCGTTTGATGGCATCCTTCGGTAATTTGCCTGAAGTGCGAATAATGCTGAGTGAGCGCGGTATCGCCATTCCCGATCAGACTCATTTTCTGGGTGCGGAACATAACACCTGTGACGACAGCATTGTCTGGTATGACCTTGAGGACTTGCCGGAGGCTTTGCGCTCCGCTCACGCCGAACTCGATGTCCAGCTGCAAACGGCCGCCTCGAAACACGCCGAAGAACGTTGTCGCCGGCTCTATTCGGCGCCGCTTCGCCCTGGTGCTGAGAAAGCTCAGAATCACGTCAATGGTCGGCGCTATGACTTTTCGCAACCTCGTCCTGAGCTCGGTCACGTTACCAATGCCTGCGCATTTTTCGGTCGAAGAACAATGAGTCGAGGCGTATTCTTTGACCGCCGGGCTTTTTTGATTTCATATGATCCGCTCACCGATATTGACCCCGATCTTAACGCCGAGGGTAAAGTGCTGGAGCGCTTGCTGGCCGCCAATGGCCCCGTTGGCGCCGGGATCAGCCTCGAATATTTTTTCTCGACCGTAGACAATGATCGCTTTGGCTGTGGCAGCAAGATCACCCATAACGTCACCGGCCTTTTCGGCGTCATGGAAGGCGCCGCCTCCGATCTTCGCACGGGGCTGCCCAAACAGATGATCGAGATCCACGAACCAATGCGTCTGCTTGTCGTGGTCGAAGCCAGTATCGAGCGGCTGACCGCCATCTATCAACGTCAGGCTGGCCTGCGCGAACTGGTCGGCAATCGCTGGCTGACCTTGGCAGCCAAGGATCCGGATTCGGCGCAAATCCAGCTTTTTGACCCGCTTACCGGTTGGGCGGTGTGGATTGGCGATGGCTGGACGCCTAATGTTGTGGCGTCTTCGGTGGATTGGTTTGGCGGCGAACGCGAACCACTGGCCCCTGTCTTGCTGGCGCCGGAAAGTACGGAGATGCCGAGATGAGTACCGAACTGCTCCATGCCGTTTTGCATACCGCTAGCGTCCTGCCATTGATTCCACTGGTCGCGGCAGCGGGGATTGCCGTTCAGCAACTCGGCAGTCAGCCGGCCACCTCGCTCGCCGAGGCCGATCACCGTGAGCCGGCGGCTGCACGTATTGCCCTTGGCGCCACGGCGCTGGTCTTGATCCTCATTTTGCTGATCGACGCCGCCGCTATCGGGTCTTTGATTTTTGGTTACCATCTGCCCAGCTCGATTTTGCTGGGAACCTTTTTTTCCAGTGGCGACCATGTCATTCCCTATGTGCTGACATTCGATAGTCTAAGCCTGCCGGTGGGTACGATCGTGGCCTTTGTTGCCCTGATTACACTGCGTTTTTCACGCCAGTACTTGCACCGTGAAGCAGGTTTTCAGCGTTTCTTCATGGTCGTCTGCATTTTCCTGTCGGGGATGTTATTTGTCGTTTTTTCCGGCAACGCTGTTCTTGCCTTTATCGGCTGGGAGCTCGCCGGCGTCAGTTCCTATTTATTGATCGGCTTCGCTTATGAACGCCACACGGCAACCCGCAACGCCCAGTTTGCTTTTGTGACTAACCGGATTGGCGATGCCGGTTTTATGGTTGCCATCGCCATCAGCCTGATTTACATCGGTGGCGTTGGCTGGCATGAGATTGGTCAACATCACGAAGCCCTGATCTCCCGTTTGGCGGCGCTCGGTTTTGTCACCGCTGCTTTGGTCAAGTCAGCACAATGGCCGTTTGGTGCATGGATTGGCCGAGCTCTCGAAGGCCCGACGCCCTCATCTGCCATTTTTTACGGTGCAGTGATGGTTCATGCCGGCATCTTTCTTTTAATTCGCCTTGAACCCCTGCTGTTGCAAGTGCCTGATCTGATGATTTTGCTGATTTTTATTGGTCTTGTTACAGCGGTTCTCTCCTGGTTGACCGCGTTGACACAGACTGACATCAAGTCGGCTCTGCTTTTTGCTACCCTCAGCCAGACCGGATTGATGCTGGCCGCTTGTGGCTTCGGCTTTTTCCGCCTGGCGCTCGCGCATCTCTGCGCCCATATGCTTTGGCGGGCTTATCAATTCCTTCGTGCCCCCGCTATCCTGGCTTTGAGCGGCCGCCCAGCGCCGCCGCCCGCTGCATGGCTGAGTAGCCGAGCCTGGCTGCATACGGCTGCGCTGCAACGCTTTTGGATTGACTCTCTCTCGCAAATCGCCGTGATGCGGCCCTTCAGTCAGTTGGCGCGTGATGCCCGATCACTGGAAGAGCGCTTCATCGCTTCAATTTCCGGCGCCCCGCAAGCCCCGGCGCTGATTCCCTCGCCGGCACCGCTTGATCCTCTCATACAGAGTCCCGGTACGGTAGGGCGCCTGCTTTATGCCTTGTCCAACCACTTGTTGGCGCTGGAGTCACGCCTTGCCCTGCAGGGCGGCGATACCCAGGCTCGTCGTATCTTCCTCCTTGCCGGAGATTATTTCCGGCAGGCAGAAAACCTGATTGAGCACCCGCGCTACCTGATAATTCTTGTCATGCTAACTTTTGTGGTGATTTTGTGAGTGCTCTTGCCACCCTCCAAGCGCTGCCGCCGATGAACGAGATCAGTTGGTCCAGTCAGGCAAGTTTGCCCCTCCTTTTTCTTTTGCAGACTGTGCCTGCCGTAGGTGCCTTACTGCTCTGGAGAATGGGTGAGAGCCGCAGCGCTATCCTTGTGGGACGACTGTTGGCCGGCGTCGTTATGCTCCTCGCTATCGCGCTCTACCTAGTTACTGACATCAACTCGGCGAGCTTGCAGATGAGCGAACGCTTGCCCTTCATTGGTTATCACGTTGCGGCCGATGGCATTACTGTCTTGTTTGTCCTTGTCGGCGCTTTCATCGTACTGCTTACTGCGCTCTACGGGTTGGTGCGAGGGCTCAGTAGCACTGGACGACTGCTGGCGACGGTTCTCGCCGTCGAGTCTGCATTGATGGTCAATCTGCTGACGATCAATCTGCTCTGGTTCGCAGCGGCCTCGGCAGTCGAGCTTTTTCTGATCGGCCATTTGATCGCCCATTGGGCCACTTCAACCGAAGAAAACCGCAATCTGGCGATCTCCCGCTTCCTGCAGTTTCAGATCTTCGGCTGGTGTCTGCTGGTCGCTGGTTTTGTCGTGGTGGCTTGGAACTACGCCGATGCTACCGGTGGGCAATGGAGCTTCGATTTGGTCGATCTTGCCGGCCATCCACCTCCCGGCAAGTTCCAGACCGTTGCGTTTTTCTTGATGTTCTACGGCCTTGCCGTACGTACGCCGCTCTTTCCGCTGCATGGCTGGCTGCCGCCCGTTGTTCATCGGGGTACCGTGGCCGTTGCGCCGGGGCTTCTGCTTGGGGTCAAGGTTGGTATTTACGGGATCATCCGTTTTGTTTTGCCGCTCACCCCGGATGCGGTCGTCGACTGGCAGTACTACATTGTCGGCTTTGCCATGTTCGGCGTTTTCTTCACAGCGATCCTCGCCTTCCTGCAAACCAACCTGCGTCGCCTGCTCTCATTTGCCGTCGTCAGTCACACCAGCCTGATCGTTATCGGATTGTTCACCTTGGATCCCGTCGGCATTCAGGGGGCGATCATGCTTTCGGTCAACTTTGGCCTTGCGGTTACCGTCATGTTATTCATGGTGGGCTTTGTCTTCCGGCGCACCGGGACAACCGATCTCGACCGCTTGGGTGGGCTTTTCGAGCGGATCCCGTTCCTTTCCTTCGTTTTCTTTGTTGGCGGTATCTCGGTTATCGGCATGCCGGGAACGCCAGGTTTTGATGCCGCGCACTTGGTACTTGAAGCCGCCATTGCGCAGTTCGGTGCCCTTCCAACCATTGCCACCGCGCTGGGCAACGTGGTTGCCGCCGGATTTCTGCTTTGGGCGTTTCAGCGCTCCTTTCTGGCGCCGGCGGCGGCCGGTGCCAAGAACGTCGAGCGAACGCTGCCGATGGAAACGCTGGTCGCCAGTGTCGCTCTCTCCGCTCTGCTAATCACTGGTTTTTATTCCGAGCCCTGGTTGCGTTTGACCGATGCCGCCACGCAAGCTATCGGTAATACCTTCGGTAATAGCGGAGGGCACTGATGGACATTCTGATAACACTGCCGCTTCTCACCATGCTGGTCGTCCTGCCGATCATTGGCGGTCTCATCACTTTGTTGCTGCCGGCAAGACTTACGACCCTCATCGCCCGCGTGGTCGGGGTCCTTGGCCTGCTGATCTCGTTCTCTGTGCTGGCTGTTTTTGATCCGGGTCTTGGTTCTTTTCAGTTAATTGACGAAGCCCTTTGGATGCCCGGAATCCAGATTTATTTCCGACTGGGGGTCGATGGCATTTCGGTGCTCTTTCTGCCGGCTACCCAGATTTTGTTCTGCGCCGTCTATTTTTTGGAACGTGAAGACAAGCCTGATGCCCCGCTTCGCAGCGCCTTGTTGATGTTGTTTCATGCCGCCACTCTCGGTATTTTCTGTGCTCTCGATGGCGTCTTGTTCTTCATGTTCTGGGAGTTGGCGCTGCTGCCGACCTATTTTCTGGTCAGCCGCTGGGGTCTGGGAGCGCTGCGCCGCGAGGCCGCTACCCAATATATCCTGACCATGTTGCTGGCCGGCATTCCGATAATGGCAGCCTTTTTACTCCTGGCCAGCCAGATGCCAGGGGGCAGCAGCTTCGATCTGCGCGACTGGCTGGCTCACCCCCTCAGCCGCCCGCAGCAAACCGTGGTTTTTCTACTGATGCTGCTCGGTTTTGGATTCAAGATTCCGCTCTTTCCACTGCATAACTGGCTACCGGTGATGGCTAACGAAGGCACCGCGGGCGTCCTGGCGATTGTGGCCGGCCTCAAAATAGGCGTCTTTGCTTTGCTGCGCCTGGCCATTCCTCTTGCGCCGCAAGCCGCTCTCGATCTGCACTGGCTACTCGCTGGTTTAGGTACAGCCGGTTTGTTGTTCGGTGCTGCAGCCGCGTTGGCGCAAACCAATCTGCGCTCCATGCTTGCTTATTCCAGCCTTTCCCATGTCAGCATGGTTGTGCTGGGGATTGCCTCATTTAACCTGGCGGGAATTCAGGGTTCGGTATTCCAATTGCTTAACTTCAGCCTGATTTCGGGCGGACTCTTTCTAATGATCGGGGCGTTGCATCGCCGTACCGGCACCAATGAAGTCGGACAACTCGGGGGCGCCGCCAAACGTATGCCCTGGATGGCCAGCTTCGTTCTTTTGTTTGGTTTGGCTGGCATGGGTATCCCGGGCACCAGTGGATTTCCAGCAGAACTGACGATTTTTCTGGCGGTCTTCACCAAACATGCAGGTGCCGCACTGGCGGTGCTTGTCGGGGCGGCTGTTGCGGCAGCAGCCTTTCTGAGCCTTTACCGGCAGGCTTTTTTTGGGCCGGCAATAGCCCCGGCAATGAACGATGTGCTTGACCTTGACCGGCCCGAACGATCGGTCGCCCTGGTGTTCGGCGTGATCATCGTGTTCTTTGGGCTTTTCCCGCAGATCATCATGGACGCCATCAATGCTTCAACCCACCTTTGGGTCGCCAGATTGCGATGAAATATCTCCCGACTCCTGCTTTTGCCAGGCTCGTTCGGGATTTAGATGATCGACCTTGTTGAGGAAATCCTTAATCGAATGTTTCGACTCGAATTAAATTTACTGCGCACAACCTTGGAATATTAGAGTTCTCTAAAAGATAACCCCATTGGGCTATCCGCTTTACCCGTCAAGGGTATGGACGAAACCGGGCACTACGTTCTTAATTGCATGTTAGTAGTTTCTTATTGTTTTTTTGCTTTTCAGATAAACCTTTCACCAATGTTTGGGAGATAAACCATGAATTTCGACAAAGAATTTGATGCCAGCGGCCTTTCTTGCCCGCTACCGATCGTCAAAACCAAAAAATCACTGGCCGACATGGCAAGTGGTCAGGTGCTCAAAGTCATTGCGACCGATTGCGGCGCTGTCAAGGATATGCAGGCTTTTGCTGACCAAACCGGTAACACGCTGATGTCTTCATCTGAAGAGGGTGGCAAATACATCTTCTTCATGAAGAAAAAATAAGCGTAGTTTGAATTCGAGAGTAGAGGAGACAACATGACAAAAAAGATGGCGATTATCGCCACCAAAGGCACTCTGGATATGGCTTACCCGCCATTTATCCTGGCCTCAACCGCAGCTGCACTGGGTTACGACGTGCAGATTTTCTTCACGTTTTACGGCCTGCAACTGCTGCGCAAGGATCTCTCGAATGTGATGATCAGCCCCTTGGCCAACCCGGCCATGCCAATGCCTGTGCCAATGCCGGTGATGGTGCAAATGCTGCCAGGGATGGAAAGCATGGCCACCATGATGATGAAGCAGAAGTTGAAAAAGCACGGTGTGGCGACTTTGGAAGAGTTGCGCGACCTTTGCCTTGAAGCTGACGTCAAGTTCGTTGCCTGCCAGATGACGGTTGATCTTTTTGAGTTCGACAAGAGCGAATTCATCTCCGATGTTGAATATGGCGGCGCCGCAATGTTCTTTGGCTTTGCCGGCGAGACTGATATCTGTCTGTTCGTGTAAAGTTGCGTAAGTTACAGAGCGTTACATGCCAATGAAATTTGGCCAAATTTTTGAAGTAAAGAGGGGGAAATACCACATGAAATTCACGAAACTCGCGGTGGCTATGGTTGCCGCCAATCTGCTGGCGATCTCTGGCGCGCACGCTACCAACGGCTATTTTGCGCACGGCTATGGCGTTAAGTCGCAAGGTATGGCCGGTGTCGGGATTGCGCTGCCACAAGACGGGCTTGCCGCAGCAACCAATCCGGCAGGTACGGCGTTTGTCGGGGATCGGCTTGATCTGGGGGTTACCTATTTCCGCCCGTCGCGTGGCGCTGAAATTAGCGGTAATGGCGCCGGCTTAAATGGATCTTACGACGGTGACAAAACCGATAACTATTTCATTCCTGAAATTGGCTATACCAAGCAAATCTCACCGCAATTGGCGGCTGGCATTGCAGTGTATGGCAATGGTGGGATGGCAACTGATTACGCTGAGACACCGTTCAAGAGTTTTGGTGCTAGCGGTTCTGCTGGTGTCGATCTGTCCCAGTTGTTCATTTCGCCATCAGTGGCCTATAAACTGAACGAAAATCATGCACTTGGTCTCGCGGTGAATTTTGCATATCAGAAGTTCAGAGCCGATGGTATTCAACCATTTACCGTAAGTAGCCAGTCACCCAATGAGATGACCAACAATGGTTACGATACTTCAACGGGTTGGGGTGTTCGCTTGGGCTATACCGGCAAGATTACGCCTGACGTGACCTTGGGCGTAACGTGGGCCTCCAAGACTTACATGAGCAAGCTTGATAAATACAAAGGCCTTTTTGCGGAGCAGGGAGACTTTGATATTCCTTCCAACTACGGCTTGGGCCTTGCCTGGAAAGCCACCAGCAGTCTTACGCTAGCTGCAGATGTTCAGCGTATTTTGTACGGCGATGTGAAGGCTGTGGCTAATCCTCTCACGACGACTAATGCGTTTGGCAGCGACGGAGGTTCTGGTTTTGGCTGGAAGGATGTTACGGTTGGCAAGTTGGGTTTGAGCTATGCCACTGGCGACTGGACCTTGCGCACTGGTTATAGTTATGCCACGCAGCCAGTCCCAAGTAGCCAAACCTTTATGAATATTTTGGCGCCGGGCGTGGTCCAGCATCATTTGAGCTTCGGTGCTACTTGGGCGCAAGGCAAGACAGGTGAATTGAGCGTCGGTTATACCCATGCCTTCAAGAAAACTGTCAAAGGCTCAGGTTCCATTCCTGGCATTTATGGTGGTGGCGAAGCCGATGTTCATCTGACTGAAGACATCATTGGTGTCGCGTACGGTTGGAAGTTCTGAGTCAGTTATCTAAGTAAGACAGAAAAAAACCCGCTCGATTGAGCGGGTTTTTTTTGACCAAAACCACTGTTTACCGCAACAGCCTGTTTCAGGCAATACGATCCAGGTAGCGCGCCCGGTAGAGTAGTCGGGGGCGGCTTGGCTCATCGCTAAAGCCGGCTCGGTCATGTAGGACGTTATTGCATAGCAGCCCCATCCCCGGTGTCAGGTGGCCTTCAAAGACATGCTGGGTGTTAGTCGCCAGAAGCTCTTCCAGCGCTGCCAGCGCGGCCTGGGTAGCGGCATCCTGCTTCCAGGCAATGCTGCGCGTGCGGGCGGTGTAGCGCATGTGGAGATGGCCGCCGTTGTCGATGGAGAAAACCGGGCCGCCTTGTGCTGAACGAACCCCGTCCTTTTCGTCAACGCGTTCAGGAATCAGCATGGCGTCGGTTTGCATTAACGCATGGATGTGATCAGGATTTTTCTCCCGTAACAGCAGGTAGGCAATCTCGTGATCCATCAGTCGATTATTGCCGCCGCTGGCGGCGTCACGAACACAGTGGAGCACCATGCCGCGAATCTGCATTTCAGGGGTGTTGTAATAACCGTCGGTGTGCCATTTGATCGGTCGGTCGGTGTAGGGGATGTAATGCGTTCGCGTTCCACCTTCAAACACCCGAATCTCAGAAATGCCGTCTTCACCGGCCAGCCAGTTGGCATCCAGTTTGACCAGGCCGAACTGTCTGCCGAGCAGGCGCGGGATGTCGGTGTCCTCGTCGAGCATCTTCCCCGCGTAAATTGCCATGTTGCAGCGACGAACACGATCCATCAGGGCGGCATGTTCAGTTTCGGAGAGAGCTCGCGGGTCGCGAACTTCAACAACAAGATCACTCGTTGATCGCGGCGCCTCACTTAGCTTTTGATCGCGCCAGCGTTCATAGCTGCCGGATGTGTCATCCAGACAAAAAGGGCTATTCATTCAGTCACCACTGGTCGATGAGCGTTTGCGAGCCGGGCGAGGGGTTTCCTCAACCAGGTTGCGAATGGTTTTCTCGATCATATCGACCGCCGCTGGCGCTTGTATGCTCATAATTTGATCAATGATCCAGCCGCTGTCTTTTTTGTCCATGATCTGGTCAAGGCAAAAAGCCAGGTAGCGAAGGAACTTGAAGGAAGGGCCGGTTTCGCCGTAATCGAACTCGGCATAGCCTTCAGACCGAAGGTTTAGCTGATCTATGAAGGCTTGCTTGAATTCTGCTTCAGTGCCGCTGAGAAGCCGACATTGATTCTCGGCCTGTGTCGCGGCAACGCGGTTGGCCAGCGTGCTGGTAAATTCGGCACGGATTTCAGGCGTGAACCGGCGGTAGGCAATGCGATCAGCGACCTGAACCAGAAAAACCAGGAATTCATTGAGGAAAGAAAAATACTGCGGGCCGACGGCTATTTCAAAGTCGGCCTTGCGCGTGCTTTTGAGCGCGTCGTCGGCAATCTTCCAGGCAATAAAAGAAACCGCGCCGGCGAGTTCCTTGGGCGTGTGTTGCTTACCTTCTTTGAACCATTGACTTTTGATGCGCATTTGCAATGCCGCTCCAGGTCGGCAGGTGTTCAGAGTTAGGGGAGCGCTGATTAAATCGTCATTCCCGCGCAGGCGGGAATCCAGTGCCTTGATTTTCATGGATTCCCGCCTGCGCGGGAATGACAAAATCTTTTAAATCAGTACTCTGCCTTAGGGGAGGCGATGGCCTCCCCCGATGGCTGCTTAGTAGCCGCCTTTGCCATAGGGCTGCGGCAGCCCGGCAATTTTAGCGCCCTGCTTGGCGGGGCCGGTCGGGAATAGATCGTACAGCGCTTTGCTGTCGGCTTCAGGCCAGAACTCATTGACGCCTTTGAGCATGGCGCGGAAATTCGGGGTGTGACCGGTTTCGCGGTATTGGTCACGCATGAAATTGATCACCTCCCAGTGCTTGGGGGTCAATTCAATATTGTCGGCCGCAGCAATAACAGCGACCACTTCTTCGCTGAAATCAGCCTCCAGCAAATAGCCATCGTCATCGGTTGCCAGTTCGTTGCCAGCTACTACATATCCCATCTTTATCTCCTTGCTATATAAAAAGACGCCTGACAGATCACTACAAATCGGAAATGACCTTATAAGGCACAAAAACACCACAGCCGTGTTGTCGACTGCTACCTAAACCTGAATACTGCAAGCTCAGCGAATCTTCCGGCTTGAGATCATGAATGACCAAATTGAAACCGTGGATGTTGCCGCTAGCGCTCTCAAGAATGGACGCCCGGCCGCATATGAGATTGGCGGTAATAAGCCTTTTTTCAAGGGCTGCCGAGATCTCGTGCATGAAGGTAATCTCGTCTTTGTCACCGGCCACCAAGTATGACTGGATGGTTGGATAGGGTGAGATTTCACGCAGTTTCCCCTTGCCAATATGCAAGTCATGTTCTCCTAGCGTGCAAGACTTACCTTCAAGTGCCATCACTGGTTCGCTGAGCGCTTGTGGAATCCGAATGACCAGTTTCGAGCGCTTAGCCAACAATAAACCGTAAGCGCTGGATGTTGTACGTAGCGGCAAAACGCCTATCGAAGCTTCTTCGGCGAGCGCCGGTGCCAGGCGTGTTATTTCATCCCATAGCGCAAAAGGGTAGCCGAGAGGAACGGTGTCACCGGCAATCTCGAAGACCACGTCAATCATGACCGGGGTGGTGCTGCTCATTGGGGCTCCGGATTCTGAGTGGCAGCCCAGGCCTGCATGCTCTCCGCCCACTGCTTGGCGGTCTCCGGGTCAATGTCGAATATGGTGAAACGCTTGCCTTCGCGGATACGAACACGCAATAAACTCATCCCGCCCTCGATGTGATCAATCTGATGAAGTTCGATTTGTTGCCCGCCAAGCGGCACTTGGAACTTCGCCAGCTCCTTGAGTTCTGCCATGGTTTATCGTGCTTTCTGCGCTAGTTGTTATTTGAGTAGTCTAGGGCTAATCTAATCAGAAGCGAAATACCACCGGCGGAATGAATCAACCCACCCGTAAGGGTTATAGAAAATAGCCGCTAAGGGTGATGGTTTGCTTGTTGGTTGCCCCGTACTATCTCTCACATCAAGAAATTGAACGCGCCGTGTTGTTTGTCGGCAGAGTTCAGAAGCCCCGTCCCATTGCTGCAAAGTCCCCGGCTCTTTCCTGCGGGTTAATTCGAGTTATGGGTGTGGTGTTCTCTCATCCCACTTAAAGGAAAAAATTATGGCGAAGAAGATGCATGACACTCCGAATCTCGATGAGCTCGAGAAAGGGCCGTGGCCGAGTTTTGTGACCGGCCTCAAGGACCTGGCTAAAGAAAAGGATTACATGGTTGACCTGCTAGGTCAGCTGGAGACTTCATACAAGACACGCAAGGGCTACTGGAAAGGCGGCACGGTTGGCGTTTTCGGTTATGGCGGTGGCGTTATTCCGCGCTTTACCGAACTCAAGGATGACAAGGGCCAGCCGATCTACAAGGATGCCGCCGAATTCCACACCCTGCGCATCATGCCGCCACCGGGTATGCACTACGATACCGGTACGCTGCGCCAGTTCTGCGACCTATGGGAAAAGCACGGCTCCGGCCTGATCGCCTTCCATGGCCAGTCCGGCGACATCATGTTCCAAGGTGCGACGACAGAGAATGTGCAAAAGGCGTTTGACGATATCAACGAAATGGGCTTTGACCTGGGTGGTGCCGGCCCGGCCGTGCGTACCTCAATGTCCTGCGTTGGCGCTGCACGTTGCGAGCAGTCCTGCTATGACGAAGCCAAAGCACACCGCACGGTTTTGAATACCTTCCTCGATGATATTCATCGTCCGTCACTGCCTTACAAATTCAAATTCAAGTTCTCCGGCTGCCCGAATGATTGCATGAACTCGATTCAGCGTTCAGACATGGCAGTGATCGGCACCTGGCGTGACAACATCCGCACCGACGACGATCTGGGCAAAAAGTGGTTTGCCAAGCACGGCATGAACGAGCTGATTAATGACGTCGTTGCGCGTTGCCCGACCAAGGCGCTGCAGATCAAGGAAGTCAAGAATGTTCGCAAGGATGCGCACATTACATCGGTTGCTCTGGACGGCGTTCAGGCCCTGGAAATCGACAACAAGGATTGCGTGCGCTGCATGCACTGCGTCAATGTCATGACCGGCGCTCTCGCCCCGGGCAAGGACAAGGGCGTAACAGTCCTGATCGGCGGCAAGAGCCATCTGAAAATCGGTGGCCTGCTGGGTACTGTGATTATCCCGTTCATGAAGCTTGAGGCTGATGAAGACTTTGAGAAGCTGACCGATTTTGCTCAGCGAACCATTGATTTCTTTGCCGAGAACGCCCTTGAGCATGAGCGTACCGGTGAAATGATTGAGCGTATCGGCCTGGCAACTTTCCTTGAAGCTATGGAAGTCGACGTCGATCCGGCGATGGTCAACTCGCCGCGCATGAACCCCTATGTTCGTACCGATGGCTGGGATGACGAAGTAGCCAAGATCAACGCCAAAAAGCAAGCAGCCTGAGGAGATTAGAAGATGAATGCACCTGTACAGATGCGTCGCCCGAAAGAGACCGGCGTCCCGGATAACAAGAAGTACCTGCACCCGGCACTGGTCAAGAATTACGGCAACTGGAAATATCACGATCGTCCGCGCCCGGGCGTCCTCCATCACGTTTCACATAGCGGTGATGAAGTCTGGACCGTGCGTGCCGGTACCCAGCGTCAGATGGATGTCTATACCATTCGCAAGTTGTGCGATATTGCCGACCAATTCGCAGAAGGTCGCGTCCGCTTCACGATTCGCTCCAATATCGAGTACATCGTTTCGGATGAAAAGAAGGTTGCCCAGCTGATCGTTGAGCTCGAAAAAGCCGGCTTCCCGGTTGGCGGCACGGGTAACTCCATCACCATGATCGCCCACACCCAGGGATGGTTGCATTGCGACATTCCGGGTACGGATGCCTCCGGTGTCGTCAAGGCACTGATGGATGAGTTGTACGACGAGTTCAAGCGTGAAGAAATGCCGAACCGTGTTCACCTCTCAACCTCCTGCTGCGAAATTAACTGTGGCGGTCAGGCTGACCTCGCGATTATTGTTCAGCACACCAAGCCGCCCGTGATTAATCACGAATTGGTGGCCAACGTCTGCGAGCGTCCGACGGTTGTCGCGCGCTGCCCGGTTGCGGCAATTCGTCCGGCGATGGTCAACGGCAAGCCTTCGCTTGAAATTGATGAGGCAAAGTGCATGTGTTGCGGCGCTTGCTATCCCCCATGCCCGCCGATGCAGATCAACGACCCTGAGTATTCCAAACTGGCGATCTGGGTTGGTGGTAAGAACTCCAATGCCCGTGGCAAGCCGACCTTCATGAAAATGGTTGCCTCAGGTTTGCCAAACAACGCACCGCGTTGGCCGGAAGTGGCTGAAGTGGTCAAGAGAATCCTGATGGTCTACAAGGAAGACGGCCGTCCGTGGGAGCGTATGGCTGACTGGATCGATCGGATTGGCTGGCCGCGTTTCTTTGAAAAGACCGGTTTGCCCTTCACCAAGTATTTGATCGACGATTGGACCGGGTCACGCGCCAATCTCAATTCTTCGACACATATTCGCTTCTGATCTTGAGGGTAACGGAATGAAGTTCGGTATCGTAGTTAACGAGGGGCCTTATCAGCATCAAAGCGCGGATTCGGCCTACTTGTTTGCCAAAGCGGCTATCGCCAAGGGTCACGAAGTGTGGCGTGTCTTTTTCTATCATGACGGCGTCAACAACTCTTCCGCCCTGACCGAGCCGCCGCAGGATGATCGTCACATTGTGAACCGCTGGGCCAAGTTGGCTGAAGAGCACAACGTGGATCTCGTGGTTTGCGTGGCGGCAGCTTTACGTCGTGGGATCAAGGACGAAAATCTGGCCAAGGGTTTCCGCATTTCTGGCTTGGGTCAATTGGTCGAAGCCGGTACCAAAACTGACCGCTTGGTCACCTTCGGCGATTAAGGGAGAGCGAAATGAGTGATATCAAAAAATTCATGTTCGTGAACCGCAAGGCGCCTTACGGAACGATCTATGCACTCGAGTCGCTGGAGGTGGTTTTGATTACCGCCGCTTTCGACCAGGATGTTTCACTGGCTTTCCTCGACGACGGTGTTTTTCAACTGAAGAAGGGGCAGCAGACCAAAGGGATCGAAATCAAGAATTTCTCTCCGACTTATCGTGCGCTGGAAGGCTATGACGTCGAGAAACTCTACGTCATGAAAGAGTCCATGGATGCGCGTGGCCTGACTGAGGATGATCTGCTCGTGCCTGTAACCGTTCTGAGCAGCACGGAAATGGGTGCATTGATGGACGAGCAAGACGTCGTCTTGAGTTTTTGAGGAGAGCGCAGTGCTACATATCGTCAATAAATCACCCCTGGAAAACAGTTCCCTGGAAAGCTGCCTGATGGTGGCTGGCTCCGGCGACGTACTGCTCATCGAAGACGCGGTTTACGCGGCAACGACCGGCAACATTTTTGAGCCGAAATTGCGGGCGGCGTTAGGTAAGGTCAAGGTTTATGTGCTGCAACCTGATCTCGATGCGCGCGGCATGGGTGACCGCCTGGTTGCCGGGGTCACTTCCGTCGATTACAGTGGTTTCGTGGATCTCACAACCACCAACAATACCTGCCAATCCTGGCTGTAATTTGTATTAATTCAAGGAGAAAACTACATGGCTACAATTGAAGTCAGCGGCAAAACGTATGAAACCGATGAAGAGGGTTACCTGGTTAACCTCGGCGAGTGGGATATGGATGTCGCGAATTACATTGCGACGACCGAGAGCATCAGCATGACCGAGCAGCACTGGGAAGTTATCAACTTCCTGCGTGAGTATTTCGAGGAGTATCAGATTGCTCCGGCTGTTCGCGTGTTGACCAAGGCCATCGGTAAAAAGCTTGGCGCTGAAAAAGGCACCAGCGAGTATCTGTACGCGCTGTATCCGTATGGTCCGGGCAAGCAGGCGTGCAAGATCGCCGGTCTGCCGAAGCCGACTGGCTGCGTTTAAGTAAAGCCCCGGTAGAGCATGAACATGGTAAGTACTTTGTTTGCGATTCTGTTTTATCTCGCAACCTTGATGTTGGTTGTGGGGTTGCTCTACCGGATCAATACCTATGCGCGGACTCCCGCGCCGTTAAAAATCCCCACCACGCCTGCTCCGACAACACAAACCGGTGTTGTCCTGAGAATGGCGCGCGAAGTGGTGTTTTTCGAAAGCCTGTTCAAGGCCAATCTCTGGATTTGGAGCATGGGCTGGCTCTTTCATGCCAGCCTGGCACTGGAGCTGGCGCGCCATCTCCGCTATTTCACCGAGCCGGTTTGGGGCTGGGTGGCATTGATTCAGCCGTTCGGAATGTATGCCGGTCTAACCATGTTGATTGGTTTGCTTGGTTTGTGGGTTCGTCGCTTGTTTGTTGAGCGCATTCGTTACATATCAACGCCGTCAGATCACTTAATGCTTGTTTTGTTGATTGGCATTGCCCTTTCGGGACTGACGATGACTTTTGTGACTCACGCTGACGTGGTCGGCGTTAAAAATTTCTTCATCAGTTGGATGGGCTTTTCTAGTGCCTCACTGCCAGCTGACATCATTCTCTATTTTCATCTGTTTGGTGTCGCTTCGCTGATGGCTATTTTTCCGATCAGCAAACTACTCCATGCGCCGGGTGTCTTTTTCTCCCCTTCGCGCAACCAAACCGACAATCCGCGTGAAAAGCGCCATATCGCCAAATGGGCGTCAGATCTGGAGAATTAAATGGCTGACGTTGTTGCTCCGCCGTACCGAGTCATTCCGATTATCCCGGCGTTGATTCCGGGATCAATGGAAGGCCTGAAGCCTTTCGTTGCCAATGACAAAATCAATACGGCGATTGGTTTTCCCGGCGAGTTGGTTGAAGATTGGCATGACAAGGCGATTGCCAAAATGGGCGAGCTTCTGAGCAAGTATCGCTCGCTCAAAGTCTATATGGATGCGTGCGTCCATTGCGGTGCCTGTTCTGATAAATGCCATTATTTCATCGGTACGCAGGACCCGAAAAACATGCCGGTGGCGCGTCAGGATTTGATGCGCAGTGTCTATCGCCGTTATTTCACCCTGCCGGGTAAGCTCTTCCCCAAATTGGTTGGGGCGCGCGACCTGACCAAGGAAGTGCTCGACGAGTGGTACAGCTATTTCCATCAATGCTCGGAATGTCGTCGCTGCTCCGTGTTTTGTCCCTACGGGATTGATACGGCCGAAGTGACCATGGCGGCGCGCGAGATTCTCGATTCGATCGGCTACGGCCAGAAGTATTCGAACGAAATTATTGGCAAGGTTCACCGCATTGGTAACAATCTCGGTCTACCTGGCCCGGCGTTGCGCGATACCCTTGAAGGATTGGAAGAAGACGTCAAGGATGCCACAGGTGTTGACGTGCGTTTTCCGATGGACGTCAAGGGTGCTGAAGTCCTGCTGATTACGCCGTCCGCCGATTTTTTTGCCGAACCGCATATTGATAGCCTGATCGGCTATGCCAAAGTATTTCATGCTACCGGAACCAGCTGGACATTGTCGTCGATGGCTTCCGAAGCGGGCAATTTCGGGATGTTCATCGGCAACTACGACCAGTTGCGTCAAATAGCGCTTCGCATCCGCGAAGTGGCGCTAGAACTCGGTGTTAAGCGTATTGTCGTTGGCGAGTGTGGCCATGCCTGGCGCGTGGCTTACAGTTTCTGGAATACGCTAACCGGTGTCGGCGATGGCGCGGATGAAACGGATCGCTTTGCGCAGATGCTGCAAAAGCAGCTTGATCACCGCTATAAACAGCCAATGCATATCTGTGAGTTCACCTGGGATGCGATAGAGCGCGGTGCGCTTCAATTCGACAAGTCCAAGAACGACAAGCACATCATCACCTTCCACGACTCTTGCAACGTCGCACGCGGTTCGCGGATGGGTGATTTTGCCGGCGGGCAGTTTGAAATTCCCCGCAACATTATCAAAACAGTGGCCAACAATTTTTACGAAATGGCGCCAGAGACTACCTGCGAGCAGACTTTTTGTTGTGGCGGTGGCGGTGGTTTGCTGACTGATGATTTGATTGACCTGCGCGTTAAAGGAGCCTTGCCGCGTATGGAGGTTTTGCAGCAAGTGGTGGACGAACACGGCGTCAATTTCATGGCGACGATTTGTGCGATTTGCAAAGCACAATTCACCAAAGTGCTGCCGATTTACGGTTTTGATCGCAGGCTGGTTGGTGGAGTGCATCAACTGGTCAGCAACGCCATCATCCTGGGCGATAAGTAACAACTATCTGGAGACAAGCGATGTCAGCAACAACACAAACTAAAGAAGTGCTTAACTTTCGCCGCTACAAAGATGGCGACAACAAAGTCGGTCGCTTGAATGAAAAGATTTTCAAGGCATCGGCGACTTACAAGTGCCCGACTTATATTCAGTCCACTCCGCCGTGCCAGGGTAGCTGTCCGGCTGGTGAAGACATTCGTGGTTACCTGGCGATTGTGCGCGGCACTGAAAAGCCACCGGTTGGCGCTGATGGAAAACCGCTTATGCCTTGGCAGGAATATGCCTGGCGTCGTCTGACCGAAGCCAATCCGTTCCCCTCGGTGATGGGTCGCGTTTGTCCGGCACCGTGTGAGACTGGCTGTAATCGCAACGAAGTTGAAGATCACGTTGGTATCAACTCGGTTGAGCATTTTCTGGGTGAATACGCGATCGCCAACAACTTGAAATTCAATAAGCCGGCGGTTGCTTCATCCGGTAAAAAAGTGGCCATTCTTGGTGGTGGACCGGCGGGTTTGTCCTGCGCCTATCAACTGACGCTCAAGGGTCACGATGTCACTGTTTTTGACGAGCATGAATTCCTTGGCGGCATGATGCGTTACGGCATTCCCGGCTTCCGTACGCCGCGTGAGGTGCTCGATGCAGAAATCCAGCGGATCATTGATTTGGGTGTCAAAACCCGCATGCGTACTCGTGTTGGCACGGATGTATCGCTCGAGCAGATCCGCGCCGAGTTCGACTCTGTCTTCCTCGGCATGGGTGCCCAGGCTGGCCGCGCGCTGCCGATCGAAAACGGCGACGCCCCGAACGTGGTTACTGCCACGGCATTCCTCAAAGCCTTCAATGACGGCCGTTTGCAGCACGTAGGCAAGCGTGTGGTCGTCGTCGGTGGTGGCGATACGTCAATCGACGTTGCGACGGTTGCCCGGCGCCTTGGTCACATCAAGAATGCCAAACCGACCGATGCAGAAGCAGCTATAGCCGGCCACTTGGCGCACGACGTGGCCACCATTTCTGCCAAAGAAGGTGCTGAAGTCACGTTGACCTCGATCTTCAATATTGACAAGATGCAGGCCAACAAGCACGAAATCGAGCAGGCGCTTGCTGAAGGTATTCATATTCGCGGCAGCCTGGTACCGGTCGGCATTGTGCGCGACCAAAGTGGCCGTGCCACCGCGCTGCGCGTTGCCCAGTGCGAAGCCAAGATCGTCGGCGGCAAGCTTGACGTCAAGACCGTCGAAGGTAGCGAGCAGGATATCGAAGCCGACCTTATCGTTTCGGCGATCGGCCAGGCCGTTGATTTTGCCGGGCTGGAAGAGTTCAACAATGGCAAGGGTGCAGTCAGCACTGATCGTAACTATGTCGTTTCCGGCAAACCAGGCGTTTTCGCTGGCGGTGACATCATTCGCCCGCACTTGCTGACGACGGCGATTGGTCATGGTTCGATTGCCGCCGATGGCATTCACAACTTCCTGTTGGGTCGTGATCTGGAAAAGCGCCCGAAAATCGATGCGCACCAGTTTGACCTGATCCGCAAACTGGCTGAGAAAGGTCTTGAGCCGAAGCCAATGCAGGACGCATTGCGCGGAACGTGTGACAGCAAATCGGCGGTTCATAATTTTGACGATCGCTCTGAGCGCTATGTGATTCCGCACGATAAATTGTTCCTTGGGCATTTCTCCGCAGTTGATCGCAACATTCGCGACGTAATTACGCTGGATAAAGATAGTGCGTTGGATAACTATCAGGATCGTCTGGGTGTTCTTGAAGAAAAAACAGCCGTCGCTGAAGCAAAGCGTTGTATGAGTTGCGGCATGTGCTTCGAGTGCGACAATTGTGTGGTTTATTGCCCGCAAACGGCGGTTTACCGCGTCAAGAAGACTGAGGCAACAACCGGGCGCTACGTTGCAACGGATTACAACAAGTGTATTGGTTGCCATATTTGTGCCGATGTCTGCCCGACTGGCTACATTCAAATGGGTTTGGGTGAGTGATGAAGCGGCTCGCATTCCTGCTGCTCTGTTTGTGCTTCCCGCTGGCCTGGGCCGGCGGGACAGCTGCCCCGAAGATTGATATCGGCAAGGGTGGGCAATGTGTGGAAGAAACGCAGTGGATGCGTAAAAACCACATGAATGTGCTCAAGCATCAGCGGGATGAAGTGGTGCACAAGGGCACACGTGAAGAAAAGCACAGCTTGAAAAACTGTATCGAGTGCCACGCCAGTACCAAAGACAATAGCGTGACAGCGCGCGCCGACAGTTTTTGTGTTGCCTGCCATGCCAATCAGGCGGTAAAAATTGACTGTTTTGAGTGCCACTCGAACAAGCGCAAGAGCGCCTGGATGCAAGGAACTGGCAAATGAGCGAGATCGATCTCAAACGTCGCAATTTTTTCAAGACTTCACTGGGTGCTGCCGCATTGACCATTGCGCCAGGCATTCTCCTGTTTGATGTCGCGCATGGGAAACCTGAAGCAGTCAGCAGCTCTGTTCGCTGGGGCATGCTGATCGACACTGCCAATTGTCGTGAAGGTTGTAACGACTGCGTCACTGCCTGCAACAAGGAAAATGGCTTGAGCGGGGTCAACAACACGACTAACGCTCAGTGGATTCGCAAGATCGAGATCAAGGAGGTCAGCACCGGCCGCCAGGTCTCGTTGCCGATGATGTGTCAGCACTGCGAGCATCCTCCCTGCGTCGATGTTTGCCCGACTGGAGCGTCGTTTAAGCGCGCCGATGGCATTGTTCTGGTTGATCGTCACCGCTGTATCGGTTGCCGCTACTGCATGATGGCTTGCCCGTACAAGGCGCGCTCATTTGTGCATGAGGTGGTGACAGATCAGAATCCTGATGTGCCGCGCGGTAAGGGCACCGTTGAGAGTTGCTCGTTGTGCGTGCACCGGATTGATGCCGGTTTGAAACCGGCATGTGCTGAATCCTGTTCCAACAAGGCCATCCTTTTCGGGGATTTGAATGACCCGAACAGTGAGATTTCCAAAAAGATTCGCTCAGTGACTTCAGTTCAAGTGCGAGCGGATCTCGGTCTAAACACCGGCGTCCGGTATCAGGGGTTATAAATGAGCGCCCATCCTCCGATGTATTTCAAGAACCGCCTGTATTACGTACTGCTGGCGGCCGGTGGCCTGGTTGCCTTGGCCGGTGGCTACGCGGTTTACATGATGGAACACCACGGCCATGTCATCTCCGGCATGAACAACCAGATTGTCTGGGGTGTGCCGCACGTCTTCGCCATCTTCCTGATTGTTGCTGCATCGGGCGTGCTGAATGTGGCCTCAATCGGCTCGGTGTTCGGCAAAATGCTTTACAAGGCGCGTGCCCCGCTTGCCAGTCTTTTGTCGATTGCCATGCTGGCAGGCGGTTTGGCGGTACTGATGCTCGACCTGGGTCGTCCTGACCGGGTGCTTGTTGCCGCCACCAACATTAATCTGACTTCGGTCTTTGCCTGGAACGTCGTTCTTTACTCTGGCATGTTCTCGCTCGTTATTTTGTATCTGTGGACGATGATGGAGCGGCGCATGAACCCCTACACGAAACCGGCGGGTTTCGCGGTATTCGCCTGGCGTTTCATTCTGACTACCGGCACCGGCCTGATCTTCGCTTTCCTGACCGCGCGTCAGGCGTATGGCTCTGCCTTGCTGCCGCCGATGTTCATCGTGCTTTCTTTTGCCTGGGGCCTGGCGGTTTTCCATCTGGTGCAAACGGTTCTCTATGCCTGGAATGACAAGCAGCTCGACCCGCTGATTTCACAGCGCAAAAAGAATCTGATGGGGATTTTTGTCATCGGCTCGCTCTACATGGTTGCCATGTATCACATGACCAACCTGTACTTTGCGCAGCAAAAGGGTTTTGAGCGCTTCATCCTGATTGATGGGGGTGTTTTCCCCAACCTGTTCTGGTGGGGTTACGTCGTGCTCGGCAATATTGTGCCGTTAATCCTCATTTATGCGCCAGGCCTGGGCAAGACGCGCTGTGTTTTCGCGGCGTCTTCGCTGATCGTTCTCGGCGCCTTCTCGCTGCTCTACGTCTTCATTATCGGTGGCCAGGCTTACCCGCTAAATATTTTCCCCGGCTATGAGGCCAGCAGCAGTTTCGCGGATGGCCAGATTGCCAGTTATTCGCCGACAATCTATGAGTTCTTGCTGGGGTTTGGTGGTCTTGCGATTGCCTTTATTGTCACTACGATTAGTGTGCGGGTGTTGAACTTTATGCCGCAGGACAAGCACTACATCACGGACTGATTTTTTCGAAAGGCTGCCAGCCATGAACCGCATGCTGATTTCGGCAGCTCATAAATCATCCGGCAAAACGATGGTCAGTATTGGTCTCTGCGCTGCTTTAAGAGCGCGAGGCCATATTGTCCAGCCCTTCAAAAAAGGGCCTGACTACATTGATCCGATGTGGTTGTCGCAAGCTACCGGACGTGAATGCCGTAACCTTGATCTTTATTTGATGGCTGACGACGACGTCGTAGCTACCTATGCCCGGCATTCGAGCGAGCTGGATCTGATCGAGGGCAACAAGGGTCTTTACGACGGCTTGTCGCTCGACGGCAGCAACAGTAATGCGGCGCTCGCCAAATTGCTCGATCTTCCGGTTTTTCTGGTCATTGACGCGCGCGGCATGACGCGCGGCATCGCCCCGCTGATTCTCGGCTATCAGGCTTTTGACAAGGATATCCAGATTGCCGGCGTGATCCTCAATAAACTCGGCGGCAGTCGCCATGAGTCGAAGTTGCGCGAGGTCATTGAGCATTACACCGATGTGCCGGTGATTGGTGCGATTCAATACGACGAGCGCCTGAGCATTATCGAGCGCCATCTGGGACTGATGCCGAGCAACGAATCTATTTCTGCCAACGCCAAGATCAAGCAAATTGGCGAAGCGATTGCCGAGCAGGTTGATCTCGATAAGCTACTATCCCTGTCGCAAAAAAAACCCTTAAAAACGCCGTCGACCGCAGCAATCACGCCGCTGCCGGTCAGCGAACGCATCCGTATCGGGATCGCCCGCGATCGCGCCTTCGGCTTTTATTACGCCGACGATCTCGATGCGCTGGAGGCTGCCGGCGCCACGCTGGTGCCTTTCGATACGCTGAGCGATCGCCATCTGCCGGAAGTTGACGCCATCTATATCGGTGGCGGTTTCCCGGAAGCCTGTGCGGTTGAGTTGGAGGCCAATACTTCGCTGCGTGCCGAAATCAGGCAGGCAATTGCCGACGGCATGCCGAGTTACGCCGAGTGCGGTGGCTTGATGTATTTGTCGCGCAGCATTGATTATCAGGGTCGTACCTATGAAATGGTTGGCGCCATCCCCGGTGATGTGGTGATGCACGCCAAGCCGGTTGGTCGCGGGTACGTCCATCTTGAAGAGGATGCGGCGCACCCATGGCCACGTCCGAGCGCGCCGGTCAATCTGATCAAGGCGCATGAATTCCACTATTCCAGCCTTGAGAATCTCCCGGAAGATTCCCGCTTTGCCTATCATGTCAAACGCGGCTACGGCATTGCCGGAAAGCGCGACGGCCTGATTGTGAATAACCTGCTCGCCTCCTATACGCATTTACGGACTATCGGCAGTTGCTACTGGGCCACCCGTTTTGTTGCCTTCATCCGCCGCCAGATGATGCAACGTCAAATTGAATCAATATCACTTAGCGAGAAAGCACTATGAACCAAGCGCGCTACCAGGCTGCTGTTGCAGCTTTTGACAAGGCTAACGGAGAAGACCCAAACAGCGAAATTAGCGAGGGTAAAACTTATCCAAAGGAGCTTCTTTACTCCATCCGTATGGGTGAAATGCTCGACCGTTTTGCGCCTGATGCCAGTGAAGCCGTCAAGCTCGCTGTGCGTGCGCAGCATATTCAGCGCTGGAAAATTCAGCGTGACGAGTTCCCGATGGATCGCGCCGGCTACCTTCAATGGCGCACCAAGCTGTACAAATTCCATGCGCAAACGGCTGGTGATCTGATGCGTAGCGTTGGTTACGACGACGAGACGATCGAACGGACGATGACGGCGGTCAGCAAAAAAGGACTCAAGGTCAATCCGGAAACGCAAATGATGGAAGACGTCGCTGACCTCGTTTTTCTTGAGCATTACATGCTGGCCTTTGCCAACAAGCACCCGGAATACAGCGAAGAAAAGTGGATCCCGATCATCAACAAGACCTGGCAAAAAATGTCGCCCAGCGCCCATGAGTTTGCCCTGGCCGGCAAGATCAAGTTGCCCGAAGCGCTGGTTCCGCTGATTCTCAAGGCGGTGCAGGGCTGATGGATTACTTACCCGCATTCCACAATGTAAAAGGCAAACTTTGTCTGGTTGTCGGCGGTGGCGAAGTCGGCACCCGCAAGGCCGGCGTACTGCTAGAGGCAGGTGCGCTGGTGCGTGTCGTTGCGCCGGAAATTGAAAAAGAGCTGGCTGAACGTCGTGGCGTGACACCCATCGTCGCCCGCTTTGAACCCGGGCATTTTGAAGGTGCCATGCTGGTGGTGGCGGCGACCAACGACCGCGAAGTCAACAAAACGATCTCGGCACTGGCGCAAGCGCAGAATCTTCCGGTCAACGTCGTAGACGACCCGGAATTGTGCAGTTTCATCATGCCAGCCTTTCTGGATCGCTCGCCGCTGATGATCGCCTTCTCCAGCGGTGGCGGTTCGCCAGTGCTGACGCGCATGATGCGTGGCAAGCTGGAAACCATCATTCCGCAAAATTACGCCCGTCTTGGCGCTTTTGCCGTGCGCTTCCGTGAGCTAGTCAAGCAACGCGTGACCAATCCGCCCAAGCGCCGCATCTTCTGGGAGAACGCCCTTGACGGCCTGGTTGCCGAAAAGGTGCTGGCTGGCGACGAAGTTGCCGGCGAGAAACTGCTCAAGCAGATGCTCGATGAAGAAGATAACGTACTGCACGGCGAGGTTTATCTGGTTGGTGCCGGCCCCGGCGATCCCGATCTGCTGACCTTCCGCGCTCTGCGCCTGATGCAGAAGGCCGACGTAGTCGTCTACGACAATCTGGTCTCGAAGCCGATTGTTGACATGACCCGGCGTGACGCCCAGCGCATTTTCGTCGGCAAGGAACGCGCCAATCACACCATGCGTCAGGAAGATATCAACGTCCTGCTCGTTCGACTGGCCAAGGAAGGTAAGCGTGTCGTTCGTCTCAAGGGCGGCGATCCGTTCATGTTCGGGCGTGGTGGTGAGGAAATTGAAACGCTGACCGCTGAGGGTATCCCTTTCCAGGTCGTGCCGGGCATCACAGCCGCCCTCGGTGTTGCCGCCTATGCCGGCATCCCGCTGACGCATCGTGATTATGCCCAGTCCTGCATGTTCGTCACTGGTCATCTGAAAGATGGCACGATGGATCTTGATTGGGATGCGCTGGTCCGGCCGAACCAGACCGTGGTGGTTTACATGGGTCTGCACGGACTGGTCACGTTGTGCACGCAACTGATCGCGCACGGCATGCCGGAGACGACGCCGATTGCCATAGTGCAGCAAGGCACAACGCCGAATCAGCGCGTCATCACCGGCACGCTGAGTACTTTGCCTGGCATCGCTGAACGTGAAAAGCCGCAGGCACCGACGCTGATTATCGTTGGCGGCGTTGTCACTCTGCATGAAAAGCTCACTTGGTTTCACCCCCAAAATCCCTAAAAAAACTTAGAAACACAACCCCATCGAGAGGAGACACCCGATGAAAATAAGAAACGTATTGCCGTCCGCCCTGTTATTTTTTGCAGCGCTCAATGTGCAGGCTGCAGATATCCTGAAGCCTTTTGTTTTGGCCTCCAAAGGTGCCGGAACGGTCGCCGAAAAAGCCGAGCAAACCAAGTCGGCATTGACTGGCGCTGGTTTTAATGTAGTCGGCAATTATTCACCCTATGCCGACGCGCAAATCTTGATCGTCACCAATGACGAGCTCAAGAAAAATGCTGCGGCTTCCGAGCATGGCGGTTTTGGATTGGCGCAACGGGTGGCAGTGACCAAGGTCAAAGATGAAATTCAGGTTAGCTACACCAACCCGGTTTACATGGCCAGTGCGTACCGTATGAAGGGGGATCTGAGCGCGACAGCCAAGTCATTGGAAACTGCCATCGGCAAGGTTGAGGAATACGGCGCCAAAGGGATGACCGCTGCCCAGGCGCGCAAATATCACTACACGGTCGGCATGGAGTATTTTGACGAGCCAAGCGAACTGGCCGAGTACGCCAGCTATGACGAAGCGGTCAAGGCGGTTGATGCCAAGTTGGGCAGCAATAAAAATGGCGTCAGCAAGGTTTACCGCATTGATGTGCCAGGCAAGCAGGAGACCCTTTTTGGCGTAGCGATGAAGGGTAGCGGCGACAACAAGGCGATGGATGACCGTTATCTGATGTCAGAAATTGATTTCCGTGAAACCAAATCCACTGCCCACCTGCCTTACGACGTACTGGTTTCCGGTCCCAAGGTTTATGCCTTGTACGCCCGTTTTCGTATCGCAATCAATTTTCCTGACCTCAGCATGATGGGGTCGAACAGCTTCATGAACATCATGGCGGCGCCGGAAGCGATCAGGACAACGCTGCAAAAGACTGTTCAAAAATAATCAATCAGGAGAGCCGTTAAATGTCGACTGAACTCTTTACAGCCATCAAAGCCGGCGATATTTCCGGCATGCAGCGTTTGATTGCCGCCGGGGCGGATGTCAATGTTCGTGACGCGGAAGGCCTCAGCGGACTGATGCTCGCCGCCAATGCCGGTGAACTCGCCATGGTCAAGGCCTTGCTGGCTGCTGGTGCCGATGTCAACGCGGCAACCGAGGCCGGCTGGACGGCGCTCAGCAAGTCGGTGTACAGCATGGAGCTTAAGCACGGATTTGCCGACGTCACCCAGGCATTGATCGCCGCCGGTGCCAATCTCGAGGCACCAATCGGCTACGGCGTTCGTCCGCTGATGCTGGCTGCTGGCTATGGTGAAACCGCTGTCGTTGAAGCTTTGCTCAATGCCGGCGCCGATGTCATGGCAAAAAATGAAGGCGGCTATACCGCTTTGATGATGGTCAAACAGAAGTTTTACGTAGACGTTATCAACCTCCTGCATGAAGCCGAGCAGATGGCCGGGATTGGTGAAGGCAGTTGCACCAGCAAGAATGCCCCCGACGCCAATGTCATCACATTTTTGAAACGCCCCGCTCCGAATTAGGGGAGGGCGCATCCACCGAGGCCTGCATGCAATATTTTATTTACCGAATCACCGAGAAGCCGTTCAGGCAGTTGGAAAAGCTGGAGCAGCACGACACTTACCGGGCAGCTTCGCTGCGCGTCAAGCAACTCCGTGCCGAACTGCCGGCCGGATCACCCGCTACAGTGCGGATGATTACTGCCGAGAATGAGTTGAACGCCGAAGACCTGCTCAACCAGATTCGCTTCGCCGGCCCGGAACTCGGCGACGACTAGCTTCTGCTAGCGGCAAGCTATGGATGAAGCCGCTTTCCGCCAGGCACGCCAAGGGGTTGTGGCGCGCCCTTGTCCTTTCGAACGCGCCATCCTGCGTGCCTGTGCCGCCTGTACTTTGGCCAGTCGCGTGCAAATTGCCGAGCGCGAGTTGCTCAGTTGTGCCGATGCGGACGGCCATGCGCGCTGCCAGGAGTTTTACGGGCGTCTCAAATCAAGCTTTTCCTTCGCGCTGGGAAAGTCGAAAATCGACGCGCCATTACCCCATGCGCAAGAAATGCAGGTTCAGTGCGGAGGTCTCAAAGGCATGCAGCAGACCCTGAGCGGCACGGCCGAAGTCGCCGATGTTGATCAGTTGCTGCGGCAGGCCTCGGCGCAGTGGGGTGACAGCGACGATTTCCCATACTCGCAAGTGGTACATGCCGCCGCCTCTGTCTATAAAGGCCGGCACGGCTGAGTCTTTTTGGCTATTTGCATTCTGAGGCTGGAATCAAGCGCTTTTGTGCAAACTGCCAGAAACAGAAATTGCGTGGAATTACGCTCGTGGTGGCAATGGTGGCTTCAATTTATGAACCAATCAGTCGTTGCCTTATGGCGGCTGGTGGGGACGACTAAAAGGGGCCAATCAGGTTTCATGGGCTACGTCAGCAAAAGACTGTCAACAGCCATCCAGAACTTGGTGCTCTTAGACAGGTCGGTGCCCTGAGCGGCCTGATGACATTTGTAAGTCCTGCGACTGCTTTCTGATCCTAAACCCGCCGGTAAAGAGAATCTGAAAATTCACTGATGATGGCTAGATCAGTATCGAAGAAGGTTGGCTGATTTACCCTTATTGGAGAGGGCTGCCGCAATAGTCCTGACCGACGCCACCCAGTCGTTAAGAAATCAATGACAATAGGGGACAGACCACGGTTTTCGAGTCCGGTTATGCATAGAAAACCGGGTCTGTCCCCTGTTCTCCCCCATGCGCAAGAAATGCAGGTTCAGTGCGGCGGTCTCAAAGGGCTGCAGCAGACCCTGAGCGGCATAGCCGAAGTCGCCGATGTTGATCAGTTGCTGCGGCAGGCCTCGGCGCAGTGGGGTGACAGCGACGATTTCCCTTATTCGGAAGTGGTGCATGCTGCCGCTACTGCCTATAAAGGCCGGCACGGCTGAGGTTTTTGGCTATTTGCATTCTGAGGCTGGAATCAAACGTTTTTATGCAAACCTCCAGAAA
>JAABQV010000060.1 GCA_011391255.1 Dechloromonas sp.
TCCGATCTCCCCCCGTCCACGATCAATTTATCTTTGAATATGTCCGTGCCGCCGAACGTATTGGCGACGGTATGTTTGAGCCAATTAATTTTAAAATCGGTGAAATTGAAATGATTCCACTCGTCCCCAAAGGATTCGACGGTCGCGGTCGGCACGTAATCCACAAATCGAGGAATGCCGTTAATGATCGGATAGCGCGTGCCCGATGCGGTCTCTAACACCCCAGAGTGAACGGTGCCATCTTCAGAAATTACAGCATCAACCAATTGCAGTGGCGCTTTGGTGATAGGTTCGCAAAGATAGTTAAGAAGATTCGGTGTCATATTAATTTTTTCATTGTGCTATTAAAAATTAGGCGTATGCCCAAGCGTGCGCTTGATTACACCGATTAGCCGGTCACAAACCCGCTCGCCGAAAAGTACCAACGCCCATTTGTAAAGGTGGAAATAAGCGGTGCAACCAAACCCTACCTCGGTTTCCAAGCGTTTTGCGTAACGCAAAAAAGAACCAATGCCGCGCTTGCGCTGGATGGAAAGAAACGGGTAAGAATACTTGGAAAGATCAATACGCACCCGTTGTGTCAGATTTGTACCATGCTGTTTATCCAGGTACGCTGTCACCTCGAAATAAGCTTTGGTGAAGTTGATCGAATTGTCATGCGAGACCGTGCCTGGCGTAAAACGACTTTTTTCCGCTTCCGAGTTGCCGAACATCGGCTTATCACCTCGAAAGGTTTGCACCGCATGCGTGATTGGAATATCACAATAGATCGAATCCTGCATGAGGCAAACCTGCGCCATCAGATAAATTTGGTACAGTAGCGTGCCATCCAGATCAATCGTTGCAAATTGAAGCGCCTTTTCCCGTGAAATGGTGAAGCCACACAGCGACACACTGCGCTTGAATAACCAGGCCACCGTAGCCTCGCCGGCTGGGAGGACTTGGCTTTTAGGCAGGTAGCGGAAAAATTCCGTACGACCATCGGGGTGTTCGGTCAAATACGAGCGCAACACATACGGCTTGTCACGATGCTGCTTAAGAAAGGCGATGAATTGATCGAGCGCCCCGTGCACGAACAAATCATCGTCGCCCATGAACAGGATGTACTCTCCTGTCGCACATTCCACCAGTCGGCGCAGGTTGCCGTCGAAGCCACGGTTCGTGGGGTTTTCGTGGTAATGGACCGGGTAAGCAGACGATGCAGCAAAAGCGGTCACAATAGGCCCCACCTCATCCCGTTTCGGAGCCATATCTTCACAAATGACGACCTCCACCTCCGCCGGGCTGCAATCAATAGAGGCGAGCAAATTGTGCAACTCGCTGGGGCGGTTGTAGCTGGGAATGCAGATGGAGAGGAAAGGGGGGCTCATGACGAATGAAACTTAATGAATATAAAAAACATTGTGGCCGATTCTAAAATGGGCGTCGCATCCGTTGCAGACAATCTCATCCTCTGACTTTCTTTCCAAACGTTCTGAATGACATTTAGGGCAGCGCATCAGCGGCAAAATATCCAGCTTTGCGTTCCTGCCGCCTTGCGAAAACCATTGCCGAATCAAGCCAAGAATAAGCAATCTCAACTTGGCCTTGATGCCTAATTGCGCAGGGGTATTCGTATCAGCGGCCGGCGGCGCCCAAGTGGCATCCACCTCGGGATTGACCACGGTGAAGTTAATCTTGTCTTCCCAGAAATAGCGCATGTGAAATTGCGCCGCGTGGCGCGGTATCGTTTCACGGGTAATGATCGCCTTGGCGCGTTTTTCATAAAGCTCAACCAAATCTTCGTCATAAATCCACGCCGGCTTTTTGCGGATAACCAAGCCTTCGTCACGTACGGTGACTTCCAGCCGGTGATCCTTGTAAGGATTGATCCTCTCCATAAAAGCATCTGGCGTCTCAATATAGCCGCCTCGTGCCACACGCTGTAATTCCGCTAAAAACTTATCAGGATAGGGCGTATGTTCCAAAACGTGGGCAGCAATCACATAATCGAAGGTCTTGTCTTTAAAAGGCAGATTTTCCCCAAAAGATAAGACTGTCGGGCGATCGTGAACCAATGCGTCCCAATGCCGCTCGCGCGTTTCTTCGTAGGCGTCCAACAGCACATTCGACCTTGGGTATGGATTACCACCTGACCCCACCTCCAAAACCAGTGCGTCTACCGGTAAATCTAAAGTGACGCGGCGCAGTGACCATTTGAGCCTATTTAACAGGGCACTCATTTAAAAACCTCTTTACATTCAGAAACCAAATCGGGCTCAAAATATAGATTACCCATCTGAATACTAATCATTGGAATTACACCGAACTGCCTCAACAAAAAGCGAAACCTCCGGATAAACATCCAGCGACTGTATATCAGGCGTTTTACCTTTCTTGTACTCGCAACGAGTAACATCGGAAAACCCTGCCTGCTCTAACGCCACCTTGAGCAGATCAAAGTCGTACATATATTTGTGCCGGGCCAGATAACTGCCTTTGCCTTCCACGAAGAAATAGTCGTCAAGCATTTCGGTCTTTCTTCCAAGGCCATAAAGCGAAACTGCATAGGCTAGGTCAGGAATCGAAATCCTGATCGTGCCGCCAGGTTTTAAGGCTCGCGCGCACAACTTTAGGAGCATCGCTGCGTCATCTTTGAACAAATGCTCAAAGAAATGAGATGAGTAGATGAAATCCACGGAACTTTCATGCAGCGGCAAACTAGTTGACAAATCGTGATACAGAAACGCGTGGTTTTCGAGGATTCCACAATACTCGTCAAGACTGTAATAGTTGTGGGAACCGCTAAACCGATACACCAATCGGTGCGTCCAATTCGGCCAGGATGCAATCAGCGCGTTCAAACTGCCATCGATATTGAGCCAGCCGCTAACTACGCGTAGTCCGCAACCTAGATTTATTTTGACCAGTCCATCACGCAAATCCTGTGGTGGCGATATTTTTCGATTGCGTTTTATTTTTCCTAATACATTTATCGAAAAATCAATAAAACCTCTTAACATACGTAATTCCTTAATTTTTTATTTACTTCCAACTTGTTCAACGACTTTGGCCATCCGTGACACGATGTCGTGACCATCTTTGATGACTCGTTGATATCCACCCTCAGCAACTTGCCGCCGAAGGTTGCCATTTTCCAAGTAAAGTTTTACCTTACCAATTAGTTCTTGCTTCGATTTGAAAAAGTCCGCCTCTTTGCCTCCAGCGTAAAGCGAAGACATATCTTCTGAATATTCGGAAAGTAACATAGTACCTGTCGCTGGAATCTCAAAACAGCGTCTGGTATAAGTATCGCGATTCAGCTTTGAAAAGAAACACAAGGCTATTTTCGCTCCGCAAATTGCCTTACTGTAGTTAGCATTCCAAACCAAATGGGTTGGAAATAAGTTATTCAATACCTCAGATTCCAAAAGCAACTTATTCCACTCATAAGGGGGCCCAAATAATCGTAACTTATATCCAGCCTTGACGATTTCTTCCAAATACTCCAAGCGCCCATCATTTTCATAATGCCCTATAAAAACCAAATCACATTCATACTTTAATTTATCATCGTCAGAAAGAGAAACGGGATGATTCAATTCCGGAACAAACCATGATCGCAATAACTCCACCCGTTTAGCACCATGTTTAACGAAGTCAACCAAATTATGATGGCGATACGCAAACACCCGATCATAAATTGGCACGCATTTCATGAAATGTCGCCATAGCCAAGGAGGATGGCCGGCAGCAA
>JAABQV010000006.1 GCA_011391255.1 Dechloromonas sp.
AAACTAAGCCATGAATTACACGTTGAGCACACACGCGATTAAGAATAATAGGGGACAGACCAATAGGGAGACCAATAGGGGACAGACCACGGTTTAATTGAGTTACAGTGACTTTTTTCCCCGAGTCATAGCCATGCCACGCCGTCCTCGCCTCACCCTCCCCAAGAAAACCGGGGACAGACCACGGTTTATTTTTATCTTTCGACCCATATCGGTTAAACGTTAAACTAAGCCATGAATTACACGTTGAGCACACACGCGATTAAAAAATAATAGGGGACAGACCACGGTTTTTTAGGGTTAGAATTGGCCTGTCGTCAATTCTTAAAAAACACAATGCCCCGTCGCCCTCGACTTACCCTCCCCAATGTCCCACTCCACGTCATCCAGCGCGGCAATAACCGCCAGGCCTGTTTCTTTGCCGATGAGGACTACCGCTTTTATCTGGAGTGGTTGGCTGAATATGCGACCAAAGCCGGTTGCCGTATTCACGCCTATGTGCTGATGACGAATCACGTGCACTTACTACTTTCTTCCGAGGCAGCCAATGGTGTTGGCGACCTGATGAAGGCGCTCGGGCAGCGCTATGTTCAGTACATCAATCGCGTTTACCGACGTAGCGGCACTCTTTGGGAAGGCCGTTTTCGCTCCTGTCTGACACAGGAGGATAGTTACTTGCTGGCTTGCCAGCGATATATTGAGTTGAACCCTGTTCGGGCAACGATGGTCGAGCACCCGGCCGACTACCCTTGGTCAAGCTTTCGCGCCAACGCTCAGGGTACTGAGAATATGTTGCTGACGCCGCACCCCTTGTATTTGGCTTTGGGGAGCAAGCGCGAAGAACGCCTGGCATCGTATCGCGAGCTCTTTCGCCACGAACTGGAGCCAGGATTGATTGATTCGATCCGCAAGGCGACGAACGGAAATTTCGCCTTGGGTGACACACAGTTTGCCGAACAAGTAGCAAATACACTTGGCCGCCGCGCAGTACCGGGGAGTTCTGGTAGGCCTAAAAAGCCGCTTGATTCGAAGGCATTTGCTTTACCTGAATAGAGCAGCTCCAAAAACCGTGGTCTGTCCCCGGTTTACCCGGTTTTACTTGTTTGGGCGCCCGGTCTTGATCCGTTCAACACGCCCCATGACCGCCTGTAGCTGCGTATCGCTGAGCGACGTAAGATTGGCGATGCCGCCACGAAGCAATTCACTCTTTTTGACCTCTTTGCCCAATCCGGCCAAACGCTTCTTGAGGACACTGATCTGCGCATATTCAGCTTCCGGCATGGCGTAGCTGTCACGCACCAGTTTGACTTTTTTAGCCTTGGGCGCTTTGGCTGGTTTCTCAAGCTTTGTCGACGCCGGCTTGCTGAGTGGCTGGGTTATTTTGACGGCCTGCGCCTTCTCGAGCGCGGCTGACAATGCTTTTTTGTTGCGCGCATTGATTGCTTCCAGCTCAACATCCACTTTCTTTACTGGCTTGGCCGCTACCGTGGTTGCCGGCTGAACGGCGGGTTTTACAGCAACCGTTGGTGCTGATCGCGGGATCAATTTTTTGGGTGCTGTCGCGACTTTTTTCAACGCCGCCGGTGCTGGCGCCGTTTTGGCTACCGTTTTTTTGATTTCGGCCATCTCTCTCTCCTTGAAAAAACCGTAGGTGGAGTTTAATGGGTTTCGATACGCTGAAAATTAAAGTTTTTTGACAGTAAAATCGCAACCATTCTAATAAGTGAGATAGCTTCATGACTCAAGACGAACTCAAGCAGGCAGTGGCACAGGCGGCGGCTGATTATGTGTCTGAACACGCCCCGGCGGGCAGTATCATTGGTGTCGGCACCGGCTCAACGGCCAATTTTTTCATTGATGCACTGGCCGGCATCAAAAGCAAATACCGAGGTGCCGTCGCCAGCTCCGAGGCCACCCGCAAGCGTTTGGAAGGCCATGGGATTGCCGTTTTTGATCTTAACGACGTCGATCAGATTCCCGTTTATGTTGATGGTGCCGATGAAATCGACAACGCCTTGAACATGATCAAAGGCGGTGGCGGGGCATTGACGCGGGAGAAGATCGTTGCAGCGGTGTCTGATACTTTTGTTTGTATCGCCGATGGCTCGAAGTTGGTCGAAACTATGGGCAACTTCCCGCTGCCGGTCGAGGTGATCCCGATGTCGAGCGCCTATGTTGCGCGTGAATTGGCCAAGCTGGGTGGAACACCGGTGATCAGAGCTGGCTTCGTGACCGATAACGGCAACTTGATTCTTGATGTCAAAGGCCTGCGCATTACTGACCCGAAAGGACTCGAGGCGCAGATCAACCAGATAACCGGCGTCGTCACCAACGGCCTCTTTGCGTTACGTCCGGCCAATGTGCTGTTGCTGGGCACTGCCGACGGCGTGCGCACGATAGGCTGATTCAGGGTCAAAAATTTTGGGCATTTTTCGCGGTTGACCGCAACAAGCCGTAATTTCAGGCTTCAAGCCAAAGCGAGGGCACTTAGCCCTCGCTTTTTCATTGGGACGATCAGGCCTTGGGTGCCACGTAGCCTTGAATCTGATCAGCACCTTCGCCAAAGAAATGCTTTTCAACCTGCTCGGCCAGGTATTTACGATGACGCGGATCAACCAGTTGCAGCCGATTTTCATTGATCAACATGGTCTGCATCTTGATCCACTGCGCCCAGGCTTCCTTTGAAACGCTCTCGAAAATACGCTTGCCCAACTCGCCCGGATACGGCGGAAAATCCAGACCTTCAGCCTCGCGACCCAGTTTGATGCAATTGACAGTACGTGCCATGTAGAACTCCGATAGATGTGTTGATGGGCAGGATTATAAGGTTTTAGCGGACGATCGATCAGGCCGCCAGGCGTTCAATTTGGGCGTACTCGCCAGCCTTGCTCTGACTCAAGATCCATAGATCAAGCGTTTCCTGCATCCTCAGCCAGCTCTCAGGCGTTGTATCGGTCAATCTGCCAAGACGGATTGCGAGATCAGCCGACAACCCACGCTTCTCGTGCAACAACTCAGAAACGGTAAGGCGCGAAACCGCCAATCTTTTGGCGAACTCAGTTTGAGTCATACCCAGTGCCGGCAATACGTCCTCACGAAGAATGGCACCAGGGTGAGTTGGCCTTCGGTTGGTGTTTCTCAGGCTCATTAGTGGTAATCCTCCAGATCTACGTCGACGGCATCTTCACCGTCAAATGCGAAAGTGATGCGCCAGTTTCCCGAAACACTCACGGCGTAACGCTTGGGATTGAAGCCAATTAGCCCGTGAAAGGCAAAGCCCGGCAAGTTCATATCCTCTGGCCGGTTTGCTGCATCGAGACGATCCAGCAAGCGTTCAATGCGTGCAGCGTGTTTTGCATTAATTCCCCGGCGATCATCGTCCGAAAAAAATCGCAAAAAACCTTTGTGTCGAATACTTCGAATCATGTCTGATTGTAATGCAACGGATTACACAATCAAAGGGTTTTAGAAAGCACCCTGGATTTCCGCTGGTAGTTATACATATCGCGTTTCTTGGCCGGCAGGTCATCAACCGTGACCAGTTTGAAGCCGCGCTCGACGAACCAGTGTTCGGTACGCGTGGTCAGCACCACCAGGCGTTTGATGCCCATCTTGCGTGCGCGGCGTTCAATACGCTTCATCAACTGCTCGCCATACCCCCACTCACGATGTTCGGAACTCACCGCCAGACAAGCCAGCTCAGCCTCTTCCTCGGAATGGGCGTAAAGCGCGGCGCAGCCGACGATGATTTCGTCGTGCAGCATGATCGAGAAATGATCGACTTCGCGCTCAAGCAACTCACGCGGACGATGCACCAAAATACCCTCGTTCTCCATCGGCTCGATCAGTGCGATCAGCGCGGCGATATCGTCGGGCTTGGCTTCACGGATATTTTCCAGCGACTCACGGGTTATCACCGTGCCGACGCCGTCGTGGGTGAACAGCTCGCGCAACAGCGCACCATCCTGCTGGTAGCTGATCAGATGCACCCGGCCGACGCCGGCGCGGGTTGAACGGATGGTGCACGGCAAATAGCGGCGGATATCGGGTGATAGCCATTCGCCCCCGCTGAGCAGTTTTTCAACCTCGTCAGCAGTCATCGCATCGATCAACTCGCCGGCCTGATCGGTGACGCCCTGACTATCCGTGAGGTAAACCAGCTTGTCCGCCTTGATGGAAACGGCAACCGCCTCGGCCGCCTCTTCCATTTGCAGATTAAAAATCTCGCCGGTCGGCGATGGCCCTTCGCAGTTGAGCAGGACAATGTTACCGAGGCCAAGCTGGGCGTTGATGCCCTCGGCGTCAACCTTGCGTACCTTGCCGGCGTACTGCATGTCGATACCGTCAAGGACACCAATCGGCTGGCCGGTGATGAAATTGCCGCCGATCACACGGATCCGGCTATTGGCCATCGGCGTATTCGGCAAGCCCTGCGAGAGCATGGCTTCGATTTCGAGATAAACGCTGCCGACGGCATCGAGCACGCAATCAAGCGCCGCCGCATCGGTTACCCGATAACCACGGTGATAGACCGATTCGAGGTTTTTCTCGCGCAGTTCTTCCTCAATCTGCGGTCGCGCACCATGCACCAGCACCAGACGTATCCCCAGGCTAACCAGCAGATTGACGTCGTAAGCCAGCGTTTTTGCGAACTCGCTGGCCACCGCCTTGCCACCAAAGGCAATGACGAAGGTTTTGGTACGAAACGAGTTGATATAGGGCGTTACCGCCCTGAACCAGGAGACAAAGCTCTCGTCGTAAGGGGTATCGCTCATTTTTCCGAATATTTTCCGTTGTCGTCTTTCAATGCTATCTCGATGCGCTCGCACAAGGTCTTCAAGACTTTGACCCGGGCGAAGTTCTTGTCGTTGGCCTCAACCAGCGTCCATGGTGCCAAACCGGTTGAAGTGCGGTCAACCATGTCGCAGACGGCAGAAACGTAGTCATCCCACTTTTCACGGTTGCGCCAGTCTTCGTCGGTGATCTTGAAGCGCTTGAACTCGGTGTCCTGACGCTCCTTGAAGCGCCGCAACTGCTCGTCAGCACTGATCTGCAACCAGAATTTGACAACAATCGCCCCGGCATCAACCATCTGGTGCTCAAAATCGTTGATCTCGGCGTAAGCGCGCAGCCAGTCAGCTTCCGTGCAAAAGCCCTCGACCCGCTCGACCAGTACGCGACCATACCAGGAGCGGTCAAAGATCGCCGCCCGACCGGTGCGCGGCAAATGCCGCCAGAAACGCCACAAATACGGCTGCGCGCGTTCTTCTTCGGTCGGCGCGGCAATCGGCACAATCTGATACTGCCGGGCATCCATCGACGCGCCGATACGGCGGATAGTGCCGCCCTTACCAGCCGCATCCGAGCCCTCAAAAACCATCACCAGCGAACGTTTGCCGACAAAGCGCGGATCGCGCACCAATTCAGAAAGACGAGCCTGATATTTGGCCAACTGACTCTCGTAATCCTTCTTGGCCAGCTTCTGCGCCAGGTCAAGTTCGCTGAGTACGTTCTTCTGGTCGATCGCATGCACGATCGGCGGCGCTACCGGCACCTGCTGGCGACCCTCCTGCTGCAAGCGTCGCTTCATCGCGTCGAGGACGATACGACCAACCGTTAGCGAGCGATATTCATCATCGGTACCCTCAACGATGATCCACGGAGCGTGCGCAGTGTTGCTGACGCGCAAGACATGGCCTGCAACCTCCTGGAGCCTGCCGTAGGTTTTAAGGCGATCGTAGCTTTCCTTGGTGACGCGCCAGGCGGTGTTCGGGTTTTTTTCCAGCGCCTTGAGCCGGGTCTTCTGGCCCTCTTTGGAGAGATGGAACCAGAATTTGAGAACCAGCGCCCCTTCATTGACCAGCATCGCCTCGAAGCGATTGATATCGTCCAGTTGCTGATCCATCTGGTCACGCCGCATGTTGCCGACGATGCGGTCAGCAATCGGCTGCGAGTACCATGAGCCGGCAAAAATGCCGACCTTGCCGCGCGGTGGCAGGGCACGCCAGTAGCGCCACATGTAAGGGCGGGAACGCTCCTCATCGGAAGGCGCCGAAAACGCCAGCGTCGAGATATGGCGCGGATCCATCCATGAATAGAGCAGATTGATGGTTTCACCCTTGCCACTGCCATCAACACCGCTGATCAGGATAACAACCGGAAACTCCTTTTTCTCCAGCATGTCGTATTGCGCATCAAGCAAGGCCGCACGCAGCTTGGGCACTTCCTTTTTGAAAGTTTCTTTATCTATCTTGTGACCAAGTTCAGCTGATTCAAACATTATTTTTCTCCCTGAAATCACCCCATAAAACCTGCATGGCAGCGAGCGCCGCCAAGCCGGCCGTTTCTGTGCGCAAAACCCGCGGACCAAGTCGAATTGACTGGAACCCTGCCTGCTTTGCGGCAATTATTTCCTGCGGGTCAAGCCCGCCTTCAGCACCGATCAAAAGCTGAATATTTCCTACCGGCGGCAATTCCGCCAGGGTATCTTCCGCATCCGGCGCAAGCAGTAGACGCAAGCCTTCGCCATGCGGCCGTGCCAGCCAGTTTTCCAGCTTTTCCAGCGGTGCCACATTCGGCACCTGGTTGCGTCCGCACTGCTCGCAAGCCGAGGCAGCAACCCCTTGCCAGTGCGCGACACGTTTACCGGCGCGCTCACCGCTCAAACGAATGACACTGCGCCGGCTATCAACTGGAACAATATCCCTGACCCCCAGCTCAACCGCCTTCTGGATCGTAAAATCCATCTTGTCACCAGCCTGAACAGCCTGCACCAGCGTCACTGAAAGCCGCGATTCGCGCTCGATATCCTGCCACGCCCCCAACTCGGCAACCACCCGGTCACGTTCGATGCGCTGGATATGCGCCAGATACTCGCCGCCACGGCCGTCGAAAAGAATCATCGGCGCACCAGGCGGCAGCCGCAAAACGCGAACGGCATGACGCGCAACCGGAGCAGGCAGATCAACGTGAGCGCCGGGAGCAAGTGCTTCCCGACAGTAAAAACGAGGCAAATTCATCAATGCTATTATCGCGGAAATCGTTAATCAGAGGAGAATCATGGCTGCGCTGAACCCCCCCATTTGTAATTTTGGTCAAGCCGCGCCAACTTTTGAGTTACCCGACGCCAATGGACGAATCCACAGCCTGGAAAGTTGCCGTGGCAGCAATGGGTTGCTGGTAATTTTTATGTGCAATCACTGCCCATACGTTAAAGCAGTCATCGACCGCATCGTCCGTGACACGCGGGAGTTGGCTGAACACGGCATTGGTAGCGTAGCGATCATGAGCAACGATGTTGCGGTCTACCCCGAAGATAGCCCGGAAAACATGGCGCAATGGGCGCAGGAACTGAACTTCCCCTTTCCGTATCTTTTCGATGAAACCCAGGCCGTGGCGCAAGCCTTTGGCGCGGTTTGCACGCCGGATTATTTTGGCTACAACAGCCAGCTGGAATTACAGTATCGTGGCCGCCTTGATGCTTCAGGTCGCAACCCCGGCGCGCCCGATGCTGAACGCGAATTGTTTGCCGCCATGTTGAGCATTTCGAAAACCGGCCAAGGCCCGCGCGAGCAGCTTGCTTCGATTGGCTGCTCAATTAAATGGAAGTCAGCCTAGAGCTTTTGGCAACTCTCGGGATATGATAAAGGCGTGAAGAATATCCGAGCAGCCCGATGCCAGCAAAAACGAACCCTCCCTGCAAAGACTCTGACTGCGGCCGCCGCAACACTTTGCTGCTCGGGGTTCTTGAGAGCATGCCGCAGGGCGTCGGGGTTTTTGACGAAAATTTATTGTTGCGGCTATGGAACCGGAGCCTTGTCAACGCGCTGAATCTCACGCCAAGCGCTGTTTTAGATGGTGCGACGCTAGCGGATCTTCTGCATAACTCGGCCGGGAATTGCGATTACGCTCCCGAGCGATTAGCTGAGTTACTTGATCAATTCAACACGTCAGCCGGCGCCCTTTTAAATTTTCAAGGTGAGTTAGCCCAAAGCGACGGCCGCATTCATCAAATAATGGGCCAACCCCTGTTGATGGATGGCAAGCTGGCCGGCTATGTGACAACTTTTGTCGACATCAGCGAGCAGCGCGCGACTCAAGAGCGTGAACAACTGGCGCAAAAGGTCTTTGACCACACGCCGGCCGGCATTATCGTGACTGACAATGCGCAGCGCATCATTTCAGCTAACCCGGCGATGCTCGCGATGAGTGCTTATGCCCCCTACGAGATCGTCGGCCAAACGATTTTTGCACTTTTGGCGCCGGATGCGGCACTAACACCGGCTATTTTTCAAGAGACCATCGAACAAAACAGAACTTGGAACGGCGAAATCAGCATTGTGCGAAAAACCGGTGATTTGTTGCCGGCGGGTGTCCGAGTCAATCGTGTTGACGACTTAAATATCAGCCAGTCCAGCCACCACATCTGGATCTTCGCCGACATTACCGAGCGCAAGCAGGCCGAGGAGCGGATGCGCCACATTGCCCAGTCGGACTCACTCACCGGCTTGCCAAATCGTCTCGCCCTGCAGATTCGTCTTGCCCAAACACTGCCCGATGCCCGCCGCCATAATTGGCAAGTAGCGGTCATGTTCATTGACCTTGATCGCTTCAAGAATATCAATGACACCCTAGGCCATCCGGTTGGTGACGAGCTCTTGCGTGAGGTGGCCAGCCGCCTCAGCCAGGTTATCCGTGAAACCGATTTTGTCGCTCGCCTCGGCGGTGACGAGTTTGTCATTGTGTTGCCGGGGATCAGCGCCCCGGCCGATGCAGCCACTGTTGCCAACAAAATTATCGGCGCGCTTTCTTCGCCGATTCTTGCCGATGGTAACGAACTGCACACCAGCCCCTCGATTGGTATCAGCATATTCCCGGATGATGGCAACGACGGCGACACCATCCTCAAAAACGCTGACACCGCGATGTATCACGCCAAATCTGCCGGGCGTAACAATTACCAGTTTTACGCCGGCGATATGAACAAGTCGGCAACCGAACGGCTGGACATCGAGCGCAAACTGCGCCACGCGATTAGCCGCAACGAACTGGCACTCTGTTACCAGCCCCAGTTCAGCGCTGATGGTTCACACCCAACCGGGGTTGAAGCTCTGATTCGCTGGCACCACCCGGTTGATGGCATCATTTCGCCGGTGCGCTTCATCCCGATTGCCGAAGAAACCGGGCTGATTGTTGAAATCGGTGAATGGGTTCTGCGTACTGCCTGCCATGAGATGAAAAACTGGATTGATGCCGGTTTGCAGCCTATCCGTGTTGCCGTCAATATTTCTGCCCGCCAGCTTCGGCGCCGCGATTTCTGTGAAGTAGTGGCTGGCTGCCTCGCCGAATCCGGACTTCCTGCCGAGTTGCTGGAGTTGGAGATTACCGAAAGCGCAGTGATGGAAAACCCGTTAGAGGCCATCAGCATTCTTGAGAGCATAGGCCGCATGGGCGTCACGCTGGCGATCGACGACTTTGGCACTGGCTACTCCTCGCTCGCCTATCTCAAGCTGTTTCCGATTGACCACCTCAAAATCGACCGTTCGTTTGTTGCCGACATTGAGACCGACCTCAACGATCGCGCAATCGCCTTCGGCACCATTGCTCTCGCCCACTCGCTAGGCCTCAACGTTATCGCCGAGGGCGTCGAAACCGAGGATCAACTGGAACTGCTGCGCACTAACGGGTGTGACGAAGTGCAGGGCTATTTATTCAGCAAGCCACTGAGCAGTGGCGCTGCTTTTGCCTTTCTGCACAGCAGGGCGACGGCAGGGTAATATCCGGTTTTCAATAAAAACAAGGGGGAGAACAACATGTCACAACGCACGCTCGCTCACTATTTGATCGAAGAACAGCGTCACAAAGGGGTCATCAACGCCGATTTGCGTTTTCTGATCGAAGTCGTTTCCCGCGCCTGCCAAGCTATTTCAGTTGCCATCGGCAAAGGCGGACTCGGTGGTGCACTCGGCGAAGCCGGCAGCGACAACGTTCAGGGCGAGGCTCAGAAAAAGCTGGATGTGCTATCCAACGACATTCTGCTTAACGCCAACGAATGGGGCGGCCACCTTGCCGCCATGGCCTCCGAGGAAATGGATCTGCCGCACACCATTCCGCATCGCTACCCGCAAGGCGAATACCTGCTGCTGTTTGATCCGCTCGACGGCTCATCAAATATCGACGTCAATGTCTCGATTGGTACTATTTTCTCAGTATTGAAATGTCCGGATGGCGCCGATCTCTCGAGCCCGGAAGCCGCCGAAGCGGCCTTCCTGCAAGCCGGCACCAGCCAGGTTGCCGCTGGTTACACGGTGTATGGTCCGACCACGCTACTGGTGCTGACAGTCGGCGACGGCGTTGTCAGCTTCACCCTGGATCGTGAGCAGGGTGGCTTTGTCCAGACCGGTGAGGCGATGAAAATTCCGGCGGACACCAGCGAGTTCTCGATCAACATGGCTAACCAGCGTTTCTGGGAAGCCCCGATGCAACGTTACGTCAGCGACATGCAGCTAGGCAAGGATGGTCCGTTGGGCAAGGACTACAACATGCGCTGGGTCGGCTCAATGGTCGCCGATGTGCATCGCATCGTCACCCGTGGGGGCATCTTCATGTACCCGATGGACAGCAAAATGAAGGAAAAGGGCGGCAAATTGCGCCTGATGTATGAAGCCAACCCGATGGCGATGATCGTCGAACAGGCGGGAGGCGCTGCAACGACCGGCTACGAGCGGATTCTCGAGATTGTTCCGGGTAAAATCCATCAGCGCTGCGCGGTGATAATGGGCTCCAAAAACGAGGTTGACCGCGCCACTGCGATGCATAAAGTCTGATACTAAAAAACGCCAAGGAATTCCGTATGAAACTTAGCAATATTGCCCTGCTCGCCGCCGCTGTCGCCATTGGCGCCGGCTGCGCCAGCAAAGAAACCAAACCCGAAGCAGCCCCGCAGGCAGCAGCCGCTCCCGCGCCAGTTGAGCAAAAGGCAGTCAAAACACTGCCTGATTGCCCGCCAGCCAAAACAACCGGCAAAAAATCAAAAAAGGATGCCAAGGCAAGCACTCCGGAGTGCAAGCCGACGACCACGACCGCCCCCAAGGCTGCAGCCAGCCCGGCGCCAGCGCCGGCTGTAGCCGCTCCCGCAGCAACACCTGCAGCCGCCCCGGCGCCCAGCGAGCCGGGCAAACCTCGCGTCGTCAAATCGCGTGACGGCACTTTCGAGGGCGAGATTCACGGCAACATTCCCGCCGGTAGCAAGTGGGCAAAGCTACAGATTGGCATGCACCAGAGCGAAGTTGAACGCATTCTCGGCGCCACCCCCAACATACGCGGCTACGTCACTGGCAAGGCTTTCATTCCCTTCTATTTCGGCACCGACAGTCATCGTTACGAGGCGGTCTATGCCGGCCAGGGCAGCGTCGCTTACACCGGCGGCGGCATGGGCGGCGGCCAGGGCGTGCTGATGATGATCAACTACGATCCAAAAATTCAGTAAGCTGGCCAGGCTGGCGAAAACCTTTTCTAAACTCACCACGGAGGAATCTTGATGCTCGGCAACCGTCACCTTCCCTTGCTCGCCTGCTTGGCGACACTCATGCTGGCAACGACCACCAGCCTTGCGCAAGAGCCTGAAAAAAAGGTCGAAACACCCGCCGCTGCTGCACCTGCCACTGCCGTAGCGCCAGTGATCGTTGGCAACCCTCCCGCTGATCACCCATTCGGAAAACTCAAGATTGGCATGACTTACGAGGAAGCGATTGCGATTGCCGGCAAGCCGGGTAGCGAAGGTGGCTGGTGCACCGGCAAGCACCGTATCCCCTTCTACTTCGGCAACGACAAGGCGCGTACCGAAGCCCATTTCAAGGGAATGGGCAAACTGGATTTTAACGCTGACGCCAGTATCTTTCCTTTCGGTATATGCAAAGCTGGCTCTCCGCGCGATCTGGTTTATATCGAGTACAACCCTGACTACGCGGGTGAAGCGCCCAAGTAGCCGCAACGGCTTGGCGAACGTGGCATAATTAGATTTTACTTATTTAGAAACCCCGTCCGATTCATGCCATTTCGTCTTGCCATCAACGGCTATGGCCGTATCGGACGCTGCTTTCTGCGGGCTTTGCTTGAGTCACCGGGCAAGCACGACCTACAGGTGGTCGCCATTAATGAGCCGGCAAACCTTGAGAGCATGGCTTACTTGACGCGCTACGATTCAACACACGGCCGCTTTACCGGGCAGGTTGATTTCGCTGATGGCGCGCTGAACGTCAATGGCCAGCGGATTGCTGTCAGCCATGCCCGCTCCCCCGAAAAAGTTGATTGGGCGGCACTCGACATTGATCTGCTCGTTGAATCCTCCGGCTGTTACGGTCAACGACCGGAATTGACCCGTTTTTTGGATGCCGGCTGCCCGCGCCTGTTGCTTTCGCAGCCCGGTAACAGTGCTGGCGATGTCGATGCAACCATTGTCCACGGGGTCAATCAGGCTACGTTGAACGGCAACGAACGTCTGGTTTCGGCCGCCTCATGCACGACCAACGCCATCGTCCCGATTCTTTGCTTGCTTGATCGCGAAGTCGGCCTCGATCAGGTGCTGCTGACCACCCTGCATTCGGTAATGAACGACCAACCGCTGATCGATGGTTATCACCACGACGACCTGCGTCGAACACGCTCCGCCATGCAGTCGATCATCCCGGTCTCCACCGGCCTGGCACGTGGCGTCGAGCGCCTGCTGCCGCAACTGAGCGGCCGCGTGCAGGCCAAGGCGATTCGCGTGCCGACGCTGAACGTTTCGGCGATTGACCTAACCATCAGCACTCAGCGCCCGGTTTCCGCCGGCGAGATCAACCGCCTGTTCGCCGAAGCAGCGCGCGGTCCGCTGGCCAATCTGATCGCTTATTCCGAAGCGGCGCACGCTTCAATCGATTTCAACCACGACCCCCATTCGGCCATTATCGACGGCAGCCAGACGCGAAGCGGCGGCAGCTATCTGATCAACCTGTTTGTTTGGTTTGATAATGAGTGGGGATTCGCCAACCGTATGCTCGAGGTCGCCAGCCACTGGTCGCGCCTCTGGCCAAATCAAGACAATTAACCACCAAAGGAGAAAGTAATGAACGTCACAAAACTAATCGATCTCAAACTGTCAGGCAAGCGCGTTTTCATCCGCGCCGACCTCAATGTACCGCAGGATGATGCCGGCAATATCACCGAAGATACCCGCATCCGCGCCTCGCTGGCCTCGATCCGCTTCTGCGTCGAGCAAGGCGCGGCGGTGATGGTGACCTCACACCTCGGACGTCCGACGGAAGGCGAATTCAAGCCGGAAGACAGTCTGCAGCCGGTCGCCGTGCGCTTGGGCGAACTGCTCGGCCAGCCGGTGCGGCTGATTCAGAACTGGGTCGACGGCGGCTTTGAAGTAAAAGCCGGCGAAGTCGTCCTGCTTGAAAATTGCCGCGTCAATAAAGGCGAGAAAAAGAACAACGACGAGTTGGCACAAAAGATGGCCAAGCTCTGCGATGTTTACGTCAATGATGCCTTCGGCACCGCCCACCGCGCCGAAGCAACAACACACGGGATCGCCAAGTTTGCGCCGGTTGCTTGCGCCGGCATGTTGATGGGTGCTGAAATTGATGCACTGGGCAAAGCCCTGCACAGCCCGAAACGCCCGCTGGTCGCTATCGTTGGCGGCTCCAAGGTTTCCTCCAAGCTGACCATTCTCAAAACCCTGGCCAGCAAAGTTGACCAACTGATCGTTGGCGGCGGCATTGCCAATACCTTTTTGCTCGCCGCCGGCAAGCCGATTGGTGCCTCGCTGGCTGAAGCCGACCTGGTCGACGAAGCCAGGGCAATTATCGAGATGATGAAAGCCCGTGGCGCTGATGTGCCCTTGCCGACCGATGTTGTCGTCTCCGAGGAGTTTTCACCGACCGCCGTCGCGCGCAAGATCAGCGTCGACCAGGTTAGTCCGAAGGATCGCATTCTCGACGTTGGCCCGAAAACCGCCGTCAAGCTCTGCGAAGTCATTGCCAATGCCGGCACCATCGTCTGGAACGGCCCGGTTGGCGTCTTCGAGTTTCCACAATTTGCTGGTGGTACCAAAATGCTCTCAGCGGCGATCGCCCACTCCGAAGCCTTCTCGATCGCCGGCGGCGGAGACACGTTGGCGGCGATCGCCAAGTTCGACATCGGCAACGAAGTCGGCTACATCTCCACCGGTGGCGGCGCCTTCCTTGAGTTCCTCGAAGGCAAGGTTCTGCCGGCGATTGAAGTTCTCGAGTCACGCGCAGCAAAATAAGCACTAAAAACCACGTTGACCGCAAACTGTCGCGGTCAACGTGGTAAAACAACTATAAATACTGAAAACCCACCAAAGGAAAACAATGCTGCGTCACACCAAAATAGTCGCCACCCTCGGCCCCGCCTCATCATCCCCGGAAATTCTCGAAAGCCTGGTCAAGGCCGGGATCGATGTGGTGCGCATGAATTTCTCTCATGGCACCGCTGATGACCACAAGGCAAGAGCCGATGGCATCCGTGCCGCTGCTGCCAAGTTGGGCCGCACCGTCGGCATTTTGGGCGACCTGCAAGGACCCAAAATTCGCGTCGGCAAATTTGCTGAAAGCAAGATCACCCTGGTCGCCGGCGAGGCATTCATTCTTGATGCCGCCTGCACCATGGGCAACGAGGAACGCGTCGGGCTCGATTACAAGGATCTGCCGAAGGATGTCGTGCATGGCGACATCCTGCTGCTCGACGATGGCCGCCTGAAACTTGAGGTAATAAGCGTTCATGGCCAGGAAATTAATACCCGCGTTCTGGTTGGCGGCGAGTTGTCGAATAACAAGGGTATCAATCGCCAGGGCGGCGGTCTCACCGCGCCAGCGCTAACCGCCAAGGATATGGATGACATCAAGACTGCCGCGCAGATCGGCGTCGATTTTGTTGCCGTCTCTTTCCCCAAAAGCGCCGCTGACATGTATATGGCACGCCAGCTGTTGCGCGCTGCCGGCAGCAGTGCCGTACTGATCGCCAAGATCGAGCGGGTTGAAGCTGTCAAAAATCTCGAAGAAATTCTCGATGCCTCAGACGGCATCATGGTCGCCCGTGGCGATTTGGCGGTTGAGGTCGGCGACGCGGCCGTGCCTGCGCTGCAAAAGCGGATGATCCGCATGGCGCGCGACCGCAACAAGCTGACGATTACCGCCACGCAAATGATGGAGTCGATGATCCATTCGCCAGTGCCAACCCGCGCTGAAGTCTCCGATGTCGCCAACGCAGTGCTCGATGGCACCGACGCTGTGATGCTATCGGCAGAAACGGCGGCTGGCCATTACCCGGTGGAAACCGTTGAGTCGATGGCACGTATTTGTGTCGAGGCCGAGCGCTCAGCCGAGGTTACGCTGGAGCGTGAGTTCCTCGACCGTGTCTTTACCCGCATCGACCAGTCGATTGCCATGGCCGCGATCTGGACCGCGCATCACCTCAAGGTAAAAGCCATTGCCGCCCTGACGCAAACCGGCTCGACCGCTCTGTGGATGAGCCGCTTGAATTGTGGCGTGCCAATCTATGCGCTGACCCCGGACGCCGAATCGGTCGGCCGCATGGTGCTCTACCGGGGCGTTTGCCCGCTCCCGATGAGCCAGAAACATATCGACCGCGATCTGCTGCTGGCCGAAGCCGAACAACTGTTAATCGACCGTGGCGTCGTCCAGATCGGCGACCTGATCGTTCTCACCATCGGTGAGCCAATTGGCTCAACCGGTGGCACCAACACGCTAAAAATCGTTCGCGTTGGAGAGCACACTGTTCAGTAAACGGAAATTAGGGATTGGTAATTGCTAAAATCCCCTCAATCCCATTTACCCATCCCCAAATACCAATTACCGCCCTTAACTAATCCCGCCTCATCAGGAGTCACTATGCCACTCGTATCCCTGCGCCAACTGCTCGACCATGCCGCTGAAAACGACTACGGTCTGCCCGCGTTTAACGTCAACAACATGGAGCAAGTCTGGGCGATTTGCGAAGCCGCCAGCAAGGCCGACGCTCCGGTCATCATGCAAGCCTCGGCCGGCGCCCGCAAATATGCCGGCGAGCCTTTCCTCCGCCACCAGATCCTCGCCGCGCTTGAAGCCTACCCCAACCTGCCCATTGTCATGCACCAGGACCACGGGCAGAGCCCGGCCGTCTGCATGGGTGCCATCCGCTCCGGTTTCACCTCGGTGATGATGGACGGCTCGCTCGAAGCTGACGGCAAGACCACCGCATCCTACGACTACAACGTCGGTGTCTCCAAGGAAGTGGTGAAATTCGCCCACTCGATCGGCGTTTCCGTTGAAGCCGAACTCGGCGTCCTCGGCAGCCTCGAAACCATGATGGGCGACAAGGAAGACGGCCACGGCGCCGAAGGCACCATGACCCGCGAACAGTTGCTGACCGATCCGGACCAGGCCGCCGACTTCGTCAAGCAAACCAATTGCGACGCGCTGGCGATCGCCATCGGCACCAGCCACGGCGCCTACAAATTCACCAAAAAGCCGACCGGTGACATCCTCGCCATCGACCGTATCGCCGAAATCCACGCCCGCATCCCGAACACCCACTTGGTCATGCACGGCTCATCTTCTGTGCCACAAGAACTGCTGGCTGAGATCCGCGAATTCGGCGGTGACATGAAAGAAACCTACGGCGTGCCGGTCGAAGAAATCGTCAAGGGCATCAAGCACGGCGTCCGTAAAATCAATATCGACACCGATATCCGCCTCGCGATGACCGGCGCGATTCGTCGTTACATGGTCGAGAATCCAGGCAAGTTCGACCCGCGCGATTACCTCAAGCCGGCCCGTGAAGCCGCGATGAAAATCTGCCTGGCCCGCTTTGACGCGTTCGGCTGCGCTGGTCGTGCCAGCCAGATCAAGGCAGTGACCATGGAAAAAATGGCCGAGCGTTACGCCAAGGGCGAACTCAACCAGATCGTAAAATAAGCCCGTTTTCAGGGTTGACCACAACAGCCGCCCGAGGGCGGCTGTTTTTACATTAGGTTTGGGTTTTGAGTAATGGCCCAGTTCGGCCAGCTGCGGTCATGCGGCCTCTCCTGATAGCCGCCACCTGAACGAACGCCGTATACGGAGAGCTGCCGGATGGCCTATGCGAACTACTCGGCCAAAGCGTTCATTGGCAATTTGATTGGTTGCGTGTTGACCTTGGACAAGCTGCACCGTTCCACTTGGAGATTTTGGCTAGACGGAATATTCCGCCACATAGCATTTGATACAGGGCATCAACTGCTTGTTGATGCCCCTCCCATCAGTGGTGCCTAGCGGCCTCTACCACCACCCGTTCCGCCACCCATTCCGCCACCCATTCCGCCACCGGCACCCATACCCTGACGCATGCCGGCACCCTGAGCCGGCGGCGTATCTGGCAAAGCAACGCCACGCTCTTTCGCACGCAGCTGCATCTGCTCATGGTGCTCCAATCGAACTTGCTCGCGCTCCTGAGCTGTTTTCGCAGCATTCATTTTCGTGCGCTGTTCAATCCGCTCTTGGTTAGTCATCATCTGACTGCCGTAAATGGGTTCATCGGCGGCAATAGCACCAGAAGTCATCAAGCCTATTGCGATGGCAGACAACATGATTTTTACGGTGTTCTTGGTCATTTTTCTCTCCAAATCAAACAAAAGCAACTCGAAACAACATCTAAGTCTGAAGCGCCACATCGTGCCCAATTCAAACCTTCACTTCTGTTATAGCCCTAATTTTCGGAAAAACTCACCCAGCAACAAATACTTGCAATTGGAGCAATAAATATTAGAGTCTGTTGACACATCTCGCCGTGACCAACGCGCGAAACGTTGATAGTTGCTGTTCCAGAGTCCAAATTCGCCGGGCAGGTCGCGCCAATGGCTGCCGGTACGAGCGATCCAGAGTACCGCCTCAACGAACAAGCGATTGTTGACTGCACTTTTGACCGGATCACCAATTTTCCCCGGCAACATACCTTCGATTCGCTCAAATTGATCATCACGCAGCCAAAAACGCACCATCTTTTATCCGCCCAAAAGGCAGGATATAAACAGAAAACGAGGGCTGTGAACAGCCTCTTGGTAAGTCGTTGGTTGTAAACGAATATTTTTAGGAAAATTGATTAAGCATTTCTTGGGAGCGAATGTCAACAGACTCTAACGTCGGCTGTTTTATTATTGGTATTGACACAGTTCGGCATCACTGCGGCACTTTTATGTCTAAACATGAGGACATATTCTGTGGCTTTGTGGTGTTTTCCGCGCTCATGGTTGAGTGCGCAAGCGCCCTCAGGCGCTGAATCAGTACAGAAAAGTTATCAAACAAAACCGCTGGCGGGACAGTAATACTCAAGGCACCACCACCAAGGGAACGCCCCCCATATGCATGAGTTTACTGGTCACTGAATTGAACAACATGCCTTCCGCGACACCAAGGCCGCGACTAGCAACGACAATGCCGCCACATTTAAGCCGGGTAGCCAAATTGGAAATTCTCTCGGCAGCCTCACCCATCTCCACATGCAGCCGCCACGCGCAACCATTGGCGTCAAGCAGCACACGCGCCCGTTCCGTGGCCACCCAAGCGCGCTGACCAAGTTCCGTCTCGGCTGCTTCCTTGGAAAGCCAGGCTTGCACATGAACAAGATGAAGGGCGCAAGTCTTCATCACATCTGCTTGGCGTATGGCGTATTCAACAGCACGCAGGGTGTTATCCAAGGGATCAATCGCGACCAGCCAAGGATTCATCTCGGGCATTACCAGCGCTGGCTCACTATCGAAGACGAGACCGATCAGGCGACCTTCATCGTCGCGCTTGGTGCTGATTGGGGCGGCAAGAGCAGGGGAGTGGCTCATGCGTCTCCCCCTGCGATAACGGCTTTAGGTTTTGAGAGAGCAAGACTGGCCACGACCGACACCAGAATGATGCTGCCGACGATCGCCAGCGACCACTGGATCGGCATATGGAACCAAGGCATGGCGAGCATCTTGCCACCGATAAAGACGAGCACGATGGCCAGACCATACTTGAGCAGATGGAAGCGATCTGCCATATCGGCGAGCAGGAAATAAAGCGCACGCAAGCCCATGATGGCGAAAATGTTTGAGGTAAAAACAATGAAGGGATCGGTCGTCACCGCAAAGATGGCGGGAATGCTATCTACTGCAAACACGACGTCGCTGGCCTCGATCAGCACCAGCACTAGGAACATTGGCGTCGCCCACAAAATACCGTTCTGGCGAACGAAGAATGCTTCGCCATGGAAGTTCGGCGTGATGCGCAAGTGGCCGCGCAACCAGCGCAACAAGGGGTTCTGTTCAAGGTCGGGCTCGGCTTCGGCGAAGATAATCATCTTGATGCCGGTGATGACCAGAAAGGCGCCAAAGACATACAGGATCCAGGCGAACTGCGTTACCAGCCACACGCCAGTCAGGATCATCCCGGCGCGCATGACGATAGCGCCCAGTACGCCATAGAGCAGGACGCGGCGCTGCAACTCCGGCGGCACCGCGAAGTAGCCGAAAATCATGACAAAGACGAACATATTGTCCACCGACAAGGACTGTTCGATCAGGTAGCCGGCAAGAAACTCCAGGGTTTTGGTGCGCGCCACCTCAGCACCTTGCGTATCGTTGAGATACCACCAGAGCAGACCGGCGAAAGCGAGCGCAAGACTTACCCAGACGGCGACCCAGGCAGCGGCTTCCTTGACCGATACTTTGTGCGACTTGCGACCGCCGAAAACGAACAAGTCAAGCGCCAACATGACCAATACAAATGCTATGAAGCCTGCCCACATCGGGCCGGTGGCGAAACTGGCAGTTGAATCAGTCATGCCGGACTCCCTTGCAGTCCGTCATCACTCAGCGTGGCGACTGCCTGCTCAAGGCCGGCGCGCTTCAAAAGCAGATCCTGACAGAGCGCTCGCAAGTCAATCGACGGCGATACCGAGGTAAGCGAATCGGCAATACACCACACCTCCTCACGCTCGCGGTCGTCCTTAACGCCATCCTCAAAGGCAGCAAGGAGGGCGTTGGCTAAAATTGCTCTTTGGTCTTCGGCTTGCATCAGCGGAATTTTCTTTCGGGAAGGGTACGCGGTTCGACCGCAGGCATAAGTTAAGTGCTGGCGATAGTTGCTTCAACGGGCATCAGTGATCGGGCAGAAACAATCAATCTTTTCCTGAGTCCGGAGCCCAATTGGCGCTCAATCTCCCACATAGCCAGGCCGTTGACGACGGCCACTTGCTCAATTGCGGTTACCACCTCACCAAACTTGACGCACAGATACTTGGCGCCACGCTGGATCGAAGTCTTTACTTTCATAATCTATCGCTTCCCGGTAGCTGGTAAAGGCGTAATCCTACCGAAGTAGTGGCGCAATTTGGGTCGATGAAAGAAGGACTGTAGCTTCGCTTTTTTCGAAGCCTTGGTGGTACTTCGTTCGTGCACCGGGGCGGAGGGAGTTGGCTCGCAAATTATGCACAATGAACCAGCCAAGCCAGGCTCGCCAACCCGAAACAACGCAATGGGATAGATGAATCACCAAGCGTTACGCCAAGGGCAAACTCAAGCTGATCGCAAAAAACTCCCCGTTTTAGGGGTTGACCGCAACATTGGCAAAAATCAATTCACTGGCTTCTGCTTTCCATTTTTGTTCAGGTTTGGAGTAACTCATCTCTTCGGCCTTTTCACGTTTAGTCTTCCAGGTGAGGAATTTAAAGCCACTTGGGCTAAGGCTGGTTTGGGCGTAGAGGGTGAATTGGCAGGGGGCAAGGCTTCCGTGATGCTAAATGCTACGACCAGTAGCTCAGCGCCCAACGCTTGGCTGGCGGCCAGATATCAGATTAGCTTCTAACATTTATTTCCAAAACCAGATCCCTCGGCCCGAGCCCTAGCTTGGGCCTCTCTCTTGAGAGGATTGAAAGGGACGGCCGCTTTCGCTGCTTTGCTGTCGTTGGCAGAATAAGGCTGAGCGCGGCATTGGGCACATCACTACCCCGGCCACAAACAGCCGCCCTTGAGCGGCTGTTTAGGTTTCAGGCGCGCGCGACGGCGAGCGCTTCAATGAGGTCGGCAACCAAGGCATCGCAATCTTCCGCCCGCACTGCGCGCCCTTCGTTGTAGCCGTAGGGAACGCAATAAGCAGCGCTACCGGCGCCTTTGGCGGCATGGATATCGTGAATCGAATCGCCAATATGCAGGTTGTTGGCGGCATCGCTACCCATCACCCGGCAAGCATGATAAATCGGCTCGGGATGCGGCTTTTTATGCGGCGTCGTATCACCGGAAACGACCACATCAAAGGTATCCGCCAGGCCTTTTTTCTTGAGCAGAGCCAAGGTGAAGTCAGCCGCCTTGTTGGTTACTACGCCCATCGGCAGGCCGGTGGCCTTCCAGGCCTCCAGCCCCTCCAGCACGCCTGGATAAAAGGCCGCCATTTCGCCGTTGACCGCAGCATAGTGGCGTTTGAAAGCCTCAATTGCCTGCGCCAGGAACTCCGGTGCCGGCGGTTGCTCGCGTGTCAGACAGCGCTCGACGAGCACATTGATACCGCGCCCGATAAAGCTGCGGATTTCGTCCTCGCTGTAGGTAGGCTGCCCCATTTCCAGCATCGTCCGGTTGCTTGCCTCGGCCAAATCTGCCACGGTATCGAGCAGCGTGCCGTCAAGATCAAAGGTGACCGATTTGAATTTCATCAGACGCTCGCCAGTTGCCCGCGCAGCGCGCTGATGATCGAGTCGTAACGATGCGGATCACTGTCTTTGCCAGCGCCATAAACGGCAGAACCGGCAACGAAGGCATCGACACCGGCACGGGCGATTTCGGCGATGTTGGCAGTATTCACGCCGCCGTCAATCTCAAGGCGAATCTTTCGACCGCTTTCCTGCTCATAGGCATCCAGTTTGGCACGCGCCAAACGCGCTTTGGCCAGCGTGCCGGGAATGAATTTCTGGCCGCCAAAGCCCGGGTTGACGCTCATCAGCAGGATCACGTCAATCTTGTCCAGCACATGATCCATCAGGTCGAGCGGCGTCGCCGGGTTGAAGACCAGGCCGGATTGGCAACCAGCTTCGCGGATCAGCGACAGGCTACGATCAACGTGGTCGGAGGCTTCCGGGTGGAAGGTGATGATGTTGGCACCGGCCTTGGCGAAGTCGGGGATGATGCGGTCAACCGGCTTGACCATCAGGTGCACGTCAATCGGTGCCGTAGTGCATGGGCGGATCGCCTCGCAGACCAGCGGGCCGATGGTCAAGTTGGGGACGTAATGGTTGTCCATCACGTCAAAGTGAATCCAGTCAGCGCCGGAAGCGATGACGTTGGCGACTTCTTCACCGAGTTTGGCGAAGTTGGCGGAAAGAATGCTCGGTGCGATAACGAAATTTGAATGGCTCATGGCGTACTCCAGAAAAAAAGCGGCCCCAGACTACGGGGCCGTAAACGCAAGGTACAGCAGAGTGATACTCGGTATGTCAGCGGTAGGCAGCAGCCATTTTTTCCAGTGACGTCGGTTTAATACGGCTGGCCTGCCCGGAGCAGCCAAACGCATCAAAACGTAATTTGCAAATGTCGCGTGCGGCAGCCGTTGCTGCCTTGAGGAATGCACGCGGATCAAATTCTTCAGGTTTTTCGGCCATTGCTTTGCGCATGGCACCGGTCATGGCGAGACGAATATCGGTGTCAATATTGACTTTGCGCACGCCGTGCTTGATCCCTTCGACGATCTCCTCAACCGGCACGCCGTAGGTTTCCTTCATGTTGCCGCCGTACTGACGGATCACCGCCAGCCATTCCTGCGGCACGGATGAAGAACCGTGCATGACCAAATGGGTGTTCGGAATCCGGGCGTGGATTTCCTTGATCCGGTTGATGGCCAGGATTTCGCCGGTCGGCGGACGGGTAAATTTGTAGGCGCCGTGGCTGGTGCCAATTGCAATCGCCAGCGCATCAACGCCAGTCTTGGCGACGAAATCAGCAGCCTCTTCCGGATCGGTCAGCATTTGTGAATGATCAAGCTTGCCAACCGCGCCGATGCCGTCTTCTTCACCCGCTTCGCCGGTTTCCAGCGAACCCAGGCAGCCCAACTCACCTTCAACGGAAACACCAATGTAGTGCGCCATTTCAACGACACGACGGGTAGTTTCGACGTTGTACTCGTAGCTCGTCGGCGTCTTGCCGTCGGTATTCAGCGAACCGTCCATCATCACGCTGGAGAACCCGCTGCGCATCGATTGCTGGCAAACCGCCGGCGAGGTGCCGTGATCCTGGTGCATACAGACGGGGATCTCCGGATACTGCTCAATAGCCGCCTCGACCATCTTGCGCAGGAATGCCTCGCCGGCGTATTTGCGGGCGCCGGCCGAAGCTTGCAGAATGACCGGGCTATTGCACGCCTCGGCGGCTTGCATAATGGCCTGGATCTGTTCCAGATTATTGACGTTGAACGCCGGCAATCCATAGCTGTGCTCGGCAGCGTGATCGAGCAATTGACGCAGGGAAATCAGGGCCATCATGCATCCTTTTCAAAATTTACGAATAAAAGATCTCCAAAGCTGCCAAAATCGGTAGCTTTGAGCCCGTATCCAGCGCTACGGGCGGGCGCTTCTTTGAAGATTAGTTACTTGGCAACGTGCTGCATGAAACGCAGCATGTTGCAGGTGTAGCCGTACTCGTTGTCGTACCAGGTGACGACTTTGACGAAGGTCGGATCAAGTGCGATACCAGCATCAGCATCGAAGATCGACGGCATCGAGCAACCACGGAAATCGGTGGAGACGACTTTGTCGGTCGTGTAACCGAGAACGCCTTTGAGTTCACCTTCGCTGGCTTTTTTCATGGCCTGGCAAATTTCCTCGTAGGTAGCACCCTTTTCCAGCTCAACCGTCAGGTCGACCACGGAAACGTCAGAGGTCGGCACGCGGAAAGCCATACCGGTCAGCTTCTTGTTGAGTTCCGGCAACACAATACCAACGGCTTTAGCGGCACCGGTAGAAGACGGGATGATGTTCTCAAGAATGCCACGACCACCGCGCCAGTCTTTGGTCGACGGGCCGTCAACCGTTTTCTGGGTGGCGGTAGCAGCATGCACCGTGGTCATCAGACCGCGCTTGATGCCGAAGTTGTCGTTGAGCACCTTGGCGACCGGAGCCAGACAGTTGGTCGTACAGGAAGCAGCAGAAACGATGGCTTCACCAGCGTACTTGAGGTGATTAACACCATAAACAAACATTGGCGTCGCATCTTTCGACGGGGCAGACTGAACCACCTTCTTGGCGCCAGCCGTGATGTGCTTCTGGCAGCTCTCGGTGGTCAGGAACAGGCCGGTACAATCAATGACGATGTCGGCACCGACTTCGTTCCACTTCAGTTCAGCAGGATCTTTAACGGCGCTCAGACGAATCTTTTTGCCATTAATGATCAGGTTTTGTCCATCAGAACTCACATCACCAGCGAAATTGCCATGCACAGAATCGTACTTGAGCATGTAAGCAAGATATTCCGGATCAAGCAGATCGTTAATGCCGACCACTTCGATCTCGGAAAACTCGGCTTCTTTAGCGATGGCGCGCATTACCATGCGACCAATACGACCAAAACCATTAATACCAACGCGAATTGCCATAACTATTCTCCTTAAGATTGATTGATGGAACTTGGAACGCCTGAATTTTCTTCATTCATCAGCATGCAGAATGAAATCATTCAATTATATGGGCGCCCCGTCCAAAGTTATATTAGGTTCGGCAATTTCAGGCGACCAACGCCATCGTTGCCTGCGTCAATTTCTCAACCGTTAGGCCGAAAAGTTCGTAGAGCGCCGGTGCCGGTGCCGATGCACCGAAACTAGGGATACCCAACACATCACCTTCGAGACCGACGTATTTGCGCCACGGATCGGGATGGCCAGCTTCGATGGCGACACGCGGAATACCGGCGGGCAGAACGGATGCCTTCCAGGCCTTGTCCTGACGATCAAAGAGATCGCAACACGGCATCGAGACGACGCGAACCGCAACGCCTTTGGCAGCCAGTTCTTTTTGTGCAGACATCGCCAGACCAATCTCGGAACCGGTGGCAATAATGACTGCCTTGGCCGGGCCTGCGCTCTCGGAGAGAACGTAACCGCCCTTGGCAATACCTTCAGCACGGCCGGCAGCATTTCCACATTGCGGCAGGTTCTGACGCGAGAGGAACATCGCGCACGGGCCATCGGCGCGCTCAAGCGATGCCGTCCAAGCGACTGCAGTTTCCAGCTCGTCACACGGACGCCAGACGTCAAGGCCGGGAATCAGGCGCAAGCTACCGAGGTGTTCGATCGGCTGGTGCGTCGGGCCATCTTCGCCAAGACCAATCGAGTCATGGGTAAGAACGTGGATCACCCGTTGATTCATCAGCGCAGCCATACGGATACCGTTGCGCGAGTAATCCGAGAAGACTGCGAAGGTGCCGCCGTAAGGAATCATGCCGCTGTGCAGCGCAACGCCATTCATGATCGCGGCCATACCGAACTCACGGACACCGTAAGAAATATAGTTCGGCGTTTTGTCACCGGCCGAATGCCAGGCAATGCTGCCTTTACCGGCAGTCAGGTTGGAGCCGGTCAGGTCAGCGGAACCGCCAAGCAGCTCAGGGACACGGTCAACCAGGAAATCGAGGCAATTTTGTGACGACTTGCGGCTGGCGATACCGCCCTCCTTGCCACCGGCCAGTGCCAGCAGTTCAGAACGGATGGCCGACCAGTTGCCTGGCAGAGCACCGGACTGGGTACGCTCGAATTCAGCTGCCAGCTCGGGGAACTGCGCACGGTAAGCGTTGAATTTGGTTTGCCAGGCGGATTCGGCAGCGGCGCCGGCAACCTTGGCATCCCATGCCGAACTGACTTCAGCCGGAATTTCAAACGGTGCGTACGGCCAGTTCAAGGCAGCACGGGTGGCTGCCACTTCGTCGGCGCCGAGCGGTGCGCCATGCACATCATGTGTGCCCACTTTGTTTGGCGAGCCAAAACCGATCTGGGTGCGGCAAACGATCATCGTCGGCTTGCCGGTAACGGCTTTGGATTCAGCGATGGCAGCAGAGAGTGCCTCAACATTGTGACCGTCAATCGGCCCGATGACATGCCAGCCATAGGCACGGAAACGCTCCGGGGTATCGTCACGGAACCAGCCTTCAACGTGACCGTCGATGGAGATACCGTTGTCGTCGTAGAAACAGGTCAGCTTGTCGAGGCCCCAAACGCCAGCCAAAGCACAGGCTTCGTGGCTGATACCTTCCATCAGGCAACCATCACCAAGGAAAACCCAGGTGCGGTGATCGACGATTTCATTACCCGGACGGTTGTAGCGCTTGGCCAGCAACTTCTCAGCCATTGCCATACCGACGCCGTTGGTGATGCCCTGGCCGAGCGGGCCGGTGGTGGTTTCGACGCCGGGCGTGTGACCGACTTCCGGATGGCCGGCGGTCTTGCTGCCGAGCTGGCGGAAACTCTTGAGTTGATCAAGCGGCAGGTCGTAGCCGGTGAGGTGCAACAAAGCATAAATCAGCATTGAGCCATGACCGTTGGAAAGCACGAAACGATCACGATCAGCCCATTTAGGGTTGGTCGGGTTGTGCTTCATGTGGTCGCGCCACAAGACTTCGGCGATATCAGCCATGCCCATCGGGGCGCCGGGGTGACCCGACTTGGCCTTTTCTACTGCATCAATAGCCAAAAACCGAATGGCATTGGCTAGGGTACGGCGGCTAATGTTTTCACTCATGCTTTATTGCTCCGTTTTTATAGTTAATCAGGCGCGACGCTTTTGATCCATCAAACGCAGAATCATCGGCGTGAAAATCATCTGCATCGCCAGACCCATTTTACCGCCCGGCACGACCAGCGTATTCGGACGCGTCATCATTGAGTCGTGCAGCATGCTCATCAGGTACTGGAAATCGATACCCTTCGGATTGGCGAAGCGGATCACAACCATGCTTTCGTCAGCGGTCGGAATATCACGCGCCATGAACGGATTGGAGGTATCAACAATCGGCACCCGCTGGAAATTGACGTGGGTACGGCCAAACTGTGGGCAGATGTGGCTGACGTAATCCGGCATCCGGCGCAAAATCGTGTCGGTGACAGCTTCTTGGGAGTAGCCGCGCATTTTCTGGTCACGATGCAGTTTCTGGATCCACTCAAGATTGATCGTCGGAACCACACCGATCAGCAGATCGACCTGCTTGGCGACACTAATTTTGTCGTCGGCGTAACCACCGTGCAAACCTTCGTAAAACATCAGATCAGTGCCCGGTTTGATGTCTTCCCATGGAATGAAGGTGCCTGGCTGCTGGCCATATGGCTCGGCTTCACCGGCATCATGCAAATACTTGCGTACCTTGCCCGTTCCATCACGACCGTAATCCTTGAACAACTGCTCCAACTCATCAAGCAGATTGGCTTCCGGGCCGAAGTGGCTGAAATTGGTGTTGCCTTTCGCCTCCTGCTCCTTCATCACCCCGCGCATCGCCATGCGATCGAATCGATGGAATGAATCGCCCTCGATAATCTGAGCCTTCAGATTCTCACGACGAAAAACGTGATGAAAGGCCTGCATAACCGTGCTGGTGCCAGCGCCGGATGAACCCGTAATGGCAATAATCGGATGTTTGACGGACATTATGATTCCCCTGAATTTTGGACAGTGATGAAGACTTATTCGCGGTACAGCGAGCGCTCTGAGAACAACGGGGATTCGAAGGGACGATCAGAACCATCCGCATATTCGCGATGGTAGCGCTCGACGCGCTCAACTTCGTTCTTCGACCCGATGATGACCGGCACCCGTTGATGCAGTTCATCCGGCGACACATCAAGAATACGCCCGCGACCGGTACTGGCAGAACCGCCTGCCTGCTCCATCAACATTGCCATCGGGCTGGCCTCGTAAAGCAGGCGCAAACGACCCGGCTTGCTCGGATCCTTGTTGTCTTTCGGGTACATGAAAATACCGCCGCGCAGCAGGATACGATGAATCTCGGCGACCATCGAAGCAATCCAGCGCATGTTGAAGTCGGCACCGCGAACGCCAGTTTTTCCTGCCTTGCATTCAGCAACGTAACGCTGAACAGGCGGCTCCCAGAAGCGCTCATTCGAGGTATTGATGGCGAATTCACGGGTGTCTTCCGGCACCGTGATATCAGGATGGGTCAGGATGAAATTGCCGGTTTCACGATCCAGCGTGAAACCGTGCGTTCCCTTGCCGAGGGTCAGAACCATCATGGTAGAAGGACCGTAGATGGCGTAACCGGCTGCCAATTGCTCACTACCTGGACGCAGATAGTCGCTCAATTCGGCTGCGCCGGCTTCAGCACGAGCGAAAACCGAGAAAATAGTGCCGACCGAGACGTTGACATCGCTGTTAGACGAGCCATCGAGCGGGTCGAAAATCAGCAAGTAGCGGCCAAGCGGATACTGCGCCGGGATCGGATATGGGTCATCCATTTCTTCGGAAGCCATACCAGCCAGCTGACCGCCCCACTCGCAGTGGTGAATGATCGCTTCGTTGGTAAGCACGTCCAGTTTCTTCTGCACTTCACCCTGGATATTGGTCGTATCCAGCGCGCCATGATGGCCGGCCAGAGCGCCTTTGGCGACCATCGAAGCGATCGTTTTGACGGCAGCGGCAACGTCAATAATCAGTGCGCCGAGTTCGCTGTGCTGTCCGCGAGTTTGCTCAATCACGAATTTGGAAAGCGTGGTACGTCCGAATTGCATATGCATTGGCATGCTGTCTCCCTTTTTTGTCTTACTCCGTTGCCAGCAAAGATAAGTGACTTCTTAATTAAGAGATAGTCATTTTTTCTTAATTGGCCGTTAAGCCTTCGCTTATTAAAAAAAATTTATCTCCTCCTTAAGCATCTTTGACTGGCGGCGAATTGCTCGGCCGACTATCTTTGGCTTCTATGAAAACACTTAAAGCACTTATTTTTGATGTTGACGGCACCCTAGCAGAAACCGAAAGGGATGGCCATCTTCCCGCCTTCAACGAGGCCTTTGCTGAACATGGCTTGCCCTGGGTCTGGGACGCCAGCCTCTACGGGCGGCTGCTCGACATCACTGGCGGCAAGGAGCGCATCCGTCACTACGCGGAAAATTACGCGCCGGACGTGCTTGCCAGAGCGGACTTTGACGAACTGGTGCGCGCTCTGCACAAGTCAAAAACAGCTCATTATGTGCGCCTTGTTGAAGACGGTCGGCTCGCCTTGCGTCCGGGCGTTGCCCGCTTGATCAACGAAGCCCGCCAGGCCGGCGTTCGTTTGGCTATCGCAACAACGACCTCTCCTGAAAATGTCACGGTTTTGCTGGAGGCCAGTTTGGCGGCGGATGCACCAAGCTGGTTCGAGGTGATCGGCGCCGGTGATATCGTGCCGGCAAAAAAACCGGCGCCGGATATTTACCTCTGGGTGCTGGAGCAACTCAAATTGCCGGCAGGCGCATGCCTCGCCATCGAGGACTCAGAAAATGGCCTGAAATCGGCGTTGACCGCAACATTGCCCTGCGTGGTTACCGTTGGCGAGTACACCCGGCATCAAACATTCCCCGGCGCTCGCATCGTCCTGCCTGACCTGGCGACGACAAGCTTGGCGCAACTCGACGAATTTCTCAGTAAAGGCACTTGAAGTAGTAAGCATTGCTTGAACAATCGGTTAAAAATACGTGACTTTTAATTATCTTTCGCCTTTTCTAATATTCGTTTCAGCAACGCAGTCCTAACGAAGATACAAAACTCTAGGAGACTCAAAGATGGATCAATCAAACCGCTATTCCGACCTCAGCCTCAAAGAAGAGGATCTGATCAAGGGCGACAAGCACATCCTCGTCGCTTATCACATGCAGCCTGCCGCTGGTTATGGCTATCTGGAGACTGCGTCGCACATCGCCGCCGAGTCTTCTACCGGTACGAACGTCGAAGTGTGCACCACCGATGACTTCACCAAGGGCGTTGATGCGCTGGTGTATTTCATCGACGAAGCCAAGGGCGTGATGAAAGTCGCTTACCCGATCGAGCTGTTCGACCGCAACATGACCGATGGCCGCGCTATGCTGGTTTCCTTCCTGACGCTCGCGATCGGTAACAACCAGGGCCAGGGCGACGTCAAGTGCCTGAAGATGCACGACTTCTGGGTTCCCCGCCAGTTCCTGCGCCTGTTTGATGGCCCGTCCAAGGACATCACCGACCTCTGGGAAATTCTCGGTCGCCCGCGTGTCGATGGTGGCTACATCGCCGGCACCATCATCAAGCCGAAGCTCGGCCTGCGTCCTGAGCCGTTTGCCAAGGCAGCCTACCAGTTCTGGCTCGGCGGCGACTTTATCAAGAACGACGAACCCCAGGGCAACCAGATCTTCTGTCCGGCCAAGAAGGTTTATCCGCTGGTGTATGACGCCATGAAGCGCGCCATGGACGAAACCGGTCAAGCCAAGATTTTCTCGGCCAACATCACCGCCGACGACCACTACGAAATGCTGGCACGTGCCGATTTCATTCTCGAAACCTTTGGACCGGATGCCAACAAGGTAGCCTTCCTGGTCGATGGTTACGTCGGCGGCCCCGGCATGGTGACGACCGCCCGTCGTCAGTATCCCGATCAGTACCTGCACTACCACCGTGCCGGCCACGGCGCGGTGACTTCACCGTCCGCGCTGCGCGGCTACACAGCGTTCGTGCTGTCGAAGATGTCACGTCTGCAAGGTGCTTCCGGTATCCACGTGGGGACCATGGGCTACGGCAAGATGGAAGGCGAAAACGACGACCGCAATATCGCCTACATGATTGAGCGTGACTCTGCTGACGGCCCTTACTTCCATCAGGAATGGTATGGCATGAAGCCAACCACGCCGATCATTTCCGGCGGCATGAATGCGCTGCGTCTGCCCGGCTTCTTCGAGAACCTCGGCCACGGTAACGTGATCAACACCTCCGGTGGCGGCTCTTATGGCCACATCGATAGCCCGGCCGCTGGCGCGATCTCCCTGCGCCAGTCTTTCGAGTGCTGGAAGTCAGGTGCTGACCCGATCGAGTTTGCCAAAGAGCACAAAGAATTTGCCCGCGCCTTTGAATCCTTCCCAGGCGACGCTGACAAAATCTTCCCGGGCTGGCGTGAAAAGCTTGGCGTCCATAAGTAAGACGAAATATGACAAGATAGACCCCGCTACGGCGGGGTTTTTTCGGCCCCCAATCCTGACTAATTTAATAGGATACAGCCATGACTACCGACAAAGACCAATACAAAGTGCGCCAGGAACCGTTCTACCGGGCGCAAGGCAATGAAGTAACGCTGTATGAGGCTGCCTATGGCGCCCGCCTGCCGGTAATGGTCAAAGGCCCGACCGGTTGTGGCAAATCCCGCTTTATCGAATACATGGCATGGAAACTCAACAAGCCGCTAATCACCGTCGCCTGCAACGAAGACATGACCGCCTCCGATCTCGTCGGCCGTTACCTGCTCGACGCCAACGGCACGCGCTGGCTCGATGGCCCGCTAACCACTGCAGCGCGCATCGGTGCCATCTGCTACCTCGATGAAATTGTCGAGGCGCGCCAGGACACTACGGTCGTCATCCACCCGCTCACCGATCACCGCCGCACCCTACCGCTGGACAAAAAGGGCGAGCTGATCGAGGCACACCCCGACTTCCAGCTGGTGATTTCCTACAACCCGGGCTACCAGTCGATGATGAAAGACCTCAAACAATCGACCAAGCAACGCTTTACCGCCTTTGATTTTGACTATCCCGAAGCAGGACTAGAGAGCGAAATCATCACCAAAGAAACCGGCATTGATCCGGCCATCGCCGCCAAGCTCGTCAAAATTGCGCAAGCCGCCCGCAACCTCAAGGGCCACGGTCTTGACGAGGGCATCTCGACGCGCCTGACCGTGTACGCTGCGACCTTGATCCTGCGTGGCGTCGCGCCGCAGGACGCCTGCCGCATGGCGATGGTGCGCCCGATTACTGACGACGCAGACATCCGTAGCACACTCGACCACGCCATCGACGCCGTTTTCGAAACCCTGCCAGCCTAAAGATACACAGCCGGCCATGGCCATCGCAAACAACCCCGCCGCCGACCCGCGCCTCCGCGAATTCGCCCATCCGCAGGTGCAAAGCGCCTGGGTGACCCTGGATTGCGGCTTTGCGCAAGTCGCCGACGTTTTTGAAGAATGCGTTTATGAAGCACTGACGCGTTTCAACAAAAAGCAACTCAACGCCTATATCGAAGCAGCCCGGGTGATTGGCAAACTCGGGCGCGGCACCGATCCGCTCCTGGCTTTCCTTGAGGAATGGCCAGCCGTTGCCGGGTCAGTCAGCGGCGACCAGGAGCCGCTACTACCGCAAGTCATGGGCGCCATTCGCGCGATGCAGAAATCGCCCAACAGCCGCGCCATTACGCCATTTTTGCAGACCCTGGCAGCGGTCGCCAGGCGCTTGAAATCCGCCGAGCAACTCGAGACTTACATCGGAATCGCTCTCAACCTGATGGTTCGCACATCGGGCTCTATCCACGGCCATCACATCACCTTTCCCAGCCCCGGCCTGCCATTTTTCTTCGAACAAGCCCCGCGCCTGCTCGGCCTTTTGTCGACGCTCGGCCTCAAAAACTGGGCGGATTACGGCATCCGCAACTACGCTCATCATCCCGAACGGCAGGAAGAGTTTTTCCGTATTGACTCGGCGGATAGCCGCGCCGTCTTGCAACGCGAACGCCACGGCACGCTTTTCCACGACGTCGAACGCTCACTCGATCTGTACCTGCGCGCCCTATGGCAGGACAACGAGCAACTAGTGCCCTATTCGACCCTGTTCGACACCGGACGTCAGGCGATGCCCTATTTCGATCAATTCGGCATGCGCATCCCAGACGTCATGGATGACGATCGCGGCGTCAGTGGACTCGATCGTTACCGCGCCGTACTCGCCCACATGGTCGGTCACCGGCGCTGGAGCTCGCAACAGATAGCCGACAACTGGAGCCCCTTCCAGCGCATGGCGGTCGAGTTTTTCGAAGATGCCCGTATCGAAACCCTGCTTTGCCGCGAATTCCCCGGTTTGCGGCGAATCTTTCTCGCTTTGCATCCGGCACCACTTGAAGATGCCTGCGATCCGGAAACGACATCCTGCCTGCGCCATCGACTTAGCGTTTTGTCTCGCGCCCTGCTTGACCCCGCACACACTTATAGCGACCCGACGCTGAATATATTCGTCGACCGCTTCCACGCTCTTTTGGCCGATGGCGAATCAACGACCAGTGATATTGCCACGCTTGCCCTCTCTTATGTCGCCAAAACCCGTCGCCAAAGCGACCAGTTAGCAACCGTGTATTTTGAGAACACCGTCATTGATTACCGCGATGACAACCGCCACCTCTGGCGTTTTATTGAAGAAGACGATGAAGGTGAACACGTCAGCGAAGACCACAAGGCCAAGCGCAACGAAGAAATAGTCAGCCTGCCGCCTCGTCACTATCCCGAATGGGATTTCCAAAGCCAGACCTATCGTCCGGACTGGGCCAGCCTTTATGAAGCCCTGCATGCATCTGGCAAGGCGAGCGATATCGACAAACTGCTGCTAAAGCATGCCGCGCTGGCCAAACAACTCAAGCGCCTGCTCGAAATGTTGAAGCCGCAAGACAAGGTGCGCATCCGCTATCAGGAAGAAGGTAGCGAACTCGATCTGGATATAGCCCTGCGCTCCCTGATCGATCTCAAGAGCGGCAATACGCCGGATACACGGATCAACATGAGCCATCGCACTGATGGCCGCGACATTAGCGTGCTACTGCTCATTGACCTCTCCCAGTCGCTCAACGAAACGCTCCCCGGTAGCGGCCAGACCATTCTGGAGACTGCGCGCGAGGCGGTTGCCCTGCTTGGCTGGGCAATCGAACAACTGGGTGACGCCTGCGCGATTGCCGGCTTCCACTCCAACACCCGGCACGATGTGCGCTATCACCACATCAAGGGCTTCTCGGAAGGCTGGGATGACACGGTGAAAGCCCGCCTGGCCGCCGTTGAAGCTGGCTGGTCAACACGCATGGGCGCGGCCATTCGTCACGCCGGGCACCTGCTTGCCACACGCAAAACCGAAAAACGCATCCTGCTCGTCCTGACCGATGGCGAACCGGCAGACATTGACGAAAGCAACCCGCAGCAGCTGATCGCCGACACAAAAAAGGCCGTCGAAGAGCTGTCGACCGCAGGGATTACCACTTTCTGCATGAGCCTCGACCCGAAGGCCGACGAGTACGTTGGCGATATTTTCGGGAACAACTGGCGCGTCCTTGACCGGATCGAACGACTACCCGAACAGCTGCCGATGGTGTACCTGAATCTGACGCGCTGATTGACGCCCAGTGACTGACCCCGTAAAGTCAGAGGAACTGAAGTCAAACCATTTTTCATTCAGCCGGCCATGAACCTTGTTCGCACCCTGACGCTACGTCAGCTACAAATTTTTGTTGTCGCCGCCCGCCACCTTAGCTACGCCCGCGCTGCCGAAGAACTCCATCTGACGCCACCGGCTGTTTCAATGCAGCTCAAGCAGCTCGAAGACAATGCCGGCCTGCCGCTATTCGAGCGTGTCGGGCGAGGTGTTTCGCTAACTCAGGCCGGCGAGTTACTTGTTCATCATGCGCTACGCGTTCTTGGCGAAATCAAGGATGCCGAGGCAAATCTCCATGCGCTGCTTGGCGCCGAGGTTGGCCGCCTCTCGGTTGGCTTGGTCAGTACTGCAAAATACTTTATGCCGCGCTTGCTTGGTCAGTTTGGCAAGGAGCATGCCGGCATTGATATCCAGTTCAGCATCGGCAATCGCGAAGCACTACTGCAAAAACTCCACGACAACGCCATCGACCTCGCCGTGATGGGGCGTACGCCCTTAGAAATCGACGCCCAGGCCGAGCCTATGGCACGCCATCCGTACGTCATGATCGCCCCCACCGATCATCCGCTACGTGAAGCACGACGTTTTGATTTGCAGGAGCTGCGTCACGAAACTTTCCTCTTGCGCGAGCAGGGTTCGGGCTCGCGGCTGGTCGCCGAAGAAATGTTCAAAAACCATTTATTTACGCCAGCCCGGACGATGACTTTGGGTAGCAACGAAACCATCAAGCAGGCGGTGATGGCCGGTATGGGAATCAGCCTGCTATCCCTGCACACGTTGCCGCTCGAACTCAAAACAGCTGAAATTTGCATTCTTGATGTCCTCGGAACGCCCATTGAGCGCACCTGGTATGTTGTTCGGATGAACAATAAGCGCCTGCTGCCGGCCGGCGTGAAATTTCGTGAATTTCTGCTCAACGAGGCGGCAAAAGGACTGGAAAGTGAATTTGGCCGCCACCTTGCGTTGCGCAAATAAAACTTTGGCAGAAAGCTACAATATGCTGCAATGCAATATACATTTTAAGACCTGCCGACCATGCACCCACGCCTGATGATTGCCAATCTGGAAGAGCACCCCCTACGCCAGCCGCTTAACAACGAGTTTCATGCCCGTCCGCCGGTACCGCTGGTAGGCTCGGTGCTGGTTTCTCATCTCGTTTTCAAGCACAGCGCCACCACCTTGCGAGCCGAGCGTGCCAACATCGCGCAATTGACCAAGGCTCACACTGCAACCTCGATCGAGAGTAGTGACTCGCACCTGATGCTGGAAACCAACAGCTTCCGCTTGCGCTGGGAGTTACACAACGAGTTCTCCAGTTACACTTTTTTCAAGCCATTGCTCAATGGCGAAGCGCTCGATCCCGATATCACCGCCTTTGATGCGGTAGACCCTGCCTGGCTGGGCGCGATTCCCGGCAAACTGATCGTTGCCTGCCATGTTGAATTGCGCAACACTGAAGAGGTCAGCCCCGAATCGGTGTTGGCCGGATTAACCCCGAACGGCCGCGCGATAGTTGCCTCACAAGTCGCCGACAATGCCGCTTGGGCATTCAGCGACCTCAAGATCGACAACGGCTTTTCGCGCTTTCTCGTCCTTAATGACGGGATGACTCAGCGCCAGGCAGGACGCACCGTGCAACGTCTGGTCGATATCGAGACCTACCGCATCATGGCGCTGCTCGGCCTGCCAGTTGCCAAAGAAGTCGGCCAATGGCTGTATAAAAGCGAGAAGCAGTTGGCGACACTGATGGATCGCATCGGTCAGGCCAAAACCCCGGAAGACGAGCGCAACGTCCTCGCCACGCTATCGACACTGGCCGCCGAAGTTGAACACTCGGTGGCGCGCACCACCTTCCGCTTCGGTGCCTCGCGTGCCTATCACGACCTGGTGATGCAGCGCATAGAGGAAATGCGTGAAACGCGCATCCCCGGCCTGCTGACCTTTAACGAATTCATGCAACGTCGTCTGCAACCGGCGATGAACACCTGCGAAGCGATCAGCCGCCGCCAGGAAGAACTCTCCGGCCGCGTTGCCCGCAACAGCCAGTTGCTGCGCACCCGCGTTGACATTGAGTTGGAGCGCCAGAACCAGGAACTACTCGGCCAGATGAACCAGCGCGCCAAGCTGCAACTGCGCCTGCAGGAAACCGTCGAAGGTCTCTCGGTGGTCGTTCTCACCTATTACGGCTCGCAACTCGTGCAATATCTCGCCAAGGGCACCAAAGATCTGCACCACCTCAACACCGATGTCATCACGGCGATCTCGATCCCGCTCATTGCCGGCCTGCTGGCCTGGGGAACGCGCCGGATGCGCAAGATACTCGCTGCCGAAGCCGGCGAGACCGCGCATTAATTTATAATCTTCGTCTTTGCTTTCAGGAAATCTGCCGTGACCACTCCGCTCTTCCAGTCAACGATTAGCAGCCTGCCACTTCTCTCCAAGGGCAAGGTTCGTGACATTTATGCGGTCGACGCCGATAAATTGCTGATTATTACGACCGATCGCCTGTCCGCCTTCGACGTCATCCTGCCCGATCCGATTCCGCGCAAGGGTGAAGTGCTGACCGCAGTAGCCAATTTCTGGTTCGATAAACTCGGCCATATCGTTCCCAACCAATCAACCGGCATTGATCCGGAAAGCGTCGTTGCCGACAACGAGCGCGCGCAGGTGCGTGGCCGCAGTGTTGTCGTCAAGCGTCTGAAGCCGCTGCCGATTGAGGCCGTAGTGCGTGGCTACGTGATTGGCTCCGGCTGGAAGGATTACCAGCAAACCGGCGCGATTTGCGGCATTGCCCTGCCGGTCGGCCTCAAGATGGCGCAAAAACTGCCGTCAGCGATTTTCACCCCGGCGACCAAGGCCGAAGTCGGCGATCACGACGAAAACGTCTCCTACGAACAAGCTGCCGCCAATTGTGACGCGAACCTTGCCGACGCCCTGAAAGGCACCGGCAAGACCGGCGCTCAGCTCTGCGCCGAAGCGCGCGATGCGGCCATCCGCCTCTACGAAGAAGCCGCCGTTTTCGCTGCAACGCGCGGCATCATCATCGCCGACACCAAGTTCGAATTCGGCATCGATGCCGCCGGAACGCTGCATTTGATCGACGAAGCACTGACCCCGGACTCATCCCGTTTCTGGCCGGCCAGCGAGTATCAGGAAGGCAGCAACCCACCCTCCTACGACAAGCAGTTTGTCCGCGATTATCTGGAAACCCTTGACTGGGGCAAAGTCGCCCCCGGCCCGACGCTGCCGGCCGACGTCATCGCGCGAACCAGCGCCAAATATATCGAGGCGTATGAACGCCTGACCGGCAAGACACTCTAAAAGATACCGGGCGGCTTTGACCGCCCTTTTTAATCGTCCCGGAATGCCATGACAACAACCAACCCCCTCCTCGACTTTTCCGACCTGCCACGCTTTGATACCGTGCAGCCTGAGCACGTAAAAACCGCCATCGAAACGCTGTTGACCGCAGGACGCGAACTGGTCGAGCACCTGACCGCCGACAGCACACCCGCCACCTGGCAGGATTTTGCCGGTGCGTTATCGGATGGCCTTGAGCCTTTCGGCCGCGCCTGGGGCGTTGTCGGCCACCTGCACTCAGTCAATGACATTCCCGCCTGGCGCGAGGCTTACAACGAGATGCTACCGGAGGTTTCGCGTTTTTATGCCGAGCTCGGCCAGAACCTCAAGCTGTTCGATAAATACAAGGCGCTACGCGCCAGTGCTGAATACGAAACGCTGAGTATCGAACAGAAAAAAGTCGTTAATAACGAAATTCGCGATTTCCGCCTGAGCGGAGCCGAGTTGCCGGAAGATCAGAAACCGCGCTTTCAAGCGATCATGGAGGAGTTGTCGCAGCTTTCAGCCAAATTTTCCGAAAACCTGCTGGATGCGACCAACGCTTTTGCTGAAATCATCACCGATCAAGCCCTGCTTGCCGGCCTGCCCGACGATGCCATTCAAGCCGCCAAAACCGCTGCCGAAAAGGCTGGCGTCGCGGGTTGGCGCTTCAGCCTGCAAGCGCCCTCCTACGGCCCGGTCATGCAATACGCTGACAATCGCGAACTGCGCGCCCGCATGTACCGCGCCTACGCCACCCGCGCTGCCGAATTTACCGATGGCACGAGCAAGCCGGAATGGGACAACACGCCCTTAATCGCGCGCATGCTCGAACTGCGTCAGGAAGATGCGCAGATGCTGGGCTTCAACAACTTCGCCGAAGTTTCGCTGGCACCCAAAATGGCCGACAACCCGGCACAAGTCCTCGCCTTCCTGCGCGAACTGGCAGCCAAGGCCAAACCCTTTGCTGAAAAAGACATCGCCGAACTGCGCAATTTCGCCAAGGAAGAACTGAACCTGGAAGATTTTCAGCCTTGGGATGCCGCATACGTTTCCGAAAAACTGTTGCAAAAGCGCTACGCCTTCTCCGAGCAGGAGGTAAAGCAATATTTCACTGAGCCCAAGGTCATCGCCGGGCTGTTCAAGGTCATCGAAAGCCTGTTCGGCGTCAGGGTCAAACTGGATGCAGCGCCGGTCTGGCATGAAGATGTGAGTTTCTACCGGATCGAAACAGCAACCGGCGATCTTGTCGGCCAGTTTTATCTCGACCTTTATGCTCGCGAAACCAAGCGCGGCGGCGCCTGGATGGACGAGGCTCGCTCGCGTCGCCGGATCGCTAACGGTATTCAGAAGCCGATTGCCTTTCTCAACTGCAATTTCTCCCGCCCGGTCGGCGGCAAACCGGCAACTTTCACCCACGATGACGTCATCACCCTCTTCCACGAAACCGGCCACGGCCTGCATCACCTGCTGACGCGCGGCGAAGAACTCGGTGTCTCGGGCATCCACGGCGTCGAGTGGGATGCCGTAGAACTGCCCTCGCAATTCATGGAAAATTATTGCTGGGAATGGGAAGTCATCGAAGGCATGACCGGCCACGTCGATAGCGGCGCCAAGCTGCCGCGCGAACTGTTCGACAAAATGCTCGCGGCCAAAAACTTCCAGAGCGGCATGATGGCCGTGCGCCAAATTGAGTTCTCGTTGTTTGACATGCAGCTGCACTCGGAGTTTGACCCAAAAAGCGGGTTGACCGTAATGAGTCTGCTCAACGAGGTGCGCAAGGAAATCGCGGTGCTGACGCCTCCCGCCTGGCACCGTTTCCCGAACAGCTTTTCGCACATTTTCGGCGGCGGCTACGGGGCGGGGTATTTCAGCTATAAGTGGGCTGAGGTATTGTCGGCAGACGCCTATGCTGCTTTCGAAGAGGCCGCTAATCCTTTCGACGCTGCCGTCGGCAAACGCTTTCTTGACGAAATCCTGTCGGTTGGCGGTTCGCGACCGGCTATCGAATCGTTCAAGGCATTTCGTGGTCGCGAGCCCTCAGTGGACGCACTACTTCGGCACAGCGGTATGATTGCCGCGTAATTTATCAGGAGAGCTCAATGCGTACCATCATCGCCATCAGCTTGCTCGTCACCAGCTTTGCGGCAAATGCCGAGGCTTTTCGCTGGGTGGATTCGGCAACCGGCCGCACCGTGATCAGTGACACACCGCCACCACGATCGGCACGCGATGTCAGCAAAACCAAGGACCCTTCCAGCAATCCCGAGGGCTACGGCTATGCGGCGCGCAAGGCTGCCGAGAGTTTCCCGGTAATACTCTATACCTCAGCGGATTGTCTGGCCGAATGCAAACAGGCACGCGAACTGTTGAACGGGCGCGGCGTTCCATTCTCGGAAAAGATGGTGCAGTCGGCAGAGGATCATGCTGCTCTCAAAGCGCTCGTCGGCGATGCTTTTGTGCCATCACTTAAAGTGGGCAAACAAAGCACACGAGGCTTTGAGGCCGCGTCCTATAACAATCTTCTTGATCTGGCCGGCTATCCGAAATCCGCCCCGCCCGGCAGAAAACCCTCAGGCGGCTTGCCACCGGCAGGAAAAGAATAGTTCCAGATCAGTAAAGCGCGGCGACCAGCAGCACCTGGCCATCGCGCACGGCGACCTTGTAAGTATTTTCCTTGTAGGTCTTGTCGTTTGACACCAGTGTCGTCTTGACCGTGTAATTCTTGTTTTTGGCATCAGCCGGCAACTTGAATTTTGAACTGGTCTGGTAGCGCCCGGCACCATCGACAGCAGCCATTTTTTCGGTCTTCTCTTCGACAAGCTGATTCTTCTCGTCGTAAATTGCGTACTTCTGCTCAACATTGGGCACCTTGTCACCGTAGCCGACAAGATCGGTGTTCGACGTCACCTGAATCTCTTTCTGCCCCGACTGATCCGGCGCTGAAGTTTTGACACTGGTCTCGAATTTTGCCGGAACGACATCGTTTTTCGGCACGGCACCCGCCTTGCCCTTGCCCTGTTTTTCGTACTCGGCATTGACCCGTTGCGCATCAGCGATTTTTTTCGACTCGAAATACCAGCCGATCAGGAAACCGGCAGTCGCACCAACTGCTGCGCCAACTGCACAGCCTTTGCCACCATTAGCCGCAGCGCCGACGGCACAACCGGCTGCAGCGCCTATCAACGCACCCGTCGCCCGGTCATCCATACGGTAGGAACCATCCGGATTGGTAACACAGGCCGAAAGACTGAAAACACTGGCAATGGCAAGCGCCAAGGGACGTTTAATAACTAGCAAATTCATGAGTCACCCCGAAATATCCATTATTTAACAACCACGGCAATCGGATCATCGATTCCGTGATCACTGACATACGGCCGTTGCTGATTATCCGTCAAATCCCGCACACGGCGAGTGACGTAACGCTTTAGTGTGGTTGGATAAACATATTTGTCACGCGGATCTTCAGCGCCACCACGCAGCCCCTCGACAAGTGCTTTGGTAAAAGCCCCGTTGCCCCACTCGTCTGTTTCCTGCGCCAACTCCTTGGCTGTCGCTGAGGCAAAGACAATAACGCCTCGCTCTTCATCGACCTGATTGACGGTACCGGCCACTTTGGCCTGATTTGCCAGGGCGCCGGAATGGCAGGTGTCGAGGAAGAACATCGCTCGCCCCGGCAGGTTTTGCAGCGTATCGACAAACTCGATGCCGGGAAGCCAATCCTGCTTTTTGCCGATGTCGCTCGCCCGATAGGGCACGTAGAAGTAGGAATTATCCTGAGACATGCCGTGACCAGCGAGGAAGATTACTCCGGCATCCCGCTCTTTAACCTTACTCGCCAGCCATTTCAGGCCATCACGAACCTTCTCCTGGGTTGCATCTTCATCCAGCAAAACCCTTGCTTCGGCGCGCTCATAGAGCCGCTGCTTGCCCTGTGCATTGGCGACCCGCGTCATCTGATTGAGAAAATCCCTGGCATCCTTGACGGGCAGTTGCAATGCATTGCCGGCAGCGTATTTGTTGACAGCAACAACCAGAATATAAAGCGTTTCGTAGCGCTCGATGTACAGCGGCTTGCCAGATGCACTCAGCGGGCGGCGTACCGAGACAGTAACCGGATCGGACTTGGCATTGCGGTTTTCAGCAATCAGCAGGATGTCGGAATCCTTGGGCGGAACCGGCACAATGGCTTCAAATATTTGCCCGTCGGCGGAACGCATTGAGCGTGTTTTGATGTTGCGCTCGAGCTTGCCATTGACCCGCACCTTGACTGCCTTGACTGGCGCGTCGCCGGGCGAACGCACGCTATAGCGCACCGTCACCAGGCCCTCATTACTCTCCAGAGAGCGATCAGATTGCAGCTCGATCACTGGTGGAAGGCTATCGACCACCGGCGCCGCTGACGACGTAGCCACCCGCGCCAGCGCTGCCTCAGCCTGCACCTTGACGCTTGCCGCCGCATCTGCCCGGAAAGCGCTGAGCGCCGCCTTCTCGTCAACCAGCTGCATGACCTTCTGAATCACCGCTGGCTGATAGTAGCGATCACGGAATCGTCCCACCGAAAAAAAGTCCGCCGACTGGTTAAAGGCGCGATTGACATGCCAACCGATCAAACTCTCGCCGCCCATCGAAGTGTCGTAATAGCCACCGGGCGTCCAAGCGATCCAGCGTTCGTGATCACCGTGAACAAATAGGGCCAGTTGCTCCTGCCCATCACTCGCGCGATACCAGCGCAGGCTGCCATCCCCCAGCGCCGCCACCACCCAGCGACTATCGCCGCTGACATTCACTGCCCAGACGACACCCGGCGTTCGCTTTTCCCATAACGGACTACCTTCGTTTGAAAACAGTCGCAAATACCACTCGCTGCCTAACGCAAAGCCCTGACGATCGGGGGTTGCCGCTGCGCTGCGTGAAATTTCCCCCTCACGCAAAGGCAACAAGCGGCCATTCATGCGCGGCGCGGCGGCGTTTTTCCAATCGCTCAAGCCATCCGGAATCTGGGCTGACTTGGTGGCATTTGGCGCGGAGGCACTGCGCAATTCGGCCTTGCTCGCATCGAAAACCACTGACTCCTTGCCGCCCATCAGCATCGGGAACGCCACCACCTGGCCATCCTGACTGACACGAAGCGCCGCACCGGCATCGCGAAAATCGCCACTACGGGCGCCAACCATAAAGCGCTCGCTACCGGCGCGATCAAACGCCGTCCATGCCGGCTCCGCCGAACTGGCGAGCAGACCACCGGCGTTCGTCGCCAGCCCAGTCACCGTATTGGCAAAACTGCCAATCTCGCGCGCCGGCCCGCTGCCTGCGAAGGCGAAAACCGCAAAGCGCCCGTTGCGCGTCACACTGCCCGCCGCGTATAAGTCTTTGCCGTCATGTGACCAGGCGACCCGACCAAGATTGCCGCTATTGCCGGCATCAAGCGTTCGCAAGACCTCCAGCGTCGTTGCCGAGAGCACCAGCGCGCGCGGTGCGTCCTGCAAACCGATGGCCAGCTGGTTGCCATCCGGCGACCAGGCAATGCCGTATGGTTTGCCGGTCACCTGCTTGCGCGCCAGACGTTCAAGACCATTCTTACCGAATCGGTAGATACGCAGTGATCCATCCAGAGAAACCACTGCCAGACGACCGTCAGCCGAAAACGCCGCGCCGTAGATTGCATCGTTATATTCCGGATCGGCACCGACAAAACCCAGTTTTCGGGTGAAAACGCGCAAACCTTCCTGGCGCAACCCTATCGCCATCAATTGACTATCGGCCGACCAGGCCAACTGCGTAATCGGTGCCTCGATACCGGACAGCGTGCTTTTCGGCGGCAGGCTGCCGGAAGCGCGATCAAAGAGATAGAGCGAATGAGTTTTCTGATCAAAGGCGGCATTTCCACCGACAGCAACCTGCCGCCCATCCGGCGACATCGCCGTCGCATAGAGCGCGCCAACACTTTCCTGCCCGAGCGGCGGGCGCAGCACCGAGACTTGCTGGCCGTTGCGCAAATCCCAAATGCGCGCCGTTTTATCTTCGGATGAAGTCACCGCAAAATTGCCGGCGGCGTCACTGCTGATTCTTGTGATCAGCGACAAATGGCTGCCGGTTTCAATGCGCAAAACGGGCTCGCGCGGCACCTCGGGAACCGCCCAGGCCGAGCTGACGACCAAGGCGCATGCAACAATAATCTTCAGTCCGTACATATCAACTCCTGCGGATGCGAGCGTAACAAGCAAATTTGCGACTTGCCTAGTCAGACAACATTAGCAAGCCGAATGGCGCAACGCAATGGCTGTGGCAGAATCACTCACTTCACCCTTTGTAGTACCCGCTCATGAAAATCGCTTCCTGGAACGTTAATTCACTCAAAGTCCGCCTGCCCCACCTGCTTGATTGGCTGCGCGAGCATGAACCGGACGCCCTTTGCCTGCAGGAACTCAAGCTTGAAGATCACAATTTTCCGCGTCCCGAAATTGAGGCCGCCGGCTATCACGTCGCCTTTTTCGGGCAGAAAACCTACAACGGTGTCGCCCTGCTCTCTCGCCAAGCGATTAGCGATGTCGGCTTTGGCAATCCGCACTTTGCCGATGAGCAAAAGCGCCTGATCGCGGGCACCATCGGCGACACAAGAATCATTGGCGCCTACATGCCAAATGGCCAGGCGGTTGGCAGCGACAAATACGAATACAAATTGCGCTGGCTGGACGGCCTGCTGGTTTGGCTCAAGGAAGAATTAGCCAGACACCCTCGACTGGCCTTGTGCGGCGATTTCAATATCGCACCGGATGACCGCGATGTGCATGATCCAAAGGCCTGGGGCGAAGGCATTCTTTGCTCGCCACCCGAGCGCGATGCCTTCCGGCAAATGCTGGCTCTTGGCCTGAGCGACAGCTTCCGGCTATTTGAGCAGCCGGAAAAGACCTTTTCCTGGTGGGATTACCGCATGCTCGGCTTCCAGAAGAATCAGGGCTTGCGGATCGACCATATTCTCCTCAGCCAGCCCTTGGCCGCCCAGTGCTCGTCAGCCGGCATTGATCGTGCGCCGCGCAAGCTGGAGCGACCATCCGATCACGCGCCGGTCTGGGCGATTTTCGAGTAAATAAGATGACTACTGCGGTCAACCGCGAAAATTTGCTGAATTTATATCCGGTACTCGCCGGCATTCCCGCCGCCCTGCTCGACAAACTCCTGCCGGCGGTAATGAAACTCCCGGCAGGCACTGAGGTTTTTACCGAGGGGCAACCCTGCCAAGGCTTCCCGCTACTGCTTGAAGGCAGCATCAAGGTCGTCAAGCAGGCGAGCAGCGGGCGCGAGATGCTGCTCTACCGGGTGACACCGGGCGGCTCCTGCATTATCAGCTCGAGCTGCCTGCTCGGCCACACCGCCTACAACGCGCGCGGCATCGCCGAAAACCCACTGACCCTGCTAGCTCTGCCGATCCCTGTGTTTGCGAAGCTGATGATCGAAAACACGCCGTTTCGTGACTTCGTCTTTCACCTGTTTGCCGATCGCATTGGCGAATTGATGCAACTGGTTGAAGAGGTTGCCTTCAACCGCCTCGATCAACGTCTCGCCAAACTCATTTTGGCGCGAAACGAAGCAGTGATCACGATCACCCATCAGCAACTGGCCGATGAATTGGGCAGTGTCCGCGAAATCGTTAGCCGCCTGCTCAAGGGTTTTGTCGCGCAAGGCCTCGTCACACTGGGTCGCGAACAGCTGACGGTGAGCAATCGCATCGGCTTGCAAAAACTTGCGGCTATGTGACTGAAGTTACATACCTAATGCCATTGCTTCGTTAAAGTGCGAACTGTCACCTCACTTTTAAAACCTAACGGAGAACTCACCATGACACCCAATGTTGGCGGTATCGACAAAATCCTTCGCATCGCAGCTGGTGCCGGCCTGATCGGCGCAACCGTCGCTGGCGTTCTGCCGGTCTGGGGCTATCTCGGCGTTATCCCCCTCGCCACCGGTTTGATCGGCTGGTGCCCGTTCTACCCGCTGCTCGGCATGAACAGTTGCCCGATGAAGAAGGACTAAGCGTCCCGATTCACGAAAAACCCGCTACGGCGGGTTTTTTTATGTCGCCTTCACTTACATCAGGTAATTAGCGATACGGACGTAATCGGCGACCGGGATATCCTCGGCACGCCGCGTCGGGTCGATGCCAAGTTCGGCGAAACCAGCATCACTGAGTGTGCCCTTAAGCGTGTTGCGAAGCATCTTGCGGCGTTGCGAAAAAGCGGTTTGCACAAGCTTCGAGAGCTTGTCGATATCTTTTGCCTGAAGTTCAGCAAGGTCTTTCGGGATCAGACGAACCACCGCTGATTGCACCTTGGGCGGCGGATCAAAACTCTCCGGCGGCACATCAATCAGCCATTCAATGTGAAAACGGTATTGCAACATCACCGAGATACGCCCGAAATCGGTATCGCCCGGCGTCGCCACCATGCGCTCAACAACCTCTTTCTGTAGCATAAAATGCATGTCATGGACGATTTCGGCGGCGTCGGCGAGATGGAAAAGCAGTGGTGTCGAGATGTTATAGGGCAGGTTGCCGACCAGGCGCAGACTCTTGCCGATGCTGGCGAAATCAAAGGCTAGCGCGTCGCCTTCGTGGATGGTCATACGCTCCGGCGTGTGCTGTTTTTTCAGGCGGGCGATCAGGTCGCGGTCGATTTCGACAACATGCAGATGATCGACGCGCGCCAGCAAGGGTTCGGTAATCGCCCCGAGGCCGGGGCCGATCTCAACGACGACATCGCTGCGCTTGGGGTCAATGGCGTAAACAATTGCCGAAATTATGCCGCCATCGACCAGAAAATTCTGCCCGAAGCGCTTGCGTGCAACGTGACCTTTCATTGCAACACCGCCATTCTCGCCGCTTCATCGACGGCTTCAAAGAGACTACCGGGATCAGCGCGGCCGCTACCGGCGAGATCGAGCGCAGTGCCGTGATCAACCGAGGTACGAATAATTGGCAACCCCAGCGTGACGTTGATGCCATGCCCGAAGGTGGCGTATTTGAGGGGCGCCAGCCCTTGGTCGTGGTACATCGCCAACACCGCATCGCCCTGCGCCAGGATCGGCGGGGTAAACATGGTATCGGCCGGATGCGGGCCGCTCAGACACATGCCCTCCGCGCGGAGCTTATCGAGCACCGGCGTGATGATTTCAATTTCCTCACGGCCAAGATAGCCGCCTTCACCGGCGTGCGGATTGAGTCCGGCAACTAGAATGCGCGGCGCGCTCAGGCCATATTTCCGCTTCAGGTCGGCATTAAGGACGCGCAAGGTGTTCTCCAGAACGCCGGGGGTGATGGCGGCCGGCACGTCCTTCAACGGCAGGTGCGTCGTCACCAGCGCGACGCGCAAGGCGCCGCCCGGCGTTGCGCCGGCCAGCATCATAACGACCAGCGGGGTACCGGTTTTTTCAGCGAGGTATTCGGTATGGCCGGTGAAAGGCACGCCGGCGTCGTTGATGACGCCTTTATGCACCGGCGCGGTGGCCATCGCCGCGAACTCGCCCGACTGGCAGCCGGCCAGCGCGCGGTCAAGCAATGCCAGAACGTAGGAGCCATTGGCCGGATTCAACGCGCCGGCTTTGGCGGCCACCGCAAGTGGAATATCGAGAAACTCAAGAGTGTCACGGTCAACTGCTTTTTCAGCATCAAATTCTTGCAGGCGAAGTTTCAGGCCGAGCGCTGTGGCACGCTCTTCCAACAAGCCACGATCACCTAGCACCACCGGCCTGGCCAAGCCTTTATAGCCAGCCAGACGCAGACAAAGCTCGGGCCCGATACCGGCCGGTTCGCCGCTGGTAACGGCAATAATCGGCCGCATCAAGATTCTTGCAGACGGTTTTCAACGTAGGTGCGATCCCGCAGCTGTCGCAGCCAATCCTGATAGGCGTCGTCCAGCTTGCGCTCACGTATCGCCTGTCGGGCGACACCACGCTGGCGCTCGGCGGTCACATCACGCTCGCGGCGCTCGAGCACCTGAAGCAGATGCATCCCGAAGGGGGTTTGGACGACCGGGCTCAATTCATTGTCCTTAAGCAGATCCATCGCGCGCTCGAACTCCGGGACGGTATCACCCGGGTTCAACCAGCCGAGATCGCCGCCCTTGGGTGCCGATCCATCCTGCGAATAGAGCCGTGCCTGCTCGGCAAAATCGACGCCATTGACGATGCGCTCACGCACTGCTTCCATTTTGTGCCGGGCATCGGCTTCAGAAACCACCTCGCTAACCTTGATCAGAATATGCCGCGCATGGGTTTGCCGGATCGAGGCTGCTGCACTCCCACCGCGCTTGCCGAGCAGCTTGACAATATGGAAGCCAGCAGAAGAGCGCAACAACTCGCTGACTTGCCCGTCAACCAGCTTGCCCGCTACATCAGCGTAAAGCGCTGGTAGACGGCTCAAGGGACGCCAGCCAAGACTGCCACCTTGCAGGGCGTCGGGCGCATCCGAAAAGCCGGCCGCCAACTCGGCGAAATTGTCACCGGCACGCGCCCGCTTCAAGGCTTGTTCGCCACGCAGGCGAAGCTTTTGCAGCTGCTCCGGACTGGCCGACTCAGGGGCGCGCAGGAGAATATGCGCCAACTGGTACTCTTCGTTCCCTCCACTGGCGGCCTGATTGGCCAGGTGGTTGTCAATTTCGCCGTCGGAAATCACCAGCTTGCTGTCGACCTCACGTTCGCGCAGTCGGGTAGTGACGATTTCACCGCGAATTTCTTCGCGAAACTTGACATATTCAACACCGTCTTTTTCCAGTGCCGCGCGGAACTGCTGCGGCGTCATCTTGTTACCGGCAGCAATACGCCCGATGGCCTGATCCAGTTGGGCATCATCGACACGCAGCCCGGTTTCCTTGGCAAACTGCAGTTGCACGCGATCCATGATCAAGCGCTCGAGCATCTGCCGCTCCAGCACATTCTGCGGCGGCAAAGGCGTGCCCTGCTTCTCCAACTGCCTGAGCGCCGAACCAAGGCGGGTACTCAAGTCGTAGGCAGTGATCACTTCATCACCGACAACGGCGACGATATGATCTGCTTCCAGCGGCTCAGCCAGCGAAACGGAGATCGACCCCGAAAGCAAGCCGACTGAAAGGAGCGAAGCCAAGCAATAGCGGATAAATTTGTACATGATCATTATTCAGAATTGAGCAGGCCACCCGAAGCGGGTAGTTCATTGATTTTGCCGTAGCCAGGAATAGTACGACGAAGCAGGGTAAGCGGGTTGGAACCAATACTGCCGAAGTCGTTAAGTTCGAGCTGGAAAAAAATGCTGGTGTTCGGGTTGGAAATTGTCGACACCGCCTCGAGGCGTTGGGCAACCACGCGCACCGCCCAACACCCGGCGTTGTATTCGAGACCGGCAATCGTTTCAAGTAGCTGGCTATCTTTAAGAGAATAATTAAAGCGCCCAACACCGTACCAGCGAGAGGAGAGCGGCCACTGTGCTGCGAAGTCGACTTGATCCACTTTCGGCAAGAGGGTTAGCGGATCACGGGTGTAACGGTAACTGGCGCTGAGCACCTTGCCGTAATCAGGCTGAAAACGGGCACCAATCGAGAAGCGGTCAGCCTGCCCACGGTCGTAGTCGTACTCAACGGCAGCATCAGCGTAAGTCATCGGCAGGACGAGGCCGTTAAAGGCGGCTACCAGATTTGAGAAATCAGCATTGCGCCCGGTTTCACCCGGTAGCGCTACGCGCTGGGGTGAAAAATAGTAACGCTGACCGAGCATCGCTTTGAAGCGTTCAACACCCGTGTTGGCATCGAGAAAACGGGTTGTTACAGCCGCAGTCAATTGATTGGCATCATTAATTCGATCGAAACCGGTATACCGGTTTTCAGAGAAAATCTGGGCGAAGTTAAAGTCGGTCAGGCCGGAATCAAAAACCGGTATCTGGCTTTGATCCTTGTAGGGAATATTGACGTAGTAAAGGCGCGGCTCCAGCGTTTGAATGTAATCGCGATCGAGGAGTTTGCCCTCGCGCTCGAAGACCACCGACGAATCCAGCGAAAAGATCGGCAAAGTACGACTGACGCTTTCCTGAGGCACCGAACTCATACCGTTGTTGGCAAAATTCTCGACGCTGTTCAGCGAGTATTTTGTCATATGCAGACCAAACTTGGGCGTGATCTGGAAGGCCGGGTGAACAATCGGTAAAGATATCTGCGGGTAGAGAACGGCACGATCACCCTGCACTTTGTTCGGGTTAACAAAGCGCGAATACTGGCCGATTACGCTGAGATCCGTCTTCAGCACATTCGGCCGGTAACCAAGAATGTTCAATTGCGGCTCGAGGAAGTAAGGACGTGCGACAGGATTGGCGGGATCAGTCTGCAGCGTCTGATAACGCTGGACATTCATTGAGGTCTGTAGCCAGGGCGATGGCGCGTAGCTCAACATCGCCTGCTGAAGAAGCTGCGTCTGAGAGGTTCTGAACAAAGCCGAGGAAAGATCCTGCCAGTAAAAATCGTCGGAAACACCGTTCCAGTTAATTAGACCGGAAACACCGCGCCCAAATTGGTGCTGGTGATTGATTGCGTAGGCATAACGCTGCTCGCCTGTTTTCTTGTCATCCGGCACAAACCCGAAGCGACTCTGGCCCCGGTAATAATGGTCGATGTAATTAATCTCGGCGCCGAGTTGAAGCCCGCGCTCCGCCATGTAGCGAGTGCGGATCATCGCATCATAATTCGGCGCTATATTCCAGTAATAGGGAAGATCCAGGTCAAACCCGGTATTGGTCGAGGTCGAATATAAGGGCCTCATAAAGCCAGACTTGCGTTTCTGGTTCAGCGAAAAACTGGCCAGCGGCGAGTAAAAAATCGGGACGCCCTTGAACCACACGGAGGCATGCTTGGATTCGCCGACGTCTTCATCGTAGTCGAGACTGATTTGCGACCCTTGCAGATACCAATCAGTCTCCCCCGGCTTGCATGTTGAGTAGGTCGCGTCGGTCAAGCGTATTTGATTTTCACCTTCAAAATCAGCTCGCTCGGCGTGGCCATTCCCTTCGGTGGCGCGACGAGTTGGCCCGACGGTTGGCAAGCCATAGGAATTGGGAATATTGGACATCATCGCGGTCGTTGCAGCTGCCGCATTGGAGGCGGCCGAAGTTGGAACGACCACGGTCTTCCGGTAGAGCTTGCTTTCGACCTCTTTGAGCATCCGGTAATCAACTTGCTCGGCAAAACCAATCTGCTCTGACAACTTCATCCGCAGGAAAGACGTATTCACCTCCATGCCCTCCTGCAACATACGCACCTTGCCGCTGGCCTCGACCTCATCCTCAAGCGGCCAGTAGGTCATCTTTTCGGCAAACATCAGGGTGCCTGATTTGCGTAGCTCGACGTCACCTGTGGCAATACTTTCCTCGTTCGTCCGGCCTTCGATATTTTCGGCGACCAGGAAGGTTGGATAGCTGTCATCCTTTCTGAGTTCGACCGGATTGCTGATGCCCACGGTAATCAGCGGCGCCGGCTTTTTCTTGCCAAGGATATTGAATTTGCGTTCGCTACGGAGCTTGAGTGGTGCCTCATTGAGGGCGGCAAGCTCGACTATTGCGGTCGACAACGTTTCCGGGCGCATTTTTTCCGCATTGCCGGCGCCACGCAAAGCGACTTGCCCGACACTCTCGACCGCATGGCTCGTCTGCACCCCGACAAACAGGCAGCAGACGAAAACAGCAAGCGGACGGCGCGAAAAACCGGGCATCAAGGCAATCAGGTGTACCGGGGACCGGAACAGCCGATGCCCGAGTGTTAAAATCGCGCCATTTTACAACGAAGCGAACCTTAGCCGCTTATGGAACCCATGCCGCGCGATCAACTTGTTACAGACTGGGTTGCCAGTCGCTTTCCCGATCAATCCGTTCAAATCACCCCGGCCTCGGCTGACGCCAGCTTCCGCCGCTATTTCCGGCTGACTTGGCCAGACGGCACGACACGCATTCTGATGGATGCGCCGCCGGAAAAAGAAGACTGCAAACCCTTTATTCACGTAGCCGGCCTGCTCGCCAAAGCCGATCTGGCAGCGCCACGCATTCTCGACCAAGACCTTGAAAACGGCTTTCTCGTCCTCACCGACCTCGGCCGCATCGGCTATCTCGATGCGCTGAATGCCGACTTATCGATGGCCGACATGCTGATGCGCCCGGTACTCGACGTGCTGGTCAAATGGCAATTGTCGTCCAAAGCCAGCACCCTGCCGCCTTACGATGCGACTTTGCTGCGCCGCGAGCTTGACCTGTTTCCGGAATGGTTCATCGGCCGCCACCTTGGCTATCAGTTGAACGATACCGAAAAGTCCATGCTTGACCGGACATTCAAGTACCTGATCAACAGCGCTCTGGCGCAGCCGAAAGTATTCACCCACCGCGACTTCATGCCGCGCAACCTGATGCTGGTCGAAAGCGAAGCGCGCCTGACGCCGGGCATCATCGACTTTCAGGATGCGGTCTACGGCCCGATCTCTTACGACGTGGTTTCACTGTTCCGCGACGCCTTCATCTCCTGGGAAGAAGAGCAGGAAATCGACTGGGTCGTCCGCTATTGGGAAAAAGCCCGCGCCGCCGGCCTGCCGGTGCGTACCGACTTCGGCGACTTCTGGCGCGATTACGAATTGATGGGCCTGCAGCGCCACCTCAAAGTGCTCGGCATCTTCTGCCGCCTCAAGTACCGCGACGGCAAGGAAAAATACAGCGAAGACCTGCCGCGCTTCATGAACTACGCCCGCAAAACGGCCCACCGCTACGTCCAGCTCAAGCCCCTGCTCAACCTGCTCGATACGCTGGAAGGCAATACCGAGCAGATTGGCTACCGGCGTTAAGTTCACAATGAAAGCCTTCATCCTCGCCGCCGGGCGTGGCGAACGTATGCGACCACTCACCGACCAGACGCCAAAACCCCTGCTGGTTGCCGGTGGCAAGCCGCTGATTGTTTGGCATCTGGAACGTCTGGCGGCAGCGGGGTTCAGGGAAATCATCATCAACCACGCCCACCTCGGTTCGCTTATCGAACAAACACTGGGCGATGGTTCGCAATGGGGCGTGCAGATTAAATATTCACCCGAACCGCCAGGTGCTCTGGAAACCGCCGGCGGCATTGCAACCGCCCTGCCGCTCCTTGGCGACGAGCCGTTTCTGGTGGTCAATGGCGACATCTATTGCGACATAAATTTCAGCCGTTTTTTGACGTTGACCGCGCCCCGCAGGAAGCACTCTTGGGGTGCAACACCTGCCCATTTGGTCATGGTCGAAAACCCGGCGCACCACGCCGGCGGCGACTTCAGCCTCGACGGCGAGCGCGTCGTCTACGCCAATGGCGAGCAAACACTCACCTACGCCGGCATCGGCGTTTTCTTGCCATCCTTCTTCGCCGACGTGCAACCCAGCACGGTCATGAAACTCCGCCCGCTACTCGATGTCGCCATCGCCTCCGGGACGCTGACCGGGGAACGCTTTACCGGCCGCTGGGTCGATGTAGGTACGCCACAACGTCTGGCCGAACTGGATCAGGAACTGAAAAACGCATGACCCATGCCCACTTTCTCGCCCGCCGCAAACGCCTGCTGAAGACCATCGGCGACGGCATCGCCATTGTGCCGACGGCACCGGAAGTCATTCGTAACAGCGACGCACATCACCTCTACCGTTTCGACAGCTATTTCTGGTACCTGACCGGCTTCCCGGAACCAGAAGCGGTCGTCGTATTGATCGGTGGCAAGAAACCCAAGTCCATTCTCTTCTGCCGCGAGAAGCATGAAGAGCGGGAAATCTGGGACGGCTACCGCTACGGCCCGAAAGCAGCCAAGGTCGCCTTCGGCTTCGATGCCTCCTACCCGATTGAGCAACTCGACAAAAAACTGGCCGAATTCCTCGTCGACCGCGACACGCTGTGGCACGCCATCGGCCACGACGCCGAGTGGGATGCCCGCATCGCCAAGGCGCTCAACGAAGTCCGCGCCCAGACTCGCGCCGGCAAACGGGCGCCGCGCGCCATCCACGACCTGCGCGCCGAACTCGACAGCATGCGGCTGGTCAAGGACAGCGCCGAAGCCGGCGTCCAACAACGCTCGGCCGACATCGCCAGCGCCGGTCACGCCCGCGCCATGCGCGCCTGCCGCCCCGGCATGGCCGAGTACGAACTCGAAGCCGAGCTGACTTACGAATTCCGCAAGCGCGGCGCCGACGCCCATGCCTACACGCCCATCGTCGCCGGCGGCGCCAATGCATGCGTGCTGCACTACGTTTCGAACGACAAGATTCTTAACGACAAGACGCTGGTGTTGATCGACGCCGGCTGCGAAGTCGAAGGCTACGCCGCCGACATCACCCGCACTTTCCCGGTCAATGGCCGCTTCAACGCCGCCCAAAAGGACGTTTACCAGATCGTCCTCGCCGCCCAGGACGCAGCCTTTGCCGCCACCTCCCCCGGCCGCCATTTCATGGAAGGCCACGACGCCGCCGTGCGCGTGCTGACGCAAGGGATGATCGACCTCAAGCTGCTCAATGGCGACCTCGACAACCTGATCGACAAGGGCGACTACAAGCGTTTCTACATGCACCGCACCGGCCACTGGCTCGGCCTTGATGTGCACGATGCCGGCGAATACAAGGTCGGCGACGAATGGACCCGCCTCGCCCCCGGCATGACGCTGACCGTCGAGCCGGGCCTCTACATCCGTCCCGGTGCCGACATCCCACCGGCGCTGGCCGGAATCGGCATCCGCATCGAGGACGATGTGCGCGTCACAGAAAATGGTTGCCACGTTTTCACAACGGCCCCCAAGACCGTCGCTGAAATTGAGGAAGTGATGCGCCATGACTGAACACTCTGACATCCTGATCGTCGGCGCCGGCCCGGTCGGCATGACGCTGCATCTGGCGCTCGCCGCTGGCGGCCAGAAATCACTGCTTCTGGATCGTCGACCACCGCAGGCCCAGCAAGGCGACCCACGCGCCCTCGCCCTGTCGCATGGCGCCCGCCAGTTGCTCGAACAGATCAACAGCTGGCCGATGCGCGCCGCGACGCCGATTGAAACCATCCATATCTCGCAAAAAGCCGGTTTCGGCCGCACGCTGATCGACAACAAGGAATACGACCTGCCCGCCCTCGGCTACGTCGTTCGCTACCGCGACCTCGCGGGCGCGCTGGCCGCCAATCTCGCCGAAGACGCCGTGCTGTCAGAAGCCGACATCCTCGACATCACACCGGGCGATGAGCACGTCACCGTCACCCTGCGCCACGCCGGCCAGTTGCGCACGATCCAGACCAAACTGCTGGTTCACGCCGAAGGCACGCCGGGCGACGACCCGGCGGTCAAAGTCAGCGACTACGCCCAGCACGCAGTCATCTGCGAAGTCACCCCAACACCCGGCCATGGCAAGCGCGCCTGGGAACGCTTCACCCCGGACGGCCCGCTCGCCCTGCTGCCACTCGGCAACGAATTCTCCATCGTCTTCACGCTACCACCAGCCAAGGCCGATGCTGTCATGGCCATGGACGACGAGACGTTTATCACCGCCCTGCAACAACAGTTCGGCCACCGCATGACTTTCGCCAAGCCCGGCCCGCGCAGCCGCTTCCCGCTGTTTCTTCGCCTGCGCGACACCTTGGTCAAAGGCAATGAAGTGTGGATCGGCAACACGGCGCAGACCCTGCACCCGGTTTCCGGTCAGGGCTTCAACCTCGGCATCCGCGACGCTTGGCAACTTGCTGAAATTTTGCTCAAAAACGGCGTTGACCGCGACCCGCAGGGAGTCCCCCGGTGGGATAGCAATCTGTCCACCTACGCCGCCAGCCGCCGCCTCGACCGCCAAGGAAGCGCCTTCTTCACCGACCAAATCGTCCGCACCTTCTCCAACGATTTCGGCCCGCTCAAACTGGCTCGCGGCCTCGGCTTGCTCGCCTTGGACATCTGCCCGCCGGCCCGCCACTTCGTCGCCAAACGCATGATCTGGGGCGCCCGCGCCTGGCCTTGATCCAGACCAAAGGCGAATGCGCCAGGCATCGGTTACAGTGCCGCTCCGCCCATCCGCCCACCGCCGCATGAAAACAAGCACCGCCTGGTTCCTCGCCTGCCGCCCGAAAACCCTCTCGATTTCGCTATCACCAGTTCTAGTTGGCACTGCCGTCGCCTGGCACGACAGCGCCACGTTACTCTGGCTGCCGCTGCTCGCCGCCGCGCTCGGCGCAGCCTTCATCCAGATCGGCACCAACCTGTTCAACGACGTCGGCGACTTCCTGCGCGGCACCGATACGCCGGAGCGCCTCGGCCCGAAACGCGCCACGGCTGAAGGCTGGCTGACGACAAACAAGGTCAAGGCAGGCGCCTGGCTCAGTTTCGCTTTGGCCTTCCTGTGCGGCATCTACTTGGTCGCCCACGGCGGCTGGCCCATCGTCGCCATCGGCCTCGCGTCGCTGGCCGCCGGCGGGGCCTACACCGGCGGCCCGAAGCCGATTGCCTATGGCCCGCTCGGTGAAATTTTCGTCTTCTTTTTCTTTGGGATAGTCGCTGTTGGCGGCAGCTATTACCTGCAAACCCTGACCTTGTCGCCAATCGCCCTGATCGCCGCAACGCTGGTCGGCGTCCATGCTGCCGCCGTCATCACAGTTAACAATTACCGTGACCTCGACGGCGATGCGAAAAGCGGCAAAAACACACTCGCTGTGCGCCTTGGCCGCCCGGCAATCCGCCGTCTTTACAGCGCAGAAATGCTAGTGCCTTATGCCCTGCTTCCACTACTCCACAACCTTGGCTGGCTGGCGACGTTACCGTTACTGTCGCTACCGCTGGCACTAAAACTCATTCGCCGCTTCCATCGCGAAGCCCCCGGCCCCGTGTTCAACGACATCCTCGCCGCTACCGCCGGCCTGCAACTCGCCTTCGCCATTCTGTTAACATCAAGCCTGATTATTTGACTATTTTTTAGGCGCTGACTCGGGTAAAATCCACGTCTTCCCACGATTTGCCCGCCCCCGCACACCTATGGAATTTGCCGGTTTTCAGCTCCGCAACAATCTGTTCGTCGCCCCGATGGCCGGCGTCACGGATCGGCCTTTCCGTCAGTTGTGCAAGAAAATGGGTGCCGGGCTCGCCGTCTCGGAAATGGTCACCTCGAACTCGCTGCTTTACGGCAGCACGAAAACCCTGCGCCGCGCCAATCACGAGGGCGAAGTGGCGCCGATCTCGGTGCAGATCGCCGGATCCGACCCGTCGATGATGGCGCAAGCCGCCCGCCATAACGTCGACAACGGCGCGCAGATCATCGATATCAATATGGGCTGCCCGGCCAAGAAAATCTGCAACGTGATGGCCGGTTCGGCGCTGATGCAAAACGAGGAACTGGTTGGAAAAATTCTCGATGCCGTTGTTGGCGCCGTGCCGAACACGCCAGTTACCCTGAAATTCCGTACCGGCTGGAACCTCGCCAACCGCAACGCGCCGACCATCGCCCGCATTGCCGAGTCGGCCGGTATCCGTGCCGTCGCCATCCATGGCCGCACGCGCTGCCAGCAATACACTGGCGAGGCCGAGTACGACACGATTGCCATGGTCAAGACGCTGATCCGCATCCCGGTGATCGCCAACGGCGACATCACGACGCCGGAAAAGGCCAAACACGTTCTCGCCGTGACCGGCGCCGATGGCGTCATGATCGGCCGCGCCGCCCAGGGTCGCCCCTGGCTGTTCCGCGAAATCGAGCATTATTTAAAAACCGGCGAGCATCTGCCACCGGCCAAAGTCAGCGAGATTCACGCTATTCTGCGTGACCATCTCGAAGGGCTTTACGAGTTTTACGGCCATGAACACGGCTTCAAAGTCGCCCGCAAGCACATCTCCTGGTACACCAAGGGGCTGATTGGTTCGGCAGCTTTTCGTAAGGAAATGAACACCTTGCCCAGTATCGAACAACAGATGCAGGCAGTGAATGACTTCTTTCTGAAACAGGCAGAAGCCAACGACACTTTAAAATATATTCAAGAGGAGGCGTTGGCAGCATGAGCCAACATGATTTGGGGAAATGCGTCATTGACGCTCTGGAGCAGTACTTTTGCGACCTGGATGGGGAAAAACCGGGCGCAATCTATGACATGGTTTTGCGTAGCGTCGAGAAGCCGATGCTCGAAGTGGTGCTCGCCAAGGCCGGCGCCAACCAGACGCTGGCGGCGGAGATGCTCGGCATCAACCGCAATACGCTGCGCAAAAAGCTGGTGGAGCATCAGCTCTTGTGATGAGGCGTGATTGGGGATTGGGGATTGGTGATTAGACACCACCTCACCAATCACTAATAACACCCCACCAATCCCTAATAACCTATCACCAATAACTAATCACGCCTCACCATGAAAATTAAACAAGCACTGATTTCCGTTTCCGACAAAACCGGCGTTCTTGAATTCGCCCAGGGCCTTGCCGCCCAAGGGGTCAAGCTGCTGTCTACCGGCGGCACCGCCAAGATGCTGCGCGATGCCGGCCTCGCCGTCACCGAAATCGGCGACTACACCGGCTTCCCGGAAATGCTCGACGGTCGCGTCAAGACCCTGCACCCGAAGGTGCATGGCGGCATCCTGGCCCGGCGCGACCTGCCGGAGCATCTGGCCACCATCGAGGCGCACGGCATCCCGACCATCGACCTGGTCTGCGTCAATCTTTACCCCTTCGCCGCCACCATCGCCAAGGCCGGCGTGACGCTGGAAGACGCCATCGAGAACATCGACATCGGCGGTCCGGCCATGGTCCGTTCCTCGGCCAAGAACTACGCCGGTGTGGCCATCGTCACCGATCCGGAAGACTACGCGCCGCTGCTCACCGAAATGAAAGCCAATGCCGGCGCCCTGCAACTGGCGACCCGCTTCGGTCTGGCCAAAAAGGCCTTCACGCATACCGCCCGCTACGACAGCATGATCGCCAACTGGCTGACCGGCCTCGACGAAGGCGCCGAAGCCAAGCCGGCCGATGCCGCGCCGGTCCCGGCCATCTTCCCGGCCAAGCTGCAACTGGCCTTCGACCGCACCGAAATCCTGCGCTACGGCGAGAACTCACACCAGAGCGCTGCCTTTTACCGCGAAACCACCCCGGTCGCCGGCAGCATCGCCGCCTACACCCAGCTGCAGGGCAAGGAACTGTCCTACAACAACATCGCTGACTCCGATGCCGCCTGGGAATGCGTCAAGTCCTTCGACGCCCCCGCCTGCGTCATCGTCAAGCACGCCAACCCGTGCGGCGTGGCCATCGACGGCACCTTGCTTGGCGCTTATGAGAAGTCCTTCAAGACCGACTCGACTTCGGCCTTCGGCGGCATCATTGCCTTCAACGGCGAAGTCGGCATCGACGTCGTCAACGCCATGAACGAGCGCAAGCACTTCGTCGAAGTGCTGATCGCCCCGTCCTTCACGGCTGAAGCCAAGGCGGCGCTGGTTGCCAAGGCCAATCTTCGCGTCCTCATCGTGCCGATTTCTCGCGTTCTCAATACGCTGGAATTCAAGCGCGTTGGCGGTGGTTTGCTAGTCCAGACCCCAGACAATTTCACAGCACAAGCCTCCGGCCTGAGGATCGTCACCAAGGTTCAGCCGACCGCCCAACAGATCGAAGACCTGCTCTTCGCCGAGCGTGTCGCCAAGTTCGTCAAGTCCAATGCCATCGTTTTCTGCGGCAATGGCATGACCTTGGGTGTTGGTGCCGGCCAGATGAGCCGTGTCGATTCGACCAAGATTGCCAGCATCAAGGCGCAGCATGCCGGCCTCGACCTCAATGGTTCAGTCGTCGCTTCCGATGCCTTCTTCCCGTTCCGCGACGGCGTCGACGTGCTGGCTGCAGCGGGTGCCAAGGCCGTCATCCAGCCGGGTGGTTCGATGCGTGACGAGGAAGTCATCGCCGCCGCCGACGAACACGGTCTGGCCATGGTCTTCACCGGCGCCCGCCACTTCCGTCACTAATAACAAATATCCAACAGAGATCAGCCATGAGATTACTTGTCATCGGTTCGGGCGGCCGCGAGCACGCCATGGCCTGGCGCCTGGCCAAGACGCCCGGCCTGCAGAAGGTTTTCGTTGCACCCGGCAATGCCGGCACGGCACGCGAGCACGAGTTGGAAAACGTCAACATTACTGATCCGGAAGCATTGGCTGATTTTGCCGAACAGAACAAGGTGCATCTCACCGTCGTCGGTCCGGAAGCGCCACTGGCAGCCGGCGTGGTCAATGTTTTTCGTGCCCGTGGCCTGAAGATATTTGGCCCGACCAGGGAAGCCGCGCAGCTCGAATCCTCCAAGGATTTTGCCAAGCGCTTCATGGCCCGCCACAATATTCCGACCGCTGGTTTTGGCACCTTTACCAACGCCGCTGAAGCACACGCTTACATCGACCAGCAGGGTGCGCCGATCGTCATCAAGGCTGATGGCTTGGCTGCCGGCAAAGGCGTTGTCGTTGCAATGACGCTTGCGGAAGCACACGCCGCCATCGACGACATGCTGTCCGGCAACAAGCTGGGCGATGCCGGTGCGCGCGTCGTCATCGAGGAATTCCTCGACGGCGAGGAAGCCAGTTTCATCGTCATGGTCGATGGTAAAAACGTTCTCGCTCTCGCCTCCAGCCAGGATCACAAACGCATCGGCGACGGCGATACCGGCCCGAACACCGGCGGCATGGGCGCCTATTCGCCGGCACCTTGTGTCACGCCGGAAGTTCACGCCAAGGCAATGCGCGAAATCATCATGCCGACCGTGCGCGGCATGGCCGCCGATGGCATTCCCTTTACCGGCTTTCTTTATGCTGGCTTGATGATCGGCCAGGATGGCTCGGTCAAGACGCTGGAATTCAACTGCCGCATGGGCGATCCGGAAACCCAGCCGATCCTCATGCGCCTCAAGTCCGATTTGGTTGACTTGCTTGAACACGCCATCGCCGGCACGCTCGATCAGGTTGAAGCCGAATGGGATCGCCGCGTTGCATTAGGTGTTGTGCTGGCTGCCGCCAACTATCCCGACACCCCGAAAAAGGGTGACGTCATCCAGGGCCTGCCCACTGGCAACAGCTTCGGCAACGACGCTCACGTCTTCCATGCCGGCACCTCCGAGGTTGACGGCAAGGTGGTCACCAACGGTGGCCGCGTGCTCTGCGTGACGGCACTCGGCGAGAACGTCAAACTGGCGCAAAAGGCAGCTTACGAGGCCGCCGTGCAGATTCAATTTGACGGCATGCAGTTCCGCAAGGACATTGGCTATCGGGCAATCGGGCGTTAAGCAGCATGGCGCGTCAATACGGCAATAGTCTCAAGAGGCGCATTGCTGCGGTTGCCAGCCTTCTTTTCCTGCTTGGTATTGGCCTGATCACTTTTTTTGTGACACGCATCCTGCACGACGACATGCGGGAAATGCTGTTCAAACAACAGCTGACCACCGTCAGCTATATCGCCCAGGACATCAACGGCAAAATCAAGCTGCGGCTCGACAGCCTGCAACGGGTCGCACTCAAGATACCGCCGGAATACCTCTCACAACCGAAGCAGTTGCAAGACTGGCTGGAGCAACGGCACGCCATTCATCTGATGTTCCCTACCGGCATGATGGTGATTCCGCCAGATGGCGGGCCAACCATTGCCGAAGCACCGCGCCTCGCCAGCCGCCCCAAATCCTTCGCTGACCGTGACTGGTTCATCAAGGCCAGTACAACACGCCAACCGGCAATCAGCAAACCCTTGATTGCGCGCGCCACCAACGAAGCATCGGTGGTCATCGCGGTTCCAATTCTCGATAGTCATGGCAAGTTGCAAGCCATCCTCGCTGGCGTCACGCCGCTCGCCACACCCGGCTTCCTCGACCTGATCCAATCGTCAAAACTGGGCAAGAACGGCCGCTATCAAGTCATTTCGCCGGAGCACGACGTCTACGTTTTAACCTCAGACGCCAATCCAGCAGTTTCACGGCTTCCTAAAGCAGGCATTGACGAGAGTATTGATCTCGCACGCACTGGCAAGCGCGGGGTTTTCATTGCACGCAGCGATGGGGCAGAAGATGAATTGATCGCCATAGCCGAAGTACCGACGAGCAATTGGCTATTACTCGCCCGCCAATCACGTGACGAAGCTTTCGAGCCGGTTTCCCACAGCGTCCGGAATTCCTTGTTGATCACAACCTTGCTCGGCATACCGCTGCTCGCAGTACTTTTTTCTGCGCTTAGCCATCTGCTTATGCCCTTCGCCAAACTGGCGGAACAGTTGCGGGAAATGACTGACGGAACGCGCCTAATGGAACCCGTCAGCGCAAGCGTGATGGATGAAGTCGCCGATGTCGCCAACAGTTTCAATGGCCTGCAGCGCCGCATCCTTGAACAGGAAAAGCGACTCGCCGATCTGGCGCACCATGACCCCCTCACCGGCCTACCCAACCGCCTGAAAATCATTGACCGCCTGGAAAGTGAATTACTGCGCATCCGCCGAAGCGGTGCCGGCCTGGCGCTGCTATTCCTCGACCTTGACCGCTTCAAACCGGTCAACGACGATTACGGACATCAGGTCGGCGACCACCTGCTGAGGCAAATCGCCCAGCGCCTGCAAGCCTGCGTCCGTGATGTTGATACCGTCGCCCGCCTTGGCGGTGACGAGTTCCTGATCCTGCTCAGCGATAGCGAAGCCCCGCTGGAGGCAGCAGAACGCGTCGCTCAGCACTGCATTGATGCACTCAGTATCGAGGTACGCGTCGGCGACTTACGCCTGACGGTCGGCGTCTCGATCGGGATCGTTGTCACGATGGGCAAGGATGCCGCCGGCGTCACTGCCGCCCAACTTTCCAGCTTCGCCGACATTGCCATGTACCGCGCCAAGTCGGCCGGTCGCGGACGCTATGCCGTTTATACCCCGGACTAAGAAAAAGCCCATGCCCCAAGCCAGCATTCCCAGCAGCCGCCTCAAGGAATTTTTCACCGCCCTGCAGAGCAGCATCGTCAGTGAGCTTGAAGCCTTCGACGGCCAGCCCTTCCGCACCGACTCCTGGGAACGCCCGGAAGGCGGTGGCGGGATTTCGCGGTTGATCGAAGAGGGTAATTTCTTCGAGCGCGGCGGCGTCAATTTTTCGCACGTCACCGGCAAATCGCTGCCGGCCTCGGCTACCGCCGTTCGCCCGCATCTTGCCGGACGCGCCTGGGAGGCGATGGGCGTCTCACTGGTGCTGCATCCGCGCAATCCGTATTGCCCGACGGCGCACATGAACGTTCGTTGCTTTGTCGCCACCCAACCTGGGGAAGACGATGTGTTCTGGTTTGGCGGCGGCATGGACATGACGCCCTATTACGGTCAACGGGCAGATGTCACCCATTTTCATCAAACCTGCAAAGACGCTTTGACGCCTTTTGGCGACGAGGTTTATCCGAAATACAAAAAATGGTGCGACGAGTATTTTTTCCTCAAGCACCGCAATGAACCGCGTGGCGTCGGCGGGGTATTTTTCGATGACTTGAACGAAGGCGGCTTCGAGCGTTGTTTCGAGTTAACGCAAGCCGTCGGCAACGCGTTTACCCAGGCTTATCTGCCGGTACTCGCCCAACGTCGCGATGTACCTTACGGAGAACGCGAGCGCGACTTCCAGGCTTACCGGCGTGGCCGCTATGTCGAGTTCAATCTGGTCTGGGATCGCGGCACGCTGTTCGGCCTGCAGTCTGGCGGGCGCACCGAATCAATCCTGATGTCGCTACCGCCAATCGTCAAATGGCGTTATGACTGGGCGCCTGAAGCCGGCACGCCGGAGGCCGAGCTTTACGAAATCTTCCTCAAGCCGCAGGACTGGGCCTGAGAATTACTTGAGTTTGCCGCGCACAACCCGGACGCGCTCCGGGTTTTTTACCGTCAAGTTACCGCCGCTACCGGTAAGGTTACCGCAGGCGCAGGCTGCCTTGATGTGCGGCACCGAATTGACAACCACCTGGCAATCGAGACATTCGTAATAAAGGTCACCGCCGGTTGGTAAATTGGCAGCATCGGGCGCCGGCTCGATGGGGTAAAAGTTGTAGATCTTGCGCATATCAATATTCAACATTCCCCATCCCCTTTATGATTTATCCCGGCTGCGTTTGCAGCGGCCAATTATAAGCAAGCAGACCGCGAATGACACCCGAATCAGCCGGCCCGGTCAGAACAATCGAATGCAAACCCAATGCCCTGGCATTCTCGGCAATGCGTTCATGCGGCACAAAAACCGGCGTACTTTGCAGAAACACCAGCCCCTTCGCATCGAGCGCGGCGAGCAAGTGGCGCAAGGCCTCACTGCTTGAGACCGTCAAGGCATCCAACTGGCCGGCACGCCACGCGGCGAGCAAAGGTGCGACGCTGCCAGTCGGCGCCGAGCGCTGATAGCAAGTCACACAATCGACAACGGCACCGCGCTCGCACAGCGTATCGGCGAGCAATTCACGGCCGCCATCGCCACGAAAAATCACAACTTTTTTGCCGCTGACCGCAACCAGCGGCGGCAAGGCAAGCAAAGCCTCAGAATCGAAGCGCTCGCTCGGCGCCAGGCAACCGGTCACACCATGTGCTGCAAGAGCCTTGACGGTTCCCGGCCCGACGGCTGCCGGCAACAGGCCAGGCGGCCAGGCGGCATGTTCAATAATTTTCGGCAAGGCAAAATCAACCGCATTGGGGCTGATGAAAATGGCGATCTGGTAATCAGCCAAGCGCTCGAGCGCGGCAGACAAGGGTAGCGGGTCTGCTGCCGGCGAAATCTCAAGCAATGGGAAAATCAGCGGCGTTCCACCGGCAGCGGCGATCGCTTCAGCCAACGGCGCGGCTTGCGCCCGCGGCCGGGTGACAACGATGGTCTTGCCGGCGAGCGGGAGCTTCGGCGGCATCAGCAGTGCGCGAGCTTTTCCAGAATCGCGTCGGCACCCTTGGCGCGCAGATGACGAGCCAGCTCCAGCCCAAGCGCTTCGTCATCAGCCGGATCGCCGCGCAACTCGGCGCTGACCATTTGCGTGCCGTCTGCCGTTGCGACAAAACCACGCAGCCAGAGCTGGCCGTTCTCGATCATCGCGTAGCCGCCGAGCGGCACCTGGCAGCTACCACCGAGCGCGCGCGAAAAGGCACGTTCGGCTTTGACGCAATGCGCGGTTTCCGGATCGTTCAACGGCGCGACCACATCCAGCATCACGGCAGCGCCGGCCAGAAGTTCAATACCGAGTGCACCCTGCCCCGGCGCCGGCAGCGATTGTTCTGCGGTCAACACGGATTTGATGCGGGTTTCCAGACCAAGGCGAATCAAGCCGGCAGCAGCGAGGATAATCGCATCGTATTCGCCGGCATCAAGTTTTTTCAGACGTGTATCGAGATTGCCGCGCAGGCTCTTGATCACCAGTTGTGGGTACTTGGCGCGCAGGATCGATTCGCGGCGCAGACTGGAAGTACCGATAACGGCGCCGGCCGGCAGATCGTCGAGCCTGGCGTAGTTGTTTGAAACGAAGGCGTCGCGCGGATTTTCACGTGCCGAGATGGCGGCCAGAATAAAGCCCTCCGGCATCACCATCGGCACATCCTTCATCGAATGCACCGCGAGGTGAGCGTGCCCCTGCTCCATCGCTACTTCGAGTTCCTTGATAAAAAGCCCCTTGCCGCCAATTTCGGCGAGCGGGCGATCGAGAATCTGATCGCCCTTGGTCGTCATGCCGAGAATGACAACCTCACTGCCTGGGTTTAGACTGCTCAGTCGGTCTTTGACGTGAACCGCCTGCCACATAGCCAGTCGGGATTCGCGGGAGGCGATGACAATTTTTGAGGGAGCGGGCATGGAAAGGTACTTGAGAGGGCTTTTGGGAGGGTTGATTTTAGCATGGCTGAGCGCACCCGCATGGTGCGCCAGCGACCTTCCTGCAGCCAGCGACTTGCGTCAGGAAGCCGGCAATGCGGCACGCACCGGGATGCCGTTAGTTATCATCTACAGCCGCGCTGACTGCAAGTATTGCATCGCGGTAAAGCGCGATTACCTCAAGCCGCTCGCCGCCAACCCCCGCTACCACGACAAGGTCGTTATCCGCCAGATCAATCAGGACGGCAATCAGGCGCTTGTCGATTTCAAAGGAAACACCACCAGCCACGCCCGGTTTGCTGCCGGGGAAAAGATCAAACTGGTGCCGGTCGTCGCCTTCTACGGGCCGGACGGGCGCCAGCTAACCGAGTCCATCGTCGGCGCCCGCCTGCCGGACTTTTATTTGAGTTACCTCGAAGAAGCCATCGAAAAATCCAGCCTGGCCCTGAAAAAGCCGTGAGCGGTGTGCCCGAGATGTCACCCGAGAAAGGCCCTGAGCATCCCGATTTCTGGTGCAAGCGTTTTGGCAAAGGCGTTACGCCCTGGGATGCCGGGCGCGTACCGGCCGCCTTGGTCGACTTCATCGCCCGCCAGCCGACCCCGCTCCATACGCTCATCCCCGGCTGCGGCAGCGCCTGGGATGCGGCGCATCTGGGCGAACTCGGCTGGCCGGTGACGGCGCTCGACTTTTCACCGGTTGCCGTGGCCACTGCCAGCGATATTTTGCAGAATGTTCCGGTCAACCTCGTTTGTGACGATTTTTTTACCTTCACACCGAGCCGCACCTATCAACTGATCTACGAGCGCGCCTTTCTCTGCGCCCTGCCGCACAAGCTTCGCGACGACTGGGGCAAGCGGGTAGCTGAATTACTACCAAGCGGTGGCTTGCTGGCCGGCTTTTTCTTCGTCTGCGATCAGGCCAAAGGCCCGCCTTTCGGGATCCTGCCGGAAGAACTCGATATCTTGTTGCAGCCATCCTTCCAGCGCATTGAAGATACGGCAGCAGAAGACTCGATCCCGGTATTCGCCGGCCGTGAGCGCTGGCAGGTTTGGCGGCGACGCTGAAGTAACCACTCACCCATCACAACCCCGCACCTTTATCCGCAAAAAATATGAAAACCGACACCGTCCCGACGATTTACCTCAAAGACTACGCGCCGCCCGCCTTTTGGATCGATCAAGTCGACCTCGATTTTGTCGTCGAATCGGACGCCACTAATGTCACCGCCACCTGCACGCTGCGCCGCAACCTTGATGTCGCCAAGCAGGCACTAGTGCTCGATGGCGACGAACTGGAAACGCTATCGGTTACGGTCGACGGTAAAAAAGTGGCATTTTCTGTAACGCCCGGCACGTTGACGATTGCTGAGCTTCCGGATGCTTTTACCCTGCAAACGGTGGTGCGCATCAACCCGGACAAGAACACCCGTCTTTCCGGCATGTACCGCTCCAAGGACGGCTATTTCACGCAATGCGAGGCGCAAGGCTTCCGCCGCATTACCTGGTTCCTCGACCGCCCGGATGTGATGTCGACTTACACCGTTACGCTTCATGCCGACAAAAAGACGATGCCCATCCTGCTCGCCAACGGCAACCCGGTTGAGCAAGGCGACGAGCCGAATGGCCGCCACTGGGCGCGCTGGGCTGACCCTTTCCGCAAGCCGTGCTACCTGTTCGCCGTTGTCGCCGGCAAACTCGACGGCTTGTTCGATACCTTTAAAACAGCCTCCGGTCGTGAGGTCAATCTCGCCATTTACGTCGAACCGGGCAAGCTCGACCAATGCCCGCACGCGATGGCTGCACTCAAAAAATCGATGCGCTGGGACGAACAACGCTTCGGCCTCGAATGCGATCTCGATCACTACATGATAGTCGCCGTCGGCGACTTCAACATGGGCGCGATGGAGAACAAAGGGCTCAATATTTTCAACACCAAGTACGTGCTGGCGCGCGCCGATGTCGCGACCGATATCGACTTCGAGAATATCGACCGCGTCGTCGCCCACGAATATTTCCACAACTGGACCGGCAACCGCGTGACCTGCCGCGACTGGTTCCAGCTCTCATTGAAAGAAGGCTTAACCGTCTTCCGCGACCAGGAGTTCGGTGCCGATCTGCACAACCGCAGCATCGCCCGTATTCGCGAAGTACGCGGCCTGCGCGCCGGGCAATTCCCCGAAGATGCCGGCCCGATGGCGCACCCGATCCGCCCGGCCAGCTTCGTCGAAATCAACAATTTCTACACGGCGACCGTTTATGAAAAGGGCGCCGAAGTCATCCGCATGATCCAGACCCTGATCGGCCGCGACAAATTCCGCCTCGGCATGGACGAATACTTCCGCCGCCACGACGGCCAGGCCGTCACCTGTGAAGATTTCGTTGCCGCGATGGCCGCCGCTTCCGGTTTTGACTTCAGCCAGTTCATGCGCTGGTACAACCAGCCCGGTACGCCAATGGTTACGGTCAACGGCGTTTTTGACGAAAAAATTGGCCGCTACACGCTGACCTGCACGCAAACCAATCCGCGCGCCAGCGACGACAGCCCCTATTTAATCCCACTCCGCGTCGCCCTTTTTGACGCCGCCGGCGCATTGATCCACGGCAGCGAGCAAACCGTCGAACTGACTGCCGCAACCCAGCAATTCCACATCGACCATCTGAGCGCCGAACCCGTGCCGTCCCTGCTGCGCGACTTCTCCGCCCCGGTCATCCTCGATTTTGCCTACACGCCGGAACAGCTCACCCACCTGCTGGCCTATGAAAGCGACCCATTCAACGCCTGGGAAGCCGGCCAACGCCTCGCCACCCAACTGATTCTGCAAGCCACCGCCGCCATCGCCGCAGGCAAAGAACCGGTCTGGCCGTCCAGTTTTATCGATGCCGCCCGCCGCTTACTTCACACCCAGGCCGAGCGCGGGGCCGCATTCGTCGCCGAAGCCCTCACCCTACCTGGCGAAGCCACCCTCGCCGAAGCGCTGGAAGTGGTCAATCCCGATGCCCTGCACGCCGCCCGTAACGCCCTGCGCCGCCATCTCGCCGAACAACTGGAAGGCGAATTCTCCGGTGTTTACGCCGCACTCGCCCCCAAAACGGCCTACGCACCGAGCAGCGAACAAGCCGGCGCGCGTGCCCTGCGCAACGTCTGCCTGAGCTACCTGCTGGAACTCAACGACGACTTCGTCCGCCAACTCGCCCTGCAGCAATTCCGCAGCGCCGACAACATGACTGACCAATTCGCCGCCCTCGCGGCGTTGGCCCAAACCGGCTGCGCCGAACGCGAAACCGCCCTCGCCGAATTCTACGAACGCTGGCAGTACGAAGCGCTGGTCGTCGACAAATGGCTCGCCGTGCAATCAGGCAGCCGCCTGCCCAACACGCTGGACACGGTCAAGCAGCTGACGACGCACCCAGCCTTCGACCTGACCAATCCAAACAAGGTTTACGCGCTGATCCGCAACTTCGGCGCCAACCTGGCGCGCTTCAATACGGCTGAGGGCTATGCATTTCTCGCCGAGCAAACCATCGCGCTCGATGCCAAAAATCCGCAAGTCGCCTCACGCCTGGCGCGCTGTTTTGACCGCTGGAAAAAGTTTGACGCGGCGCATCAGGTGGAAGCCAGAAAATCGCTGGAAACCATCCGCGACCACGCCGGCTTGTCACGCGATGTGCTGGAGGTGGTGACCCGTTCGCTGGGGTAAAGTGGCTGGCACCGGGGCTGTTGCGGGATTACTTGCTGCTGTAATCCAGTTCAACACGGCGCATCAGCGCCCGGCATTCGTCTGAGGAGCAGGTCACGGTACTTTTTTCGCCGCCGGCACTGTAGCGACGCAAGCGATTCAGCTTGACGCCGTATTCGCGCAAAACCTTGTAAACGGCATTGACGCGCATTTCCGCAATCGCGCTGTTATAGGCGTGGCTGCCACGATCATCGGTGAAACCGACGAGCAGCACTCTCTGTCCGGGGTTAGCCTTAATCTGCTCAGCGTGACTGCGCAGGGTTTCTCTGGCACGTGTATCGACGATTGCCGAATTGGTCTCAAAAAAAACGCTGTTTTCGGGGTTGACCGCAGCAATCGCACGTTCTTCGCGCTTGGCAGCCGCCGCCATCTCGACTTGCTGGTCAACTTGCTGACGATCTGTCGAAGCCGCCCCCTGCGTCACTGGCGGGGCGCTGGCGCAGCCGGCAATGGCCAAGGCAATCAGAAAAGCAGGAAAAACCGAAGTAACGTGTGATGCGTTCATAGAAATTTTTTTGTGCCATTGTTTCGGGTAAGTTAAAAACCCAAGCCCGATAATCTAACAGCGAACTCGTTTTTCAGGCAAATATCAGGCGTTTTTGACCAGTGCCTTGGCGGCAGCCCACTGCCGGCGACTGACCGGGAGCTTCTCCGGCACCCCACGCAAGAGTGCCCAGCCATGCGCATCGGCATCGTCACCAGCGGCTTTTTCAAAACCGGCGAGCGCCGTTTTGGCGACCAGCACGGCGCGGTGCAGGCGAATAAAGCGTTCGACAAACTCGCTTTCAAGATGAGTGAGTGCCTCGTCCAGCAGATACTCTCGCTCGACGGTTCGCGCGGTGACGTACTTGAGGTCAGCCTTGAAATAGAGCACTTCACTGAGCGGCACCAGCAACAAGCGCCCACGCTCTTGACAGGAAAGATGCGTGCGCCCGGCGCCGCGCACCGACAGCCCGATGCCGGCCAGTAGATCAGGATTCGCGTGCGCTGCCGGTAATTTCTGCAAAGCGGCGAGCAGGCGCTGGGCACGCACCGGCTTGAGCAGGTAATCAACCGCATTGAGATCGAAAGCCTGCACCGCATAATTGTCGTAGGCGGTGGTGAAAATCACCGCCGGCGGCACCGGCAGGCGCCCGAGATGGCTGGCCAGTTCAATGCCATCCATGCCCGGCATGCGGATATCGGCGAGCACTACATCAACCAGGTTGTCGCGCAAGAACTCCAGCGCGGCCAGCCCGTTAGCAGCCTCGCCAACGACCTCACTGGTCATTTGCACGGCGATATCGGCGAGCAACTCGCGCAGGCGTGAGCGCGCCAGTGGCTCGTCGTCGACAATCAAAATCTTCAATGCTTGATGGCTTGGCATGGCAGGCTGATGCGAACCTCATAAGCGTCGGGCGTAGCGGTAATTTCAAGTCGCGCCTCAAGATCGTAATACAAAGCTAGACGCTCGCGGATGTTGGCCAGCGCCATCTGGTTGCCGGCGGCATGCTGCGCCTGACGGGTGGTCGGGTTGCTGATCGCAAGATGTAGTTCATCGCCATGGCGCACGACACTGACGCGCAGCAAACCGCCCTCCGGCGCCGGCTCGATCCCGTGATAAACAGCGTTTTCCAGCAGGGGCTGCAGCATCAGCGGTGGAATCGGTATCTGCGAAAAATTGCCCTCAATTTGCCAGTCGACCGCAAGACGCTCACCCAGCCGCAGTTTTTCGAGCTCCAGATATTGCCGGCCAAGGGCGATTTCATCGGCAACGTTGACCAGTTCGGCCGGATCGCGCATGGCGGCACGAAAGAGGTCGGACAAGGACTCCAGTGCCGCCTCCGCCTGTTGCGGACGGGCACGAATCAGCGAGAGGACGGCATTCAGCGAATTAAACAAGAAATGCGGCCGAATCCGCGCATTGAGGGCCGCCAACCGCGCCTCGGCTTGCGCCGGAGAATGGGCACGGGCGCGCAATTCAAAATAGAGGAGGAGCAAACCACCCGCCGCGCCGGCCAGCAAAATCACACGCAGCCCGCTACCGCTCTCGGGAAAGCCGAGCGACTGCCAATAGAGTTGCTGGGCAAAAGCGGCCAGCATAACCAGACCGACGACAATCAATTGCCCCAGTCGCAAGGGCAGACGACGCAAAACGTCGCGCAAGGCGGCCAGCATGCCCAGCGTCAGCAACAGCAGGGGTTCAACCAGCGCCGCCATTTCGACAAAGCGCGCCAGCCATTGATCGAGCGTGGCGGTCTGCACCAGCGCCGCGATCAGGGTCAAAAAATTGACGCCGAGCAGCACCCGCAGCATAACGCCGAAGTTGCGCCAGTCAGGCAGGGGGTAAGTCGCGGGAAAGTGCCGTATACTTGTCATTCTTCGTGCGGGTTACTTTTTAATTCGTCGCTTATCTGCCTTATTTTAGACCTTAGTCATGACTTCCAACGCCACTCAATACACCTGGGCCGGACGCTTCTCCGAGCCGGTTTCCGACCTTGTCAAACGCTATACGGCCTCGGTTGATTTCGACCAGCGCATGTGGCGGCAGGATATTCGCGGCTCGCTGGCGCATGCACGAATGCTCGCCAAACAGCAGATCATCGGTGCCGACGATCTGGCAAGTATCGAGCGCGGCATGGAAATTGTCACCCGCGAAATCGAAAGCGGCCACTTTGAATGGTCACTCGACCTTGAAGACGTCCACCTGAATATTGAAAAGCGCCTGACCACACTGGTTGGCGATGCCGGCAAACGCCTGCACACCGGCCGTTCGCGCAATGACCAGGTGGCGACCGACATCCGCCTTTACCTGCGTGATGCGATCGACGATATTCTCGTGCTGATCAAGGCCTTCCGCAGCGCGCTGGTCGATCTGGCCGAGAAGGAAGCAGCGACGTCAATGCCTGGCTTCACGCACCTGCAGGTCGCCCAACCGGTCACCTTCGGCCACCACATGCTGGCCTATTTTGAAATGTTCGGCCGCGACGCCGAACGCTTCGCCGATTGCCGCAAGCGCACCAACCGCCTGCCGCTCGGCGCCGCCGCGCTGGCTGGCACGACTTACCCGATTGACCGCGAATTTGTCGCCGAACAACTCGGCTTCGACGGCGTCTGCGAAAACTCGCTGGACGCCGTCTCGGATCGCGATTTCGCGATCGAATTCACCGCTGCCTGCTCGGTGCTGATGATGCATATCAGCCGCCTGTCGGAAGAGCTGGTGATGTGGATGAGCCCGCGCATCGGTTTCATCCAGATCGCCGACCGCTTCTGCACCGGCTCGTCGATCATGCCGCAGAAGAAGAATCCCGACGTCCCAGAACTGGCGCGGGGCAAGACCGGCCGCGTCTATGGCCAGCTGATGAGCCTGCTGACCCTAATGAAATCGCAGCCACTGGCCTACAACAAGGACAACCAGGAAGACAAAGAGCCGCTGTTTGACGCCGTCGACACCGTCACCGACACCCTGCGCATTTTTGCCGACATGGCCGGCGGTATTACGGTTCGCCCTGACAACATGAAAGCCGCGCTGACTCAGGGCTTCGCCACCGCCACCGACCTCGCCGACTACCTGACCAAGAAAGGTCTGCCCTTCCGCGATGCGCACGAAGCGGTCGGGCTGGCGGTCAAGGCTGCCGAGCAGAAAGGCGTCGATCTGCCGCAACTTTCGCTCGCCGAACTGCAAGCCTTTTCGCCGCTGGTAGAAAATGACGTGTTTTCGGTGTTGACCGTGGAAGGCTCGCTGGCGAGCCGCAATCACATCGGCGGCACCGCCCCGGCTCAGGTCAAGGCGGCAATCGCCCGCGCCCGTCAGCGCATCTAAACACCAGGCACCGGTGCTCAAAAAACTTGGCAAATACGAGCTGATCAAGAAGATCGGCGAGGGCTCGAGCAGTACCGTTTACCTCGCCCACGACCCCTTTGCACAACGCGACGTGGCGATCAAGGTGGCGACGCCCGAAATACTGCAAGACCCGGAGAAGGGCAAGCTCTACACCCACCTTTTCCTTAATGAGGCCTCGCTGGTCGGCAAGCTCAACCATCCGCACATCGTCCAGATTTTCGATGCGGTCGTCACCGAAAAACTCTGCTATATCGTCATGGAGTATGTGCCGGACGGCACGCTCGAACAGCATGCCAGACCTGGCCAGTTACTGCCGGTCGACCATGTTGTCGAGCTGACTTTCAAATGTACGCGGGCACTCGATTTTGCCCAGCGCCTGGGGATTACCCACCGCGATATCAAACCGGCCAACATCCTGATCAGCGGCCGCTCGGATATAAAAATTTCCGACTTCGGCGCGGCGATTACCAGCACCCGTTCCGACCGCACGCAGGTCTCGGGGATCGGATCGCCGGCTTATATGTCTCCGCAGCAGGTCATGGAAGAACCTCTTGACCAGCGCACCGACATCTATTCGCTCGGCGTCGTACTGTTTCAGTTGCTGACCGGCGATCTCCCGTTCAAGGCCGACAACAACTGGAAGATGGTGCACCAGATTGTCCATGATCCGGCACCGACGCCGTCAAGCAAACGCGCCGGTCTGCCGCCGGTACTCGACGAAATCGTCGCGCGGGCAACCGCCAAAAGTCTGGGGCAGCGCTACCCGACCTGGGAAGCCTTCGGTCAGGATCTCGCCAACGCGGTTCGCTCGCGTCAGCTCAAGATAGCGCAGCCCGATTTTGCCGAAACCGAGAAATTTGCCACCCTGCGCAAAATGCCCTTCTTTGCTGATTTCAGTGATGCGGAAATTTGGGAGGTTTTAAGCTTTTCCACTTGGGAGCGCGTCATGCCAGGCACTGCCATCATGCGCGATGGTGAGCCAGGTGATTTTTTCTGCTTTCTCGCCGATGGCGAACTCAGGGTCAGCAAGGGTGGCAAGGTACTCAACCTACTGACCAACGGCGACTGCTTTGGCGAAATGGCGGTCATCAATGCCCGCCACGGGAAAATACGTGGCGCCGACGTCAGCGCGATGACCCGGGCCGACATCATCACCGTGCGCGGCGAAGCCCTGCAACAAGCCTCGGCCGCCTGCCGCATGCACTTTTATCAGGGTTTTATGGAAGTGCTGGCGTCCCGCCTGGCTTTCGCCAACCAGCGGATGACTGCTTTCTAATCTGCGCTCAAGCCTTGACGAATTTGGCCACTGCTTCGTCGGCACTCTCGTAAAGATGCGGCGCCAACTCCTGCTTCTCCAGAGCCTCACTCATCTTCATGCGCAGGAATGTGTTTGAGGTGTAGCGCGTGACGTCGTGGTAGTTGCGCTCGATAACGCCTTTGACCATAGCAACGTACTCATCAACCAATTCGGGAACAATCGAGAAACGGTCGTAATTGACGATGGCGTTAACTTTGTGTCCGACCGGCGCGAGAAAACCTTCAACTGCCGCCAGCACGTCCTCAACATCTGCTTGGCTACGAATGCTCATACCGGCAAAATTCAGGAAAAACAGGTTTTTGCCAGCATCGTATGAAAGGCGCTGCGCCATCGGGATTTCCAGCATTTGCGGGCGGATACCCATCGGCTCGTCAGCAAAAATCCGCGCATCCATCAACTGTGGCTGGTGATGCATGATCGGCTTGAAGTCCATCCGCTCGAGAACGTCTTTTTGCAGATCAATACCGGGTGCAATCTCGATCAGCTCTAGCCCCTCGCCGGTCAGATTGAACACGCAGCGCTCGGTAACATAGAGAACAGTCTTGCCCCACTTCGCCGCTTGTGGGCCGCTGAAGGTGCGATGCTCAACTTCCTTGACGAATTTATTGGCTTTGCCATCCTGCAAAATCAGCAGTTTTCCGGCGTTGACCGCAACTTCCAGATTGCCTGCAGTAAAAGTGCCAACAAAAACCACTTTCTTGGCATTTTGCGAAATATCGATAAAGCCACCCGCGCCGGCCAAACGCGGGCCGAATTTGGAGACGTTCAGATTTCCCTGTTGATCGGCCTGCGCCAACCCGAGGAAGGTGATGTCGAGACCGCCGCCCTGATAGAAGTCGAACTGGCTGGGCTGGTCGATGATCGCCTGGGCATTGGTCGCTGCCCCAAAACTCAGCCCACCGGCCGGCACGCCACCGATCACACCGGGTTCTGCGGTCAGCGTCAGGAGGTCAATGACGTTCTCTTCGGTCGCCACATTGGCAACGCCTTCCGGCATACCGATCCCGAGATTAACCACCGCATTGGCGCGCAACTCAAGTGCGGCACGGCGGGCGATGATCTTGCGCTCGCTCATTTCCATCGGCGAAATCGCCGACATCGGCACCTTGATCTCGCCGGCAAAGGCCGGGCTGTATTGCTCGACAAAAGTCTGCATGTGGTATTCCGGCTTCTCGGCAACGACCACACAATCAACCAGGATGCCGGGGATTTTCACTTGGCGCGAGTTCAGCGTGCCGCGCTCGGCGATGCGTTCAACCTGGACAATGACGATGCCGCCCGAGTTACGCGCCGCCATCGCAATCGCCTGCGCCTCCAACGTCAGCGCCTCGCGCTCCATCGTCACATTGCCGTCCGGGTCGGCCGTCGTGCCACGGATAATGCCAACATGGATCGGGAAGGCCTTGTAGAAAAGGTATTCCTCACCATCAATTTCCATCAGGCGAACGACATCTTTGGTCGTCATTTCATTAAGCTTGCCGCCGCCAAAACGCGGATCGACAAACGTCCCCAGTCCAACGCGGGTAATCGTGCCCGGCTTGCCGGCCGCAATATCGCGGAACAAATGCGTGATGACCCCTTGCGGCAGGTTGTAGGCCGCGATGCGATTGCTCACCGCCAGCGCCTGCAACTTCGGCGCCAAGCCCCAATGGCCGCCAATCACCTTGGCGACCAACCCTTCATAGCCAAAATGATTGAGCCCGCGCTCCTTGCCATCGCCCTGCCCGGCGGCATACACGAGAGTCAGATTGCGCGGACTGCCGAGTCCATTCGGATCAGCCTCTGCACTTTCGACAAAGCGCTTTTCGAGCGCGATGGCGATGTTCTCGGCAAAGCCGATGCCGACAAAGCCGCCTGTCGCCACTGTATCGCCGTCATTAATCAGACGAACGGCATTCGCGGCAGAGACCACTTTTCCAGTATCCGAGGCACGCAAGGATTCGGCGCCCGGGTGGCAGGATAGAGCCATGGATCAATCTCCTTGAATTTTTTCTAACTACTTTTGATCAAAAAACGGCAGTCGCGTAGCTGGCTGCGATCACGGCGGATTTTGGATTAAAAAACCGCCTCATTCGGGAGTTGACCGCAAGCTGACGGGAAGATCGCTTCTGTGCCAGAGTGCCACACTCTACTACCGCCAAGTGCTCGATAGCGTAACCATACATTTTTTCAAGGCAAAATTCTGTCAGCGTTTCAGCCCCCACAAGCCAACCCGTATGATCTAGAATATACCGTTAGCCTAAAGCAACCCGAAGGGAGTCTACCGTGGCCTTTTTCGATTTCTTCCGCAATATGTCTTTTTTCAAAGAGCGCCCCACCGAGGGATTGGTAGCTGATGACCTCGACTTCGAAAAATGGATCGCTGCCCACCGCGACTGGCGCCGTCGCCTGATCAACCACATTGACGGCAGCAGCCAGGAAGTTCTCGACGAGACAGTCATCTGTCTCGACAACCGCTGCGATCTCGGCAAGTGGATACACGGCAATGGCATCAGGTTTTACGGCGAGGAGCAAATTTTCCAGCATCTCGTTGATGATCACGCAAAATTCCATCAGGCGGCTGGCGAAGTCGTCCGGCTTCACAAGTGCGATGAAACCAAGAAAGCCGTGCGCGCGTTAACCGGCGAATTCGACATCCGCTCAATGCGCGTTATTAGTGGTCTCGAAGAATTGGAACGTCGGGTCAAAACCTAAAGCCGGCGGGAAGTCACAATCCGGCCAGCGCGAGATATTTGGTTTCCAGATACTCGTCGAGTCCCTGACTAGCGCCTTCGCGGCCGATCCCGGACTGCTTTACGCCACCAAACGGCGCAACTTCGGTCGACAGCAGGCCCGTATTGACACCGACCATGCCATATTCGAGCTGCCGTGAAATTCGCCAGGCGCGGCCGTGATCCTTTGAGTAGAAATATGCAGCGAGGCCAAACTCAGTATCGTTCGCCATGAGCACCGCCTCGGCTTCCGTCTGGAAGCGGAATAAGGGCGCTACCGGGCCAAAAATTTCCTCCCTGGCGACAGCCATTGCCGGCGTCACGTCGGCCAGAATCGTCGGCTGATACCAAGTGCCACCCAGTTCGTGGCGCTGGCCACCAATGACAATGCGCGCCCCTTTGGCAAGCGCATCCTGAACCAATTCCTCGACCTTATTGATCGCGGCCGCGTCAATCAAAGGGCCTTGGCTAACCCCATCTTGCGTGCCATCGCCAACCCGCAGCCTGGCGACGGCGGCTGCCAGTTTGGCGGCAAAGGCGTCGTAGATGCCATCCTGAACCAGAAAGCGGTTGGAGCAAACACACGTCTGCCCGGCGTTGCGGTACTTGGAGGCAATAGCACCGGCAACCGCTGCATCGAGGTCAGCATCGTCAAAAACGATAAAAGGCGCATTGCCGCCGAGTTCCAGCGACATTTTTTTGACTGTGCCGGCGCATTGCCGCATCAGCAAGCGGCCAACCTCGGTGGAGCCGGTAAAGGTTAGTTTGCGGACAAGCGGGCTTGCCGTCATGACGCCGCCGATAGCGACCGCCTCACCGGTCACCACATTAAAAACACCTGCCGGCAAACCGGCGCGCCCGGCAAGCTCAACCAGTGCCAGCGCAGAAAGTGGCGTCTGCTCGGCCGGCTTGAGGACAATGGTACATCCGGCGGCAAGGGCTGGCGCCACCTTGCGGGTAATCATCGCCGACGGGAAATTCCACGGGGTGATCGCTGCGCAGACCCCGACCGGTTCTTTGGTGACGACAATCTGGCGATCCTTGAATGGTGAAGGTATCACTTGACCATAGGCACGCTTGGCCTCTTCGGCGAACCATTCGACAAAGGAAGCGGCATAGGCGATTTCTCCCCGGGACTCAGCCAGCGGCTTGCCCTGCTCGGCGGTCATCAGCGCGGCCAGGTCCTCCTGATTTGCCATCATCAAGTCAAACCAGCGGCGCAGGATGTGGCTTCGCTCGGCGGCGGTGGTTTCACGCCAGCTTTTCAGCGCCTTGTCGGCAGCCAAAACGGCACGCCCGGTTTCGGCCGCGCCGCAGTTTGGCACAGTGGCAATAACGTCGCCGGTTGCCGGGTTGGTCACCGGAAAGGTGTCGCCGCTATCAGCACCAACCCAGACGCCGTCGATATAGCAGGACTGGCGCAGGAGGCTTGGATCTTTTAATGCCAGCATGAGCTATTTTCCTTTGAGATTTTATTAGGTGGCGCAGAGGTTTCAGGCTCGCTACCGTAAAGCAAAAAGCCCAACATCAAGTTGAGCTTTTTGCTTGAATCGGGTGGTGGAGATGGGCACTACCAAACAAACGCCCGAAAACGACACCCACTCAATATTTCATAAAACCAACATTTGACAGTTGCCCCCAAGGCTACGCCGCCAATGCCTTTTTTGCGATAAAACCAGACCGACTCTCTCCACACGCCTTGGCCGCTGCGTCGATCCTGCGCAAAACTCTGGCCGGCAAGGTGATATTCACACGCTCAGCCTTGTCAGAAAGATCGGCCAGATCCACGGGAACCACTGCCCAAACCCAACCGAAAAACTCTTGGCGGGCCTGATGCTCAGCAATACTTTTCGGTAAAGGCACAGCCCCGCCGTCATCAATGACGGTTTCAAGCCAGAATTCAATGGCCTCTTTAGCATTGTCCACCGCCTCGTCCAAGGTATCACCAGCAGAAAAGCAGCCAGGCAGATCGGGAACAACCACACCAAAGGCTTGATCGTCTCCACCTTGCTCAATCGCAATCGGGTATCTCATGGCTTTGCTCCTTTCACTTCAAGCCGGCTTGCTTCAGCAGCTTACTGACCAGCCCAGTGCCCAGATGCTTTTTTGGATGTGGCACACTGATATGACCGCCCCGCTCCGGGTGGGTGTAAATGTGGTGCGATCCTTTCACCCCCCGCAAAACCCAACCGTCGCGGAGCAACTGTTTGACAATCTCGGCGCTGTTCACGTGTGTATTATACACACGGAAAAGCCAGATCAACCGCACAAAGGATTAGCACCGCTTGCCAGCAAGCGTCGCCACCGATCACGCTACTCCCATGCGCCTTTCAGTCCAACGTCCGGACAAACACCAAGGGATAGGCGCTTTTCCAAGCATCAACTTCGAAATGGTGGAGATGGGCGGGATCGAACCGCCGGCCTATTGATTGCGAATGCGAATTTCATGTGGCCATTAAAATCGCCATAACCATTGTTCAGCATAGGTCCATATTAAATATGTAGACTATAAAACACCAATTTGCCACAATTGCGCCACACTGACCCCTTTGGCAAACGACGGCATGGCAAAAAATGACAAACCCAGATACCCCCGCAATGTTCGGCCTCATGGCGACGGTTGGCAAGCTCAGATTCGTAAAAAAGGCTTTCCGCCACAAACCCGCACTTTCGACAAAATGGCCGATGCCGTCGCCTGGGAGCAAGCCACCCAAAGCTCGATGAACTCGGACTTGTGGCAAGACTCGAAAAAAGCACGCGAGACCCCGTTTCCTGACCTTCTGCTTCGCTACGAACAGGAAGAGGCTCCAAAAAAGCGCTCCAAAATCTCCCAGGAATACCTTTTGCGTGGGCTTCGCGAGGTCAAGCTCTTCCAAAAACCTGCCAGCGCCATTTCAAGCGAAGACATTGCCGCATTCAGAAATGAGCGAGTAAAGGCTGGCTATGCAGCGTCAACAATCCGCTCTCAGCTCTCCCTTCTTTCCAAAACCTTCAAAGTGGCCAAAACCGAATGGGGCTACAAGTCTCTTGGCAATCCTGCCGCGGCCGATTCGATTTCACGCCCGGAACTTTCGCCAGCGGCATCACGGACAAGAACGGGGACGGACGAAGAGGTGGAGCAGGTTTTGCAGAACTCCGAATCCTCGTTTCTTCGTCCTTTCGTATTGCTGCTGCTTGAAACCGCAGCGCGGCGCTCTGATCTTTGCCGATTGAGATGGGAGCAAGTAAATCTCGAGACGGATACACCAAGTGCGCACTTTCTCGACACAAAAAACAAAGAGCCTCGCAAGATTCCTTTATCTCCCAAAGCGGTGAAAATCATCGAAAGCCTTCCCGGTCCTCGCAAGGGTCCGGTTTTCAAGCAAAAGGATTGGCATCCGACACCAGAGGACGACGGTTGCCACGCCCCGGCTTTACGAGCGGATTCCGTAACACAGGCTTGGATACGTGCGAGGGTGCGAGCAGGAGAAAAGAATCCTGACGTCCTCGACCTTCGACTCCATGACCATCGCCATACCGCGATTACGCGGCTCGTCGAGGACACTTCCCTTAAAAATGTCGAAGTCGCAGCCATATCCGGACATAAGGATTCGCGACAACTCCAACGCTATTACAACTCGCGCGCTGAAAAGCTCTCCAAAAAACTAAGGTGGAATCGCTCAGCCAACTTGGCAGAAGCCCAACCTTCAACGGAAGGAACAAAAATCGTCATCTGCAAGCTGCCTGATGGACAGTGGTCAGCCAGCCTCGGCGATATTGAGATAGTCGCACCGACAGCCAAAGAGGCCCGAGAAACCCTCAAAGAGTTGGCTGCGGAATAAAACGCACATTTTTTGAACAAAAGTGAACAATGAAGTCTTTTTCGACCCGCTGGATTCAGCCTTGTGCAGCCGGCACCGATGAAAGCCATTGCCACAGAAGGAAAAACTATGTCTGCAAAGTTGTTTAGCACTATCGCTGTCCTGCTCGCGGCGCTATTCCCGGTTGGCACGCAAGCGGCAAACAAACTCGAAAACCCCACTTCCTCAGACTATACAAAATCAACCCTGAGTCATGAGCAACTAAATACGCTCATCGCAAAGGCTTCTGCCGGAGATGTCCAGGCTGCGCATGAGCTTGGCCGGTTTTATCTTTATGACAAAATAACCTGCGCCGAGGACGCGCTCTCAGGGCGCAAGAGAATCTCTGAGGAGAAGTTCGATTCGCTCACGTCAGACCAAATGGATGTCGATAATCTGATGTTTGCCTGCAATCCTCGCGAGGCCATACATTGGCTAGAAGTTGCCAACGGAAGTTTCAATCCGACGGCCATGAACGACCTTGGCGTCGCCTACGACGAAACCGGCTCTGAAAAAAAGGCCTTAGGCTGGTATATCAAGGCAGCAACCGCCGGGAGTGTTGAAGGGCAAACCAACCTTGCTGTCGCTCTTTTGGTTGGCCGCCATGTCCCGATGAACTGGACTCAGGGGTTATTTTGGTCTCGGGTGGCTGGTGATTCGGGGTTTGAGGGAAAATGGAACGGTCTGTATGGACGGATGTCGAAACGCGCCAAGGCAAAAGACATACGTGAAGCAGCCAAGATGTATGACGCCTACAAATCAACCGGGCAGATCCCAAAATCGGCAATACCGGACAGTCCTGCCATTGATTGAAATGTTTCGAGCAAGGCCGTTCGACCAAGCAGCAAAAAGCACATCAGCGCCACGGCGAGTCGAATAGATTTTCAGATGCAGCGGAATTCGGCCTTTTGCGCTAATAACCCACCATTGCAACCTTCGAAGTTCATTAGAAGCAATCTAGGCATCCAATGAACTTTGAACAATCAAACCGCACAGGCTGCACACCCTGAGCACAGGCAACCGCTTTCCTCCTGTGCAGCGCAAACCCTTGCCAATACTGGCCTTTCGGACTGCTGCACAACCTGCACAGGTGTTTTTTAAGAATAAATATAAAACCCCTCTTGGAATCAGCCACCAGCCCAAGAACAACCCTCCTCGAACTCGTGCCCCCTGTGCAGCCCTTAAAACCCTTGCCCCACAAGGCTTTGGGTTTGCACAAGCAAATCTCCGCCAAGTCTCGCCACCCTGTGCAGCGCCGAACGGCCTTGCGCGGAATCCCGATTCGAATAGGTTTCCAGAAACAGCGTGGAGCACGACATGGAAACCGCCAAGCCCAGCGAGCGGCAGCACCGAAGAAAAAACCGCCTGCGCATCCGCTGGCTGAATCTCTGGCGGGAATGGGATTGCCCTCGTTTCACCCTTGAACTCTCCCTCTCAGGACTGGATGGCGATGGATACGAGGGGCATATCGGCGCCACCGGACTAGCCTCGCGATTCGCAGGGGAGCCCTTCGAGCAATCGGGGCAAGTCCTCCAATCCTTCAAGGTGTTCGCGTTCGAGCGCGACATCACCACCCTGATTGCCGAACTCTCCGGCCTGCCGCACGTCGACGGCAAGGTATTCGTGCTGATGGGTTCCGACCGATGGAGCGGCATGGCCTCCCTGTGCATGGCCGCGCAGGCAGCCCACCACGACGCCGCTTGGCACATGGGCGACATCGAGGCGCTGCGGGCCATCGACGCGCCATTTATTTCCGAGGAGGTCGCCTTGCTCGAATCGCAGTTGCTCAGCAAGAGCCAAGGGGCCTCCTCCTCGACCAGCCAAGCGTTTTCAACCCGTTCAAATCCCCGCCGTCTCTGACAGTCGGCCATTGACTCTCGGGTTCCGTTCCGGAAATCTGAAAGCAACACCGGGCGAGTAGCAAGGTATGCAATCAACCCGTTCCGGATTGCTTGCCCTCGCCCTGGCGGGACTAAAAACGGAGATGCCACCCCATGCCGCGACACCTGCTGCCCAAGGAGCGAATCAGAGACAAACGCGTGGACGTTTATCTCTCTCAAACGGAAATCGCGGTCATCGAGGCCAAGGCCAAAGAGGCCGGCCTACGCCTCGCCGAGTTTCTCCGCTCATCCGCCTTGGGGCAACGAATCCACTCGTTGCCTGCCGCCAACGCGCGACTTTGGGCCGAGCTCGCCCCGACCTGCTCGAACCTGAACCAGTTGGCACGCTCCGCCAACGAGGGTCGCGTCATCAACATCCCGGCCAACCTGCTCATCGAACTGCACAACCAGGTGCAGGAGTTGCGGATGGATTTGCTGGGAGGCCCATCACGATAGCGAAAATCACCAAGGGCAAGGCGTTTCGCAAGGCCGCCCTATATCTTTTGAACGGCTCGAACAACGAGGCGCCCGGGCGCGGCGAGCTGCTGGCCACCAACCTCGCGGGCGCCGACGTCAGGGCGTGGAGCACGCAGTTCGGCGCGTTCAGGCGGCTGAAACCGAACCTGTCGCGAGCCATCGCCCACATTTCGCTAAACCTGAGCCCCGGCGAGCGACAGATCGGCGACGAGGAGTTTGTCGAAATCGCCACCCGCTTCAAGGAGGGGCTGGGCTACGGCGCGGATTGCCCGTTCATCTTGATACGCCACCGCGACCGGGACCACCAGCACGCCCACCTGCTGCTCTCGCGCATCTCATCCGACGGCGGCGTTGTCGCTGAGACAAACGACTATCGCAGGGCGGAAAAACTGGCCGTCGCCCTGCGCGTGGAGTTCGGGCTGAAAGGGCCGGCCGACAAAAACAAAACAGAGGAGGAGCAAATCATGGAACAGCAAAAGGACGAACGCACCCTTGCCATTGAGGCCCGCTTAGAGGCGGCTGGCGAGGAGACCGAGGGGCAACTATCCGCCATTTCGGAGCCCGACGCCCCGAGCATCGAGGCAGCCGGCAAACCCATGGTGAAGCAAATCCGCGACTGGCGGCGAGAGATGCTGGGCGACGAATATCGCCGCGTGCTCGACGACCTGTTTATCGAACAGTTGCGCCACGTCCGCAAAAGCACGAAGGCCCTGACCCTGTATTTCAAAGACGGCGGACGGGTGCACGACACAGGGGAGCGCATCACCGCCTACGCCACGCCCGACCCGAGGATTGCCGCCCAACGGTTGATGGAGGTCGCGGCGATGCGCGGCTGGGACTCCGGCATCACCATACGCGGCAGCGACGAGTTCATTCGGGAGGCCATGGCCATCGCCATCGCCCGGAACCTGATTGTCGTTCCGCTGGACGCCCACCAGTCGGCCATTTTTGCGGAGGTTCGTCTGCGCATGGCCGGCGCCTCCGCGCCATCGGTTGAGGTCGCAAGCGTCGGCCCCGGGCCAATCAAGCCCTTGCCTGTGTCGAGAACGGCTGACTCGGCCAGGGCTCCCGTTCGCGGGGCGGGTCTGATGGATGGAAAAGGTGGGCTGTCGGAGCGTTTGGCCCGGATGCGTCAGGAGCGGGATTCGAATGGCGGGTTTGGCGCGCCACCAAGCGGATTGCCTACGCCGGGACGAAGGGGGCCAAAGTGAAATATCGTCCGTTTGCTTTCAGTGCGTCATTGGTTGAAGGATTGATACTGGATAATCACTAAACCACATGAAAGAAAGTCATGAACACGATTGAAAAATCCATCTTGCTAGTCAATGTTTTGGCCGATGAAACAAACGAGCTGTCGTTTCCAGAGTCACTAAAAGTTCGCGCGTCTCTGGGGTGCCTAGGAATAGCCCTTGACCATCATCATGCCATCACCATTCTGGTTCAAAACAACAGAATCGCATCGGCTTTCTCTCTTGCTCGCTTACTTTATGAATCGTTTTTGCGAGGGGCTTGGTTATCACATTGCGCCTCAGACTTTGATGTAAGTGCATTTATGAGCGGCAAAGAGCCGCCAAAAACCGGAAAAATGACAGAGGCCCTAAAAAAGGTTGATGCATACGCAGGAGAGCATCTAGCCAAAATGTGGCTCTTGGCATGGGAACCACTTTGCGATTACACCCATTCCGGCGCTTTGCATGTTCAACGGTGGCAAACCAATGGAGCGATTGAGCCTGATTACTCATCCGAGGAAATCTCAGAGGTCATGGGCTTTGTGAATCTATTTGCTTCGCTGGCAGCCTTGGAGATTGCTCAAATGGCTGATGAGAGCGAACGAGAGCATCGACTAATTGAGCGATTACAGCCTTTCTTCTCTTTAACTGACTTGCGTGGAGTTGTTTTCTAGCTGACATACGGTAAAGACAATAAGTTGCTTCACCGGAAGACTGACAGGCATCCACCCCGGAGCCTGCCATGTCCATACGCGAAGAAATCACCCGCCAACTGATTGAGGCCATCGAGGCGGGCACGCCGCCATGGCGTCAGGGCTGGTCGGTGCCGCTGCTCCACCGAAATGCGCAAACGGGGAAATCCTATTCGGGCATCAACAACCTTCTCTTGGCTGGCGCGTTGGCCAAATCCGGCAACTGCGCCATCGACGAATGGATGACATTCAAGCAGGCCAAGGCGGCCGGCCATTCCATCAAGAAAGGCGCGAAGGCCAGCCACATCGTCAGGATGGTCGAGGTGGATCGCTCTGAGAAAACGGGCGACGGCGACGAGGTGCTGGCCGAGGAGCGCGGCAAAAAGTTGGTGATGAAGACCTACGCCGTGTTCAACGGCCAGGGCGTCGAGGGCTGGCAGCCCACCGAAAGGGTCAGGCCAAGCATCCAGCCATCCGAGGCGGTGGACGCCATCGTGGCGGGCTTAAAGGCCGACGGGATGATTGTCCTGCACGGCGGCAGCGCCGCCTCCTACTCGCCCCGAATCGACACGCTGCGCATGCCCGACCGCGAGGCTTTTGCGGACGCCCTTTCCCTGCACGCCACCATGCTCCACAAGTGCGGCCACGCCACCGGCCACTCCTCGCGCCTTGCGCGGTTCGGCAAGTCGCTGGGTCTGGACTCGCTGGCGGAGCGGGCCAAGGAGGAAATCCGGGTGGAGATGGCCGCCAGCTTCCTATGCGCGGAGCTCTTCCCGCCCGGCGGGGAGGTCGGCAACGGCCCCAACATGGGGCAGAGGGAAATCGCCAACCATGCCGCCTATCTCGACTCATGGCTTCAAGTGCTCAAATCCTCGACGACGCACAACGAGGTATTCCGGGCGGCAGCCGACGCCCAAAAAATCGCCGACTACCTGAAAGGCATGGCCCTTAAACCGCAGGCCGCCCTCGACGACGAAAGCAAAGCCGTGGAGACACCCGCTCAGCCCGAGCAAGAGGCAAGGCCCGTCCGCAGAATGGGGATGCGGCCATGATCGGAAACCCCGTCTCGCGTAGAGAACGCTGCCTTGAAATCGCCGACGAGCCCGATGGCCTGCTCTTTGCCGACGGATACGACTCGGCCATTCTCGGTATCGCCAACATTGAAGGCGTGGACGTGGTGGCCTATGACTCGGCCAAGGTGATTTCCATCCTGCGTCGGCGCGACGGCATGACCCGCGACGAGGCGGAGGAGTTCTTTGACTACAACATCGGCGGCGGCCATTTCGGGGAGCGAACCCCCATTTTCACTCGGCCTGTTCGCTGATTTTTTGAGTTGAAAAATATGCCAAAAAGGGGTTGTGCACTGCTAATGAATGTGCCACAATGGACACCGATGCGCAGTAATAAGCATCACTGCTAATGACGCTCAGTGCGGGTTTTCGAAACCGTACAAGACAGTGGGCCCTCGGGAATAGTTCCCGCCACTTCTCGCGAAGGGCTTCTCCCAAGGAGCTCATATGCAAAGCAACACATTCCCCGTATCACCCGTGCTCACAGTCGAGCAGTTTGCCCAAGCGATGCAGTTGTCGCCGGCCACCGTTCGCCGTTTGCTCGCATCTGGCCGTCTACCGGTTCAACCGGTCCGTCTGGGTCGTCGCCTGCTTTTTCCGCTGGCGGCGGTTCAGTCGTTTCTGACAGCCCAAAACCCCACCCAATCCAACTCGAACTGAACCCGTCAGGCGTAAACCATGACGGGCCAGTTTGCGATGCTGAGCGGACAACTCAGCCTATCAAACGAGTCGCTTTTGTCAAGGTTTTGCCTGCTTCCAAAATGGAGCAGAAAATGAAACTCGCACAAACGTATTCCTCAATGAACCTCGGTTCAGCCTTCAACACGACTGTCGTTTCCTACCCCGCCCAGTTTTTCGGTGGCAAGGCGGCCAACCAGAACGCGGCGCCCCCCCAGAACGCCGCTGCACCCAATCAGGTAAGACGCTCGGTTGAGCTGGAATATGCCGAGTATATGGCCAGGAACAAAAACAACTCGTCATTCTCCGGGGTTGTCTACGTCTGGACAGTCAACCATTGGGCGGCACTGAACCCCAATCTGGCCGAGCGCAATGCCTTCCGTTGGCTGTCCGCGAGGCACCCGGCGGTTGCCACCCACCAGAAGGCGGCGGCTTGCGTTTTGGCGGCATTGGACCTGTTGCCGGAGTTGCCGAAACGCGACGAAAGCCGTGCCGTCCTGGGGCTTAAAAACGCCTATCTGGAAATCATGCCTGACGGCAGTCTTCGTCGTCTGAATCCGAGCCCGGAGTTTGGCCTGACCTCGGTGCTCAACTGCAACCTGCCCGGGGCGGGCCGCACCTACACACCTCAACCTGTGCCGGCCGATTCGTTGCTGTGGCATTACCTGACCACCTCCCTGCCCGATTTGGAGGTTCGCAACTTCTTGCAGGAGATGGCCGGAGACACGCTCGTGCCGAACGTCCGGTTTCAGGTGGCGGCGCTGCTCAAAGGGAAGGGACGGAACGGCAAATCCATCTACACCCGCCTGCTTGCGGCTCTGCATTCCTTGGTGGCACGGATGCGTCTCGACCGTCTGGGCGGTTTCAACCTTTTGCCAATGCTCGGCGCCTCGCTGGCCATTGTCGATGAGGTGCCGAAGGGGGGAATCGACGAGCAGACGTTCAAGATGCTGGTGTCGGGCGAAACCGTGTCGGTGGACATCAAGCACCGCGACCCGGTGGCGGCTCCGATGACGGCCAAGTGGGTAATCTGCACGAACAACGACCAGAAGTCGAGCGACAACAGCGACGGTTTCTGGCGTCGTCTGGCGGTCATCCCGTTTGACACGCAGATTGCCGAAAAGGACGTCATTCCCGAACTGGACACCAAGATCATCCAGAACGAGCTGGTGCTGTTTCTGGACTGGTGCCTTGTGGGTTTGCAGCGTTTGATGGTTCGCGGAAAGATGCCCAATCCGCCCCAGGCGGTGCAGTCGGCCAAGCAGGCGGCGGTTCTAGCGTCTAACAGCGTTTTGGCTTGGATTGACGACACGGCGGTGTTTGTCGGTGCTGGCAGCACCTGCAAGGACAAGGTATTCGACACTTACGACAAGTGGTGCCGATTCAACAACCTTTCCCCGCTGTCCAGCCCGCCGTTCTGGAAAGCCATGCACAACCAGTTTGGCGATGCCGTGAAAGTCTCCCAAGGCACCCAGAACGGCAAGCGTATTCGTGTCGTTTCTCTGACGCTTCCAAACTAAACCAATCCAGCCCCCGCCAATCCGGCGGGGGCCAATCTGAAAAGGAATGAAAATGCACTACTTTGGAAAACTATCTGACGTGAACGTCTCTCAGGAAAAAATGGCCAACTTGAAACCATGGGAGCGCCAAGAATACTATCGGGTTGAAACCGAGCCTGAGTGGTATTCAAAATATCCGCTCCACGCCCTCGTCGAGTTTGCCAACAACCACTGCTGGGACATGCCCTTTGATTTTGAGGAGTGTGCCTTGGCGGAGTTCAAGGCCGGCCGTACCTTGACGGAAAAAGACAGGGAGGGCTACTCGGTTCTCGAATATGTCGAAAATAACCCGGAAGCAGAGCAGGCGTTGCGCGACCTGCTGGCCTTGGCTGCACCCCCTGTTCAACTGGCCATTACCGAACAAGACGAGCTTGCCTTGGTTACGCTGCCGGCCAGCGGCCCATCCCGCAAGTTTCGCTTCTGATTGACCGGAAAAGGAGAACGCGATGTGGGATGGAGGCTATTACACGTCAGGAGAGGATTTGTGGGACTTGCAAAGCGCGTGGCTTAATCAGGGGGAGGATTTCCCGCTGCATTACCTGCTTGCCCGATTTGCCAACCAAGAAGGGGAATGGGAGGAGTTGGCGCGAATGCTGGACGAAAACCCGGACCTTGACGAGCCCGACGGCCTTGGCGTCACGGCCAGAGGCTACATCGCCGCCAATAGTTTGCTGGCAGTTCTGGTCAAAAGCCGAGAAGAACAACTGGCGATAATGTCCGTATGCGGAAATCCAGACGGCAAGAGCATCAAGCCAAGGATTTAGGCACAGGCTGCACGGGGTGCCGCACAGGCACCCCTTTTCTCTTGTGCACCGCCAAAGCCTTGTCGGCAGAGCCTTTCAGAAGGCTGCACAACCTGCACAGGTTGATTTGAAAATATTTTAGAAAACCAAGGCATCGGCCACGGCAAACCTTTTGTTTCAGCTTTCGGCCTGTGTTTCTTGTGCAAGCTGTGCATGAGATGGAAAAAAGCAGGCTGAAAGCCCACAAAAGGCAGAACAGGGGCATGAAATATCGGACTTGCCATTAGAATGCGAATAACGCAAATCGGATAATGCCATCATGTTGCAAACCATCATCGACGCCATCAATCAGCGCAAGACGCTGGCGCTAACCTACAAGCAAATCAATCGCGAGGTGGAGCCGCACGCCGTCGGCAAGTCTTCCAAGGGAGAGCTGCTGTTGCGCTGCTTCCAGACGCGGGGGGGGCATGTCGAACCGGGGCATGAGTGGGATTTGCTCAAAGTCGCCAACATCTCCAATCTGGCCGCCACGAGCCAGGGGTTTACCGGCCCACGGCAGGGATACCAGCGTGGCGACAAGGCGCTGGACGTTATTCTGGCGCAACTTTGAGCCCCCTTCCCTCTTGCCGGTGAACTGCGCCAAACCAATCCCCATGAGATGCCAAGCCAAGCTCTGCCTGATGCGCCAATGGCTTTCCCGGTTTTTGCTTTTTTCATTGCTGCTCGGGGCTGCGGGCGCCCACGCGCTTGAACATACTCGGGGAGAAATCAAGGCGCTCAGCAAGGCCTATGGTTTTTTTGTCGGGCAGGAGATTTCGCTGGGAATAATCGAGCGGGAGTTTCCGGGGATGTCCGCCCAAGTTGCCCTTTCCAGAATGATGTTTGACGCGACGTTTGGCGATTCCTTGCGAGGAATCGAGGCGGACCTGACAAAGACACTTGGCGCCAATGCCACCCAGCAAATCGCCAGCGAAGGCCGTAAAAGGCTTTTGCCAATACTCGAAAAAAACAAGTTTAGCCAAGCCGACGCCCAGCAGTTTATTGAAACGGTGAAGTCGCGCACCAAAGGCGAAAACGTCGAACCCGACGTGTTGGAAACCTTGCTTGCCAATAAATACAAGGCAAATCCGGTTGCCGAGTTCTCGGATGGCTGGCGGCAGCGTTATAAAACCGATGGCGGCGGCAAATCCTTGGGGCTTCAAATCTCGATGCAACTGCCAAAATCTTGGCGCGCCAAAGAGGGCGAGCGCCCCCACATCGTCCAGAAATGGGTGAGCGAGGGCGGACACGGCGGCGCCATGATTATGCTGATAGTGAATGACACACAAGAACTGGAACCAAGCGCTGCGGACATCAAAACGTGGGCCAAGTCTGGCGAACTGTTGCCGGAAGGTGCCACCTTGATTTCCTCGCGAACGTTTGCCACGGAAAAGCGGACGGGGATTTCGCTTGAATACTCACTTGAACAAGAGCGCGTCGAAATGGAGATGTATACCAGAGCGACGGCCTACACACTGTTTGTGAATAGGCGAATGGTGCAGGTTCTCTGCGGGGTGTATTCCCCAAAAACCGGAAAAAAGGCTGCCGACAAGGAACACCTTCTTGCAAAACCGCTGTGCCAACAGGTAATGAACAGCGTTGTTTTTCCACAGATTTATTAAAAGGAATCATTGAAAATGAGTTTTTATTGCAGCGCTTGCGGTCAAACGGTTCTGAGCGATGATAAAAAATGCTCGTGTTGCTCAACTACTTTTGGTTCTGAAATCTCTCCGCTTAAAAATATGGAATCTGGGTTGTTCGATTTCCATGGCCGTATCGGCAGATTGTCTTACTTCTGGATTTGGTTTTCTGCGCTCATCATTGGCACTCCTGCGTCGTTCTTCCTGAGAAATCCAGAAAATAGCGGCGGTGGATTTTGGCTTGTTTTATTGATGATGCTACCCCTCGCATATGTGGCGTTCGCGGCCTCCGTTAAGCGCTTCCATGACCTAGGCAAGGATGGCTGGTGGTACATCACTGTCTTCGTGCCGATTGTTAATTTTTTTATTCAAATCTATTTATTGTTTTTCAAGGGCGAGGAAGGCGTAAACAGGTTCGGTCCTTCTCCAAGTGGGATAGGAAAAAAACCTGCACAGGTGATTTCACAGTATGCCTAGGCGGTTCAAGCGCCCATTGACGCAAAAGCGGCTCCGGTAATCGCTGCCCAGTCACATGACGAAGTGCTTTCCGACGATGTTTTGTATGAGCAAATCGGCGTTGAGTTGGAGTCAAATAATGTCGACAAGGCTGTTTGGACTCGTGCCTTTGCAATGTGCAACGGGGACGAGCAAACAACGAAAGTAAACTATATAAATCTGCGATTCCAAAAACTCAAGGCGGAATCCATCGAACATTCTGAATCAGAAAAAAGAAAGTCTGACCAACAAAGAAAAGACAATCTGATCAAGGAAAAAGAGACTCAGAGACTTGCTTTAATGGTTAGCAGCAAATCCGGGCTTGAAAAGATTCTTGCGATAGATCGCATCAAACAAAAAATAGATTCCGGTGAAGTGGAAAGTCTCTCTCAAACCCCCAAAGCCATTCAAATTCAGTCAAGTGTCCGCAGGGGTAATAAGCAAGAGTTTTCTGACTTCATTCTTGAAAATCCATTGCTAGTAGCGGTATTTAACGACTACGGGGATACACTTTTGCACATTGCAGCGAATGAGAAACATCATTCTTTGGCGAAGTTGATTATTCAGGCTGGCGGCATGGCAGATCAAACAAACGATCTTGGGCTTTCTGCACGACAAACCCTTAAAAAACAAAAAATGAACGATGCCTTGGAAGCTCTTGGTGAAATCGACAAAATTCGAATCGAATATTTCTTAAAAGGTGAGAACGTAAAGCCGCTTCAAGGGCCGAACCTTCCAGTGTTTGGTGTTCCGATTTATTCGACCGGACGCTCCACAGGCACAGACGACAAGCTAAACGAACCCATCTGGGTTTTCCCCACGGGGCACGGAGATTTGGTGACACCGGTCGAAGACCTTGTGAAAGAAGGCAAGGTCGAGAAAAGTGTATTGGACGCGCTGCACCAAATAGCGAAGTGAGGCTCCCATGTGGTTCGTAGCCAGTCTCAGCCCTGACGGGCAAAGCCAAGCCGCCGGGTTCGAGAACGATGGCGCCAAAGCCTTCATGTCCATCGCCCGCCTTCAACACAAGGATGGCCGCGCGTTGAAAGGGCCTTTCCTCTTGCACCTCAACGACGGCAAGGGCGTCCACCAGTTGAAGGTTTCCGGCGATCAGCAGGCCATGATTCTGGTCGACAAGCCGACCCAAAACCAAGTAGAAGTGCTGACCGGCGTCTTCTCCGACATTGCAGCCCTCTTGAACGAGATGGAGGCCAACGGCGAGTTGGAGGAGGTGAGTCAGGAGGAGCTGGCCATCAACGTCAGGGACGGCATCGCCGAGACGCTTGGAGCCATCAAAAGATACATGGCAATGCCCTTCGAAGAGGCGCACGGTTTTTTGCAGAATCGCTTTTCCTACATTTACGAGGATGAGCTGGATGCCGACGAGATTTCGAGGTTTCTGCAGGTCCGGCCTGACGCCGAAAGCCTGATTTTTCACCATGCCGACTTGCCGGGCTGGCTTGACGATGAACTGTTCTGCGCATACACCGTGGCGGGCATCACGATGCGAAACGCAAACCTGTTCGATATGGCCTGCCTTATATCGCGCGCGGATGTAATCGAGGCCTTGGACGGTCTTTTCACCCCGAACATGGCCATCACTTCGCCAAACAAGCACACCGGCGAAATGAGCTCTTCGAGCGTTCTGGAATCCGCCATTTGGCACACCTCCGCCTTGGGCAAGCATGAAAACCCGGCTGTCGAGGCTGACATCGAGGTCAGGCGGCGAAGGATTTTTGACCAACTGCTGAACGCTGGCGCCAGCCATGCACCAATCAAACTGAGCCGCGCGCCCCGTTACCCGTCGAATGGCGACCCGCTGGCGGCGGCGACGTTGGCGAACAACAAGGAGGCAGCCGAGGCAATCCATTTTGCGCGGAATCGGCGCGAGGGGATTGATATTGGAACGGTTGTCGCGCCAGGCACCCCGAGGCCAGTTGATGAGGACAAAAAGGGCTGGGGTGGACGGACGCTTTAAGCTCAATAAAACATTCGTCTATGAACATTCTCTGTTTCGACAGTTGGCGCTAGAATCTCTCCAACATGGGGGCGTAGCTTAGCTGGGAAAGCGTCGCGTTCGCAACGCGAAGACCGTGGGTTCGACTCCCATCGCCTCCACCAAAAACACATAGAAAAGCCGACATTGCGTCGGCTTTTCTTCTTCTACATCTTCTTTGCTTCCAGTCGTCCGGAACCTTCAAGAATCCCTGAGTCGTCGTCGAGTTGCTGTCTCCCTTCACTCAGCAAACTGGCCCATGAGTCATCCAACGCGGCAAGCCATTGCTCGACAGACTTGCGTGGCCGACCCGGCCCCCTTTTAGGCGGGGGAATGACTGCCGGAGCGGCATCGTCTTCGCCGTCAATCCAAGCCGCAAAAACAACTTTGGAGAGTATCCAATGCGCGCCGTTTTTCCGCAGCTTGGCATGCAGGGGAAACTGTTTTTTCGAGATTTGGTTTCGGACCGTTTGGGGGCCGCCCTTTCCTGTTTTTCCAAGCGCAATGGCAATCTGATCCGTGTTGACAACAGAGGAGCCCGGTGCAATCTCATCGAGACGATCCATTGTTGTTTTTGCTTCGAGAATCGACTTGACATCAACGCCTTGGACTTCCATTTTTCCCCTTTTTTGCCACATTTCTGATGCACTGGTGCCACATCGCCACAATGCTTTACCGTTATTCGTCGTTATGCCGCGTTATGTCAATGCGGCTCAAAACCATTGCTGCTAGAGACTTTTAAACGATTTTTCGTGCCGTTTGAGATGGCGAGATTTCTGATTGCGAACCAATCGCTCTCCCAACTGAGCTACACCCCCATGGTTTTCCTGATTCTATCGCAAGCTTTTTGTCAGCGGAAGCCAGCAATTTTTTGCTGTACTCTGCTGCCAATTCTCATTAACGAAAGGTATCCACCATGTCTGTCTGCAATATCTCCGACCGCCGCTGCGTGCCCTGCGAGGGCGGCGTTCCGCCCTTATCCGAAGCAGAAGTTTTAAACCTGATGAAAGATGTGCCGGCATGGCAACTGGCCGGCAAGCGGATCGAAAGAAACTTCATCTTCAGCAACCATTACGAAGCGATGTCTTTTGTGAATGCTGTGGCATGGGTCTCGCACCGCCAGGATCATCACCCGGAACTGAAGATCGGCTACAAGGATTGCCTGGTCAGTTACATGACGCACGCCATCGACGGCCTGTTGGATAACGATTTCATTTGCGCCGCCAAAGTCGACCGGCTGCTCGAAATTTAAAGGTTCAGCCCTGCCCGGCACCCGCCGCCGAACGCCGCAGGCGATCACTGACTGCCGCCCAGGCGAGGTCGTCGGGCAAGGCCTCAACAACGATCAGATCAACGCCGGCGTGATCCATCTCGCGCAAGGCGGCATACAAGCCATGCGCGTAGCCGACCGGGTCGGCCGGCAACATCTGCCAGACGTGCGGCATGCCGAGTTGCGGCGGCTGGCTGTGTCCGATGACGCCGCAGCGATCACCTTTATGGCGCTGGGCATTGATGAAATCGAGCAGGCGTGGCGCCGTGATGACCCGCATCGGTGTCAGCGGCGCATAGTGCGCGGCGAGCGATCCGGATACACGCGGCGCGCCTTCGGCAGTCGCAATCTGCGGCAAACGACCGAGAACGGCCTCCAGATGCAACGGTGAAATATGGCCGGGGCGCAGGACAACGGCTTCAGCGCGCGAACAATCGACGATGGTCGACTCAATACCGACAGCACAGGCGCCGCCGTCGAGAATCAGCGGCACGCGCTCACCGAGTTCTTCATAAACATGCGCGGCGGTAGTCGGGCTGATCCGCCCGAAACGATTGGCCGACGGGGCAGCAATGCCACCATGCCCGCCGCTGGCGGCAAAGCGGCGCAGCAACTCAAGGGCGACCGGATGGCCGGGCATACGCAAACCAACAGTCTCCTGGCCACCTGTTACGGTCAACGGCACCCAGGGCTGCTTTTTTAGAATCAGCGTCAGCGGCCCGGGCCAGAAGGTTTCCATCAACTCCCAGGCAACATCGGGCACTTGTTCAGCCCACTGTTCGACGGCGTCATGGCAGGCGAGATGGACGATCAGCGGATGGTCAGCCGGACGCCCCTTGGCAGCGAAGATTTTGGCGACGGCCTCGGGATTGGCGGCATCCGCCCCCAGGCCGTAAACCGTTTCCGTCGGGAAGGCGACCAGTTCGCCGGCGCATAGAAGCTCGACGGCACGCTGGTAATCGGCTTCGGATGGCGTCATCAGTCCTTGATGCCAATGGCGAGCCGGGCAGCCAGGGCGACTTTTTGCACGGCTTCGGCGTTTTCGCCGATAACCGTGAAGTGCCCCATTTTGCGACCCGGACGGGCGTGGTGCTTGCCGTAGAGGTGTAGTTTGAGATTCGGCACGGCATATAGTTTTGCCCAGTCCGGTTCGCGGTAGTTGTCACCGTCGTACCACAGATCGCCGAGAAGATTGACCATGACCGAGCAGGAGTGAGCACGCGCTTCGCCGAGCGGCAGCCCGCAGACGGCGCGGACTTGCTGCTCGAATTGATTGGTGAGGCAAGCGTCAATCGTATAGTGGCCGCTGTTGTGCGGGCGTGGCGCCATTTCATTGACGATCAACTGGCCGCGACTGATGAAAAACTCCACCGCCATAATGCCGACATAGTTGAGTTTTTCAGCAATGCGGGCGGCCACATCTTCGGCATCACTTTTGACGCAAGCGCTGGCGCGAGCCGGCACGATGGAGACATCAAGGATGCCCCGGGTGTGCTGATTCTCGCCACTGGGGAAACATTTCACCTGACCATTTTCATCACGCGCCAGCACGACCGAGACTTCATAGTCGAGCGGAAGCCGCTGTTCGAGCACGCAGTGTTCGCCCTTGAAGCGGCCAAGAGCCAGCAGCGCCTCTTCGCGGTTATTGACTGTCGCCTGTCCTTTGCCGTCATAACCAAAGCGGGCCACTTTGAGAATCGCCGGAAATAGATCGTGCGGCGCATTTTTCAGGTCGTTTTCGTGGTTGACCGCAATAAACGGCCCGTGCGGAAAACCATGGTCACGCAGAAAGGACTTTTCGACGATGCGGTTCTGACAGACCGAAACCGCCGCAGCTGAGGGACGCACGGGGACGAACTTGGCGAGATACTCCAGCGAGTCGGCCGGCACATTCTCAAATTCGGTGGTGATGGCGGCACAGCCGTCGGCGAACTCATCAAGCACGGCGTAATCGTTGTACTCAACGCAGAAATGGCGTTCGGCAATCTGGCCGGCCGGGCTGTTCTTGTCCGGATCGATAACCCAGACCTGATAACCCAGCTCGTGGGCAGCCGTCACAAAGAAGCGGCCGAGCTGGCCGCCACCGAGCATGCCGAGAATAGCTGGCGGCAGGATCATTCTTTTTTCTCCAGAGGATCGACAACGAAGCCAATCGTACGCGGCAGGTGCGGGGAAAATTTAAGCTTGGTGAGGTGGTCGCAATTTGCGACCACCTCGGCTTTTTCTTCCGCCGTCAGATGAAACATGAAATCAACCGGAAACCTCTCAAGGTTACGCTTGACCTGCTCGTTGAAGCGTTTTGTTGTCACGCCGTAAAGCTCAGCCAGGTCGCCGTCGATCATCACGCGCTCGCCGCGCAGCACCAGAATGCGCTGCCGCAGAGCGTCGCCGTCGAAACGAACTGAAGCTTCGCTCACTGATTCACACTTCCGGCAGCGTCATGCCGAGAACCTTCTCGGTCTGGGCCTGGCGGAATGCCTGCAATTTCGCGTTCAGCGTCGGGTTTTCGTTGGCCAGCATGGCGATGGCAAAGAGGGCGGCATTGGCTGCGCCGGCCTCGCCGATGGCGAAGGTGGCTACCGGGATGCCTTTCGGCATCTGGACAATGGAGTGCAGCGAATCGACACCGGACAAGGCTTTCGACTGGACCGGAACGCCAAGCACCGGCACGATGGTCTTGGCGGCCAGCATGCCCGGCAGATGGGCGGCGCCACCGGCGCCGGCGATGATCGCCTTGAGACCGCGCGAGCTGGCGGCTTCGGCGTACTGAAAAAGCAGATCGGGCGTCCGGTGGGCGGAAACGACACGCGCTTCATAAGCCACACCGAAATCCTTCAGGACGACCGCCGCTGCCTGCATGGTCGGCCAGTCGGAGTCGGAGCCCATGACGATGCCGACGGAAATTTTCTGTTCAGTCATTTGCGGATCCCTGCTTTACGTTCTGCGCCTTCAATCGTATTGGCCAACAGCATGGTGATGGTCATCGGACCAACGCCGCCTGGCACCGGGGTGATCTGGCCGGCGAGCTCAAGGCAGCCGGCAAAATCGACGTCGCCGCAGAGCTTACCGTCAGGTAATCGATTTATACCAACGTCGATGACGACGGCGCCCGGCTTGATCATGTCGCCGGTAACGAATTTCGGCTTGCCGACGGCGGCAACCAGAATATCAGCGCGGCTAGTGTGGAACTTTAGATCCTTGGTACGCGAATTGCACACGGTGACTGTCGCCCCGGCGTTGATCAAGAGTAGCGCCATCGGCTTGCCGACGATGTTCGAGCGACCGATAACCACTGCTTCCTTGCCATTCAGATCAACCTTGCCCTGCTCGAACATTTTCATCACACCATAGGGCGTGCACGGAATGAAACGCGGATTACCCTGCGCCAGCGCGCCGACGTTTTCTGCGTGGAAGCCGTCAACATCCTTGTCGACGGCAATCGCTTCGAGCACCGCTTCTTCGTCGAAATGTTTCGGCAAGGGCAGTTGTACAAGGATGCCGTGGATGTTCGGATCAGCATTCAGCTCGGCGATCTTTTTCAGCACAATTTCCGGGTTGACCGCAGCATCATAAGTAATTTTCTCGGAATACATACCAATTGCCAGGCAGCCATTGACCTTGTTGCGAACGTAAACTTCCGAGGCCGGATCGGCACCAACCAGTATCACAACTAACCCTGGCTTGTGCCCCTTGGCGGTTAGCGCCTCAACGCGTGCCTTAAAACCCTGGCGCAGCTCTTCGGCCAGCGCCTTACCATCAATGATTTGTGCGGTCATCTTGCTTCCCAATAATTAAACCGAAGCGGCTTCAGCAGCGCCAACGGCAGCCCGCCCGGCCTCAAAAGCGCGGCGGTTGAGCTCAACCAGTTTTTCACCCTTGCGCTCGAAGCGCTTGAGCACACAGCTGAGCAAAACTTCAGCGCCAAACGGCAGGTGATCAGCAATCGCGCCCAGCATGACGGTATTGCCGAGGCGAATATCGCCGAGTTCCTGCGCGATGGAGGTGGCGTCAAAAGCGACCACCTTGCTGCCGCCTTTTTTGATCTCGCCAATCGGGTCTTCCGGGTAATCGAACAGGCCCAGCTCAACCACCGGCGGCACCAGTTTGGAGGAGTTCATCAGGGTGATCCCGCCCTTTTTTAGCATGTGCTGCCAGCGCATCGTCTCCGCCGACTCGAAGCCAAGCAGCACGTCGGCAGTGCCCGGCGTGATCTGCGGCGTCAACACTTTTTTACCGAAACGCAGATGCGAGGAAACGACGCCACCGCGCTGCGCCATGCCGGCAACTTCGGTCTTTTTTGCATCGTGACCGAGAGCAATCGCCGCTTCGGCGAGAATTTCGGTCGCCGTCATGACGCCCTGGCCGCCGATACCAACCACCAGAATATTGGTATTTTCGCTCATCTCAGACTCCGCAACTCTTGACCAGTTTGATTGGCGAGACCGGCACATGATGGACGATGGCCTTCGGCGCGCAAGGCTGCACGCAGAGGCCGCAGCCAGTACACACCGACGACTCAATGCGTACAAATGCGAGATCGACTTCCTTGCCGCTCGGTTTCACTTCCTTGCCACGGCGAGTGACGTGGATCGCCGGACAGCCGACATCAACGCAATTGCCGCAACCGGTGCACTTGTCGTCGATCACCTCGAAGGGTTTCAGCTTGTGATAATCCTTGACCAACACACAAGGTTGGTCGGTGATGATGACTGAAACCTCAGGCACCTTCACTTCTTCGCGGATGGTTCTGAACAACACCGGCAACTGATAAGGATCGACGACATGGATGCGCTCTTTTTTAACGCCGAGCGCCTCGACCAGCGCGGCAAAATTAACGCGTGGCGTATCGTCACCATAAATATCGCGACCATTGCCTGGATTATCCTGCCCACCGGTCATCCCGACGGCGCGGTTATCGAGCAGCAAAACGGTGACGTTACCCTTGTTGTAAACAATATCGAGCAAACCCTGCATACCCATGTGCAGGAAGGTCGAATCACCGATCACCGCGAGGATACGTTTGTCTTTATCCGACTCGCCACGCCCCTTGTCCATGCCGAGCGCGACGCCCATCGAGGCACCCATCGAAACGCAGGTATCGAGCGCATTCCACGGATGGCCAGCGCCCAGGGTGTAACAACCGATGTCGCCGGCAATGCTGATATTGCGCACTTGCGACAGCGTGTAATAAACGCCGAGGTGCGGGCAGGCGACGCACATCGTCGGCGGCCGAGGAAAAACCTCCAATGCTGCGGTCGACTGCAATTCCGGCATTGTTTCTCCGAGCAGTTTGGCAATCGCCGGGCGCAGCACATTCGGCGACAACTCACCCTGGCGCGGCAGGATTTCCTTGCCGAGCACCTTGATACCTTGCGCCTTCAGTTCGGTTTCAACCAGCGGCTCGACTTCTTCAACGACCACCACCTGCTCGACCATTGCCGCCAGTTCGCGGCATTTTTCGAAGGGCACCGGGAACGAGTAGCCAAGCTTAAGCACCGGCGCACCCGGGAAGGATTCCTTGACGTGCATGTAAGCCGGGCCGGAGGCGATGAAGCCGACACGCTTGTCCGAACCTTGCTCGATGAAATTGAGTGGTGAGATTTCGGCCGCTTCACGCAACTTTTCTTCACGCGCAAACATCAGCGGAATACGCTTGCCGGCATTGCCCGGCACCATCACAAAACGCCCCGGCTCTTTCTTGAATCCGGCGCCGACATGCGTCGTCCGCTCACCGACAGTAACCAGCGACTTGACGTGGTTGATACGCGTCGTCATGCGCAGAATCACCGGCACCTGAAACTTTTCGGATAGATCGAAGGCGGCCAGCGTCATCTCGTAAGCCTCCTGCGAATCGGCCGGCTCCATCACCGGCACGTGTGCGAAGCGCCCCCAGTAACGCGAGTCCTGCTCATTCTGCGAGGACGACAAACCGACATCGTCGGCAATCGCGATGACCAGACCGCCGATGACGCCGGTCAGGGTCAGGGTCATCAGCGCATCGGAGGCGACGTTCATGCCGACATGCTTCATGCAGCAGAAAGCACGCGAGCCGGCATAGGCAGCGCCGATGGCGACCTCGAGCGAGACTTTCTCATTGACTGACCACTCGGCGTAGATGTCCGGGTAGGTGGAAACCACCTCCATCATCTCAGTGGCCGGGGTGCCGGGATAAGCCGCAGCAACCTTGACCCCGCCCTCCCAGACGGCACGGGCGACGGCTTCGTTGCCGGACAAAAGAAGCCGGCTCGCTGCCGGTGCGGGCATCAGTGCTGCCATGAGTGCTCCTGAATTCTATGCGAAACCGGCAATTATAAAGGGTGCGACGGCCGCTGGCTTGACTCAACGCAAGCCTCACTTACTTTGCAGTGAGTTCGCGCCCAAACAATATTAAAAACCCCTTAGGGAAACCCCGATATTGCACGATGCGAATTGTCGTTTTACAATGCGCAACGATGTATAGGTGTAAACACGGGTTCGCCAACGGGCCCGAACGCGATAAAGTTGCCGGGCTAATTCCAACACCCGGCAAAAAGACAACCTAGTTCTGGAGACAAATGATGGCCGCTCAGTACAACGCACCCCCCGAAGCAACCGACCCGGATCCGCAAGAAACCAAAGAATGGATGGACGCACTCGAGGGCGTCATCGCCCAGGAAGGGGCCGAGCGCGCTCATTTCCTGATCGAGAAGCTGATCGGCCAGGCCCGCGAAGACGGGATCGATCTGCCCTACTCGGCCAACACCGAATACATCAACACCATTCCTGCCGACCAGCAGCCCAAGTACCCGGGCAACGCCGACATGGAAATCAAGATTCACAGCTACATTCGCTGGAACGCGATGGCCATGGTCGTGCGCGCCAACAAGGAAACCAACGTCGGTGGCCACATCGCTTCCTTCGCCTCGGCTGCCGCACTTTACGATGTCGGCTTTTCACACTTCTGGCGCAGCATCAATGACCCATCCGGCGGCGACCTGATTTTCTTCCAGGGCCACTCGGTGCCGGGCGTTTACTCCCGTGCCTTCATGCTCGGCCGTCTGACGCAGGACCAACTCGACAATTTCCGCCAGGAAACCGGCGGCAAGGGCATTTCGTCCTACCCGCACCCGTGGCTGATGCCGGATTTCTGGCAGTTCCCGACCGTATCCATGGGCCTCGGCCCGATCCAGGCCATTTATCAGGCCCGTTTCATGAAGTACCTCGACTCGCGCGGACTGGCCACGGCCGGTGATCGCAAGGTCTGGGCCTTCCTCGGTGACGGCGAGACTGACGAAGTCGAATCGCTGGGCGCCATCGGCATGGCCGGTCGCGAAAAGCTCGACAACCTGATCTTCGTCATCAACTGCAACCTGCAGCGCCTCGATGGCCCGGTGCGCGGCAACGGCAAGATCATTCAGGAACTCGAATCCGAATTCCGCGGTGCCGGCTGGAACGTCATCAAGCTGGTCTGGGGCACCCATTGGGATACCCTGTTCAACCGCGATAAGAAGGGCATCCTCAAGAAGCGCATGATGGAACTGGTCGATGGCCAGTACCAGACCTTCAAGGCCAAGAATGGCGCTTACGTCCGCGAGCACTTCTTCAACACGCCGGAACTGCGCGAACTGGTTGCCGACTGGACCGACGATGAAGTCTGGAACCTCAACCGTGGCGGCCACGACATCTTCAAGATTTTTGCTGCCTACGACCGCGCGATCAAGACCAAGGGCGCGCCGACCCTGATTCTGGCCAAAACCATCAAGGGTTTCGGCATGGGCCAGGCCGGTGAAGCGATGAACACCTCGCACCAGACCAAGAAACTCGACGTCGAGCAGATCGCCCGTTTCCGCGACCGCTTCAACCTGCCGGTGCCGGACGACAAGCTGGCCGAACTGCCCTACCTGACCTTTGCCGAAGATTCGGAAGAGTACAAGTACATGCAGGCTCGCCGTGCTGCGCTCGGCGGCTATCTGCCGCAACGCCGCCGCAAGGCCGACCCGCTGGCCGTCCCGTCACTTGACGCCTTTACTTCCCTGCTCAAGGCATCCGGCGAAGGCCGCGAACTCTCCACGACGATGGCCATCGTCCGCATCATGAACATGATGTTGAAGGACAAGAATGTCGGCAAGAACGTCGTGCCAATCGTGCCGGACGAATCGCGCACTTTCGGCATGGAAGGCATGTTCCGCTCGGTCGGCATCTGGAACCAGGAAGGCCAGAACTATGTGCCGGAAGACCATGACCAGCTGATGTTCTACAAGGAATCGAAGACCGGCCAGGTACTGCAGGAAGGCATCAACGAATCCGGCGCGATGAGCGACTGGATTGCTGCCGCCACCTCGTACTCCGTGCATAACGTGCAGACCATTCCGTTCTACATCTGTTACTCGATGTTTGGCATGCAGCGCGTGCTCGACCTCTGTTGGGCAGCTGGCGACCAGCGCGCCCGCGGCTTCTTGATCGGCGGCACCGCCGGTCGTACCACCCTGAACGGCGAAGGCCTGCAGCACGAAGACGGCCACAGCCTGATCCTCTCCAACCTGATCCCGAACTGCATCTCCTACGACCCGACCTTCCAGTACGAAGTCGCCGTGGTTACGCAGGACGGCATGCGCCGCATGTTCGCTGAGCAGGAAGACGTTTTCTATTACCTGACGGTAATGAACGAGAACTACGAGCACCCGGAAATGCCGGTCGGCGCCGAAGCCGACATCATCAAGGGTATGTACGCCTTCAAGAAGGGTGCTGATTCGGCTGGCCCGCGCGTTCAACTGCTTGGCTCCGGCACCATCTTCCGCGAAGTCATCGCTGCCGCCGAGCTGCTCAAGGCCGACTGGGGTGTTGAGTCCGACCTCTGGGGTTGCCCGAGCATGAACGAACTGGCCCGCAACGGTATCGATACCCAGCGCTGGAACCTGCTGCACCCGCTGGAAGAGCCGAAGCTGTCACACGTCGAGCAGAAGCTGGCTGGCGCCAAAGGCCCGGTCGTCGCTGCCACCGACTACATCAAGCTGTTCTCCGAGCAGATCCGTCCTTTCGTTAAGGCACCGTACATCACGCTGGGCACCGATGGTTTCGGCCGTTCGGATACCCGCGAGAAGCTGCGTCATTTCTTCGAAGTCGATCGTCACTGGGTGACGCTGGCTGCCCTCAAGGCACTGGCCGACAACGGCGAAATCAAGCGCGAAGTGGTTGCCGCCGCTCTGGTCAAGTACAACCTTGACCCGAACAAGCCCAACCCGATGTCGGTTTAATCAGGGAGAGACAACATGAGCCAAATCATTGAAGTCACCGTCCCTGACATTGGGGATTTTGAAAGCGTTCCGGTCATCGAGCTTTACGTTAAAGTCGGCGACAGCATCAAGGTTGACGATGCGATCTGTACCCTGGAATCCGACAAAGCCACCATGGACGTTCCCTCCACCGCTGCCGGCGTCGTTACTGAAGTTCTCGTTTCGCTTGGATCCAAGGTTGGCGAAGGCGCACTGCTGATCAAGGTTGAAGCGGGTGGCGCAGCTGCCGCCCCCGCACCCGCCGCTGCATCTGCTCCGGTTGCTTCTTCGGCACCTGCCGCCGCACCGGTTGCTGCTGCACCCGCCGCCGCTGGTGGCGGGATGGTTGAAGTCAAGGTGCCGGATATCGGCGATTTTGCCGAAGTCCCGGTCATTGAGCTGTACGTCAAAGTCGGCGACAGCATCAAGGTTGACGATGCCATCGCCACCCTTGAGTCCGATAAAGCAACAATGGACGTTCCGTCAACCGTCGCAGGCACGATCAAGGAAGTACTGGTTCAGATCGGTTCCAAGGTTGGCGAAGGCACAGTCTTGATCAAGGTTGAAACCGGCGCGTCTGCTCCGGATGCAGCCCCGGTTGCTCAGGCAGCGGCTGCACCGGCCGCCGCACAGGCTGCAATTTCTGCCCCGGTTTCAGCGTCGACCGTAACCAATGCCCCGGTCGCCGTTGCTCCCGGCCTTCCGGCTGGCAGCAAGGTTCACGCCTCACCATCCGTCCGTGCCTATGCTCGCGAACTCGGCATTGACCTGTCCAAGGTTGCGGCGACGGGCCCGAAGAACCGTATCGTCAAGGAAGACCTGACCAAATACGTCAAGGGTGTGATGTCCGGCGCGATTTCCGGCCCGGTTGCCTCGGCGACGGGCGGCGTCGTTGGTGGCGGCGTGCTTGATCTGCTGCCCTGGCCAAAGGTCAATTTCGAGAAGTTTGGCGAAATCGAAGTCAAGCCGCTGTCACGCATCAAGAAAATTTCCGGTCAGAACCTCTCGCGCAACTGGGTGATGATTCCGGCCGTGACTTATCACGAAGATGCCGACATCACCGATCTCGAAGCCTTCCGCGTTCAACTGAACAAGGAAAACGAGAAGTCCGGGAACAAGCTGACCATGCTCGCCTTCCTGATCAAGGCCTGCGTCAAGGCGATGCAGCGCTACCCGGAATTCAACTCCTCACTCGACGGCGACAATCTGGTGATGAAGAAATACTTCAACATCGGTTTTGCCGCTGATACGCCGAATGGTCTGGTCGTGCCGGTGATCAAGAACGCCGAGAAGAAAGGCGTCTTCGAGATTGCCAAGGAATCCGGCGAACTGGCCAAGCAAGCCCGTGATGGCAAGCTCAAGCCGGCTGATATGTCGGGCGCCTGCTTCACCATTTCCAGCCTGGGCGGCATCGGTGGCACCTACTTCGCACCGATCGTCAATGCCCCGGAAGTCGCCATTCTCGGCGTCAACAAGTCGGCACTGAAGCCGGTTTGGGATGGCAAGCAATTCGTCCCGCGCCTGACCTTGCCTTTGTCGCTGACCGCTGACCACCGCGTCATCGATGGCGCGCTGGCCACCCGCTTCAATGTCTATGTCGCTGAACTGCTGGCCGATATGCGCCGGATGATCGTCTAAGGGGAATGCGATGAGTCAATTAATTGAAGTAAAAGTCCCCGACATCGGCGATTTCGAAAGCGTGCCGGTGATCGACCTTTTTGTTAAGGTCGGCGACAGCATCAAGGTGGACGACGCTATCGTCACCCTGGAATCGGACAAGGCAACCATGGACGTGCCGAGTACCGTTGCCGGTATCGTCAAGGAAGTGCTGGTTCAGCTGGGTTCCAAAGTGGGCGAAGGTGCCTTGCTGATCAAGGTTGAAACAGGTGCAGCGTCCACTCCCTCTCCCCTCGCGGGAGAGGGCCGGGGAGAGGGGGCTGCTATAACTCCGATTCCGGCTGCCCCCCCCTCTCCCCCAGCCCCTCTCCCCAGCGGGGCGAGGGGAGCATTTGGCGGCAACGCCGATCTCGAGTGCGATATGCTCGTTCTCGGTGCCGGCCCCGGCGGTTACTCGGCGGCTTTCCGCTCGGCTGACCTCGGCATGAAGACAATCATCGTTGAACGCTACGCCACCCTCGGTGGTGTCTGCCTCAACGTCGGTTGCATTCCGTCCAAGGCCTTGTTGCACGTCGCGGCCGTCATGGAAGAGGCAGAACACGCCAACGCCCTCGGCGTCACCTTTGCCGCACCTACCGTCGACATCGACAAGCTGCGTGCCCACAAGGACAAGGTCGTCGGCAAGCTGACCGGCGGTCTGGCCGGCATGGCCAAGGGCCGCAAGGTCGACATCGTCCGTGGTTACGGCTCGTTCCTCGATGCTAATCATATTGAGGTTGAGGAAACCACCGGCACCAGTCAGGAAAAGACCGGCGCCAAGAAGATCATCAAGTTCCAGAAGTGCATCATTGCCGCCGGTTCGGCTGCCGTGCATCTGCCTTTCATTCCGAAGGACCCGCGCATTGTCGATTCGACCGGCGCGCTTGAACTGCGCTTCGTGCCGAAGAAGATGTTGGTCATCGGCGGCGGCATCATCGGTCTCGAAATGGCTACGGTCTACTCGACTTTAGGCTCCAAAGTTGATGTCGTTGAAATGGCCGATGCTCTGATGCAAGGTCCCGACCGCGACACGGTCAAGGTTTGGGAAAAGCAAAACGCCAGCCGTTTTGACCGGATCATGCTCAAGACACGCACAGTTGCAGTCGAAGCCAAGGACGATGGCCTGTGGGTCAAGTTCGAAGGCGAAGGCGCACCGAATGCCGACGCCGTTCGTTACGACATGATTCTGCAAGCCGCCGGCCGCTCGCCGAACGGCAAGAAGATCGCTGCCGAAAAAGCCGGTGTCGCCGTGACCGAGCGCGGCTTCATCAATGTCGATGCGCAGATGCGGACCAACGTACCGCATATCTTCGCCATCGGCGACCTGGTTGGCCAGCCGATGCTGGCCCACAAGGCCGTGCATGAAGCACACGTCGCCGCTGAAGTCGCCGCTGGTCAAAAGGCCGCTTTCGACGCCACCGTGATTCCCGGTGTTGCTTATACCCACCCCGAAGTGGCATGGGTCGGCTACACCGAGGAACAGGCCAAAGCAGAAGGGCGCAAGATCGAATCAGCCAAGTTCCCTTGGGCGGCTTCCGGTCGGGCGATTGCCAACGGCTGCGACTACGGCTTCACCAAACTGATCTTTGATGCGGAAACGCATCGCGTCATCGGCGGGGCAATTGTTGGCCCGAACGCCGGCGACATGATCGGCGAGGTTTGTCTGGCTATCGAAATGGGTTGTGATTCGGTCGACATCGGCAAAACTATCCACCCGCACCCAACTTTGGGTGAGACAGTGGGCATGGCTGCTGAAGTCGCGCACGGTACCTGTACGGATGTGCCGGCGCCGCGTAAAAAGTAGCAAACTAGCCGGTGGCGCAGTTCTAAGCGCCGCCGCAAAAACATTGGCCGAACTCCACGCATGTGGCGTTCGGCCAATTTATTTTTGGCGCTAGCGGCTCAACCGGCGATCAGGCAAACTCAATCAGCACGTCGCCGGTCTGCACATGCTGGCCGGGTTTGACGTTAATGGCGGCAATGACTCCGGCGAGCGGCGCGGTGATATTGGTTTCCATCTTCATTGCTTCGAGCAAAAGCAAGGAGTCGCCGGCCTCAATATTGTCGCCAGCGCTCGCCAGCACCTTGACGATAGTGCCGGAAACCGGACTGCGGCAGAGCTTTTCCTCGCCGGCACCGGAGGCCGGAGCGCTGCCCTTTGGCGCCGCCAGCGGGGCACTCGCAGCACTTCCGGCAAGTCGCGCCGAGCCGACTGGATAGGCCGGTGGCAGGCTGGCGTTGTCGGCTTCGGCCACTTCGACCTCAACTTCATACATTTTTTCGTCGATGGTAATTCTTAGTTTCACGCTAATTTCCGATCAATGAAGCCGATGTGAGGCATGGACGCCGATACGGCCAACCTGACCCCAGGCGCTGGAGTGCACCAGTCGCACTTGACGGATGCTGGCGCGAACACCGAGATAGGCGGCAACCGCTGCCGAAATAATGAGCAATTCTTCTTCGCTCGGCGCCGTCGCGACTGTTTGATCATCGGCAACGCGCAACTCAAGTTCGCTGACCCGACGGCTGAGCGTGTTGATCTGCTCGCGCATCTGCGCAATCAGGGCTTGCAGTTCTTCGTCAGCTTGCTGCTTATCCATCTTCATCCTAAAGCGGGATCAAGCCGTGCTTCTTGTGCGGCCTGGGGACACGTTTGATGCGCAGGTATTCGAGCGCCTGCGCAATGTGCTGGCGGGTCAACGCCGGCTCGATAACCGCATCAACCAGGCGCTGCTCGGCCGCGACATACGGGTTGGAGAAGGTATCACGATAGCTGGCGATCAATTCAGCCCGGCGTTGCCCGGGGTTTTCGGCATCGCCGATTTCCTTGCGGAAAACAATTTCTGCCGCCCCTTCGGCACCCATCACGGCAATTTCCGCAGTCGGCCAGGCAAACACGCGGTCAGCATCGAGATCCTTGCCACACATCGCAAGGTAGGCGCCGCCGTAGCTTTTGCGCAGGATGACGGTGATCTTCGGCACCGTCGCTGACGAATAAGCAAAAAGCAGCTTGGCGCCGTGGCGGATGATGCCGCCGTACTCCTGCTCGACGCCAGGCATGAAGCCCGGAACGTCAACGAAAGTCACCAGCGGAATATTAAAGGCATTACAAAAACGGATGAAGCGCGCCGCCTTGGTCGAGGCATTGATGTCGAGCACCCCGGCCTTGACCGACGGCTGGTTGGCAACGATGCCCACCGAACTGCCGCAGACACGGGCAAAGCCGACGACAATATTCATCGCATGGCCGGCCTGCACTTCGAGAAAATCGCCGGCATCGACGATTGCTTCGATCACCGTGCGGACGTCGTAGCCTTGCTTGCTTTCCTCTGGCAACAGCGTTTCCAGCAGCGGATTGGCTTCAATCGAATAATCACCTTCAAGGATCGGCGGATCTTCGAGATTGTTTGACGGCAGGAAGCCGAGCAACTTGCGGCAGAGCGCGATGGCATGCTGGTCATCATCGGCAATGAAATGAATAACGCCGGAATGAACCATGTGCGAGTCGGGCCCGCCGAGTTCGTCGGCAGTCACCGTTTCGCCGGTCACCTGCTTGATGACCTGCGGCCCGGTAATAAACATCTGCGCCTGCCGGGTCTGGATGATGAAATCGGTCAGCGCCGGGCTGTAAGCCGCGCCGCCGGCACAAGGACCGCAAATAAGTGAAATTTGCGGGACGGCGCCGGAAAGCATCACATTGGCGTGAAAGACCTTGCCGTAACCCGACAGGGAAGCGATGCCTTCCTGCACCCGGGCGCCACCGGAATCGTTAATAAAGACAAAGGGCGAACCGGTCTTCAGCGAGGACTGCATGATCTCGGCGACCTTGATCGAGTGCATCTCGCCCGCCGAACCGCCGGCCACCGTGAAATCCTGACTGGCCAGATGCACCAGATGGCCGGCAATCGATGCCGCACCGGTGATCACGCCGTCGGCAGGAAAGACCTTGTCAGCCATGCCGAACAGAGTCGCCCGGTGGCTGGCGAACTGCCCGATCTCTTCAAAGCTGCCGGCATCGACAAGGGCGGCAACCCGTTCGCGGGCGGTCAACCGCCCCGACTGGCGATGTTTTTCCTGCTTGTCGGCACCACCGCCGAGCGCCGAAAGATCACGGCGACGGCGTAGTTCATCAATTTTGTCCTGCATGTTACTCATGGCAATTCCTGTTTATTCGCTGACCGGGGCAACCGAAACGCGGTGCGAACGGCCGTTTAGTCGAACATCGTAAGTCACCGGCGTAGTTAGTGGCGGCGGCCCGGCTGCCGGCTCACCGGGTTTGGCCGGCGCTAGCGGATCACGTCCGAGATTCTTCGGTCCCTGCGCGCGGGTGGCAAAAAAATCAGTGGCAACCTGCGGGAACATCGCATAAGTCAGGACATCCTCTTCGCTGCCATCGGTGCCCGGCAGCGCAGCGGCCGCTGCCTCCAGGGTGGCCCATTCGGGCTGCAAAAGATCGGCCGGACGGACTTCGATGGCTTCCTTGTGCGCCTGCTGCGCCGACTGCGCGAGCACCTGCGGATCGCGTTCGCCCGGCGCCTTGCCGTAGTACCCGAGCATCAGGTCGGCGAACTCGCTGGAGATCACCTTGTAGCGCCCCATCAGCACATTGAACACGGCCTGGGTGCCGACAATCTGGCTGGAAGGCGTCACCAGCGGCGGAAAACCGGCGTCCTCACGGACTCGCGGCACCTCGACCATGACTTCCTGGAGACGGTCGGCGGCGTTCTGCTGCTTGAGCTGGCTTTCCATATTGGAAATCATGCCGCCCGGTATCTGACTGTCGAAAATATCAGTTTCAACACCGTGGATATTCGACATGAACGCCTGATAGCGCGGGCGCAAGCCGGCAAAGTGATCCTTGATGCGGTGCAGGCAGGCCTTGTTCAGTCGCGCTTCGTAGCCGGTGCCTTCGAGCATTTCGACCAGACTTTCGGTCGGATTGTGGCCGGGGCCGAGGCTCAGCGAACTGATCGCGGTATCAACCCCGTCGGCGCCGGCCTCGATCGCTTTCATCAGCGACACCAAGGTAACGCCGGTGGTCGCATGGGTATGGACATGCACGCGGACATCCTGACCACAGCGATCCTTGATGCCTTTGACAATATCGTAGGCCGGCTGCGGCTTGAGCAGCGCCGCCATGTCTTTCAGGCAGATCGAATCGCAGCCCAGCTCAACCAGGCGCTCGGCCATTTCGATGAAGGTTTCGGTCGTATGCAGCGGGCTGACGGTATAACAGATCGTGCCCTGCGCATGCTTGCCATTGCGGCGGACGGCATTGACCGACTGGCGAATGTTTCGGATATCGTTGAGGGCATCGAAGACGCGGAAGACATCCATGCCGTTTTCAGCCGCCTTGTCGACAAAGCGGTCAACGACGCCGTCTTCATAATGGCGGTAGCCGAGCAGGTTCTGGCCACGCAGCAACATCTGCAGGCGCGAGTTGGGCAGCAGGCGGCGGAAAGTGCGCAGGCGCTCCCAGGGGTCTTCGTTGAGAAAGCGGATACAGGCGTCAAAAGTCGCCCCACCCCAGCACTCAACCGACCAGTAGCCGGCCTGATCAATGTCGGCACAGGCCGGCACCATGTCTTCCAGCGCCATGCGGGTCGCCAACAGGCTTTGGTGCGCATCGCGCAGGCACAACTCGGTGATGTCGATAATCTTGCTCATAGCTTTGCTCAAAGGTTGGACGGCAAATGTCAGAAACCGTCAGTTCTCACGCACAAAACGCTGGTTCAAGTCTCTAACACGGATTATATGATGCATTGCAGCAATGCTGCCAAATTGAGCATGCGACGTTGGCAACAAGCGTTCTTTTTTGGCATACCCATGCTTTGCGACAGGCATCAGGGCGGCTACGCTAAAATCAGTGAAATTCACTCAGTGCAACGGAAGCCGCGTCGCCCATTTTTTCGCCGAAAGCCATGACAGCCAACCACCATCTCCCCCGCCGTTCATCAGAAGAACAAGCCCTCCTTGAAACCCAGTTGCGCGAAACGTTCGAGCAGCGCATGTGCTTCAATGAGTTACTCGGCTTCAAGGTAGCCTCTTTCGACCCGGCAGCGCCGGCACTAACGTTTGCCATGCGTCCGGATTTGATTGGCCATTACCTGCACGGCCGCCTGCATGGCGGAGTGATCTCTACCGCCCTCGACACGGTCGCCGGTTTTGCCGTCACCGTTGCGATAGCCGAGAAATTCAATAATGAATCCGCCGAGCAGATAGCCCATCGCTTCGGCCGGGTTGGCACCATTGATCTGCGTGCCGACTATCTGCACCAAGGCGTCGGCAAAAGCTTCCTGGCCAGCGGCAGGATTACCCGCCTGGGTGGCCGCATCGCTTCCGTTCAGATGACGCTGGTAAACGATACCGGCCTTTTGATTGCTACTGGCGGCGCTTCTTACGTTGTCAGCTGATTCGTACAAATCGAGGCGAGACCACCCTGAATCTGTAATCTGTTCTCAAACTGATATAACAACTTTCTGATAAAGACCGCCAAATCGACAAACTTTGACAATGCTTCGCGGAACCAGCCTCGGTTGGAGATAACTGCTGATCTCTTTTCGCCACAGATCGCAAGCAAAGGGCTCCAGTGCAACCAAAATCACTTTCATGACATAGCGAAGCGGGTTGCTCCACCCCGGCTTGTGATAGTCGACAATAACAACTTTTCCGCCTGGCCTTGTTACGCGGATGGCCTCGGCCAGCGTGGCTCGCCGGACAGCTTCAGGCTGCTCGTGCAGCAGGAAAAATAGCAGGGTCGAGTCAAAACTGGCGTCTGGAAATTGCAGATGGCTGGAATCCTGATGATGCAGGCGAACGCGAGCATCAGGCACCAGCTTGGAGCGCAGGTTATCAAGCTGAATCGGCGCAACGTCGATCACATCCAGCGTTGCCTTTTTACCCATCCGGTTGGCAATCTGTTGTGTAAAGTCGCCGTACACACAGGCCAACTGCAGGATTTTTTGATCACTTGCGTCACCTAAATCATTCAGCGCAAGGTCACGCAATTTTCTGAAATTACCCCAGAGAATCAGATTAACCAGCCATTCGCGCTCAAATAAACGTACCGCATTGGGGTGAAGGTATGCCCACCAGTAGGTCGTTTCAAGATATTCCGGAATACTTGGATCAGAGCCAGTGCGAGGCAGATGTTCAAGGGGGGAAAGGGCGGCGACGCATTCAGCGCTTTGCTTCATTAATGGTTTTCTCTTGTTGTTCGTAAGCCGGGCAGAAGCATAACCCTGGTTCTGCCCGTTAGCAGCTGTGACGCGTCAACCTTTCTTGTTGTGCTCTCCTTCGCCACCTTCCCAGCCGGTCAGCATGGCTTTTAGATGGGCAGTCACTGTGTGTCCAGTCGTGATGAGGTAGACGTGGGCAATGAAGAACGCCAGCATCATGAAGGCACCTATCGTATGGATTAGAGCGATCGTAGCCAGATCCAGGCTCTGACCGAGCCCTGCAAGCTCGTTGTAATACAGGTAGAGCAAACCGGAAATCCACAGGATGGGATTGATCAGCACCTTGACCGCCAGGTAGGCCTGGGCCTGCATGGGGTTGTGCTTGCGGCCACGGGTAACGACGAAAGGATGCGGCTCACCCTGAAATATCCCCCAGGCGTAGTGACGGAATACCTTGTCTACGCCCTTCATCGTCGGAATATATTGCCGCCATTCGCCGGTGATAAAATGCCAGAAGATAGCGAACACCCAGAGAACGATGAGTGCCCAGGCAGCAAACGTATGAACCTGATGGGCCAGCAAAAAGCCAAGCAAGTTATAGGTTCCATGAATTTCGAAACCGGTAATCATCATGCCGATGACCAGAAATGCTTGCGTCCAGTGCCAGAAGCGCTCGAAGCGGGTAAAGATGTAAATGCGTTCCATGATGGTTTCCCCGAAATCAGTGCTTGCGACGCAGAAAGCGGATCAGCCCGTGCAGTAACACACCAGCCAGCGTGCCGCCGACGGCGAGCCAGCCGAACAGGTTCAGCAAACTGTTGGCATCGCGTCCAGGAATGTAGATGCCTTCGATCTTGTCAAGGCGCCCACCTTTGGCATGGCATTCATTGCAACCCACAGCTTTTTCCTTGGGCGCAACCATGTGCGTGATCGGCCAGGACATGTCGGTCTTGATAAAATCATACTTGCCGGAGTATGGAGTACCGGACGCTTTCATGCCGGTATCGATAGCCTTCTCCCAGCCAAAGTTCTTCCAGTACGCCGTGTCATCGTTACCCGCCGTATGGGGCGTAACCAGCGTCTTGTTCTCCGAGTCGAACGGCTGCGACCCACGGAACACCTTCATCGGCCAGATCAGCGACTCGCCATCACTGGCGCTACCGCCCATCTTGTTGATGTGAGTAACGCCTTCGTTCTTGTCAATTTTGTCGCCAAGCAGGGTATAGGTTACTTTGCCGTTGAACCAGGCGTACTCTGGGGTGACGTTCTCACCCAACGTGAAGTCGCCTTTCTTGGAGTCGTAAATAACCTGGCCCTTGTCATTTTTTTTGATGATTGGCTTGCCCTCTGGTGTCAGCTGGCCGGCAGTCGACCAGTCCCAAGTCATCTTGGTAGCAACACCACCGCGGGCGATGGCCGGGATATGGCAAGTCTGGCAAGCCACTTTGTCGGTGTGGTGGTTTAACTTGCTTGCCAAGCCAGCATCCTTGTGCGGCGCCTGACCATGGCATGACTGACAAGTCGCAGGGTTGCTTTTATCTTCTTTGCCACGGATGTGAGCACCACCTTTGTCCTTGCCGACAGGTGTGTATCGGCTGCCCGGAACCTCATGGCTGGATGTCTTGTGGCAGGTGCCACAGGTGAAATCCAAACCCGTGGCATCCATGTGAACATCAAGATCCTTGTCTGGAGAGGCCAGTGATGAATCCATGTCGCCATGCTTAACGCCATCGCCACCACCACCAAAGAAGTGACAAGCACCGCAGGTATCACGGCTGGACTTACCAACCTTCTGCCCAATCTTGGTCAGGTCAACACCTTTGGCGATCTTGCCCGACCCCGGAGGGATTTCGGTGTCCTTGTAGGGTGGGTGACCGGCCAACCCCGGCAGTTTGCGATATGACCCAGTGGTGTCGTGGCAAGCCAGGCAATCGACGTTTTCTTCGGACTTGAAGTCAAAACTGGCATCCTTCCAGCCGTAGCCGACATGGCAACTGCTGCAAAAGGCAAGATTCGAAGGTACTGATATACAGAAGTTATTAATAACATTCTTCTTGCCAAGCCGTTGCTGATTTTCCGGATTCAGAAAATCCCAAGTCCAGTGCTTGGTACGGTGAACCTGCTTGGCCGCCTCGGTATGGCAGGTGAGGCAAGCCTTGGTCAGTTCCGGACCGGAACTGAAGGTCTTTTGCAATTCCTTGAACTTGCCATGATCCGCTGTCGAGTCCATCTTGACTGATGGCGGTGCGCCGGCGAAGGCATTGCCGGCAACCAGCAAGACAGCCAGCAGCCTGGTAGCGTCTGGACACAACTGCGCCAGACGCCTGAATAGCACGTGCTTCATGTTTTTCCCCCCGGAAAACGGTGTTCTAGATTACTTCTTTTCGACGATGCTGTAGCTACCGTCCTTGTTCCACTTGATGTCAGCATCAAGGAAGTAAGTTTTTAGCGCCGGCTTGTAGAGCTTGGCCATGTCATGGGCTTCGCCGCTACGTCCACCCGCGCCGCAAAAGAAAATAATCGGCTTATCCGACGGCAGTTCATCGATACGTTTTTCCAGCGAGTTGACCGGGAAATTGACGGCGCCTTTGAAGGTGCCGGTAGCGACTTCAGCCGGATCGCGGACATCGATCAGATGAACGCTGGTCGGTGCTTCCTTGTACATTTTCTCAAACGAAGGAACACTGATTGTGCCGCTTTCCTTGCCCGCCTGGATTGCTGGCGGAGCCGGCTTGGCTGCGCTTTCAGCCGTCGGGCCGGGACCGTAGAGCTTTTCCCAGGCCGGGTAGCCGTCAGGAACAACCTTGACTGAGGTATAGCCCAGTTTCACGGCCTTGGTGGCAGAGTCCGAGCTCAGTTTACAACTCAGACCTTCGCAGTAGAAATAAAGCTGTGAAGCCTTGTTAGCCGGCAGACGGTCAACCATTTTGTCGAACTGCAGGTCAGGAATATTAATGGCACCAGGAATATGGCCCTTGTCGAACTTGCGCTCCTTGGGGCGCGAGTCGATCAAGGTCATCGGAGCCTTTTCATCCATTAATTTCTTGATGAAAGGCACACTGACCGCGCCAATATGGCCGTTCTTCAGCCAGTCCGGATAGCCCTCGGCATAAACCTGAATATTGGTGTAGCCGAGCTTTTCAGCACGGAAGGCCGAATTGTGACTGAGCATGCATTCGGGGCCGTCACAATAGAAAATTAACAAGGTGTTCTTGTCTTTTGGTAACTGATCGACCAGTTTGTCAAACTGGGTGTCCGGCAAATTCATTGCCGTCGGGATGTGACCTGGATCATATTTGCGGGCCGCCGGGCGCGAGTCGATGATCTGGACGCCTTCCGGCTTGGGCAGAATCGCATGCTTGGCGACAAAATCGGCTTGAACCAGCTTGGGATACCAATTGGCCTTGGGTTGGACAACGGCTTCTTCTGCAGCTAAAACGACAGAAGGGAAAACCGTCGGTACAGAAAAAATGGCGGCCAGCAACGCTGCAACCGCAAGCGGGTGATTTGATCTCATGATGAACTCCAACAAAATGGGTGGCTTGAAAGCCAAAATAGAGAGGTGGTTCAACCAGCCTTAACTGCAGCTGGCCGGGGCATCACCATCCTTGGCGCCCTTGAGAACAAAGGCCTTGAGGTCGTCAAGGAGTTCTTCGTCAGGCACATCAGCGAACTTCTCGGCTGCCTTGTTCTGCGCCTTGATGCTGGCGCGGTAGCTCTTGCTGAGATATTGCTTCATCGAGTCCTTGCCCTTGGCGTGCTTGTCTGCCTTGAGATAGGCGACCCACTCGGCCTTGGTCATTGTACTCGGGGCGATCGACCCGCCCGCCTGGGCAGCGTGACAGGCAGTACAAACACTACGGTAATAGACGCGACCACGTTTCCAGTCAGCATCGTAGGCAAAGGCGAAAGATGTGGCACAGGCCAAACCAAGGGCCACTGCCGAGCGAAATATTGCTTGCGTTTTCATACCAGCCTCCAATATAAGTCAATGATTTTTATGGATATTAATATTTTGAAAAGGGTACCAATCAAAATTTTTGATTGGTACCCAACTCCCTCATTGATCATACCTCTGGGGTATTAACTATTGCTTAAATAAATATGATCTAAATCAAACATCGTGCAAATTTAAGCGATCTAAGGCAAGCCGGACATGCCAATTCGGCAGATCGCCGAATGCACCTTAGAAGGTCAGCGCTTTTACATTTGCTTGAAGCATGTATGAAGCGATTTCGGATGGCTTGGCGACGGAAATGCCTTCAAGCAGATCAGTTAGCTTGAGGTCGCTGTTTGGCAGGAATAGTGCGCATACCTCAACTTTCGCGCCACCCTTCATCAGCCCTTGAAGCATCTGATTCGGCGTCACGTTGCGCGGCTTGAGCACGCCACCTTCTTTACCCTTGACTGCCAGCTGGCCGCCTTCGCTGCAAAGCAGGACACGAACGGGACTTTTCTGCTCCATTGCCTGAGCCGCCAAAACCATCGCCACGCCCTGAGTTTGCGTAGTGCCCGAGTTGATCATGAGCAGAAGCTCAGGACTGCTGTCGGCGATCGCCGGAAGCGCGCACGATAGTCCAAGGACGAGAGCAATAATCTGTTTTTTCATGGTGTTTCCCCTAAGGATCAAGTTAGAAAAGCGTAAATTTACTCGTCGATTCATTGTAGCGAACCAATCCGTACCAGATTAGCAAGAGCCCGCCAGAAACCAGCAATGCCCAACCCCAGCCACCCATCATTTCCGGCAGATAAGCCTGAAATCCTACCCGGGTCATCTCAAAGGTTTCGAGATTGCTCTCGTCGATCGCTGTGATATTGAACTTCTTGAACAATGAACTGGCGACAGAGCCAATCCAGGCGAAGAAAAACATCGCCACCCAAAGCTTGATGTGCCCTTCGCCCATGCGCCATAAGCCACCAGAGGCACAGCCACCGGCGAAGATCATGCCAATGCCGAAGATGAAACCCCCCATAAGCGAACCAATCCAGAACGTCGGTGGAATGGCAACATAGGGATCGATGACTTTCTTTTCGAACAACAATGCGGCGATCGGTATCCCTATCGCGAGGGCCAGCATCACTGCTTTTGTCATGTCACCCTCGGCCGTAACGAAGGGTTCACGGAAAGCGCGGGCAAAGCACAGCCGTGAGCGGTGCATGACGAAACCGATTGCAAACCCGGCAAGGATGATTAGCGCACGAATCGCTAACTGCTCGTTCCCGGAACCGTACCAACTAGTGGCCCAGAGCATGACGCCAACCAGAGTTATCAGACCAGCCAGCGGGTAGAATTTTTTAACTGCCGGCGGCACAACCAACGAAGGCGGTGGCTCGGTGCCCCACTCGATATTTTCCAGCGTCCACAACAGGAGCTTGACGCCGAGGGCCGCCCCCAGCAACAGGCCAGCCCACATTGCCCAGCCGGCCGGCGATGAGTGCAGCACCGGGTTGAAAAAACCGCCGGTTGTACAACCTCCGGCCAAAGCTGCGCCGATACCCATCATGCCGCCACCCAGCGCCGCCCAGAGAAACTCTTGCTTGGGCGGGAGATTCGGCGCAAATTGCCTTGAGAGCAATGCCGCTGTAAATGCACCCAAAACAAGCAGCGAATTCATCAGGGACATCCGGTGCGTCAGGAAGCCGTCCAGTTCCGAGGGTATGCCGAGCGCCGGGCCAAGGCCGATCAAATTGTTGATCCAGTCGCCCCAGAATTTGACACCGCCAAAGACCCCCCAGAACGTGCCATTTACCATCAGGCCGAAAATAACCAGAAGCAGAAACATGGCGCCAAGAAAAGGTGACCATTCGTTAACAAAAACCTTTTGGTAATCCGACTTGAATCCACTAACCCAAACATTACCAGCTTCGTTTGCCATGCCCGCCTCCATGAATAACAGCCAAAACAGCACAATCACTGAACTTCAGTGTACCCCCGGGCAGCATTGAATAGCGATTCGACTGTCAATACCCCGGCAGATCGAGCTCTGACCGCTACCGCAAATTATAGAATCGGCAGCCCTTGCTGCTCGCCCCGCTCATAAACGACATTAGCCCGACCAACAATCAAAGGATCAAGATTGCCGATATGCTCGTTATCCTTGTTCTGGTAGGGCAGTTTATGCAAAACGTAGCGCATCGCGTTAAGCCGCGCGCGCTTTTTGCAGTTGGACTTGATCACCGTCCACGGCGCGTCAGCAGTATCCGTATGGAAGAACATGGCTTCCTTGGCTTTGGTGTAATCATCCCACTTGTCGAGTGAGGCGAGGTCGATTGGTGATAGCTTCCACTGCTTGAGCGGGTGCACCTTGCGCTCGCCAAAACGCCGGCGCTGCTCTTCGCGGCTAACCGAAAACCAGAACTTGATCAGGTGTGTCCCGTTACGGACCAGCATGCGCTCGAACTCCGGCGCCTGACGGACAAACTCGGCGTATTCCTGAGCCGAACAAAAACCCATGACGTGCTCGACTCCCGCCCGGTTGTACCAGGAGCGATCAAGCAGAACAATCTCGCCGCGGGTCGGCAGATGCTGCACATAACGCTGAAAATACCACTGTCCCTGCTCGATCTCGCTCGGTTTTTCCAGCGCCACAACGCGTGCACCGCGCGGGTTCAAATGCTCCATCAGGCGCTTTATGGTGCCGCCCTTACCGGCTGCATCACGCCCTTCAAACAGAATGACAACCTTCTGCCCGGTTTCCTTGACCCAGGCTTGCAACTTGAGCAATTCGACCTGCAGGCGGTATTTCTGGCGCTCGTAATTGCGCCGCTGCATCAGGTTCTTGTACGGGTAGCCACCATCGCGCCAGTCCTTGACCAGCTCTTCATCCGGGTTCAGTGCCAGGTCTTTACTCTTGACGCCCTGCTGCTGCAATAAGCCACGCAGCAAAGCCACTGATTCATCAATCGGCATGCCGGAAATAACGTCACGCATGGCACCCAATTTTGACTCCTGGGCGCCGTCGACCGCAGCATTCACGGCAAATCCTTCAATACCGTTCTTGCTCAGATCAGGCGGGATGTCGCCCTTGGCTACGGCGCGGTTTTGGACGCGCGGCGATGCCGCTTTTTTTACCATTGCCGGCTTGGGGGAATCCGCAATTTTTTTTGTAACCATGCCTGTCTCCATCGAATTACTCGAAAGAGACTATTTCACGGCAAAGCGCTGCTTTTGTCTAGTCCAGAAACTCAGCGGGTATCACTGCCCGCAGTACCGTTTGCGTCTCGCCTTGGCGCGTGCGATTGGATAACCACCAAAGCGCCCCTTTTTTGATCGTCCAATCTGATTCGTAACCAGCCAGGAGCAAGGAAGCCATGCGCCCCAGCGAAGGCTGGTGGCCAATAATCAAAACCGAACCGCTGGCCGCCGGCCAGTTTGATGCAGCAATCAATTCGGAAACACAGGCCTCGGGGGCGATCTTGCGTACCGTCTCAAAAGGCATTTTGAGGGCTTCAGCCGTTTGCCGCGTGCGCACCGCCGGGCTCGCAATAATGCGTAAATCACGCGGCTGATGCTCCCTTATCCATTTGGCCATGACGCGCGCCTGCTTTTCCCCGCGCTCAGTCAGGCGGCGCTTCATGTCATCCTCGCCATCTTCGGCTTCAGCGTGTCGCCAGAGCAGCAGGTCCATATTGGTTTCCCTCGAAAAAGCCGGCATCTTGTTCCCCGAATGTTACGGCAACATTTCAGCGGCCTTGGCATCATTGAGCAAGTGATAAGATCAATTATCATGAACGAACTCGAAATCCTGGCCGAAAAAGTCGGCAACGAATTACTCAGCCGTGGCGAGTGGCTAACCACCGCCGAATCATGCACCGGCGGCTGGGTGGCGCAAAGTATCACCGCCATTGCCGGCAGCTCCGGCTGGTTTGAGCGTGGCTTTGTGACCTACTCCAACGCCGCCAAGATTGACATGCTGGGCGTTACCGAAACGACGCTGGAACGTCACGGCGCAGTCTCCGAAGCAACCGCTCGCGCCATGGCGCAAGGTGCTTTGGCACACAGCGGCGCCAACTGGGCGGTCAGCATTACCGGCATTGCCGGGCCCGGCGGCGGTTCGCCGGAGAAGCCTGTCGGCACCGTCTGCTTTGCCTGGGCATCAAAAGAGGGTGGCTGCGAAGCGCAAACCTGCCATTTCAACGGCGAGCGCGCAAAGGTTCGTGAGCTATCGGTGCGCCATGCGCTATTCAGCTTGCTTCAGCGGCTATCAAGCACGACGTTGAATGCATGAGGCACTGATTCCCCATTGGTTGCGGTCAACCGTCAAAAACAGCCAAAAATTTGTGCTTAGTGAATAAAACGTCCGTCACGGCTGACGATCGATAGATCAACAAAGCGCGAGCCTTCATGATCGCCGGGCGCGTAGCGCACACCAAGCCCGCCGAGGTCATAACGCGATGACTCCAGCGAGCGGATCAACCCGGCTCGCGTCAGATCGCCGCCAGCTGCGCGCAAGCCCTTGACCAAGGCCTTGGCTGTCAGGTAACCCTCAAGGGCGCCATAACTAAACTCCTGCCTGCTGTTCGCTTTCAGCAAGGCATCCTGATACTCACGCGAGATCAGATGCTTGCGCTCGGCCGGGCTCGGCACCACCTGTGAAAACACCATCCCCGCTGCCTGCGGGCCAAGGGCACTGGCGATCTGCGTTGAGCCTGAATTGACACCCATGAAATTAGTCTTCAGCCCGGCCACGCGAGCCTTCTGGATAAACTTGAGGTAAAAGTCACTAGAGCCGTGGTTGAACAACATATCCGGTTTTTGGTCGGCGAGCAGCTTGAGCATCGTATCAATCTCGCCATCCTTGGCATCGCCCTTGAATGGAATCGCCACGGCCAACTGCATTCCCAACTCAGCGCCGATGGCTTTGACGTTCTCCAGATGACTGCGCCCGACTTCTGAGTCCGCATGCAAAAACCCCACCGTTTTCAGGCCGATTGTCTTTCCCCACTGCATCAAGGCACGAAATTCATCGCGATGTTCAGCACGAACCGGAAAAACATAAGGCTGATAGGGGCGGCGCATGGTTGGAGAACCGGCCATTGGGCCGAAGAAAGGCACCTTGAGTTCGCTGGCCACCTTCATCACGCCATTCGATGGGCCGCCCTCAATCGAACCAAACAGAATGAAAGCGCCATCTGCAACCAACTGCCGGGCATTGGCCTCGGCCTTGGCGCTACTGTTTTCATCATCCAGCACGCGCAGCACGATTTTGCGGCCATTGATCCCGCCAGCTGCGTTAGCCGCATCGAGATACAAACGAACCCCCTCAGCAGCGGCCAAACCGTAAGAATTTTTGCCGCCCTGCAACGCAATACTCTGGCCGATGACGAGTTCTTTTTCGCTGACACCGGTTTCGGCAAAGCTGACCTGAATCCCAATCGCGCTGCAAGCGGCGGCAATCCATAATTGACGGAGAAAAGAGAGTTTGGTCATAGGTGCTCCTTAACGGCAGTTTTGTCAGTCAGTTCAGCTCGGCAACGGCTCAAACAACGCAGCCAGATCATCAGTACCAAATTTAACATCAACACTGCGATCCTCGGACAAAATCCCCGCCGCCAACTCCGCCTTGCGTTCCTGCAAGGCGAGAATTTTCTCTTCGATACTGCCGCCGACAATCAGCTTGTAGACGAACACCGGCTTGTCCTGACCTAGTCGATGAGCGCGGTCAGTGGCCTGGTTTTCAACCGCCGGATTCCACCACGGATCGTAATGAATCACGGTATCGGCAGCGGTCAGATTGAGGCCGACCCCACCGGCTTTCAGGCTGATCAGGAAAACCGGAACTTCGCCCTCCTGGAACTTGCGGATCGGCGCTTCGCGGTCGGTCGTATCGCCAGTCAGGATCACGTAGCGAATCCCGGCAAGATCCAGCTCATGCTCAATCAGCGCCAACATGCTGGTGAATTGCGAGAATACGAGGATGCGGCGGCCTTCATCGACCAGCTCCGGCAGCATCGCCATCAACAGATCGAGCTTGGCACGCTCCTTGACCTTTTTGGCGGCATTTGCCTTGACCAGGCGCGGGTCGCAGCAGACCTGGCGCAACTTGAGCAGGGCGTCAAGAATGACGATCTGGCTGCGGCTAAAACCCTTGATGGCGATTTCTTCGCGCACCTTGGCGTCCATCGCCGCCCGCACGGTTTCGTAAAGGTCGCGCTGGCTGCCTTCGAGCTCGACGCTGCGCACGATGATGGTTTTCGGCGGCAACTCTTGCGCCACATCTTCTTTTTTGCGGCGCAGGATAAAGGGGCGAATGCGCCGGGCCAGCAACTCGCGGCGCTGCTTGTCGCCGACCTTTTCGATTGGCGTCCGCCAGTGCTTGGTGAATTGCCGGTTATCACCGAGGAAGCCGGGCAGGAGAAAGTCAAACTGGCTCCACAACTCGCCGAGATGGTTCTCCAGCGGCGTACCGGTGATGCACAGGCGATGCCGCGCAACAATTTTGCGCACTGCTTCAGCGCCCTGACTGCGGGCATTTTTTACCGTTTGCGCTTCGTCGAGAATGAGCAGGTGGTAGCTGTGCTGCATTAACTCATCGGCGTCGCGCCAGAGCAGCGGATAGGTGGTCAACACGACGTCGCTGCTGGCGATTTCTTCAAAGCGGCTCTTGCGCTCCGGGCCGTGCAGCGAAAGCACCTTGAGGCTCGGCGCGAAACGCGCGGCTTCGTTCTTCCAGTTGAAAATCAGCGAGGTCGGCAGAACAATCAGCGCCGGTTTATCGAGGCGACCGGCTTCTTTTTCGAGCAGCAGATGCGCCAGCGCCTGTGCCGTTTTACCGAGCCCCATGTCGTCAGCCAGAATGCCTGCCAAGCCCTGCTCGCGCAGGAACTGCAACCAAGCCAGGCCTTCTTTCTGGTACGGCCGCAATTCGAGGCAAAGGCCTTGCGGTGGATCAATCTGGGTAATACCTTGCGCACCACGTAACTTGTCGGCGAGCGCCAGAATGTCGCCCTGCCCCTTGAATTGCCAGCGGCTGGTGTCGTTAAGGTCGGCCAGACGCGGCGCATCGAAACGCGAAACACGCAGGGTATCGCCGCCGCTAAAGCCGTCAAAGAGATCAATCAAGGTCGCCGCCAGCGGCTTGATACGCCCGGCCGGCACGCGCAAACGTTTGCCACCCGGCGTGTGCAACTCAACCGGATCATCGTCGGGAATCAAGACCAGTTGCAGCGAATCAAGCCAGCGGCCGTCACGGCGAAACAGTGCCGCCAGCAGGGGTGCCAGTGGCAAGCGCTGGCCTTCGACAATAATCCCCATGTCGAGGTTGAACCAGCCATTGTCGGACTCGACCAGATCGGCTTCCCAGCCCTCGACCTCAAGCACATGGTGGCGGAAATCTTCGGGGAAATTAATCTGCCAACCCGCTGCCTTCAGGAGTGGAAGGTAGTGTTCAATGAAAAACGGCCAGTCACTTTCATGCGCCAGTCCGTAAATACCGTCTGGCGGATGGCCGAAGGTGTACAGCGTATGACCCGGAATTTTTTCCAGCCCGCTCTCGGCCAGCGCGCTGAGTGCCGCCGTCTCGGCTTCCGGACGGCGCTTGAGGCGAACCGTTTCGCCCTCGGGCAAGGTGATGAATTCCTGCCGGCTATCCGGACGAATGTCGGCATCGGCATAACGGAAAACCACCTTGGCAACATCAAACGGCCCGCCGCTATAGCTATGCGGATAATCGCGCCAACCCCGGTAGCCATGGGTGTGCACCGTATCAAGTTGAAGAATTGCCTGGAGCGGCGCATCAATCAGACGCAGACGGGCGCCGGCATCCTCTGCCGGCGCTGGCAATTCGGGCGCCAACTCGGAGAGAGCCTCGGCAACCAGCACCGCCTCGCGCGCCGACAGCGGCGGCAGATTGAACAGCCGGTTGATGACCGCCGGATTGCCGCTGACCTCAAGCGGCCCCATCTCACCCTCAGTCAAATCGAGGTACCAAGGCGGGTCGACCGTAACAATGATTTCGGCCGCCGGCTCCGGGCGCAGCGAGGGTCGCTGAAAACCTTTTTGATCAATCTGCCAGCCGACACTCGCCGGCCGCTGCCCGCCTGCCTGCAACGGCAAGCCAAGATCATTCTCGGCATAGAGGCGATGACTTTGCAGCATGCGCTGGAGGATTTCAGCCCCTTTTTTCGGGCCCAGACCAAACGCCCGCAATGGGCTCTCGTGACTACGCTCGGCCCAAATCAGACGGAGGATGACGAGGTCCTCTTCGTTGACGAACTGCGGTGGCGTGACCAGCGCACGATCAACTTTCCACCACTCCTCGGCACTCTCGGGAAATTTACCCTTGCGGATTTCAACGCCAAAATGGCGCTGATCGGACGACCACTTAAGGATGTAAAAAAGTTGCTGGCGGGTGGTGCTTGGGCGCGCTTTTTTCTTGGCAACCGCAATCGAAGCCCGCCGCAGATCTTCAACCCAGGAGAGCACGCCGGTGCTGACGCGATCCGCCTTAGGGGCACTTTCATCGACGGCGCGGAGCATAACGGCCGCCACATGCTTGCAGTGATGGCCAACCGGACAAGTGCAGGCGCTGATCAACATCACCCCGCCGCGCGACTCGATCAGGCGGACAACCACGGCGTAGGGGGCTTTGGCGGTTCCCGGCACGATGGCACGAATCGCCATCGGCTCGACTTCGAGCTCGCGCACCAGGTCAACATAGGGCTCCGCCTTGGCGATAGCACGCTTGTCAAACCAGCCGAGCACCCCATCTTTGGTGAGGTCGTTGAATGAGTCTATTGCCATGTTCAGTTGATCAGTTTGGCGGCGAGCAAGGCCAGTAGAAGGGCGACAATGATCAGCCAGCGATTTTGTTGCTGCTGGGCAAGGATCAGGCGCTCAAGTTGCGGTGCGAGATCGGTCTTTGGGGGCTGAGACAAGGACTGATGAACCAAGCGCGGCAATTGAGGCAAGCGGCGCGCCAGATAAGGCGCTTCCTGCTTGAAGTTGCGCAGCAGTCCGCGCCAGCCCATCTGCTCACTCATCCAGCGCTCAAGGAAGGGCTTGGCGGTTTTCCACAGATCCAGTTCAGGATCGAGCTGACGGCCGAGACCTTCAATATTGAGCAGCGTTTTCTGCAGCAGAACCAGTTGTGGCTGGATTTCAACATTGAAGCGGCGCGAGGCCTGGAACAGGCGCAGCAACACTTTGCCGAAAGAAATATCTTTCAGCGGACGGTCAAAAATCGGCTCGCAAACTGCGCGAATCGCCGCCTCAAACTCATCAACCCGCGTATCGGCAGGCGCCCAGCCGGATTCAATGTGCGCTTCGGCAACCCGCTTGTAGTCACGCCGGAAGAAGGCAAGGAAATTCTGCGCGAGGTAGTTTTTGTCGTTGTCGGTCAGCGTACCGACGATGCCGAAATCAAGCGCAATGTAACGCCCGTCCGGGGCAACAAAAATATTGCCGGGATGCATGTCGGCATGAAAAAAACCATCGCGGAACACCTGAGTGAAGAAAATCTCGACCCCGGACGCCGAAAGTTTGCTGAGATCAACACCGTCGTCGCGCAATTTATCGATCTGCGAAATCGGCGTGCCGCTCATGCGCTCCATCACCATCACCGTCGACGTGCACCAGTCCCAATGCACCTCCGGCACCAGCAGCAAGGATGAATCAACAAAGTTGCGGCGCAACTGGGAGGCATTGGCCGCCTCGCGCATCAAGTCGAGCTCGTCGTGCAGGTATTTGCCAAACTCGGCAACCACTTCCCGTGGCTTGAGACGTTTGCCATCTGACCAGAGCATTTCGAGCAGCATGGCGAAGGTATCGAGCAGACCCAGATCGTGGTCGATCACCCCGAGCATATTGGGTCGCAAAATCTTGACCGCGACTTCGTGACCGCCGTCCTCTTCCTTGAGGCGGGCAAAATGTACCTGGGCAATCGAGGCCGAGGCAATCGGCGTCGGGTCAAAAGCAGCGAATACCTCACTCGCCGGACGCCCGTAGGCCTTTTCGATTTCCGCCAGCGCCAGATCCGACTCAAACGGCGGGACGCTGTCCTGCAGCTTGGCCAACTCGTCGGCAATGTCCGCCGGCATCAGGTCGCGACGGGTTGATAACACCTGACCGAATTTAACGAATATCGGCCCCAGCTCCTCCAGAGCCAGGCGCAAGCGCTCGGCACGCGGCGCCGAAAGATCGCGCCAGAACTGCAATGAATTGGCCAGCCTGACCAGCCGCCCGCTGGGTTCGTGTTCAAGCACCAATTCGTCGAGGCCGTAGCGACTGGCGACGGAGGCAATCTTGAGCAGGCGAAACAGGCGCATGGATAGGGCAGGAGCAAAAGAAGACGATGTTAACACGCGCGCGCCTTTGCCTGCTTGCCAACCGTGCGCAAGAGAGTGATCGAAAGAGGGGGGAGATGATTCAGGTTGCCGCGTAATATGTGCTGCACCTCAAGCCGAAGAAAGAAATGCGGCAACGAGTTGAGGCGTCGTTCAAGCTTTCGGTGATCTTGTGAGCTGCTTGATGATGCCTGCTCAGCAAGTGATTCGCTCCCGTTCCAAATAAGCGCTATGATCAATTCAGATATCATCAGGACACCAAGCTGGATTGATTTCATATGCGCCGTTTTTTCGATTTGTTTATCTTTTTTCTTGCGCTTTGCCTGACGCCCCTGTGTGTGGCGGCGCCCCCCGTAAATGCAGCCTCTCCAAATGCGGCAGATGCCAGTCATAAGCGGGTACTGATTCTCTATGCCTACAACAACAACGTTCCTACGCTGCAAGAAATCACTGCCGGCATCGGCCGTGTCCAGAAAATCAGCAATTTGCGCTCGGCCGACTTCGTTCACGAATATTTGGATATCACGCCACCCAAGTTTCCTGAACACGGTTCCAAGCTCGCCGAGTTGTTACTGAACAAATACGCCGGACAAAAATTCGACCTGATCGTTACTTACAGTACCGAAGCGCTGAGTTTTCTCCTGAACAAAGGCAAGGAGCTGTCCCCCGGCAGTCCCTGTATAGCGATTTTTGCAGCAATCGACCAGGTAACCTGGCAAACCGAGAGAAAGGTGACGTACATCCCTTTGGCGTTGGATCCGCGTGGTACTTTGGAACGAGGGCTGGAACTCTTCCCAAAAACCCGCAAGGTGCTATTTATCTCGGGGGCTGCCGCGATCGACAAAATCTTTGAAGCGAAGGCGCGCAGTGAATTTGCGGCATGGCAAGGTAAGATCGAATTTGAATACACGAGCCAACGTCCCGTCGAAGAACTGATGAAAGATGTGGTTCGCCAGCCACCCGACACGCTCATTATTTTTGCCAACCTTGCATCCGATATCACCGGTCAATCCTTCGTTCCCCGCGACTTAGTAAAAATATTGGCCGGCATTTCGAATGCACCGGTTCTCAGCATGGTTTCCACACAAATCGATACGGGCGTGATCGGCGGTTCCATGGTTGATGTGGAACAGATTGGCGTGATGATCGCCAATTCGATGGTGGCGCTTGAAAGTGGCAGACCGCTAGCGATCGAACCAACCTCCAGTTTCATCAGGCCGATGTTCAATTGGACGCAGATCAAGCGTTGGGGCGTTAATCCGGATCATCTTCCCGCTGAAAGCATATTCATAAATCGCCCGCTGACCCTTTGGGGGCAATACAAAGCTGAGGTTATTACGGCAGTGGCGCTGATCCTGATTCTCAGTGCCATGACTATTGCGCTGGTCATTCAGAACCGTCGGCGAAAATTTGCCGAACTGTCGGTGCGTGAAACGGCGGCGCTTCTAGCCACTGAGCGCGACACATTGGAAGCGCGAGTGATCAAGCGCACGGCGCATCTTGCCGAAGCGCTGGAGTTCAATGAAACCATGCTGCTCAACTCCCCTGTGCCAATGGGTATTTATGCCGAAAGCGGCCAATGTGAGTTGGTAAATGAAGCAATGGCTCAATTGGCGGGGATGACAGTTGAGCAGTTGATCGCGCAGAATTTCCACGAAATTGCCTCGTGGAAAACAACCAGTCTGCTTGGCGACTGCCTGACAGCCCTGAAAATTCACACGCCTCAGCAGCGCGATGCGCATCTTTTCACCTCAGCGGGCAAAGAGATCTGGTTTGAGTACCGGATTCTGCCGAGAAAAGTGAAAGGAGAGGTTCATCTACTGATTCAGTTCTTCGATTTAACGGAGCACAAAGCTCAGCAATTCGAACTTGAACGGCGTGTTGTTGCACGAACGGCAGAACTGGCCACCGCCAAGGAAGAAGCTGAATCTGCCAATGCCGTCATAACTCGCTTCCTGGCCAACGTTTCTCATGAAATGCGTACACCAATGAACGGCATTCTGGGTTCTGCCGAGCTGGGAAAAATGAAAGTTGGCAAAGTTTCTGACGAGGTTATCAGTCACTATTTCGACAGGGTTCTTGATTCAGGAAAGCGCCTGCACAAGCTCAACGAGTCCCTGCTCAGCCTTGTGCAGGATACGGTCAACGAACAATCCGAAATCAAGGAAAACGATTTGGTGATGATTGAACCTGAATTGTTGGCGATACAGGCCATCGCCCTGATGGAAAAAGCCGCTGCCAGCCGGCAGCAGAAAATTGTGCTGGAAAAAACATCGACGACCCCGATGATTCCGGGTGATGAGCTGCGCCTGCGTCAGGTCCTGGAACATTTGCTAAGCAATGCATTGCGCTATTCAGAGGAGCAGACAACCGTCACAATCAGGATTCAGGACGTGCCTGAATCCCCAGAGAATCCCGCCAGCATTTCCATCCAAGTGATCGATCAGGGCTGCGGGATTCCCGAAAAAGAATTGAACGCGATCTTTGAGCCATTTTACGAAAGCTCTCGAACCGCAACAGGGGCAGGTGTAACGGGGCTGGGCTTACCGATCAGCAAGAACATTGTCGGGCGCCACAAAGGCACCTTGACTGCAACAAACCGGCCCGAAGGTGGCGCCATATTCGAAGTAACCTTGCCGCAGCTCCCCAAGGCATAGCTTGCGAATTGATGGCAGATGACGAACGTTTGCCGAGCAGCTTTGCGGTCAGGCAACCACATCTCTCCAAACCAGCCGATCAGCATTCGCTTGAGATTGAGACGCCGCCCCTCGTTTTCGCAATTCCATACGCCTAGGGAAACACTGATTTAATCGATTTTGTCATTCCCGCGCAGGCGGGAATCCATGAAAATCAAGGCACTGGATTCCCGCCTGCGCGGGAATGACTAATTAATCAGCGCCTCCTTAAGCTCCCTGGATAACCGCGCAAAGGCTTCTCTGGAAGCCCGATTTGCAACATCAGCGGCATTACAAACCATCACAAAGCACGCAACGCGCAAGTATTTGGCGGGCGTATAATCGCGCCTTTCGAATTTTCGCAGCAGATTAATGGCCAAAGACGTCAAATCCCAGCTTACCTCCCTCCTGCAACAGGCTTTAGAGCGCGTTGCACCGGAGGCCGGCAACACCACGATTTATCTTGAGCGCCCGCGTGACCCAACGCATGGCGATTACGCAACCAATCTGGCGATGCAACTGGCCAAGGCGCTGAAAAAGAACCCGCGCGAAATCGCCATGCAACTGGTCAGCGCGATTCCGGTTTCGGTGTTGGTACAAAAGGCAGAAATCGCCGGTGCCGGTTTCATCAACTTCACCCTCGACCCGCGCGCCAAGCTCCAGGCTGTGCGCGCCGTACTGGTTGATGGCGATAATTTCGGCCGTAGCACGCAGGGCGGCTGGCAGAAGGTGCAAATCGAATTCGTCTCAGCCAACCCGACCGGCCCGCTGCATGTGGGCCACGGTCGCGGTGCCGCCTACGGCGCTTCGCTGGCCAGCCTGCTGACCTTTGCCGGCTGGGATGTCACGCGCGAGTACTACGTCAATGATGCCGGCCGTCAGATGGACATTCTCGGCTTGTCGACCTGGCTGCGTTACCTTGAACAAAACGGAATTGGCATCCCTTTCCTGCCGAACGCCTATCAGGGCGATTACGTCCGCGACATGGCGGCGCAGATGGGCGCTGCGCACGGGCAAAAATTCGTCCGCCAGGCCACCGATATCCTGGCTGGCACACCCGGTTTGCCGGAAGCTGATCGTACCGATGACGAAGCCAAGCGCCAGCGTGACCAGCATCTTGACGCGCTGATTGCTAACGCCAAGGAACTGCTCGGTGCCGACTGGGCTTACGTGCATCAGCATGCGCTCTCGGAGCAACTGGCTGACTGCCGCGACGATCTCGAAGAGTTCGGCGTCGATTTCGATGTCTGGTTCTCGGAAAAAGCCCTGTTCGATACCGGCCTGGTTGCCCGCTGTGTTGATCTGCTGGAGAAGAAGGGGCATCTCTATGTACAGAACGGCGCCCGCTGGTTCCGGTCGACGACTTTTGGCGACGAAAAAGACCGTGTCGTGCAGCGTGAAAACGGGCTTTACACCTATTTCGCCTCTGACATCGCCTACCATCTGAACAAGTTCGAGCGCGGTTTCGACAAGGTTATCAACATCTGGGGCGCCGATCACCACGGCTATATTTCCCGCGTCAATGGCGCAATTACTGCGCTTGATCTTGATGCGAACAAACTGCAGGTCGCGCTGGTGCAGTTTGCAGTGCTTTACCGCAACGGCCAGAAGGCCTCGATGTCGACGCGCTCCGGCGAGTTCGTCACGCTGCGCGAGCTGCGCAAGGAAGTCGGCAACGATGCCTGCCGCTTCTTCTACGCCCTGCGCAAGTCGGATCAGCATCTCGATTTCGACCTCGACCTGGCCAAGAGTCAGACCAACGAGAACCCGGTCTATTACATCCAGTACGCGCACGCCCGCATCTGTTCGGTGCTCAACCAATGGGCAGGTGATCTCAGCAGCCTGGCCGAAGCCGAACTCAGCCGTCTCGACAACCCGCGCGAGCTGGCTATTGCCAACAAGCTGGCCGAGTTCCGCGATGTGATCGACACTGCCGCGCGCGATCTGGCACCGCATTTGATTGCCTTCTACCTCAAGGATCTGGCCGGCGAGTTCCACGCTTGGTACAACGCCGAACGCATGCTGGTCGATGATCCGGTGCTGCGCGATGCACGCGTCGCACTCGCCGCTGCCGTGCGTCAGACGATTCGTAACGGACTAGGCATTCTCGGCGTCAGCTGCCCGGAATCCATGTAAGGGAATATCACCATGAGCCGCGACACAAAACCACGAAAATCCCAACCATCCCGGAAGAAATCTGGCGGCGGCACCCTGATCGGCATGTTCATCGGCCTCGTTCTGGGCGTCGGTGCGGCAGCCGGCGTCGTCTGGTACATGAACAAGTCACCCTTGCCCTTTATCGACAAATCGCCACCACCACGTACTGAGCAAGCCCTTGGTGCCGATGGCAAGCCGTTACAACCAATGGCTTTGCCGGGCAAGCCGGGCGACCCGATTCCGGAAAAACGCTTCCAGTTCTACGACATCCTGCCGGGCAAGGCCGACGCCGTGCCGGACAAGCAGGGTCAGCCTGCCGTCGCCAAGGAAGAGGCCAAAAAAGAAGAGCCGAAGAAAGACGATAAAAAGGTAGAAGAAGCCAAGGAGAGCAAGCAGCCACTCTTCCTGCAAGCCGGCTCTTTCAGCACCGCACAGGATGCTGACAACCAAAAAGCCAAACTCGCGTTTATGGGGGTAGAGGCTGTCGTGCAACAGGTGATGGTGCAGGACAAAACCTATTTCCGCGTCCGCGTCGGCCCCTACAACAAGATTGATGAATTGAACAAAGTGCGTACCGAGCTTGCCAAATTCGGTATCGAATCGCAACTTGCCAGAAACACCAAGGAGTAATCAATGAAGCTTGATCGTCGCCACTTTACCGCCGCAATTTTCGCCTTGTTTACGGCGTTGACCGTAACAAGTCCGGTGCTTGCCCAGACCGAGGGCAAGGATTACACAGCCATCTCACCGGTGCAGCCGACCGACGACGCCAGCAAAATCGAGGTTATTGAGTTCTTCAGTTACGGCTGCCCGCACTGCAGCGAGTTTCATCCGCTGGTTTCTGCCTGGTCAGCCAAGCTTCCTGGCGACGTGGCTTTCAAGCGCATCCCGATCACCTTCGGGCGCGGCGCCTGGGCCAACATCGCCAAGCTCTATTACACACTGGAAGCAACCGGCGACCTCGCCAAGCTGGATATGGAGGTCTTCAAAGCCATTCACGACCAACGCATCAATTTGTTTGATGAGAAGACCCTGACTGATTGGGTGGTCAAGAAAGGTGTTGATCCCAAGAAATTTGCCGAGACCTTCAACTCCTTCGGCGTCATGAGCAAGGTCAAACGCGGCGACCAACTTGCTCAGGGACACAAGATTCAGGGTGTTCCGGCGCTTTCCGTCGATGGCAAATACCTGGTGGGCGGCAAGGATTTTTCTGACCAACTGGCGATTGCCGACAAGCTGATTGCCAAGGCACGCAGCGAGAAACCCGGAAAACCCCCCGGCAAAAAATAATTGGCCCTCAAAGTCTTCATTACAGGCGCCTCGTCGGGTATCGGCGAGGCGCTTGCCGTTTACTACGCGGCAAAAGGCGCCACACTTGGTCTCGTGGCACGCCGTAGCGAGTTTCTGGCGACGCTCAATCAACGTCTTGGTGGTCAGCACGCCTGTTACGCGCTGGATGTCAGCGATCCAGCGGCACAGCACGCCGCAGCCAGCGACTTTATCGCGCGTTTTGGGGCACCGGATATCGTCATCGCCAACGCCGGCGTCTCGGCCGGCACGCTAACCGAGTTTGAAGAAGATCTGGAGGTGTTCCGGCGCATCATGGACACCAATGTTTTCGGCATGGCGGCCACCTTCGCCCCCTTTATTCCAGCGATGAAAACGGCTGGTGGCGAAAGGCGGCTGGTTGGCATCGCCTCGGTCGCCGGCATTCGCGGGTTGCCCGGTGCCGAAGCGTATTCAGCCTCAAAGGCAGCGGCGATCACCTATCTGGAAAGCCTGCGCCTGGAAATGCGCCCCTGCGGCATCAAGGTTGTCACCATCGCACCGGGCTACATCGCGACGCCAATGACTGCGGTCAACCCGTATTCGATGCCCTTTTTGTTGCCCGCCGAGCAAGCTGCCGAACGCTTCGCCAGCGCCATCGAGCGTGGCCTGACCTACACCGTGATCCCCTGGCAAATGGGTGTCGTCGCCAAACTCTTGCGCCTCTTGCCGAACTGGCTCTACGACCGATTATTTACCAACGCCCCGCGCAAACCGCGCGGCTTGCCGCTCTCGTAAAACGCCGGGCGGCATGTTGTGCGACGCATAAGTTGATGGCCCACGGCAGCTTGAAGTGATGACCGACGATAAATATAAGCTATTCAACTTAAGCATTCAGCTTCAAATCCAGCATCAACGATGGCCTGGGTGATGTCATCAGAACTAACGAATTTGCCGTGCTCAATACATGCTTCTCCTTTTTCCAGCGAAATCTCGATGTGGCCGATATTTGGTAGATCTTGAATTGCATTAGCCAAGGTGCGGACAGAGGACTCGTCTTTCAGGCCTGTGATTTTGAAAGTCAGATTTTGCATGGTTCGTCCGTCTGTTTTTAGGTTCTGGTGACTTCTGGCAACAAGCTCTATGAGAAGTTCGCGAACTGGATTAGCGTTTTGGGGAGTCTGGCTGCATATTGATGAGGTGGTGGAATGCCTCCACACAAAATTTCTGACAGGCTCAACCTGCCAATTCACACATTCGGCCAGATGCCGCCGTAGCGACCGCCAAAAACAGATACGTTTGAACGGCAGGTAACTCATCAGATACCTGCCGTTCAGCCCACGCCCTTCTTTGGTAAGGCCATTGCGTTCCTGCAAGGCTATTCAAAGAGGCTCATCACAGAGGGTGGCTGCGTGATTCGTACTGAGCGTGATCGGTTCAAAAGGTAAGACAGTAAGACACAAGTCTGTCGTCGGATTGCAGCCATCCAGACAACAAATCACCAACCTGTTGCCTTGAATAAACTTCCTTACTATAATTGAATTCGTAAGGAATAAAAGGAGATTCAAATGTCAAGTGATGCCACACTGAGCAGTAAGGGTCAAACAACAATTCCCAAGGAGATTCGGGATAGTCTTTCCATGAAAGCTGGAGACCGGATGACGTTCACGTTGATGCCCGACGCCACAGTAATCATGCGGGTGAAAACAAAAAGTGTCACCGAACTGGCAGGTTTGTTACATAAAAAAGGACGTAAGCCCGTTCCGATTGAGCAGTTGTCACGTTGATGCTGGGAGTTGATACGAATGTTCTCGTTCGTTTCCTGGTAAGGGATGACGAAGACCAGTTTGAGCGGGCACAAAAGCTGATCAAACTTGAAATCGCAGCTGGGCGCCGCGTTTTCGTCAGCCTGTTAGTTCTCCTAGAAACCGAATGGGTGCTACGAAGCCGATACAGCCTGCCAAAGAATCTCATCATTGAAGCCATCTCGCGCTTGCTTGATGCTGCCGATGTCCGATTCGAAGATGAGCCGGCCATCGAGGAGGCTCTTTTTATCTGGAAGGAGGCGACTGCTGATTTCGCAGATTGTCTGATCGGCGCCAAAAATCGACGGCTTGGGTGCAGAGCGACAGCAACCTTTGATACGAAGGCTTCCAAGTTGTCAGTGTTTATAGCGGCCTAACGATAATCCGCTAAACGTGATCACATCGCGTTTACTGGAAGCGTTACGACCGCGTCGTCGGTCAGCTTTTGCGGTACGTAAGCTGGGTTAAAAAGAACCACGCTGAGCCAGGTCAATCTGTTCGGAGAGTTATCATCGCAAAGCCGCCCGCTATCGGGCCTTCAATTGCTCAACTTCGGCATAAAACGCTGGCGAAAACTCAGCAATCAAGGTTTCGATATTGCGTACCTGATGCTGAATCGTGAGTACGACAATTCCCTCTGGGGTCTGCTCATAGATCAAAAAACGCTGGCGGGCCGGCACCATCAAGAAGGGGGCTGAGCGGTGTTGCCGCAACTCGCCTATTTCAGGGCGTGCCGCAGCCTTATGCATAACCGCATAGAGTTCAGCGACGTAGCGCTCGGCGACCTCGGCACCCCACTCACGAAGTGATCGAGCATGAATATTACGCAGCTCACGAGCCGCGTTTCGAGTCAGAAAAAACTTGGCTGGCACAGCGTGCTTACTGCCAGCCATTACTTTCCTTCAGTTCAAGCATCGCCATATCGGCTTTGAAATCACCGCTTGATGCAAACACGCGACCCGTTGCCAAATCCTGATAGCCCGTAAGGATCGCGTCCTGAAGCAGTTGCCCGTCACGCCGTTCCATATCGCGGCGGATCAGGTCACGCACATATTCACTCGGCGTCTCATAGAGGCCGGATTTACCTACCATGCGCTCAACAAATTCAGATAATGGTTGAGACAGGCGAGCATTAATACGTTCGTACATGAGCACCTCCAAACTTTTCTTTAGGTAACAATTGTCGCACCAAACAGCACTACTGTCGCAATAGATGCGACAACCTTTGTCTGTAAATCAGGGCTTCTTGTCGCCACAAATGCTAGGCAAGGGCATTCCGTTTGCTTAACTCTCAGCGTGAGAGTTATTGAGAGCCTTCCGGCTTGACGAAACCGTAAATTCGCCTTCATCACTAATCGCGCGTGAGCACTGTGGGCCGTCCATTCGGCCGAGGGTGGCAGAAAGTGTACTGGCGTTGCATCAAGCTGATGCGCTGGGGCTGGCTTACGCTCAGTTAATGTCACTAAGCAACCTGCAGTTCGTTTTATCAGGTATGCCAGCGGGAGCTGAGCCTGACAATGGCTTAGAAGGCGCCAAAATCAGTCGGCAGCGTTCGCAGAATGGGGTAAAAGAAAGCAGTGCCCATGCTTAGTCGGTAAATGTATGCCAACGCTTCCTGCTTGGTCCGATTCGCTAAGTGTTGGCAACGAGGTGCTCGATGAGCAGCATCGTCAGTTGATTATATTTTTCAACCGGGTGGCTGATTTCTCGGCTGCCCGGTGCCGAAGCGTATTCAGCCTCAAAGGCTGCGGCGATCACCTATCTGGAAAGCCTGCGTCTGGAGATGCGCCCCTACGGCATCAAGGTTGTCACCATTGCGCCAGGCTACATCGCAACGCCAATGACTGCGGTCAACCCCTATTCGATGCCCTTTTTATTATCCGCCCAGCAGGCCGCCGAGCGCTTTGCCAGCGCCATCGAGCGCGGCCTCAGCTACACCGTCATTCCGTGGCAGATGGGCGTCGTCGCCAAGGTACTGCGCCTATTGCCGAACTGGCTCTACGACCGTTTATTTACCAATGCCCCGAGAAAGCCGCGCGGTTTGCTGGGTTGATGGTCAAACCAAGCCCTAATGCGTCGCGTCAATGTAACAATCGCGCAATACAATCGCGCGTCCATGCCAACTCGCCATCGCCACCTTCTTTTTAGCCTGTCGATTTTATTGACCGGCTCCGCTCATGCGGCGCGTCCGATGATCACCGACGACGCACGACTGACCGATGCCGGCGCCTGCCAGGTCGAGTCATGGGTGCATGGTCATGGCAAGCAGCGTGAATACTGGGCTTTGCCAGCCTGCAACCCCGGCGGCAACTTTGAGCTGACGCTTGGCGGTGCACAGGCTCACACAAACGGCATCGCTGAGAGCGGCGCTGTCGTCGTGCAAGCCAAAACACTATTCAAGCCGCTGGCAACAAATGGCTACGGTATGGGTCTGGCTGCCGGTTACGCCACCCAACCCGGCAATGGCCAATCGGGTTCGCCCTACTTCTACATTCCGGTCAGTTTTTCCTTGGCCGATGACCAGCTGGTCATCCACACCAACGTCGGCAGCCTGCGCGAACGTGAGACTCACAATCACCGGCTGACCTGGGGCGTTGGCGGTGAGTTGCAGACCACCTCCCGGCTCTACGTTATTGCCGAGAGCTATGGCCAAAACAAAGGCGGCACCTTCTTCCAGACCGGGTTACGTTTTTGGGCTGTACCCAATCATGTTCAGATCGACACCACCTTCGGCAGCCAGTTCGGCCATCTTGCCGAACAACGCGCGTTCTCGATAGGACTGCGCCTGATTAGTCCGCACCTGTTCTAAATCAGTCAGTACCCGTTCACTTAGTCGAGATTCCACAATTGGTGCGCATCCAGCATCAGGCGGTAACGCAACTCCAGCGCATCCAGCTGCAACAAACGCGCAGCCAGTTGCGCCTCATTGGCCAGCCGGCGATTCGCCAGCAAATCGTTGAGACTACCTTCACCCAACTGGTAGGCGCGCGCCGTCATTTCGGCAGCACGGGTCAGGTTTCCGGCAGCGCTGCGACTGGCTTGCCAGGTACTCCGGGCGGCATTGGCGGCGTGGTAGAGCGCCGCCGATTCAGCGCTGATTTTCTGTAGCGCGCCAGCTTCCCGATAGCTGGCCGCATTGGCCTGGGCGAATGCGGCATCGCTGGCTGAACGGCGCGCCCCACCGGGCAAGGGAATACTGATGTAGGCACCGAGAATGCGATCCTCGCCGCCGCGCTCACTGGAGAGATGAACGCCCAGCGTTGGATCGGCGATTTGATCTCGCCGGGATCGGCCGGCCAGTGCTTGCGCCCTTTGCGTTTCACCGCGCGCAATGCCGAGTTCGTGGCTGTGCTCAATGATGGCATCCAGCCACGATCGTTCGCTACCGGCGATGGCGGCTGGTTCAGCGATCGTTGCCGGCTCAGCCAGCGGCAAGCCGGGAAAACGGCGGCGCAGGTCTTCCGCGGCACCGCGCTCGCGCACTCTTGCCTGAGCCAGCTGTGCATCAGCCTGCGCTTGCGCTGCTTCGCTCTGAATCGACTCCAGGCGCGCCGCATCACCCAGTTGCTGGCGGCGCTTAACGGCGGCGGCTTGCTTTTCCAGCAAGGCAAGTTGCTCGGCCCACTGTTTGGCGGTAGCGTTTTCCTTGAGCCAGACGAACCAGGATTTGAGCAGGTTGCGGCTGATTTCGTGCAGCGCATCGCCCTGCACCGTTTCAGCTACTGCGACACCAGCCGCACCAATCTCAGCATCCAGCGCAGCCTTGCCGGGCAGGCGCAACGGACGCTCAAGGGCAGCATTCCATTCGTTGAATCGCTCACCCTGACCAATGAGTGGGTCGCTTTTGCGCTGCTGGCCGCCGAGACGAATACTCCATTCATGCTGCCCGGCTATCAATCGGCTGCGATTAGCCTCCTCCGCCTGCAATTGGCTACCGGCCGCTTGCACGCCCGGGTTGGCGCGCAGCACACGGGCGACAATGTCGGCCGGCGGCAAGTTGGGTAATGGCTCTTCAGCCAGCGCGGCGCTACTCAGGATGACCAATAAAAGAGAAGCGAGTTTGTTCACAGGCGCCCCATCTCAATCACCGGCAATAGCCAGAAAAACACATTGGCACGCGGCAACTCCTGTTTGATCAGGGCGAGCACCGCGCGCATCGATGCCTCCGGGCCGGCAGTTTGAATCTGTACACGCGGCGAGTGGCCGCTGACCAGTTCGCCCGGCTCAACCAGCTGGACGACGGCGCCGTGACCATTGGCCGCACCGGAGGTAAAACCACGCACCAGATCGGGTCGGCTCAACAACAAATCCTCAACTTGCCGGGCGAGATCGTTAGGCATCACCAACGAGAGCAGGACATCAGACATGGATTCCCTCCGGGAAATTGGCGGTGCGTTTGACACCGAAGCGACGGAACAGGATTGGCAGCAAAACCAGGGTTAGCGCGGTCGAGGTCAGCAAACCGCCGATCACGACGATGGCCAGCGGGCGCTGCACTTCCGAACCGGGACCGCTGGCAAAGAGCATCGGCATCAGGCCGAAGGCGGCAATGCTGGCGGTCATCAGCACCGGGCGCAGGCGGCGTTTGGCACCTTCAACAACGACTTCGGCAACCGGCAGGCCACGCGCCAGCAATTGATTGAAGTAGGTGACCATGACGACACCGTTCAAAACCGCAATGCCAAGCAGCGCGATGAAGCCGACCGAGGCCGGCACCGACAGATATTCGCCAGCCAGCAAGAGGCCAAAGATGCCGCCGATCATCGCAAAAGGAATGTTGGAAAGCACCAGCAAGGCCTGACGGACCGAGCCGAAAGTTGAAAAAAGCAGGAAGAAGATCAACAGCAGCGCCACCGGCACAACGATCATCAACCGTGCCGCTGCCCGCTGCTGGTTCTCGAACTGGCCGCCCCAAGCCAGACGATAGCCTTGCGGCAGTTTGACATCGCGGGCAACGCTGGCTTTGGCGTCTTCAACAAAACCGACCAAGTCGCGGTCACGGACGTTGGACTGGATGACCACGTAGCGCTCGGCATTCTCGCGGTCAACCTTCACCGGGCCGTCGATTCTTTGAATTTTGGCGACACTAGCCAGCGGCACGCTGCCGCCAGCGGGGAGACTGAGCCGCAGGGCGGCGAAATCGGCGGGCGATGAGCGCAGACTTTCAGGGCCGCGCAAAACTACCGGAATGCGCCGCCCCTGCTCAATCACGGTGCCGACATTGCGGCCTTCGAGCAGCGCTTTGAGGTCGTTCTGGATGTCGTCAACATTGAGCCCGAAACGCCCGGCGGCCAAACGGTCGACGGCAATTTTCAGATACTGGACGCCGTCGTTTTTCAGCGTGAAGGTGTCTTCGGCACCGGGCACTTTTTTGACCGTGTTTTCGATGTCGACCGCAAGACTGTTCAGCGTGGCGAGATCGGGGCCATAAACCTTGATCGCCAGATCACCGCGCACCCCGGTCAGCATTTCCGAAACTCGCATGTCGATCGGCTGGGTAAAAGAGAAGCCGACGCCGGGGAAATCGGCCATCACCGCCCGCAACTGATCGGCCAGCCAGGCCGGATCGGGCTGGCGCCAGGTCTCGCGCGGCTGCAATACCATGAAGGTATCAGTCTGATTGAGGCCCATCGGGTCGAGGCCGAGTTCGTCGGAACCGGCACGCGCGACGATGGCTTTGACCTCCGGCACCTGCGCGAGGATGGCCTGCTGCACGCGGCTATCGACGGCGATGCTTTCCTCCAGACCAATCGACGGCAGCTTTTCCAGTTGCATGATCAAGTCGCCCTCATCCATCGTTGGCATAAAGCTTTTGCCGAGCAGCATGAAGGCGCCGCTGGCCGCGAGTAGTGCAATCAATGCGCCAACAATGTATGGCCGGCTATGGCTGAGCGCCGAAGTCAGTACTCGCTCATAAGCTGCCGAGAGCTTTTTGACCAGCCACGGCTCGTGATGAACGCCACGCTTGATCAGGTAGGAAGCAAGCACCGGCACCACCGTCAGCGAGAGCAGCAGCGAAGTGCCTAGCGCGAACACAATGGTCAGCGCAACCGGCCCGAACATTTTGCCCTCCAGCCCCTGCAAGGTCAGCAGTGGCAGGAAGACGATGATGATGATGACAATGCCCGAAGTCACCGGCGCGGCAACTTCGCGGGCGGCGCGGAAAATCAGGTGCAGGGTCGGCAGGTTGTCAGGCGCTTCGGCGAGCTGGCTTTCAACGTTTTCGACGACGACCACCGCGGCATCGACCAGCATCCCGATAGCAATCGCGAGGCCGCCGAGGCTCATCAGATTGGCCGACAAACCAGCCATGCGCATCAGAATAAAAGTAGCAAGCGCCGAGAGCGGCAACATCAGCGCCACCACCAGTGCCGAGCGCAGATTGCCGAGGAAGGCGAGGAGCAGCAGAACGACCAGCACGATGGCTTCAAGCAGCGCCTTGGCGACCGAGCCGACCGCCCGTTTGACCAGATTGCTGCGGTCGTAGAAGGCGTCGATGGTGATACCGGGCGGCAAGGAAGGCGCGATTTCTGCCAACCTGGCTTTGACCCCGGCGACAACACTCTGGGCATTCGCCCCACGCAGCCCGAGCACCAATCCCTGAACCGCCTCACCTTTGCCGCTCTTGGTTACCGCCCCATAGCGCGTCAGCGCGCCGAGGCGAACTTCGGCGACATCGCCGACACGAACGATATTTCCCTCTTTGGCCTGTAAAACGATGGCTTTTACGTCGTCGACCGTAACAATTGCCCCTTCGGCGCGCACTAGCAGCGCCTCTTCGCCATCATTCAGGCGACCGGCGCCGTCATTACGGTTGTTGGCTTCAAGCACCGTCTGCAAATCCTTCAGCGCCAGGCCGCGTGCCGCCAGCAGTTGCGGGTTGGGCACCACTTCAAAAGTACGCACTTCGCCGCCCAGACTATTGACATCTGCCACGCCGGGAATGGTGCGCAATTGCGGGCGGATCACCCAGTCGAGCAGGGCCCGCTTGTCGGCCAGCGAGGCATCACCTTCAATGGTGAACATGAACATTTCACCAAGCGGTGTCGTGATTGGCGCCATGCCGCCGCTGACACCCGGCGGCAGATTGCCCATCGCCGCCGCCAGCCGTTCGCCAACCTGCTGGCGCGCCCAGTAGATGTCGGTGCCGTCCTCGAAATCAATCGTGATGTCGGTCAGCGCGTACTTCGACGTCGAGCGCAGCAGGCGCTGGCGCGGGATGCCGAGCAACTCCTGCTCAACCGGCACCGCGAGGCGCGTTTCAACCTCTTCCGGCGTCATCCCCGGCGCCTTGAGGATGATTTTGACCTGCGTTGTCGAGACATCGGGGAAAGCATCAATCGGCAAACCGATGAAAGCCTGGACGCCGGCGCCGATCAGCATGACCGTCAGCACCAACATCAATAGGCGCTGGGTCAGCGAAAACTTGATCAGGGCTTCGAGCATTATTCTTTACCGACGCCGGTCAGCATCGCCTTGAGACCGGCAACACCTTTCACAGCGACCCGCTCACCGGCCTTGATGCCGTCAATCTGCACACTGTCGCCACCTTGACTAACCACTCGTACCGGCCGGGCGACGAAGTTGCTTTCCTTGTCGCTGCCGGCGCCCTGCACGAAGGCGAGCGTTGTGCCCTGATTGCGTACCAGCGCAGATGCCGGCAAGCGTGGTAACGAGCCGGCCAGTGCGGCGATTTCGACTTCCACAACTTGCCCCGGCCGCAGCGTTTCGGCGCCGGCGCTAACGGCAGCACGCAGCAAAACGGTCTGACTCGCCGCATCAACCGCGCGGCCAATCGCAATCAACTTGCCGCTGACCTCGCTATTGGCAATCTTGATCGTCGCGCCTTCGCGCAAGGTCGCCGCCAGCTCTGCCGGCACTTGGATTTCCAGCCACAGCGGGGTGAGTTTGGCGATCCGGTAAATCAACGTCGCGGCTTCGACGCGCTGGCCGAGTTGCACGCCTTGCTCAAGCACGACGCCATCAATTGCTGCGGTCAAGGCCAGCGAGCCGCCCAATTTACCCGGCGCCACCCCGGCCAGCGCCAACCCCTGCTTGCGTTCGCCAGACTGAGCAGCGGCTTGTTGCGCGGCTGAGCGGGTTGCCTGGAGGCGGGATTCGGCAATCAGGCCTTCGGCAAAAAGCTGCTCGTCGCGCTTCAGATTCTGCTGCATCAAGGCTGACTGGCTGCCCGATTGCAAGGCATCGCGCTGCAATTCCAGCGCCTGCGGGCTGGCCAGGTGAGCCAGCACCTGCCCGCGCTTGACGCTTGCCCCGGTCGCCACCGCCAGCATTTCCACCATCCCGGAGACTGGCGCGGCGACGATGCGCATCTGCTCATTCGGCACGCGGACCTGGGCTGGATAGCTACCGGCACGGGCGGTGGAAGCCTCGCCAACGACGATGGTTTCGATCCCCAGTGCCTTTATTTGTGCTGGCTGCAGCGTGATCTGCCCATCTGCCGCCGACAAATGGGCGCTTGCGGTCAACAGCAGAAAAGTGGCAAAAATTGATGGTCGATGCAACATGAGCGGCTTTCTTTGAGGTTTAGCCGTCAGTTTAGAAAGCCAATCTTAAGTAACGCTTAATCAGAGGTGCACTTTGAATTTGAACTCCCGCGCTAAAATGAGCACATGCTGAATCTCACCATCAATGGCGAAGCCCGCCAGTTCCCCCAAAATCTTACCGTCCTTGCGCTGATCGAAACACTCGGTTACGCCGGCAAGCGCATCGCCATTGAGCGCAATGGCGAAATCGTCCCCAAGAGCCAACATGCCAGCACTGCGCTGGCTTCCGGCGACAAACTTGAAATCGTTGTCGCCGTCGGCGGCGGCTAAGCAAAGAGAAAGCCCATGAATCAACTAACTATTGCCGGCACCACCTATCCTTCACGCTTACTGGTCGGCACCGGCAAGTACAAGGATTTCGCCGAAACCCGTGCGGCGATTGATGCCTCCGGCTCGGCCATCGTCACGGTGGCGATCCGCCGCATGAACATCGGCCAGGATGCCAGCCAGCCCAATCTGCTGGAAGCCCTGCCGCCCTCGCAATTCACCATCCTGCCCAACACCGCCGGCTGTTACAACGCCGACGATGCGGTACGCACCCTGCGCCTCGCGCGCGAACTGCTCGACGGCCATCCGCTGTGCAAGCTGGAAGTATTGGGCGACCCGACCTCGCTCTTCCCGAACATGCCGGAAACCCTGAAAGCCGCCGAAACGCTGGTCAAGGATGGCTTTCACGTCATGGTCTACTGCTCGGATGACCCGATCCAGGCCAAAATGCTCGAAGAAATCGGCTGTGTCGCGGTGATGCCGCTGGCTTCACTGATCGGTTCCGGGATGGGCATTTTGAATCCGTGGAACCTGCGCCTGATCATCGATAATGCCAAGGTGCCGGTGATTGTTGATGCCGGCGTCGGCACCGCCTCGGACGCGGCGATTGCAATGGAACTCGGCTGCGACGGCGTGCTGATGAATACCGCCATCGCCCACGCCAAAAACCCGGTTTTGATGGCCAGCGCCATGAAAAAAGGCGTCGAAGCCGGCCGCGAAGCGTATCTCGCCGGCCGCATGCCGCGCAAACTCTACTCGGCTGATCCCTCGTCACCGACTTCCGGATTGATTGGCTCGTGAGTCTTCCCGGCAGCCCCCTCTCCCCGGCCCTCTCCCCCGAGGGGGGCGAGGGAGTAGTGGATCACGGCCACATCAAAAGCTACGTGCGGCGTGCCGGTCGCATGTCGACGGCCCAGGAAAAGTACTATGCCGAAATGATGCCGAAAATCGGCATCCCCTATAACGCGCAGCAAATTGACCTGCTTGCGGTCTACGGCCGGAATGCCCCGAAAATTCTTGAAATCGGCACCGGCATGGGCGAAACCACAGCCAACATCGCCGACGCCCGCCGCGACAATGACTATCTGGGTGTCGAGGTGCACGTTCCCGGCATTGGCGCCCTGTGCAAACAGATCGCCGAGCGCGAGCTAAGTAACCTGCGGATTTGCGCGCATGATGCGGTTGAGGTGGTGCGCGACATGCTGCCGGAAGCTTCGCTTGATGGTGTTCATGTCTTTTTCCCCGACCCCTGGCACAAGGCACGCCACAACAAACGCCGGCTAATCCAGCCGCCGTTTGTCAAACTACTTGCTTCACGCTTGAAGCCTGGCGGTTATTTCCATTGCGCGACTGACTGGGAAGACTACGCCCAGCAAATGCTGGAAGTGCTCTCCGGCGAGGCGACATTAACCAATACCGCCGAAGGCTTCGCGCCGCGCCCCGATTACCGCCCGCTGACCAAATTCGAGAATCGTGGTTTGCGTCTCGGTCACGGCGTTTGGGATCTTGTTTTTACCCGTCGCTGATTGCCGCAAACGATTCTGCCGGGCGTATGATTGATGTTAATTTCCGTAAAAAATAGTGGAGGCTATTTAATAATGAAATATTCCAAAAACAGTGTTGGCTCGCATCTGATCCCGATTGCTTCGATTTTACTTGGGCTGTTTTCAATCCCCGCCAGCGCGGCTGATCGCAGCGGCAAGGAAGTCGTCGATACGGTTTGTGCCGCCTGCCATATCAGCGGCAAGGATGGCGCGCCCAAGCTCGGCGATCAGTCTGCCTGGTCGCAACGCGCTTCAAAAGGCCTCGACAAACTGACCAAGAACGCCATCGAAGGCGTGCGCAACATGCCGGCGCATGGAGGTCAGGCCGCATTGACCGACCTTGAAATGAGCCGCGCTGTCGGTTACATGGTGAGCGGCGGTAAAGCTGCCGATACCAACAAAGCTTACAGCTCACCCAAGACACGCAGCGGCGAACAGGTCGTCAAAGAGCGCTGCCAGGAGTGCCACGCGGATGGTAAGCAGGGTGCGCCAAAATTTGGCGACATGGAGGCCTGGAAGCCGCGCCTCAGAAACGGCGTCGATCCGCTGGTCAAATCCGCCATCGGCGGCCATAACGGCATGCCGGCACGCGGCGGCCTGGCCAACCTGAGCGACGCCGAGATGAAGTCAGCCGTCGAATACATGGTCGGTCTGACCGGCGGCGCCAAGAAGTAAATGTAGCAGGACGACATCGTTCTTCCGGCCAGCTTGACGAACCTCGACCCATGTCCTCGTGAGATGGGTCGGGGTATTTCTTTTTATGCCATCCAAACATGGCGCTTTCAGATCCGGATTGTTTCAATATGTGGTTCAAGAATCTCCAGCTTTACCGTCTGCCAACGCCATGGTCTATCGAACTGGCGAAATTTGAAGAACTCCTCGAACGCGGCCCCTTCGTCAAATGCCCGAGCAACCAGCCGATGTCACGTGGCTGGACTTCCCCGCGCCAGGACGGCGCACTGGTTTTCTCGCTCGGTGGCCAATGGCTGATCGCGCTGGCTGTCGAACAGCGCCTGCTGCCCTCCTCGGTGGTCAATGAAGAGGTCAAGGAACGCGCGGTGTTAGTCACCGAACAGCAGGGTTACGCACCCGGCCGCAAGCAATTGAAGGAAATGCGCGAACGCATCACCGAAGAACTGATGCCGCGCGCCTTTACCCGCCGCCGCAATACCTTCGTCTGGATCGACCCGCAAAACGGCTGGTTCTGTGTCGATGCATCAAGCCCCGGCAAGGCCGAAGAAGTCATCGAACACCTGCGCCATTGCCTCGACGATTTCCCGCTGACCATGCTCCATACCCAGCTCTCGCCGGTCTCGGCGATGGCTGACTGGCTGGCTGGCGGCGATGCGCCGGCCGGGTTCACCATCGACCGCGATTGTGAGCTGAAAGCCATCGACGATGAAAAATCAGCAGTGCGTTACGTGCGTCACGCCCTCGACGGCGACGATATCGAAGCGCAGATAAAGACCCACCTCGCCGCCGGCAAGCTGCCAACCAAGCTGGCATTGACCTGGGACGACCGCATCTCCTTCATCCTCAGCGAAAAGCTGGAAATCAAGCGCCTCGCCTTCCTTGACCTGCTGAAAGAACAAGCCGAGAAAACCGCCGAACATGCCGACGAGCAGTTTGATGCCGACTTTGCGCTGATGTCCGGCGAGCTCGCCCGCTTCCTGCCGCAACTCGTTGCAGCACTCGGCGGCGAAGTCGTCGAGGGCCAATGAAGCCGGCTGAACACTGCCCTTGCGGCTCGAATCGCGCTTACTCAGCCTGTTGCGGTCGACTGCATTTAGGCTCCGAAAATGCGTTGACCGCCGAAGCCCTGATGCGCTCGCGCTACTGCGCCTACGCCCTCGGCCTTGAACCCTATTTGCTCGCCACCTGGCACGCCTCAACGCGCCCGGCCGAACTCAATCTGGCGGCAGAGGGTGGCACCAAATGGCTGGGCCTCAATATCAAAAGCCATCAGCTGATTGACAGCACGCACGCCACCGTCGAATTCATCGCCCGCTACCGAATTGCCGGACGCGGCTACCGCCTCTACGAGATCAGCCGCTTCGTCTGCGAAGACGGCTGCTGGTTCTACGTCGATGGCGACATCAATCCTCAAGAAAAGAATCACGAATGATCATCCTCAGAAACGTCACCCTGCGCCGTGGCACCAAGACCTTGCTCGACAAGACCTCGGTCACCATCAATCCCGGCGAAAAGGTTGGCCTGGTTGGCCGCAACGGCGCTGGCAAATCGACCCTCTTCGGGCTGATCAACGGCACGCTGCATGAGGATGGCGGCGACTTCTCGATGCCCAGCGCCTGGCGCATGGGCCAGGTCGCGCAGGACATGCCGGAAACCGACCAATCGGCGACCGACTTCGTCATCGACGGCGACGTGACCCTGCTTGCCGCGCGCAACGAAGTGGTCGATGCCGAAGCCAGCGACGACGGCATGCGCATGGCCGAAGCCTACATGGCGCTGCACGATGCCGGCGATTACGATGCCGCGTCGCGCGCCCAGGCGCTGATTCTCGGCCTCGGTTTCAGTGTCGCCCAGCTGGAAAACCCGGTGGACAGCTTCTCCGGCGGCTGGCGGATGCGCCTGCAACTGGCGCGCGCCCTGATGTGCCCGTCCGACATCCTGCTGCTCGACGAACCGACCAATCACCTGGACCTCGATGCTCTGGTCTGGCTCGAAGCCTGGCTCAAGCGCTATCAGGGCACGCTGGTCATGATCAGCCACGACCGCGAATTCCTTGATGCCATCACGCAAGTGACGGTGCACATCGACAACGCCAGGCTGGTTCGCTACGGCGGCAATTACAGCAAGTTCGAGGACATTCGCGCCGAACAGATGCTGCTGCAACAGGCGACGGTAGCCAAACAAGCCGAGAAAATCGCCCATCTGCAATCCTTCATCGCCCGCTTCAAGGCCAAGGCGAGCAAGGCCAAGCAGGCGCAGAGCCGGGTCAAGGCACTCGATCGCATGGAAAAGATCGCGCCGGTGCTAGCCGATGCCGAATTCACCTTCGAATTCAAGGAGCCGGTCAACCTGCCCAACCCGATGCTCTCGCTGGTCAACGCCAGTGTCGGCTACCCGCCACCGGAAGACGCGCCGGCTGGCACGCCGCCCACCGTCATCGTCAGCGGCATCAACCGCTCGGTGATGGCTGGGCAACGGATTGGTATTCTTGGTGCCAACGGTCAGGGCAAATCAACCCTGGTCAAAACCATCGCCCGCGATCTCGGCATCGTTGCCGGCGAAGTCACCGAAGGCAAGGGCCTCAGCATCGGCTACTTCGCGCAGCAGGAACTCGACGTGCTGCGCCCGCAGGACAACCCGCTCGAACACATGGTCCGCCTCGCCAAGGAAGCCATCGCCGCCGGGCGCAGCAATGTCCCAGGCCGCGAGCAGGAGCTACGCAACTTCCTCGGCACCTTCAATTTCGGTGGCGAAATGGTCAAGCAGGCTGTCGGCACCATGAGCGGTGGGGAAAAAGCTCGACTGGTGTTGTGCATGATCGTCTGGCAACGCCCCAACCTGCTGCTCCTTGACGAGCCGACCAATCACCTTGATCTATCGACGCGTGAAGCGCTCGGCATGGCGCTCAACGAATTTGAAGGCACAGTGATGCTGGTCAGCCACGACCGCGCCTTGCTGCGTGCCGTGTGCGACGAATTCTGGCTGGTCTCCAAAGGCGGCATCGAGCCGTTCGAGGGTGATCTGGAGGATTACCAGCGCTATTTGCTGGATGAGGCGAAGCGGGTGCGGGAAGAAGCGGCGGCGGCACACAAGCTGCGCGGCACCTGAGCCAGGGAAAGCAAGCCCGGCAGAATTAGAAGGCGGAATCTGAACAGATTTCCGCCTTTTTAATGGGCGCTACTTGAAATCTCGAATGAGTACTCGGTGCCCTAAGCGGGCAGCCGATAATTTTTCAGCAATGGTAGCCTCAGACTGCAAGGAGCCATTCAATCAAGAATGAAAAACGGGAGCCGCAGCTCCCGTTCTGTTGTGATGCTGTAGTACAGATCAGGCGGCCTTTCGTCTTTTCGAGACCATCGTGAAGCCAAACAAAGCAGAACCAAACAACCAGACCGCGGCAGGCAACGGCACCGCACTCACATAAGAATCTGAATTCCCTCTCTGGCCAATGGCTTGCACATGGAGTCCAATTCTGAAGGTGTTATTGTTGAGCGCTGCAATCAGGCCGTTGAAATTATTCCCGGAGGCAAAACTCCCAAGGAACGTAACCCACTCATTACTACTATTGACACCATTAGACACGACAGGAGCATTCGAGTCTCCAGAGTAATCTGCATTGAAGCCAATTCCGTTTCCGGAAGGCAAATTATGCGGTCTAGCAGAGTTGTCAAACAAAACGCCAGAAGATGCCGAAGAAAACACGATATCGGTAAATAAAGCCGATCCGGGTGAATTGATGTCGTCAAAGTAGATATCGGCTATCGAAGAGCTGATCCCTACATTGTTGCGAAATGTGAAAGACGCTTGATTCCCGACTGCCAAGACTTCCACTGACAATTGGCCAGATAGGTTGCTGTTCCCGTTGTTCGTGATGTTCGTGAACCCGTAGGTCGACGCAGATGCGCTTTGCATAGCCAGCGTGTAGATGGTTGCTGCAGCGAGCAGCAGAAACTTAATAGTCTGTATGGCTTTCATTGTTTACCTCCTAGATATTGAGTCATACTAGTAAAGTGCACAATTTCCTTCAATAGTCCGTTCGACTAAAGCCGGAAGCAATAGGAACTGCCACACTTGGCGTGGCTCCCTCAGTTAATTTCTATAGGTACTTCGCGGTCAGACGAACGTCCACTACGCTGCATTGCCGACATTGACCTGAAAACAGTGACTGTCTCTTGTTGGCCGGGAGTACGCATTTGCATGGCGCACCGAAAGCCAGTCTCGCTTACCCCTATGCTTAATCGGATTTACCCAATTCACCCAACATAAGCACTAACCCTCACCGCCACGTTCAATATCGGGCTCAGATTGGGGGGCCCCAGATAACTTCCGGCAACCGGCGGTACGGCTTCCGGGTGGCGGGCGACGGCTGTTGCGATATGCCGGTTGCCGGTGACTTCGCCGCTGGTCGGGTCGAATCCTTTCCAGCCGGCGCCGGGCAGGTAAACCTCCGCCCAGGCATGGGTTGATCCGCTGCTGCCATCATTGAGCGTGGTGTTGAGGTAGCCGCTAACAAAACGACTGGCGAGACCGAGGTGGCGGCAGGCTTCGATGAACAGTGCGGCAAAATCGCGGCATGAACCGCTTTTGCTGGCGAGCGTGAAGGCCGGGGTCTGGACGCCGGGCTCTTCGCGCATTTGATAGCAAAACTGGCTGGTGATCGCGCGATTCATCTGATCGAGCAAGGTAAAAGTCTGGATCGGCCTGATGATTCCCAGGCTAGCGAGCCAGTCCTGCACTGGCAATTGATCGGCGGGATAAACCGCTTGCCGGAAAGGCGCCAGTTCAGCCTGCTCCTCATTTTCATAGGCAAATGGGTGGTTGACCGCATAATCGTCGATCAGAAAATCAAACGGATTGTCGTCGTAATGCTGAATCACCACATTGCTGGTAATCAGCAGGCGCTCAGTCATTTCACTGAAACGCACGACAGCGACCGAGTTGTCGAGCACATCGCGTTTCCATTGCACGACATGCGCAGGAAAAATATCGATGACGGAGGACTCGATCCTGATCTGGTGACTCTCCCTCGGGTGCAACAGTAGCCGATGCGGCTGCAGGGACACCGGCGCCGCAAACCGGTACTCGGTGACATGGCTGATATTGAGACGCTGCATGGGGTTGTCTTTCCGTTATCTCCCGGCCAGGTTCGGCACCGGGGACTAATTGTAGCGAACGTACACTTCTGGCGCCTGATCAACAACTCAAGCGCGAATCACTGCAACCTGCATTTGCAATTCGCGCAGCAATTCCATCGTTGAGTCACGCGCCGCAAGTAGCTCGGGAATCAAGGCACGGCAGTCATTGAGCCGCCCTTCGCGCCAAGCGTTATCAATACGGCCGGCGATTTCGTGTAGTCGCCGGTGGGTCGGCTCGATGTCTGCAAAAACCGGGTATGGCATATAACGGATCTGTGTTTGGCCGTAATACCAGCGCCCGAAATCGCACGCCGTCACATCGTCAGGGTTTTTGTTCTGTATCGGTTGCCCCTCGTTGGCGGCATAAACAATTTGCGCAACCCAATTTCGCATCTGAATTTCTGCAATCAGCAACGGATAATCAATGCTTCCCCAATGCAGGTGGCGAATTGATTCCCACAGCGGATCGGGGCGCCAGTTTTTAACCCAGCCGGGTAGTGCGTCTGCTTCCATTGGTTTGGCGATGCCATAGCCTTGCGCGTGGTCGCAATTCAATTGCATCAACAACCTGCCATGCTCAGCAGTTTCAACCCCTTCAGCAATCACCTCGCGCTGGAATGCATTGGCCAAACCGATGACCCCCTGAACGATCACCAGATTGTTGAAATCGCTAAGAATCTCGCGCACAAAACTCTGGTCGATCTTGATCGTTTTCGCCGGCAGTCGCTTCAAATAGGTCAGCGAGGAATAGCCGGTACCAAAATCATCCAGTGAGAAATTGACCCCAAGCTCGCGACAGTCGTCGATCACCCGCGAGGTCTTTACAACATCCTCCAGCGCTGCCGTTTCGAGAATTTCCAGCTCGAGCAGTGTCGAAACTGTCGGATGTCTCTGCAATGATCCTTTGAGCTTCTCAACAAAATCGGGCGACTGCAGCTGCCGGCCGGCCAGATTGACACTGACTGGCACCTCAAGCCCCGCCTCCCGCCAGGCTTCCATTTGCGTCAGCGCGGTCTCGATTACCCAGTCACCGATCCACTTAATCAAGTCGCCATCTTCGACAAACGGCAGAAACTCGATCGGCGGCAACAGCCCGCGCTCGGGATGCTGCCAACGGATCAACGCTTCGGCACCAATCACCTTGCCGATGCGCATATCAACCTTGGGCTGGTAATACAGAACGAACTCGCCATCATCAAGCGCCTGATGAATCCGGGCGACGTGATCGTGGCGGCTGCGCGTGAAACGATCCTGTTCGGCATCGAATATCTGGAAGCAGTTCTTGCCCTCCTGCTTGGCCCGATACATCGCCTGATCGGCGTGGCGCAACAAGGTATCCGGATCCTGATCGTCGTGCGGAAAGATAGCGACGCCGACACTGGCCGAAATACTGACGACTTCAGGCAACATGTTCAGCGGCAAGGAAACTTGCTTGAGCAGGCGTTTGACCGCACTCTCGCACTCTCCAATGTGCGCAAAACCAAGCAATAGCATGACGAATTCGTCACCGCCCAGACGCGCCACCGTATCGCCGCCGCGCAACATTGAGCGCATGCGGTTAGCCATTTCGACAAGAACGCTATCCCCGGCCTCATGACCCCAGGTGTCGTTGATTGGTTTGAAGCCGTCAAGATCAAGGTAGCAAACGGTCATTAGCGTCTGCGAACGGCGAGTCTGGGCAATCCCCTGAACCAGGCGGTCGGCAAGCAGGGTGCGGTTGGGCAATTCGGTCAGCGCGTCGTAATACGCCATCTTGGTCAATTGCTTTTCCTGAGCCTTGATCCGCCCGATATCAGAAAAAACCGCGACATAATTACTTAGTTTGCCGAACTGATCGCGCACCGCCGAAATTGAAAGCAGTTCCGGATAAACCTCGCCGTATTTGTTACGGTTCCAGATCTCACCGCGCCAGTTGTCGGATTCGCTAATGCTTTTCCACATTGCCTGATAGAACGCCAGATCATGCCGACCCGACTTGAGCACTCGCGGATTACGACCAATCACTTCGCTGCGCTCCCATCCGGTAATCCGGGAAAATGCCGGATTAACGTCAAGGATGTTCCCGGAGGCATCGGTCAGGGTAATTCCGTCATGTGCGCTGCGAAATGCCGTGGCATGCAGGGTCAATTGCTTTTCAACTGCCAACTGCGCAGCGTAACGTTCGCTTAGTTCGCCGTGCGCCTGCGCCAGAGAACGGCGGGTAGTGTCGAGCCGGATAAAAAGCCAGGCAAGAAAGGACGTGAGCAACAAGGCGAGCACATAAAGCGCGCTGCGGTAACGACTAGCCATGGCATGGGCACTGGCATGGCCCTCTTCGTAAGTGCGATTGAGACTTTGCAGAAACTCGTCACTACGGAGGCCGGCGATTTCCTGCATCAGCGTATCGAGCGCCAGCCGCCGCGAACTTATGGTTTCGCCGTGACGAACAATATTAGTGATAGTCGCCTGAAGATCCCCTGACAAACTCAACTCATCAATTTCAGCTTGCGCTGCTTTTATTCGGGCCAGTCCATCCCGACTGGGGGTGTGCGAAAAAGCGAGCACTTCGCGGGTAAATTTATCAACGTGGTCGAGCGTCTCGTTATTCTTTGAATAATGTCCGGAATTTTCGAGGAACTCGCGGGTGATTACCGGAAAAATAGCCAACGAGTTGCGCAATACCGAGTTATCGCGCTTGAACTGATCAACCAGATCAGCCTTGCGTGCCAACATGTAGTCCAGGGTGCGCGCAATATCGCTAACCAATTCGCGATCCCTGTCTGCAAGAAAATCCGGCACATCGAACGCAAACTTGACCGCCTGTGCGGCGCCTTGCATGTAGGCGGTCAGTGCATCGTAGTTTCGAACCTGCTCGAGGCGATTGGCCATCAACTGCCCATCAACCCGCGCATCAAGCTCACGCAGGTCGCGCAACTCCTGGGTGTAAGCAAAATGACGTTCCGCCGAAACACTTTCCGCCTTGAAATACACCCAGCTCAGAGCAATCACGAGAAGCAGCATGATACCGACGCTGGCCAGTCTTCCCTGGTTGCCGATGAATGATGCGCGGAAACTCACTGTAGCGTTCGCCCCTGCCACTCGCCGGTCAGGGTGCGCAGAAAGGCAGTGATGGAATCAACCTCAGCCATGGTGAGCTTCCGTCCCAGCTGATAGCGGCCCATTAAGACAACGGCCTCTTCCAGAGTACGTGCTGAAGCATCGTGAAAATATGGCTCAGTAAGCGCGACATTACGCAGACTGGGCACCTTGAAAACGTGGCGATCCTCCTCCCGGCCAGTAACATTGAAGCGACCGAGATCGACATTTTTTGGCTCACGTCCGGCAAAGTAATCGTCCATCACGCCAAAGCGCTGGAACATGTTGCCGCCAATCCCGGCACCCTGATGGCAACTGGCACAACCGTAATCAAGAAAATGCTGGTAACCGGCTTGCTCAAGATCATTGAGCGCGGTTTTCTCCCCGCGCAAAAAGCGGTCAAAGCGACTGTTCGGCGTCACCAGGGTGCGTTCAAAAGCAGCAATGGCATTGACGATATTTTCACCAGTGATCCCATCCGGGTAAATTTTTGCGAAATCGCGCCGGTAATTTTCGTCCTTGTTCAGCTTTTCGATCACTTCTGACCAGTTCGAACCCATCTCGATTGGATTGTGCACCGGCCCCTTTGCCTGCGCTTCCAGGCTGGCGGCTCGCCCATCCCAGAACTGGACAAAATTCAGCCCGCTGTTAAAAACGGTAGGCGTATTGATCGCGCCCAATTTTCCGTCAATGCCAACGGAAACAGGTAATTGGTCATCGCCGGCACGCGAAAGATCGTGGCAGGAGATGCAGGCAATCGTGTCGTTGTGCGATAGTCGCTGATCAGAAAAAAGGCGCTGCCCCAAAAGCACTTTTTCAACCGGCTGGTTATCCGGCAGTGGCAGTGGCAGCAATGCCGCTCCCGACGGCAAGATACTCTGCGACAAAGTGCTCGGCGCTGCATGATTGGTGCTACCACCCGGCAACTTGTCCGAGGCCACCCAAACCAGCGCCCCGCCGAACAAAGCGGCAAGGATCAGGGCAATCAGGTATTTGCGCGGCATCATCAACAAATTATATATCTCTGCATGCCAGAAAAACCGGCTATGGTATTTTATGCCGTTGCGCCCGCTCAGGCCGCCAGCGCCTTTCTCAGCCCACGCATCAGGCTGCCCAGCACGGGCAGTTTCATGTACAACTCCTCCGCCGTATCCCAATAATCGCGGTGGTAGTTAACCTTGCCTTCGAGATCAAAGCGCAGATGCGAAACACCGCGCATGGCCTGCATCCCGCCTTTGCCCCAGCTGCGCACTCGAAAATTGAGCACCCAGACCAACATCACCCCGTTTTCGGCGACGATGGTTTCGCTAACCTCAAACTTTGGATCGGCTACTTGCTGATACATGTGGCTAAAGATTTTCTCGATCGCCCGAACCCCATGGACTTCGTTGAACGGGTCTTTGAAATAGGCGTCACTACTGTAAAAATCGGCGAAGCGGGTAACGCTCTCCGGTGTCAGTTCCCGGTAAAAGCGGATCAGATCATCAAGCGCCATTTCAGCCTCCAGTGCTGCGACGAATCAACGGGAAATACCAGCTGTAGGGTAGCGCTGCCATGAACTTCATGAACAAGGTGAACCGCTTGGGGAAATGGATTTCAAATTTACCCTGTTTAAAGCCGTTGACCGCAGCAATCGCCGCTGCCTCTGGTGTCATCAGTGCCGGCATGTCGAAATCATTCTGCGCCGTCAATTGGGTGGCGACAAAGCCGGGATTGATCAGCCAGACGCCAATATTTTTTGGCAGGAGATCAAGGTGCAGCACTTCGGCAAAGTGAATTAGTGCCGCCTTGCCTGGCCCGTAGGCGAGCGCCTTGGGCAAGCCGCGATAGCCGGCAACACTGGCGACAAAGGCAATGCCGCCACCGCTCTGGAGATCAGGTAAAACGGTGGCGGTCAGGCGCATCGCGGCAAGAAAATTGACCTCGATGATTTTCTCGGCACGCGCCAGATCGAAATTGTCGGCGCGCATCGGCACGTAATCACCGGCCAGATAGATGACCAGATCAAGGCCGCCCAAGGCAACGAGCAAGCTGTCACGGGCGGCTGCAAGACTCGCCGTAGCAGTCGCATCGCAGGGCAGAATCAAAGCGTCGGGAATATTCAGCGCCTGTAGCTTTTCTGCGCTGCGTGCCGACAAAGCCAAGCGCGCACCGCGCCCGGCCAGTTCATGCGCCAGCGCCGCACCGATGCCGCTGGAAGCACCGACCAGCCAGACCCGCTTGCCCTTCCAGTCGGTGATTTTCGGGTTCATCGCTTGACGAAAGTCAGAGTAATCTCGCCAAGATTGAAGCCCCATTTGCTCATATAAGAGCGGTTGAGCATGACCTTGTCGTCCATCAGGAACATCCAGTCGTCAAAATCGACATGATAGGTTTTGCCATCGACCGGCAGCGCCAGCACATAACGCCAGCGCAAGGCATTGCCGGAGACTTCGCCGATGGCTTCGCCGACGACATCATCCGCCGTGCCGATGAAGCGGCCATCGGCTTGCTTGGTCAGCGTCCACACGCGGCGCGAAGTGGTGCCGTCAGCCCATTTGAAACTTTCGTCGAGAACGCCGACATCACCGGTCCATTTGGCGTCGATGACGACATGGAAGCGTTTTTGCACTTCGCCGGAGCGCCCCTGGAAAATACCCCAAGCGTCGAGCGTACCGTTGAGGTAAGTTTTCAGGTCAAGCGCCGGCGTTTCCGCCTGGTATTGCTCAACGCCTTTGCTGGCACAACCGGTCAGGCCGACAAAAAGGGCGGCGGCAGCGAGTAAAAATTTCATGGTCAGATCTCCAGAGAATGGCGCCAGCGCCAGAGCAACAGCCCGGCCAGCGCCTTGAACAGCAACGGCAAAAGGGCATAAGCAAAAGTCAGTGCCGGCAAACCCGTAGCGCCACCCGGCAGATAGCCAAGGAGCGCCAGCAAGGGTAATGAAAGTCCGGCAGCGAGCGCCAGATTCAGTTTGGCGACGAGGTTCCAGACGCCGAAACAGGCACCGGCCTGCCCCTGGCGCTCGCCGATATCGGCAGCAATCGCCGCCGGCAAAGTCAGATCGGCGCCGAGGGCGATACCGGAAGCGAGGCAAATCAGCGCAAAGGGAATCAGATCGCCGCTGCCCAACAGGCTGGCACCGCCAAAAGCAACAATCGACAAGGCCATCGCCACCCCCCAGGCGACGACCCGCCCGTACCGCGCCGCCAGCTTGACCCACAGCGGCAGGCTCGCCGCGCCCGAGATGAAATACAGCGCGAGTAGCGGGCCACTGGCCGATTCAAGCTGCAAGACGTCGGCGACAAAGAAGAGAAAGAGTGTCGCCGGCAATGCGGCAGCGATGCCGTTGAAGACAAAAACCAGCAGCAGGCGTCGAAAGGCCTGATCGCCGATGACGCGGCGCAAACTGGGCAGCAACGGCTCGGCCGAGGCGACAAAGTGTTGGCCGGCACTAACAAGACCAAAGGTAATCAGCGCCGCCACCAGCAATACCGGCGGCAGTATCCAGGCCAGCCGTGCAACGCCTTCAACCATAGTGACGGCAATGACCACCGGCAAAACGGCGGCAAGAATCACGCCGATCAGGCCGAAACCTTCGCGTGCTGCGGTCAACCGCGTTCTGGTGCCGGAATTTTCGCCGATGTCGGCGCCCCAGGCCTGATAGGCGACCGATGCCGCCGAGAAGCCGATGTAGGTCAGCGCCAGCGAGCCGAGCAACCAGAGCCCGGCGTCCTGTGCCGGCGGATTGAGCAGGGCGACAAAACCAAGGGTGAAAGGAATCAGCGCCACTGCCACCATCTGCGGTCGCTTGACGCGGTCGGCCAGCCAGCCCAGCCAGGGGTCGATGCCGGCATCGAACAAGCGGGCGCCGAGCAAGATCGCGCCGAGCAGGGCGAGGTTCATGCCGGCTGCCTCGGCATAGAAGCGCGGGACGTGCACATAGATCGGCAGGGCGGCAAAGGCCAGCGGCAGGCCGAGCAGGCCGTAAGCGAGAATGCGCCCGCCGGTCATCTCAGCCCGGCCGCTGAAGTAGCAGCGTCCGCAATGCCGGCGCACTGGTTCGCGGATCTAACCAAATAGCGAAAAAGGCGCGGGCAAAGGCCGGATCATCAACCGCAGCAATGAAGCGGTCGTTGTAAAAGAAGCGGGCGCCTTCCGGCAGATGAACACCGACGATGCGATCACCGTCTTTGACATCCGGGAATATCTGCGCCATGCGCTCGCCCCAAATCTTGAGCGTGCCTTCATCGGCGATCTTCAAATTGCGCATCTCGGTGACGCTGGCGTCGGCAATTTTCAGCCCGTCGAGGTTGCGCTTGTAAGTCAGACCAAGCGCCAGTGGCGGCTTCAGCGGATCGTCGCCTTTTGCCCACAGGGTTGCCTCATAGACGAGAAACCCCCAGCGCCGGAACTCACCAGTGCCCCAACGCTGGAGACCGCCAGTCAGCACATCAAGGCGCGGGTTGGCTTGGGCTGCCGGCAACAAAGCCAGGCCGGCAGCCGCCAGGACAAAATCACGGCGCCGCATGATCAAGCTCGAAATGAACAACGTCGACCGATCCGGCGAGGAATCCTGCCTCGCAGTAGCACAGGTACATGCGCCACAAGCGGCGGAAGGTTTCGTCAAAACCCTGGGCGGCAATCTGCGGCCATTTTTCTTCAAAACTGACCCGCCACTCAGCCAGCGTGCGCGCATAGTCGATACCAAAAGCGTATTCGTTGCGCACAATCAAGCCCTGTTTGGCGGCAGCCGCCCGGAAGGCCGAGCGCGAAGGCAGCATGCCGCCGGGGAAAACGTGCTGCTGGATGAAATCGGTGCCCTTGCGGTATTCGCCGAAAATATCGTCACGAATCGTGATGCTCTGAACCACCGCCCGGCCACCCGGCTTGAGCGCCTTTTTCAGGGTCTTGAAATAGCTCGGCCACCAGCGCTCGCCGACTGCCTCAAACATTTCAATGGAAACGATATGATCGAATTGCTCCTTGATGTCGCGATAGTCCTTCAAGAGCAAATTCGCTTCGGGCACGCGTTCCTGGGCATAGGCCAACTGCGCTGGCGACAAAGTAACGCCAGTGGTTTGAAGCCCTTCAGCAACTGCCATTTCGGCGAAACCGCCCCAGCCACAGCCGATTTCCAGCACATGCTGACCTTGCTCGGCGCCGAGCCGGCGCAGGATACGGCGATACTTGGCGCGCTGCGCCGTTTCCAGATCACCACCATCGACTGCCCGGTAGAGAGCGCTTGAGTAGCTCATGCTTGGGTCCAGCCACAGCTTGTAGAAATCATTGCCGAGATCGTAATGCGCCATGATGTTCTTGCGGCTGCCGGTCTTGCTATTATTGTTCAGCAGGTGGCGGACACGCGCCATCAGCAGCGAAGTCCAGCGACCATAGACGGCACGGCGCAGGACATCGCGGTTTTTCGCCAGCAGGGTCATCACGCCGGTCAGATCAGGGCTATCCCAGGCGCCGTCAATGTAGGCTTCAGCAAGACCGATATCGCCACGCGCGAGAATCTGGCTGAAGATGATTTCATCGTGCACGTGCATGCTGACACCGTGCTCCCCTTCGCCAAAAATCTGAATGCCGCCATCCGGCAGACGAATTTCCAGACGGCCAAAACGGATTTGCTCGAGCAGCTGAAAAACCAGCCGCGTATCACGTGCCGGAGCAGCCGCCTGACGGTCGGCCTGACGCAGAATCATGGTGTTCATTTTGTCGGTTCCTGTAGGGGTTGGGGAGGGGTTTTGCCGAAGAAAGGCACACCCTTGAGGTAGAGCTTGAGGGCTTGCCAGTGGATGCGGAACATCACTCCGGCAGTAAGGAAAGGCATTTTTGCGAAGGCAGCGAACAGGCTGCGCGCAGTCCATTCACGGGCTTTGCCGGAAATCGCAGTGAGCAGAAGTTCGCCGCCGGCATCGTCGTAATCAATGCGCGCCAGCAGTGCCGGGCGCTCGAGATAGAAGCGGAAACGGTAGCTGCCCTGCACTTCGCAGAACGGCGAGACATGGAAATCCTTTCGCGCTTCAAGTAACTGCCCATCGCTTAGCGGGCTGCGATCCGGGTTGTAGAGCAGGTAACTATGACGCCCGCCAAAGGTGTTGCTGACCTCGGCCAGCACCGCGATCAACTCGCCATCAGCGTTGCGGCAAAACCAGAGACTGACCGGATTGAAGACATAGCCGAGAACGCGCGGAAAGCATTGCAGCGTGATTTCACCGTCATCCGGCAAACCATGTTCACGCAAGCGCGCCTGAATCCACGGCAACAAGGGGCTGCCATCGCGCGGGCCATGGTCTTTTTGGTGAAGGCTGAGCAGGTTGTTGCGGTCAACCGAGAAAACGGCACAATTTATTGATGCCAGATCATTGACCGGCACCTGCACGTAAAAAACCGGATAGACAAAGGCATTCACCGCCGGGCGCAAGCGCCGGTGCATGACTTGGCCGATGATCAAGCGCGGCAGTGTAGCCATGATCTTCAGGCCTCGGCCATTTCCGGCATCTTCCGCGCCGCTGCTTTTTCCTGCCACGGCGCCTTGATGCCCATGCCATTGACGACGCGCAAGGCCGATTTCAATCCATCCTCATGGAAGCCATAACTGCCCCAGGCACCGGCCAGCCAAATACCGTTCTCACCCTGCACTTCAGGCAGGCGCTGCTGGGCAGCGATGGCCGGGCCGTCAAAGATCGGATGGGCGTATTCAAATTCGGCAATCACCTTAGCCGGATCTGGCTCGCGTGCCGGATTCAGGGTAACCACAACCGGCGTCTCGAAGGGCAGGGGCTGCAGTTTATTGATCAGGTAAGAAACCGCCACCGGCTGCTCGCCGGGCTCGCCGCTGCCGGCAAAGTAATTCCACGCCGACCACAGCTTCTTGTCGCGTGGCAGCAGGGTTTCATCGGTATGCAGCAAGGCGCGGTTGGGCTGATAACGGATCGCCGAAAGGATTTCGCGCTGCGCATCACTAGCCGAATAACCAAGAATCGCCAGGGACTGGTCGCTGTGGCAAGCCATCACTACCTGATCAAAAAGCTCATTTCCACCGGCGTGCGTCACGCGCAACTGCCTCTCCTCGCGACGCACGGCGCTGACCGGGCATTGCAGACGGATATCATCGAGTTGTTCGGCAATCCGCCACACGTATTGACGTCCGCCGCCTTTGACCGTGCGCCACAGCGGCCGGTCAAAAATCTGCAGCAAACCGTGGTTCTGGCAAAATTGAACAAAGGTGGCGAGCGGCGTATCGAGCATCTGGCCGGTCGGGCACGACCAAATAGCCGCTGCCATCGGCAGTAAATACCACTCCGAGAAGGCGCTGGCGTAACGCCCTTGCTGCAAAAATTCACGTAGGCTGCGCTCATTGCCGGGGTTAGCTGCCAGCCAGGCAACGCTCTCGCGATTGAAGCGCAGGATATCGGCGAGCATCGCCCAGAACTGACGGCGGACGAGATTGCGCTTCTGACCAAAAACAGTCGCCAGGCTGCTGCCGGCCCATTCAATATCGGGATTTTCAAGGCTAACGGCGAACGACATTTCGGTTTCAACGCTCTCCACCCCCAGCAGATCGAACATCGCGATCAGGTTGGGATAGGTTTTTTCATTGAAGACCAGAAAGCCGGTATCGACCGGATGAGTTTTTCCCTCGATTTCGACGTCGACCGTATTGGTGTGACCGCCGAGGTAAGAGCCCGCCTCAAACAGGGTCACCTGATGATCACGACTCAGTAGCCAGGCGCTAGCCAGACCCGAAATCCCGGCGCCGACCACTGCGATTTTTTGTCCGCGTTGCATAGTGCCTCCCTAGGCGTTTGTGCCAAAAATTTCGGCGTAGGCGGAGTGGTTATGGATTGACTCAAAATTCTCGGAGGCAACCTTCCATTGGACGATGCGCGGCTCTTTCATCAGCCGCAGGGCAATGTCTCGCACCAGGTCTTCGACGAATTTCGGGTTGTCGTAAGCGCGCTCGGTCACCCATTTTTCATCTGGGCGCTTGAGCAGGCCAAAGACCTCGCACGAAGCCTCTTCTTCGGCCATTAGAACGAGTTCCTCAATTGCCATCAGCGAATTCAGTTTGGCTTCGATAGTGATGTGGGAGCGCTGGTTGTGCGCGCCATACTCGGAAATCTTCTTCGAACATGGGCACAGGCTGGTTACCGGGGCAACCACCCGCAGCGTCAGCTCCGGATGGCGGTCGACGGTTTTTTCGATGACCAGACTGACGTCATAATCGAGCAGGCTTTCAACCCCTGAAACCGGCGCTGCCTTGCGAATAAAGTACGGAAAAGCAATGTCGATGCGCCCGCTTTTGGCATCCAGGCGTAGCAACATTTCTTCCAGCATGCGGAACAAGCCGTCCTGAGTCAGCAAACCCTTGCGCCCTTCAAGCAATTCGACAAAGCGCGACATGTGCGTACCCTTGACCTCTGGCGGCAGCCCCACCGACATGCTCAGATTGGCGACAGTACCGAAGGCCTCACCACTAGCCATCTCGATTTGCATCGGGTAGCGCAATCCTTTGACGCCAACCTGCTGGATCGCCAGGCTGCGCAGATCGGCGAAGGCTTGCACATCGGGCAGATGGAATTTTTCAGGTGCATTCATGGGTCTTACTCCTTGGGCAGAGGGGCGGGTTATTTGAGATATTCGTCGATCTTCTTCAGCAAGTCACGATCATCCGGCGAAGTCATCGAGCCGAAAGCAGCAACCTGGGTGGCATCGCGATTAATCAGATACTTGTGAAAGTTCCAGCGCGGCTTGCTACCGGTGATCTCGCGCAACTTGATGTAAAAAGGGTTGGCCTTGTCACCCTTGACGACGCTCTTGGCCATCATCGGAAACTCGACGCCATAAGTCAGCCGGCAAAAATCGGCAATCTCCTTGCTACCACCCGGCTCCTGCGAGCCAAAGTCGTTGGAAGGAAAGCCGATCACCACCAGACCTTTGTCCTTCTGGCGGGCATAAAGTTTCTCCAGCCCATCGTATTGCGAAGTGAATCCGCAATAACTGGCCGTATTGACCACCAGAATGACCTTGCCCTGATACTGACATAGCGATTGCGGCTTGCCATCTATAAGATTTGGAAAGCTGTGGTTCAGCAACGCCGGGCACTCGCCGGCAAGCGTCGGAGAGACGACCCCGACAGAAAGCAGGCCGGCGATCCCAAAATACTTTTTTAGTGCAGAAATCATTTTTGTCCTAGACAAATTGTTTGCTTAATCGTAAGATAGCAATCAAAGACTCCCTTGTCAACGGTTTGTCTAACTTTTGTTTAGGACAAATATGGAAAATATTCATTTCAGCATCGCCGTTGTCGAACGTGACACAGGCCTCTCAAAAGACGTCCTGCGCATGTGGGAGAGACGTTACGGATTTCCTGACCCACAACGCGACGCCAATGGCGAGCGCGCCTATCCAAGTGCTCAGGTTGAGCGCCTGCGCTTGATCAAGCGACTCATGGATCAAGGCCACCGGCCGGGCAAACTCATGAACACCAGCGACGAAGAGCTCGGGGCGATGGCTCCGCGCCGTCCACAGGTACCTCAAGAGACGAACGGCAGCTCGCCGGCTGAGCTCAATAGTCTGCTTGACCTGATCAAGGGGCACGACGCTGCAGGCTATCAGCAAGCAATGCAGCAACGGCTGGCGCGCCAAGGAATGCAACGTTTTGTCCAGGACACCGTTGCGCCGCTCACCCGCCGCGTCGGTGAAGCATGGGAGGAAGGTAGTTTCGAGGTTTTCGAAGAACATCTGTTTACCGAGCTGACCAAACGTCTGCTACGCCAGGCCATTGCAACCTTGCCCGGCAACCAGCGCTCACCACGCGTCTTGCTAACCAGCGTACCTGACGAGCCGCATGTGATTGGTCTCCTGATGGTCGAGGCGCTATTCACCCTCGAAGGTGCTGATTGCATCCCGCTCGGAACCCAGATGCCACTACTGGAAATCGCCCGCGCAGCTGGCGCCCATCAGGCAGATATCGTTGCCCTCTCATTTTCGATTGCCTTCCCGCATCGACAAATACCCGGCCTGTTACAACAACTGCGCATGGTTCTGCCAGCCACCACCGGGCTCTGGGTTGGCGGCGGCGGCGCCTCACGACTCAACAAGATCGACGGTGTAAATCTGCTTGGCTCACTGGATGAAGCAATTTCTGCGATCACTCGATGGCGGGAAGAACAACGCACCGTTTAGGCTCTAAAATGGCGTTTTGACCGTTTTCAGTTTAATCAAATGACCTACGCCGGCCCCAGCTTTGAAACAAAAATATGCCCGCCCGGGCAGTTGACCGCAACAGTTGCCAAAATTGCCCGGCCGCTGGTATTTACCAATGGCTGTTTCGATATTTTGCATCGCGGCCATGTCACCTATCTGGCGCAAGCCGCCGCGCTCGGCGCCAGCATGGTCGTCGCGCTCAACAGCGATGCTTCGGTCAAGCGACTCGGCAAGGGCGATGATCGTCCGGTCAATGGCCTGGCGGATCGCCTGGCGGTGATGGCCTCACTCGGCTGCGTTGCGCTGGTCACCTGGTTTGATGAAGACACACCACTCCAGCGCATTCTCGAATGCCGGCCGGAGATTCTGGTCAAAGGCGGCGACTGGCCGGTCGAAAAAATCGTTGGCTACAGCGAAGTGCTGGACTGGGGAGGAACGGTGCATTCCATTCCCTTTATCCATCAAAAATCGACCACCGCACTGCTGGAAACAATCCGCCGCTTATAAAACAACCTGGGACCCCAGCTCAACCACGCGGTTGCTGGGAATCTTGAAGAATGCGGTGGCCGAACCGGCGTTGCGGAACATCGCAACAAAAAGCTTTTCGCGCCAGAAGGCCATCTCGGAATTGAGTCTGGGAATCAACGTTTCCCGACCAATAAAATAGGATGTCTCGAGGGCATTGAACTCCAGTCCACCATTGACGCAAAGATCAAGCGCAGCGGGAATGTCGGGATCATCCTTGAAACCGTAATAAACAATCACACTCCAGAAATTTTCGCGTAGCGGGCTCACTTCGACACGATCAATTGCCGACACATAAGGGACATCGAAGAACTTCACCGAAACCAATACCACCCGCTCGTGCAAGACCTTGTTATGCATCAGGTTGTGCAACATGGCATGCGGCACACCCGTCGGGTCAGAATTAAGAAACACCGCCGTCCCGCCGACGCGCGTCGGCATTGACATCGACAGCGATTCAAGAAACATCGACAGTTCGAGGCGCTCGCCCTTGACTCGCTCGGCGAGCAACTGCCGGCCGCGCTTCCAGGTCGTCATCAAAACAAAGGTGCCCATCCCGGCGACCAGTGGGAACCAGCCGCCATCGGGGATTTTCAGGATATTGGCGGCGAGGAAGATCAGTTCGACAACCAGGAAGCAACTGAAAAGCGCAATCGCCCGCCACCAGCCCCATTTCCAGGTGCGGGCAATAACGACGGTAGCGAGAATCGAGGTAATCACCATGTCCCCGGTCACCGCGATACCATAGGCAGCGGCCAGATTATTCGAAGACCTGAAGCCAAGAACGAGGATCATCACGGCAATCGCCAGCCCCCAGTTCACCGCCGGCAAATAAATTTGGCCGGCTTCCTTGTCGGAAGTGTGCTGAACCTCCATACGCGGCACAAAACCGAGCTGCATGGCTTGCCGGGTCACCGAAAAGGCACCGGAAATTACCGCTTGCGATGCGATCACTGTCGCCAAGGTCGCCAGGCCGACCAGCGGATACAAAGCCCATTCGGGTGCCGACAGGAAGAATGGATTTTGGGCGGCTTCCGGATCAGCCAGAATCAACGCACCCTGACCAAAATAATTGAGCACCAGCGCTGGCAAGACAAAGGCAAACCAGGCACGCGAGATCGGCTTGCGGCCGAAATGCCCCATGTCGGCATAGAGCGCCTCGGCACCGGTCACCGCCAGCACCACATTGCCCATCGCCATCAGCGCAGTGGCCTTATTGGCCAGCAAAAACTCGATGCCGTAAAGCGGGTTGAGCGCCTGAAAAATAGCTGGGTGGGCGACCACATTGTGCAGACCAAGCACCGCCAGAACACTAAACCAGAGCAACATCACCGGCCCAAAGGCCTTGCCGACGACTGCTGTTCCCTGACGCTGGACATAGAAAAGCGCAAACAGCACGAGCAGCGTGATTGGAATAACGAAAGGCTTGAGCACTGGCGTCGCGATTTCCAGTCCCTCGACCGCCGAAAGCACCGAAATTGCCGGTGTCACCATACCGTCGCCGTAGAACATGGCAGCGCCCAGGACGCCGACAATCATGATCAGTTTGGTCTGGCGCGGCTTGTTCTGCGCATCGCGCAAGGCCAGCGCAATCAGCGCCATGATGCCGCCCTCGCCACGGTTGTCGGCGCGCATGATGAACATCACGTACTTGATCGAAACAATGATGATCAGCGCCCAGAAAAACAGCGAGAGGCTGCCGAAAATATTGGCTTCAGTCACCGGAATCGGATGATTACCGGCAAATACCTCTTTCACCGCATAAAGCGGGCTGGTGCCAATGTCGCCATAAACGACACCGAGCGCCGCGAGCGCCATGACGGCCAGTCGCTTGCCGGTCAGCTCCGGCGAATTTTGTTGCGAAGCCGTCACTTTTGCTTAGGTGCCTAGCGCCGCCTTAAGCGAATGGACTTCTTCTTCTGACTCATCAATGATCTCGGCAAGCATCTCGGGATCAAAAATGGTCTCCAGCATCGAAGTGTCGACGCCGGCATCAAATTCAGGATCACGCCAACTCGCTGCGCGATTGGCAATTTTGTTGGCCACGTAAAGCACGTCCGGCAAAGTTTTGATGTCCTTGATCTCGCGGTCGGTCTCGTGTTCCTGAACGGCGACCAGCACCGATTCCGGCAGACCAAGCGCCGAGAGCAGGGCGTGACCGATGTTGTCGTGCCAGCCAACCAGTAAATCGTAAAGCGCAGCCTTGTCGGCGATCATTTCCGGGAAGCCGGCCGCGCGCGACATCAGATAAAACACGCCAATGTCGTGCACCAGTCCGGCGAACATCGCTTCATCACCATTGATTTTGGCCAGCCTTCTGGCCAGCACCCGGCACAAGGCCGCCACATGAGCGGTGTGCTCCCACAAACGCTGCGAGATGCCCTCGAAAGGTTGCATCTGCTTGGATTTGAGCAACTGCTCCATAGCGACAGCAAAAGACACTGTGCGCACCGCCTCCATGCCGACCCGCACAATCGCGCTCTTGACGTCGGCAACTTCACGCCCCGAGGGGTTGAGCGCGACCGAATTGGCCATGCGAATAATCTTGGCGCTCATCAAAGGCTCCGCGCCAACCAGCTTGGAGAGCTTCTCGACGTTCAGATTCTCGTCCTTGAGTGCGGAGCGCACCTGAAACGTAATATCCAGAAAGGTCGGGAAGGAAATCTTGTCGCCCGACAAGTCACGAGCGATGTCTTCAAGAATTTTGAAAGTAATGGCGTTGGTCATGGCTGCGGTGCTTTAGCGTGAAAGTCGCGTAGCGGCTTCATTTTCCTCCCCTCACCCGCAAGCGGGAGAGAGGTCGGGGGAGAGGGAAACGGCAGAGCATTTGCTCAAATCCATGCCCGTTAGAACGGGATGTCGTCGCCAAGATCATCAAATGAAGGCTTCGGCTTGTTTTTGGCCGGGGCCGGGGCGTAGTCGGTTGGCTCACTATCATAGCCACCGCCGCCACCCGATGATGAGGCCGGCGCGCCCATACCCTGACGGGAGCCGAGCATTTTCATTTCGTCACCCTTGATTTCGGTGGTGTATTTTTCCTGGCCGTCCTTGTCCGTCCATTTGCGCGTGCGCAGGCTGCCTTCAACATAAACCTGCGAGCCTTTTTTCAAATACTGACCGCAAATTTCAGCCAGCTTGCCAAAGAAAGAAATGCGCACCCATTCGGTTTGCTCTTTTTTCTCGCCAGTAGCCTTGTCTTTCCAGCTATCGGTACAGGCAATGCTGAAATTACAGATCGCATCGCCAGTAGCCGTGTAGCGCATTTCCGGGTCTCTACCCAAGTTGCCGATACCAATCCATTTATTGACTGAAGCCATAGCCCGTTCTCCCCTAATCAGTATGTGTCGCAACCGGCGTGACGCGCCGCTGCGGGAAATTCATTGAGTTTGCAACGACCAGCCAAACCAGAATCAATCCGGTGCAGGCGGCAAAAACAGCATTATCGCCGAAATTCTGGGCAATATACCCACCCGCTGTGCCTCCAATAAAGAGGCCCATCGCCTGCGTCGTGTTGTAAACACCGAGCGCAGCACCCTTGGCGGCGGGCGGCGCAGTGCGCGAAACCAGCGAGGGCAGCGTCGCTTCAAGCACATTGAAAGCGACGAAAAAGAGCAGCAGCCAGAGCGCTAGCGCCCATATGTTTTCATGAAACATCAACAAGCCAGACTGGACTATCAATAACAGGCCGATCGCCATCAGGAAAATTGGTCGCATTTTGTCTTTGCGCTCGGCAGCGATAATCGCCGGCACCATGATCGCGAACGAGACCAACACCGCCGGCAGATAAACCTTCCAGTGCGCTGCTGCTTCGAGCCCGCCGAAATCAACCAGGGCATGGGGCAAGACGACGAACATCGCCATCTGGACAATATGCAGGACAAAAATCCCGACGTTGAGACGGAACAGGTCGGGATCGAGAATCACCCGGCGCAGCGGCAGCTTTTCATGGCCGTGCGGTGGCGGTGCCGGCGGCACTGCCTTGAGCAGCAAAACAATCGCCATCAGGGCCAGAACGCCGGTCATGATGAACAGCCCACCCATGCCGATCCAGCCGTAAAGTATGGGGGCGCCGACCAGTGAAAGTGCGAAAACAAGACCGATCGACGAACCGATCATCGCCATCACTTTGGTGCGATGCTCTTCTCGCGTCAAATCAGCAGCGAGCGCAGTGACCGCCGCCGAAATTGCGCCGGCACCCTGCAGCACACGACCGATGATGATCCACGTCATATCAGGCGCCGCAGCGGCAACAAAGCTGCCCAGCGCATAGATCAACAGGCCAATGACGATGACCAGCTTGCGTCCGAAAATATCTGAGGCAATGCCGAAGGGTATCTGGAAAATTGCTTGTGTTAGCCCGTAGGCGCCAAGAGCAAAGCCTACCAGCGCCAGATTGTCGCCGCCGGGCAGGGTTTTGGCATAGACCGAAAAGACCGGCAGAATCAAAAACAGGCCGAGCATGCGCAGGGCAAAAATGGAAGCGAGCGAGGCGCCGGCGCGGCGCTCCTCGGGGCTCATGCGATCTGTGGGGATGGACATTTTGTTTTGGATTTGTTGCAACGCAGCGGGGAATGAATATTAGCAGGTTTGGACGCAGCGCCATCTTGTTGCGGTCAACCGCCAAAATGCTCAAAAAATCCGCGTTCGGCGACATAGGCTTGTCATTAAGCCAGTGCTATGCTGAAGCCAATCAGCAAGGGGATCATCATGAGTGCAAATATTGAAGAACGTCAGGCAAATTACTTATCCGGCTGGCTGGCGCTAATCGTCTGGGTCGCATTTTTTGGTGCGGCCCTGTGGCAGATCTTTGCCCCCAGCCTGTTGCACGGCCGCACGCCCGAGACAATCGGCGGCTTCCTCGCCCTGCCTGTTCTGATCTTTCTCGCCAAGGGCTTCATCATCCTTCCGCCCAACATCTCGGCAGTTTTCACCTTTTTTGGTCGTTACGCTGGCAGCCTGCGTGAAGACGGATTTTTCTGGGTCAACCCTTTCTACCAGCGCCAGCGTCTTTCGCTGCGAGTGCACAACCTCAACACACCTACGCTCAAGGTCAATGACCGAGCCGGCAACCCGATTGACGTCGGCGCTGTCGTCGTCTGGCGAGTTTCCGACACCGCCCGCGCGGCTTTTGATGTCGAAGATTACGCCACCTACATCGTCATCCAGAGTGAATCAGCGATCCGGGCCGTCGCCAGCACGCGCTGGTACGACGGTGACGAACATGGCAACAACTCCCTGCGCGCCGATTTAGACAGCGTCGCCCGCGCCCTCGCCGACACCATCCAGGAGCACGTTTCGCTGGCCGGCCTCGAAATCATCGAAGCGCGCATTGCCCACCTTGCCTACGCTCAGGAAATCGCCAGCGCCATGCTGCGCCGCCAGCAAGCGACCGCCGTCGTCGCCGCTCGCACACAAATTGTTGAAGGCGCCGTCGGCATGGTTCGTCTGGCGATCGAACAACTCGAGCGCGAGGGCGTCGTCAAGCTCGGCGAAGCCGATCGCATCCATCTGGTTGGTAACCTTTTGACCGTACTGGTCTCGGACAGCGAGACGCATCCGGTCATTTCAGTGGACAAGGCGCATTAAAGCCACTCAAGCGGGCAGAAAATGCGTCAGCACGGCACGGTCCCGCCCTTCGTTCTTGGCTCGGTAAAGGGCATCGTCGGCCTGTTTGATCATTTCGTCCAAACTTTCTGTCGCATCAGCGAGCACCCCACCAATGCTGTAGGTCAGGCTGACATCGACACCGTGACAATCCAGCCTGGCCTGACGAACGACCTGCAGCAAGTTTTCGGCAACTGCCTCCAGTTCGGCAAAGCTACCAAGATCGAACATGCCAACCAGAAATTCCTCGCCACCCCAACGCGCAACACCGTCGTAGGCCCTGACAGAGTCTTTCAAAACCCTCGCCACGCCGACCAGGGCAAGGTCACCAACGGCATGCCCCCAGGTGTCATTGACCCGCTTGAAGAGGTCGATATCGACAATCAGAACCCCCATTTTCCCGCCGCTGCGCGCCAGCCGGTTGCGTTCGGCCTCCATGCGCACCAGGATGCCGCGACGATTCAGCAGGCCGGTCAGGAAATCAGTGTGCGCCATTTGCTCCAGCGTGGCCGTACGCTCCGCCACCTGCCGCTCGAGATCTTCGGTGTAGTTGGCGATGCGCTCGGACATGCTCTTGAAGGTGCGCGTCAAATGGCCGATTTCGTCAGGCGAGCTGTCGTTCAGCATAGGCCTTGAGTTCCCCTCTGCCAGCTTTTTAGCTGCCCCGTCGAGCCGCGCCAGTCGCCGTATCACGCTGCGCTCAAGGATAACGGCCGCGCCCAGCAGAACCAGCCCGAGAGCGACGACGAGAAAAAGCGATGCGGCAGGCAATGCAGAGGAGGCGTTGACTGCATCCGGCTGCGTCATGGTCAGGACAAACCACTGGATTTCCGGCACCCAGACCAATCCGGTCAGTTGCCGGCGCCCCTGAACCTGCAACTCCAGCGTTTGCACCTCGTGCTCACTAGCGATTAGTGAGGCCATGGCCCGGCGCAAGGCATCAGCTTCATGTGGCCGGTCGAGCAGGTCAAAGAGTGTGCTCTGCGATTCCTTGCCGGCTGCTTTGCGCACTGAAGCGAAGTCAATCACCGAAACATCCTGATGCGCCTGTATCGCACCATTGCGGTCGATCAGAATATTGGTCGCACCGCCCAGCTCGCTGCTCACCGCGCTGCGAATAAAGTCAGAGAGATCAACCCCACTGCCGGTGACCGCCACCGCCTTGCCTTGCTTATCACGCACCACCGTGTTGATCCACACCTTGGTCAACCCGAGATGGCGATCCGTATCGACATTCAGCTGGGTGTCCATGACCTTTTCCAGCGTCACGAAAAACCAGCCGTCCTTTTGCAGCAGGCGTTCCAGGGTGTAACGCGGCTGATCAAGCGCGTGGCCGCCCCGGTCATCGTTAAAGTAATAATTACCGGATGCAGCCAAGGCAAAGAAATAGCTGCGACTGCGGAAAAAGCTGCGGTAATCCTCAAGCTCGGCAATCGCCCGCTGCCGCTTCAGCGGATCGTCCTCGGCCGCCACCCAGTCACGCAACACCGGCGAACTGGCCATCTTCTGGGCCAGCGTCACCTCGCGGGTAACGATCCCGAGAATTTTGCTCTTCTCGTACAAAACATTGCGTTCGGCAAAGCGCTGGCCAAGGATAGTCAGCACCTCATCCGAGTACCAGACGAAAAATTGGTACCCGGCAGCACCTCCCAAAACAAAGATCGTGCCGAAGAGCAGCAGGAAGCGGGAATGGAGATTGAGTTTCATCAATACTGTCATAGATGTTAAGTGTTTCGTTAAAACAGCTTTGAGTTTGTCATTCCCGCGAAGGCGGGAATCCAGTTTGCGTATAGATTCCCGCCTTCGCGGGAATGACGGCTTTAAAAACAGTTTTGCGGTATTACTTAGCGAATTCATTCTAAGTGAAACTGTCTGAACAAATGCGCACAAGATCGCTTTGGCCGGGCGTTTTGGGTATTGCGCACTTAATCACCCTGGCACGTAAGTTTCAATCCACGCCCCTCGTCGCCGAGGGGCGATGCCATACCGCAGCAAGTTCGCTTTCTCTCCGAGCCGATGTTTCAATCCACGCCCCTCGTCGCCGAGGGGCGATGCCTGACACCCTGCTGGGCTATGGCATCACCGAGGCAGTTTCAATCCACGCCCCTCGTCGCCGAGGGGCGATGCAAGGCATCGCTGAAGATTGCCGCGCGTCTGATGTTTCAATCCACGCCCCTCGTCGCCGAGGGGCGATGCATGAGATATCGATGCGGGAGGCAGTGTGAACAAAGTTTCAATCCACGCCCCTCGTCGCCGAGGGGCGATGCTCGGAGCGCGGCGGCAAGCGGCTAGAAATTCAGGTTTCAATCCACGCCCCTCGTCGACGAGGGGCGATGCACGGGATTGGAGCCGACCGCACCCGCAACAGCCAGTTTCAATCCACGCCCCT
>JAABQV010000007.1 GCA_011391255.1 Dechloromonas sp.
CGTTTCCCAACAATGTTGATCAGGTCGGCATGCCGACCATGCAGCAAAAAACGGCCATCGGCGAGGACTTCGATGAGATCGGACAAAGGCACGCGGCCTTCAACGTGCCCGCCAAAGGCTATCGTTTGGCCATCAAGCTGCTCAAGCGCGACACCGGGCAGCAGCTCCCAGGCGAGATCGGCGGTTGTCCGCCGACTCGCCAGCTGGCCGCTTTCGGTCGAGCCGTAGATTTCATAAAGTGGCGCGTTGAAGCGAGCCTCGGCGTCGGCGGCCAGTTGCGCCGGGAGCGGGGCAGTGGCCGAGAGCAGCAGGTCGACCGCCGGCAAATCGACGCCGGCGGCGAGCAGGGCGGCGAGGTGGAAGGGCGTCGTCACCAACAGGCGCGGCGCCGGCATGGCATTGAGCGCGGCGACGATGTCCTGCGGATAGAAGGGCTTGCCGGCCCAGAACGGGGAGTTGCCGTGCAGGGCAAGCAGCACCGTGGACTCGAACCCGTAGCTGTGCTGCGCCGGCACGGTGCCGACAATATTGTGCGGTTGCTGCAATAAGCCGAGACGCTGCGCTTCGGCGCGCCCGTTGAGCACCAGCCGCCCCCAGGATTTGCCGTGTGCGACGGGACTGCCGGTCGAGCCGGAAGTGAATAGTTGAACCGCCTCGAAGTCAGCTGGAATGAGCGGGATTTTTGCCACTTTTCCGGCGTTGACCGCAAGAGACGGAAAATCGAGGCGCGGCAGGTCGAGATGGTCAAAATCACTGTCGCACAAACAGACAACGTCCGGACAGGCGGTTTTGATCTGCCGCAGCGTTTCGGCGGCTTGTGATGAAGGCTGCAGGCTGACCTTGCCGCTAACCAAGCCGGCCGCCAAGCCTACCGTAAAGCGATAGCGATCCTGACAAACATTGAGCAGATGCCTGCCGGACGGAAAAATTGCCACCAAAGCCTCAACATCGGCGAGAAAATCCCGCACCCGCAAAGCGCCACTCGCCCGGTAGGCGAAAATATCGTCGAGACTGGCGTGGCCGATTAGCGGGATCTGGCTCATGGCTGTTCAGGGGGGCGGCGCGTCGATAGCCGGTAGCCACGGATGGTGTCGGCGATGCTCGATTGATCCTCCGGCGCCAGCACCCGCAGGCGAACAAGATGTTCGCCGATAAACATCAGGACAATCAGCAGCAGGCTGAGCAAATTTGCAAAGGCCGACCAGGCAGCGGCCGGCGCAAAAAAGAACAAAAATGCAGAAACGCTGGCCATGCCGAGAAAAAACAGTGTCCAGGCGATGGTGACACTGCGCGTATAGCGTTCTTTGGCCGGCGAAATTTCGCCGGCGTGCGCGAGAAGCGCGAAGTGCGTAACCAGAGGCTGACGCCCGGCCAGCAGAGTGCGGCCAAAGAAGATGCCAAGTGCCAGATTGGTACCGAGGTGTTGAATGAAGTAGAGCAGCGCGACGTTCTGGCGCAGCTCAGGCCATAAATAGGCTAGCAGCGCCAGCACGCTCAAGCCGCCGAGCACCATCCAGAGCGGATTGACTACCCGCCAGAGGAGGAGAATGACGATGGCGACGAGGGGAGACACCGCCAGTGCCGCAGCAAAATCGGAGTTGCCGTCACCGGAGCTGCCGTAATGAGCCAGGGCGGCCCAGGCGAGGATCAGCACCCCGATAGCGAGTCCGCGCAGGATGGCGGTCGGGGTTATGCCGGTCATTTGGTTCGCTGAGTGGCGATATGGGCAGTCAGGTTGCGCAGTGAGGTGAAAATACGGGTGTTGTCCTCGTTGTCAGAGCGCAGCTGGAAGCCATAGCGCTTGGAAATCACCAGCGCCAGTTCCAGTACATCAATCGAGTCGAGCCCCAGCCCTTCACCGAAAAGCGGCGCATCCGGCTCGATCTCGCTTGCTGCCATCTCGAGATTCAAGGCGGAAACGATCAATTCGGCGACATCGGGCAACAGCGCGTCGACAACTTCCGGGGTGATGGCTTCAGACATGAGGGGTTTTCCGTGAATTTAATGAGCCAGCGCACGGAACGCGAGAACCGCGTTGCTGCCGCCGAAAGCAAAGGAATTGGATAGTGCCGCCCGCAAGGGCTGGTCGCGTCGTGCGCTGGTGACATGATCGACACCGACGCAAGCCGGCTCGATCTCGTGCAGATGAGCAGTTGGTGGAATCGCTTGCTGGTGCAAGGCGAGCACCGTGATGATCGCCTCGATCGCCCCGGCAGCACCCAATTGATGACCGTGCATCGACTTGGTCGCACTGACCGGCAAACAACTGGCACGTTCGCCAAAGACGCCGATCAGGGCAGCGACCTCGACCGGATCACCCTCAGCCGTTGCCGTCCCATGGGCGTTTATATAGTCAATTTCTTCGACCGGCAAACCACCATCGCTCAGCGCTGCATTCAGTGCGCGAATCTGGCCGGCGGCTTCCGGGCGCACCAGATGGCTGTGGTCGCAACTGGTGCCGTAACCGACTATTTCAGCGTAAATCCTGGCGCCACGGGCGACCGCACGATCCCAATCCTCAAGCACCAGCGCCGCACCACCTTCGCCGAGGACGAGGCCGGCTCGATCGGCACTGAACGGGCGGCAGGCTTGCGGCGACGTCGTTTCATTACCGCTTGCCATCACCCTCAGGGCTTCCCAGGCACGCGCCACGCCGTAGGCCTGCGGTGCATCGGAGCCACCGGTCAACATCACCGGCGCCTCACCACTGCGCACCCGGCGGAAGGCTTCGCCGATGGCGATCGCCGACGATGCACAGGCCACCGTGTGGCTCATACTGACGCCGCCGAGGCCAAGTTGTATCGAAATATGCGCATTCGCCGCGTTGTTCATGCCGAGAATAACGGAGAGCGGCGAGACCCGCTCACGACCCTTCTGCCATAGCTCCTTGTAGCCCTTCTCGTAAGCCAGCGTACCGCCAAGCGCCGTACCCCAGGCGACGCCCCAATTTTCGCGGTCTTCTGCCGGTTGACCGCGCGTGAGTCCGGCATCAGCCCAGGCCTCGAAGGCCGCTGCTGTTCCCAGCTGGGCGAAGCGATCCATCGTGCTGGCAAGCGGACGACCCAGCGTGGCATCGACATCGAAACCAGGACAACTGACAAAGGGGATGCTCAGTGGGCGGGGAATGTCATCGGTACGCAAAAAACGGACAGCCGATTCACCAGCCAGCAAACGCGCGAAAAAATCCTGAAGATCACCACCAAAAGGGCTGATCAGCCCCAGTCCGGTAATTGCCACCCGCCGCTGGCTCATGGCTCAGTTTTGTTCGCTGCGCAATTGATCCATCAAGGCCACCATCTCGCCAACGGTTTTGGGGCTTTTCAGGTCTTTGGAGAGCGAGATGCCGAAGCGATCTTCGAACTCGAACATTAATTCGAGCATCATCAGCGAATCGACGCCCAGGCTTGCCAGTTGCGCATCAGCGACAACCCGCTCCAGCGCAACGCCGAGGCGATCCTTGAGAAATTCGCGTATCAGTTCCAGGGATTCCATAGTCCGCCCATTTTAGCCCAAGCCCAACTATTTACAAAAAATCACGAACGAATTCAGGGCACCTGATTCAGGGTTTTTAGAAATGCGGTCGCATCAACAAAACCAACGACGCGGATCGACTTTATTTCCTTTCCGGATTTATCGAAAAACAGGATTCCGGGCGGGCCAAAAAGGCCAAAACGCGCCAATAAAGCCTTGTGATCGGCATTATTATCTGTCACATCGGCTTTCAACAGCTTGAAACCAGCCAGTTTCGCCTGAACCGCCGGGTCAGAAAAGGTAAAGCGCTCCATTTCCTTGCACGAAACGCACCAATCGGCGTAAAAATCGAGCATGACTGGCTGACCGGCCGCCATCACTTTGCTTTCAAGATCAGCCAGCGAAACCACCGGCTCAAACGGCAATTTTTTGCTCTCCGCCGCCATCGCCTGTCCGCGCAATCCGCTCAATGGTTGCAATGGATCGCGACCGCCGGCGAGGGCTCCAATCAGCAAGGCGGCGCCGGTCAGCAGCATGAAAATTCCAATACCTTTCCAGAAGCGCTGCCAGCCCTTGGCGTGCGGCGGTAGCGGGTCGAGGGCGTGGAGATAAATCGCCGGGATAATCAACAAGGCGGCCCACGCCAACATTTGGGCAAAGGCCGGAATTACCGGTGAAACCAGCCAGACTGCGGTTGCCAGCAGCAGCACACCAAAAAATTTCTTGACCGCCTCCATCCACGCCCCGGCACGCGGCAAGAGCGTTCCGGCCGACAAGCCAACGATCAGCAGCGGCACGCCCATGCCGAGCGCCATGACGAAGAGCGCCGTGCCGCCAAGGACAGCATTGCCGGTCTGCCCGATGTAGAGCAGCGCACCGGCCAGCGGCGCGGCAACGCAGGGGCCGACGATCAGCGCCGACAGCGCACCCATGACGAAGACGCCGATGCCGCGCCCGCCCTGCAAATGGCCGGATTCTTCAGATAATTTGCTTTGCAGCGAGGTCGGCAACTGCAATTCGTAGAAGCCGAACATCGAGAACGACAACACGACAAAGACCAGCGCAAAGCCGCCTAGCACCCACGGGTTTTGCAGCGCCACAGAGAGCAGGGTGCCGGTCATCCCGGCGGCAACACCGGCGGCGGCGTAGGTTACTGCCATGCCGAGAACGTAGATCAAGGACAGCGCAAAGCCACGCCCGCGCGAAATTTTGTGGCCCTGACCGGCAATAATGCCGGAGAGGATAGGAATCATCGGGAAGACGCAGGGCGTCAGCGAGAGGCCGAGACCGGCGAGGAAAAAGAAGCCGAGGATCGCCCAGAAGCCGGCGTCTTTCAGCAGGCCGGCAATTTTGCCGCTCTCATCGCCGTCGACCGCAACAGCCTCCCCGGCTGCCACCAAACCTGCCACCGCCGGCGTTGTTGCCGGATCGGGCAATTCAACATTGAGCACCTGAGTCTGCGGCGGGTAGCAAACACCTGCATCGGCACAGCCTTGCGAACTCGCCTCAAGCTTGATCTGCAGGGTGCCGGAGGCATTGCGCTCAACCGGCACGCGAATCGCCACACTCTTGTAGAAAACCTCGACCTTGCCGAAAGTCTCGTCATCCTTTTCCTTGCCCTTGGGGATTTGCGCAGCGCCGAGACTCACCGCCGCACCCGGCGCGGCAAACCGGAATTTGTCGCGGTAGAGGTAATAACCCTTGGCGATCTCATAAGTGACTTCGATGGTTTGTCCGTCGAGCGCGCGCGCTGTGGGCTTGAAGGCCACCGCCGGGTCGAGGAATTCCTGAGCATGCACCAGCGAGATCAGAAAGCTGAAGAGGAAAATAAGGATTTTCATTATGGATTGACCGTTTCTGTAGCCAGCCAGTTCAAATAGGCCGGCAAGCCTTGCGTGATTGGCAAGGCGATGATTTCAGGGGTGTCGTGCGGATGGCGCGCGCGGATCAGGGTTTCGAGCGCCGGATAGTTTGTTGCGGTCGACTTGATAAACAGGGGGATTTCCGTTGCCGACTCAATGACGCCTTGCCAGCGGTAAAGCGACTGGACGCGCGGCAGAATATTGACGCACGCAGCGAGTCCGGCCTCAACGACAGCCAGCGCAATCGCGTTGGCGCTTTCTTCGTCGGGGCAATTGGTGAGTATCAGCAGGGCTTCCATCAGCGAATTCTACTTGAGCAGGCGGCGCTGCGTCAGGCGCAGGGCAATGGCAAAGGCAATGCCGGCGGTCACCAGCAAAACCGCAATATGGAGCAGGGGATCTGCCGGCACGTTGCCAGCCAGCAGCGGCCGGATCAGCGCGACGCCTTGCGCCAGGGGCAGAATAGAACCAATCGCGGCGAGCCAGCCGGGCAATTGATCGGTCGGGAAAAAGACGCCGGAAATCAGCGTCATCGGCGTGATGAACAGCGTGAAGTAATACATGAAGAAATCGTAGGACGGTGCCAGCGCATTCCAGATCAGGCCGAGCGCGGCAAAGGCCAGCCCGGTGAGGACGATGGCCGGTAGCGCCCAAAGCACCAACGGGCCGTTCGTCAGCCCCATGGCAGTAATGACAATCAATATGGCGGCGCCGGAAAATAGCGATTTGGTCGCCGCCCAGAACAACTCGCCGGCGACAACATCGCTGAGACCGAGCGGGGTGTTGAGGATGGCATCCCAGGTCTTCTGCACATGCATCCGGGAAAATGAGGAATACAACGCCTCAAAGGTGGCGGCATTCATCGTCGAGGCGCAAACGGTGCCGGCGGCGAGAAAGGCGACGTAAGGCTGGCCTTCTATCGTCGGCAACATTGCGCCCAGCCCGTAACCGAGGCCGAGCATGTAAATCAGCGGATCAGCGAGATTGCCGAGGATAGACGGCAGGGCGAGTTTGCGCCAGACGAGAAAATTGCGGCGCCATACCGGCAGCCAGCCAAGCGAAAAAAGCGAGGACACCATGTTGCCGCAAGCGCCTTGAATCAGGGAAAGGAGACTGATTGTAACGCGCCGCCCGGGATCAAGCCTTGCGCTATGATTAAGGTTTTACGCACTTTGCCATTCGAGGAGTTTTACCCCATGTATAACCTGTACAAACCCGAGCAAGCGGTTGGACTGATGGACTTCGTCAAGGCTGCCAAGTCCTGCATCACCGAGATTTCGCCGAGCCAGCTCAAAGCAAAAATGGATGCCAAGGAAGATTTTTTGCTGGTCGATGTCCGCGAATCCGCCGAGTTCGAACACGGCCGCATCAGCGGTGCCCATCTGGTACCGCGTGGCATTCTCGAAGCCGCCGCCGACCCGACCTACCCCAAGCAATACCTGCCGCTTTCTGAAGCACGTGATCGTCAGGTCATCCTCTATTGCGCCAGCAGCGGGCGCTCAGCGATGGCTGCAGCGGTTTTGCAGATGATGGGATTCAAGAATGTACTCAACATGAGCGGCGGCTTCGGCGGCTGGGAAGCTGAAGGCCTGCCGGTAGTTCGCGAAGCTGAGTACTGATCAATCACCAAGCCAGGCCGCACCGAAATCGGCGAAAATCCGCGCATGGAATTTGAACACAACGTTGATCTCAGCCGTTTCAATACCCTAGCCCTGCCTGGCCGGGCGGCGGCTTACCAAAAAATCACCGGCGCCGGGCAGTTGACCGTGGCCAACGATTTTGCCGGCCGCCGCTTCATCCTCGGCGGCGGCAGCAACCTCGTCCTCAATGGCGACTTTGACGGCCTCGTGCTGCACATGGCGATCCCCGGCAAACGTCTTGTCAAGGAAGACGGCGAGGCCTTTTATATCGAAGCCGGTGCCGGCGAGAACTGGCACGATTTCGTCCAATGGACTTTGCAGCAGGGCTGGCCCGGGCTGGAGAATTTGAGCCTGATTCCCGGCACGGTAGGCGCCGCACCGATCCAGAATATCGGCGCTTACGGACTGGAAGTCGGCGAAATGCTGCACAGCGTGAACGCCTGGGACTTCAAAAATCAGGCTTTTTTCACCGTTGACCGCAACAACTGTCGTTTTGCCTACCGCGACAGCCTGTTCAAGCAGGAAGGCTGGCATTTGAATGGGCAGATCGCGATTACGTCGGTCATTTTCCGGCTGCCGAAAGCCTGGGTCGTCAATACCCGTTACGCCGATGTCACGCAGGAACTGGCGGCGCAACAAATTGCGGCAGCGACGGCACAGGACATCGCGCAGGCGATCATCGCCGTTCGCCAGCGCAAGTTGCCTGACCCGGCGACGATTCCCAACTGCGGCAGTTTTTTCCACAATCCCTTGGTCGACAGCGCGACCGCCGGGCGCCTCAAATCAGCGCATCCCGCCTTGCCGCAATATCCGCAGCCGGCTGGCCGGGTCAAGCTGGCAGCCGGCTGGCTGATCGAGCAGGCCGGCTGGAAGGGCAAGCGCCTCGGCAGCGTCGGCATGTACGAAAAGCAGGCGCTGGTGCTGGTCAATCATGGCGGCGCTAATGGCAATGATGTGCAGCAAACGATGGCGGCAGTGCAAGCCGACGTCACCGCCCAATTTGGCGTCGCCCTTACTCCCGAGCCGGTTTTTCTGTAACGTAGAGGCAGCCGGCAATGCCGGTGGCCAGCGCATCCGCCATGCGCGCCTGACGCTCGGGATCGGCCAATTCCAGCTCTTCCTCGCGGTGCTTGATGACGCCAGCCTCGAAGAGAACGGCCGGCAAGGTGGTGCGGTAAAGCACCACCAGATTGTCGTAATACCAGACGCCGTTTTGAGCATCCGCAGCGAGGTGTTTGCGCCCATGCCAGGGCGTCGGCACAAAGCCGTTGCGCCGCATCTGCGCCCCGATGCTCGAGGCACAACGCAAACTGGTGCTGAGATCGGGGCTGCGTTCGGAGACAAACAGCCCGAAACCGCGCTTGACGTCGGTATAGCTCGCCTCGCTGCCGTCCCAATCCCAGAATTTCAGATATTGCGTGTTGATCGAGTCATGGTGGATAGCGATGAAAAAATCGGCACCCTTGGCCAATTTCGGCCGATCACTCAAAACCCGCACGCTTCCGTCGAAATTGACTTCGCGCACACCGAGGCCACGCGCCCGCACAGTGCCGGCCAAAACGCCGGCAAAATCCCGATTGAACTCATACTCGCTGCGCCCCCGGGCGCTAAATGCGCCGGGATCAACGATGCCGTGGCCAACATCAATCGCCACCAGCGGCGCCGCGCCAGCGCTTGCGGTCAACGACCAAAACAGGGCAAAAAATGGGTGCACTCGAAAATTCATGCGGGAATTATCTCCGCAATTTAATATCATAATGCCCTAATCCAATGGAAACGCTATGCGCCTACTCGCCCTTGCCCTCTCGTTAATCTGTCTACCCGCCGCAGCCCAGGAAAAGTCGGGAGCCGAGGTCTACAACGCGGTATGCCAGGAGTGCCACGGCACCGGCAAGCTCAACGCACCCTTGTTTGGCAACCAAAAACAGTGGGGGAAACTGGTTCGCGAAGGACTTGACGATTTGGTGCCCGCATCCCTAAAAGGCATCCGCAAAATGCCACCCAAAGGTGGCAATGCTTCATTGAGCGATCTCGAAGTGGCACGCGGTGTCGTCCACATGGCCAACGCCGGTGGCGGCAAATTTGCTGAACCAACGCCGGAAGATGCAGCCCGCTGGCGCGCCAAGGCGGATCGCAAGAAAAAATAATCAGTTTGTGGCCAAAATGAAAGAAAAAACGACGATATCGAGCTTTTCCAGGCGCTCAGCACGCCGTTGTGTTTGTTCTCAGGCCGCCGCATCTAGAACGCGGCAGCAGCTTCCCAGACGATATTAGCCTTGGCGCCACCCTGACTGGTGCGTTCGAGCATATCAACCAGTGGCCAGGCGCGGGAACGCAGGGCAACCGGTTTTTCGCCACCGGCATCCGCCTCGTCCTCAGGCAAATCGCCTTCACCGCGTGCGACTGCCTCGCGGAGCATCTTCGCCGCCGGCATCATTTGCTCGCGGGTAAAGGTGCCGCGTGCCGTGCATTCCTTGCCAATCGCACGCAACAGAGTACCTGCCGCTTCTGAAAACATCAGCAATTCACCCGTCTCGCTCGATAAAAATTTTACCAACATCAATATTTCCTTTGCTTGCTCTGGGTTTCAGGTTGTCAGGTGCTTGCGCATTCGTGCACAATGGTCACACGGAGGCAAAAAATATGATTTCCGATATTAACGCGAATACCTTTGACACGGGCGTGGACGAACTGGAGCGCTTTGCGCTTGAAGAATGTACCAAACGCCAGCTACTCGATCGTCAGGTCGCCGCGATGGTTATGCCAGCCAGTCATTGCGAGTTGGCAGTCAAATTCGCCAAGCTTGGCGCCAGCGTTTTAGCGGTCGACCGTCCAGCCAAGCGCAGCGCTATTGAGGACTGTATTCTGGCTAGCGGCCTGACCGATCAAATTAGATACGCAGCCATTACGTTGCCAAATATTCCGGACGCTTTGCCCGATGCGCCTTACGATATTATCTTCATTCGCTACGGGCTCGACCATCTGGTTTACGCAGAGGCGCGTGAAGTGATCCGCCAACTGATGAAGAAATTGCGGATCGGCGGCAAGCTCTACGTTTCAATTCTCGGGCTCAAATCCGAGCTCGGCGATGGCTACGAAGATGCCGAAAAGTCCGTCGAAGAACGTTTTTGCCACCTGCCGCCGGCGATGATCAAAAAATACGGCATCAAGAGCAAGGTTTGCCTCTACTCCGAGCGCAACCTTTTTCTCTTGATGCTTGAAGCCGGCGCCAGCGTCTTACGCACCCTGACCACCACCTACGGCAACGTCAAGGCGGTTGCGGTCCGGGTTTGAACGAGCTACGACTGGGCGTTGATCTTGGCGGCACCAAGATCGAAATTATCGCCCTCGATCCGGCCGGCCGCGAACTGTTGCGGCGCCGCATCGCCACCCCGCACGGCGATTATCAGGCTACCGTTATTGCACTGATTGATCTGGTCAAGGCAACCGAAAGTACGCTGGGGAAATCGGGAACAATCGGCATCGGCATTCCCGGTGCAGAATCCCTGGCCACCGGGCTGATCAAGAATGCCAATTCAACCTGCCTGATCGGGAAACCCTTGCGCGACGATCTCCAGCAAGCGCTACAGCGGGAAGTTCGCCTCGCCAACGACGCCAATTGTTTTGCCCTGTCGGAAGCAATCGACGGCGCCGGCAAGGGCGCGGCGATTGTTTTCGGCGTCATCCTCGGCACCGGAGTCGGCGGTGGTATCGTCGTGAATGGCAAGGTGCTGACCGGCGCCAATGCGATTGCCGGCGAGTGGGGGCACAACCCGCTACCCTTGCCGGTTGCCGGCGATCTGCCGCTACCTGCCTGCTATTGCGGCCGCCACGGCTGCATCGAAACTTATCTGTGCGGCCCAGCATTGACCCGCAACCACTTTCTGCACAGCGGTGAACAGCTAGCTCCCGAGGAAATCGACCACCGCGCAAACGCTAGCGATTGGGCCTGTGAAGCCAGCCTGCAGCGCTACGAAGCGCGCCTTGGTCGGGCGCTGGCCAGCGTCATCAATATCCTTGATCCGCAGGTGATCGTGCTCGGTGGCGGCCTATCGAAACTGGAGCGGCTCTACCGCAATTTGCCGGCCTGTTGCGGTCAACACGTTTTTTCCGATGTTTTTAACAGCAAAATCGTGCCACCTGCACATGGGGATTCCTCGGGGGTGCGCGGCGCGGCCTGGCTATGGAATTGATGGCACAATCGGCAATCCAGCCGTTTCACGTGAAACCGGATTCCCCATGAGCACCTCTGATCCCCGCCAACTGCTGTTGCGCCTGTTCCTGCCATTTGCCGCCGGCTATTTTCTTTCCTATCTCTATCGCACGGTCAACGCGGTTATCGGGCCAATTTTGGCGAGCGAACTTTCGCTCGGCGACAATGCGTTGGGGCTGCTGACCAGCACCTATTTTCTGGCTTTTGGTCTCGCGCAATTGCCCCTCGGCATGCTGCTCGACCGCTTTGGTCCGCGCCGCGTCGAAGCCGGTCTGCTGCTTCTGGCTGCCAGTGGTGCGGTAATTTTTGCGCTTTCCGATACGCTGGGCGGGCTGGCTACTGGCCGCGCCTTGATCGGCCTCGGCGTTTCGGCTTGCCTGATGGCCTCGTTCAAAGCCTTTGCGCAGTGGTATCCGCCCGAACGCCTGGCTTCGCTGACTGGCTGGATCATGGCCTCCGGCGGCCTTGGCGCACTGGCCGCCTCCAAGCCGCTGGAAATCGCTTTGGGCTTCGCCACCTGGCGCGAGATAGCGCTGATACTGGCCGCCGTCACTCTTGCCGTGGCTGCCGCCTTATGGTTTTTAGTCCCGGACAAAGCCAGCGATGACAAAGCTGCCGGTTTTGCCGAACAAATGGCCGGCGTTCGCAGCATTTTCAGCAGCGCGCATTTCTGGCGTTATGCGCCGATGGGGTTCTGGTTCACCGGCGGCTTCATGGCCGTTCAAGGGCTCTGGGTTTCACGCTGGATGAGCGTCATGGAAGGCCTCGACGGCAGCGCAATTGCTGCCCGCCTGACCTGGATCGGTGTCGCCATGCTCGCCGGATTTCTGTTCATGGGCTTTTTCGCAACGGCAATGTTGCGACGCGGGTTAAAACTGGAAAAGGTCTACATTTTCGCCATGCTGCTCGGCCTCACCACCCTTTTGATCATCAGCATTGCACCGACGGCGGTCAGCTACTTGCTTTGGCCTATCCTTGGCGCCTGTTTCTCGCTCTCTAATACTGCCTATTCACTGGTCGCCCAAGCCTTTCCACCGGCGCTTTCGGGACGTGCCAATACGGCTTTGAACTTGATGGTCTTCGCCGGCGCATTCGGCCTGCAATGGGGCATCGGCATCCTCGTCGATACCTTGCAGGCGAGCGGATGGGCGGGCGATACCGCCTATCGCGCTGCCTTTTTCGCGCTCCTAGGCGGCCAGTTTCTGGCCATTATCTGGCTGCTGCGTCCCGCCCGCCAGGTCTGAAACCGCCAGATCGACTTGCTGCAAGCTACCGACGCTGCCAGCCTCGTTGAGATAAATACCGGCGGAGCGAATTTCGCCAAGCAGACCGTTCGACGCATTTTTCAGGCTAAAAGGCGCGTCGACCGCAGCCGTGTAGAGCGCACCGACGCCACGACCAGCCAGCGAACTCCACGAGTCGCCCGACCAAACAGCCAACTTTGAAAATACCGGATCGGCCTCGTCGATCCAGCCGTTATGATCGAGATCGAAATCGGCCAACTCGGCAAAACCATTGCCGCTGCGCGCGCCGAACAACTCCTTACCGTTGTCCGCCTTGCCATTGCCGTTACGGTCAAAAACCAGAAAACCACTACTCGCACCGAGGCCTGGAATGCTTTCAAGCTTGCCGTCGGAGTCAAGATCAAAGTTCTGGCGCTGATTGGTCAATTCGCTGGCTTTGCCGTCAAAGCTGAGCACCAACGGGTCGCGCAAGACAACCGAGCCAGAATCCTCGAAGACCTTTTCGCTCTTGAATTCGCGCGCCATCTCAAGCGCGTAGTTGAAGGCGATCTCCCGACCATCGCAGGTCTTGACCCGCCCGTTGCCGCAAACCGTGGTTTTTTCCGATTCGCAAATCCGCTCGATCGTCTTGCAATGCCAGCTAAGCTCGCGACCGGCACTAGCCTCCTTCTCTGTATCGCTACTTGGCAGAGGCGATGAAGCGGCAAACTTATCCTGGCAGTTCTTGCCTTCCATTGCCGCCATCAGGGCATCAATTAGTGACTGTAGCAGCTGGACAATGCGCTCCTGGAGAGCTGCCTGACTCTCGCTTTCGCCACTCTTCATGCTTTCAAAAACTTGCCGGAAGTTGTTCTCCAGTGTGATTTCACTCGTTTGGCTACGCTCGGCCTGGTGGCTGGCCGACAGCGCAACCGTCGATTCGGCGATTCTCATGCTCATCTCCTTGCAGTGATTGGGAAGACATCACTGCAAAGGGCGTGCCGGTCAAAACTCCAGCGGATCAACCTCGATGTGCCAGCGCAATTTTGAAGGTGATCTGAGACCCTCGATAGCCTCTCGCCAGCGCGGCAAAAATGCCTGCAAAGCCGGGCGGGATGGCGATTCCGCCAGCAATTGACCGCGCTCAAGACTGGCCAGGCGCGACAGCTTCATCGGAATCGGGTCGTAGATCATTACATTCTGATGCCCGGCGATCACCGGCAAATCGGCCGCCGCCTTGAGGAAGGCAATTGAATCGGCCATTTCGGGAGCTTCGGCGCGCAACATGGCCTGAAAAGTATAGGGTGGAAAGCCAGCTTGTTCGCGCTCCTTGAGCAGCGTCGCAGCAAAGCCCGGGTAATCGTGGGCGACCAGCGCCGCGTAAAGCGGGTGATCCGGGTATTGCGTCTGGATCAGCACCTCGCCCTTCAGTTCGGCGCGCCCGGCGCGGCCGGCAACCTGCATTAACTGCGCAAACAACCGCTCGGGTGCCCGCCAGTCGGCGGCAAAGAGGGCAGCATCGGCGCCCAGCGCACCAACCAGCGTCAGCTTAGGGAAATCGTGGCCCTTGGCGAGCATTTGCGTACCGACCAGAATATCCGCCTCACCACCATGGATGCGCTCGAGCATGACTTCCCATTGCTTGCGGTTTTTCACCGAGTCGCGGTCAACGCGCAGAATTCGTGCCTCCGGAAACTCCTCCTGCAACCAGCTTTCCAGGCGCTGTGTACCGCGCCCGAAGGGATGAATGTCCTGGTTGCCGCAGGTCGGACACGCTTTCGGAACTCGATGCTCAAAACCACAGTGGTGGCAACGCAAGCGGCGATCAGCCAGATGCAGCACCATATTGGCGGCACAGCGCGTGCAGCGCGAAACCCAGCCACAGGCCATGCAGGCCAGCACCGGCGCGTAGCCCCGGCGGTTGAGGAAAACCAGACTTTGCTCACCGCGCGCCAGGCGTTCCTTGATCGCGGCGATCAGTGCCTCGCTGACACCTTCTTTCAAGGCCATTTTCCGCGTATCAAGCAGTTTCACGGCCGGCAGCGTTGCCTCAGGATTGGCCCGCTCCTTTAGAGTCAGCAAGGCGTAGCGCTTGTTTTGCGCATTCGCCCAGGACTCCAGCGCCGGCGTCGCCGAACCGAGCAGGATGGGAATATTTCCTTGGTGCGCGCGAAAAACCCCAACGTCGCGCGCCGAATAACGCATGCCGTCCTGCTGTTTGAAGGATTGATCATGCTCCTCATCAATGACGATCAAACCAAGCCGCGGCAGCGGGGTAAAAATCGCCAACCGCGTGCCCAGAACAATGTCCGCTTCGCCGGCAAAAGCCGCCCGCCAGTTACGCTCACGCGCAGCTTCGGCCAGTTCGCTGTGCAGCGAAACGACGCTGGCCTCAGTAAATCTGGCGCGAACCCGACCCTCAAGCTGCGGCGTCAGGTTGATCTCGGGCACCAGCAAAAGAACCTGTTTGCCGTCACCCAAAGCACGCGCTATCAGGCGCAGATAAACCTCGGTCTTGCCGCTCCCCGTAACACCATGCAGAAGATGCGCCGAAAAGCCGCCCGCCAGATCAATGGCAGCTAGCGCCGCCGACTGCTCGTCTGTCAGCTCGGGCGCGCGGGCCGCCAGCGTCGGCCGCGTAGGGCGCGCCTGACGACGAAGCGGCGGATCAAGTCGCTTAAGCCCCACCGGCAACCCCTGCATGATCACTTCACCAAGAGGTGCCTGATAGTAAGTACTGGCGAAATTGCACAGGGCGAAAAATTCGGCCGGCAGCGGCGCGATATCACGCAATATTTCAATGGCTGGCTTGATCTGCGCCAGGGGCCAATCGCTGTTTTCCGAGACCTCTACAACGACACCAATCCGCTCGCCACGACCAAACGGAACGCGAACCCTCAGACCGACATCGGCAGGTGTCGCGCTATCGATTGTGTAATCGAAGAGGCGATGCAAAGGGAGGTCAAGAGCAACACGCAGAACAGTCATTTAGATCCGGCAGTCGCCGTAGATTCTCCGGAAATGCACGCAAGCCCTTCAGTCGTTGGCAGTTTTCAGATTGTCCACAAAAGCTGTGGATAACTTTGTGGATTTAATTGAGAATCTGGCGCCGTGTGGCGTTTGCTAAAGGATTTCGTCACTTTGCCGAAATATTAGGCAAAGTGACAAATCGTTTTAATTCATACACTTAGAAAATAAAATAACTGTCAAGCGATTTGTTGAATTATTTTTGTCCGACGCACGGTTCTCTGTGAGTAAGTCAGTCGGCCAATTTGAATCCAAGCACTACTTTCGCAATAGACGGCTGTGCGAATGGACCGTTTCAACCAGCGCGGTGACACTATCCGGTGGCGTGAATTGTGAAATCCCGTGTCCGAGGTTGAAGACATGTCCGGTATTGCCTGGGCCAAAGCTATCCAAAACCTTTTTGGCTTCGGCCGCAACGATTTCTGGGGCAGCAAACAGCACGTTGGGGTCGAGGTTGCCTTGCAAGGCAACCTTGCCACCAACACGCCGCCGCGCATCGCCTATATCGATCGTCCAGTCCAAGCCAACCGCATCGCAGCCGATATCGGCGATTTTTTCCAGCCAGAGGCCACCGTTTTTGGTGAAAACAATGCTCGGAATACGCTGCCCGTCTTTTTCTTTCTTCAGGCCGGCGACAATACGGCGCATGTATTGCAGCGAAAACTCTTCGTAAGCAGCGTTTGACAGCGAACCGCCCCAAGTATCGAAAATCATCACCGCTTGGGCGCCGCAATCAATCTGGGCGTTGAGATAGGAAATCACTGAATCAGCGGTCACCGAGAGGATGCGGTGCAGCAGATCCGGGCGGTTGTAGAGCATGCCCTTGATATTGCGGAAATCGCTCGAACCCTCGCCCTCGACCATGTAGCAGGCGAGCGTGTAAGGGCTACCGGAAAAGCCAATCAGCGGCACCGAGTTATCGAGCGCGCGACGGATTTCCGAAACGGCATCCATCACGTAACCAAGATGCTCGTAGGGATCGGGTGCCGTCAGATTATTGATCGCCCATTCTTCGCGTAGCGGACGTTCGAATTTCGGCCCCTCGCCTTCGGCAAAATAAAGGCCAAGACCCATCGCATCGGGCACCGTCAAAATGTCCGAGAAAAGAATGGCCGCGTCCAAGTCGTAGCGTGCCAAAGGCTGCAGCGTGACTTCGCAGGCCATTGCCGGCGATTTGCAGAGATTGAGGAAATTGCCGGCCCGTTTGCGCGTCGCGCAGTATTCGGGCAAATAACGTCCGGCTTGGCGCATCAGCCAGAGCGGGGTGTAGTCGGTCGGCTCCTTCAACAGGGCGCGCAGGAAAGTATCGTTCTTGGGTCGGCTCACGGGGGCACTCCGCCAGAAAATCGGAAAGGCGGGATTATCCGCCTTTCTGCGCCTCAGGTCACTTACGCCAGAAAGCCGGGGTCAACACGACAAGCAGGGTGAAAATTTCGAGTCGGCCAAGCAGCATGGCGAAAATGCAAATCCAGGTCTGGAAGTCTTCAAGAACCTCATAAGTGGTTGATGGCCCAACGACACCAAGCCCCGGCCCGGTGTTATTGATGCTGGCAACAACGGCGGTGAAGGCGGAAATAATATCTAGCCCGGTAAAGGCCAGAATCAGTGTCAGAGAAACGATGCTGACCATATATATAAAGGCAAAGGACAAAACCGCAAACAATATCGGCTGCGGAGCAACCTGTCCGCCTATCCTGATGTTGTAAACCGCACTCGGGTGCATCGCCCGCAATAACTCGCGATAAACCTGTTTGTAGAGCAGCAGGGCGCGAGCCATCTTGATGCCGCCACCGGTTGAACCTGCACTGGTGGCAAAACTGGATAGAAAGAGCATCCAGAGCGGCGCAAAAATCGGCCACAACGCATAGTCTACGCTGGCATATCCCGTCGTTGTCGCGATGGAAACGACATTAAAGGCTGAGTGACGTAAAGCCGTTTCGAACTCGGGGTAGACGCCGTCTTTCCAGATGTACATGGCGATGATCAGAATACTGAACAGCGTTACGACAACAAACCAGCGCGCCTCTGGATCAAGGAAGTAGGGGCGTAGCGAGCGCCCACTGACGGCGAGAAACAGGGTGCCAAAATTGATCCCGGCAATCAGCATGAAAACAATTGCTACCGCCTCGATGGCCGGTGAATTAAAGAAGCCGAAACTGGCGTCGTGGGTTGAAAAACCGCCCAGTCCCATCGTCGAAAACATGTGACAAGCAGCATCAAACCAGGACATGCCAGCCCAACGATAGGCCAGCAGGCAAGCGATTGAAACGGAAACATAAACCAGCCACAGGCCTTTCGCCGTTTCGGCAATGCGCGGGGTCATCTTGGAGTCCTTCATCGGCCCAGGCGTTTCGGCCTTGAACATTTGACGGCCACCAATACCGAGCATCGGCAGGATAGCAACGGCGAGAACGATCAGTCCCATGCCGCCGATCCAGACCAGTTCGTGGCGCCAGAGATTGATCGACATCGGCAGCGTATCCAGACCGGAGATCACCGTAGAACCGGTCGTCGTCAAGCCGGACATCGTTTCAAAATAGGCATCGGTATGGCTCAAGCCGAGATGAATCATCAAGGGAATCGCGGCAAAGGCGGGTAGTACGGTCCACACCAGAACGACCATCAAAAATCCGTCGCGGATATTGAGTTCGCGCTTGCAATGGCGGTAGCGATACCAGAGAAAGGTGCCACTCAGCAGCGTCAGTAAAAAGGCCTCGTCATAGGCTGACTGCGCACCATCGTTGTTAACATAGGAAACCACGAGCGGGGCGAGCATGGTCAGGGCGAAGAGCATGATGATCATGCCCAGGGCGCGATAGACCGGTGCGAAACGAGTCACGGTCGACTCCTTAAAGGAAGTGAAATCCAACCTGGAACAACTTCTCGACCTTTTTGACCAGCTTCTTGCGTGTGCAAAAAACAATCACATGATCATCGGCCTCAATCACCGTGTCGTGGTGGGCGATCACCACCTCACCATGTCGGGTGATTGATGTCCAGTCATCGGTCTGACCAACGACGACCGTCTTGTCGAAATTTCTCACCAATGCCGCGACGGTGACGCCGCCTGGCCAGGCGATCTGATCAACCCGCCGACCTACAATCTTCGAGGTTTTGGCATCACCATGCGCAACGATTTCGAGCGCCTCGGCGGCGCCACGTCGCAAGGAGTGAACTTCGGCGACGTCACCCGTACGAACGTGCGCCAGGAGCGTACCGATCGACACCTGAGCTGGCGAAATACCGATATCAATCGGGCCGCCCTCAATCATTTCCGCATAAGCCCGGCGATTAATCAACGCAAGTACCCGCTTGCAACCCAGCCGTTTAGCCAGATTACCGGCCATGATGTTGTCTTCATCATCATTGGTCAGCGCCAGGAAGAGATCCATTTCGGCGATGTTTTCCTGCTCGAGCAATTCTTCGTCCGTCACATCGCCAAGCAGAACCAGCGTATCGTCGAGTTCGCTGGCGATCTGTTCTGCACGTTCCTTGCGACCTTCTATGATCTTCAATTCGTAGCGCTTTTCGAGACCTTTCGCGACGCGCAAACCAATATTGCCACCCCCGGCAATCATGATGCGCCGGACAGGAGTCACCATTCGTCTCAATTGGCGTAATACCGGCCGGATGTTCTCTGAAGCCGCGAGCAAGAACACCTCATCACCCGCCTCAATAACGGTGTCACCATCCGGAAAAACCGGCTGATCGCGCCGGAAAATTGCTGCGATCCGCGCTTCCATTTCAAGTGGTAGCAGTTCCGGCATGCTTTTGATCGGCTTGCCAACCAGCAAACCATCCTCATAAGCGCGCACCGCCACCAAACTCACCCGGCCCCGGGCAAATTGCAGCACCTGCAGCGCTTCTGGAAATTCGACCAGGCGGCGGATGTAATCGGTAATCACCTGTTCCGGACAAAGCGCAAAATCGACAGCGAAGTTGTCCTCTGATAACAGTTCTTTGTCATCGAGAAAATCCGGCGAGCGCAAGCGGGCGATGCGGGTTGGAATGTTGAAAACGCTGTGCGCCAGCTTGCAGGCGACCAAATTAGTCTGATCGCTCTGGGTCAGGGCGATAATCATATCGGCATCTTCCGCCCCGGCCCTACGCATCACTGAAGGCAAGGCGGCATTGCCCTGTACCGTCCGCAGATCAAGGCGATCCTGTAACTTGGCCAGATGGGCGCCGTCCAGATCAACGATCGTGATGTCGTTTTCTTCCGAGACCAGGCCTTCGGCCACACTGGCGCCGACCTGACCGGCACCCAGAATGATGACTTTCATACTTCCCCCCTAGCTGCGACTGCAATTTTTTATTCTTCGTGACGCTTGTTCAAGGCAATCCCAAGTTGTTTCATTTTACGGTACAAGTGCGTTCGTTCGAGACCGGAGCGCTCGGCCAACTTGGTCATGTTGCCACCCTCAAGGCGCAGATGGTGCTCGAAATAAAGCTTCTCAAAGGCATCCCGCGCTTCACGCAGGGGCCGCCCGAAAAGTGGCAGCAATGATGCCTTCTCGCTTTCGGGATTGTCTTCAACAGGCGCGACACGACGTACATCCTCGGCACTGATTTCTTCCTCCAGCGCGGTCAGCGCGAGGTTGCGGACCAGTACATAAAGATCGCCCCAACTGGCTTCCGGCTGGTTTTTCCAGGGCAGGGTGCGCAGGGCATTGAGCGCCCCGGAAGAAAAACGACGCGACTGGACCTCTCCACGCTCGACGAAATTGGTCAGCAGCAAGCTGGCGATTTCCGGTAACTCGTCGGCATGCCCGGCCAAAGGCGGCAGGGACAACCAGACTTCACCCAGTTTGGTCAGCAATTTATTGTCCCAGCCAGCCTCGATCAGACTGGAAAGCGGGCGGGCAACGGCAGCGACTATCTGCAAATTCAGCTTATCCAGACGGTCGACCGCGTAAGCCAGATTCATTTGCTGCATTTTGCCGAGAACCGCCAGATCGGGGACAAAAATCAGCCCGCCGGAAATTTTTTCAAGCATTTCCTGAGTCAAGGCGCTGCTTAAGGACGACAAATCCAGCCATGGCGCACGCGGCGGGAGCAGGGTGCGGGCACAAATTTCCGCCATACCGCCGGTCACTCCCTTGATCATGACCAGCGAGGATTTGGCCGCAGCCTGCTCAAGGCGACGCTTGAATTCCTTAACGAAGGCCGAGCGACCGAAAGCCTCCAGCGTCAGCGGCGGATGCAGCGGCGGCGCGTCGTGCTTGAGTGCTTTCTGGACGGTCGACAGCAATTTTTGCAGCCCGATCGGTTTTTCGAGGAAATCGAAGGCGCCAAAACGCGTCGCTTCAACCGCCGTATCGATCGTACCGTGGCCGGACATCATGACCACCGGCATACTGAGCTGGCCGCCGACATGCCATTCCTTGAGCAGTGAGATGCCATCGGTATCGGGCATCCAGATATCCAGCAAAACCAGATCCGGGCGTAACTCCGTCCGGATGCGGCGCGCCGCCGTCGCATTTTCTGCCAAACGCACGTCGTAACCTTCGTCGATCAGAATCTCCGAGAGCAACTCCCGGATACCGACTTCGTCGTCAACGACCAATATTATTGCCATTTTTGGCTTCCTCCTCTTTCACCAGCGGCAGACGGACAAAGATCCGCGCCCCGCCCTCTGGTGCGTTGCTGATTTCAATAGTGCCCAAATGTTCGTCAATGATCTTCTTGACGATGGGCATGCCAAGACCGGTGCCCCGCGCCTTGGTAGTGACGTAGGGTTCAAAAATGCGCGGCAGGATTTCCGCCGGGAAGCCCGGGCCGTTGTCGGTGATCAATAATTCGGCATGGCGATTTAGGGCTTTGGTGGCGATAACGATACAGCCTTCAACATTCCCCTCCAGTGCGTCCTCGGCATTACGCAGGAGATTGTGAATAACCTGGCGCAGTTGGGTTGCATCGCCCAATACCTGTGGCAAATCATCGGCCAGTGCCAGTTTGATCGTCGCCGATGAGCTTTCATAGAGACCGAGAACTTCGCTAATTAACTCATTGAGATCAAGCGGTGAAACTTCCGGCGTCGGCAAGCGGGCATAGTCGCGGAAGTCATCAACCATACGCTTCATTGCCTGTACCTGATTGATGATGGTTTGCGTACCGCGCGCCAGCATATCTGCGTCGCTACCGGCCAGCTTGCCGGAGAGCTTGAATTGCAGACGCTCGGCCGAAAGCTGTATCGGCGTCAGCGGATTCTTGATTTCATGCGCCAGCCGCCGCGCCACTTCACCCCAGGCCGCGCTACGCTGAGCTGCGATAAGGCGCGTTACATCATCAAAAACCACGACATCGCCGCCGCCACTGACCTCAGGCAAGCGCGAGCCGCGCAACAAAAGCACCTGCGGCATGCCGTTCAGGCGCTCCATTTCGAGCTGAGCTTGCCATTCGGCTTCTTCAGTCGCCGCGAAATGCTCGCGAATAAATTCGCCAAAGATGGTCTGGCGCGGCCAAGTGCTTACGTCGCGGCCGATCAAGTCTTCAAAATCATCACTGAGAATATTCAATGCGCCTTCATTGACCGTGCGCAGGACAAAATTGCGGTCAAATACCAATACGCCGGCAGACAGATTGGCGAGTATGGACTCCAGATAACCGCGTGCTGCTTCGAGTTCATTGCGATGGCGCTCGGTTTCACGGCGGGCATCATCAAGCTGACGGGTCATGCGATTAAAGGACTGCGTTAGTACACCCAATTCGTCACTGCTATAAACCGCTTCACGTGGCGAGAAGTCGCCTTTGGCAACGGCGTGCGTTCCCTCGGCGAGAATCAGTAGCGGTGCGACCAGACGCCGGGCCATCACATACGCCAGCGCAAAAGCCCCAAACAGTGCAACGAGTACGGTCAACGTCAAAGTCAGGGCATAAATTTGCGTCAGTCCCTGACGCGCCAATTGCAGCTCTTGATAGTCTCGATAGACGGCTTGCACGGCATCGGCATCACGCGCCAGTCCGTCAGGCACCGGATGAGTCAGCTGCAGAATGCGCGGCTCCTCGTATAAATCTCTTGCTGCCACCGGCACCAGCACCCGTAAATGCAACTTGCCACCTTCGCCTTCGACCGAAGTCACCGAGCGCGTCGAGCGCGCCTGCTTGAGCTGCGCCTGACTGGGCAGATCGGGAAGTAAGCTGCTGAGATCCGCAGTTGCACTCGACAGGAGCTGCCCGCCTACCGAAAACAGCGCGAGCGACTGAACGCTCTGCTCATCACGCAACCGCAAGAGCGCTGAACGCCGCGAAATTTCAGAAATTCCTGACAATTCTGCAGCCATGCCCCGGGCTTTTTCAACCAGATCATCGAGCTGCGAATCGAGCGCTGTGCGGCCGAGCTGGAGTCCTGACTCAAGCGCCTTCTCGACGCGCACATCGAACCAGCTCTCAATCGATCGCGTCACAAACTGAACCGAAACACCGTACACCAGCGCCCCCGGCAAGACCGCGACGATACCAAACATCAACATCAGACGCAGCTTGAGGCGGGCTCCAAAAATCTGCGCACGATAGTCATTCCACAATGAGCGCACCTGCCAGCCAACCAGCGCCAGCATGCCGATTGCCAGAATCACGTTGAGAACGATCAAGAGCGGGTAATTTCGCGAAAAGACAACCGTGTCGGCAGCAGTCGACATCAGCAGCAAAAACCAGACGATGCCGCCAATCGCAACGATCACGGCACCGCCAGCGGCCAAAAAGCGCTTCACTTGGCGTCCGCCGCAGGTAGTGGTGGCAGCGTCACCGGCCACGTCTTCCAGTCAGATGCCAGGTTCCACTCCTTGTTGCCCAACGCACTGATCTGGAAGGGGCGCGGCAGCTGGTTGAGGTCGAGCCGCAGACGCAGCGCAGCCTCGTAGGACTCAGCAGGACGTACTGCCTTGTCGGCCTTTTCAATGACCAGCCAGCCGCGGACCCGGGAAAAAACCAGCAAGGCATCAGCGAGCGATGAAAAGCTCTGATGCAAACCACCCGTCGTCACCCGGTATTGGCGGGTCAGCGCATGGTAGGACAAGCGGTAGGTTTGCGTTCGTATTGCCGCTTTTTCTTCCAGCCAGTACCAACGCGGCTTGGAAAGTTCAAACTCAAGGATAAAATTGAGGACAACGCCCTTGGCGACCGCATCTTCAAGACGCTGACTGATCTCAAAATTGAAATCCGCCGCCACAACATAGCCATCTTCACTCACCGTAAGCTGTGGTTTGACGACCTCGATTTCGGCCGCAAAGAGCCACGCCGGCACCAGCAGCACCACAAAGAGCAGGGCGCGCAGGCGTTCAGGCACGCTTTTCGAGCAGGCTGTAGAAAAAACCGTCATTATCGGCAGTCGGTAACAATTGCTCCTCGGCGGCGCGCCGTGCGCTGTGCTGCTGGCGGGCGAGAAAACGGGTAATTTGACCGGTATTTTCAGCAGCAAACACCGAGCAGGTGGCGTAGAGGAGTTTACCGCCAGGACGCAAGCAAAGCCACAGGGCGTCAAGCATCCGCGATTGCGTTGCGGCAAAACTGGCAATGTCGTCAAAACGCCGCAGCCACTTGGCGTCGGGGTTGCGCCGCACGACGCCACTTGCGGTGCACGGCACATCAAGAAGGATGGCATCAAACAATTGACCATCCCACCAGGTATCTTTTTTGATGCAGTCGGCAACCTTGACCGTTGCGGTCAACCCCAGACGCAGCAGATTTTCTTCAATGCGCCGGCAGCGCGCCGGTTTGAGATCAAGCGCGAGCAGATCGAGATCGCCCAATTCGAGCAAATGCGCCGCTTTACCGCCGGGTGCTGCACAGGCATCAAGCACCCGACTTCCCTGCACTGGATTGAGCAGTCGGGCAGCGCGTTGCGCGCCGGGGTCCTGAACCGAGACGAGGCCTTCGGCAAAACCCGGCAAACGATCAACCGGCACCGGCTTGTCGAGCAGGATCGCACCATTGTCATCGCTGCGCGCGGTAATCCCGGCCGCTTCCAGAAGCTGCAGATAGGCTTCAGGGCTGACTCGCCGTTGGTTGGTGCGCAAGGCCATTGGTGGCGGCGAGTTGCCAGCCGCCGCGATTTCCTGCCAATTATTTGGCCAGGCGGCACGCAAGGCTTCCAGCCACCAGCCGGGATGCTGGTGCAAGGCGACTTCGTTGCCGGCGACGGCCAAAGCCAATTCTTCACGACGCCGCAAATAGTTGCGCAAAACGGCGTTGACCAGTCCGCGCAAACGGCCATCGATCAACTCGCCAGCCGCCAGAACCGCCTGATCAACCGTCGTGTGCGCCGCTTCCGGACGCACCTCAAGCCGGGTCATGGCGACCAGCAGTAGCGCGCGGATTTCGGGCACATCAAGCGGGCGCTCCATCAGCCGGGCGAGGATGAAATCGCCCCAGCCAAAGCGCCGCAAAGCGGTATAGAGCAAATCCTGAACCGCCGGCCGGGCGAGGGGATCGACCTGCGCCAGCAGATTTTCGGCAAGGCTGCGGCCGCCGAAGACAGCCGCGCACGCTTTTGATGCATGCAGCAGCGCATAAGCGAGAGAGGTGGGGGCAAGATTGGACATAGCGCCGATTATCGCACGCGGCATAATGGCGCAATGAAACAACTCTTGCTCGCCCTGACGCTTTGTTTGGCTTCACCGCTCTGCCACGCCTGGAATGCCGCCGGCCACCGACTGGTGGCGGTAATTGCCTGGGAACAGTTGTCGCCGACGAGTCGTGAGCTAATCGGCAGCATACTTGCCAGCCATCCGGATTACGAACGCTGGGTGCAAAAAGCCAAATCCGGCGACAGCCCTGATATTTTCGCTGAGGCCTCAACCTGGCCTGACGATATCCGTAACGACCCGCGCTTTGATGATGAATCGGGCAAGGTACCGGCCATCGCCGGCTTACCAGACAATCGACGGCACAAAAACTGGCATTACGTCGATTTGCGCGCTGACGGGAGCGTCAAGGAAGGCCTGCTTGACCAGCAGATTGAACGATTGCGTGAGGTGTTGCGGTCAACTGCCGATATGGCTCAAATTTCTTATGCCTTGCCCTGGTTACTCCATCTTGTTGCCGATATCCACCAGCCCCTGCATGTCGGCCGGCATGGCGACGAAGGTGGCAATCATGTCGAAATTGAAAACCCGTTCAACCGTCGCCTGCCGTTTTCCAGCCTGCATACTTACTGGGATGACCTGCCCGGCGCGCCCTGGCTGCGCGGCAAGCGTCTGAAGCAAAGAGCGCACGATTTGATTGAGCGCTATCCGCCACCACCGCAAGCCAACGTCCGGCGCTGGCGCGATGAGAGCCATCGCCTGCTGGCACAGGCCTACCCGAACGCTGAGGGCAGCCTGCTGCCGATCATCACTGAGGAATTTCAGCGCTGGGCAATTGGAATCGCCGAGCAGCGGATCGTCGAAGCCGGCTATCGCCTCGGCCGCCTGCTGGAAGAAACGCTCAAGGCTGGCGTTTCACGTGGAACCCCATAAAATGGACAGGCCATGAACGGATTACACCTGATCGCCGATCTCCACGACTGCCGTTGTGCGAGCAATTTTTTGCTCGATGCCAGCGGCTTGGAAAGCTACTGTGTTGATGCCTGCACCCGCCACGAGCTAACTGTTGTTGGCCGTCTTTTCCACGCTTTTCAGGACGCTGCCGGCAAGCCGGCGGGGGTCACCGGCACCGTTGTCCTCGCCGAGTCGCACCTGGCGATTCACACCTGGCCCGAAGTGAGTGGCGTCACACTGGATGTCTATGTCTGCAATTTCAGTGGCGACAATAGCGCCCGCGCGCACGCTTTATTCGATGAAATGCTGAATGCCTTCGTGCCAGGCAGCCTGGAAAAACAGGTGCTCGTGCGGGGCAAGGTCTAATCAGGCCGGCAGATCGAAACAGTCGCCGGGCCGCCAAGGGTTGCCGGCCAAAAACTGCTGAACCGGCAAGCGTTTGCCTCCGGCTTTTTGCAATTCGCTGATCGCCAGAGCACCCTCGCCGCAAGCAATGACGATCCGGTTGCGGTCAACCGCCAAAATCTGCCCGATTTCTCCCTGCCCAGGTGCCGGTAGCGCCTGCCATAGCTTGATCGTCTGCCCCTTGAACTGCGCCTGTGCGCCCGGAAAAGGGTTAAAGGCGCGCAGATGACGATCCAGTTCAAAGGCCGTTTTCCGCCAGTCAATCAGCGCTTCAGATTTCTCGATCTTGTGGGCGTAAGTAATCCCTTCTGCCTCCTGCACTTCGGTAGCCATCGGCAGTGCCGCCAGTGCTTCGACGATCAGGCCGGCACCGAGTGCGGCGAGACGATCGTGCAAACTGGCCGACGTGTCCAGCGCATCAACAGGGAATGCGCGGCGCAGCAACACTGGCCCGGTATCCAGACCGGCTTCCATTTGCATGATGCAAACGCCGGTCTCGGCATCACCGGCAAGCAGCGCGCGTTGAATCGGTGCGGCACCACGCCACCTCGGCAGCAAGGAAGCGTGGATATTGAGGCAACCATGACGCGGCAAATCGAGCACCGCCTGCGGCAATATCAGGCCATACGCGGCAACCACCATCACCTCGGCCTGAATGCTTGCCACGCGCGCCCTGGCTTCAGCATCCTTCAGGCTAGGCGGCTGAAAAACCTCGATCTGTTTTTCCAGAGCCAGTTTTTTGACCGCTGAGGGTTGCAAGGCCATACCACGCCCACCCGGCCGGTCAGGCTGAGTCAAGACCATCGCAACCTCATGGCCGGCATCAATGATCGCCGCCAACGCCTGTGCGGCAAACGCCGGTGTTCCTGCAAAAATGAGCTTCATGCGGTGACGCGTGCTTTCTTGGCTAGCTTGTTTTTTATTCGCAGCTGCTTGAGCTGCGACAAATGATCGACAAAAACGATACCGTTCAAATGATCTAATTCATGTTGCAGACAAACCGCGAGCAAACCGTCGGCAACCAAAGACTGCGGCTGTCCGTCGAGATCCAGGTAATGCACAGTCACCCGCTCCGAGCGTTCAACCTTGTCATAAATGCCAGGCACCGACAGGCAACCTTCCTCACCTTCCTGCAAACCTTCGCAATGGTCAAGTTGCGGATTGATGAAAACGCGCAGATCACTCTTGTCTTCGGAAACATCAATGATGATCAGTTGCTTGTGGACATCGACCTGAGTCGCTGCCAACCCGATACCTGGCGCCTCATACATCGTCTCGGCCATATCAGCGGCGAGCTGACGAATACTTTCGTCAAAAACAGTGACCGGCTGCGCGATTTTTTTCAGACGGAGATCAGGGAAACGCAGAATGGGTAGAAGGGCCATATCGAATAGGGAAAAAGCTTGCTCGCTTAGGTTATTACGTGCAGAATCTCAAGCAGTTTCCGAGATCAAGAAACGGCTTCGCACGTCTGAATGGACAACAATTTTCGCGCCGTGTTCCACCGGCACGTGAGGTGACAACTATGGTTCGCATTATATCCGCGCTCATCCTGGCCGTAATGGCCACCTGCAGCTTTGCTGAAACTCCCGTTCGTCTGGTGGATAACCCGCCTGACCGGCATATTGTTGTTCCCGGCGATACGTTATGGGGAATTTCCGGAAAATTCCTCAAGGAACCCTGGCGCTGGCCTGAGGTCTGGCGCATGAACCGCGAGCAGATCAAAAACCCGCACCTCATTTATCCCGGCGATATTGTTTTGCTTGATGACTTCCGTGGCAGTCCGCGCTTGCGCATTGCCAAGCCGATCAAGCTACAGCCCAAGGTGTATAGCGAGGCGATCCAGAAGGAAATCCCCAGTATCCCGGCCAACATCATTGAGCCGTTCCTTTCCAAGCCGCTGATTATTCAGGCTGATGAACATGCCAGCGCGCCGCGAATCGTCGCCACCCAGGAAGATCGTGTTTTTATTGGCAGCGGCGATACCGGATTTGTCTCAGGCATTCCTGATGCAACAGTCCTCAACTGGCACATTTACCGTCCCGGAAAACCGCTGAAAGATCCTGACACCCTGGAAATTATTGGTTATGAAGCCTATTTCCTCGGCAGCGCCAAGCTGGTACAACCCGGTGAGCCGGCGGTGTTACGCATTACCGAAGCGAAAGAAGAAATCGGACGCGGCGACCGGTTGGTTCCGGCACCGCCCGCCAACCTGATTGCGTACGTACCGCATCGACCGGAAGAGCCGGTGAGCGGAAAAATCATATCGATTTATGGAGGTGTCAGCGAGGCAGGCAAGTATTCGGTCGTCAGCTTAAATCGTGGCAAAGACGCACAACTGGAAATTGGCCATGTGCTCGCTGTGTTCCGGAACCGGGTTTCGCAAGGCCACAACGAGAACGGCCGCCGCGAAACGACCGTCATTCCAGAAGAGCGCTATGCGCTAGCCTTTGTCTTCCGCGTCTTTGATCGTATCGCCTATGCGCTGGTGGTCGAAACATCCAAGCCGGTGATCGTTGGCGATAGCGTCAGGAATCCGTGAATAATCAGGAGGGGTTAGCCGCCTGGCTGCGGCTGACCCTGATTCCGGGGATAGGTGGCGAGACTCAGCGCAAGCTTCTCGCCGCTTTCGGTTTACCCGAAGCAATTTTTGCAGCCGGACGCTCTGTAGTAAATGCGGTAATTGGAAAAAAGGCTGATCTTCTATTTGATTTTGATACCCTGGAAGCCGTTGACCGCAGCATGGCCTGGGCCGATGAGTCGGGTCATTCCATTCTGACACTGGCCGATTCGGGCTATCCACAATCATTGCTTGAAATTGCCGATCCACCCAATGTGCTCTACGCGCGCGGCAACGCCGACCTCTTGCAAGATAGAGGCTTGGCCATCGTCGGCAGTCGTAACGCAACGCCACAAGGCATACAAACCGCCGAACAGTTCGCAAGAGCCCTGGCGGCCAACGGTCTGAGCATTATCAGCGGGCTCGCACTGGGTATTGATGCCGCTGCCCACCGTGGCGCGCTGTCTGTCGACGGGAAAACTGTCGCAGTTATCGGGACCGGCGCGGACCGGCTCTATCCTGCCCGCAACCGCGATTTGGCTCTGGAAATTGCCGAACATGGCGTTATTGTTTCTGAATTCCCGCTCGGCACGCCTGTTCTCGCCGCCAATTTCCCCCGCCGCAACCGGATTATTTCAGGACTCTCCCGTGGTGTCCTGGTCGTCGAGGCGGCTACCGAAAGTGGTTCACTAATTACTGCGCGACTCGCCGGCGAACAGGGGCGCGAGGTTTTCGCCATTCCCGGCTCGATTCATTCACCCGTCGCTCGCGGCTGTCACCGGCTGATCAAACAAGGTGCCAAGCTGGTTGAAACTGCCAATGACGTCCTTGAAGAACTCGGCCAAATTGTTCCGGCAACAATGCTTGACCCGGCAAGCGGAGAAACTGATCAAAGCCCCATACTCGCCGCCCTCGGCCATGACCCTTGCACTCTGGATGAACTGGTTGAACGAACAAGCCTGGGGGCTGATCAACTCCTCGGAGAATTGCTGACCCTTGAACTCTCTGGTCGGCTCACTGGCCTACCCGGCAACCGCTACCAACGCCTCGGCTAAACCCATCCTATTGAATGACGGCTTGCCAAGCCGCGCGCCGCGCACTTATCATGCCTCGGCACCCAACCGATAAAATCCATGACCAAAAAGCTAATCATTGCCGAAAAACCCTCTGTAGCCGCCGATATTGCCAAGGCGCTGGGTGGTTTTACCAAGCACGACGACTACTTCGAGAGTGACACTCACGTTATCTCTTCTGCCGTCGGCCACTTGCTCGAACTGTCCTGCCCCGAAGAATTCGAGGTCAAGAGAGGGAAATGGTCATTTGCCCATCTGCCGGTGATTCCACCGCACTTTGCGCTATCGCCCATCGAAAAGACAGAACCGCGCCTGCGCGTTCTTAATAAGCTAATCAAACGCAAGGATGTTGACGGCTTAATCAATGCCTGTGACGCGGGGCGCGAGGGCGAGTTGATCTTCAACTACATCGCACAGCACAGCAAGACGACCAAGCCGGTACAACGCCTGTGGCTTCAGTCCATGACCCAGGGGGCCATCCGCGACGGCTTCTCGCGCTTGCGCCCGGGAATTGAAATGCAGGGACTTGGCGATGCTGCCGTCTGCCGCTCTGAATCTGACTGGCTGGTCGGCATCAACGGCACGCGGGCGATGACCGCCTTCAATTCCAAGACCGGTGGCTTCCACCTGACGACGGTAGGCCGCGTTCAGACGCCAACTTTGGCTATTGTTGTTGATCGCGAAAAGCGCATCCGTGAGTTCAAATCGCGCCCTTACTGGGAAGTCGAAGCCAGTTTTGCCGCCAAGGCCGGTGATTACACCGGCAAATGGTTTGACGAAGCCTATAAAGGCAAAAATGAAGACGAACATGCGCGTGCCGATCGTCTTTGGGATGAAAAGCGCGCTGATGCCATACGCGCAGCGACGCTGGGCAAACCTGGTATTGTTACCGAAGAAGCCAAGCCGGAAACCCGTCTTTCACCGCAACTCTTCGATTTGACAAGCCTTCAGCGCGAAGCAAACGCTCGCTTCGGTTTTTCCGCCAAGACCACGCTGAGTATTGCCCAGGCGCTTTATGAAAAGCACAAAGTTCTTACTTATCCGCGAACCGACTCTCGTTGCCTGCCGGAAGACTACATTCCTACCGTCAAGACCACCCTGGCGGTGTTGACCGGCGAAGGTGCGGGCAAAGGACACGATGAAGTACTGCTCGCGCGCTACTCACCGTTTGCCCACCAGATCCTGGCGCGTAACTGGGTGCTGCCCAATAAACGTATTTTCAACAACGCGAAAGTAAGTGACCACTTCGCAATTATCCCAACGCCACAGGCACCGAAAGCACTTAACGAGATCGAGCAGAAGCTTTACGACTTTGTCGTCAAGCGCTTCCTTTCAGTGTTTTTCCCGCCTGCAGAATATCTTGTCACAACCCGCATTACCCGCGTCGAGAGCGAGCCCTTCAAGACCGAAGGCAAGGTTCTGGTCAATCCGGGCTGGCTGGCAGTGCACGGCAAGGAAGGGCAGGAAGGTAACGACGGCAATCTGATTGCAGTCGACGCCGGCGAGAAGGTAAAAACCGAAGACGTCATCGTCAAGGCCAACGAAACCAAGCCGCCACCGCGCCATTCGGAAGCTACACTGCTTTCTGCCATGGAAGGTGCCGGCAAGATGGTTGATGATGAGGACTTGAAAGCGGCGATGGCCGGACGCGGCCTCGGCACGCCGGCAACACGCGCGCAGATCATCGAAAATCTGATCGGCGAACAGTACATGGTTCGCGAAGGTCGTGAACTAACACCTACCGCCAAGGCATTTTCCTTGATGACGCTGCTCAACGGCCTCAGCATCAATGAACTCACCCATCCGGAGCTAACCGGCGATTGGGAATGGAAGCTGGGGCGAATCGAAAAGGGTGAATTCACCCGCACCGAGTTCATGCGCGAAATCGCCGAGATGACCCGGCACATGGTTGAGCGCGCCAAAACCTTCGATAGCGACACAATCCCGGGTGATTTTGGCGTGTTGACTGCGAAATGTCCGCGTTGTGGCGGTGAAATTCGCGAGAATTACAAAAAATTCCAGTGCGGGAGCTGTGATTATTCGCTATGGAAGATCGTTGCAGGGCGCCAATTCGAGCCTGCCGAGATTGATACCCTAATTAACGAGAAACAAGTCGGCCCGCTGACCGGCTTCCGTAACAAGATGGGGCGCACCTTTGCTGCAGCCATCAAGCTCAATGACAAGATGGAGCCGGAGTTTGATTTCGGCCAGGATAAATCCGACGAAGCCAATGCCGAGCCGGTCGACTTTTCCAGCCAACAAAGTCTGGGCAAATGCCCGAAATGTACTGCCGGCGTTTTTGATCACGGAAATTCTTACGTTTGTGAAAAATCGGTTGGCCCCGACAAGACCTGCGACTTCCGCTCCGGAAAGATCATTCTGCAACAGCCAATTGAAGCGGCACAAATGAACAAGCTGCTGAGTGAAGGCAAAACCGAATTGCTCAAGGAGTTTGTTTCCAACCGCACACGGCGGAAATTCTCGGCTTATCTGGTCGCCAAAGAAGGCAAGGTCAGCTTTGAATTCGAGAAAAAAGTCGCCAAGCCCAAGGCTGCGCCCAAGAAGAAGGCAGAAGCCTGATTTTTATGGCGCTACGTTTCACGTGAAACATAGCGCTGCCTAGCGCCGGGAATTCGTACCCGGCAGGCGGCAGGAAAGCAGGGCGGCGCGTACCGCGTCAATCGCCTGCGGGCGGGGAAAGGTAACCCGCCAAACCAAACCAACCGTGCGAAATGGCGAACTTCCGGAAAATGGCAAAACCTTGACCAAGGGCTCCTTGCCGATCAGCGGATCAGCAGCCGTACTCGGCATCACAGCGACGCCGGCGCCACTCGCCACCATGTAACGTATGGTTTCTAACGAACTACCTTCGAGCGAATGCTCGAGAGCATCGGGCGCCGCCAAACGCGGGCAGGACTCAAGTACCTGCTCACGGAAGCAGTTGCCGTGACCAAGTAACAGCAAACTTTGCCCGTCGAGTTCGTCGGCAAGCACATCCGCGCGATCAACCCAGGGATGACTGGCCGGCACGACCACGCGGAAAGGTTCGTCATAAACCGGCTGGGCAACCAGCCCGGGCTCGGCGAAGGGCAGGGCAATGACAATCACGTCGAGCTCGCCGGCCTTCAGGGCGGGGATCAGATTGGCGGTGAAATCTTCCTTGAGAAACAAAGGCATCGCCGGCGCATGCTTGTGCAAGGCCGGTATCAGCTTGGGAAATAGATAAGGTGCAATGGTGTAAATGACGCCGACACGCAATGGCCCCGTCATCGGATCACCAGCAGCCCCGGCGATTTCTTCGAGACGAACTGCCTCTTCAAGAACGCGCAGCGCTTGATTGACGATGCGCTCACCAAGCGCGGTAATTCTGACGTCGGAAGCAGTTCGTTCAAACAAGGCGGCACCGAGTTGGCCCTCGACCTTCTTTAGCGCCACCGACAAGGTTGGCTGGCTAACGTGACAGGCTTCAGCCGCCTTGCCGAAATGACGCTCGCGAGCCAGCGCAACGATATAGCGCATTTCGGTCAGAGTCATAATAAATATCCCAGCTTTTTCAGGTCGACCGCAGATAACCAGCGCCAATCGCCGGGGGCCAAGTCACCCGGCAAAGATAAGTCGCCAATGGACTCGCGTTGCAATGCTTCAACCCGATTACCGGCAGCGGCCACCATGCGCTTCACCTGATGATATTTACCCTCGGTCACTGTCAGGCGCAGCAGATGCGAACCGGCAATCTCGCAAGCAGCGGCACGGATCGGCTCGGGTTCGTCATTCAACAAAACCCCGTTCAGCAGCTGCTCGATCTGATCCTGCTCAACCGCATGTTTGGTCATTGCCAGATAAACTTTGGGAACCTTGCGTTTGGCCGACGACAAAACGTGATTGAGTTGGCCATCATCGGTTATCAGCAGCAAACCAGTGGTGTCCTCGTCGAGACGACCAATCGGCTGGACGCCGCGTTCGCGCAAGGGCAAAGGCAGCAAGCTCAAAACACTGGGGTGGTGCAGGGGCTTACGCGAACATTCGTAGCCGCTTGGCTTGTTGAGCATCAGGCAGGCGAACTCGGCATACGGCCAAACGATGTCGTCCACCGTAAAGATGAGTCCTGAGGTTTCAAATTCTGCGAAAGGATCAGTGCAAATTTCGCCGTTGACCGTAACTCTTTCGTTACGAACGAGTCCCCGGCAGCCTTTACGCGTGCCGAAGCCGTGTTTCTGGAGCAGTCTGTCTAGTTGCATGGCCGGAATGCTAACATTGCGCCATGAATTTCGAACATCTTCTCCAGATCAACGACCCGGAAAACCCGTTGATCGATACCCTGACCCGCGACCAGCTTTGGCAGGGTCTGTTGCATCGGGTCGAGAACCCGCTGCCTTTTCTGCCCGGACTTGAAGCCTGCACCATCCTTGAGCGCGACGGTAGCACGCTGTTGCGCGAACTGGATTTTGGCCCGGCCGCCATTCAGGATCGCGTGACACTTGCCGAGCAAGACTGGGTGCGCTTTGCCATTGTGCCCAGCGAACAGCATGCCGGCGGCAGCCTGACGATCACCATCGAGGAACCGGAGCCCGGCTTTCTGTTTTTGCGTTTCGCTTACGAAACCACGTTGGCGAAAGACCCGAACTCGGAAGAACGGGCCTACATCGAATACGTTAAATCAGCCTATCACCAGTCCGATGTCGATTGCGTGCGGATCATCCGCACGCTGGCTGCCGGTGGCCTACCCAAGTAATCAGTTGAGACCCATACTGGCGAGGTAATCCTCGTAACCGCCAAGATAATCGACAATCTTGCCATCCATTTTGACCTCGAAAACGCGGGTCGACAGCGACGAAACAAACTCGCGGTCGTGCGAAACAAACACCAGCGTACCGGGGAATTTTTCGAGGCCGGAGTTCAACGACTCAATGGATTCCATGTCGAGGTGGTTGGTCGGCTCGTCCATGATCAGCACGTTTGAATGCAAAAGCATCAGCTTGCCAAACAGCATGCGCCCTTGTTCGCCGCCGGAAATCACATTGACCGGCTTTTTGACTTCATCGCCGGAAAACAGCAGACGACCGAGCGTACCGCGTATCAGCGTCTCAACATCGCCACCTTCGTAACCGCCGGCGCGAACAAATTCAGCAATCCAGTCAGTTAGATTGGTTTCAGACTTAAAGAGATCCGAGTGATCCTGCGAGTAATAGCCAGGCTTGGCCTTTTCCGCCCACTTGATGCTGCCGAATTGCGGCTGAACCTCGCCCATCAACAGTTTTAGCAAGGTTGTCTTGCCAACGCCGTTTTCACCAATGATGGCTATCCGTTCGCCGGCATTGATGTTGAAACTCAGATTGTTGAAGATTTTGCGATCCGAGCCCTCATAAGCGAAAGAGATGTTCTCGACCTCGACTGCCTGACGATGCAGCTTGTCCTTTTCGTCGTAGTCGAAGCGGATCCACGGATACTGACGCGATGACGGCTTGACATCTTCCGGCTTGAGTTTTTCGATCAATTTGACGCGGCTGGTTGCCTGCTTGGCCTTGGAAGCATTGGCCGAGAAGCGGCGAACAAAGGTCTGCAATTCGGCGATGCGTTCCTTGGCCTTGGCATTGGCGTTCGTCTGACGCTCACGGGCCTGCTGCGAGGCTTCCATGAAGTCGTCGTAATTGCCGGCATAGGTCGTGATCTTGCCGTAATCGAGGTCGGCCATGTGGGTACAGACCTGGTTCAGGAAGTGACGATCGTGCGAGATGATGATCATCGTCGATTCACGATTGTTCAGCATGTCTTCCAGCCAGCGGATGGTGTTGATGTCGAGGTTGTTGGTCGGTTCGTCAAGCAGCAGGATGTCGGGGTTGGCGAACAGCGCCTGACAAAGCAGCACGCGCAACTTCCAGCCCGGCGCTACCTGACTCATCGGCCCTTCATGCTGGTCAGTCGGAATACCGACGCCAAGCAACAACTCACCGGCCCGCGATTCGGCGGTGTACCCATCAAACTCGGCAAAGTGATGCTCGAGTTCGGCGGCTTTCATGTAGTCGTCTTCAGTCGCTTCAGGATTGGCGTAGATCGCGTCGCGCTCCTGCATGCAGGCCCACATCTCTTCATGCCCCATCAGCACGACATCAAGCACGCGCATGTCTTCAAAGGCAAACTGATCCTGACGCAGGTAAGCCATGCGCTCGTGTTTATCTTTAGAAACGTTGCCAGCAGACGGGTCCAGCGCGCCGCAGAGAATTTTCATGAAAGTCGACTTGCCGGCGCCGTTGGCACCAATCAGACCATAGCGATAACCCTCGCCAAACTTGACATTAACGTTTTCGAACAGGGGCTTAACCCCGAACTGCATGGTGATGTTGGCAGCGACAAGCAAGGCAATTCCAATCCGGTGAATGGTCTAGGACAAGGGTCTGGATTTTACCCGCTTTAGAAGCCGAGCCCGCCAAACACGGCCAATTTTGACCAAAATCGATGCAAGTTCGAGTATTTTTTGGCACACTGTTTGATTCAGGGAGGAAACAGAATGCATGCGAAAACTCACATCGCGGTCGTCGATGACAATCCGCCGCAACGCATGATTTTGTCTCGCCTTCTGGAAAGCAATTACCGGGTAAGCACTTTTGACAACGGTGAGAAGTTTCTCGCCAGCGAAGAGGCTTTTGATGCCGTCCTGCTCGATATCGAAATGCCCGGCCTCAATGGCTACGAGACTTGCCGCAAGTTACGCGCCCGCACCGAAGGAAAAGAAATCCCGGTAATTTTCGTTTCAGCCCACGATACCGCACCGGAACGCGTAGAAGCCTACGAGGCTGGCGGTGATGATTTCGTGACAAAGCCGATCACCGCCAGTGAACTACGTTACAAACTAAAAGGTGCAATCGAGCATCGCCTGCGCGTTCAGGATCTTGCCGCCCTATCGTCAAATGCCCAACAAGTTGCCTTCACCGCAATGATCAGTATGGGCGACCTCGGCGTCGTTATCGACTTCCTGCGTAACTCGTACAACAACCGCAGCTATGAGTCCATTGCCCAGAAACTGATTAATGCGATTTCTGCCTGGGGATTATTGGGAATCGTTCAGGTACGTGGCCGCAACGGGCACCTTGATCGGAGTTCGGCCGGTGATATCTCGCCATTGCAGGCTTCGGTGCTCGAAACGATGCGCGGGATGGGGCGCATTTTTGAATTGGGCTCGCGCGCCATTGTTAACTACAAGCATGTCTCACTGTTGATCCAAAATCTGCCGACTGACGATCCGGATAAAGTCGGGCGTCTGCGCGATCACCTTGCAGTGTTGGCGGAAGGCGCTGATATGCGCGTCGCTGCACTTGATGCGGTCGACGAGCGAAATCTGCAAAAAAATGGGATTACCGGCGCTTTGGCCGAACTGCGTAACGCTTTACAGAGGATCGGCGAGCAGAATCGGGGCAATCGAGCCAACGGGCAAAACCTCATGCTTGAATCACTCGAAAATCTATCACGTACCCTGCCCACCCTTGGCCTGACGGACAGTCAGGTGGGCTACGTTGACGATCTGCTCAAGGAAACTCAGGACGAGACCAAGCAGTATTTCGATCAGGCGCAGAGCATCGAAAGCGAGTTCAGTGAAGTTCTCAGTCAACTCGAACGCCTCGCGCGGGCTGACTAAAGCCGTTAATTAAACGGCAACCCGGCTACGGCCCATTTTGGTGCACCGCAGTGTAAGATGCCGGACAAGCCCCTTAGCCGAAGACTCTGACTGATCATGGTTCCTCACCTTACCACCGCCCTCAGCGGCCCCATTCTGGAGCTGGAGCGCCGCTTCCTGGATAGCAGCGCGCAAATTGAGCACTGGCTGCGCAGCCAGTGGCAGGAGCACACGCCGCCGTTCTATTCCTCCTGCGATTTGCGTAACTCAGGTTTCAAGCTGGCGCCGGTTGATACCAATCTCTTCCCGGGCGGATTCAACAATCTCAACCCGGCCTTCTTGCCGCTCTGCGTTCAGGCAGCGATGGTCGCCATCGAGAAAATCTGCCCGAATGCCAAGAACCTGCTGCTGATTCCTGAGAATCACACGCGCAACCAGTTTTACCTGCAAAACGTAGCGCAACTGTTCACCATACTGCGCCATACCGGCCTGAATGTCCGGATCGGAACGATGTTGCCGGAGATCACTCAGCCTACCGAGATTGCCCTAAGCAACGGGCAAAGCCTGCTACTTGAACCGCTGGTTCGCACCGAAAACCGGCTCGGTCTCAAAGACTTCCAGCCATGCGCTATTTTGCTCAATAACGATCTTTCGGCCGGCATCCCGGAAATCCTCAAGAATCTCAATGATCAATATGTCTTGCCGCCCTTGCATGCCGGCTGGGCAGTACGCCGCAAATCCCACCATTTCGCTGCTTACGACGAAGTGGCTACTCACTTTTCAAATGAAATCGGGATCGACCCGTGGCGCATCAACCCGGCGTTCGACACCTGCCGCAGCATCAATTTTCATGAAAGGCAGGGCGAAGAATGTCTGGCCGCCAAGGTCGCCGGCGTGCTCGATATCGTCAAGGAAAAATACAAGGAATACGGCATTAGCGAAACCCCTTATGTAGTCGTCAAGGCCGACGCCGGCACTTACGGCATGGGGGTGATGACGGTACGCGATGCGGATGAAGTGATCGCCCTCAATCGTAAACAACGCAACAAAATGAGTGTTGGCAAGGAGGGCATCGAAGTCAGCGAAGTCATCATTCAGGAAGGGGTGCACACTTTCGAAACCCTTAACGAAGCGGTTGCCGAACCAGTTATTTACATGATGGATCACTTCGTTGTCGGCGGCTTTTACCGCGTTCATACCGGGCGCGGCAAGGATGAGAATCTCAATGCGCCGGGCATGCACTTTGAACCGCTCGCATTCGAAACCGGCTGCAACCTCCCGGATTACGGTGGCGGACCGGATACGCCGCCCAACCGTTTCTACGCTTACGGTGTCGTCGGCCGCCTTGCCTGTCTGGCGGCCGCCATCGAGCTTGAGCGAACGGCGCCGGATAACGGCTGAACACCCGAGGCATGGCGCAACAGCTGCACTTCGAAAAACATCTGCTCGGCGGCAGCAGTCAGCCTCTCAAACTGGCCTTCATTCTCGACCCGCTGACCACTTTAAAGGCCTGGAAAGATTCGTCTGTGGCGATGATGCGCGCTGCCGAAAAGCATGGCCACGAGGTATTTGCCATCGACTGCGCCAGCCTCGCCTGGCGTCGCCCGGAGCCCGGCCACTCCGGCGGCGTCTTTGGCGAAGCAGTGCAGTTGCACATGCGTCCTGATGATCACGACTGGTATCGAGAAACGGGGCATGCCAGCATGTCACTCGGCAATTTTGCCGCTGTCATCATGCGCAAGGATCCGCCGTTTGATTTTGAATACCTGACCGCCACCTGGCTGCTTGAACGCGCCGAAGCTGATGGTGTTCGTGTTTTTAACCGCCCGCGGGCGCTGCGCGAACATTCGGAAAAGCTGTCGATCACCGAATTCAACGAGTTCACCCCGCCGACGCTGGTGGCGCGTGACATGCACTTGCTCCAACAATTTATTGATGAACAACGGGATATCATCCTGAAACCGCTTGATGGCATGGGTGGTAGCCAGATATTCCGTATCCATCGCAATGATCCCAACCGCAACGTCATTATTGAAACACTGACCAATGAGGGTCAACGGACGGTTATGGCCCAACATTACCTGCCGGCGATCAGTCAGGGCGACAAACGTATTTTGCTGATTGCCGGCAAGCCCGTACCCTTTTGCCTGGCACGCATTCCAAAAGCGGGTGAAACCCGTGGCAATCTTGCGGCCGGTGGCACCGGCGTCGCCCAGGAACTTTCGCCGCGTGATCGCGAGATTGCCGAGAAACTGGGGCCCATACTGTTCAAACGCGGGCTAATGCTGGTTGGAATTGATGTGATTGGCGATCACCTGACTGAAATTAACGTCACCAGCCCGACCTGCATGGTTGAAATCCGTCAGCAAACCGGTTTTGATGCGGCCGGATCCTTCATTTCTGCGGTTGAGCAAGCATGTGGCGTTTCCTGAGTTTCTGCCTCTGTTTGCTTTGCTTGACAGCATGCGGGCGGGTTACGGTGCAGGAACAACAAGCCTTCGTCTTCGGTACCCGCGTCGAAGTGCTGGTGATCGGCGACGATCCAGCACTCGCGCAAAAGGCCATTTCTGCCGTATTGCGTGAATTTGACCGCCTGCACCGCACCTATCACGCCTGGCAGCAATCCGAGCTGACAGCATTAAATTTGGCCATTTTTCAGGGTCGACCGCAGCAAGTTAGCGACGAACTCGCCAGCCTGATCCGTGAAAGCCGGGAACTCGCCAGCCAGGGTGACAATCTCTTTGATCCCGGTATTGGCCAACTCATCAAAGCCTGGGGCTTTCATGCCGAAGAGTTCAAAGCCGTTCTACCCGCTGAGGCGGAGGTAAAGCGACTGCTTGCGGCGCGTCCGACTATTCAAGACCTGAGTCTGAATGGCAACACCGTCACTAGTCGCAACAGCGAGGTAGCGATTGATTTTGGCGGCTACCTCAAAGGTGTCGCGCTTGATCGGGCAGCCAACATTCTTCGTCAGGAAGGTATCACCAATGCACTGATCAACATCGGCGGTAATGTCATGGCGCTGGGCAGCAAGGAGGGACGGCCGTGGCGTGTCGGGATTCAGCATCCCCGACAATCCGGCCCACTGGCTACAGTTGAGCTGGCAGATGGCGAAGCGATCGGCACCTCGGGAGACTACCAGCGCTATTTCGAACTGGACGGCAGACGCTACAACCACCTGCTTGATCCACGTAGCGGCTATCCGGCATCGCATACCGAGGCCGTCACCATTTTGATTCCGGCCGGGCCAAGGGCCGGAACGCTATCCGATGCTGCCTCAAAGCCGGTCTTTGTCGCCGGCGCAACGGCATGGCAACAACTCGCCAGGCAGCAAAATATCGAATTTGTAATGCGGGTTGATCAAAGCGGGACAATTCAAGTCACTGAAAAACTGGCCGGGCGTCTAAAGTTTCTCGGTAGCAATCCGTCTTTCGAAGTTGTGCCCTGAGGTTTAAAATAAACAATACAAATAGAAGGGGATTACGCCATGTTTTTCAAGTATTTTTTGGCCGGTTTTGTCGTTTTGATCGCTAGCCTTCCGGTCAAGGCAGAAGACCAGAATCTGCTGATTTATTGTGGTATCACGATGGTCAAGCCGATCACCGAGCTTGCGCGGACTTTTGAGCAGAGCGAGAAAAATGTTCGCATCACCCTCGCGCAGGGCGGCTCCGAAGATCTTTACCAGAGCGCCAAGAAAAGCCGGATCGGCGATATCTACTTTCCCGGCGAACCAAGCTACCGCAACAGGCATTTAGCCGAAGGCCTGCTCGGCGAATACAAATTGGTCGGCTACAACCAGATGGCCTTGTTCGCTCCAAAAGGAAATCCGAAACAAGTCAAAGGCGACGCCAACGAACTGTTACGCAAAGATCTTATCGTCATGATAGGCAATGCCGAAAGCGGCAGTGTCGGGCAGGAAACCAAAGCGATGCTCGACAAAGCCGGGATTTACCCAAAAGTTGTGAACAAGGCGGTTGCCTTAATGCCCGATTCACGCGCAATCAACCTTGCGCTAAAGCGCGGCGAGGCAGATCTCGCGGTCAACTGGCGTGCAACTGCTTTTTTCCCGGATAACGCAGCGCATATAGAAGCCATCAGTCTCGATTCAAAAATAGCAAAACCACAGGCTCTGCTTCTTATTCAGCTAACTTTTACAAAAAACCCGGCGCTCAGCCGCAAATTTATTGATTTTGTCGCCTCCGAAGAAGGGCAAGCCGTTTTCCGCAAGCACGGCTTTCTTGATAATAAGACCAAGCTCTGAACAATATGAAAAACCGGCATCTCGATGACACCAGCCGCGCCAGCCGCGCGCTGCTCATCCTGTTCTTTGTCGGTTTTCTGGCGATTGTCGGCGTCAGTACGATCATTTCCGGCCTTATTGAGGATCTCAAGCAAAAAAGTCGCAATGAACAAGCCAGACTTTTCATAGGTGAACAGATCGTCAATACCATCGGCAAAATTGAAAGCACTGTCTATCAATTAGCCCCGGTTTCGGGTAACGCCTCCCACCTTCGCCTCAGCGCTCAAATTCTAGCAATGACTGACCAGCTCGAAAAAGACCTTCTTGTTCTCCAGCAAGGTGGCACGGTCACTCATCGGGTTGCCCTGAACATCGAAGGTCAGGATGAAATGGTCAGGGAGGTGCACTACATACCGCAATCCGATGACCACCGTTATGTCTTGGAGGTCATCGAAATCGCCCCTCATTTGGAGCAGATTCGCCAACGGGTCAGCGAGTTGGTCAGGCGCCTTGGCGTCAGAGACGCCTGCGAAGAGCGCGACCCTCTTTGCTTCAGGAACACTTCGGATGAGGTCACAGCCTATTACAAGACGATTCCCTCTTTTTTCTTTCGCCTCAACGAGAACGCCAACCGTCTATTTTATGAAAGCAATCAGCACCTGGTCGAACTTGAAGCACGATTGGACAATCAGCAGCGCAACTTGAAAATCACACAAGCTAGCGTCGTACTACTTGTCGTATTTTCGGTAATGGGCCTCGGAATTTTCTTTATCCGCCGCATCAATACTGCCCAGGATCATCTCCGCAAAGCAAAGGAAGAAGCGGAAGCGGCAAGCATCGCCAAGTCCCAGTTCCTGGCAAATATGAGCCATGAAATCCGTACCCCGATGAACGGCATCATCGGCATGACTGACCTTGTCCTTGACAGCCAACTGGATAATGAGCAACGCGATTACCTGAGAATTGTCCAATCTTCTGCTGACTCGTTACTAACCGTGATTAACGACATTCTGGATTTTTCCAAAATTGAAGCCGGCAAACTTAGCATCGAGGCAATTCCCTTTGATCTAACCCGACTGCTTTGGGAAACCACGCGCTCCCTGTCCTTGCGCGCAAATGAAAAGGGCTTGGAGCTGATTTGCGATATTTCCTCCGAGATGCCAGACCAGCTTCTTGGTGATCCGGGTCGCCTTCGACAAATTGTCCTTAATTTGATGGGCAATTCGATCAAATTCACCCAGAGTGGCGAGATCGTCCTGCGTGCTCATAGGCAGCTCGGAGCACCTGAGGGTTATTGCCGCATTCATCTAGCCGTTCAAGATACGGGTATCGGCATTTCTACCGACAAGCAACAACTGATTTTCGAAGCTTTCACTCAGGAAGATACGACAACTACCCGACGCTTCGGTGGAACCGGGCTCGGCCTGTCAATTTCAAGCCGGCTTGTCGAACTCATGAAGGGACGGATCTGGGTCGATAGTCAGCCTGGCGAAGGAAGTTGCTTCCAGTTTGAAATTGATTTGCCGGTAGTGAAAACAGCGCCGACACCAATTGCCTGTGATCTTGCGTTGCTCGTCGGCAAAAGCGCGCTGATCGTTGATGACAACAAGACCAACCGGCAGACGCTGGAAAATTGGTTGAAACAGTGGCAACTCAAGGCCTTTTCAGTCGCGAATGGAGCGGAAGCGCTGGAGTTTGTCGAGTTGCATGGTGATACCGTAGATTTCATTCTCCTCGATACTCAAATGCCTGATCTCGATGGCTACTCGCTTGCCCGACGCTTACAAGAGAAATTCAGTACGGTACGACCAGCGATGGTTATGTTGACTTCCTCAGCCATGCGTGGCGATGCAGAACAGTGCAAAGAACTCGGCATCGATGCCTATTTTCCGAAGCCGGTGGCACCTTTTGATTTGCGGCTAGCGCTTTGCCAGTTGGCCAAACACGTCAAAGTTGAAAAAGCCACGGCCAAATTGCTCACCCGGCACAGTTTGCGCGAAGCGAATACCTTGCTCGATATCCTGTTGGTTGAAGACAATCTGGTGAACCAAAAACTAGCGGTTAGCCTGTTCAAGAAATGGGGTCATTTTGTCAGCGTTGCCGAAAATGGTCAGGAAGCACTGGATATTCTCGCGAATAAGCGCTTTGATGTTATTTTCATGGACATGCAAATGCCGGTCATGGGCGGTCTGGAAGCAACCCGCATTTATCGTGATCGGGAACTCGCCCTGAATTTGCAGCGAACATCGATCATTGCGATGACCGCCAACGCCATGGACAAAGATAAGAACGATTGTCTGGAGGCCGGCATGGACGATCATATTTCCAAGCCGATCAACATCAAAAGTTTGCAGGAACGCCTGGCGACAGTGATCAAACAGCCGGGGGCAGCCGGCCCGGCGCCATAAGTTTCCGCATGAACCATTGAGTAGAAGTCGGCCCGTTCGGGGCGACCTCTACTGCGAACCTTTAAATATCAATCCGCGCATTGAGGGCATTCGTTTCAATAAACGCCCTTCTTGGTTCAACCAATTCGCCCATCAAGGTCGTGAAAATTTCATCGGCAGCAATCGCGTCATCAATCTGTACACGCAACAGGCGACGAACCTTGGGGTCCATGGTGGTTTCCCAAAGTTGATCCGGGTTCATTTCGCCGAGACCTTTGTAGCGTTGCTTGCTAATGCCACGCTCGACATCATTGAGCAACCAGGTCATCGCATCACCGAAATTCGTCACTGCCTGCTTCTTCTCGCCACGCGCCATGAAAGCGCCGGGGCCGAACAAGTCGGCGAGGGTTTCAGCCGTGCGCCGTAGTTGCATGAAATCGCCGGAAAGCAGCAAATCCTCGTCGATCATGCCAACTTTGAGATTGCCGTGGTGTATGCGTTCGACGCGTAAGGTCCATCGTTCTTGAATATCGTCGTATTTCGGCACGATGCGAACACCAATCCGGACGTGCTGCGCGACCAGATCAGCACTAGCTTTGGTGCTTTCTTCGCTGCTCAGATCAAGCTTCAGATTGTGCTGTACCAAGGCCTGCAGTATCTCGGGATTGACCAGATGCGAGATGCGCTCGATGACTGCTACGGTCAACAGCCAGGAACGTGCCAATTCTTCGAGGGCGGAGCCAACCAGCGGTTCAGCGCCGGCACGCGGCGTTAGAGCTGCCTCATCAAGAGCGAGACGCAATAGGAACTGGTGGTATTCCTGATCATCCTTCAAGTAACGCTCTGTCTTGCCATGCTTGACCTTGTAAAGCGGCGGCTGGGCAATGTAGATATGACCACGCTCAACCAGTTCCGGCATTTGGCGATAGAGCAGCGTCAGCAGCAGGGTACGGATGTGCGCGCCGTCCACATCCGCGTCGGTCATAATGATAATGCGGTGGTAGCGCAGCTTTTCAATCTTGAATTCGTCCTTGCCGATACCAGTACCCAGCGCAGTGATCAGAGTAACAATCTGTTCGCTGGAAATCAGCTTGTCAAAACGGGCTTTTTCGACATTCAGCACCTTGCCGCGCAGGGGCAGAATGGCCTGAAACTTACGGTCACGACCTTGCTTGGCGGAACCACCGGCAGAGTCACCCTCGACAATGTAAACCTCGCACAATGCCGGATCCTTCTCCTGGCAGTCAGCCAATTTACCCGGCAGACCAACACCATCCAGAACACCTTTACGGCGTGTCAATTCGCGGGCGCGACGAGCTGCTTCACGAGCGCGCGAGGCCTCGACAATCTTGCCGGTGATCATCTTGGCATCAGCCGGCCGTTCAAGCAGGAAGTCCGCGAGTTTTTGAGCCACAACTTCTTCAACTGCCGGACGGGCTTCTGACGAAACCAGCTTCATCTTAGTCTGCGACGCAAACTTTGGATCAGGCATTTTTACCGAAAGAACGCAGGCCAGGCCTTCGCGCATGTCATCACCAGCAATTTCAACCTTCGCCTTCTTGGCAATTTCGTGTTCGTCGATGTACTTGTTGATGACTCGCGTCATTGCCGCCCGCAAACCGGTCAGGTGAGTACCACCATCTGATTGGGGAATATTGTTGGTAAAGCAGAGTACCTGTTCCTGATAAGAATCGTTCCACTGCATTGCCACTTCAACACCAATGGTGACGCCCGTATCGCCGACCTTCGCTTCGCCAGCCGACGTAAAAATTGTCGGATGCAAAACCGTTTTACTGCGATTGATGTACTCAACAAAGCTTCTGACACCGCCAGAAAACGCGAAATCTTCTTCTTTACCGGTACGTTGATCAATCAGCCTAATACTCACACCATTGTTGAGAAAAGACAATTCACGCAAGCGCTTAGCAAGAATTTCGTAATGAAATTCAATGTGCTCAAAAATTTCATTGTCAGCAAGAAAATGTACTTCTGTACCGCGCTTTTCAGTGACGCCCAATACTTTGAGCGGCGATACTTCAATACCGTTGCGCACTTCGATAATTCGGTCAACGGCATGGCCACGACAAAATTCCATCGTGTGCTTTTTTCCATCGCGACGAATGGTCAGACGCAACCATTTGGATAAGGCATTAACGCAGGACACACCAACGCCGTGCAAACCACCGGAAACCTTGTAGGAGTTCTGGTTGAATTTTCCGCCAGCGTGTAGTTCAGTCAGTGCGATTTCGGCAGCCGAGCGCTTGGGCTCGTGCTTGTCGTCCATTTTTACGCCGACCGGAATACCGCGCCCGTTGTCGGTGACACTGATCGAGCTATCGGTATGAATGGTGACGACAATATCATCACAATGACCAGCCAGCGCTTCATCTATCGAGTTATCAACAACCTCGAAAACCAAATGGTGCAAGCCGGTGCCGTCGGAGGTATCACCGATGTACATGCCCGGCCGTTTCCGCACAGCTTCCAGACCTTCAAGAATCTGAATGCTTGACTCGCCATAAATCGGCGCTTCTGCTTGCGGGATTATTTCTTCATTCATTGCTTGTGTTCCACGTGAAACCAGATTTTTAAATCAATCAAATACGCATCGGCATGACGACATATTTAAAGCGGTCGTTGCCCGGCAAGGAAATAAGCGCGCTCGAGTTCGCGTCATTAAAACTCCATTGCACTTCATCAGCTGCAACGTTATTCAGGACGTCAAGCAAATAACCCACGTTAAAGCCGACGTCGATTGGCTCACCGGTGTAATTCACTTCAATCTCATCCTGCGCTTCTTCCTGTTCAGCATTGGCGGCGATCAACTTCAAGCTGTTTTCGCTGAGTACCACGCGAACACCCCTGAACTTTTCATTGGTCAGAATCGCTGCCCGCGTCATTGCCTGCATCAAAGCCTGACGACCTACCGTCATGTGGTTGCGAAGTGTCGCTGGAACCACCCGCTCGTAATCCGGGAATTTGCCATCAATCAATTTGGAAACCAGAACAACGCTACCAAAGGCAAAACGAATCTGATTGCTCGCCAAAGTAATTTTCAACGGCTCATCGTTATCAACCAGTAAGCGATTAAGTTCAAGGACTGTCTTGCGCGGCAAAATCAGTTCCTGACGCGGCAAATCGGCTTCAATCTCGACACTCGCGTAAGCCAGGCGATGGCCGTCGGTAGCAACCGCCCTCAATTCTTTGCCTTCGACCAACAACATCAGACCATTCAGGTAATAACGAACATCCTGTGCGGCCATGCTGTACTGGGTTTTACCGAGCAATTGCCGGAAAGCTTTTTGCGAAAGCTGAAACTCTTTGGTTTCACCTTCGCTAATCGTCATTCGCGGGAAATCATCCGCCGGCAGCGTTTGCAGGCTGAACTTGCTTTTCCCTGCACGAACTTGCAAACGCTTGTCTTCGAGCACCAGACTGACTTCAGTTTTTTCTGGCAAGGAGCGGAGAATTTCCTGCAACTTGCGTGCGCCAACGGTAACAGCGCCATCACCCTCACCACCAGCAACATCAGTTGCGGTGGTGATCTGGATCTCGATATCAGTAGCCAACAGGGTAAGACGATCACCGTGTTTTTCAAGCAACACATTCGACAGAATGGGAAGCGTGTGTCGACGTTCTACGATTCCCGAAACTGATTGCAAAGGAGCAAGTAGGGTGTCTCTATGGGTTTTGATAAGAACCATAAATTAAAATCCTTTAATAACTATATCGAGAACAATTCTGTGGATAACTAAAAATAACATCAATTATTCAGATAGTTAATTTACAAAAACAGCTCTTGGTAAAGCACTGAAAAGCCTGTGGATGAAAAGTGGACAATTTTCGCACAAAGTGGATAAACAACAATTACCCACATTGCACTAACAGCTTCTACACAGACTTACTGACAAGCCTATCCCTTTAATACTTGCAACAAAACATGAAGATCATGGTTCAACTCGTTTTCCTTGATGCGCAAGGAATCTATGGTTTTAACGGCATGAATGACGGTAGTGTGATCACGTCCACCAAAAGCATCACCAATTTCAGGAAAGCTATGGGTAGTTACTTCACGACACAACCACATGGCGACTTGCCTTGGTCTGGCAATTGCCCGTGTTCTCTTCTTTGAGAAAAATTCAGCAACTTTGATTTTGTAATAGTCGGCGACAGTCTTTTGAATATTATCCATACCGACATTTCGTGACGACCCGATCAAATCCTTGAGCGCCTCCTTGGCCAGGTCGAGAGCGATCACGCGACCGTGAAAAGACGAGTAGGCAAGTACCTTCTTCAACGCCCCTTCAAGCTCGCGAACATTTGAACGCAAGTGTTTGGCAATGAAAAAAGACACCTCATCGTCGAGATGCATGCCCTCGGCTTCGGCCTTCTTCTTGAGAATGGCGACGCGCATTTCGAGCTCAGGCGGCTCGATTTGGACAGTAAGACCCCAGTCGAAGCGGGTTACCAGTCGATCATCAAGACCGTTGATATCCTTCGGGTAGGTGTCACAGGTAATGATTATTTGCTTGCGGGCTTCAATCAGAGCGTTGAAAAGGAAGAAAAATTCCTCTTGTGAGCGATTCTTGCCATTGAAAAATTGAACATCGTCGAGCAAAAGTACATCCAGCGAGCGATAAGTCCGCTTGAAGGTGTCGAATGATTTTTGCTGGTAGGCACGTACAACATCCGAGTAATAGTCTTCGGCGTGAACATAGCGAACAATTTTTTGGGGGTTTTCGGCAAGGATGGTGTTGCCGATAGCGTGAATCAGGTGTGTTTTGCCGAGCCCGGCGCCACCGTAAATAAACAGCGGGTTGTAGGCAGCCCCGGGGTTATTGGCAACCTGAACCGAGGCAGCGCGCGCTAAATCGTTAGCTTTACCGACAATTAGATTGTCAAACGTAAAGGACGGGAATAGGCGCGATTTTTCGTAAGGGTTCGCTTTTTGCGTGGTTCTTGGATCACTGGTTGCTGTAGCGGCGGTGGTGCTCGTTTTGGACTGCACGGCTTCACGAGCGCCAGCTGCAAGCGGTTTGTTCTGGCCAATAATCAGTGCAACGCTAATTGGTGCGGCAAAAAAAGCCTGGGCGTATTCTTCGATTCGGGTCAGGTAGCGGTCGCGTACCCATTTAAGGATGAAACTGTTCGGGGCAATCAGACGTAAGCCATCCTGTGGCGCAGTTTCACCTTCGAGCCGCAATGGCTTGATCCAGGTATTGAACTGTTGCGCAGGCAACTCCTGCTCAAAACGCAGCAGACAGGATTCCCAGAAACCAGCCATGAACAGCAAGACCCCTTTCCGTCCAGTCGGTAAATCCAGCTGGCGGTATTAACTATTTGATTTAAATCAGGCTAAACGAACAAAAATGGCGGCTATCGGGCCGCCTGTAGAGCCGAATTCTACCTTGTGGAAGATTAGTTATCCACAGCTTTAATAAATAATTGGGCTTGACAAAGGGCGTTGTTATGGAGTGTAATCGCTCGTTTTTCTTCGCTCATTCAAGGGACTCCCAAATGAAACGCACGTATCAACCGTCGGTCGTGCGCCGCAAGCGCACCCATGGCTTCCTGGTTCGTATGCGTACCAAGGGTGGTCGTGCAGTTATTGCTGCTCGCCGCGCCAAAGGTCGCACACGTCTGGCTGTATAAGCCGGACGTTCAGGCGGGGTGAATCTATCCTTCGCCAGAAGCTATCGCCTGACCAAAACGGATGATTTTTCATCCGTTTTTGGTTTTAAAAGGGCGATACGAGGCCAATTGATCATGTTGCATTATCGGCCGCGCGAGGCAGCTGCAGAGGGCGCTCGGCTCGGTTTGGTAGTGGGGAAAAAACAGCTTAAAAAAGCAGTTGACCGCAACACTTTCAAACGCGTAATTCGTGACCAATTTCGTCTCTGTCGGGCAACCCTGCCGGCGGTCGATCTGATCGTCAGACTCGCTGTAAAGCCAGTGAAAACTAATCGTAGAGTAATAGCCGACGAGTTTTTGTCCCTGGTTAAAAAATTACCCAATCGGCCGCTAAACCCGTGAAAAAAGTTTTGCTGGCGATTTTTAAAGCTTATCAGTACGCGATAAGCCCGCTTTTAGGACAAAATTGCCGCTTTTTTCCTTCCTGTTCGGAATACGCGGTGGAAGCAGTAGAGAAACACGGTGCGATGAAGGGTAGCTGGCTCGGTGCAAAACGCATTTGCCGCTGCCATCCGTGGCATCCCGGCGGGTATGATCCCGTACCTTGATGATTGAATTTTTTTAGTAGGCCGTTAATGGACACTCGACGCCTGATACTGGTGATGATCTTTGTTTTCTCTAGCTTCATGCTTTGGGAAAGCTGGCAAAAATTTAACCAGCCGAAACCACTTGCCGATGCGCTAGCTACAACGCCGGCGGGTAGCCTGGCGAAACCTGGTAGCGCGCCACCAACGCCAACCACCAATCTGCAAGCCGCCGGCACGACGCCGCCGGCGGTTGCAGCCGCGCCGGCCGCAGCTGAAAGCTTCACCGTTAGCACGGATCGGGTTAAAGCAACGATCTCGCTTCAGGGCGGCGATATCGTTCAACTTGAACTGCTCAAATACAAGGAACACGACAACAAGGACAAAACCTTCCTGTTGTTTGATCCGAAACACCAATATCTCGCACAAAGTGGCTTGATTGGTGAAGGTTTTCCGAGCCACCGCAGCCTTTTCAAGCGCGTTTCCGGACCGACTGAACTGTCAGAGGGCAGCGATGAACTCAAGGTTCGTCTTGAAGCAACAACAGCAAATGGCGCCAAAATCGCCAAAATATTGACCTTCAAGCGCAGCTCCTATCTGATCGACGTTGCCTGGGAAGTTGTTAATACGACTGGTAAGCCCATTCTCACCCATGCTTACTTCCAGTTGCAGCGGGATGATGTGGCACCGGCTGGCGAATCAGCGATGGTGTCGACCTTTACCGGTCCGGCGGTGTTCACCGAAGCTGAAAAATTCCAGAAGATCAATTTCAGCGACATTGCCGACAACAAGGCCAAGTTTTCCAAAACGGCAGATAACGGCTGGCTGGCTTTTGTTCAGCATTACTTTGTTTCCGCCTGGGTACCGCAGGACAAGGTGCAGCGCGAGTTTTACATGCGCAAGCTGGATGGCGTGAACACCTTCCAGGCCGGCCTGATCGTTCCTTTGGCTGAAATTGCCCCCGGAGCAATTGGCAGCACTTCGGTCAGCCTGTTTGCTGGTCCGCAGGAACAGTCAGCCCTCAAGAAACTTGCGCCCGGCCTTGATCTGGTCGTCGATTACGGTTGGCTGACCGTGGTTGCCGCACCAATTTTCTGGGCGCTAGAGGCGATCTACAGCTTGGTCGGTAACTGGGGCTGGGCAATTGTTGTCCTGACCATAATTATCAAGGGTATTTTCTACCCGCTCTCGGCGGCTTCCTACAAGTCAATGGCAAAGATGAAGGTGCTGACGCCGCGCTTGATGCAGTTGAAAGAGCGCTTTGGTGACGACAAGCAGCGTTTGAATCAGGAAATGATGAAGATGTACCAGACCGAGAAGGTCAACCCGCTCGGCGGTTGTTTGCCGATTTTGGTCCAGATTCCGGTCTTCATTTCACTGTACTGGGTCTTGCTTGGTGCCGTAGAGATGCGCGACACGCCCTGGATACTGTGGATCCAGGATCTCGCCTCGCCGGATCCTTACTTTATTTTGCCGGTGATCATGATGGCCTCGATGTTCATCCAGACCAAACTCAATCCGACGCCGCCAGACCCGATTCAGGCCAAGGTGATGATGGCTATGCCACTGATTTTCGGTGTCATGTTCTTCTGGTTCCCGGCCGGTCTGGTGCTCTACTGGGTGGTCAACAATGTGCTCTCGATTGCCCAGCAATGGCAGATCACGCGGATGATCGAAAGTGGTGGCAAAGCCGCCAACGACGCCAAGGCTTAAGGGGTGAGTGGCTTAACCGCCGCCCACACCATTGCTGCCATCGCCACCGCCCCGGGGCGTGGCGGGGTTGGCGTGATCCGGGTCTCGGGCAGCAATTTGCTGCCCTTTTCTTTGGCGCTGACCGGCAAGACACCACCGCCGCGTTACGCAACGCTGACGGATTTCAATGACGCCTACGGTGTTGCGGTCGACAGCGGAATTCTGCTGTTTTTTCCCGCGCCGCATTCGTTCACCGGCGAAGACGTCCTCGAGTTGCAGGGTCACGGCGGGCCGGTGGTGATGAACATGTTGCTCGCGCGCTGCCTTGATCTCGGTGCGACGCTCGCCGAGCCCGGCGAATTCAGCCGCCGCGCCTTTTTGAATGGCAAAATCGATCTGACTCAGGCTGAAGCCGTCGCCGACCTGATCGACGCCGCAACGGCCAGTGCTGCCCGTTCCGCTGTGCGCTCGTTGCAAGGCGAATTCTCGAAAGCCATCCACGCCCTGACCGATGAGCTAATCAACTTGCGCATGCTGGTTGAGGCAACGCTGGATTTCCCCGATGAAGACATCGATTTCCTCAAGGCTGCCGATGCCTTTGGGCGACTGACCCGCCTGCAAACAAAGCTGGGCGAAATATTCGAGCGCGCCAGTCAGGGCAAGCTGCTGCAATCCGGCCTCCATGTCGTTCTCGCCGGCCAGCCAAATGTTGGTAAATCTTCGTTGTTGAATCGTCTGGCTGGTGATGATCTGGCCATCGTCACGCCGATTGCCGGGACGACGCGTGATGCCTTGCGGTCAACCATCCAAATCGAGGGAATTCCGCTACACATCATCGACACCGCCGGCCTGCGCGAAACCGATGACGAAGTGGAAAAAATCGGCATCGAACGAAGCTGGAAGGAAATCGAGCGTAGCGACGTGGTGCTCTTGCTGGTCGATGCACGCGATGGCGTCGGTGCTGCCGACCGCGAAATCCTGGCGCGTCTGCCGGCCGGTTTGAAGCGGATTACCGTCTTCAACAAAATAGATCTCGCCGGCACTGCAGCGGAAATTCATGGCGAAGAAAACGGTTCGGCGATTTCGCTATCCGCCCGTTCAGGCGAAGGCATCGAGCTATTACGGCAGGAGCTTCTTAAAATTGCCGGCTGGCACCAGACCGAAGACGTTTTCATTGCACGTGAGCGCCATTTGCGCGCTTTGGTTGCCGCCCAATCCCACATCGACGCCTCCCGGCAGGTGGTTGAAAGCCGGTTACCGGCGCTGGAACTCTTTGCCGAGGAGTTGCGTCTGGCGCAACAAACCTTGGGGGAGATTACCGGTGAATTTACTGCCGACGACCTGCTGGGTGTGATTTTCAGCAGGTTTTGTATCGGCAAGTGAATTTATTTATTGATGTTCCGCCTCAAAACGATTGCGCCGGATGATTGCTTCGGCAATCGCATGACTAATCGCTTCGGCATCCGGCAACTCATTGGGACGGAAGACGATCAGCGGAATTCCAAGACTGTGCAGGGACTGGCGCTTTTCTTCCTCGGCTGAAATACCGTTGGTTTCACGCGTTGGCCAGACTAATTCAATGGCGGCGACAATCGAAAAATCCTCCCCGCAAACCACAAAATCCACCCCGCGCCCGGCCATTCGGCTAAGCCGCTGCGCTTCGGTGCGCCCGCGTAGCAGCGCCAGTTGGGCGACGCCTACCTGGGCAAAAACGGTCATATTGGGCATCGCTTCGCACAGGCGGTGGTAAAGTTCCTGCTCGCTGTCATTGAGCAGGCGAAGCTTTTTTCGGACAGGTGTTTCGACGAAGCGGGTTCCCGGATCAAGACCGAGATCCTGCTGTTGCCAATCTTTGGGTCGGATGTCCCGGATGATGGTCATCGGGGTTGTGAATGTGTCAGCTGATGAGCGCCGGGTCCGGAGAAAGACGAAAACAGCCAGAATACCGGCTGCAATCAACAAAGCAACAGTGAACCAATCCATGATTTTCCCTTTGTTTCCCCTTTTTTAATGATGCCACGAAAACCTCGCAAGGTCTGATTGCATTGATATTTTTTACCCAAGCATGATCTACGACCTGATCGATCCAGCACTTTTTGCGCTAATACTTGCCGCCTTTGTTGCCGGTGCGATTGACGCCGTCGTCGGCGGTGGTGGTTTGATCCAGATCCCGGCGTTATTCACTGTTTATCCGGGGCAATCGGCAGCGACGCTGTTCGGCACCAACAAATGCGCAAGCGTCGTCGGAACGATCAGTGCCAGTTGGCGCTATGCCAGCCAGGTGCAGATGCCATGGCGCACCATACTGCCCGCTGCGTTAGCAGCCTTTGTGCTCTCTTACCTTGGGGCGGCAGCCGTTGCCTGGCTGCCGAAAAATGCAATCCGGCCGATGATTCTGCTGCTGCTCATACTTGTTGCGGTCTACACCTTAAAACGCAAGAATTTTGGCTTGGAGCACCGGCCTGCCCATATGGGAAATCGCGAGTTGGTTTACGCGCTGCTGCTGGGTGGGGTAATCGGCTTTTACGACGGCTTTTTCGGCCCCGGTACCGGCAGCTTCCTGATTTTTCTTTTTGTTCGCTTTTTTGGCTTTGATTTTTTGCATGCTTCGGCCAGCGCCAAGGTCGTCAATGTCGCGACCAATCTTGCCGCGCTCGCCTATTTTGTGCCGAACGGCTATGTTTTGCCGGTGCTCGCGCTATTCATGGCACTCGCCAACGTCAGCGGATCGCTGGCTGGCTCATGGCTGGCAATCAAGCATGGCAGCGGATTCATTCGTCAGGTTTTCCTGATCATTGCCGGAGCTTTGATCGTCAAATTTGCGTGGGATACTTTTCAGATTTTCCACTAAAATTCAGGGACTTCGTTCAAGGAATCGACCATGCGCATTACGCTGGTTCACCCGGCCGGTTTCAATTTTGTTCCCGGCCAACCGGATTTTTCTGTGCTCGCCAATCGCATGCCGCCGATTGGCATCATGCAACTGGCGTCGTGGCTGGAAAAGTTCGGCCACAGCGTTGCTTTACATGACTGTCTCGGCCCTTATGCGCCGCCGACAATTGCTGAAAACGCCGAGATCGTGCTCGCTACTGATCCGGAAATGGTCGGTTTCTCGGCAACCACCTCCGGGTTTATGGATGCTTTTGAGCTCGCTGCCTATATTCGCGCGCGCCGGCCGGAGATCAAGATTGTCTTTGGCAACGTCCACGTTTCCTCGCTAGGCGCGCCGATCCTCGAACAATTCCCGGAAATCGATCTGCTGGTGATCGGCGAAGGCGAGGGCGCCATGCTTGAACTTGCCAATGGCAAACCGCTCAAGGAAATCGGCAACCTGGTCTACCGCGATGAAGCTGGCAAGATCCACATCAATCCGCGCCGCGATCGCATTCTCGATCTCGACGAACTGCCTTTTCCGGCCTACGAAAAACTCGCCGGTTTCCCGCACGCTTACCACCTGCCGCTTTTCGCCTATGAAAAGCGCTACGGTGCGACGATGATTACCTCGCGCGGCTGCCCCTACACCTGCTCCTTCTGCGATCGCACGGTGTTCGAGCGTCTCTACAAGACCAACTCGGCGCAATACACCTACGACCACATGAAGTACCTGCGCGACAAGTTCGGCGTCTATCACATCAACATGTACGACGACTTGTTCACCGCCAAGAAGCAGCGCGTCTTTGACTTGTGCGAGTTGCTGATCAAGGAACCGCTCGGCATTCAGTGGAATTGCGCGATCCGCACCGGCCAGACGTCCGATGAAATGTTGGCCAAGCTCAAGGCGGCCGGGGTGCTGATGGTTTCGATGGGTGTCGAGTCGGCTGATCCGGCGATGATGGAACGCCACAAGGCTGGCGTCACGCTGGAAGCAGTGCGCGAGACAGTGCGCCAGATTCACGCCGCCGGGATGCGCGCCAAGGGTTTGTTCATCTTCGGCATGCCCGGCGAAACACCGGAAACGGTCAAAACGAGCAGCGATTTCATTCTCTCGCTCGAACTCGACGAGATGAACATGACCAAGTTCAGCCCGCTGCACGGCGCGCCGATCTGGGAGGAATGCGCCAGCGGGGTTGGCGGCGAGATGATCGAAGACTGGCGGCTGATGAATTGCCTGAATTTCGTTTATCTGCCTGAAGGCTTTTCCTCGCGCGAGGAAATGGACGCGCTTTACAACTGGCACGTCAAACGCTTTTACGACAGCAAGGGCTATCGCCGGCGTTTTGCCAAACGCCTGTGGGCGCACCGCTGGAGCTTGTGGCATGTGCTCAAGCATTTGCCGGAAACCATCGCCGCCGCGCGTTATTTCAGCGCCAACAAGGCGCAACTTGAGAAGGCCAAGCGCGAATTCAAACTGCATCCGCGCCAGCCGGTTGGTCTCAAACCTTATCTCAGCCCGGATCTGCAGGTGGATAATGTGGTTGCCATGTCACCGGTCAAACTGACGCGGCGTGAGGCGATTAAGGTGGTTGAGGCAAAAAGCTGCAGCACCTCGCCGGATTTGCAGCCGGCGCTATAATTCCATGCTCACGTCAGGGATAAGTATGAGAAACATGCGAATTTTTGGCCCTTTTGGGCTGTTGACCGCAACACTTCTGGTTTTGACGCTCAATGCTTGTGGTAGCGGCAATGCGGCGATCAAGGCCGCCGAGGAAAAGGAAGCGGCGACGCTGGCTGCGACCGGTGGCCGCGTTTCTTCGGCGCAGGGGCTACGCCTTGGATACGCCTGTTGCAATCTGCGTTACGTCGGTGACTGGATCAGCGACATGGGCTCCGGCGAGTTGCCGTTTATCCCGCTGGGTACGCAGGTTATGGTGCGAGAGCTTGAGACTAATCGCGCCAATATCGAGGTGGATGGAAAGCCGTACCGCCTCGGACATGATTACGGCCGGGCGCAAGAAAAGACGGCGGAGTGGGTCGATAAGCTGATTGTTCTCGATAATCCGGCGGCCGCATTGGCCAAATATCCGGCGAGTATGCGCAGCACTATCGAAGCCGGCAAAATGGCAAAGGGGATGACCAAAGAGCAACTCATCATGGCCATGGGTTATCCCGCAACCAGCGATACCCCCAAGCTGGAGGCCGCAACCTGGAAATATTACTGGGAGCGTTACCCGATCATTGTGCATTGGAGCGGTGGGCGCGTCAGCAAGATCGAGGGCAATCCGGCTATCGTCGCCAAGGCGCAGATGGCGTCGGTGGCAACAGCCAATGTGAAATCGAGCACGACAGGAGGCAAGGGTGGAAAATCAGGCACAAGCAATAAATAAGGCGAGCTGTGACGTTCTGGTCATTGGTGGTGGCCCGGCCGGAACGACGGTCGCCCCCTTGCTGGCCGAAATGGGTCACAAGGTGGTGCTGCTGGAAAAGGCGCACCATCCGCGTTTTCACGTTGGCGAATCACTATTGCCAGCCAATTTGCCGCTCTTCGAGCGCCTAGGCGTGGCGGCTGAGGTCAAGGCCATCGGGATGGAAAAATGGGGTGCCGAATTTGTTTCGCCACACCATGAAATGTCGCAGACCTTCCAGTTCGGTGAAGCCTGGAATAAATCCATGCCGCACGCTTATCAGGTCAAGCGCGCTGATTTCGATACCATTTTGATCCGCAATGCTGCCAAAAAGGGTGTTGAAGTTCACGAGGGTTGCAAGGCCAAGGCAGTCGAGTTTTTGCCCGAAAACGCCGGCGCTGTAATACGCGCTGAAAACGACGATGGCAGCCAGACCGAATGGACGGCGCGTTTTGTCGTTGATGCTTCCGGGCGCGATACCTTCCTCGCCAACCGCTTCCAGATCAAGCACCGCAATCCGAAGCACAACAGCTCGGCGATTTACGGGCATTTCTCGGGTGCCAGGCGGCACGAAGGGCAGGCCGAGGGCAACATCACCATTTTCTGGTTCGAGCATGGCTGGTTCTGGTTTATCCCGATGATGGACGGTATCACCAGCATTGGCATGGTGACCTGGCCGTATTTCATGAAGACCAGGGGCGAACGCAGCATTGAGCAGTTCATGCGTGACGGCATGGCGATGTGTCCGAAACTCACCGAGCGGATGAGCGATGCGGTGCTGGTCAATGAAATCGAGGCGACCGGTAACTTCTCCTACGTTTCCGAGCGCAATCACGGTGCCAATTACATGCTGCTCGGTGATGCCTACGCCTTTATCGACCCGGTGTTTTCATCCGGGGTGATGTTGGCAATGAATAGCGGCGTGATTGCCGCCGAGGCGATTGATACCTGCCTGAAAAGGCCGGCCGAGGCGCCGGCGGCGCTCAAGCGTTTCGATGCCCTGATGAAGCACGGACCGAAGGAATTTTCCTGGTTCATCTATCGCGTGACCAACCCGATCATGCGCAATTTCTTCATGAACCCGAAGAATATTTTCCGCGTCAAGGAAGGCTTACTGTCGATGCTGGCCGGCGATATTTTCGGCAAAACACCGATCTGGCGCTCGATTCTGATGTTCAAGACACTCTATTACCTGGCCAATATTTTTCAGCCCCGGCGCGCTTACAAGGGTTGGAAACAGCGCCAATTCAACATCCGCCGGGTCGATGACACGGCAATGAACTCAATTTAGTGAATCTGACCTTATTAACCGCTGAAAAAATCGATCTGCAGCACCTTTTGGCCGGTGCGGCAGGCTGCGTGCTGGGTGCCAGCCGGATTGGTTTGCCGCTCGCCGATAGCGAAGCCGGCTGGCCGGTACAGTCGATCTCGGCGCCGCTGTTGGGCAAGAGCGATAGTTGCCTGCAGGAGATCTGGCGTCTTGATGCGCTTTGTCAGTCCGGCACTTTCGAGGAAATCAATTACCGTCGCGCCGGCCCGCTGTTATTTGGTGTCATCGAGCTCGACGAGGCGGGCTTTGGCGATGCCGCCGTGCCGCTGCAGGCGGCGACCGAAGCGGCGTACCGGCAGATTTTTCGCTTGCTCGACCGCGAAGGCGTGCCGCATTTGTGGCGCACCTGGAACTATCTCGCCGGGATCAATCGTGAGAGCCACGGTCTGGAGCGTTACCGCCAATTCAATATTGGCCGTCAGGAGGCTTTCATTGCCTGTCAGCGCATGGCAACCGGCAATGTGCCGGCGGCTTGTGCCATCGGCCTGGCCGGCGGGCCGCTCAGCATTGCCTTCATGGCCGGTGCGCAGGCTGCGGTAGCGGTTGAGAATCCACGCCAGATCAGCGCCTACAACTATCCGGCGGCATACGGCCCGCGCAGCCCGACCTTTTCACGGGCGGCGCTGGTTTATCTGCCGGGCCAGGAAATTTTCTTCATTTCCGGTACGGCCAGCATCGTTGGTCATCAGACCGTCTGCCCTGGCGATGCCGCAGGCCAGGCGCGTGAAAGTCTGGCCAATGTGGCGGCGGTGCTGGAAGCCGCCAATAAACTGAGCCGTGGTTCAGCCTATCATCTGGAAAAGCTTTCCTATCGTGTCTATATCCGCCATGCAGCCGACTATCCGGCGATCCGCGAAGTACTGCTCGCGCGTCTCGGCGCTGCCGCCGATGTAGTTTATCTTCAGGCCGATATTTGCCGGGCGGATTTGCTGGTCGAAATTGAAGCCATGGCTTCACAGCCTTTAGGGAGTTGTTGATGTTTCGAATATTCAAATCCTGTTTAATTGGCGCGCTGGCACTGGTTGCCGGCCTGTCGCAGGCGGATCAGGAAAAGCCCTTATGGGAAGTCGGTATCGGCGTCGCAGCGCTGAGTTTTCCGGCCTACCGTGGTTCCGATCAGACCACCAACTTCGCTGTGCCGGTGCCATTGTTCAGCTATCACGGCGATTTCTTCAAGGCTGACCGGCACGGGATTCGCGGCAGTCTTTTCGACTCCGACCGGCTCGATCTGACCCTCAGTCTGGCCATTTCCCCGCCGGCCAGCAGCGACGACGTCAAGGCGCGCAAGGGCATGTACGATCTTGAGGGCACTTTTGAATTCGGCCCGCAGATGGATGTCACCTTCTGGCGCTCCGAGAACCGCGCGCGCTTTTTCAAGCTGCTGATGCCGCTGCGCGCGGCCTTCACCGTCGATGGGCCGCCCAAGGACATTGGCTGGGTTTTTCATCCCAAGTTGAATGTCGATATTACCGACTTGCCCGGCCTGCCCGGCTGGAACCTTGGCCTGCTCGCCGGCCCGGTGTTCGGCAACGAGCGCCAGAATTCCTACTATTACAGCGTCGCGCCGCAGTACGTGACAGTGGATCGTCCGGCTTATCAGGCGAGCAGTGGTTACGCCGGGATGCAATACACCATGGGTTTCTCCAAGCGCTTCCCGAAATTCTGGGTCGGCACTTTCCTGCGTTACGACAACCTCTCCGGTGCCGTCTTTGAAGACAGCCCGCTGGTCAAGCAGAAGGATTATTTCGCCGGCGGCGTTGCTGTTACCTGGGTGCTTGGCGAATCTTCGACCCGCGTGATGGTGAATGACTGATCTGCAGCGCCCGGGCGGAGTACTCCGGGCTGCTTACGAAACCTTCGCGATGGTTTTCGGCCTTGGCCTGCTGGCATTAATTTGCCTGCTCTGGTTGCCCTTCGCGCTGGTTTTCTATCCGTTGCTGCCGCGCCGCTGGGGACAGCCGGTCGGCCGTTACTTCATCGCCTACGGCTTTCGTTTTTACCTGCGCTGCCTGGAGATTTTTTGCGCCTGTAAGTTCGATCTCAAGGCGCTGGATCAATTACGCAACCAAGGGCCGTTGATTCTTGCCGCCAATCACCCGTCGCTGCTCGATGCCGGGTTGATTACGTCGCGTCTGCCGAATGCCGTCTGTGTGATGAAGGCTACGCTCATGGATAACCTGCTGTTTGGCGCAGCGGCGAGGCTGGCGCGCTACATTCGCAACAATGCGCCCCTCGAAGCCATCCTCGGTGCGCGTGAAGAATTACGCAGTGGTGCGCACCTGGTGATTTTCCCCGAGGGTACGCGCACTGATCAGTTCCCGTTGATTGCCCTCCAGAAGAGTACCGCCTTGATTGCCAATCGTTCGGGCGTTGCGGTGCAAACCTTGCTGATTGAGTTCAGCACGCCATATCTCGGCAAGCACTGGCCCTTGTTCCAGCGTCCGAGCCTGCCTTTGCAGTTCTCGATTCGTCTTGGCCGGCGCTTTGAGGCGCCGAAGGATGTCAGCGCCTTTACCGAAGAACTGGAAGCCTATTTCCGCGAACAATTAGGGGCAAAAATGCCGTTGACCGTAACCAGCGGGGATATCCCGCTGGCCGGCAGCGTCCGATGACCGCCATGCCGGACGCCTCTAGCAGCCACCTCGTTCTGATTCCCAGCTACAATCCCGGCGCCAAAGTTGGTGAAACCGTGCGCGCTGCCCGCGCGCAGTGGACGCCGGTATGGGTGGTGGTCGACGGCAGCAACGATGGCAGCAGCGAGTTGTTGCGGGCAATGGCGGCGAACGATCCGGGTTTGCGGGTGATCGTCATTCCGGAAAACCGTGGCAAGGGTTCGGCTGTGCTCGCCGGCATCTCGCAAGCGGCTGCCGAGGGCTTCAGTCATGCGCTAACTATGGATTCCGACGGCCAGCACCCGGCCGATTTAATCCCCGCTTTCATGGCCGCCTCGCAGGCCAAGCCGGCGGCGATGGTGCTCGGTAAACCGGTTTTTGATGCCGATGCGCCCGCCTTGCGCGTCAATGGCCGCAAGGTCTCGAACGGCTGGGCCAATCTCGAAACGTTGTGGATGGGTATCGGTGATTCGCTCTACGGCTTTCGCGTCTATCCGATCCGGCCGCTGATCAAAATTATGCAGGCCAACCGTTTTATGCGGCGCTTTGATTTCGACCCGGAGGCGGTGGTTCGCCTCTGCTGGGCGGGCGTCAAACCGGTCAATCTTGATGCCCCGGTGCGCTACTTCCGAGCTGACGAGGGCGGTGTTTCACATTTTCGTTACCTGCGCGATAACACTTTGCTGACCTGGATGCACACCCGCCTGTTTTTGGGCTTCTTAATGCGTTTACCGGTGCTGATCTGGCGCCGTCTGAGTGATTCCTCTTCCTAATATGCCTGATACTAACTCGCCCAATGCGGCGTTAAAAGCCGACCCGCGCCTGCGCACCTATTTTGCCGACGAAGCCGAGCGCCGCGCCGTCACACAGGCGATGTTCAACCAGGCCGCCGCCGGCTACGACCGGGCGGAAAACCTGACAGCGCTTGGCAGCGGTTCCTGGTATCGGCGCGATGTGCTGCGCCGCAACGGTTTGAAAGCCGGCATGACGATCCTTGATATCGCGGCGGGCACCGGCCTCGTCGCGGTCGAGGCACAAAGCCTGATCGGGCCGCAGGGACGGCTGCTGGCGCTTGATCCATCGCCCGGCATGCTCGCCGAATTGGCGAGCAAGCTCAAGGTCGAGACCATTGAGGCATACGCCGAGGCGATTCCCTTGCCCGATGATCACGTCGATTTCATTTCCATGGGCTACGCCTTGCGCCATGTTGGCGATATTGATCAGGCTTTTGCCGAGTATCTGCGCGTCCTGCGCCCTGGCGGGCGCGTTTGCATCATGGAAATCAGCCGCCCGAAAAGTCGTATTGGTCAAAGCATGATGCGCTTCCATATTGGCGTCGTGGTTCCCTTTCTAGCCCGCCTGACCGGCAGCCTGGCTGACGTCAAACTGCTCTGGGAGTATTACGGTGACACCATCGATGCGGCAATTGAGCCGGCATTGATACTCGATGGCTTACGTCGTGCCGGCTTTGTCGATGTCGAGTGTTCAGTCAGCCTTGGTGTTTTCCGTGAATATCTCGGGCGCAAGCCTTGAAAAAATCGCCGGCTTTTCGCGGTTGACCGCAACATGCCGACTTTCGAGCTGATTTACGCTGACGACAGCCTGATTGTCGTCAATAAGCCCTCCGGGATGCTCTCGGTGCCCGGTCGCGGGCCGGACAAGCAGGATTGCCTGATTCACCGCGTCCAGGCCGACTATCCTGACGCGCTCAGTGTCCATCGTCTCGACATGTCGACCTCCGGCCTGCTGCTGGTGGCGCGCGGGGCGAGCATGCATCGCGAACTTTCCCGCCTCTTTGAGCAACGCAAAGTCAGTAAACGCTACATCGCCGTTGTGGCTGGCCAACTCAAGGAAGCCTCCGGCGAAATCAATCTGCCCCTGATTTGCGACTGGCCGAACCGGCCGCGGCAAAAGGTCGATTTCGAGATAGGCAAAGCTTCGCAAACCCGTTATCGCCTGCTCAGTTACGACGCCCAATGCGATTGCAGCCGGGTCGAGCTGGAGCCGATTACCGGCCGCTCGCACCAGTTGCGCGTGCATCTCGCCGAGCTTGGCCACCCGATTTTGGGCGACGAGCTTTACGGCTCCGAGGAAAGTGCCCCGCGCTTGCTGCTGCACGCCACGCAGCTCAGCTTCCCGCTACCGGGCAGCGATGAAATCAGGTCGTTCGAGTCATTCCCGGACTTCTGAGCGGCGAGAAACCATTCCTGTGGCGCCCTGTTGCGTTTATTGCCCAAAAGCCACCAGCGAGCCCATAAAAGCCAGTCAGGTTTCTTACCCTAAGGACAGCTATGCAGCGTTAAGAGACGCTCAGGTCTGGGAACCATTAGGCAAATCTCGGCCACAACCAGCCGGTCACCTTCTCTCGACAACGGCCACTCGAGCGGCAGCACCACTCCGAAACCTGCCGGATGGTCTCTCGGCCTGAGCGGCCATTCGGGTATCTCAGGCCAGATGGCTGCAATCCAAGAGTGCTTACCAGCCAAAGGCTCAAATCTCGCTCGTGCAGCACGAGCGTTGATACGCCGCTTCCTTACGAATAGCCAACTCGTCTTGAAACGCCTGATTGTCAGGAAATTCACGAACGTAATGGCGAAGTGAGCCAAATTTCCCTTTGCACTGAGCTACAAGCGGTATTTTCGGACTCCCGATCTGCTGGAAATATTCCGCCTGGCCTTCAAGCCAGGCGGATAACTCATCAATGATGTCGTACCAGCCAAGTCCGCATTCAAATTTGCGCTCAGCGATTGGGTACGCTGAATATTGGTCTGGATGTAAATAGGCTCGATAGATCAATGGGTAAGTCGCAGCCATCCGTTCGTATGATTGATGCTTGAATTTATCCATTTTGGCTTCATTCGAAATATTTTCCATTTGTCCCATGTATATCTATCGAATTGCTCACAGTCATTATCAGTAGAGTCGCGACACTCCTTGTCGTATCAAAACTGAAGTTGTTTGCGACACACACTGTCGCTCAGTGGTGCATAGTTCCCCCGTTATCGTAGCGACGCCGCCTGTCGCACATACAACCGATTATTCCTTGCGTAAGAAATCACTTTATGACCTAGAGCTTTATTGCTCTGGGAAAACCATATAAACGAGCCAAGGATAAAAATATGCAACACCAAATTGATGAACATTGGGCAACGCATCCACGATCACAGTTGCACCTAAACTTTATATTCAGCGCTGCAAAAAATGATCGGCGATTCCAGGTTTTCATTGATCAAATGATCAGAGATGGAATCTGCACATCCGATGGAAAATTACTTATGAAATACAGCGGCGGAAACTTTCATAAAACATAAGTTTCTGGCGGCGCTTGCTGCGCCTGCAAAGCTGATTCTAATTTTGGCCGATTTTTTGTTCACCGTCGGCTATGCCGAACCTTGGTGGCTTGTTCAAAAAATCCTTAGTGGCAGTTGTAGATAATCCGCTGCAACTCCTCATCCTCCAATCGATATAGTTCTTTGACGGCAAGTGCAAGCGCCAAAAACCAGGTTGTTCCCTCGGAATTCGTCTCCAGGAAACCTGGTTCATTGAACAGCCTAAAAAGATCCACACACTCTTCTGTTCGGCGCTCAATGTTGGCTATTTGCATTGATTTGAGAATCAGCATCAATGTTTTATCGATATCAGGAGTCGATGCGTTCGGAAACATCGGCGGCATATCCCTTTCGTGAACATAATCAAAAATCCAACGTGCCCGTTTTTTTGTGAGTCCTGGAAGTGAGAATTTCATACTTCATTCCTTATCTATTTGAACTTGAATTGCCCCACCTGCAACTGGCAGGTAGAGCCACTTTTCCAATACAGGCTTACCGGTAACACGCTTGATAGCTTGCGAATAAGCTGCCAGTTGCCCGCCGTATTGCGCCGCAAGTTCAGGCCATTTATCAGTGCCAAGCGGAGATGACTTGTGATCAATCAATACCCAGCCATCTACTAATTTAAGCAGCAGGTCGATGCGGCCATTCATGTTTTGGCCGTTGGCAAAGGTAAGTTCAATCGGTACTTCTGCGATTGCTTGGGCGTTTGGCCAGCGGGCGCTGATCCAGTTTTGCAACGCCTTAGTCTGGCGTAGCGCATCTTTTGCCGAGATATGTTCATGAACATCGAATCCGGTCAGAATCCTCGCTATTTCAGTTTCATCAAGCGGCGCATCGGCATCACTGAAGCTGGCGCCGATACAGGCGTGCAAGGCAGTTCCAAGAATGCCCATGTCCGGCTGATTGGCGATCTGGATGCGTGCGCCAATTTGTACGCACTCCAGCACCTGACAAGGAACCGGCTCAGCACCAGATGCTGAGAAATTCAAGGGTTGGCGTAATGGATGATCTGGCGTTACAAACCAGTAGAGCGGTTTGGCTGGTGGCTTCGTGTTTTCAGGATCAATCTCTTCTTCCTCCGCCGCAGCCAATGTCCAATGCTCATAGCCCACCGTTTCGCCGTTGGCGAGCGTCAGAGTAGTTAATTCTGAACTTTCCGGTAGCAGGCAATCAGGTGCAACGGTTTCCAGCCAGGGGCGGGTTTTGTCACTTTCCGCCAACGCCAGAATCAACAAATCACGGGCGCGGGTCATGCTGACGTAGAGCAGGCGTTTCGCTTCCTCGCGTGCTTCACGCTGGAAGCCCTTGGCCTCATCGGACAAGGCCACCGTATCGGCAATCGCAATCCCGGTAGATTGCTTGCCAAACGGCCACGGCCAGAAGCGGATGAAGCGGTCTTTCAGTGGCTGATGAACATCGATCCCGGATTTGGCAGTTGCCGTAATGTTCCAGGTGCTATCACGCAAGTCAGCGCTCAAATCGGTAAGAATCACCACCGGCCATTCAAGACCTTTCGCTGCATGGTGAGTTAGCACTTTGACGGCATCGACGGCGGGTTCGGCCAAGCTATCCTGTTCGGCGGCGGCTTCTGCGGTCAACCACAAAATCAGGCCGGAAATAGTGGCGGCTTGCTGGGTATTGCGGCAACTGTCCTCGTAGCGGTCAGCCATTTCCAGCAGTGCTTCAAGATTCGCTAGCCGCTGGCGGGCCTGGTTGGTTTCGCTCTGCCATTGCAGCACAAGCTTGGGCAGATCACAGCGAATCATCACCGTTTGTAGTGCTTCACGCGGCGCGAGTAGCGGAAGCGAGGCTCGCAATTGAGCAATCGTCAGCAATAACGCGTGTGCGTCATCGCCGGTTTCCTTCCACAGGGTTTTGTCACCCTCGTTGGCCAGGTAATTCAGGCGGTCGGCGACCCAGATTTCAGGCGCAGTGCAATCGGCCAGCGAAAGAATTTCAGCCGTGGCAATCGTGTCGCCAGAGTCGTTGAGTCGGCGCAAGCACGCCAGTGCCAAGGTTACTTCAGGTGTTGCCAGCAAACCGCCCTGCGTGGTGGCGACCGGAATGCCCTTGTTGCGCAGATGGCCTGCAATTTCCTGAATGCCGGTATGTGAGCGCGAAAGAATCGCCACATCGCCATAACGCAAGCTGCGGGCTGATTTACTTTGTTTGTCGATAATCTGATGTCCACTCGCCAGCAATCGGCTGACGCCTTCCGCCAGTGCTGCGCCGCGTTGCGATTTGTTCTTGCCGGCCAATAACCAGTGGGCGGAAGCCGTATTACCCAAAACCTCTTCCCGTTTCGGCTGTAACGCCACTTCATCCAAAGCCAAGGTATCGGCAAATGCTTTGGCAAACACCTCATTGACCAGATGCACCAACGGTGCCCGCGAGCGCCACGATGAATCGAGAATTGACTTGTCGCCACCCAACTCAGGCAGCGCCTTGATTACCGCTTCCATCAATTGCGTATCGCTACCGCGAAAGCCGTAAATCGCCTGCTTGATGTCCCCGACCCAGTAAGTTTGCTTGGCCAGCTTGGAAAGCTTCATGAACAGCGCCAACTGAATCGGGCTGGTGTCCTGGAATTCATCAACCAGCAGCAAATCAAGCTCTTCAGCCAGCGCGGCGGACACTGCCGGGTTATCCAGCAAAGTCAGGAGCAAATGTTCCTGATCGGCAAAGTCGATAACCCCCAATTCCCGTTTGCGGCGGGCGTAGAAATCCAGCGTACGTGCCGCCAGAGCGAACATCAGTCTCAGGTAATTGCGCAGATCATCGTGCAAGCCAGGGTGGCGATCAACACGCAGCAGCATTTCATTGATCGGCTCAATCAACGGCTTCAATTTGGCTTCCGGCGCTGCCTTGCTGAGCGAGATCCACTCACTCCAGGCCGCGTAGTTGCCCTCCAGCTTGCGCTGAAATTCGAGCAGCTTATCCAGATACTCCCGTGAGTTCTTTTTGGTACTTGCCTCAATGGCAGGCGCCAGTTCAATCAGGCAATGCTTGATCCTGCCTAACATCGCCTGCGTCAAATCGTCCGTATCAGCCGGCGGGAAGTGCGCCAGCAAGGACGTAATGTTGGGTTCAGCCATGCCGGCCAGCGCATCTGGCGCAATATCATTGGCACGCGCCTGATCGACCAGGCTCTTGAATGACTTCTGCCATTCCTCAACACCAAAACGATTTGCCAGCGCGTTCAAGGTGCTTAGTTCGGCACCGCTCACCGCTTCATCAATCGCCGCCTTGATCAGCAAGGTGGATTGATTTTCTTCCAGCACCTGCTGCTCGGTTGCCAACCCTGCCTCAAAGGCAAAGCGTTCCAAAAAACTGCCACAAACGCTGTTGACCGTACCAATTCGGGCCTGACCCATACCATTGGCCAGCGTGAATTTGCCTTCCTTGAGCAGATGCTCGCGCACCCGTTCGCGCAGCTCCGAAGCGGCTTTTTTGGTGAAGGTGGTCGCGATCACACCCGCTGCTTGCGCGCTCCCTGACGTCAGTTCATTACTCAAAATTTCAGTCAGCCGATAAGTCTTGCCACTACCTGCTCCAGCACTGATGAAGTGAATGTTTGCGTTATTCATAGGCGAGTTCATTGGTTTGCACCCCAGCCGGCCAGCGCCAGAAAGTCGTTATAGCGTTGGTTAAGCGCTTCCGGGGCCAAACCATCCTCCGGCCATTCGGTCATTTCATCCTTGATATCGTCTTCACTGCTGATCAGTTCAAACAGGCCGTCATCGAGCAGCGCCTTGCGCCATTCCCAAGTGTTCTGGAAGCGCTCCCATAGTTGCGGCGTCCCTTGATCTTCCAGCCCCTTATCCTTGCGCACCACTTTGCCATCGGCAAAATAGCGATCATCTGGCACCAGCAAGCGCGCCTGGCTGAGGATGAAATAAGCCAGATGCGGCCACTGCCCTGTTTTCTGGCGTAGCAGTTCGGCGTAGATGCCCAGTTGCAGATGACTGTTGGCAGCCAGCTTCTTTGGGTACTTGGTGCCACCCGCCCATTTCAAATCGACAATTGCCAAGCTGCCATCGGCGCGGGATACTACCAAGTCAGCAGAACCCGTCATCTCGCCGCCCTTGAACTGGCCGCTCAGGGAAAATTCCGGTTCAACCTTGATCACTCCGGCCTGCGCCAGATGGCTACGCAACTTCAACATGGCTCGCCGCAACTGCTCGCGGAAATTCTCAAGATCAGCACCGCGCCCCGGCATCAACAGCACGACGCCTTCGGTTGCCACAATGTCTGCGAAATGCTCAACAAACCAGGGCGCAAAAGCGGCATCACTCATGGTGAGCGCGTCTGGCCGCAGGTAGTAACGTTCGGCCAGATGGTGCGCAAGATTACCGTACAGCAAAAAGCTGTCGCTGATGTCGAGAATGCCGGAAGGCTTGAGCGCCGCCGGGTATTTGAGCAACCACTGGTAAGGGTTGAATAGATAGCTCTCCAGACTGGAGTAGGAATCGCGCCCACGGCGGGGAATCGGCGTGCCTTCCGGCAATTGCCACCAGCGCTGACGAGCCGGCAAGGGGCGATGGGTCACTGGCTGCATAGTCTCAGCAACACACGATAGGTAGTGCTCCAGACTCAAAACCGGTGGCGCAACAGCAAAGACGGTTTCCAACATCTGCCAGACGGGATGCACCTCCTGCCCTGGCGGCGGAAGTATTACGGTCAACGTCGTTTTTGCCGCAAAAATTGGCTTCAGCCAATCGGCGGCAAGCTGGTTCAACTCATCAGCCAGCAGCGGCAAATGCACACCTGCCGCCTTCAAATCGTCCTGTTCCTGGCGCGACCAAGGGTAAGGCTTGGGCATCGCGCCCGCCGCCATTTGCCACCACACCACATGCTCACAGGCTTCAATCGCTGCGGCAGGGTTGGATACCGACAAACAGGCACCCACTTCCGGTGCCAGTAACTGATTGCTGCTGCCCCGTGCCGTCACTTGCGCCACCAGTTTCTGCAACTGGCGTGGACGAATATGCTGGGTGCCCTGTTCAAGCAAGGCTTCCAGTGCCTGCTGGCAGGCCAGCACCTGCGAGTAACCAGCATTGTAGGCAAAACGCTGTTCAATCTTGTCCGACGCCAAACGCGCCCGGAAGTAATCGGCGAGCGCAGTCACCCGGCGCAACACCGCCTCAATCGGCGCACCCAGTTCGGCATTACGGTCAAAGCGCGGATGCTCAACCCAGAAAGCAATACTGGCGCACACCTGGGCCCAGTCACGATCATTCCTGATACAGGCTTCTTCAATCTGCGCCAGCATTTTGTTCCACTCCTCGCTGGCGCCGATGCCGGGCGAGCGAGCCAGCTTCTCGGCGATGCGGGTGCGGGCCAGCGCCGGTAGCGGGCATACTGGGTGGGTGAGGAATTGCAGTAAGCCAACGATATTGAGCGGCAACCACAACTGCTCCAGCATCAGCGGCAAAACCTGCAACGCGGGGCGGAAGGCGCTTGCTTCCTTGAAGCCCTGACGCGACAAATGCGCGGAGGTCAGCACTTCATCCAATGCACTGCGCCCTTGCTCGGCAACGATTAGGGTCTGGTTACTATCCCGGTCACGCAGGACTTCGGCCAACCAGCGAGCCCCCAGAGTGGCGGTTTCAGCACGGACAAAACAGACGCTGCCATCCTCCTGCCAAGTGATTTTCTCAGGCGCTGCGCCCCGGCTGATCGTGGACAAAGCGTTTTGCAACTGCGCCAGCAAACCTCCACGCGCCTCTTGAACGGGCGCTACAACTTCACGGATGGGTAGCTGGCGCAAGACGCTTTGCCAGCGCTGCGGATAAGCCGTCAGCGGTTCGCACAAGGTGATTTCAGCAATCGCGGGTTTGCGCTTTTGCAGCACCTCAGCCACCGACTGAAGCCGCTCACCCATCGACGGCGGCACCACCTTGAGCGCGAGCAGTTCAACCGCCTGCACATCGCGCAAGCGGGCAGTTGCAGCGGCATCAAGCGCGTTGTTCCAGCCCTGTAAATGCCACTGGTCACGCCAAGCGAGCAAGGTGGCGGCAGTGCCCAGTTCATCGTTGGCAAAGCTGCGGTGATAGAAGCGCGAGGGATTGTCACTCTGCTTCAAACACTCCACGAAATGAACAATCCGCTCCGCTGCCGTCGGGCTGGCCTGCAACAAACCCAACTGGGTTTCTAGCAGGTTCAGCAAACCGAGTGGGCCTGTGGTGGTGACATTGAGCTGGTTGGCAGACTGCCAGCCGTGTTCGCCATCAAGGTGGCGACCGAAGCGGATTTTCATAGGGATGAATCTGCTTTTTTAGCTAAAAATGAGCTTCTGAGTACAGGGTCGATTGTTTTGGCGAGCGCAGTTGCAGCAACGTGTAGAACATCAAGAATATTTTTGAAATGGCTTACGTCACTAACAGTTATTAACTCTGTATAGCCACAAACCCTAGTAAATGTATTTGTAACATTATTTCTGGAATGTGATTTCCATTTATTTGGGAGAGGATCAATATTTTTAATATTTGCAATTAAATTTGTCCGCTCTTTATTAAAATCGTCAGCCAAAGGTCCGAAAACTAAGTTCAACCTTAACGTCACTGATGCTTCTCTATCTTGAAGAAAAACCTCAAACAGCAAAGGGAATCCATCCTCAACCCACCTATAGGCAACTTGCCCACCTCTATCAACCGTTAGGCTTTTATCAACCGTCAATGGGTAAAGCTCTCTCATCGAAGGGTAAAACCTCAGATAGGCTGAATTGCTTGTTGCATATGTAATTTTTGATTTATTTTCCTTGCAAAAATATTCAAATGATTTTTTTAATCTGTTTCTTTTACCATCAAAGAATTTTTTTAATTTCTCTGTTGCTCGGCGGTGCTTTATTTTAAGAAATTCTGAATACCTAGAGTCATTAATAACATCCTTGTAAATCAATAGGCTTTCACACAAATTATCGATTTCTTCAACTCTTTTTTCATCAGCAAGTTCAAGGATTGTTTCTTTATAGTCATCAAGAACGTAGCTTATTTTTTCTGAGATTAATTTCCCATGTGAAATAATCGTTGTTTCAAGTGCATTCAACACCAAGTCTGTGTAAGTAAGTGAAATCCATTTCTTACAATTTGCATCTCCACAATCTTCTCCAAATACTGTCAAAAAAATGCATGTAGCCGACTCAAAACCATTATCCTTGAGCAATTTTGAATACTTCTCTAGCTGCCCGTCACTTTGGGTAGAGTTTATTTTGCATTCGATTGCCACCACAAAACCTTGAAATTCATTATTATTTTTTGATGGGATATTAATAAATATATCTAATTTATCCTTTGACTCCTTATCTTTACCTGACCACTCTGCTTTTATGTACGCCATATCAAGATCAAGATCATATATTAAAATATCGTTACCAGTTTTCTGGCTCAACCAAAGTATAAAATTTGAAATAAATGCTGTGCCTAAACCATGGGTTTCATTTGGATCAAGCAAATATGCCAAAAATTTGCTGTGACGGATTTCGTGTTCCTGTACGCGCAAGGCGCTAAATAAATTCGGTTTGTTTAAGAATTGTTCTAACTCTATGAAGTGCCTGTTAGTAAGTAAATGACTTAGTCTTTGAGTGTTCAATTCATTTCGCCTTCGATTGATTTTTCAACTGCAATCTCATCTTGAATTTCCACCTGATCACCAAACCCTCGAATCCACCAACGTAATTGTGGTGTATCCGGCACCGTCGCTTTAACAGTCAGAAATCCATCCGCTGATTCTTCAATTTCTTGGTCACCGCTCAATAATGTTTCCTTCAAGTGCTCCCCGGCTTCAGCTGTAAAACGTAAAGTAATTTGAATTTTCTCCCCAGCCCCAAAATTCCAAACACCCCGTTCAGCCATGCTATCAAGATTGAAACCCTCGGGGTAAATAGCATCTTCTTCCAGCACTTTTGCCTCTTCAATCCGGTGAAGCGCCAGCAACCGTGCATCTTCGTAGTTGAATAGTCGGCAATAAACGTAGATGACAGGCCCTCGCTGAATCAGTCCGAGCGGGTGGATACGATAGATGCTTATCTGCTCCTGCCCCTTTTTTCGATATCGAACTTCAGCCTGTTTTTCATGCAGCAGGGCATTGGAAATTTCGCGATGAACAGCCTCGGATATCTGCGGCGGCAGCAGTGGCTGGTTTGGTGGCACTGTGCGCACCTTGTCCATCCAAGCGCGACCATGTTTGGGTTGCGGTTCTCCATCCAGACGGTGCCGCGCTGCCTGGAAGTGCGGTAGTAGGTGTTCCATGATGCTTACTGGAAGCATTGTCTTGAGATGTTGTTCGGCCATCGCCCAAGTCAGTGCTTCTGGAATCGTCATGCCTGGCAGATCAAAGCTGCGTGCATCCCGCTGCCAGCTCCAGCCGAAGGGCTTTTCGCGTTCATCTACGGTCAACGGGAAAAGTCGGGACAATTCCTGCAAGTCTCTTTGCAGGGTTCGTGCAGTGACCTCAAAACCTTGGTTGCCAAGACTCTGTCTGAGTTGGCTGGTTGTCACTTTGCCCGGGTAGCGTGGAATCAACCTGAGCATATGCCAGTGCCGATACAAAGTGTCTTGATTGCTGGGCATATGCTTGTTCTGCCCAAGGGGCAGAGTTGTCCGTGAGATAGGCATCGTATCACCTGCCTTTGTCGCTTGTCATACGGCATTTAGCTTTTGTGTCGTTTGGTCATTAAGCTCAGTTGCGATGAATTATCGGAGCGCATGCGACGGATCGCGTCGCATGCATTATGTTGTCGATACGACATCCTTTGTCGCAGTCTCTATTGAGAATGTGGTGATGCAATAACCAAAGAATGAAATAGGTGAATTTACTCAAGATGAAATTCAGAAAGCGAGTTTTTCGGTCGTTTCAGGCCTGGTACTCAACGAACCAGGCAAATTTTCGACGGAAGTTATCTGTAATCGAACGCAGTGAAAGTCGCCTTGTATTGGCTGTCGATGGCATTCCAAAGCAAGTTATGACCATCTTGTTCGAAATTTGCTACGGAAAGTCCCGTTCATTAAATGTCGCTGCAAATTTTCATCTGAATGGGGAGTGCCTGGATTCCGCCGGTTGGTTTGATGCTGCGCCCCTACGCGTTGCTGAAGGCTATCGATGCAGCCTCTGTGAAGACAGGAGTAGCTCGACGGTTTATCCGTCAATTGAGGCGCTTTGGGTGGAGCACGTTTTTGTGCCATGGATGATATGGATTAATGAAGCGCTGACAAGTCTTAGCAGAATTGATTTTTGCCAAAAACCGGATGGCGGTACGAGCTGGGTTAATTTCATTCAGGATGAAGCTATCAGGAAGGCAGACGAGGCAATCGCTTCGTTTTCGATACAAGGGACAGCAACACTAAAAGGCTCGGTGGGAAATGTCGACGTTTCAACTTGACTATGAATTTTTGTCGAAATTTGGGAACGGGGGCTGGCTTATCAGTGGTTCCCATATGCACCCGAATCCTCGCCTCTACAAATACAAATGGCAAATCTACTGGCGCGATAGCCCTCGCGAGGGTTCATCCTTTCTTGAAATGGAACCCATGGCAACCGAGAAGGCACTAGTGTTAATAGATTGGCTGAAAAGCAAAAATGAGCCGCACTTGATTTCCAATACACGTTTACGGCGTCGGGGCGTAGCGATCTGGGATTTAAACTCTCCCGCCCTCACTGATAAAGCATGGGCGCCTGCTTATGACGATGATCCCGATCCAATTCACTCGACGGGGCATCGCTAATTTTTAGCAATTAATACTGCATAATTTTTCGCTGGTGATCTAATGGCCACGCAGGTAGGAGCATTCGGTAGCCAACTTGCGTGAGTGGCTACTGTACTCAGTTTCCTGCCGTAGGTACCCTGAAGGAGCCAACGGCGGGATTGGGCACGGACTTGCCGGTGAGCCTGAAAACCCGACTGGCCGTTCCCAGTCTGAACCGGCCTGACAGGTGTTGCCGGTGAGTGGCTCTTGATGGCCGAGGCAGGATGGTCACAGCTATGATTTTCGGCAAGGTTCAATTTCGAATTGGCTTAAACGGCTGTTGGCGAGGAATTGCAGTGGCGACCCGTAGTATTTTCAGTGGTGTCTTTGAAAACGCTGCTGCTGCCATTGCCGACAAAACTGGTGGCCACTTTTTTCAGAATACACAGCCAGTAAATTGGTGGAGAGGGAGTGTGGCGTTGATGGGCTTGCCGGACTTCTGATCTACCACCGCAAAACCGTATAATTCGCAACATCATCAATACTTTGCCGGATTGCACCGATGCTCCTCTGGTTCGTTGTCATCTATCTGCTGGCCTCGATCGGCGTCGGTCTTTACGCCGCCACCCGCGTCCATAACGCCAAGGATTTCGCCGTTGCCGGGCGCAGTTTGCCGATGCCGGTCGTCACCGCCACCGTTTTCGCTACCTGGTTCGGTGCCGAAGCCGTCTTCGGCGTCTCCGCCACCTTCGTCAAGGATGGTCTGAGCGGCGTTGTCGCCGACCCCTTTGGCGCCAGCATGTGCCTGATCATCGCCGGCATTTTCTACGGTACCAAGCTCTACAAACTCAATGTGATGACGCTCGGCGATTTCTTCCGCATGCGCTACAACCGCACGGTCGAGATCCTCACCACGCTATGCATCGTCGTCTCCTACCTCGGCTGGGTGGCGGCGCAGATCAAGGCGCTCGGCCTCGTCTTCAATGTCGTCACCGACGGCGCGCTCAGTCAGGAAGCCGGCATGATCCTCGGCACCGCGATTGTCCTCACTTACACCACTTTTGGTGGCATGTTCTCGGTGGCCATCCTCGACTTCATCCAGATGGGTGTCGCGATGGCCGGCATGTTGTTCATTGCCCATCTGGTTTCCGGGATGACCGGCGGGGTCGGTGTTGTGATTGATCACGCTTCTGCTGCCGGCAAACTGGATTTTTTCCCAAGTGGCAGCTGGGTCGAATGGCTCGCCTTCATCGCTGCCTGGATGACCATGATGCTCGGTTCGATCCCGCAGCAGGACGTTTTTCAGCGTGTCACCTCGGCCAAAAGCGCGCGTGTCGCGATTTACGCCTCAATCCTCGGCGGCGTTCTCTATTTCTGCTTTACCTTCGTGCCGATGTTCATCGCTTACGCGGCAACCTTGATTGATCCGGCTCTCTTCAACGGCCTGATCGCCACCGATTCGCAACTTGTGTTGCCGACCTTGGTGATGCAACACACGCCGGTTTTCGCACAGGCGATCTTCTTTGGCGCGGTGCTCGCGGCGATCATGTCCTGTTCATCGGCGACTTTGCTCGCACCATCGGTGTCGTTCTCGGAAAACATTCTGCGCAATATCTATCCTGAGGTCGATGATCGCGGCCTGCTACGCATGATGCGGATAACCATCGTCTGCTTTGGCGCCATCGTCCTCGGTTTTGCCTTGAAGAGTGAATCGTCGATATTCAAGATGGTCGAAAACGCCTACAAAATCACGCTGGCTGGTGCCTTTGTCCCGCTTTTCTTTGGCGCCTACTGGTCACGCGCGACGACGCAGGGCGCGCTGATGGCGATTATTGGCGGCGTGGCATCGTGGCTGCTGGTTGAACTACTGATTGGCGACAAAAGCCTCGTGCCGCCGCAACTGATTGGCCTCGCCGCCAGCCTGATCGGCATGATCGCCGGTTCGTTACTACCGCAATGGATAGGTCGGGCAACGCCGCAGGAAGACTTTCATCACGCCCTGCATCATCGTGCTGCTGCCGAAACGCATCACGTCGGCGAGCACCCGCACCGGCATTCATGAGATTTCCCTCTCCCGCGAGCGTGCGAGGCAAAGAAGTCATCGCCCTCGGCCTGCAAGCGTTTCTGACGGGCGATAAAGGCGAAGCCCTTACCCAGTTCGAGCAGGAATTGCTGCAAGCGGTCGATCAGGCCACGTTCAATATCTGCCTCGTAAAGCTCGGGGCTAGGCGACATTTCGAGAAATTCCAGTACATACGGATCACGGATGAATTCACGTGGATCAGGCGGCGCTTCGGCAGCAATCTTTTCAAGGGCTTCCTGCTGTATCCCATCCTTGTCCTTGCTAAGCAAAAGGCGCTCATAAAACAGCGTAGCAATTTGACGATCCAGCGCCCGGACGCTCCAGCCTTGGGAAATTGCCTCGCTGACATACCAGTCGCGTGCCACCGGGCTGCTGACGCGCAGTACCTGCCGAAAATGCGACCAACTCAGCGGTAATCGATTGAATTGGTCACACAGCGTGTGACCAATCGGGAAAGCCAGATAAAACTGCCTGAACAACTTCAGATTAGTCAGAGAAAAACCTTTGCCAAACTCCTCAGCCAAGCGTTTTGCCACAGCGATCAATACACGTTTACCGTACTCGGCACGTGCTTCGCCGCGTTGTTCGTCCTCGACAATAAGCCGGCCAATTTGCCAGTACGCCAGCACCATTGCATCATTGATCGCCTGCCTAGCGCGTTGCTTGGAGGAAACCAGCACCTCACGGATGTCGGCATACAGATTGTTATCCCCCAAGGGGACTTCCTGCGGGGCGCGGTCAACTGCCAAAACAGGCTGAATTTCTTCGGTCATGGAATTGCCCTCTCCCCCGGCCCCTCTCCCGCTGGCGGGAGAGGGGAGCAAAGCGCGGGGAGCAGTTTTGGCAGGACTAATCGACGTTGAGGGCGGCGTCGCGTTCGATGGCGCTGGCTTCCCAGGTCAGGCCGAGTTTTTGTTTGGTCAGGTGTTCGACAAGCAGGCGTCGGAGTTGGGTTTCGTTGAGTTGGGCTAGTTGGACGAGCAAACTCATTTGAACAGCCGATCCATATAGCCAATCACATGCGCCGGGCGTAGTGGTTTGATGATGTAGCCGCTGGCTCCGTGGCTGGCGGCGACGGAAACCACATTTTTATCGGCGTTGCCAGTGACCATCACCACAGCCGTTTTCGGGCTGGCGGCGCGGATTAGCGGGAGGGCTTCGAGGCCGCCCATTTCCGGCATGTTGACGTCAAGGCAGAGAACTTGCGGCTGGTGGTTGCGGGCAGCGATGACCGCATCGTTGCCATTGGCGACGGTTTGCACGACCTTGAGTCCGCATTCTTCGAGCAGGCCTTTGAGGACCAGACGCACCGAGCCGCTGTCGTCGGCAATCACCGCAGTGCCGCGTCGGGCTTGCGAGCCGCCAGGCTTTTGCACGGTTGCGGAAGGTTCTGATGTTGGCTCGCTAGTGCTGGTTGGCTTTGCCGCATGTTTGCGGGTTTCACAAACAATGGCCAGCTCACGGACAATCTGCACCTGGCCAAATGGTTTTCGGATGAAGCCTGATGCGCCGGCATCGGCGGCACGTTCGGCGATGCCTTCTTCATCCGAGCCGGTCATGAACAGCACGTCAATTTCTGGTGCAAAGGCCTGAATGGATTGCAGAATGGTGATGCCATCGCGCCCGGGCAGGTTGTAGTCAAGGCAAACGATGTCGGGTTTGGTGCGTTTGATCTCGGCCTCGACCCGCTCGCTGCCATCCTCAATCATGCCAACCAGTTCGTGGCCGGCATTGGCGAACAGGCCAGCAAGCAGTTGCCTTAGTGACGCGTTGTCTTCAACAATCAGGATGCGCATGAGTTAGGTTTTCGGCGTTTATCAAGCGTAGGCAGGGCTGCCTTGCCAGCCTCAATATTAGCGCGTGTGCCTTGCTTTGGGGCAAACCGCCAAGTGGTGGATTTAAGCTGGATCAATGGCGCTGTTGCCATCTCGGCTAGAATCAAGAGATGCCTAATCATGCCCGCAGCGCCATCGTCCTTGCCCGCTACCTGGCTCTCGCCTGGCTCGGGCTGGTTATTTACGGCAGCCTGCACCCTTTTGCTGGCTGGCGCGATACCGGTATTTCCCCGCTGGTCTTTCTCGAGGGTGGCTGGCCGCGTTACTGGACGGCCTTTGATCTGGCCGCGAATGTTGCGGTCTACCTGCCTTTAGGCTTCTTTTTTACGCTGGCCCTTTTTTCTCTGCCTTGGCGTTACACGGGGTTAATACTGGCAGTGATTCTGGCCGGAGCGACCAGCTTTTCGCTTGAGATTTTGCAGAACTGGCTACCCTCGCGGGTACCTTCCCACCTGGATCTGGCCTGCAATGCCCTGGGTGGGCTGCTTGGCGGGATGCTCGCACAGTACCTTGGCCCGCGAGTACTCACGCGAATCACTCTGCTGCAGCAAGCGCTGATTGCGCCCGTCACCCATGCCGAGCTAGGGCTGACGCTGCTTGGTCTTTGGTTACTAGTGCCGCTTTCTCCTGAAACCCTGCTATTTGGTGCCGGTGATTTGCGGCAGGTGCTTGGTTTAGCGGGTGCCGTACCATTTGCCGCCGATAGTTTTGTGAAAATTGAGACCGGCATTACGGCGCTGAATACCATTGCCGTCGGGTTAACGGTTCGCTGGCTGGTTCGGCGTACCAGCTTGTCTTATGTCATCGTCCCCTTGTTTATTTTGCTCGGCCTGCTCGTGCGCACGTTGGCGACGAGCGTATTGATTGGCCCGGAGGATGCCTTCAGTTGGCTGACGCCGGGCGCCCAGAACGGTCTTGCCTTTGGTGTGCTGGCGCTCTTGATCATTCTGCCGTTACCGGCCACTCTTCGTCTAATGCTTGCTGCCCTGTCATTGATGGCGGCCACCGTTCTGGTCAATCTGGCGCCGCCCAACCCCTATTCGCTGGCGGCGCTGGCAGCCTGGCGGCAAGGGCACTTCCTGAATTTCAACGGCCTGACCCGATTGGTGGCAACGCTATGGCCCTTCCTGACCCTCCCGTTTCTCTTCCTGACCGTACGACGAAACTGAACTGGCACGCGCTGGAAAGCGCACAAGTGGCGCAGCAGCTGAGTGTTGATGCTGCGCTTGGCCTCAGTGACGCCGAAGTGCTCGCCCGCCGCGCGCAATACGGTGCCAACCAGATGACGGAGTTCGCGGCAACCCCGGCCTGGAAGCGCTTTCTGCAACAACTGATGCAACCGCTGGTAATCGTCCTGATTGCTGCCGGTGCCATAACTGCCGGACTCGGAGAATGGACGGACGCCAGCGTTATTCTCGCCGTTGTGCTGGTCAATGCGAGTATCGGTTACTGGCAGGAAGCCAAGGCGGAAGGTGCGCTGGCAGCGCTGGCACGAACCATTTCGACCGCCGTGACGGTGCGCCGCGACGGCCACCGGCAAAAAATCGATGCCGCCCAGCTGGTCGCCGGCGATATTGTCATTCTTACTGCCGGCGACCGCTTGCCGGCCGACTTGCGCCTGATCGAGCAAAGCGAGATGCGCACCGATGATTCGATGTTGACTGGCGAATCCTTGCCGGTCAGCAAACTGCTTGCGGCGCTGCCGGCCGACACCATGCTCGCCGAGCGCAGCAACATGGCTTTTGCCGGAACCGCAGTGGTCGCCGGCCAGGGCATCGGCATCGTCGTGGCGACCGGCGATGCCAGCGAAACCGGGCGCATCGCCGGGCTGATCGCCGCCGCTCCAACATTGGCGACGCCCTTGACGCGCAAGATGGCGCGATTTTCGAGCTGGCTGCTGTGGGCCATCGGCGGGCTGGCGCTGCTGACCTTTGGCATCGGGCTGGCGCGTGGCGAAACGGCTTTTGCGATGTTCATGGCGGCGGTCGCCCTCGCTGTCGGGGCAATCCCCGAAGGTCTGCCGGCAGCAGTAACGGTGACGCTGGCGATTGGGGTTGCGCGAATGGCCGAGCGGCGCGCCATCATCCGCCGTCTGGCAGCGGTTGAAACCCTCGGCAGCACGACGATCATTTGTTCCGACAAAACCGGCACCCTGACTGAAAACGCGATGACGGTGCGCGCGCTGTGGTGTGCCGGTCAAAGCTTTACGGTCGGCGGCCACGGTTACAACCCGGAAGGTGCGATTACCCACGAAGACCTGCCGGCCAGTGTTGAGGGCGGGCTTCGTGAATGCCTGATTGCCGGAGCGCTGTGTAACGACGCCAGCCTGGCGCACGAAGGCAGGCACTGGAAGATCACCGGCGACCCGACCGAGGCGGCGCTGCTGGTTGCCGCACGCAAGGGTGGGCTGGATGAACACACCTTGCGCCTGCTCCAGCCGCGCGTTGGCGAACTGCCTTTTGACTCGCGCCACCAATTCATGGCCAGCGCCCACCGCAGCGATGGCGAGCAGATTGTTTATCTCAAAGGGGCGCTCGAACGGCTGTTGCCGCATTGCGTCGAGCAGTTACAGAGCAATGGCCAGCCCGGCCCGCTTGATGCAAAGGCGGTCGAAGCGATGGCGCATGTCTATGCCGCGCAAGGCCAGCGCGTGCTGCTCATCGCCCGGCAAATTTTTGCCCCGAATACGCCGTTGACCGCAACAAGCCTGAAAAATCTGACCCTGATCGGCCTCGTCGGGATGATCGATCCGCCGCGCAAGGCGGCGATCAGCGCCGTTCGCAACTGTCACTCGGCCGGTATCCGGGTCAAGATGATTACCGGCGATCATGCCGTGACGGCGCTCGCCATCGCCAAACAAATCGGCATTGCCGGCCAAAAGGTGATGACCGGGCGCGAACTGGCGGCACTTGACGATGACGCCCTGTCAGAGGCGGCGCATGAAATCGATGTTTTCGCTCGCGTCGAGCCCGAGCAGAAGCTACGTCTGGTGCGCGCCTTGCAAGGGCGCGGCGAAGTGGTTGCGATGACCGGCGATGGGGTCAATGACGCACCGGCCTTGAAGCAGGCCGACATCGGTATCGCGATGGGTCTCGGCGGCAGTGAGGTGGCCAAGGAGGCGGCAGCGATGGTGCTCACCGACGACAATTTTGCCACCATCGAGGCGGCGGTTGAGGAAGGGCGCGGGGTCTGGGACAATCTGATCAAGTTCATCACATGGACATTGCCGACCAATTTTGGCGAGGGTCTGGTCATCGTCGCGGCCATTGTCTTTGGTGTGACGCTGCCAATTACGCCGTTGCAAATTCTCTGGATCAACATGACGACCGCCGTACTGCTCGGCCTCACCCTGGCCTTTGAGCCAATTGAGCGCGGCATCATGCAGCGGCCGCCGCGCCGGATGGATATGCCGGTGCTCAATCGCGAGATGATCCGCCGCATTACTCTGGTTTCGCTGCTGCTGCTCGCTGGTTCCTTCGGCCTCTTCCTGCGCGCACTCGATCAAGGACTGAGTCTGCCTGTGGCGCGGACCGTTGCGGTCAACGTCTTTGTCATGGTCGAAATTTTCTACCTGTTCAATTGCCGCTCGCTGACCCGTGGCTTCTGGCACCAGGGGGTCTTTTCCAACATCTGGTTCTGGGCCGGCATTGCTGCCATGCTGGGCTTGCAGGGGCTCTTGACCTACTGGCCGCCGCTTAACGCCCTGTTCCAGACGGCCCCAATCGGCTGGCAGCAATGGTTCGAAATCGTTGTTTTTGCCGCGTTCTGTTCGGGCATCATCGCGCTGGAAAAGCGGTGGACGGCGTTCCACGTGAAACCGGTGAGAAAATCTACTTGAAACAAAAGCCAGGGCGAAAAAGGGATGACTCCAATCGCTCTGGCGAAACTCGGGAACTATAATTCCCCCTCCCAAAGGAGAGTCGGATGAGCCATTTCAAACATCATGTTTTTTTCTGCTGCAATCAGCGTGAGCCCGGTGAAGGCTGCTGCAATGCACTCGGCGCCAGCGAGGTGCAGACCTACGCCAAGGATCGCATCGCCCAGCTTAAATTGAAGGGGCCGGGCAAGGTTCGGATCAACAAGGCGGGCTGTCTCGACCGCTGCGATCAGGGTCCAGTGCTGGTGATTTATCCCGAGGCGGTCTGGTACAGCTACGTTGATAAGGAAGATGTCGAAGAAATCATTCAGGAACATCTGGTCCATGGTCGTATCGTCGAGCGCCTGAAAATATGAGAGCGCCCGAAGAAAAAATTCTCATTGACGGCCCGGCCGGCAAGATCGACATCATTATGGAGCGCCCCGATGCCCCGCGCGGCATTGCGCTGATTGCCCACCCGCACCCGATTGGCGGCGGTGCCAATACCAACAAGGTTGCCTACACGCTGGCGCGCACTTTTGTCAGTCTGGGCTACGCGTCCTTCCGCCCGAATTTTCGCGGGGTCGGCGGCACAGAAGGTGTCCATGACGATGGTTTTGGCGAGACCGACGACCTGCTGGCAGTCATTGCCGAAGCCAAGCGGCGTTGTGGTGACCTGCCGCTGGCGCTCGCCGGCTTCTCCTTCGGCGCCTACTGTCAGACGCGAGTGGCCAGACAATTGGTCGAAGATGGCCATCCGGCCCAGCGCATCGTGCTGGTTGGTACAGCTGCCGGCTTTGTCGAAGGCACGCGTCAGTACGACACCGAGGCGGTGCCGCACGACACCATCGTCATTCACGGTTCGGGCGACGAAACGGTGCCGCTGAAGAATGTGCTCGACTGGGCACTGCCACTCGATTTGCCTGTGGTTGTCGTGCCCGGCGCTGATCACTTCTTTCACCGTCGCCTGCACCAGATCCGCGACATTATCGTCCGCGCATGGCGGCACTGAGCGTAAGCAAGCTGTGCAAGACCTACGCCGGCAATCAGGTAGTTGCCGACCTGTCTTTCGCCGTCGAGCCCGGTACTTGTTTCGGGCTGCTCGGCCCGAATGGCGCCGGTAAAACAACGACTCTGCGCCTTTGTCTTGGCCTGACGGCGCCCGATAGCGGCGAAATCACTCTGAATGGGCTGGCGATCCCGGCAGATGCCCAAAAAGCGCGCGAGCGGGTCGGTGTTGTGCCGCAGTTCGACAATCTCGACCCCGATTTCACGGCCAGCGAAAACTTGCTCGTTTTCGGCCGCTATTTCGGCATGAGCGATGCCGAGGTCAAGCAGCGCATCCCGCAACTACTCGAATTCGCCAGCCTCGGTGGCAAGGCCGATGCGCGGATTGCGACGCTTTCCGGCGGTATGAAGCGGCGCCTCACCGTCGCGCGGGCTTTGGTCAATGACCCGGATATCGTCTTTCTCGACGAGCCGACCACCGGCCTCGACCCGCAAGCGCGCCACCTGATCTGGGAGCGCCTCAAGCAACTCAAGTCAGCCGGCAAGACACTGATCCTGACGACGCATTTCATGGACGAAGCCGAGCGCCTTTGTGACCGGTTGATCGTCATCGACCACGGCAAAAAAATTACCGAAGGCAGCCCGCGCGAGCTGATCGCTGAGCATATCGAACCGCAGGTGGTTGAGGTTTTTGACGAAGCCAGCCGCAATCTGCCAGCCTTTGTCGAAGCGCATCGCCAGCTTGCCGAGCGGGTTGAGCTGAGCGGCGAAACAGCCTTTTTCTATTGTCGCGATCCGCATCCTTTGCTGGCCGCGCTGGCGACTGCAGAAGGCCTGCGCTACGTGCATCGCGCCTCCAATCTTGAGGATGTTTTCATCAAATTGACCGGGCGCGAGCTGCGTGATTAGGTTTGTTACGGTCAACCGCCAAAATGGCGCTAATTTTGCTTTTTGCCTGCTTGCTGTTGTGTATTATCTGGTGAAATATTAGCGAGTAATGATCAGCATGGATGCAATTGATAGCGCCGTCATGGCGCACCGGAGTTGGGTGGCCAGGTTCAAGACGGCTTTCCAGGGCAATAATAGGGAAGTCTTCGATTTAGACCGGGCAAAAGACGATAAAGCCTGTGAATTAGGCCATTGGTTGTCGGCTGAAGAATCGAAAGCACTGCTAGGCGACGAAAACTGGCAGATCATAATGCTGATCCACGCAAATTTTCATGAGAACGCCGGCGAAATTGCCGCCTTGCTCAATCAGGGTAAAACCTTTCAGGATACCCAGGCCTTGATTACCCGCTTTGATGATTTGTCAAAGCAACTGGTTAAGTTGCTGATGCAGGGCAAAAAAAGACCCTAAGCCCCTTTCTCATGCATTTGCTGGCGGTTGGCCAGGCTGCGCGTTGCGCGCGGCAGTGGTTTCTCGCGATCTTTCAGCAGCCCTTGCAGGCAAGCCGGATTGGCTCGCGCACCGCTCGCCTGATAATCGGTGAGCAGGGTTAGCCGGGTGCTTTCGCTATCGATGCCGATGATTTCAGTGAGGTAGTCGAACAGATGATCGAGCAGCGTTTCCGGTTTGAGCGTGCTGGTTAGCCGGGTGGTTGTCCAGAGCCATTCGGAGAACGTCGAAAAGGCTTGAAAGGGCGAGGGCGCGGATAGCAGCAGCTTGAGGCTTTCCTTGAAGCGTCCGGAGTTGGCCAGCAAATCCCAATAGCGGGCGAGGCGGATGAAGTTTTCAACGTTGGGCGCGTCGAGCAAGCTGGTTTGCTGCACGGTATAAGGCGGCTGCGGATCGTAGATCATCGCGAATTTCTCGCTGTGGCGGGCGATGGGTGTGCCACGCAGGCGCTTCAAAATGCCGAGCTGGATTTCGTGTGGCTCCAGTGCGTAAAGGCGGTCAAAGCCGGCGGCAAAACTCGCCAGGCTTTCACCGGGCAGGCCGAAAATCAGGTCGGTGTGCAGATGGGCATGACTGTGCTTGACCAGCCACTCGAGATTGGCGCAGCTCTTGTCGTTGTCCTGACGGCGCGAAATCAGTTGCTGCACGTCGGGGTTGAAGGTCTGGATGCCGACCTCGAATTGCAGGACACCGGGCGGAAAGCGGGCGATCATCTCCTTCAGGCGCTCCGGCAGGTGGTCGGGAATCACCTCAAAATGCAGGAATAAATCGGGCGTCAGGCGCGCCAGAAAAAACGCCAGGATGGCGAGCGAACGATCAATCTTGAGATTGAAAGTGCGATCAACAAACTTGAAATTGCGCGCCCCGCGCTGATAGAGATTTTCGAGCGCAGCGATGAAACGCTCGTCGTCAAAAGGCAGGGCAGTCTTGTCGAGGGCGCTGAGGCAGAACTGGCATTTGAACGGACAACCGCGTGAGGCCTCGACATAGAGCAGGCGGTGCGCCAGATCATCGGCGCTGAACTGGGCGTAAGGCAGCTCGATTTCTTCGAGCGCCGGTTGCTCGCCGGCAATCACCTTGTTTAGCGGTGGTGGTCCGAAGCAAAGCGCGCGGCAAAGCTTGGGGAAACTGACATCGCCCCAGCCGGTAATCAAAAAATCAGCGAGCCTGACGATTTCCTGATCACCCCATTCATGACTGACTTCCGGCCCGCCAATGACGATTTTCAGGCCGGGGCGCGCTTGCCTGAGCTGGCGGATCACTTCCGTGCTCGCTGCGACATTCCAGATATAAATGCCGAAGCCGACGATTTGCGGTGTTTCGCCATCGGTTTCGCCCAAAGTTTCGAGCAGCGCCGCGACGATTTCAGCGGCTGGCCGGGCGATGGTGAATTCGCGCAAAGCTGTGCGCGCCCGCAGTTCATCGCCGCCATGCCGGGTCATGTTGGCGAGCAGATAGCGTAAACCCAGTGAGGCGTGGATGTACTTGGCGTTGAGTGTGGTCAGGATGATGCTTGGTGGTGACATGGGTGTATTTTGACCGGAGATCGTGTGGCCGGCGTTGTCCGGTCAAAAATCTAGTCGGCTGTTGGCGGGCAGGGGATTAATTCGACCACCGTATCGCTGTCGACCGCAGGCAACCAGCCCGGTAGCGGGCGGCAGTCGGCGGCGACGCAGATGATGTAGGGCGCGACATGCGGTGTATGGCGCAGTTCCAGTTTGGGCAGGGCGCCGATGGCCGGCTTGTAGTGCCAGGCACCATCGCGCAGGACGGCATCAGGCGGCGGCTCCATGCCGGCGCCGGTTCCCTGAATGCGCGCCGCTTCGAGCAGCAACATGTTGCCTTGGCGGCGATAGTCTTCTTCCCACAGGGTTTTCTGGACCGAATGCGTCCAGCGCAGCGTAATGGCTTCGCCGAGCGGTGCGATCAGCAGGCCGACGACCAGGCAAATGGCACTCACGCCAGCCGCGGCGCGCGGGTCTTGAAGAGATGCCAGCCAATGAAGGCGGCGCAGGCGACAAAGCCGATTTCGTCGGTCAGCGGCAGCGCGGCGACCAGCAAAAAGGCTGCGGCGGCCGCCCAAAGCCGTTCGATAACGCCGAGCTGAGCCCGCAGATAACCGATGCTGGCAGCGCCCCACAGGGTGATCGCCAGCAGCGCCTTGCCGACGATATAAACAACCGCCAGCACACTAGGGTCACCTTGCAGCATTAGCGCATTGTCGTAGACCGCCATGAAGGGAACGACGAAACCGGCAATGGCAATTTGCACCGCCTTGACGCCGATCTTCATCGCCGACTCCTTGGCGATTGAGCTGGCGGCAAAGGCGGCGAGGGCCACCGGCGGCGTCAGGTCGGCCATGATGCCGAAGTAGAAAACGAACATGTGGCTGACAATTAGCGGTACGCCAAGCTGGAGCAGGGCCGGCGCAGCAATCGAGCTGGTGATGATGTAATTGGGGATGGTCGGAATGCCCATGCCGAGCAGCAGACAGATCAGCATGGTGAGCAGCAGCGAGAGAAAGAGATTGTTTTCGCCAACCTTGAGGATGAAACCGGCAAAGTTGGAGGCGGCGCCGGTCAGCGTCAGGATGCCGATGATGATGCCGACGATGGCGCAGGCAACGCCGACCGGTAGCGCCTGACGGGCACCGTCGATGAGGCTGTTGCGCATGACTTGCAGGGTTTTGTGGCCACCTTTGATGCGCAGGCAGATGAGGATCAGCGCGCCAATCACCGCGAGCACGGGATAAACGCCCCATTTGACGAGCAGAGAACTGGCGAGCGCAAGGGTCAGCCAGAAAGCGTAGCGGAAGGCCGTTGATGAGAGGCGGGCGGCGACGGCAGTGCCGAGGATCAGAATGGCGCAAAGAGCGAGCCCGACCATGCCCGAATACATCGGCGTAAAGCCGTTGAAGAGCATGGCGACCAGGCCGGCCAGCGGCAGGATCAGGAACCACTGTTCACGCATTGCCCGCCACGGGTTCGGGCATTGATCCTTGGGCAGGCCGTCGAGATTTTTGCGCCCGGCTTCGAGATGGACCATCCAGAAGGTCGTCGCGTAATAGAGGATGGCCGGAATCAGCGCTGCCTGGACTATGTCGATATACGGCACGTTGAGGTTTTCGGCCATGATGAAGGCCACCGCCCCCATCACCGGTGGCATGATCTGGCCGCCCATTGAAGCGGTGGCTTCGACCGCCCCGGCAAAAACCCCGGAATAGCCGAAACGCTTCATCAGCGGAATGGTGAACTGGCCGGTGGTCAGCACATTGGCCACCCCGGAGCCGGAAATCGAGCCCATCAGGCCGGAGGAAATCACCGCCACCTTGGCCGGGCCACCCTTGGCGTGGCCGACAAAGCCCAGCGCCACGGCGTTGAAGAGATTGATCATCCCGGCGTGTTCGAGAAAGGCGCCAAAGAGGATGAAGAGGAAGATATAGGTTGCCGAAACCATGGTCGGGATACCGAAAATACCTTCGGTGCCGAAGCCTAGCTGGTCGACGATCTGCGCGAAGTCATAGCCCCGGTGAGCGAGATCGCCTGGCAGATATTGGCCGAAGAGGCCGTAAAGCATAAAAATTGCGCAGATGGTCGGCAGCGCCAGGCCAAGGATCCGGCGGGCCGCCTCGAAAACCAGCAAAACCATCGCACTGCCAACCCAGAGGTCGATGTTGCTCGGCTCGCCGGCACGCTGGATCAAATCAATCTCGAAGATCCACTGATAGGTCGACAGGGCAAAGGCACCGGCCGCCAGTAACCAGTCATACAGCGGCACCCGCGACAGCTTGCCGTGCCGGGTGGCAGGAAAAAGGATGAAGGTCAGGGTTAGCAGAAAGCCGACATGCAGCGAGCGCATGACCAGGCTGGAGAGCGGATGAAAGGCAGCGATCGTCAGCTGGTAAAGCGAAAAGGCCAGCGCGATGCTGCTCAGAATGAGTAAAGCAAGGCCGCCGAGACGGCGCTGAACGCCGTGCTCGGAGAATGTTTCCGTTACGTCGGCGGCGGCCCTGGCTTCACTCATGATGGCTTACTTGAGCAGACCGGCTTCACGATAGTATTTTTCGGCACCCGGATGCAGTGGCACCGGCGAGCCTTTGGCCAGCGACTCCTTCTTGATCGCCTTGGCCGCAGCATGGGCGGTGGCCATCGCGTCGAGGTTCTCGGTCATCGACTTGGTCATTTTGTAGACCGTATCGGTCGGCACACCCTCATGGGTGATCAGGTAATTCGGAACCAGCACGGTTTGCACGTCGCTGGTCTGGCCGGTGTAGGTGTTGGCCGGAATGGTGCCGGTCTGATAGGCGGCATCACCGATCTTGGTGACGACTTCGGCCGGAATCGGGATGACGACAATTTTCAGCGCCGTTGCCAGATCGCGCACCGCGGCAACGCCAAGGCCGGAAGAGAGCAGGGTGGCGTCAAGCTGGCGGTTCTTCATCAGTTCAACCGATTCGGCGTAACCGAGGTATTCGACCTTGGAAAAATCCGGATAACCCATGCCGACGGCCTTCAGGATGTCGCGGCTGTTGAGTTCGGTGCCGCTCTTTGGAGCGCCGACGGAAACCCGCTTGCCCTTGAGGTCGGCGAGCGATTTGATGCCGGAATCGGCAGCCGCCAGAAAGTGGATGTAATTGGGGTAAATCGCTGCCACCGTGCGCAGTTTGTTGAGTGGCGCCTTGAAGCCGACGTCGGGATTGCCCTTCCAGGCCTCGCTCAGAGTATCGCCGAGGGTGAAGGCAATTTCACCTTTGCCGGCCTGCAGCAGATTGAGGTTTTCAGCCGAGGCCTTGGTCGCCTGCACCGACATCTTGGCGTCCGGCATCACCTTGCCGTAGATCTGGGTCAACGAAACGCCAAGCGGGTAATAAACCCCGCTGGTGCCGCCGGTCAGGACATTGATGAATTCAGCGGCATGGCCGGCTGTGGTACCGAGCGCGAGGGCGCCAACGGCAATCAGGGAACGCAGTTTCATGGGGTCTCCTTGGGTTGTCTGGCAAACCGCAAAGCGGCTACAAGAATACTACCGCAGGAAACCGCCAATATTGCGCCAAGAATTAAAGCAATGTCTTTATCAGGAAGCCCAAGACAGCGCAGGCGCCAATGACCAGGATGACGCTTTGCTTGAAACGAAAAAGCGCAATTGCAGCAGCCAGGGCGATGAGGGCAGAAATCCAGTCGAAAGTACCGCTGAACCCCTTCGGCCACAAGACGTGATAGCCGAAAAACAGCGCGAGATTGAGGATGACGCCGACGACGGCGGCCGTGATGGCGGTTAGCGGAGCGGTGAATTTCAGGTCATTGTGGGTGGTTTCAATCAGCGGGCCGCCGGTCAGGATGAAGATAAAGGACGGCAGAAAGGTAAACCACGTGACCAGGCTTGCCGCTACCGCACCGGCCACGAAGAGGTGCTCAGGGCCAAATATGGCCTTGATGTAGCCACCGATGAAGCCGACAAAGGCGACGACCATAATCAGTGGCCCCGGCGTGGTTTCTCCCAGCGCCAGGCCATCGATCATTTGCAGCGGGGTCAGCCAGTTGTAGCCGTCGACGGCGCCTTGATAGACATAAGGCAAAACAGCGTATGCCCCGCCAAAGGTCAGGAGTGCGGCCTTGGTAAAGAACCAGCCCATTTGCGTCAAGGTGTGTTCCCAGCCATATGCCGAAGTCAGGTAGGCCATCGGAATCAACCACAGCAGCGCTCCGGCAAAGAGTACCTTGATCAACTGGGATGACTTGAAAATTGCGTGCGCCGGCGTCGGTGTGTTGTCGTCAATTAGTGCCCGGCCATAAGACTTGTCAGCGGCGCCATGCCCGCCACCCGTCTTGAACTTCTCCGGCGCGAGACGGCCGCCGATGTAGCCGATCAGCGCCGCCGCCACGACGATGGCCGGGAACGGCACATCAGCAGCGAAGATGGCGACAAACGAGGCCGCCGCAATCGCCCACAGCACGTTGTTCTTCAGCGCGCGGGAGCCAATCCGGTGCGCCGCCTGAAGGACGATGGCGGTCACGGCGGGCTTGATGCCGTAAAACAGACCAGCGACCAGCGGCATCTCACCAAAGGCGATGTAAACCCAGGACAAGGCAATCAGGATGAACAGCGACGGTAGAACGAAGAGGCCACCGGCGACGATGCCGCCCCAGGTGCGGTGCATCAGCCAGCCGATATAGGTGGCCAGTTGCTGTGCTTCGGGGCCGGGCAAGACCATGCAGTAATTCAGGGCATGCAGGAAGCGGCGCTCGGAAATCCAGCGCCGCCGCTCGACCAGCTCCTGGTGCATGATTGAAATCTGCCCCGCCGGCCCGCCGAAGCTGATGAAGCCGAGTTTCAGCCAGAAAGCAAAAGCTTGCCAGAAGCTGACTTGCGGTGGCGCTGCATCAGGGTCGTCGGGGTTGGTCATGGCGATTTTGCTTTTTGAAATGAAGCGAGGAGTCCATCAAAAATATTTCCGGCCAGGGAAAGCAGTTGGTCATCATCAAGGATGGTGTCCCGCAGTCCGGCCAAGGCACTTTCGATGCCGGCGGATTCGGGCGGTTGTACCCCCCCGACGTCGAGGAAATGGATCAGGGCGGCGAGACGCTGGAGCCCGGGTGTCTCCAGACCGAAGCTGGCAAGCAGCACCTCGAAGGTGACACGAGCGCCGACGTGGGTAAAGGTGGCGCCATTGAAGTCGAAGCCTAAGGCATCTGGCGGACAGTCGGCGGGTGAGGCGAGCCACAGTAACGTGGCTTGCGGGTCGATAAAGCGCTGAATCAGCCAGGCACTGGCGAGCCGGTCTACCCACGGGCGCTGACGGGTTGCCCAGATTCGGCCGGAATATTGCTGAATATCCAGTCGAGAAATGCTGTCATTGACTGCATGAGGCTCATTCGGCGAAAGTGCCCAGGTGGCTTTTTGCTCAAGATCCTGCAAGGCGACTTCAGTTTGAATCCGGGCTTCGCCCGGGAAAAAGTCGATATCGGAGAGACCCGTAAAGGTCTTTCTCAATTTGCGGGCTTGTTTGACTGAGTCGGCGGCAGATTCGGTGCTCAGGCCTTCGCGCACAGTGGCAATGTCGGTCAGGAGCAGCCCGTAGTCTTCGCTACGGTCAAATAATTTGGGGAAGTCAGCCCCTTCCGGTGCTTCGACGCGGAGAACCAAAGCACTTCCATCTGCCGAGTGAATGTCAGTAGCTACTGTGTCGAGAGTGCTACGGCAGTTGTCGCGCTCTGGCAGCAAATAGACACCATCGCGAAGAACTGCGGCGCCCGAGTTTTTCAGGGTTCGCCAGGCGCGCATCCGGGCAGTGGCATTCTCCGTCGGGAGGCTGGTAATGAGTGTGATCCATGTATTCATTAAATTACTCTACATGAATGTAGAGTAATTAACAAAATAATTAGCTGGCGAATTGTGCCAGCTGCAATTTACAGCAGCGGTGCCAGCCAGTATTCAGCATCCTTGAGCGCCATCTCCTTGCGTGCCGCCCAGTCTTCGAGCTGATCGCGGCCGATTTTCGGGATTGCAAAATAGGTCGCCGCCGGATGGCCAATGTAGAAGCCGGAAACCGCCGCCGCCGGCAGCATCGCGCAGGATTCGGTGAGATGCATGGCGGCGTTGGCGGGTGCGTCGAGCAGGGCAAATAGCTCGCGCTTGGCGGTGTGGTCGGGGCAGGCCGGGTAGCCGGGGGCGGGGCGGATGCCTTTGTATTGTTCGGCGATCAAGGCCTGATTATCGAGCGACTCTTGGCTCGCATAGCCCCAGTGTTTTGTCCGTACTTGCAGGTGCAACCACTCGGCAGCAGCTTCGGCGAGGCGGTCGGCGAGCGACTTGAGCATGATCGCCGAGTAGTCGTCGTGGGCGGTTTCAAAGGCGGCAACGCGTGTATCGATGCCGATACCGGCGGTGACGGCGAAGGCGCCGATGTAGTCATTTTCACCCACATAATCGGCGAGCGCCACGTTGAACCGCCCCTTCGGCTGCTTGTGCTGCTGGCGCAGGCCGACCCAGCGCGTCAGCTCCTTGCTGCGCGTCTCGTCGCTGTAAATAATGATGTCTTCATTCTCGCCGCGCGCCGGGTAAAGGCCGAAGACGGCTTTTGCGGTCAACCAGTTTTCCGAGACGATTTTTGACAACATCGCCTTGGCATCGGCAAATAACTGGCGGGCGGTTTCGCCGACGACGTCGTTTTCAAGAATGGCCGGGTAGCGGCCGGCGAGATCCCAGCTCTGGAAGAAGGGCGTCCAGTCGATCAGCAATGCGATTTCGGCGAGTTTGAGGTCGATCGCCTGCAGCCCGAGTTTTTGAGGCGTCGTTGGCGAGTAAGCCTCGTTCCACGTGAAACGGTTGGCGCGTGCTTCGTCCAGCGTCACCAGCGTGGCGCCTTTGCGGCCAGCGTGTTCGGCACGCACGGCTTCATATTCGGCAATGATCTCGGCCTTGTAGCCTTCGCGCTGGTCGGTCGATAGCAGCTTGGTGGCAACGCCGACGGCGCGCGAGGCATCCGGCACATAGATGACGGTACCATCGGTATTGGGGGCGATCTTGATCGCCGTGTGGGCGCGGCTGGTCGTCGCGCCACCGATCAGCAGCGGCTGCTTCATGCCGAGGCGCTGCATTTCGCTGGCGACGTGCGCCATTTCCTCAAGCGACGGGGTGATCAGACCGGAGAGGCCGATGATGTCCACGCGATGCTCAAGCGCCGCTTTCAAAATGTTGTCGCAAGAAACCATGACGCCGAGGTCGACGACGTCGTAGCCGTTGCAGCCGAGGACGACGCCGACGATATTCTTGCCGATGTCGTGCACGTCGCCCTTGACCGTCGCCATCAAAATCTTGCCCTTGCTGCCCAGGCCGGTGCGGGTTTTTTCCGCCTCGATGTAGGGCAGCAGATGGGCGACCGCCTGTTTCATGACGCGCGCCGATTTGACGACCTGCGGCAGGAACATCTTGCCGGCGCCGAAGAGGTCGCCAACAACGTTCATGCCGTTCATCAGCGGGCCTTCGATCACCGAGAGCGGCGGCTTGCCTTCGCTCTCGAGCTTGGCGCGCACTTCTTCGGTATCGGCGACGACGAAATCGGTGATGCCTTTGATCAGCGCATGCTCCAGGCGCTTTTCCACTGACTGTTCGCGCCACGAAAGATCTGGCCCGCTATCCTTGGCCTTCCCTTCTTTCACGGTCTGGGCGAAATCGACCAGCGCCTCGCCGGCGTTCGGGTTGCGGTTCAAAACCACGTCCTCAACCTTCTCGCGCAGCACCTGCTCGAGATCGTCGTAGATGCCGAGCATGCCGGCATTGACGATGCCCATGGTCATGCCGGCCTTGATCGCGTGGTAGAGGAAAACGGTGTGGATCGCCTCGCGCACGGCATCGTTGCCACGGAAACTGAACGACACATTGGAGACGCCGCCGGAAATGTGGGCGTGCGGCAGATTTTCCTTGATCCAGCGCACCGACTCGATGAAATCGACGGCGTAATTGTCGTGTTCTGGGATGCCCGTCGCAATCGCAAAAATGTTCGGGTCGAAGATGATGTCTTCAGCCGGGAAACCGATGCTCAGCAGCAGTTCGTAGGCGCGCTTGGAGATCTCGGTCTTGCGCGCGAAGGTGTCGGCCTGACCCTTTTCGTCAAAGGCCATGACGATGACTGCGGCGCCATAACGGCGGGCGAGTCTGGCCTGCTCGATAAACTTGGCCTCGCCCTCCTTCATCGAAATCGAATTGACGATGCCTTTGCCCTGGATGCACTTGAGGCCGGCCTCGATGACTTCCCATTTCGACGAGTCGATCATGATCGGCACGCGCGAAATGTCCGGCTCCGAGGCGATCAGTTTGAGGAAACGATCCATCGCGGCGAGCGAATCGAGCATCGCCTCGTCCATATTGATGTCGATGACTTGCGCGCCGTTCTCGACCTGCTGGCGGGCGACGGCGAGCGCGTCGTCGTAGCGGCCTTCCAAAATCATCCGGGCGAACGCTTTCGAGCCAGTAACGTTAGTCCGCTCGCCGACATTCACATAGAGCGAATCGGCGCCAACATTGAACGGTTCTAGCCCCGAAAGGCGCAGCTTCTTCTCAATTTTCGGCACTTTTCTCGGGTTGACCGCAGCAACCCGCTCGGCAATCACGCGAATATGGTCGGGCGAGGTGCCGCAGCAGCCGCCGACGATATTGACGATGCCGTTCTTCGCCCAGCTCTCGATTTCATCGGCCAGCATTTCCGGCGTTTCATCGTAGCCGCCAAAGGCATTCGGCAGGCCGGCATTCGGGTGGGCCGAGACGTAGCAATCGCAAATGCGCGAGAGTTCTTCGACGTACTGGCGCAATTCACTGGCGCCCAGCGCGCAGTTGAGGCCGAAGGAAACCGGCTTGATGTGCGACAGCGAGTTCCAGAAAGCCTCGGCGGTCTGCCCGGACAGCGTGCGCCCGGAGGCGTCAGTAATCGTGCCGGAAATCATCACCGGCCAACGGCGGCCGGCACGGTCAAAAAAGCTTTCAATCGCAAACAGCGCGGCTTTGGCGTTCAGCGTGTCGAAAATGGTTTCAACCAGCAGGATGTCGGCGCCGCCCTCAACCAGGCCGGTGATTGCTTCAAGGTAATTGGTCACCAGCTCGTCAAAGTCGACGTTGCGGTAGCCGGGGTCGTTGACGTCCGGCGAGATTGACGCGGTGCGGCTGGTCGGGCCGAGAACGCCGGCGACGAAGCGCGGCTTGGCCGGGTTGGCGGCGGCGAACTCGTCACAGAGCACGCGGGCGAGGCGGGCACCTTCGAAATTAAGCTCGTAGACCAGTTCGCTGAGGTTGTAATCAGCCTGCGAAACTGATGTCGAGTTGAAGGTGCAGGTTTCCAGAATGTCGGCGCCGGCTTCTAGATAAGCGCGGTGGATGCCGCCGATAATGTCGGGCCGGGTCAGCACCAGCAGGTCGTTGTTGCCCTTGAGGTCGTGCGGGTGAGTGGCGAAACGCGTGCCGCGATAGTCAGCTTCCTGCAGGCCATGACGCTGGATCATGGTGCCCATGGCGCCGTCGAGGACGAGCATTTTCTGGGCGAGCAGGGCGGAAAGTTCGGAAGTGCGATCAGGCTGCATCTGGATTACCTCGACAAAACGGGTGATTCCGGGGACGCTGAAAAAACAGACGGCGTCACAAACCGGCAGGAATTCGGGTTTGTGAGCGCCGTTGATCGTTGCCGAGCCTGGCCCCGGATTCACACAAAAGCATGAAAAGGGTCGCAGCGCTCCTCGGCAGAGCGCGTAGTGTACCGATCAAGGCGCCAACTGCCAAGTTAAGCGACTGATTTTGCGGGAGCCCTCACCGTGGTGCTTCAGCCAAGTGGCCGGTGACCGGCTTCTCACACCAGGCAATCGATTAAACGCCGCCTTTTTTCAGCCATCCCAAGAGGATTTCATAGAGATTTTCTGGATCAACCGGCTTGGCGATATGGTCGTTCATACCGGCTTCGAGGCAGGCCTGACGATCTTCTGCGAAGGCGTTTGCCGTCATGGCGAGGATCGGCGTCTGTTGGTTGAGCGATTCCGCACGAATCGCCCCCGTCGCCTGCACGCCATTCATTACCGGCATCTGCATGTCCATCAGGATCAGGGCGTAAGGGTTCTGCCTGGCCAGCGCCAGCGCCTGCAGCCCATCCGCGGCCAGATCGACAAGCAGCCCCACTTCCTCGAGCAAGATGCGCGAGATTTCCTGAGTGATCGGTTCGTCTTCGGCGAGTAACACGCGCTTGCCGGCAAACTCGGCTTGCAGTCGCTGTGCTGACGTTGAGCTTAGCGCAGTCAGCGCTGACGCAGAGCTGCCTGGTTCCCGCTTTTGGAAGGGTATGGAGAACCAGAAGGTGCTGCCTTGTCCCGTTGTGCTCTCGACGCCGATCTCGCCACCCATAAGTTGCACCAGCCGTTTGCTGATCGCCAACCCGAGTCCGGTGCCACCGAATTTGCGGGTCATGCTGTTATCGGCTTGCTCGAAGGATTGGAACAGCCGTGATTGTGCTTCGGCTTCAATGCCGACGCCGGTATCCCTGATTTCGAAGCGCACTTGCATGACTTCGGGGGTTTCGCTGAGCGAACGCGCAGTCAGCGTAACTGCTCCCTGCTGAGTGAATTTGAGCGCGTTGCCGATGAGATTGAAGAGGACTTGACCCAGCCGCAGAGGATCGCCCTTTAGAGGAGCGTAAGCAAGTTTGGCCGGCAGGTCGGTCGTCAGCCGCAAACCCTTCTCATTGGCCCTGTGAGCAAGCGTGCCGACGACATTCTCGACACTGTCAGCGAGTTGCAGGGGCACGTCTTCAAGCACCACTCGTTCGGCTTCGATCTTGGAGAGGTCGAGGATGTCATTGAGAATGCGCAGCAGATTGTTGGCGGCAGTTTTGGCTTTGGCAAGTTGGTCAAGGCCAATGGCGTCGTCCATGCGCCGCTTCGCCAAGTCGATCATGCCCAATACACCGTTCATCGGCGTCCGTAGCTCGTGACTCATGTTGGCAAGGAAGGCGCTCTTGGCACGGTTCGATGCCTCGGCGGTGTCCCTCGCCACTTCGAGCTCTGCGGTGCGTGAGGCGACGAGTTCTTCGAGGTGCTGCCGGTACTGTTCAAGCTCGGCCTGGCTTTGCTCGTTCTTGGCCAGGAGGGATGCAAGCTCGGCAATCCGCGTTTCGATGGCGACCGCCATGCTGGCGAAATTTCGGCTCAGTTGCCCAATTTCGCCAGCATCCCGGGTCGGCAACTCGATCCGGTAATCGCCGGCGGCGATGCGAGTGCTTGCTTGGGCGAGGGTAGTGAGATGGCGCGTTAGCCAATAGCCGAGACTGAAAAGAATCAGCGTGGTCAGTAAAACACCGAGCGCAGCAATGCCGATACCCTGCAGCATCAAGTCGCGCCGTGCCGCTATGAGGAATTCGAGCGACAGCCCATAGTGAAGCTGGCCGTATTGCTGGCCATAGACATCGACGGGGAAATTACTGTGCAGCAGTGGAATGCCGCTCGGATCCCTGCCTGGCGTTGGCAACGCTTGCTGTTCCGGCCAGCCAATACTGACGATCCGTTTGCCGGTACTGTCGACGAGGACGAGATACTTGATATCCTCGGAGGAACGCCAGCCATCAAGCATTTCGAACAGGCTGGCGTAATCGCGGTTGGCCAACGGGGTGACGATGGCGACCTGATAAGCCTGCTCAAGCTTGCTCTGGTAGCGGTCTTTCTGAATGGTGAGTCGTTCGTCGATCAGCCGCAGGCTATTACCCAGCAGCACGGCGAGTACCAGAACTTCGATCGCCAGGCTGGCGATCAGCAGGCGAAAACGCAGACTTCGGGTGAAGGCGGGCATCACTGGTGGCTACCGCATCATTTTTACGGTGAGATCAATGTAAGGCCGGAGTTTGTCCAAGTCGGCCTTGGTAATCTCGGTGTAACCCTGATAGCCGGTTTCGCGGAAAAACGTTTCCCCGGCCGGCGTCTTGCCGAAGCTGTGCAAGGCCTCCCGCACGCGCTCGACGTCAGCCTTTGTCAGGCGGGTATGAGCCAGGGTCATGACGTGGGGCATTCGGATGTCAAGCGGCAGCAGACGTGTTTTGCTGCGGATGCTTTCCGGTACCTGCCCCCAGGCGGTGATAGCCGCCAGGGTGACATCCACTTCACCCGCCGCGACGGCGGCAACAGCGGCGCCATGCGAGGCATATTCGACAACCCGATAATCCTGATTGATACGCACCCCTTGTTCGTCCAGCCACTTGACGCCGGCTGTTGATATGACGGCCAGCCGGTTGGGCATGCCGAGCCGTTTGCCGCGTAGATCGGCAGCACCTTTGATCGTCGAATCATCACGCACCACGAAACTCGGGCGGAGGTCGGCCGCATAGCGCACCAAGGGCAGGTAACCCTTCTCCGAAGCCATCACCGCGAAATGCGGCCCGGTGATCGCCAGATCGAAATCGCCGGACAGCAACTGGTTTACGTGGGTGAAGTAATCCGTCGAGCCGAGGATCTGAACCTTACGGCCGAGTGATTTTTCGAGGTGCGCGGCCAGCGGTTGGTGCACCCGGATCAGCGCCAGCGTACTGTTGAACGGCATGATGCCAAGCTTGAGGGGGGCTAACTCGGCGCCAAAGGCGTGGACCGTCATCAGCGTGAAAAGAAAAGGGATGAGCAACCAGCGTTTGGGGGAAAAGCAGAGTGTCATCACGGTCGCTGATAAATAAATAATCAATGATTATCCCGCTGAACGCCCGCTCCCGCCAGTAGCGGATTGGCTGCTTGCGTTCTCTGCGCTATTGTCCAGCGCTGCAGCGAAGAAATGGTAGCGGTTCTTGCCCGCCAGCTTGGCCTGGTACATGGCCAGATCGGCCTGGCGCAAGAGCTGATCTGGCTCGGTGCTTTGGGTTTGCGGGTAAAAAGTCGCACCAATGCTGGCCGAGCATTGCAGAGCAACGGCACCCAATTGCACTGACGCAGAAGCGGCGGCCAGGAGTCTGGCCAGCATGTGCTCGCAACTCTCGGTGTTGTCGAGATCAACCAGCACGGCCACAAACTCATCGCCACCAAGCCGCGCCAGCGTGTCGCCTTCGCGCAGGGTGTTGTTCATGGCGGATGCCAGGGCGATCAGCAACTGGTCGCCGACCTCATGTCCATACGCGTCATTGACGTTTTTAAAGCCATCAAGGTCGAGGTAGACCACCGCCACCTGCTTGCCGCGTCGCTGCGCCTGAGCCATTGCTTGTTGCAGGCGGTCGGCGAGCAGTAAGCGGTTGGGTAAATTGGTCAGCGCGTCGTAGTGGGCAATGTGTTCGAGCTGGCTTTGATGATCCTTGATGGTAGTGATGTCTGCGAACAGCGCCATGTAATGTTGCGTATCACCCTGTTCATTTCGTACCGCGCTGATCGTCAGTAGCTCGGCGTACACCTCGCCGTTCTTGCGCCGGTTCCAGATTTCCCCGCTCCAGTTACCTTCTCCCGTCAGGTCGCGCCACATGTCTTCATAGAACGCCGGATTATGACGGCCGGACTGGAGGATGCGCGGGTTTTGGCCGATCGCCTCTTCGCGCGAATAGCCGGTGATGCGGGTAAAAGCGTCGTTGACATCGATGATGATGCCGTCGACGTTGGTAATGGTAATGCCTTCGCGTGAATGCGTAAAAACGCTGGCTGCAAGCCGGAGTTTCTCGTCACTGAGCTTGCGCTCGGTGATGTCTTGAACCAGCCCGGAGATACGCACCACCCGCCCACTGTGATCGCACTGAGGAAAGCCTTTTACGAGGCATAAACGCTGCTCGCCGTCGGGTCGCACCGCCGTTAGCTCAAGCTCGTAGGGCATGCCGCTTACCAATGCCTGGCTAACTGCTTCGTAGAGTGTCTGTGTGGATGCCGGCGAGTACAAATCGGCCTGCCCTTCCAGATTCGGCGTACCTTGAGCCAGGTCACGACCCATTATCCGGAACAACTCGGGTGACCAGATCACGGTATTTGAGTCGACTTCCCACTGAAAGCTGGCCAGATGCGCCATGCTTTCGGTGCGCTCCATCAGGGTTTTCATGCGATCTACGACCAGCTCGGCTTGCTTGCGCCGGCTGATGTCGGTGTGAGCGATGACTGCACCACCCCTGTTGGCTTCACTCAATGGCATGGCAACCATGGCGAACCAGCGCTGCTCCGTAGGGGTGTCGCAGGGATATTCGCAGCTGAAGCTGGGCAAGCGGCCCTCCAGCACTGCTTGAAGGCCGGATTGGATTGTTAACTCCCCATCTGGTTCCAGATCAGTGGCGGCACTGCAGACCGCCAGGTAATTGGCGCCAACTCCGGTATGTTGCGCAGTCGCGCCGGACTCCAGGCTATTGGCCGTTGCAAATTGCTGCCAGCGGGTGTTGACCGCCAGGATCACACCATGGCGATCAACCACCGCAATTTCGGCTTCCAGGCTGTTGAGCACAACATCCTTGAATGATTCGCTGGCCTTGAGCGAAGCTTCACGTTGCGCCCATGTTTGCAAAATGCGGTTAAAGCCCGCCACCAATTGGCCGATCTCGCCTTTTTGTGGGTTGGGCAACGGTTCCGGAATTTGCTCCGTATCGGCCAACGCTGCCATGGCATGCGCCGTCTCGACCACCGGGGCGAGTTGTCGCCTCAACACCAGCCAGGTCAATACACCGGTCAGCAGGGTAAAAAATAGCGTGGCCCAAATCAGGTTTTGGCGCAGTTGCTGGATCGGGGAAAAAGCCTCCTCAGTCGGTATCGTTGCCAGCACGTACCACCCTGCCAGCGGAATGCCTTTGCCAGAAACCAGCACGTTAACGCCCTTCGGGTTGGGCGTAAGCGCTGAGCCCTCGTAACCATTTACGTACTGGTCAACCCAATGGCTAGCGCCAACCGGTGGCAGCGGCTCCATGGCTCGTGTTTTGTCCGTGGCGGTAACAACCAGACGGTGCTGCGAGTTGATCAGCACATAGCCCCCGGTTTTGCCGTAGGGGTTTTGGGTGATCTTGTCCAGAAAACTTGGCTTGCCCAGGTCGGTAGCCCCAACTATTGCACCAAACACCTTGCCTTGGGCGTCACGCACGGGGACGCTTATGGCAAACACAGGAGATTTTGATTGTTTTCCCAGGACCGGACGGCCAATGGCCGATTTTCCCTCTTTGAGAGACGCATACATGAAGTCCCGGTCCACGTAATTGATGCCGAGGCGATTGGCCGAGAGCGGCACGTCGGCGACGGCTATGCCATCCAGCCCGGTCACGAAGACCCCTCCGTTGAACAGCAGTTGCAGTAGAAGGCGCCGCTCTAGTTGGGCTTGCAAGGCCACCGGGTTGCCTATCAAGCCTGCATCCAATTGCCCGGCAATGGTTTCCAGGGCGTGCAGGCGATCGCTCAGGTTGTCATTGACCTCTTTGGCTACTGCAGTCACCACTGAAAATTGCTGATCACCCAGCAGCCGCTCCAAATCGTCCTGCAGGCTGCGTTGAACGAAAAAAGACATCAACCAGATGCTCGACACGAAAATAGCCAGTGTGAAAACGGTGACCCGGGTTTTCAGCGAGTGCCATGCAGGGGTCTTGTTGCGGGTGACGGGTTCCATAGTTCGCATCGCCTCTAAAGCCATTTACGCTCTGTCTACGCGGGCTGATGGCATATCTTTATCATAGAACATCTGCGCAACATTATTAAAAAACCCGGAGATAATCGTGCGACGGTCGGCGGGCTGGCAAGAGGTGGGTGATTTAGCCGAGTCTGATTGGCGAAAAACTGAGTTGACCTGCCATCCAGCCTTTCGCCACACAATCAGACTCCAACAGCGGCGCAGAACCGAATTCCGTTTCGAAACGCGCCAACAGATTTTCGTATCCCGCCGAGCGCGCAGCAAGACAGCCCCTTGTGCCACCCAGAATTTCCTCGAAGAAGGCGAGTGTCAGGTCGATAGTGGCTACTTTTACCAATGGATTCAGGTCGCGCCCGCCGGCGCCCAAGCGGTCGGTGAACATGCTGTGCGAGCCTTCGCGAAAGGCAACAAGCGTTTTGCGCGGGCCGCCGGTTGCACTAAAAACGCGCAGGCGGTCTTGATAATCGGAGAGATAGCCGGGAATCTTTATCTCATCGCCGGTGGCCGTAATGTGCAGCGTCGGGATATCGATAGTGCGGACGACGGCCTCCGGGTCAGTCTCGCCATGAAAGGGGGGCGCACTGATGATGACGGCGCCAAGGACACGGCTATCGCGGTAGGTGAGCTTTCCCTGCGGGCGCGAGAATTCGGCGCCGGCAGCGAGCAGAGCAGTATTGGCGCCGTAGGAATGACCGGCAGCGAGGACGCGCGCCGGATCAATCGCGGCGGCAAGCTGCGGGTCTGCGAGTACTTCGTCAAGCGCAAAGCCGAGGTCGCGAACGCGGTTAACCGCCTCGGTTTCATTGGCGGCTGATTGCAGTCGGGAGACCATATTGATCGGGTTGCCGCTCCACAGGCTGCTGTCACTGCCGGCGTGCTGGACGTGCAGGCTGGCATAGCCGCGCGCTGCCCAGTTGGCGCCAAGATAGGAATAGCCTTCGCGCGAACCGCCCATGCCATGCGAGAAAACAATCAGCGGCACTGGTGCGCGCCGCGAGCTTGCGGGTGGCAAGTAGAGTTTGCCCAGCACTTCGCGCTGCCGGTTGCGGTCAACCCACTGGAAGTACTTAATTTCATAGGCGCCTGGTTGTGGCAAAAGATTGGCTTCGACCAGCGCCGCCTGACTACGTGCCGACCAGGATTCGACAAATCCACTCGTCCTGCCATCCTGGGTCGTGGCACAAGCGGTGAGCAGGCTGACGCTGGCTCCTACGATAAGCAATTTGGCCGAACGTTTTATTGACACCGATAAACGCATTTTTGAAACACCCTGAAATAATTATCCGTTGTCTGAGCATCCAAGCGGGCGCAAGTTCAGATTTCCACCCGGATTGCCAAGACTTACACTGTTAGCATGACTCGCCTGACCGGCGTCGCCAAACTGATGAAAATCCACGGAGATATATCATGCCCAGCAAATGCACTAAAAACGCAATTCGTCTTGAATTTTCTCCGGGCGCGCTGGTCCATGCCAACCTTTCCGGCGCCGCGTTTTCCGCTGAGTGCCTGTGGGTCGCTGGAGACGAGGCCTGCGGCATTGACCGCTTGAGCCGTCTTGATCCCTCTGGCAGCGAACAGTTGCGTTTCGGCAATGGGCTGAGCTTTCCGCTGTCAGAACTGCTGGATCTGCCGGGCGCGGCCGACGATGAGGCCGACCTTGAAGGGATGGCGGTGGCTGACGGTTATCTTTGGGTGGTCGGTTCGCATGGACTGAAGCGCAAAAATATCAAGGATGATCGCGACCACGCTGAAAACGCCAAGCGCCTCGCCAAGGTGACGCTCGACGCCAACCGCCGCCTGTTGGCCTGTCTGCCGATTGAAATGGCTGAAGACGGCAAACCCGCACTTGTCCGCGTGGCCAAAGATGGCCGCCGGGCGCGCCGCTTGGAGGGGGATGCCAAGTCCAACCTGCTCACCGAAGCTTTAACGGACGATCCGCATTTCGGGCCCTACATGGCGATTCCCGGCAAAGACAATGGTCTCGATATCGAAGGCCTGGTGGTCGATGGCAAGCGACTGCTACTGGGCCTGCGCGGCCCGGTCTTGCGTGGCTGGTCGGCGTTGCTCGAAATTGCCCTTGAAGCCAAGGGTGATGAACTGCGAATGGTGCCCCTCGATGACAGCGGCACTCTAATCCGCAAGCATTTTCTGCAACTGGAAGGACTCGGGATACGCGATCTGCACTTTTCCGGTGATGACCTCTACATCCTGGCCGGGCCGACGATGGTGCTGGATGGCGATATCCGCGTCTTCAAGTGGCCGAACGCCAGGTCTGTGCTGGCGGCCAATCAGGCAGCAGTACGTTTCGAGAGCAGTCTGAGCGCGATGCTGTCCCTGCCGCACGGGCACGGCACTAATCGTGCCGAGGCGCTTTGCGCATTACCCCCTGAGCTTGCCGCGCAGACGCCAAGCTGGCTGGTGCTTTACGATGCGCCTGGCGCTGATCGCAAGGACGGCGAATACACGGTTTTTGGCGATGTTCTTGAGCAGTGACAGGGCAGCCATGAGCATGCCGCCCGCCATCACTCCAGCGGTTCGCAGCGCAGCCAGACGGTAAAACAAGCACCTTTGCCAGCCAGGTTCTGCACGCTCAAGCGGCCGCCGTAACGCTCGATCAGGGTTTTGCTGACCCACAGGCCGAGGCCGTTGCCACCGGGTTTTTTGGCCGTGAAGAAGGGTTCGAAGAGGCGCTCCAGTTCGGCCTCACCGACCCCCGGCCCGCCATCGGAAACATGCAGGCAGATGCCGACCGGCATCTCGCTCTCGTCCCACTCTTCAACACCAATACCGAGGACGCCACCGTCCGGCATTGCCTGGATGGCATTGACCAGCAGGTTGATCAGCACCTGCTGCACCTCGTTTTTGTTGCAACTGATCTGGCGCGTTGAGTCGATCTGTTGCTCGATGGCGATCCGGCCGCTCTTGAGCAGGTGTTGGACCAGCACCAGGCTGTCCTGAATCAGTTGTTGCGGGCGAACCGCTTCGAGGTAGCCGACGTAATCCTGCGGGCGGGCGAACTGCAGCAATTTGGCGACGATCAGCCGGATGCGCTGAACCTGTTCGTGAATCAGCCGGATTTCCGGCGTTGCCGGCTCGGCGGCCGGGCCGAGGATGTCGCGCAGGACGTCGAGATTGCCCTGAATGACGGCAATCGGATTATTGATCTCGTGCGCCAGGCCTGCGGTCAACTGCCCAATGGCGGCCAATTTTTCATTCTTGACCAGCTGCGACTGTGCCTGCTTGAGGTCGGCAACTGCCTGTTCAAGTGCGGCAGTACGTTCGGCAACCTTGCTGTCGAGCGAATCGCCCCAGCGTTTCAGCGAGTCGGTTTGCGCCTGTAGCTGATCGAGCAGGCGGTCGAAATGGGTGGCGACGATAGCCAGTTCATCGGCGGTTTCAATCGGCCCGACGCGCGCTTCCGGCTGGCCGTTCTCGATGGCGTGCATGGTCGCGTGCATGCGCTCGATGGGTTTGAAAACGCGGCGCGCCCAGAACGCGGCAAAAATGCCGGCAATCAGCATTGCGATGGCAAAGAGGCCGGCGATACCGAGAATGACCTGCTTGCGCACGCTGCTGAAAGGGCCTTCGAGAAAGCCGACGTAAAGCATGCCGATGCGCTGCTGTTGGCTGTTGAGCAGCGGTTGGTAGGCTGAGACGTACCAGTCGCTGACGACAAAGGCGCGATCCAGCCAGGTTTTGCCCTCGCCCAGCACAGCCGTATGCACTGCAGCCGAGACGCGGGTGCCGATGGCGCGCGTTTCGCCAAAGAGGCGGACATTGGTCGCCACCCGCACATCATCAAGAAACAGCGTGGTGGTGCCGGTGCTGCCGAAGGGCAGGGCGCCTTCGGGGTAAACAATGCTGTTGAGATGGTCGATAAATTCGAGATTCTTGTTGAGCAGGACGCCGCCTTCAAGAATGCCGAGCAAACGGCCTTCGGCATTGAGCACCGGCGAGGCGGCGTGGATGACCAGTCCGCGGGTTTCCACTTCGCGCTTCTCCGGCTTGGCATTCGGCGTTGCCAGCAGGGGCGTGCGTGCGCGCTCGGCAAGTTGCGGGCTGATCGCTCGCAACTCGTCGGCGCTGAACAGTTCGCTTGAAGTGCTGCTTTTTCCGGCTAGCGCGGCGTCGATGACGGCGTGCTGGCGGCTCGTCGGAATCTCGCGGTCAACCGCGTAAAAGTGCAAAAAATCGAGCTTCTGACTTTGCTTGACGCTGTCGAGCAGTTGCGCAACCGAGGCCTCAGCGCCTGAGCCTGAGCCGCGGAGGGCATGCGCCAGGCGTTGCGAATCGGCGAGGCTGCTCAGCGAGCGCCCGACGCCTTCGCTGACCCGCTCGAAATAGCCGTGCGCAATCGCCAGCTCGCTGCGCACCTTGGTTTTCAGGATGCGGTCAAAGTAATCGCCGCCCCAGTAAGCCATGGCCAGGAGCATCAGTGGCAAGACAACGCCGAGCGGAATCAGCGCGAGGAGCAGCAGCCGAGTGCGGATCGACTGCCGGGCGGGCGGCCTCACAGGCCCCAGGCCTGGCACTTGCGATCCATGGTTTTGCGTGAAATACCGAGGCGCCGGCTGGCCTCCGACTTGTTGCCGTCGCAGGCGGCGAGCATACCCAGCATGTGTTTCTTCTCGACGGCGGCGAGTGTTTCATCGCTGCCGGCGACCGTCTCGAGGCCAATTTCCGGCTCGGAACCGATATCGAACCAGCCAAGAATCAGCGAACGTTCGACCAGATTGCGCAGCTCGCGCACATTGCCCGGCCAGTCATAGTCGGTCATCCTGGCCAGGGTCCGGGCATCGAGCGGCAAGGCGGCGACGCCGAGGCTAGGTGTCAGTTGGGCCATGAAGTGGTCGACCAGCAGGGGAATGTCCTCCGGGCGTTCGCGCAGTGGCGGCAAGGTCAGTTCAAGCACTTGCAGGCGGTAATACAAATCCTGGCGAAAGCGCTGGTTGGCGACTTCGCTCTTGAGGTCGCGGTTGCTGGCGGCAATGACGCGCACGTCGATGGCGATTTCCTGCGCCGAACCGACCGGCCTGATCCGGCGTTCTTCCAGCGCGCGCAGCAATTTGGCCTGCGCGGCGGGCGGCAGTTCGGAGATCTCATCGAGAAACAGCGTGCCGCCGCTGGCGTAATAAAAGAGGCCTTCGCGGCTTTGCTGGGCACCGGTGTAAGCGCCCTTGACGTGGCCAAAGAGCTCGGATTCGATCAGCTCGGCTGAAATAGCCGCGCAATTGACTGGCACGAAAGGTCCGCTGCTGCGCGGGCTCATGCGATGCAGGGCGCGTGCCGCAACTTCCTTGCCGGTGCCGGATTCGCCAGTCAGCAGGATGGTCGCCGGGGTTGGCGCAATGCGCTTGATGCGCTCGCAAAGTTTGAGCATTAATGGCGACTGGCCGACGAGGCCTTCAATATCGGCATCGCGCTTGCTGATTTCACGGCGCAGGACAAAGTTTTCACGGGCCAACCGCGAGCGCTCGAAACAGCGCTGGATGGCGTTGAGAACGACGGCCAGCGAGAAGGGCTTGAGCAGGAAATCGGCGGCACCGGCACGCAGTGCCTCGATGGCGGTGTCGAGATCGGCATAGGCGGTCATCAGGATGACATCGCCGGCATAGCCGTCCTGACGCAACTCGTGCAGCCAATCGATGCCCGACTGGCCGGGCATCGCGATGTCGAGGACGATCAGGTCGTAACGCTTGCGATCCAGCAGCGGGCGCGCCTTTTCAACGCAATTGGCGCAATCGACGACGCCGCAGCGCGAACTCAGAGCACGCTGCAAAAAGCTCAGCATGCCTGGCTCGTCGTCTACGATCAGTACCGAATATGTTTGCCATGGCCCGCTCTCAATGCGCGCCGGCAAGTTTTGTTCTTCCACGTCTTTCTTCGCCCCCGTCATTTTCAATTGCGACAATGTTGTTTCGTCAATCTCAGCCATTCCCAACCCCGCCCTTTTCGGCCGCCAGTTCCTGCGCCTTGCAACGAATAAAAGCGGCGATGACCTCTGCCATGCTCCGTTCCCAGGCATCGGCAGAATTGATATCGGGCAAACGACCGCTCTCCTTTTTGAAAGTCCGCGCACGATTCGCAAGTTCAAGCGCATCCTCGCGCGAAATGCTTAGCTTCTTGCCTGCCAAAAACTGGCGCACCGCATCGACCTTCGATTTGGCGACACGCGGCTCATTGACGCCGGGCGCGTTGCACAAGTTCCACTGTGGCGGCTCCTGCCAATCCCAAAAAGCCGTGCTGGCTCAATCGCTCATCGGCAAAGCTGGTGCCAATCGAGCGTTCCGGCACAACAACGATAGCCTGCCGCAATCCCTGATTGTTCAGCTTGTTCAGCGCAATAAACATCAGCGCCCGCGATTTGCCCGAGGCTCGCGGCGACTTGATCAGGCGGATCGGTTTGTTGCTCATGATTGGCATGCCTGCGGGGCGCTTTCAGCATCGTGCCAATTCAGCAACGGCAAGCCCGGTACACGAGAAAACTCACGTACATTACGCGTCACCAGGGTGGCCTGATAACGCAATGCCGTCGCTGCGATCAAGGTATCGTGCGGGCCGATGGGTGTGCCCACAGCCTCCAGTTCGACACGGATACGGGCCGCCTGGGCGGCACATTCACTGTCAAATGGCAAAAGCTGCATGGGGCGCAGCAATTGTGCCAACGCAGCCAATCGCGGCATCGCCGCCGCCTCTGGCAAGCGCAGCAGCCCGTAACGCAATTCATACTCAACAATAGCCGGCACGCCAAGATCGGCCGGTCGCAGAGATTGCAGGTGCGGCACCACCAGCGGATCGCCACGGAAGTAATAACTAATGGTGTTGCTGTCGAGAATCAACATGGCTGGCAATCAAAAACCCAAGCGGGGAACATCAGCAGCTTGTGAGGCTGGGTTTTCTTCGTAAAAGGGAAAATCAGCAAACGCTCCCGCCAAGGCCAAACAATCCTGTGGCCATTCATACGCGGCGTATTTGCGGATGATTTCGGCCACCCAACGGCTTTTCGACAAACCATTCGCCTGCGCTGCCTGCTCGACCAGCGCCTGCGTGGCATCGTCCAGATACAAGGTGATTTGTGACATGGCAGGAACTCCTTTGAATTAACTCGGACAAGTATATTTCAAAGTATATTTACAACAAGAGGTTCGTCAAGTCGGTCAGTGTGTCAGGTCGCTCATGCTTTTTTGCCCCGCGGCGTTTTCTTCGGGGCTTTGCTGGCCGCCTCGGCGGTCATCTTGGTGCACAGCTCGCTGAGTGCCGACAGAAAGTGTGCATAATCATGCCTTTCCATTTCGTGCTACCGACAACAACCATGAAAGTGATCGGATTCGCCGGCTGGTCCGGCAGCGGCAAGACGACGCTGGTCGAGCGTGTGATTGGCCTGCTCGAGGCTCGTGGCCTGGTGGTGTCGTTGATCAAGCACGCGCATCACGAAGCCGATGTCGATTATCCGGGCAAGGATTCCTATCGCCATCGCCACGCTGGTTGTCGCGAGGTTTTATTGACCTCGATGAACCGCTGGGCCTTGATGCACGAGTTGCGCGGGCGACCCGAGATGACGCTGGATCAGGCGCTTGAGCAGCTATCGCCCTGCGATCTGGTGCTGGTGGAGGGCTTCAAGCGGGCGCCGATTGCCAAGATTGAGATCTGGCGCGCGGAAATCGGCAAGCCCTTGTTGTTTCCGGACGACCCGCACATCATTGCGATCGCCAGCGATTCACGGCTGGAAACGGACTTGCCGCAGATCGATATCAACGATCCGGCGGCAGTTGCCGAATTTATCCTGGCCAGCAGCGGGCTGAATTGATCAGCCTGTTTTCAGGTAGGCCGCGAGGTCGACCGTGTCGATCTGTTCCGGTTTCATGAAGCGTTCGGCATACTCGCGGTAAGCACCGGAGCGCAGGAAAAGGTCGAACAATTCAGGATCGATGTGCTGATCCTTTTTCATGAACGACATGATCCTGATCGCCTCGGAGAGCGTCTTGCCCTTCTTGTAGGGGCGGTCAACCGCCGTCAGAGCCTCAAAAATGTCGGCAATCGCCATCATCCGGGCGAGCGGGCTCATTTCTTCCTTTTTCAGTTGGCGTGGATAGCCGCTGCCGTCCATCTTTTCGTGGTGGCCGGCAGCGATTTCCGGGACGTTGCGCAAATGTTTGGGGAAGGGCAGTTGGCTCAACATGATCAGCGTCTGGACGATATGTTCGTTGATCTTGTAGCGCTCTTCCTCGGATAACGTGCCGCGGGCGACGGCCAGGTTGTACAACTCGCCCTTGTTGTAGAGCAGCGCCGGCATCGTCATGCGGATGCCCCATTGGTTGTCGGCCGGCATCCGGTCGCGTGCCTGGCGCTCGAAAAAATGCTCGGCCTTGTTGGCCAGCAGGGCTTCGCTTACCGGCAGGTCAGGGGCCGGGCTGCGGGCTTTGCGCTCTTTTTCTTCGTGCGAAATGCCGAGCCGGTCATCGAGCGTGCGTTGCCAGGTGCGCGCGGCAATCGCGTCGAGGCGAGCGATTTTTTCGGGGGCCATGAATTCGCCGCCCTCGTTGCAGGTGGCGACAAAGGCAAAATCATCATCGAGTTGCGCCAGCGCTGCGGCCAACTGCTGGCGCGCCGGGGCTTCCTCTGCTCCACTGGAAATCGCTTGCAGACAGGCAATTTCGGCATCGCGCTTGAGTACCTCAAAGCGCATGCGGACTTCGTGGATGCGGTCGTACAGGGTTTCCAGCTTGGTCGCCTTGTCGACGACGTATTCCGGCGTTGTCACCTTGCCGCAATCGTGTAGCCAGGCGGCAACATGCACCGCTTCCCAATCGTCGGCGGAAAGCTGGAAGTTGGCGTAAGGGCCGCTCTGCTCGGCACAGGCGGCGCGCGCCAGCATCTTGGTCAGCTCCGGGACGCGTGCGCAGTGGCCGCCGGTGTAAGGGCTCTTGGCGTCAATGGCGCCGGCGATCAACTGAATGAAGGGGCTTCAAAGAGCGTCTTTTGCGCCTTGATCAGCTCCTTGCTTTCCAGCGAAACCGCCACCGAACCGGAAAGCGCTTCGACAAAGCTGACCTGAGCCTGTCCGGCAGCCACCGGGCAGAGCAACATCATCGCGCCAACCAGTTGCTGCTGGCGGTTATGCAGCGGCACCGCGATGCCGTGCGTATCGTTTGTCGCGGCCACGCCGAGGGCAGCAAAGTCAGCGCTGGTGAGTACGCGGGTGCATGGCTTCCGGCTGCTCAGCGCCTGACTGAGCAAGGGGCCGGTGGTGGCTGGATCGATCTGGCCGAGGGTGCCTGGCAGGGGCGAGCCGTCGTCCTTGAGCGCGCTGGCATTGAGCAGTTGCCCGTGGTCGTAAAGGTAAAGAATCCCGGCTTTGGCCTCGGCGGCGGAGAGCGTTTCGCTGAGCAGGCGCGGTAGCAGGCGGTCGAAATCATTTTCGGCTGCAATTGCCATGCTGATGTCGAGAAAACGCCGGATGGTTCGCTTCATGCCGCTCATTGTTGTGGCGAGGTCATTCACCTCAAGGACCAGAGAGCGCACCGTGATCGGCTGCGAAAACTCGAATTGCTGAATCAGATCGGCCTCGCGGGCCAGTTGCCGTAGCGGCTTGGCGACGCTTCTGGCGAGCAGCCAGGTGATTGGTATGGCGAGCAAAATAACGATTAAAACGGTCAGTGCGACGTGCCGGAGTGTTTGCCGGGCACCGGCCATCAATTCCTTGTCCGGGATCGCCGAAATCAGTAGCAGCGGGCTGCTGCCCTGAATGGTCAAAGGGCTGATCGAGATGTGCCATTGTTCGTCATTCAACGTCAGCCGGGAATTTCCCTCGCTTCGCGCGTCGAGCGCGCTCAGCGCGGCAAATGCCGGAACGCCGAGTTCGGAAATCGGTGTAAGTCGCGGCGGGGCATCCGGGCCGTTGGGAAAGCTGATCGCCTGGGCAGGATTTTCAAAGCCGATGGTCTGGCCTTTGCTATCGGCCAGCACAATCTGGCTGCCAGGCGTGACTTTTTGGTCGGCCAGCGAGAGCCCGAGGGTGTCCAGTTGAATATCGGCACCGGCAACCGCATCACCGCGCGGCGAGCGCCGGGAGATGGTACTGCCGACCTTTTTGCTCGAGTAAAACAGGTAGGGTTCGGTGTAAGCCTGCTGATCGGTGGTGATTGCCGAGCTGTACCAGTCACGTTGGCGCGGGTCGTAGTTGCTCGCGTAATCGGGTCGCGGGTCACGGCGCAGAATTGCGCCGGCGGTATCGAGATAGAGGAATTCGCCCTTGCCCTGAGCGATGCTTTGCACCAGATAGGCGGCAGTTGCGGGGGCCTTGAAGAATGCTCGCTCGGTGGCATCGGAGAGCCGGCGGGTGAAGAAGAGATCACCGCTTGCGTAGCCGATATAGAACGCCGAGATGGCCGGGGAATCTTGCAGTGCTTCGCGGATCAGTCCGAGGAAAGCGAGCCGTTCGCTCAGCGTCTGCGCTTCGGTAACTTTTGACTGGCTGATCAGGCGCATCGCCATCCCGGCCGGGGCCACGAGATTTCTGAATTCGCTGTGGATTTCCTTGCTGATCCGGGCGTTCAGCTCGCTGGCGCTGGATTCGAGAAGTTCGCGGCTACTTTTGTAACCGAGAAAGCCGACGATGCTGCTGATCAAAAGAATCAGCGCTACAAACAGGGTCGAGATCTGCAAATGAAGCGGGTAGCGATGCGCCATGGCTTTGTTTTCGGCAGGATGGAAGCGCCATCTTACCTGCCTTCGAAGCGCCCGAGTTCTTCCCGCGTGTTGATGTTTTCAAAGGCTGCGGCCTGATCGTCGAAGGCAACTTCGGTTACTTTCAAGGTCGAATACCAGCGGTCTATCTTGCGCCCGCCGCTTTGCAAAAACTCGGTCAAATGCGGCAAAACCTCGCGTTTGCACAGGCAAAAGACCGGTTGCGGCTGATCGAAGGTGCGAACAACAGCGAGATCGGCGCCGCTTGCGGTCAACGCCAAAAACAGGCGGGAAATCAGATCTTCCGGCAGAAACGGCGAGTCGCAGGGGGCGGTGGCGACCAGCGGGGTTTGCGCGGCCGACAGGGCGGCATGCAGTCCGGCGAGCGGGCCGGCAAAATCGGGAATCTGATCCGGGACAACCGGGCAGCCAAACTCGGCATAGCGCTCCAGATTCTGGTTGGCGTTGATGATCAGGGTGCCGACCTGCGGTTGCAGGCGTTCGATCACCCAGGCAACCATCGTCTTGCCGCGCAGCAGCTGTAACCCTTTGTCGACGTTGCCCATGCGACGCCCCATGCCACCAGCCAAAATAACGCCGGTGATGCTTGACTGCTCAGTCATCGTGTAAACCTTTCAGCACCGCTGAACAGCAAATAATGCTTACCCTGCGCGCGGCCGATCATCGTCATCCCGAGTTTGCTGGCAATTTCCCAACCCATTTGTGTCAGGCCGGATCTTGAGACAAGGAAGGGAATGCCCATTTGGGCGGTCTTGATCACCATTTCGGAAGTCAGCCGACCGGTCGTGTAGAAAATCTTGTCGCCGCCATCGAGTTCGTCGAGCCACATCTTGCCGGCAATTGCATCGACCGCATTGTGGCGGCCAACGTCTTCGACAAACATCAGAATTTCAGCGCCCTTGGCCAACGCGCAGCCATGCACGGCGCCGGCTTGTTTGTAAATCGACTCGTGATGGCGGACGGCATCAAGCAGGCCGTAAAGCGTGACCTCCGCCAGCATGGCGGTGGCCGGCAAATGGATATTGTCGATTTCCGCCATCAGGTCGCCAAAAATGGTGCCTTGTCCGCAGCCGGTGGTGACGGTTCGTTTTTCCAGGCGCTCGGCGGCGATGCCTTGCCCATGACGGGTAACGACGGCAACCGCATTGACTTCCCAATCAACCTGGACGCTGACGATGTCGCTCAACTTGCCGATCAGCCGCTGGTTGCGCAGATAGCCAAGAGTGAGCGCTTCGGGGGCGGCGCCGAGGGTCATCAGGGTGACGATTTCCTGCTTGTCGACGTAAATGGTCAGCGGATGTTCGCCGGCAATCGCGGTCGGCACGATCTCGCCGCGTTCATTGACGGCGTCGATCTCGAAGGTCAGTGGCCGGGCGGCCTGGGTCAGCAGTGGGCGGTTCATCGAACAAATTCTACACGGGAGAATTGTTACGGTGCGCTGCCGAGTACCCTGAGCAACGCTCGACGGCCTTGTGATAGCCTTCCGCTCGACCCTGAATCGCCAGATCAGGGCGCTCGCAGATCAATGACCAAAACCGGGTGAGCCGATGAAATTCGTTAAATTCCTGATCGCCGGCGCCATTGTGCTGCCGTGCAGCTTCGCCACCGCTGCCGATGCGGCGTTCATCACCGTCGCCTCGACGACCTCAACCGAACAATCCGGGTTGTTTGGCCACATCCTGCCGGTTTTTGAGAAAGAGAGCGGCATCAAGGTTCGCGTCGTCGCCCTCGGCACCGGCCAGGCGCTCGATACGGCGCGGCGCGGCGATGCCGATGTGGCTTTTGTGCATGACCAGGTCGCCGAGGCAAAATTTGTTGCTGAAGGTTCGGGCGTCGAGCGCAAGGAGGTGATGTACAACGATTTTGTGCTGGTTGGCCCCAAGGCAGATCCTGCCAAAGTGGCCGGCAAGGATATTCAGGCCGGCTTGCGGCGGATCGCAGCGAGCCGTCCGCCCTTTGTCTCGCGCGGCGATAAGAGCGGTACGCATGCCGCTGAATTGCGCTACTGGAAATCTGCCGGGGTTGATCTTGAGGCGATCAAAGGCCCGTGGTACCGGGATTCCGGACTCGGCATGGGGCCGGTGCTCAATATGGCGGCATCAATGAACGCCTACGTGCTGGCCGATCGCGGCACCTGGCTGGCCTTCAAGAATCGCGCTGATCTAGCCATTGTCATTGAAGGTGATACCCGTTTGTTTAACCAGTACGGTGTGATTTTGGTCAATCCAGCCAAACATCCGCACATAAAGAAAGTCGAAGGGCAGCGTTTTATCGACTGGCTGGTGTCAGCGGCCGGGCAAAAGGCGATTGCCGGGTACAAGATTTCTGGAGAGCAGCTTTTCTTTCCGAATGCGAAGCGCTAAGGCGTTGCCATGGAAAGCCGCGCCCCGGCGCGGTTCTCCCGTTCTCGTTGGATTTTGTTTAAGCTGGTAGCCCTGCCAAATCCAACGAGGCTCTCCTTTTGACTCACCTACCCCACCCGCTTCCTGATTTCATTTTCGATAGTGATGTAGATAACTTTGAGGTGAGCGTTATCGAAGCCTCGAAAATTGCCCCGGTGATTGCCGATTTCTGGGCCGACTGGTGCCCGCCCTGCCGGGCCTTGACGCCGGTGCTTGAAAGGCTGACCAACAGCCTGGCGGGACAAATACGGCTGGCCAAAATCGAGGTCGACGAAGGCCATAACATGAAGCTGGCAGGGCGCTACGGGCTCAAGGGCTTCCCCACCGTTTTGCTGTTTATCGATGGTGAACTCAAGGGGCGTTTCTCCGGCGCGCGAGGCGAACATTGGGTCAAGGAATTTCTCGCGGAGCACGAAGCGATTTAAATCGGCTATGCTGGAAAAAGAGAATTCCAGAGAGTGGTCATGAAACAATTTCCCGTCGCCGTCATCATCGAAAAAAAACAGATCGACAACCGCTGGGCCAGTGAAAGCTGGGAGGCGATAGGCGTTCTGCCGGCCTTTGATGCCGACCCGGCAGCAGCGCCGCGACAGATTTTTGCCGATGAGCGGCGCCAGCATTTTCTCGCCGGCTATTTCCCGCTTCAATTGTTCCGCGACGAGGTCGATAACTACCATCTCAATCTGCTCTCGCCAGAGCCGCGCGTTTTTGTGCTGTGGCGCTTGATCGATGATTTTGCCCTGCCCATTGAAGCGACGCTGAGTTACGGCGAGGCGGCGCGCTGGCTGGATTCCGGCGAGAACTGCGACGGCGTGCCGATGCCGCCGGAAATTGCCGACTGGCTGGGCGATTTCGTCAATACGCATTACAAGCCGGCGGTGCGCAACAAGATCAAACGCAACGACCCGCTGGGTCAAAAGGTCGCCCGGTGAGCCGTTTTCTCGAACGCTGGTCGCGCCTGAAAAAGGCTGCCGAAACGGCGTCGACCGCAGAAGGCATCGATCCCGAAAAGCTGCTCGCCGAACTTGGTCCGGACAGTGACTTTGCGGTTTTTCTCAAGGAAGAAGTGAGCGAAGTCGTGCGCCGGCAAGCGATGAAAACCCTCTTCGCTGATCCGCGCTTCAATGCGATGGACGGGCTAGATATTTACATCGGTGACTACTCGATCGAAGACCCGATTCCCGCCGAAATGCTGGCGACACTGAATCAGATGCGCAGCTTTGTCGAAGCGCCGCAGGCCGCAGCAGAGCCAGCCGAGCCAGTGATTGAAGCGGCTCCAGATAGCGACATTTTGTCCGCCGATGGACAAAATGTCCCACCCGTTGAGGCGCCTGAAAATTCACCATCAGTGAATCAATAGCTTAGCTGTCGAATTCCCCGGTTCGCAGCTGGCGCGAACCTTGCAGATAGATCTGACTTTCGAAAGGTTCCTGCCCTTGAGCGCTTCCTCCTCTTTCCGTTTTATCGCTGCTGATAACGTCCCGCTTCAGGCGGCGTTTGCGATCCTTGAGACCCTGCCGGCAAACGATCCGGTGCCGGCCGTGACGATGAATGCCGATGGCCGTTTGCTGATCATTGGTGAGATGGAAGTGGCTGCAGGTTGGGCTGAGCGTCTGGCCGCGCAGCGGCAGGTGACGGTTTTTTCTCTGTCATCGCAAAACCTTACGGTCGACGCCGTTTTTGAGCCGGAATTTACGATTGAACAGGGCGATTCACCAACCATGAGTGGCCACCTTGGCGCTTTCGAGTTGCGCTGGAAAACCTCGGCAGGCGAGCGCCAGGCAAGTTTTGATGTGGTCCTTGATCTCTCGCCGGAAGCCTTTTTCAAACGGGTCGAACTGCCGCCCGGCTATGCTGCGCCGGGGCGTGATCCGCTCGATCAGGCCCTGGCGGTGATTGATCTGCTGGCTTTTGAAGGCGAGTTCGAGAAGCCGCGCTATGTCTCTGTCAATGAACGACTTTGCGCGCATAGTCGTTCGCAAAAGACCGGTTGCAGCCAGTGTATTGACGTTTGCTCGACGGCGGCCATCGTCAGTGCCGGCGACAAGATCGCGCTTGATCCTTACCTTTGCCAGGGCTGCGGCACCTGCACGACGGTGTGCCCGTCCGGTGCGCTGAGCTTCCAGTATCCGCGTGTCGCCGATGTGGGTCTGGCGCTCAAGGCGCAACTAAAAGCTTATCGCGAAGCGGGTGGCGTTGCGCCCTGCGTCTTGTTTTACTCGGCGGAGTCTGGTCGCGAAGTTTTGCAAGGGATGCAGCGGGCCGGGCGGGTGTTGCCGGCGCAGGTGATTCCCGTTGAAATCTGGAGTGCCGATTCGGTCGGGCTTGATCTACTGCTCGGCACGCTGGCGCTCGGTGCGGCACAGGTTGCCGTGCTCGGTGCCGGTTCGCATGATCTGGCACCGCTAGAGAAGCAGCTCAAGTTTGCTCAGGCAATCCTCAGCGGGCTGGGCTATGCCGGCGAATATCTGCGCGTCCTCGATAGTGAACAGTCGGGCTGGCTGCAAGGCTTCACCGGATGGGCTGCGCCGGCCGCGATTGCCCCGGCTGATTTTCGTTTGCTCGTCGACAAGCGGACGACCCTCGAATTCGTCATTGACCATCTGCTCAAGCACGCACCGCAAACCCTTGAAGCCGTCGCTTTGCCGGCCGGTGCGCCGTTTGGATCGGTGACCGTGAGTGCCGCCTGTACCTTGTGCATGTCTTGCACCAGCGCCTGCCCGGCGAGCGCCTTGAAGGCGGCGGCCGATGCGCCGCGCCTGTCGTTTATCGAGCGCAACTGTCTGCAATGCGGCCTCTGCGTCAATACCTGCCCGGAAAACGCGATGACGCTGACGCCGCGTTTGCTGACCTCGAACCGGCGCCAGGAACGCCTGCTGCACGAAGCCGAAGTGTTCTGCTGTAGCGCCTGCGGCAAGCCAATGGGGGCGGCACCGGCAGTCAAAAACATGATCGCCAAACTGACCGGGCACAGCATGTTTGCGACGCCGGAAGCGCTGGCCCGCCTGAGCATGTGCGGCGACTGCCGGGTCATCGACCTCGTGCAAAACGAAAGAAGCACCAAGGCTTGGGAGATGTCCGAATGAGCGCTGTCATGGAACGCGTGGTTGCCGCGCCAGTATTGAGCGAAGAAGATCAGGCGCGTGCCGAACATTACGCGGTGCTCTCGCGCCTGTTCGCCAGCCCGCCGGATGCCGCATTTTTGAGCAAGTTGCCGGCGTTGGCCGCGACCTGGGGAAATTCTAGCAGCGATCTCGGGCGTGCTTGGCTGATGCTCGCCGACGCCGCGCGCGAGATCAGCGCCGAGCAGCTGGAAGAGGAATACACGCGCATCTTCCTGACCATCGGCCGCCCGGAAGTGATGTTGTTTGGTTCCTTTTACATCGCCGGCTTCCTGATGGAAGAGCCGGTGGTCGAGTTGCGTGCCGATCTGGCGGAACTGGGTTTGGGTCGGCGGCTGGGGATTACCGAATCGGAAGATCACATCGCCGCCTTGAGCGACGTGATGCGTCATTTAATTGTCACCGGCCCCGATGCCAGTGGCCTGGCTCGTCAGAAAGCGTTTTTTGAAGGCCATCTGGCACCTTGGACCGAGGCACTGGCCGAGGCGCTCGAAGCTGCCGCTGATTCACGTTTTTATTCACGCACGGCCATGCTGGTGCGTGCCTTTTTTGCCATCGAGCGCCTGGCGTTCGATATGGTGTGATTTGAGTTTTTGGAGGAGGGTCAAATGAACAATCAAGAAACCAACCTGAAGCGCCGTGGTTTTCTGTTCGCTGCGGGTGTCGGCAGTGCCGGTGCGGTGGCGGCAGTTGCCGTTGGCGTCGGCAAGGAAACGACCAAGCCGGTGACCGTTGTAACAGCGAAAGAAAAAGCCAGCGGCTACGCTGAAACCAAGCACATCAGTAACTATTACCGCACGGCGCGGGTCTGATCAGGAGACGACCGATGTTAGTCAGAAAAGGTAAATCCGCGACGCAGTCCACGCCCGAAGCCGGCGTGATTTTGGGCGCAAATCCGGCGTTGACCGCGACCGGCAGGAAGTCCCCGGAGGGGGCAATCAATGGTGTTCTGGCAATGACCATGGATCGCCGCGCCTTCCTCAAGCGCTCCGGTCTCGTTGCCGGTGGCGGCGCGCTGGCCACCCAGTTGCCCTACAACATGATTGGTTCGGCTGAAGCCGCCGATGTTGCCAAGGACAAAACCGGCGTCGAGGTTAAACGCACCATTTGTACCCACTGCTCGGTTGGCTGTGCGGTTGATGCTGTCGTTGAAAACGGCGTCTGGGTGCGTCAGGAGCCGGTCTTCGATTCGCCGATCAACCTCGGTGCGCACTGCGCCAAGGGCGCTGCGGTGCGCGAACACGGGCACGGCGAACATCGTTTGAAGTATCCGATGAAGCTGGTCGACGGCAAATACAAAAAGATCAGCTGGGATCAGGCGATCACTGAAATCGGCGACAAGCTGCTGGCAATCCGCAAGGAAAGCGGCCCGGATGCGACCTACTGGGTCGGCTCCTCGAAGCACAGCAACGAGCAGGCCTACATGTTCCGCAAGTTCGTGTCCTTCTTCGGCACCAACAACATGGACCACCAGGCGCGCATCTGTCACTCGACGACGGTGGCCGGTGTTGCCAATACCTGGGGTTATGGCGCGATGACCAACTCCTACAACGACATGCAGTTTTCCAAGGCAGCGTTGTACATTGGTTCGAATGCCGCCGAAGCACACCCGGTCTCCATGCTGCACATGCTGCATGCCAAGGAAAACGGCTGCAAGATGGCGGTCGTCGATCCGCGCTTTACACGGACGGCGGCGAAAGCCGACATTTATTCGCGTATCCGTTCCGGTACCGACATCCCCTTCATCTGGGGCATGCTCTATCACATCTTCAAAAACGGCTGGGAAGACACCGCCTACCTCAAGGCCCGCGTGCACGGCATTGAGAAGGTCAAGGAAGAGGTGATGAAATGGACGCCGGACAAGGTTCAGGACGTCACCGGTATTCCGGAAGCTGAAGTGCTGCGTATTGCCGAGATGCTGGCCAAGAACAAGCCGTCCACCGTTGTCTGGTGTATGGGCCAGACCCAGCATACGGTCGGTAACGCCAATGTCCGCGCCATGTGTATTTTGCAACTGGTGCTCGGTAACGTCGGCGTCTCCGGCGGCGGCACCAACATCTTCCGTGGTCACGACAATGTTCAGGGCGCCACCGACGTTGGCCCGAACCCGGATTCGCTGCCCGGCTATTACGGCCTCGCTGCTGGCTCATGGAAGCACTGGTGCGGCGTCTGGGGGGTTGATTACGAGTGGGTCAAGAGCCAGTTTTCATCGCAGGTGATGATGGAAAAATCCGGGATTACCGTCTCGCGCTGGATCGACGGTGTGCTGGAAAAGAATGAGAACATCGACCAGGATTCCAACCTGCGCGCCGTCGTCTATTGGGGTATGGCGCCGAACAGCCAGACGCGCGGACTGGAAATGGTCGAGGCAATGAAATTGCTCGATCTGCTGGTCGTTATCGATCCCTACCCATCGGCCACCGCCGCGATGTCGGCAATGATGCGCAAGGATGGCGTCTATCTGCTGCCGGCCTGCACGCAGTTCGAAACAGTCGGTTCGCGCACCGCCTCCAACCGTTCCATCCAGTGGGGCGAGAAGGTCATCGAGCCGCTGTTTGAATCGAAGCCCGACCACACCATCATGTACGCCTTCGCCAAGAAGTTCGGTTTCGAGAAGGAGTTCTGCAAGAATATCAAGGTTATCAAGGACAAGCAGGGCTGGGATGAGCCGGAGATCGAGGACATCCTGCGTGAAATCAACAAGGGTTGCTGGACCATCGGTTACACCGGCCAGTCGCCGGAGCGTCTGAAGCTGCACATGAAGAACATGCACACCTTCGACGTCAAAACCCTGCGCGCCAAGGGTGGCCCGTGTGATGGCGATTACTTCGGCCTGCCCTGGCCGTGCTACGGGACGCCGGAAATGAAGCATCCCGGCACGCCCAATCTCTACGATACCTCGAAGCATGTGATGGATGGCGGCGGTAATTTCCGCGCCAACTTCGGTGTCGAGAAGGATGGCATTTCGCTGCTGGCGGAAGACGGTTCGGCCTCGAAGGGTGCCGATCTGCAGATGGGTTATCCGGAATTCGACCATGTGCTGCTCAAGAAACTGGGCTGGTGGGATGACCTGACCGACGACGAAAAGAAGCTCGCCGAGGGCAAGAACTGGAAGACTGACCGCTCCGGCGGCATCCAACGTGTCGTCATGAAGGTGCATGGCTGCCATCCGTTCGGCAATGCCAAGGCGCGGGCAGTGGTCTGGAACTTCCCTGATCCGGTACCGGTGCACCGCGAGCCGATGTACTCGCCGCGCCCCGATCTCGTTGAAAAATATCCGCAGGGCGCTGACAAAAAGAATTTCTGGCGCCTGCCGACCTTGTTTAAAACACTGCAGGACAAGGTCAAGGATATCTCCAAGGAGTTCCCGATCATCATGACCTCCGGCCGTTTGGTCGAATACGAGGGCGGTGGCGAGGAAACGCGTTCCAATCCATGGCTGGCCGAACTGCAGCAGGAGATGTTCGCCGAGGTCAATCCGAAGGATGCCAACGATGCCGGTGTGCGCAATGGTGAGTTCATGTGGGTTGAGACGCCGACCAAGGGCCGCATGAAGCTGCGTGCCCAGGTGACTGAACGGGTGGCGGCGGGAACCGTTTTCCTGCCCTTCCATTTCTCCGGCTGGTGGCAGGGCAAAGACATGCTTGAGTACTACCCGGACGGCGCTGCGCCGATTGTGCGTGGGGAATCGGTCAACCAGGGGACAACCTATGGTTACGACTCGGTGACCATGATGCAGGAAACCAAAACCACTTTGTGCCGCGTAGTTCGCGCTTAAGAATTAGGAGAAAAACAATGGCTCGCATGAAATTTCTCTGTGACGCGGAACGCTGCATCGAGTGCAACGGCTGTGTCACCGCCTGTAAAAACGAACACGAACTGCCGTGGGGGGTTAACCGCCGCCGCGTCGTGACGATTAACGACGGCGTGCCGGGCGAGAAGTCGATTTCGGTCTCCTGCATGCACTGCTCGGACGCACCGTGCATGGCAGTTTGCCCGACCGACTGCTTCTACAAGACTGAAGAAGGCGTCGTGCTGCATAACAAGGATGCCTGTATCGGCTGCGGTTACTGCTTCTTCGCCTGCCCGTTTGGCGCTCCGCAGTTCCCCAGTGGCCCGGCGGCCTTTGGTGCGCGTGGCAAGATGGACAAATGCACCTTCTGTGCCGGTGGCCCGGAAGAAAACGGCTCCAAGGCTGAATTCGAGAACTACGGCCGCAACCGTATCTCCGAAGGCAAGCTGCCAGCCTGTGCCGAAATGTGCGCGACCAAGGCCTTGCTGGCTGGCGATGCGCCGGTGATTTCCGACATCTTCCGTGACCGCGCATTGCGCCGCGGCAAGGCCGGTGATGCGGCGTGGGGCTGGACGACGGCTTATGGCAAACCGGAGCAGGCAGCACCAGCACCGGCAGCCAAGGAGGGTGCAAAATGAAAAAATCCCTCTTTTTGGCGTTGACCGTAAGCATCGGCCTGAGCCTCTCGGCTTGTGGGGAATACTCGCAAGTCGCCAGCTACAAGCCGGGCAATTACCAGGGCAAGTCGGATACCCGGCCCTGGGAAGGCGGTCAGTTTGCCGGCAACAAACAGGCTTGGGAGGCGGCGTTAAACAGTCGCAACCAGGCGCAAAACGAGTACAAGAAAGCTAACTGAGGAGTTGACGATGACGACTTCAAATTTTGCTTCGCTACTCGGGCGCTGGCTGATCGCCACCTGTCTGATGCTGGCCTGGAGCCTGCCGCTGCGTGCAGCGGATGCCCCACCGACGCAAACGCAGGCCGAACGGCAGGAAACGCAACCGGGTAACAATGCGCCGATGTGGCGTGAGGTGCGTCAGGACAAGGCGCATTTCACCAACAATCCGGCCAATGAAGCCGGTGTGTTGATCCAGTCAGGTGGTGATGCCTGGCGCCATCTGCGCAACGGTACGGTGACCTTCTATGGTGGCTGGCTGGTTGTGCTGGTGGTGGCGGCGATCCTGCTCTTTTACAAGATCAAAGGGCCTCTGACCAATCATGATCCGTTGACCGGCAAACTGATCCAGCGCTTCCCTCGTTATGAGCGGGTGGTCCATTGGATTACGGCAGGCACCTTCATTGTGCTGGCAGTGACCGGTTTGGCGATTTTGTTTGGCAAGCACGTCCTGATGCCGATCATTGGTCACGCCATGTTCGGCTACCTGATGTGGCTCGGCAAAAACCTGCATAACTTCATCGGCCCGCTGTTTGCCTTTTCGACATTGGCGATGATCGCTATCTGGGCGCGTGACAACGTCTGGCAAAACATCGATGCATTGTGGATCAGCAAGGCCGGCGGTTTGGTGACCGGCGAGCATGTGCCGTCCGGGCGCTTCAATTTTGGCGAGAAGACCTGGTTCTGGTTCGGCGTCACCATTCTTGGCTTGACGGTTGCTGTCTCCGGGCTGATTCTTGATTTCCCGAACTTCGGTCAGGGTCGGGCTGACATGCAACTGGCCAGTCTGGTTCACGCCATCGCCGCCATCGCCATGCTGCTGCTAGCCCTTGGTCACATTTACATGGGTACCATCGGTGTTGATGGCGCGCTGGATTCAATGAAAACCGGTTATGTCGACGAAACCTGGGCGCGCGAACACCACGAAGAGTGGTTCAAGGACGTCAAGGCCGGCAAATCCGGGCATCCACAAGGTTAAGGGAGGAAATGAAAATGAAGATCAAAAAAATTGCCCTGATTCTGGCGTTGACCGTAACCACTGCCGGTGCTTGGGCAAAATTGCCGCCACCTTCCGAGGAGGCGGCTGCCAAGGCAGCTGAAGCCAAAGTTAAGGCAGCAGAAACGGCCAAAGCCGAGGGCGAGTTATTGGGCAAGTATCAGGACAAGGTTGCCCAGAAATACATCGCCGAGCAAAAGGCCAAAGGCATTACTGTCAAGCCGACGCCGATTGCGCCGCCAGCGCCACCGGCGGCGGCCCCGGCAGTGGTTGCACCGGCCGCCGCAGCGCCTGCTCCTGCCGCCAAAAAGTAGTACTTATTGCCTGAAGATGCCCGCCCCCAGGGGGCGGGCTATTCTTTTCAGGCCAGCGCCGCAGTAACGATTTCCTTGGCCTCGTCGACGATCTGCTGCAAATGCACGGCGCTCTTGAAGCTCTCGGCGTAGAGCTTGTAAATATCCTCGGTGCCCGACGGACGGGCGGCGAACCAGCCGTTCTCTGTCGTCACCTTGAGTCCGCCAATCGCCGCATTGTTGCCAGGGGCGCGGGTCAGGCGGGACGTGATCGCTTCGCCAGCCAGTGTTGCAGCGCTGACGCGGTCGCCGGTCAGTTGCTTGAAGGCGGCCTTCTGCGCTGGGCTGGCCGGGGCGTCGATGCGAATGTAGTAGGGCGTGCCGAAGCGGGCGGCCATTTCCTGATAATGCTGGCCGGGGTCCTTGCCGGTGACGGCGGTGATTTCAGCAGCCAGCAGGCCGAGGATGATGCCGTCCTTGTCGGTCGTCCACACCGAAGCATCACGACTGAGGAAGCTGGCGCCGGCGCTTTCTTCACCACCGAAGCAGATGCTGCCGTCGAAGAGGCCGCCGGAAAACCACTTGAAGCCGACCGGCACTTCCAGCAGCTTGCGCCCGAGGCTATTCACGACGCGGTCGATCAAACTGCTCGAAACCAGCGTTTTGCCAACGGCTGCACTGGCCGGCCACTGTGGGCGATGGCCGAGCAGGTATTGAATGGCGACCGCCAGATAGTGATTCGGGTTGAGCAGGCCAATTGACGGTGTGACGATGCCGTGCCGGTCGACGTCGGCGTCGTTGCCCCAGGCAATGTCAAACCTGTCCTTGAGGGCGACCAGACTGGCCATCGCAAACGGGCTTGAACAATCCATGCGGATCTTGCCGTCGTGATCGAGGGTCATGAAGGCAAAGGCCGGATCAACTTTTGGATTGACGACTTCAATATTCAGTCCGTAATGCTCGGCAATCGGCTGCCAGTAAGCGACTGCTGCGCCGCCCAGCGGATCGACGCCGATGCGCAGGTTGGCCTGGCGAATCGCTTCCATGTCGATGACTTTGCCCAGTTCGGCAATGTAGGGCGTCATCAGATCGACGGCTTTGGTGTTCGGCGCGCTCAGCGCCTGCGCGTAGGGCAGGCGTTTGACGCCGCGATTGCCATCAGCCATCAGCGCATTGGCGCGTTGTTCGATCCAGCCGGTGACATCGGTATCGGCCGGCCCGCCGTGCGGCGGGTTGTATTTGATGCCGCCATCCTGCGGCGGGTTATGCGAGGGCGTGATGACGATGCCGTCGGATTGCGTGCCTTGGTTGGCGGCGTTGAAGGTCAAAATCGCCCGCGAAATGACTGGTGTTGGCGTATAGCCGTCGTTGGCCTGCAGGTGGGTGATGACTCCGTTGGCGGCGAGCACTTCGAGTGTCGTCTGTTGTGCAGGGTCGGATAGTGCGTGGGTGTCCTTGCCGAGAAAGAGCGGCCCGCTGATGCCGGCCTGGGCACGGTATTCGGCGACTGCCTGGGCAATCGCCAGAATGTGCGCCTCGTTGAAACTGCCGTTGAAGGCGCTGCCGCGATGGCCGCTGGTGCCAAAGGCAACACGTTGGGTTGGATCGCTGACGTCCGGGGCGTTCCGGTAGGCCGCCAGCAAGGCGGCAATGTCAGTCAGGCTGGTGGCTGGGGCGACCTGGCCGGCGAGGGGGTGAGCCATGCTTTTCTCCTTGGGTGACAGAGGTCACCTTATATGCGGTTTTTCTGATCAGCGAGAAATCACATGGTGATCGCTTCGCATGGCTGAGGCAAGCCAAAAGCCTAAAAATCGACTCAACTACCGAAATTTTCCGGCATTTGAATCAAAACCACCTCGCTGCGTGCCGCACTTCATATTGAGGCCGCCGAGATATTCTCCGGGTAGTAATCCTGAAATGCTTTCATAGTCGTGCTCCAAATAATCATCGAGTCGGCATCTTAATCAGCGGCGTTCATGGCAACCATTGCAGCAAGCGACAGCCTGCGTGTGCTTTCGGCCAATTTGTGCCGGTGGCAATGGTATTCTCGCGATCTCCGTATTCAGCCTAGCGATAAGCAACGCATGACCTCAACCTTGCTCGATGCACTCAGCCTGCTGGGTAGCTTTGATCACCGTTTGCTGCAAATTGTCGGCCTCTCGCTGCGCGTCAGTCTGAGTGCGCTGTTGATTGGCGCGCTGATCGGCTTGCCGCTCGGCGCCTGGCTGGCGGTTTCCCGGTTTCGCGGGCGCTCAGCGCTCAATGTTGCGCTGAATGCCCTGATGGGCCTGCCTTCGGTCGTCGTTGGTGTTCTCGTTTATCTGGCCTTGTCACGTAGTGGGCCGTTTGGCAGTTATGGCCTCCTGTTTTCGCCAAGCGCGATGATCATTGCGCAGAGCATGCTGGTTGTGCCCCTTATCGCCGCTGTCACCCGTCAGATTGTCGAGGATGTGTGGAAGGAATACGCGCCCGAGTTATCGCTGATTGGCCTCAGTCGCACCCAGTCCGTGCTGCTGCTCCTGGCCGATTGCCGCTATTCGCTGGTGGTGACGACGCTCGCCGGGCTTGGCCGGGCGATGTCCGAGGTTGGTGCGGTGATGATTGTCGGTGGCAACATCGATGGATACACGAGGGTAATGACGACGGCGATCACACTGGAGACCAGCAAGGGTGATCTTGCCTTGTCGATTGCCTTGGGCTTGGTGCTGATGGGTATGATCCTCGCCGTCAATATCGCCATCTTTGCGCTGCGTAGCTGGGCTGAGCGGAGGCTGGGCTGATGTTTCCGCTGCGTATCGAGGCTTTGCGTTTTGCCCCACCCGGCCGGGTGATTCTTGACGACCTCCATCTAACTTTAGAGGGCGACGGGATAAGTTTGATCCTCGGGCCGAATGGCGTCGGTAAAACCTTGCTGTTGCGCCTGATCGCCGGCATCTTGCCGGCCACGGGTGGGATTTTTGACTGGGCTGGCCAGCCGGCACCCGGCGGACGCCTGGCGATGGTCTTTCAGCAGCCGATGATGCTGCGCCTGTCGGTCTTTGCCAATGTCGAGTTTGCCTTGCGCCCGCAAGCCTTGTCGGCCGCCGAGCGCAAATTGCGGACGCAGGCAGTGTTGGCGCGGGTTGGTTTGGCTCATCGTGCCGGCGATTCGGCCCGTCTGCTTTCCGGTGGCGAGCGCCAGCGTCTAGCCTTGGCGCGCGCCTGGGTGATGCAGCCGCGCCTGCTTTTGCTCGATGAGCCAACGGCCAGCCTCGACCCTTCGGCCACCGAACAGGTCGAACGCATCATCCGGGAGATCCGCACCGAAGGCGCCAAAGTCTTGATGACCACCCATAATCTCGGCCAGGCAACGCGCTTGGCTGACGACATTATTTTTCTTGCTGACGGGCGCGTTCAGGAACACGCGCCGGCTCAGCGCTTTTTCGCCCGTCCGCAATCGTCGGCGGCACGCGCCTTTTTGCAGGGCGAACTGCCTTGGCGTATTACCTTTGACCGCTGATCCGGCGCCTGACTTGAACTTGAAATGAGGTTTTGCCATGACTGACTCCTGCGTTTCCCCCGCCGCTGATAGCCGTTCGCTTTCGGCGGCGGCTGCCCGTGACCGGATGGTGGCTGAAGTGACGCCGATTACCGGGCATACCTTCGTACCGGTGCGCGATGCCTTGGGGCGCATTCTGGCCGCCGAAATCATCGCGCCCTACGACGTGCCGGCGCACGACAACTCGGCGATGGACGGCTACGCGGTCAATTTCGCCAGCCTCGCAGCCGAAGGTGAAACGCGCCTGACGGTGGTTGGCACTGCCTTCGCCGGCAAGGCATTTTCCGGCATCGTCGGCGCCGGGCAGGCACTGCGCATCATGACCGGCGCCGTGCTGCCGGGCGGGGCGGATACGGTGATCGTCCAGGAAGTGACGCGGGTCGAGGAGGGCGCCGTCTGGGTGCCCGCCGGCCAGCGTCAGGGCCAGAACACCCGGCACGCCGGCGAGGATCTGGCGCGCGGGCAGGTCGCGCTGGCGGCCGGCAAGCTGATCGGCCCGGCCGAGCTGGGTCTGATTGCCTCGCTCGGGCTGGGCGAAGTAGCGGTCAAACGCCGCTTGCGCGTTGCCTTTTTTTCAACCGGGGACGAACTGGCCTCAATCGGCCAACCGCTGGCACCGGGCGAGATTTACGACAGTAACCGCTACACGCTACATGGCTTATTGACCAAGCTGGGTGCCGAGATTGTTGATATGGGTGTCGTCCCGGATCGCCCGGAAGCGCTTGAGGCGGCGCTGGTTGAGGCCGCGGCCAATGCCGATGCGATCATCACGACGGGCGGTGTTTCGGTAGGCGAGGCAGATTTCATCAAGCAGGTGCTGGCCAAGCTCGGTGAGGTCAGGTTCTGGAAGCTGAATATCAAACCGGGCCGGCCAATGGCCTTTGGCAAGGTCGGCAAGGCCTGGCTGTTCGGCCTGCCGGGTAATCCGGTAGCGGTGATGGTCAGTTACACGCAATTCGCGCTCGATGCGCTGCATCGGATGTCCGGCCTTGATCCGTTACCGGTGCGCCCGCTGTTGACGGTGCCGGCAGCGAACGCGATCCGCAAGCAGGCGGGGCGTCGTGAGTATCTGCGCGGTCAGGTTGTTGCGGTCGACGGCCATTTTGCCGTCAAAACTATCGGTAATCAGGGTTCGGGCGTTCTGCGCTCGATGTCGGAAGCGAATTGTTTCATTGTCCTGCCCGAAGACAATGCCGGCGTTCAGGCCGGCGAACCGGTAACAGTCGAACTTTTTGCCGGCGTTTATTAGAAAAGCTGGCGATGGCGCAAGGCAGCTGGCGCGTGTGAAATTAACGTCGATAGCGCCAGAATTAACCAGAAAACCGCGAGCGCCAGTTCCGGGAGCAGATTGGCGAGGAGGATCAGCGCCAGTTTGACCAGGATGCCAACGCCGGCCACTTCGCGAATCAGCGACGGGCTTGCCCAAAGGTCGATGGCAAACATCAGCAGGCCGCTGACCAGCAGTATTTGCGCGCCGGCCTGCGGGTCGCCGTTGTACAGCAGGGCGGCACCAAAAAGCACGACGCCGAGCAGATGAATGCCGCGTAAAGCGAGGTTGGCCCAGCGTTTGCCGGGGAAATCACGAACTGATTTACGTTGATGCGCCATGCTGTCTCTCATTAATCATCAGCCGCGCATGGCAACACGCGAGGAGGTCTTTTTGACGGCGCCGCCGGTCGTGTCGAAGTGCACCATGAAATAGGTTTCCTCGATCGGGATGGCACCCTCGATGCGCCATTCCCATATTTCTTCATGCAGATTGCTGAAGACCATTTTTGATCCGGGTGCGCCGAGCAGACGGCGAATTTCTTCCCTGCTTGCCCCTTCACGAACGCGCGCGAAATTGGCCTGATTGAGCACCTGATCCATGGCTTTGACGATCTCATCGCTGCCGATGGTGATCATGTAGCAATGAATCCCGGCCGGTTGCCGGGTGTATTCCCAGGTTACCGAGCCGTCGTTGTTCTGGTGCTGAAAGCCGGGTTCGCCCATGCGCGTGCGAACTTCCGTGGCGCTGGTGATGCCCGGCTTGATCTCCGGCAAATTGACGACGTCACAGGCGGGTAGCAGCGCTGTTCCGATGGCGGCTAACGCAGTGTTGACCCAACTGGAAATTTTCATGGCTGTTCCTTGAGACTTGAGAGACGGATTCTACGATGCGCCAGCGCGGCCAGACCACCGATAGCGAGTAGTCCGGCCATGCCGAAGGCGAGTGTTAGCGTTGATCCCCAGACCAGCGGGGCAATGATTGCGGCCGAGATGCTATTGAAGCCGGACTGGAAAAACGTCTGACACGACGCCGCGAGCCCGCGCTGGGCCGGGAAGGGGTCGAGCGCCATCAGGGTCAGGCTGGGCATCGCCAGCGACATGCCCAGCGTGTAGACAAACAGGGGTGTCACACTCCAGGGCAAGGCCGCTGGCAAGGCGAGGTTGAGGCCGATGTTGTAAAGCGCGGCGCTGCACATCACGAGGTAGCCAATGACGATGGTGCGGCCGGGTGTGATTTTTCCGGCGAGGCGGCCGGACAGCCATGAGCCAAGCATCAGCCCGCCCATCGCCGGCCCGAACAGCCAGAGAAAGCCGGTTTCCGGAACGCCGAGATGGGTCATCAGAAAAACCGGGGCGGATAGAACGTATACGAAAAACCCTGCGAAATTCAGTGAGAGTGCGGCGCAGGCGAATAGGAAGGGCGGCGAAGTCAGCACCTTCCAGTAGGTTTTTCCGAGATAGCGGGGGTGCAGCGACTGGCGCTTTTCAACCGGCAGGGTTTCCGGCAGCAACTTCCAGCAGGCCAGCCACAATACTGCGGACGCCAGTACCAAAAACATAAAGACCGAACGCCAACCAAACCAGGCTTGCAGCCAGCCGCCGATCACCGGCGCAATCGCCGGGGCGATGGCGAACATCATGGTGATCTGCGACATCAGGCGCTGTGCCGGCGGGCCGTCGAAAAGATCGCGGACGATGGCGCGGCTGATGACGATGCCGGCGCCGCCGGTGATCCCCTGCATCGCCCGCCAGAACCAGAGCTGCTCGATGCGCGTGGCAAAGGCGCAGCCAGCCGAGGCAACGGCAAACAGGGCGACGGCGACGAGGATGACGCGGCGGCGGCCAAAACGGTCGGAAATCGCGCCGTGCCAGAGGGTCATCAACGCGAAGGAAAGCAGGTAGATCGAGAGGGTTTGCTGAACTTCCAGCTGCGTCGCGCCAAGCTTGTCGGCAATTTCGTGGAAAGACGGCAGATAGGTGTCGATCGAAAACGGCCCGAGTGCCGAGAGCGAGGCGAGCAGGATGGCGATGCCGCGCGGCGCCGCCTTTTTCTCAGCCACCGGCCAGGCGCCGGTATTGAATTGCCTCGGCAACGTGCGGGGCGCGAATGTCGGCACTGCCAGCGAGATCAGCGATGGTGCGGGCAACCTTGAGAATGCGATGCCAGGCGCGAGCCGAGAGATCAAGGCGGGTCATTGCCTGCTTGAGCAGCGCGCCACCGGCTTCATCTGGTGTGCACAGGCTTTCAACCTGAGCCGGCGTCAGGCGGGCGTTGCTTTGTTGCTGGCGCTTGCTTTGAATGGTGATCGCCGCTTCAACGCGGGCGCGAACAGTCGCTGAGCTTTCGCCGTCGGCCTGTCCGCTGAGCGCATCGGCCGGCAGGGCGGGGACTTCAATCAGCAGGTCGATGCGATCAAGGAAGGGGCCGGAGAGTTTCCCCCGGTAGCGCGTAATCTGATCCGGAGTGCACCGGCACTTTCCGTTGTTGTGGCCGGAAAAGCCGCAAGGGCAGGGGTTCATCGCGGCGATCAGCTGAAACTCGGCGGGGAATTCGGCCTGGCGGGCAGCGCGGGCGATATGGATGCGCCCGGATTCGAGCGGCTCGCGCAGGGTTTCCAGCACTTTGCGGTCAAATTCGGTCAGTTCATCGAGAAAAAGCACGCCCATGTGGGCCAGCGAAATCTCGCCCGGCCGTGGCGGGTTGCCACCGCCGACCAAAGCCACCGCCGATGCAGTATGGTGTGGAGAACGGTAGGGGCGCCGGCCAAAATTTTCAGGCTGAAACTGGCCGATCAGCGACAGAACGGCGGCTGAACTGCGCGCTGCCACCTTGTCGAGCGCCGGCATCAGGCCGGGCAGGCGGGCGGCGAGCATCGATTTGCCGGAACCCGGCGGGCCGATCATCAGCAGCGAATGATTGCCGGCGGCAGCGATTTCCAGCGCGCGTTTGGCCTGACTCTGGCCACGGACTTCCTTGAGGTCAGCAAAAATCGGGGCATTTTCGGCGTTGACCGGAACTGCCTGTGGTAATGCCGATTGAGCGGCGAGATGCGCGCAGACGTCGAGCAATGAGTTTGCGGCGAGTACCGTGCAGCTCTCGGCGAGGGCAGCTTCGCCGGCACTGGCCGTTGGCAGCACAAAAATCTTTCCGCTGTCGCCCGCCTGCAGCGCCATCGCCAGGGCCCCACGCACCGGGCGCAACTCGCCGGACAGCGAAAGTTCGCCGGCGAATTCGTACTCAGCCAAGGCGCGCGCTGGAATCTGGTTGCTGGCAGCAAGGATGCCGAGTGCAATCGGCAGGTCGAAACGGCCGGATTCTTTCGGCAGATCGGCAGGGGCGAGATTAACGGTGATGCGTTTGGCAGGGAACTCGAAGCCGCTATTAACAATGGCAGCGCGCACGCGATCACGCGCTTCCTTGACTTCGGTATCCGGCAGCCCGACCAGCGTCAGGCTGGGCAGCCCACCGGCGATATGAACTTCGACGATGACCGGCGGCGAATTCAAGCCGTCCAACGCGCGGCTGTATGCAACAGCAAGCGCCATATTGGCTTATTGACCCGACCGGGCCTTTTCCAGTGCGTCGACGCGGGCTTCGAGTGCTTTCAGCTTCTCCCGGGTACGGGCCAGCACCTGCGCCTGAATATCAAACTCTTCGCGGGTGACCAGATCAAATTTGCCAAGCAGCCCGCTCATCATCGCCTTGGCATTTCTTTCGACATCCTTGACCGGTGAATTGGCCAGCAAAGCACTCATCTTGGCACCGATGTCTTCCAGGATTTTAGGGTCTAGCATTGGTAATCCTCCTTGGTTTTGAGTGTAACACAGGGGCAACTTTTGCACTTTTGACCTGGGCTCAGGCTTGGTGCATCCCGATTTTTGCCGCACTCAAGTGGTGCATAAATTGATTGCATTTACTCAAGATGTGTCTTGAGGTGCTTGTTTTGTATCGAAAGTGTAACCTGGCACGGCTCATGCTAATGCTGTACTGCACAAATCTTTTTGCAAAACTTAACTTTAAATTTTCTAGGAGAGAACCATGAAAAAATCACTCATCGCTCTGGCGCTTGCAGGCGCTTTCGCTTCACCTGTCTTCGCACAATCTGCCAATCCCTCAATGGATCAGGCTGCGCCGGCTAGCCCGCATACCCTGACCGGCAATGTTGGTTTGTTTAGCGAGTATCGTTTCCGCGGTATTGCTCAAACCTTTGCTAAGCCTGCGCTTCAAGGCGGTATTGATTACGCTCACTCGAGTGGCATCTACCTCGGTAACTGGAACTCCAACGTGAACTCTGGCGCCGGGTTCCCGGAAAGTAATCTGGAAATGGACTTCTACGGCGGCTACAAGATGGCCTTCGGTGATTTCGGTCTTGATCTAGGTGGTATTTATTACTACTACCCGGGTTCTGATCTAAATGGCAAGACCGTCAAAAATGGTGAAGTGTACGTTGGCGGCAGCTGGAAATTCATTTCTGCCAAGTATTTCTATGCAGTGACTGACTACTTCAACGCCAAGGGACCGAGTGGCGAGAAGACCAGCGGCACTGGCTATTTTGACCTTTCCGCCAACTTTGATCTTGGCAATGGCTGGGGTATCAACGGCCACGTTGGCTACCTGGACTTCAAGAAAGTTCAAAACGCTGACTATACCGACTGGAAGATCGGTGTAACCAAAGACTTCAGCGGTTGGGTCGTTGGTCTTGCCTATGTTGATAGCAATGCTAAGGGTGAATGTGGTGGTACTAACTTTTACTGCTTCAGCAACAGCCTAGATGCCGCAGGCACGCTTGGGTCTAAGACTATGAACGCAGGTCGCGCGACCGGCGTGTTGTCACTCACCAAAACTTTCTAATCTGCTTTAAAACTTCCCCACCGGTACTCCGGCCGGCGCCGGTGGGGAAAACAAAATTATCTCAACCCTTATGAGGATTTACTCATGAAATTCGTTACCGCCATCATCAAGCCGTTCAAGCTTGACGAAGTGCGTGAGGCGCTGTCCGCCATTGGCGTTCAGGGCATCACGGTCACTGAAGTGAAGGGTTTCGGCCGGCAAAAAGGGCATACCGAGCTGTATCGGGGTGCTGAATATGTCGTCGACTTCCTGCCCAAGGTCAAGATCGAGGCCGCCGTCAAGGCTGACCAGATCGACCAGATCATCGAAGCCATCGAAAAGTCGGCGAGTACCGGCAAGATCGGTGACGGCAAGATCTTTGTCTTCGACCTCGAACAAGTCGTTCGTATCCGGACCGGTGAAACCGGCACCGAAGCCCTTTAAGGAGCGAATCATGAAACATGTTCTAGCATTACTGGCTCTTGTCGGTGCCGTTGGTTTCGGCGCACCGGCCTGGGCAGAAGAAAAGGCGGCGGCGCCGGCAGAGGTTGCGGTAGCAACTGCCGCAGCTCCTGCGGTTGCTGAAGCTGCGGCACCTGCGGCGGCCGCTCCTCTGGTTGCCAACAAGGGTGACAACGCCTGGGTGATGGTCTGTGCCGCCCTCGTGATCCTGATGTCCATCCCTGGTCTGGCGTTGTTCTACGGCGGCCTGGTGCGGACCAAAAACATGCTCTCAGTGTTGATGCAGGTCTTTGTGACCTTCTCAATGATCAGCATACTCTGGGTCGTTTATGGCTACTCGGCAGCATTTACTGAGGGTAACGAGTTCTTCGGTGTGCTCGACAAGATGTTCCTCAAAGGGGTCACCATCGAATCCGTTGGTGCTACCTTCTCCAAGGGCGTCGTCATCTCCGAACTGGCTTTCGTGATCTTCCAGGGTGCTTTCGCAGCGATTACCTGCGGCCTGATCGTCGGTGCCTTTGCTGAACGTGCCAAGTTTTCCGCCGTGCTGGTCTTCATGGTCATCTGGTTCACGCTGTCCTACGTCCCGATGGCGCACATGGTGTGGTACTGGGCGGGTCCTGATGCCTATATCGATGCTGCTGCTGGCGAAGCTGCCGGCAAAACAGCTGGCTTCCTGTTCCAGAAGGGCGCGCTCGACTTCGCCGGCGGTACCGTTGTGCACATCAACGCCGCTATCGCTGGTCTGGTTGGTGCCTACATGGTTGGCAAGCGTACCGGTCTGGGTAACGTGTCGATGGCTCCGCACTCCCTGACCTTCACGATGATCGGTGCTTCCCTGCTGTGGTTCGGCTGGTTCGGCTTCAACGCCGGCTCAGCTCTTGAAGCCTCCGGTGGTGCAGCGTTGGCCATGGTTAATACCTGGTTGGCAACGGCATGTGCGACGCTGGCCTGGATGTTCGCTGAATGGCTGATCAAGGGTAAGCCCTCAATGCTCGGTGCCGCTTCCGGCGCTGTCGCAGGTCTTGTGGCAATCACCCCGGCGGCTGGTTTCGTCGGAGTTGTTGGTGCCATCGTCATCGGTTCGCTGGCTGGCGTGGTCTGCTTGTGGGGCGTCAATGGCCTGAAGAAGCTGCTCGGTGCTGATGACTCGCTCGACGTCTTCGGCGTCCATGGTATCGGCGGCATCCTCGGTGCTGTCCTGACCGGTGTCTTCGTTGATCCGGCTCTCGGCGGTACGGGCGTCTATGACTATGTTGCCAATGCAGTTGCACCGTTCGACATGACAGCTCAGGTGATCGCCCAGTTGTGGGGTGTTGGCACTGTGATTGTCTGGTCTGGTGTGGTTTCGCTGGTTGCTTACAAACTGGTTGATATCGTGATTGGTCTGCGTGTGCCGGAAGAAGAAGAGCGTGAAGGTCTTGACCTCACCTCACACGGCGAAACCGCTTACCACCACTAAAAGTTCTCTCTCTGTAGTCTCTCCCTTTGGGCACCTTCGGGTGCCCATTTTTTCGGCTGCAAATTTAGGTCGAATTTCCGCCGTTGACCGCAAGCCTTATGCGGTAGGTGCTGCTTACTTGATTAGCGGGAGAAGGGTGCGGAACTGCTCGGTGCCGGCCTGATGAAGCCACTCGAAGAGGACCATTTCAGTCGTGACGATCCGGATGCCGCCGGCGCGCATGCGCTCAATCGCGGCGCTGCGGTTTTCCGGCGTGCGCGATGAGGTGGCGTCGGCAACGATGAAGACTTCAAAGCCACTGGCCAGCAGGCCGAAAGCGGTTTGCAGCACGCAAACGTGAACCTCGGTGCCGGTCAGGACGACTTGTGGCTTTTTGGCGGCGCGCAGCAGTTCGAGCACCCCCGGTTCGGCGGCACAGGAAAAATGGGTTTTCTCGAAGAATCTGGCGTCGCCTGCCGCGTCCACGATGGCGTCGACACTGCCGCCAAGGCCGCGCACATATTGCTCGGAAACAAAGCTCGGGATGACCAGTTGCCTGGCGGCTTCGAGCAGGCGAACCGAGTTGGCGGTGACGCGCTCGCTATCGTGAATCGCCGGTGCCAGCTTTTGCTGGATATCGACGACCAACAGGAGGGAATCATCACGGCGAATCAGCATTGGCTACCTGAACTCAGCGAAAAACAACGGTTTTGTTACCGTGAACCAGCACGCGGTCTTCAAGGTGATAACGCAGACCGCGGGCGAGGACGGTTTTTTCAATATCCTTGCCGTAGCGCACCATGTCTTCCGGCGAATCGGAATGGTCGATACGGATCACGTCCTGTTCGACTATCGGCCCGGCATCGAGCTCGCTGGTCACATAATGGCAGGTCGCGCCGATCAGCTTGACGCCGCGCGTGTAGGCCTGATGGTAGGGCTTGGCCCCGGCAAAACTGGGCAGGAAACTGTGGTGAATATTGATGATCCGGCCGGCCAGTGCATCGCAGAGTTCGGGAGACAAAATCTGCATGTAGCGCGCCAGCACCATCGTGTCGCCATGCACATCTTCAAAGATGCGCTGCATTTCGGCGTAAGCGGCGGCCTTGTTGTCCGCGCTGACCGGTACATGGTGGAAGGGGATGCCGTGCCACTCGACAAAGCCGCGGAAGGTCTCATGGTTGGAAATCACGCAGGGAATCTCGATGTCGAGTTCCTTGGCTTGCCAGCGCGCCAGCAAGTCGTAAAGGCAATGCTCCTGCTTGGAAACCAGCACGACAACGCGGCGTTTGACCGCGCTGTCGTTGATCCGCCAGTCCATTTGCAGCGGCTCGCCAACTTCCTGGCGAAAGCGTTCGCGGAATTCGGCGAGCAGAAAGGACAGCGAATCGGCCTTGATCTCGATGCGCATAAAATAGCGACCGGTCAGCGCGTCTGCGTGGAAGCTCGATTCGAGAATCCAGCCGCCATTGCCGGCGATGAAGCCGGAGACCCTGGCGATGATACCGACCTGATCGGGGCAGGAGGCGGAGAGCGTGTAAAAGCGCTTGCTAGACATTTGTAGTTTTTCCGGACGCCGGCGGGCGAAATTTAGTCAGGATGTCACTGGGCCGGCCGTGCATCACCTCGAGTAGCTCGTGGCGGGCTACGACAGTAGCGAGACCGCAGCTCTCTAGATAAGTTATCAGTTCGTTGAAGCGCTGACGCCGCGCCTCGCCTTTGGCTGTGCTGTCGCGCCGGTCACTGAACGAGTCCATAAGGGTCGAACCGCAAGGGCAATTGCGAAACAGATCGACAACGACCTCACCATCGTCACCCAGAGACTGCTTGAGCCCCTGACTGCCGTTAGGCATGGCATGGGTCTGCGCCACGTAATCGGCGACATCGGCAAAATTGCGACCACAACACCGGCATCGTTTGGGAAAAGTGGTCTCTACCAAAGCCTTAAGACCACGCACCAAAGCCGGATCAAACGCGTTGTTCGAGGACATGAAAAATTTAAACCTGATTCAGGCGGCGCGGGAGAACGCTTTGTCAATCTCGCTGCGCAAATCGTCGTAATTCATCACTACCGGGTACTGCGGAAACTCGCGGATGACGTTTTCCGGCGGGTGGAAAAGGATGCCGCCATGTGCTTCACCAAGCATGGCCGTGTCGTTGTACGAATCGCCGGCAGCGACGATGGTGAAATTGAGTTCCTTGAAGCGCTTGACCGCCTCGCGCTTCTGATCCGGCATGCGCAGGTGGTAATTGACCAGCATACCGGCGGTGTCGGCTTCCAGCGAGTGGCAGAAAAGCGTCGGCCAGCCAAGTTGGCGCATCAGCGGGTGGGCAAATTCGTAAAAGGTGTCGGAGAGGATGACGACCTGATAATCCTCGCGCAATTGGTCGAGGAAGGCGCGGGCGCCCTGCATCGGGCCCATTTCGGCGATCACCTTCTGAATATCCGGCAGGCCGAGCTGGTGCTCGCGCAAGATATTCAGACGGTAAGTCATCAGCGTGTCGTAATTCGGCTCGTCGCGGGTAGTGCGCTTGAGTTCGTGGATGCCGGTACGTTCGGCAAATTCGATCCAGATTTCAGGGACAAGGACCCCTTCGAGGTCAAGGCAGACGATTTGCACAGTAGGCTCCAGCGATTTGTTCGGAAAACCGCGATTTTACCTGAGCGAACACACGTTTTTTCCCTGTTTTTAGGGTTGACCGCAGGATCGTGCCTCCGATGATAGCTGCGAAAAGATTTTGGCGTGGATTGGCAAAATCCAAGAACAAGAGTTAGGATTTGATTCCTTCAAAAGCCCAAAAGCCCAAAAGCCCAAAAGCCCAAAAGCCCAAAAGCCCAAAGAACCCATCATGACTAATTTAGCGTTCCTCAAAACCTGGCATCAGGTGTTTTTCTCGCATCTCGAATACGTGGTTGATGGTTTTGAGGATTTGGATCTTGACCCGGTTGTCGTTGCCGATGAAACCGCCTGTCGCTTTGGTCAATGGCTCATAGCGTTTCAGCCTGATGCGTCGACGGTGAATTGTGTTGTTGAATTGACCCGGGCGCATAAAAATTTTCACTCCCTGGCTGGTCAAGTCGTTCAGCATTACATGGCTAGTGATTTAGCCGCCAGCAAGTCTTTGATCGATCCGCTTCGTGAGGCCTCGCTAGCAGTCTCCAAGATGGTTGATTCCCTTGAAAATCACCTTCTTGAGTCAAATCCCGCATTCGATCCCAGTGCCGCCCGCTTTGCTCCGGAAAAAAAGCTGACCACCATCTGGGATGATGCTTTGCTGCTTGGTATCCCTGTTATTGATCAGCAGCATCAGGAAATCGCCAAATTGGTTGATAAGTTTTTAGCCGGGCCTGACGAGGCACTGACTTCTGAAGCGGGCAGTGAGTTTCTGGCGGATTTTCAGCGATTGCTGGCGCTGCATTTCACCACTGAAGAAGTGATGATGGGGCGGAGTGCCAGTTTAAATTCGGGGAGTGTCGTCGAGCACAAAGGCGAGCACACCGCCATTCTTGACCAATTCGCCAACCTGATTTTCGATTTGGCGATATCAAAAAAAGACATCCATTTCAGCGAAATTCTACCCATGGTTGAAACTGCCGTGATTGATCACATTATCAATTTTGACCTGGCTTTAAAGAATTAGTCGCTGGCAGTTGCTGCTGGATAACAGCGAGGCAATCTTGACGCCGTGTTCAGGCGTCCAAAGCGGCCAGCCATTGAGCGGCATCGGTGATATTGACCGAGGCACGAAACTCCGGCTGCCGTAAATCACGCACAAGCTGGATCGCTTCGGTTTCCGGGAATTTAGCGGCAAAGCCAGCCAGAGCGCGGTGCAGAGTGTTGTCGGCCAGCTCGCATTCGATCAAGTGAGTCAGTCGCAGGTCTTCGCTGAGGGCAAAATCAACTTCGGCGCCATCCTTGGTGCGAATGTAATGCAAGCCGGCGGCCTTGCCTTTGGCGTCCTGCCGAAAATGAACGTGCTTGAGCAACATGCAGGCGACCGCATTTTCGAATCGAATGCCCTCGTCGCCATTGACCAGTCCGTTATCGAAAAAATAAACCTTGGGTGTTTGCAGGATCGCCCGGGCAATGTTGCGGTGCCAGGGTTGCACCGTGAAGACGATATACAGCGCTTGCAGGATGTCGAGGTAACGCTTGAGGGTGATCGGCGAAACGGCAAGGTCGCGAGCGATGGAAGCTAGTGACAGTGGCGAGCCAACGCGTTCGCGGAGCATTTCGACGAACAGGCGCATGGTGTTGATTTCATGCAGGCGGGAGAACTCGACGACATCTTCGCGGATGAGGTCGGTGAAATACTGGCGCCGCCAGCGCTCGGCATCGGCGGGCTTGGCCGCCAGGCAGGGCTCGGGAAAACCACCGCGTTGTATCAGATGATCCAGCGCGCTTGCCGGCGAGCCGCCTTGTTGCTCACACCATTCACGAACAGAAATCGGATGCAGGCGGAAGGGCAGATAACGCCCAGCCAGCGAATCACCGCTTTGCCGCCAGGTTTCCATGCGGGCGCTACCGGTGACCAGCAAAGCCTGCTCTGGCAAGCGGCCGTCAACGAGACCCTTGAGCCAGTTCTTCCAGCCCGGCATTTTGTGAATTTCATCCATCGCCAGCAGGCGGCTGCGCGGATTCCAGCTTTGCCTTTGCAATATCGCGCGATCCGGTGCGACATCCCAGTTGAGGTACTGAGACGGCGTGAAGCGCGCCATCAGCTGTCGGCAGAGGGTGGTTTTTCCAACTTGGCGTGGGCCGGTGACGAGCACCATTTTGCGCTCAAGGTCGATGGCGATCAGGTCGTCAAGGTAGCGTTTCATAGCGACTATTTTATATATAAATATAAAATAGTCGCGACTTTTTTGTACTGTTTTGTTCTTTAGTTGAGCCTTACTTCGCTTTGTCCGGCACAAACTTCAACACATTGCCGTTGATGCAATAACGCTTGCCGGTCGGTGCCGGACCGTCGTCGAAGACGTGGCCGAGGTGGATGCCTGAACTTGCGCTGCGCACTTCGACACGACGCATGCCGTGCGCGTTGTCTACATGCTCGGTGAGGGCGCCGGGCAACGGGTTGAAGAAGCTCGGCCAACCGGTGCCGCTGTTGAACTTGGTATCGCTGCGAAAAAGGGCGGCGCCGGTCACCGGGTCAACAAACGTACCGGGGCGTTTTTCATCGAGATGTGAGCCGGTGCCGGGTGCTTCGGTGCCCTGCTCGAAGGCGATTTTTTGCTGCGCCGGCGTTAAAAGATGAAAGCCCAGCCATTTCCAGAAACGTGGCTTTTCGCCGTTGTAACCGGTGTAGCGCGAAACTTCCTTGCCATTCTCGAAGAGGACGATGGTTGGGGTGGCAAATAGCGCCTTTTCCAACGTCCAGCCAGCCGGTGCGGTCGCACTCATGCTGCGCGCTACGGGCACTTCGGACTTCCAGCTATCTAGAATTTCGGCTTTGAACTGCTTGCAGTAGGCGCAATCCTCAGCCTCGAAGACGATGAGTTGGCGCTTCAGATTCAGAGCCTTGGGGTCAAGAGGCTTGATTTCAGGCGCCTTGGCTTGCGCCGAGCCGGGATAGGCAACGCCGGTGCCGCCGAGGCCGCAATAGCCGTTTGGATTTTTCTTGAGGTAATCCTGGTGGTAAGTCTCGGCCGGGTAATACTTTTTCAGCGGCGCAATTTCGGTGGTGATTGCTTTAAAACTGCCCTTGGTCAAAGCTGCCTGATAAACATTGCGGGTTTTCAGGGCGATGGTTTGTTGGGCTTCGCTATTGCTATAGATGGCGCTGCGGTAATTGGTACCGATATCGTTGCCCTGACGGTCGCCCTGCGTTGGATTGTGGCTCTCCCAGAAGCGGATCAGCACGGTTTCGAGGCTGACCTTGGCCGGGTCAAAAGTCACTTTGACAACTTCGGCGTGGTTACGCTGCTTGGCTTTGCCCGCCTTGACCAGGCGTTCGTGCTCCAGCACGGCTTCGTAAGTGCCGGCAATGTCGCCGTTGGCGTAGCCACTCTCGACATCCGTCACGCCGGGCAATTCGCCCATGCGCTTTTCAGCGCCCCAGAAGCAACCCATGCCGAGAACGATAGTTTCAGACTGACTCATTTTTGATGCCTTTTCAGCGGAGTGGGCGGTGGTCATGGCGAATAGAAGAATCATCGCGATGAGCGTGCTGGCCCAGAGTGAATGTCGGGTGAGGAAAGTTTGCATTTAGGTCCCACAATAAGTGCTGATGAGACCGGCGCTACGCCGCAAAGTTCGTTTCAGTCGATTTCCGGCAAGGCTTCCAGCGCTTCGTGGACTTCCAGCCAGCGCATTTCAGCTTCGTCGATTTGCTCGCCGAGTGTTGCCGCTTGAATGTGCATTTCTTCGCTCTTTTGGCGGTCGACCGCAACATAGAAGTCAGGATCAGCGAATTTGGCTTCCAACGCGGCTTTTTCTTCGTGCCATTTGGCGAGTTTCTTGTCGAGTTGCTCGATTTCCTTGAGCAGCGGGCGGCGCTGGGCGAGTAGGGACTGGCGGTTGGCTTTGGCGTCGGCGCGCAGTTGCAGACGCTCGTTCTTCTCGGCAGCGGCATCCGGCTCTTGCGCTTTTTCGGCATTGCGCTGGCTCGCCAGCCAGGCGGCGTAGTCGTCGAGATCGCCATCGAATTCAGTGACCTTGCCATCGGCAACCAGCAGCAACTCGTCGGCGCAGGTGCGCAGCAAGTGGCGGTCGTGCGAGACGACGACCATGCCGCCCTCAAAATCCTGCATGGCGAAAGTCAGCGCTTCGCGCATTTCTAGGTCGAGGTGGTTGGTCGGCTCGTCAAGCAGCAGCAGATTGGGCTTGCTACGAATCAGCAGGGCCAGCGCCAGGCGTGATTTTTCGCCACCGGAAAAGGGCTCGATGGCACGCATTGCCATGTCGCCACGGAAGTCGAAGCCGCCGATGTAGTCGCGCAACTCCTGTTCCGGCGTCGTTGGTTCGAGGCGCACCAGATGTTGCAGCGGCGATTCGTCGAGGCGCAGCTGTTCGACCTGATGCTGGGCGAAGTAGCCGATGTTGAGTGCCTTGGCTTCCTTGCGTTCACCGCCTTTTTGCGGCGCGGCACCGGCGAGCAGCTTGATCAGCGTCGATTTGCCGGCACCATTGCGGCCGAGCAGGCCGATGCGGCAGCCGGGGCGCAGCGTCATTGTGACGTTGTCGAGAATGTTGCGGTCAACGTAGCCGGCGGCCGCATTTTCTATAGTCAGCAGCGGGTCGGGCAGGGCGGCCGGCTGGCGAAACGAGAAGTGGAAGGGTGAATCAACGTGCGCGGCAGCGACGATTTCCATGCGTTCCAACATCTTGACCCGGCTTTGCGCCTGCCGCGCCTTGGTTGCCTGCGCCTTGAAGCGCTCGACAAAGCGCGTCAGGTGGGCGATTTCGCGTTGCTGCGCTTCGTAGCTCGATTGCTGGGTGGCAAGGCGGGCGGCGCGCGCGCGTTCATAATCGGAATAGCCGCCGGAGGTCAGCGTCATGCGCTGGAGGTCGATGGCGAGGATATGGCCGACGACAGCATCGAGAAAATCGCGGTCGTGCGAAATCAGCAGCAGCGTCGCTTGCGTTGAGCGCAGCCAGCCTTCGAGCCAGAGCACGGCGTCGAGGTCGAGGTGGTTGGTCGGCTCGTCGAGCAGCAGCAAGTCCGCGCGGCACGAAAGGGCGCGGGCGAGGTTGAGACGGACCCGCCAGCCGCCGGAGAATTCGGCAACCGGGCGCTGAAAATCGGCGTCGGTGAAGCCGAGTCCGTGCAGCACTTCGGCAACGCGTGCCTTGGCTGAATAGCCACCGATTTCACCGTAACGGGCGTGCAGGAGGCCGATCGCTTCGCCGTTACCTGTGGCTTCGGCGGCAAGCAATTCACGTTCAATGCGGCGCAATTCAACGTCGCCGTCGAGGACAAACTCCAGCGCGGCATCGGGCAGCGCCGGGGTTTCCTGAGCAACGCGGGCGATGTGCCAGGAAGCGGGCAGCTCGACATCGCCGGATTCGGCGTGTAGCTCGTTGGAGAGCAACGCAAACAGGCTGGATTTGCCGCAGCCGTTGGCGCCGACAACGCCGACCCGCCAGCCGGTGTGCAGCTGGACGGAGGCATCGATGACCAGCGGGTGGCCGGCGCGGGAAAAAGTGACTTGGCGAAGGGCGATCATGGGCGGGCTTTCGTAGGCCGCGAATTATAGCGGGGGCTGCTAGAATCGCCGTGAATCCCGCCTTCACGCCAGATGGGTAAGTAATGCTGCAAAACCGGTTTTAAAACCGTCATTCCGGGCTTGACCCGGAATCCAGCCTAGGGCCGCTGGATTCCCGCCTTCGCGGGAATGACGAACTCAAAGTTGTCTTCACGAAATATTTATATGAAAAAACGAACCACTTTCTCGCTCTTCAGCATGATTTTCGGGCTAATTCTGGCGTCGACCGCAAGCGCTGCAGAACCCAGGGTTTCACCAGAGCTTCAAGCCGATTGGGACACGCGTCAGGCGCAGGCAACGGCCATGCAGCTTGAGGGCAGTAAACGGCTGGCCGAGGCGCAAAAATTGCTCGATGAGAGCGAAGTGGCGTGCCACAAGAAATTTATCGTCAACTCCTGTCTGATTGATGCGCGCAAGCTCTTCAACCAGAGCCGCAATGATGCACGGCAGCAGGAAAACGAGGGTAAGGCGATTGAGCGGCAAATCAAGAAAGAGCAATTGAACGAAAGTGATCGCCAACGCGAAGCTATGGTGCCGCAGAAGGAGATCACCCTGCAGCAGCGCGAGGCGGAAACCAGCGCGCTGCGTCAGGAAGCAGCAGCCGAAAAGTCCGCAACCGAGGCCGACAAAGCCAGGAGAGCTGAAGAAGGTGCCAAGCGCAAGGCGGCTGATGCCGAGCGTGTCGCCAAAAAGCGCGCCGACCACGAGGCCAAAGTCGCCGCCAAAAAAGAAGCGGCGGCGCGCAAGGCTGCCGCAAACTAGGAGGCCGGCTGGCAAGTGATACGGAAAATATCCGCGCAACAGTTGCTGCCAGGCATGTATGTCGTCGACCTGCATTGCCGTTGGCTGGATACCTCGTTCTGGCGTCAGCAATTTTTGGCGGGCGACGACGCGATCATTGCCCGGGTTATCCGCGACGGGGTTACCGAGGTGTCAATTGATACCTCGCGCGGCATCGACTTGCCACCAGCTCCGGCATTTTCAATGGCGCGAATCAACGAGATTGAACGCAAATTCAAGTTGATGGCCGAGATCAAGGCGAGGGTTGTCCCCAAGGTTTCGCTCGGCGAGGAGCGACGGAGGGCGGCCCGTTTGCTACCCGAGGCGACTGAAACCGTTACCAACCTGATCGCCTCGGCGCGCGCCGGTATCAGTGTCGACGCCGGCCAGCTCGAGCCGCTGGTGCAGCGCATGATCGAGTCGGTGATGCGCAACCCGGATGCTTTGGTGCCGCTCGCCCGGCTCAAGCAAATGGACACCTACGCTACCGAGCACGCCGTGGCAACGGCGGCGCTAATCATTGCCCTTGGTCGTCAGCAGGGCGTTAGCGAGCGCGATCTGGAAAAAATGGCGCTCGGCGCGCTGGTTAAAGACATTGGCCACGCCGCCATCGACGCCAGGCTCATCGCCAAAACCGGCGCGCTTTCGAGCGCCGAAGTTTCCGTCATGCAGAGCCATGTCGAAGAGGGTTTAGCGGTGCTGGAGGCGACGACGAAACTGCCTGAGCTGTCGGTTGCCGTCGTGCTTGAGCATCACGAACGTTTTGACGGTGGCGGCTACCCCTACAAGATGGTCGGCGAGGATATTTCGCTGGCCGGACGGATGGCTTCAATTGTTGATAGTTACGACGCAATGACCTCGCAGCGCCCTTACCGGCAGGCGATCTCACCCTCGATGGCGCTTGCCCGGCTCTACGACGAGCGCGGCAGTCAGTTTGATCCGGCACTGGTTGCGGCGTTTGTCCGCACTGTTGGCATCTACCCGGTCGGCACCTTGGTTCTACTTGAAAGCGGCCATCTTGCCGTGGTCGATGCGACGCATCTCGAAAACAGCCTGACCCCCATTGTCCGGGTGATCTACCACACTGGCCGCCAGCAGTATGTCGAGCCGGTGACGGTTGATCTGGCACGCAAATTCGGTAATCACTACGGCCAGATTGTCCGTGCCGAAAGCTACGAGCGCTGGGGGCTTAGTCCGCTGCGCTGGCAACCCGCATAAGCAGCTTGCGGATCGGCGCCGGCACTCCGGCATCGGCCGCCTGCGCTAGATCAACCCACTCGATGCCCGCTTCGCCAAGCTGAGTGCTTTCATCAACCCGGCACAGCACCGGCTCAAGTGTCAGGCGAAAGTGCGTGAAGGCATGGCGCAACGGCGGTAAAGCTTGTGCGTTTTGCAGGGTCAAACCCAATCTGGCGAGCACCTGATTGGTCTCGCCCTCCGGTGGTACCAGCAACCCGCCCCAGAGCCCGCTCGGCGGGCGCCTTTCAAGCAAAATCCGCCGGCCGTCGCTGATCAGGATGAAGGTACTGCGTCGCTCGGGAATCGTTACGCGGGCTTTGGCTACCGGAAATTCTGCCTGCCGCCCCTGCTGGCGGGCAATGCAGGTTTCCGCCAGCGGGCAGTGCAGGCAATTTGGCCGGCTGCGCGTGCACAAGGTCGCACCAAGATCCATCAAACCCTGCGTGTAAGCCTCGATATCCGTTGCTGGTAACAAACCCCTGGCGAGCGCCCAAAGCTTGCGGTCAACCGCTGTTTTGCCGGGAAATTCATCAATCGCAAAATGCCGGCACAACACGCGCTTGACGTTGCCATCAAGAATCGCCGCCCGCCGGCCAAAGGCGAATGCAGCAATAGCGGCGGCAGTCGAGGGACCGATACCCGGCAACTCCCCCAGCGCTTCCTCATTTTTTGGCCAGTTTGCGGCGTTGACCGCAACAAGCTGCCGGGCGCAACGATGCAGATTGCGCGCCCGGGCGTAGTAGCCAAGGCCGGCCCAATGTTCGATCACGCGCTCGACCGGCGCGGCGGCGAGCGCTGCCAGATCGGGAAAACTGACGAGAAAGCGCGCGTAATACGGAATCACCGTCGTCACCTGCGTCTGCTGCAACATAATCTCGGAAAGCCAGATCCGGTAGGGGTCGCGCGTCTTCTGCCAGGGCAGATCATGGCGTCCGGCGCGTTTTTGCCAAGCGATCAGCCGGGTAGAAAAGGTGACTTGTTCGGGCAATTCATCCTCGACGGGCAGGAAGGGAATCGGGATAATACGGCGTTTTCCAAGCGGCTTGATCTCGATGACCCAGCAACCAACCGATACCCGCCTTCTGCGCAGCGCCCTTGGCCGCTTCGCTACCGGCGTTTCCATCGTAACCGCCATTGATGCCGACGGACACCCGGTCGGATTAACTGTCAATTCCTTCTCGGCTGTCTCACTTGATCCGGCTTTGGTGCTCTGGTGTCTCGACAACAACTCGAACAACCTTGCCGCCTTTCGCGGTGCCTCGCATCACGCGATCAACATTCTTTCCGTCGATCAGGAAGAGTTGTCAAATCGCTTTGCAACCTGGCCGATTGACCGCTTTGCCGGCTTGCACTGGCAGCCCGGCGTTGGCGGAGCACCGCTGTTTGACGGATGCTGCGCGAGCTTTGAAGTCGCCAACGAAACCATGCACGTCGCCGGCGACCACACCATCTTCATCAGCCGCGTCGAGCGCTTCAAGGAAACGCCGGGCGTTGCCCCGTTGCTGTTTCACGCCGGAAAATACGCGCGCCTCGCCTAAGGAAGCACTGGTTAATTCCGTTCTCCCTGAGCTTGTCGAAGGGCTTCCGTCGTGTACTCAAGGGCTTCGACAGGCTCAGCCCGAACGGTTCGATTAGCTCAGCGTCTTCCTAAGCCGGCTTGCGGGCAATCATCCCGATCAGCGCCGAACGTCCCTGGTGCCCGTTACCCTCGTTGATTTCATCCTCGTACTCGACGAGTTCCTCAATCTCCCAGCCGGCAAACTCCGCCCGCAGCACTTCTTCGGTATATAGGTTTTCTACCGCCGATGGCCCGCCGGTGCGGTACTCCAGTTGTTTGGGCGTATAGCCCTGAAGCAAAATACGGCCGCCTGCTGCGGTCAACTGCTTTAAACCATCAAATTGTCGTGAGCGCCATTCAGGGCCGACAAACTGGATGAAGATGCCAAAAACCCAGTCAAAAGCACCGTGCATTTCTGTCGGCGGCCAGCCTGGCGCCAGCATGTCGGCGAGCAGAAAATTGACCTTTGTATTGCGTCCGCTGGCGAGACGACGCGCCTTCTCAATTGCTACCGGTGAAATCTCAATCGCCGTTACATCAAGACCCTGCTCGGCCAGCCAGACCGAATTGCGCCCCTCGCCATCGGCCACCGACAAGGCGGTGCGGCCGTTCTGCAGCAACTCCTGACGGTGCGCGAGAAAACGGTTCGGCTTGGTGCCGAACAGATAATCGTCGCCGGCATCGCGGTAACGCTTGCTCCAGATGAGTTCCTGATTCATGGTTTTGATTCCTGCCTTGAGTGTGTGCCTTGAACAATCTTCTTGGACAGGCGACAGTTGATCCGGTTCGCCATCATTGAATCCGGCGCCTTCTGCGCATAGAATGCCGAATCCGGCCCAGAGCGGGCGTCGTATAATGGTAATACCCTAGCTTCCCAAGCACACACCGCAAGGATCATCTTCATCGTCTCCACCGTAGAAACCTGACGGTCTTTCGATCTCAATGATCGATACGGTAGCAGGGTGTGTTATCCCACTCCTCTACCCAGTCCTGAAAATCCATCAGCATCCTCGTTGTCTTGTTGCCATTTCCATTGGATGATGAAGACGATGAGAGACATACTGGGACCGGATTTGTTGGGTAAGATATGGAATCCTAATAGATATCTCCGGAGAGTAAATTGGACAACTACCCGAGTGATGAAACGACTGCTCTTTTCACCAAGTCATATCTCGGAGCAGCGATACGAGATATGACTGACTTCATTGAAGAGAAGACGGAAGCAGAGGCACTCGAACTCTTCCGCAACAATACACTTCTGAAGGTTTTCGATTTTTCTCGAAACTTCCTCCATATGAATGGAGATATCGTTGGTGATGAGATCGAGCAGGCAGCACAGGACCTGTGGGACACACAAATCGGGAACGACCGAAGAGGTCCTGATATGCGTCTATCAGCGATTACAGGGTAAGCGGTCAATAAACCACGGACTTTCCTGCTGAGCGTGGTTGTTTAAAGATGTGTCCACGTAGAACGAGGTGGACACCTATGACAGAGCAGATTACAGAATTGACGCAGCGCTTGGTCGTGAGCCGCAAGCGGGATGGCCGATGCTGCTACGACCCGCAGGCCAAACGCGAGTTGATCGAAGCCGGTTTGCAACCCGGCGTTTCGGTGGCGAAACTGGCGCTGGCGCATGGTATCAACGCCAACCTCCTGCGCACCTGGATGACCAAACATGAGCGTCAATTGTTGGCGGGTGACTCCCCGCAACGATCAGCAGCACGATCGCCGTTTATCCCGGTGGTTCCGGTCAGCGCCCATCGGTCGCCGATCACGCCGCCGGAACTGACTGCCCGGCTCCCAAACGGCGTTCGGCTGGAATGGTCTGCCTTGCCGGCGGAGCAACTGGCGCATGTTCTTCACCAGCTTTCCACCCTGCCATGTTCCGACTCGACGCCCGGCTGAAGGTCTTTCTGCACCGGGAAGCGGTGGATGGCCGCAAGAGCATCAACGG
>JAABQV010000008.1 GCA_011391255.1 Dechloromonas sp.
CCTGCAACGCATCACCGACAAAGCCACCCTGTGGGCCACGGTCTATGGCCAGATCGCCGGCAAAAACCTCGACTCATCCGAAAAAATGTCACTCGGCGGCCCCAGTGGCGTACGCGCCTACCCCATCCTTGAAGGCATCGGTGACGACGGCTGGCTGACCACCCTGGAAGCCCGCTACAACATCATGCCGGCATTGCAGGTTCAAGCCTTCTACGATCACGGCCATATCAAGCAAAGCCACAATCCGGACTACCTGGGCGGGCCGCGTACCAACAGCGCCACCTTCAAAGGCGCCGGCCTCGGTGTGAGCTGGACGCAAGCCGGCAACTTCATTGTGCGCGCCGTCTGGGCGCGTCGTATCGGTGATAACCCGCTACCCAACCCGATCAACGGCAAGGATGGCGACGGCAGTTATGACCTCAATCGTATTTGGCTGACGGCGATCAAATTTTTCTGACGGCGCCATCCAACATGTCTTCAATCAACTCATCCCCCGGCACTGGCGAACTTGCTGGGCTAGCGGCCAGCCACTCATCAAAAGCAGCCAACTGGCCACGGTCACCGCGCTCACGAAAATATGTCTCGGTTTTTAGTGCTGACACCTTTTCAGCAATCGCTGTCACAAAAAACTGGTTCATCGACACATGCTCTTCTTCCGCCACTTTGCGGGCGAAATCAAAAAGTGACTCTGGTACTCGCAATGCGTAGTTCGACATCAGCGGTTCTCCTCATTCAAATCGTGCAGAAATTTGCCCGGTGTCAGCACCGGCAAACGAAATTGTCCGGCGGCAGAAAAATCTTTGACATTAAGCGTCACCAAAGCATCAGCGCGGCCGTTAAGCGCGGTTTCCAGCACCATATCGTCAGCCGCATCGCGACAGCGCGGGCGCCACAGGTAATACAAATGCACCGGCCTGATCAGGCGACACAAAGCATCCAGAAAAGCATGCGTTGTTTCGGCGGTTCGGCCAGAAGCCAGCAATTGCTCCGGGCGTTTCAGTACCGCTTCATATTCCAGCATCAAAGGCACCGAAGCCAGCGCGACAAAGCGCCCATCGCGCAAGGCTTTGAGCAAAGCAAACGACGCCCCCTCACGGCTGCGAGAAGCCGCCACCAGAATATTAGTATCAAGAACAACGGCTTTAATCATATCGCCAATGATATTACCAAGTTAGTGGCGTAGCAATGGCCATATCAGGAGCAACACCATGAATAAATCCTTCCGCATCGTCTGGAGCGCCGCTCGTAACGCTTTTATCGTCACCCACGAAAAGGCCAACAGCCACGGCAAGCCATCCTCCACGCGCAAAGCCACGGCCACCGCATTGATGGCTGCCTTGCTGGGCACTTCAGGATTTGTTCTTGCCGCGCCACCGGTCAATACGCTGCCGACCAATGGTCAGATCGTTGGTGGTGCGGCCGCCGGTAACATTGCCACCAGCGGCAATGCCATGACCGTCACGCAAAACCAGCAGCGCATGGTCGCCAACTGGGATAGCTACAGCATCGGCAGCAACGCCAGCGTGCATTACCAGCAACCCGCCGGCGGCGTCGCGCTCAATCGCGTCACCGGCACAGCACCGTCGGAAATCTTCGGCAAACTCAGTGCCACCGGTAGCGTGTTTCTGATCAATCCGAATGGCGTCATGTTCGGCGCCTCGGCACAAGTCAATGTCGGTTCACTGGTCGCCACCACCATGAAGATGAACGACTCGGACTTCATGGCCGGCAGCTACAAATTCACCGGCGGCAACGGCAGCGTCATCAATCTCGGCAACCTGACGGCAGAACAAGGCGGCTACATCGCGCTGCTCGCACCTGAAGTGCGTAACGAAGGCATTATCACGGCCAGCATGGGCAACGTCCTGCTCGCCGGTGCCGAAGCCGTCACCCTCAGCCACGACAGCAGCGGCCTGCAGTACGCCGTGGATAAAGGCGCGGTGAAGGCACTGGTGGAAAACAAACACCTGATTCAAGCCGATGGCGGACAAGTTATTCTCACCGCCCGCGCCGCCAACCAACTCGCCGGCTCGGTCATCAACAACAGCGGCACCATTGAAGCCAAAGGGCTGGTCGCCAAGGGCGGCAAGATCATGCTGGAAGCTGATCACATCACCCTTAAAACGGGCAGCACACTCGATGCCAGCGGTCAAACCGGCGGCGGCACGGTGCTGGTGGGCGGTGACTGGCAGGGTAGCGGCCCCATGCAGCAGGCTGTTACGGTCAACATGGAAAACGGGGCAAAAATTGATGTCTCGGCCAAAATCAAAGGGGATGGCGGCAAGGCCGTGTTGTGGTCGGATGTTCAGAACGCGAATTCGGTGACCAAGGTTGATGGCGAAATCCTCGCCAAAGGCGGCGCAGAAGGCGGCGATGGCGGCAAAGTCGAAACCTCGGGCCACTCGCTAAACATTGGTGCTAACGTCCGTATCAACACCCTTGCTCCGAACGGTCTGGGCGGCGAGCTGTTACTGGACCCCACCAATTTCACCATCACTGCAGGTAGCGCAGCCCAAACCACCAGCGGTATCGGAGCAACGACGCTGGAAGGTTTGATTGCTGCCAATGCCAACACAACGATTACAACCAGTGCCACCGCCAACGGCAGCGATTTGGGCGACATCAGCATTGATGCCCCGCTGACATGGAGTGCAAACAAACTCACTCTGTCAGCTCACCACAGTGTGCTGGTCAATGACGTGGTTACGGTGACCGCCGCAGGCAAGCTCGACATCACTACCAATACCGAGACAAGCGACGACGCGGCATCACTGGCCAACGTTGGTTATCTCAAAATGAAACAAGCGCGGGTGAATACCAGCGTACCGACGGATGCCTTCTTGGGGAAAATCACATTTAGCAATCTTACTTATCCAACGACTGCATATCCAAATGGAGACCCGACTTCACCTGCCAATAAACCGTATTACCAGCCTCTCAGAATAAATGGCAATAACTATTGAGTTTTAACACCGGAATACATCGCAAAGGCCGCTATTTATGACAATAGAGGTTCGTCTACTACCAACCTAAATGGACATATGGACTATTGGTATAGATCAACCGGCGGTTATGCCGGTGCGGCTCCGTTTTATATTGCGCTTGGGCAAGATTTTTCCGGTACGGCGGCGGCGAGAGATAGCGGTTCCGGACCGCAATGGAGCGGTATTGGTTCATTTAGTGGTGTATTTGAAGGGCTGGGGCATACGGTAAGCAATGTTATAATTAAAAATTCAAATGGCAACTCCAATACGGCATCAGGGATATTTGGAAAAACAATAGATACAACGACTATCCAAAATTTTGCTGTAGTAAATTCTACCGTTCACGGAACATATGCGTCTGATAACACGACTGCAAACCTTGAGAAGCTAGGTGCCGGCACTATTGTTGGACAAGTCGCAGGTACGACGATACTACGGAATGTATTTACTAGCGCAGACACTAAAGTTACTCTTGCAGATAATAGCGCAACTGGGTACAACGAGAAATACGGCGGACTTGTAGGTTTCGGAAATGGGAACCTCTCAATTATAGATAGCTACAACGCTGCACCGATATATTCTACGTCAGGAAGTACCTACAGCTACATGAAGCAAGTTGGCGGACTGATAGGGTATTTTGCCGGCTCAATAAACACTTATGGCACTAGCGCTAATCGATCGCTCAATATCTACAATAGCTACAATGTAGCCGAAATCCGTTCAGGAAAACTCGCGGACACCTACGACCAAATGGGGGCAGAGTCGGCGGAATTATCGGTTCCATGAGCAACAGCAATGCAACGACAACAAGTTCGCTCATTCAAATAAAAAACTACGGCAATGTTTATGGCAAGCAAATAGTGGCGGGCATTATCGGGCAAAATGATAATTTCAAAAATACGACGATAAGTAAAATAACAAACAGCGGAAATGTCTACGCAAAAAGCATTAGCACAGGTTTGTTTTATAGCTTGGGAACCGCGACGGATATGACTGTTTCGTATCTGGCTAATACGGGAAATATCACCAATGGAACTAATGCCGCTGACTTTGGCTCAGGAGCTGGGCTTGCAATTTATGGTAGTGGGGGTGCGGGGGCCTTAACGATTGAAAGCTCATACAACACAGGTAACATTAGCGGGGTAGGTTATGATACCAATGGATATGCCGGATTGGTTGCTATTGCTAATTTTAGGGGAACTTCGCCACTAACCTTTAGAAATGTTTATAACACCGGCAATATCGTAGTAACGGATGATGGAGATGCTAACTCTACTACTTTGGTGGGCGGATTACTTGGACTCAAGTATGAGTCAAAGATTGTATTTGAAAACGCCTATAACTCCGGAAATATAACACTGAATAAAGGAGCGGGAAATACGGGTAATCTCCCATATATCGGGTCAATTATAGGTTATATATACAACAGAGATGCCAATACACATGCAACTTTCACCAATGTTTATGCAAGCGGGACGCTATCTACGCTTGATAACACGAATACTCGTCAAACCTATCTTGCAGGTACTGTTTATGTCGCTGGACAGATTCCATTCCCTTATTTTTATAATTATTGGAACCAATCTGGTACTGCGAATAGTGTGCCGCAACCAGCTTCTACGGCAGGTTTAGCAACAAAAACCACGGCAGAACTCCAAGCCCCCCCTGCAACGCTGAGTTTCCCTACCGATAAATGGGGGCAAAGTGCCACGATCAATGGCGGGCTACCTTACCTGACGGGTTTCAGCATTCCCCTCACCATCACCTTCGGTGCGCTCTCTAAAATCTACGGTGATGCGGCTTACCCCTCCTTGGTTTTGGATACAAACTACACCTGTAGCGCAGGCTGCAACTTTGCAATCAATTGGAACCCCACAAGCTTTGGGCAATACAAAGCGGCGGGAACTTACGCCTACACCACGTCAAACATGTTTTCGCTGGGCAGTGGTGCGGATGGCTATGAAATCACTTACGCCACCACCAATAGTTTCCTTATCAATCCCCGTCCCATTAACCTGACCCCGACGGCGGGACAGACCAAGGTATATGGCAATGACAACCCGGCTTCTTATACTTACACACCGGAATCAGCGGGCAGTAGTCGCGGCTGGGTCAACAACGACACGTTTACCGGTGCGCTAGCTCGTGCTGCCGGTGAGACGGTGGGTAATTACGCCATCAATCAAGGCTCTTTGGCCAACAGCAACTACAGCATCAGCATTGTTCCGACTAACTTTGCCATTTCGCAGCGTCCGATCACGCTGACGTCAACGCCAGACAGCAAAATATACGGCAATACCGACCCCTCGCTGGCCGTCACCGTGACTGGCGGTAGCCTCGCCAACAACAGCGGCATCGGCGTGGTGGATTCCGTTGCTGATGTAGCTGGCACCCTGACGCGAGAAGCCGGAAACAACGTAGGCAGCTACGACATCGCTTTGGGTGGTGGTGCCAAAGCGAGCAACTACGCCATCACTTTTGCCACCGACAACAACGCCATCACCATTGGCAAGCGTACAATCTCGCTGACCGCCAACAAGGCTTACGACGGCGACAATACGCTGACCGGTAGCCAGATCACGATTGGCAACACGGGCTACGGCGAAACCCTAACCTATAGTGGCGGCGCCGCTAACAGCCAGAGTGTGGCCGACAACGCGACCAACTTCATCAGCGCCATTACACTGGGCAATGGCACCGGCAATATCAGCAATTATCAGTTGCCCACGCTCGATCACGCGAGCGCTCCGGCCAGTATCACTGCCAAAACGCTGACACTGAGCGGTACCAAGGTCTATGACGGATCAGCCGACTTTGCGAGTTTTTTGACCCTGGGTGGCTTGATCAACACTGAAAGCTTTGCCATCAGTAGTGCCTCAGCCAATTCCAGCCACGTTGCGGCCAATGGCAGCAACTACATCAGCGCCATTACGCTTGGCGCGGGAAGTAACGGGGCTGTGGCATCTAACTACGTGTTGCCGGCCTATAGCTACAGTGCCGGCCTCAATGCCGTTACTGTAAGCGCCAAGACGCTGACGCCCACGCTCACCAATGTTGGCGTGACCAAGGTTTACGATGGCGACACAAGCTCGACACTGACGCCAACCTATAGCTTCTCAGACTTTGTTTCCGGCGACACCGCCGCCACCTTGAGCTATACAGGCCGCAACTTCAATGACAAGGATGTCGCCGACGCAACCACCATCACTGTCAGCGGCTTGGCCGTTGCCAGCATCTCCGGCAGTAATTCTTCGGCGGCAACCGACTATGTGCTGGACGCCACCAGCAAGAGTGCCAGCGGTGCCACGATCACGCGCAAAGATGTTTCAGTCTCGTCGCTGCAAATTGCCGACAAGGTGTACGACGGCACGACCAACGCCAGCAGCGTGCAGAGCACGGTGCTCTCAGGGGTGGTGCTGGCCGATGCAGCCAACGTGAACACCAGCGGCACGCTGGCCAATTTCGGCGGCAAGGATGTCGGCACTTATAGCGTCTCGGTCACCGGCCTCTCTCTTACCGGCACAGAAGCCAATAACTACAACTTGACGGGCGGTACCACGGCGACCGATAGCAGCGTTGCGATCACCAAAAAAACCGTGTCGCTCTCTGCCAACAAAATCTATGACGGTTCAGCTGACTTGACGGGCTTTGTTACGCTTGGCACTGGCGTCGGCAGCGAGACGCTGACCTACGCCGGCGCAACGGCCAACAACGCGCACGTGGCAACGGCTGGCAAATTTATCAACGCCATCACCTTGCAAAATGCCACCGATGCAAGCGGTGGTCTGGCGAGCAATTACCAGCTGCCCACGTTGAATACTGCCAACGCGCCCGTCACGATTACAACGCGGCCAATTGAGATAACGGCCGATGCCAAAAGTAAAACGTATGGCAACGCTGATCCGGCACTGACTTACACCCCGGAAGCCGCTGGCACCAACCGGGGGCTGGTGATTGGCGATACCTTTACCGGCAGCTTGACGCGTGTTGCAGGTGAAACCGTGTCGGGAGGCCCCTATGCGATTTCGCAGGGAACGACGCTGGCCAATAGCGATTACGCCATCACCTTTACCGGCAACGTCCTGGCGATCAATCAGCGCCCGATCACTTTGACGGCAACTGCCGCCAGCAAGATTTACGGTGAAGTGGATCCTTCTTTGGCGGTGAGTGTTACCGGTGGCAGTCTGGCGAGCGTTACCCAGAGCGATACGCTGGCCAATGTCACGGGCACACTAAGCCGCGAAGCCGGCAACAACGTTGGCAGCTACGACATCGCTTTGGGTGCAGGGTCCAAGGCAAGCAACTACGCCATTTCCTTTGCCACAGATAACAACGCCATCACCATCAACCGCCGCCCGGTGAACGTTACCGCCGATGCCAAAACCAAAGAGTACGGCAGCGCCGACCCGGCCCTGACCTTTGTTGCAGAAACTCAAAGCAGTGGTCGCGGGATGCTGGGCAGCGAAACCCTGAGTGGTGCCCTGACCCGAGTCGCCGGCGAAACTGTCTTGGGCGGCCCCTACGACATCGAACAAGGTGGTGTCACCAATACGGCAAATGGCAACTATGCCATCAGCTACACCGGGTCGAATCTGACCATCGGCACCAAGACCCTGACCCTGGCCGGCAACACCGGCGTCACCAAGACCTACGACGGCACCACGGCTATGCCGGTCGGCAACTACGGCTACGGCAGTCTAGTCGGGATTGTTGGTAGCGACACGGTTACAGTTAGCGGTGCGCCGGTGTATGACTCGGCCAACGCCAATGCCGTCCGCAGCGTGCTGATTGGTAATGTCGGCATTGCCGGTAGCGACGCCAGTAACTACACAATGTCCTGGACCAACGGTAGCGGCACCATCAACAAGGCACAGCTCTCCGTAACCGCCAATGCCGATGCCAAGTTTGTGACGCAAGGCGATGTGCTGACCACCTATAACGGTGTCAGCTACAACGGCTTCGTCCATGGCGAAAACACCGGCGCATTAAATATCACTGGTTTGAGCGTTGACCGCAACAATCCGGGTCAGAACAACGCCGGCACCTACAGCGGCGTCCTCGTGCCGAGCGGTGTCACTGCCGGCAATTACCAGATCAGTTATGTGAATGGTGATTACACGATTGTTCCGGCCAACCAGTTACTGGTGCGCGTGCAGAACACCAGCACGACTTACGGCACCGGGCCGAGTTATACGATTACCGATGCGCGTTACATGGATGGCAGCAATGTGATTCATACACTGGCGGCACCGACAATCTCCGGCAATACCGTCACCTATAGCGATGGCGTCGGTGGCGGCGCAAGCTTCACGCTCGGCCCCGTGGCCGCGCAGAACAGTACCGCCAATCAGTTGAAGGCCGGTGGCTACAGCATCGGTGCCAGCAACGTCACGGAATCGAGTGCCAACTTCAGCGATACGCTGACGGTGACGGGTGCGCTGACGGTCGACAGGAAAGCGCTATCAGCCAATGCCAGTAATGTCTCCAAGGTTTACGACGGCAGTACCGCCATGAACAACGTGGTGCTGGGCTACACCGACCTGGAAACCAACGATGTGGTGACGATCAGCGGTAACGGCAATTTCTCGGACAAAAATGTCGGAACCAACAAGGACTACACGGTTAGTTCGCTGACCTTGGGTAGCACTGATGCAGCCAACTATTTCCTCTCCGGCGGTACCTCGCTCTCCGGCAGCAATGGCGAGGTGACCAAAAAGACAGTTTCCTTGGCGGGGGCACGTACCTACGACGGCACAACGACACTGGGTAGCGGGACGGTGACGATTACGACCGGAGTAGGCAGTGAAACGCTGACGTATAGCGGCGCGACAGCGCATAGCAAGAATGTTGGCAGTAACTATATCGATGCGATTACCTTACAAGACGCGACGGATGCCAGCGGCGGCCTGGCTGGTAATTACCAGTTGCCGGGCATGACAGCAAATAGCGCGCAGAACTCAGTGAGCTTTGTAAAGAAAGCGCTGAGCGTTGTTGGCACCACCGCCGCCAACAAAACCTATGACGGGACGACCAATGCGACCCTGAACTTGGGCAGCCTGCTCGGGTTGGTTGGTGGTGAAGCCTTGGGTTTGTCAGGTATTGGCAACTTCGATGACCCGAATGTCGGTATCGGCAAAGCAGTGGCCGTGAAGCTGGCATTGGCGGATGGCGCTAACGGTCTGGCCGGCAACTACAGCATCACCGATACCAGTACGACTGCGAATATCAACCCGGTACCGAATGTGGTGCCCCCGTTGCCGCCACCGATTCCACCGGCACCGCCAGCGCCGACAGATGTGCCATCCATGCCGACGCCGACACCAGTGCCTGATCCAACCCCCGGCCCAGGGACTCCGACCGGTGTGCCGGGAGGGCCGGGTGGTGTGCCAGCGGAGCCATCTGGCCCAAGCGGTGACCCCGGTCAGCCATCTGGACCGAGTGGCGACCCCGGTCAGCCATCCGGCCCAAGTGGCGATCCAGGTCAGCCGTCTGGCCAGAGCAGACCGGCTGGTGATTCCGGGAACGGATTGGGAAGCACAGGGTCCGGTTCCGATGCCAAAAATCAGCCTGATGCATCAAGCGGCCCAGGTAATGGGGTGACATCAATCGAACTAACGCTGACTGGTGCCGGTGAGGTTTCGCTCACTGGTTCATCATCAAGTGCCTCGGCGTCTGGTGATGCAAATCGGTCAGGAGGTTTCATCAGTGTCCGATCCTTTGGCAGTTTGGATGTGCCATCCGGGACGTTGTTCAGCTTCACCTTGCCTAAGGATACGTTCAAACATGCCGATCCAAAGATTTCGGTCACCATGGATGCGCGGAATGCAGATGGTGGACCGCTACCGAGTTGGTTGAACTTTGAACCGGGGTTAGGTCGATTCACCGGCCGGCCACCGGAGGGCTTGAGCAGCTTTACGGTACAGGTCATTGCCCGCGACAGTTCAGGCAATGAGGCTTCTACCATGGTGACGCTAAAATTTTCTGAGGTGAAAAAGTGAAATGAACTGGGAGACGGGTTCCTGTGGAGTTAGCTGCCGTTGAGCCTTATTGGCCCGATGAGCGGCAGCTAACTGACTAGTTCGCCTTGTTTGTCAGGCACTTTTCAGAGACAACCAGACCTTTGAATGACGGTTTCGGAGAGCAGGCGACCGGTAGGTCTTGGCCGAGACTTACCCGTGGCGCTGCCAACCTGGATGACTCTTATCGCTGTATTGTGTCACTCAGCCTGCTTCAAATGCCAGCCACTTTCCCCGTTGACCGTAGCAATCGTCAATTCAGGCTACTGAGCGCGGCAACTGTGACTGAATCACGCCGGATTATGATGTTCCGTGATTACCGAATCACGCAAGCCAAGCCCGGTATCAAATCCGTGAATTCATTTTCTCCACTTTGCCCATGGATCTGAATCACCGGCTGGCGTGTTTGAGTAGGCCGGTGATCTCTTGGCTGATCCGCCGCGCTGGCTTTTCTCCTGGTCATACATGGCGGCTTTCGTGCTGCGCTTTTCCCTGAGTCGATCAGCGTCTTCGAGGCTCAGTTCGGCGGGCAACCCCGGCGCTTGGTTTGGCGGCACGATGCGATCTCTGGGTGGCAGCTCAAACTGTTCGTCAGAAGCGCGGGGCAGGCTTTTGAACTGATACAGATAGAAGGCTTCAACCTTCTCGCGCGCCCAATTCGTCTTTTTGAGGAATTTGACGGCGGACTCAATACTCGGGTTGTTGTTGAAACAGTTGATATTGAGATAGGCAAAGAGAAGTTCAAACCCGTAGTGATCGACAATTTCGATGAGCAGGGTTTTTAAGCTGATCCCGTGCAGCGGGTTATTTTGGTAGTTTTTCTCGTCATTCATGCGACTGGCCAATCTGGATAAGGCTGGGATTATACCAATCGCCATCTCGAGCCCGGCTTTTCTGCCGTACTTCAGACAATAGTGACGCCTTGATTTGAAAGGTAATTAAGGCAATCAGGCGGGCAGGGGCGCCGGAATGATGGTGAGGCGACCTGACGTCAGATAGGTCTCGCAGCGCTGGATGTATTCGCGTGTACTTTTGGGCATTGGCGTCCGCGCGCGCGCCATGTAAAAGATCAGGTCACGGCCCTGTCGGATCAGCAGCAGGCCATCCGCGACCCGGCGACCGACTGATTCGCTGGTACGACTTTCTGGCGCCTGCGGTACGGGCGTGAAATTGGCGAGGCGCTCGGCAGCGGTGACCAGTTGCGACCAGGCTTCGAATATATCGTGATCGGTGCGCAGGTTTTCAGCCTTGATCCTAGCCATGCTGGCAAAGTCACGCACCGGGCTTTCGATGGCGGCAAAGGCGGGGATGATCGTGAAATTGGCGACCATAGCATTGGCGATCTTGTCGATGTCGCGCATAGTTTGGCCGATCTTGATGTAGCGGCTTTCGTAGAAATCTTCGAGCGGAATCGAAAATGCCCGGAAAGGCTCGCCCCAGAGTTCGTCGATGCCCTCCTCGCCGCTGCGGTGAAGAACGAAACGGCCGAGTTCCATGGCATCGAGCAGGCATTTTCCGCATTCACGCATCAAGGCATCATCACTACGAATTTCGATGCCGTCGGCCTGCAATTCAACCAGCCGGCGAAAAATGTCGGCGGCGCGATTGAAGTAAGCACCGGCCAGCATCGCTGCCTTTACCCGCTTGCGCGCCGGATCGCTTTCCGCTTCGTGGGCAGCCTTGGCCTCGCCGAGGCGGGTACCGGGAATATTCAGGCCGTGTTCAGTATGGTTGAAGAGGCGCCGGGTGAGACCTTCGATCAGGCGCTTCTTGGCTTCCAGCGTATCAGCCGGGACCGGGTAGGTCTTGATCCAGTAACCATCGTAGAGCACGCGCTCGATCCCGTCGATGATGCGACGCGAACCTTCCGGCGGATTTTCCAGAACAGCATCCGACTTAAATTGAAGCACTTGGGTCATGGCGTAAGGCTTTACTGGGAATCACTTCAGGGCGCAAAACGCGAAAATTCAAGCAGCGTTTGTCACTTGCGAAGTATCGAGGGGGAGAATTTTGCACGATATTCGTCCCCCTGTCGCGTAGTACTTCTTTGCCAGGGCAAGAGCGCGACCCCGATGCTAGGTCCTGCAAATGACCAATCAGTGCCGTGAAAACAGGTCACGCAACTTGCACAGCACCGTCGTGATATCGAAGCGCGGATCAGGCAGTGCTTCACCGGCGAGGATGCGGGTGATGGCGAGGGCCGGGTCGCTTTCGCCGGTAAGCAAAACCTCGGCACCGCGCTTTTTCATGTGCCGAATGAAGCCGTCGCCAGCGCTGGCCGCGACGATCAGATCAACACTATCGAGCGGATGCGGCTCCTTGTCTTCAAAGACATGAAGCACCTGCGCCTTGTCCAGATTGACACGCGACGGTGCCGGCAGCAAGCGGTTGGCACGGTGATCTGTCAGGTCGTATACCAGCCATTGTCGGGTTTGCCCCGCATGGCTGCTGACGGTTTCGAAGTCCTTGGTGGCGATGGCGATTTTCATGGCGAGCGGCGTCTTTACAGGGCTGTCAGCGTGACCGCCACGTCGCGTGGCGGCGAGAAATACGGGGCGGAAGTGACCAGAATATCGGCCCCGGCCCGCGCATAGTCTTCTGCATTAGCAGAATTTGTGCCGCCTGCTACAACGCTGAAGGTGGACGTGGATTTCAAAACTTGCCCTTTTATCCGGTTGACCGTGGCCACCGGCAGGGCGTCGGGCTGCTTGTTCATTCCATCAAGGCTACGGATTTGATTTGAACACTGACTGGCAGGCCCGGCGCGATGCCGAGCTGGGCGGCCGAACGGCGGGTCAGACGGGCAACCAGCAGAGTGGCACCAACCTGGACACGGACCAGCAGCAGGCCGGGATGATCGTCGTCACCGATTGCCTCGACCGTGCCGTTGAGCACGTTCTGGATGCTACTCGGCACCGGGTCGAGGACGGCCAGGCTGACATCGCGAGCCAGTACACGAACGCGCACGCGCCTGCCGGTCGGCACGCCACGATCCCGGGTCCATAGGCTGCCGCCGGCGAAATCGACGCGGGCCAGATGCCATTCCTTTTCAAGCTCACCGACCGTCGCGTCGAGCACGACACCGACGTCCTCGCCGAGCCGGATCGGCAGGTCGAGGCGGGCCAGCGTTGCGACCAACGAACCGTCGGCAACAACGCGGCCGTCATCCATGACAACGAGATGATCGGCCAGACGAGCAACTTCGTCTGGCGAATGGCTAACGTAAATGACCGGAATCGCCAGCTCGTCGTGCAGACGTTCGAGATAGGGCAGGATTTCCTGCTTGCGCTTGAGATCGAGTGCCGCCAGCGGTTCGTCCATCAGCAGGATTTCCGGGCCGACGGCCAGCGCCCGCGCGATGCCGACGCGCTGGCGCTCACCACCGGACAGCGTGTCCGGCTTGCGGGCTAGCAGGTGGCCGATGCCGAGCAGTTCGATAGCTTGCTCAAGCCCGACGCGCTGCGCCGTGGTGCTGCGTTTGAGGCCGAAATTGAGGTTGCCGAGGACATTGAGATGGGCGAATAGGCTGGCTTCCTGAAAGACATAACCAATCGGCCGCTGATGGGTGGGCAGCCAGGTTTTTTCGTCCTGCCAGATTTTTCCCTTGAATTCCAGTCGACCGTGGGAGGCGCGCTCCAGCCCGGCCAGACAGCGTAGCAGGGTGGTTTTGCCCGAGCCGGAATGGCCGAATAGCGCGGTGACGCCACGGCCAGGCAGGGCGAGGTCGACATCGAGCGTGAAGCCGGGCCAGTCGAGCTTGAAGCGGGCTTCTATCGAGTCCATCTCAGGCCTCCCGGCGCAGGTTGCTACGCCGCATGTACATGGTCAGCAGGACAGCGAAGGAGAAAGCAAGCATGACCGCCGACAGTCGGTGAGCATCGCCATACTCCATGGCCTCCACATGATCGTAAATCTGCACCGAGGCAACGCGGGTGACGCCCGGGATGTTGCCGCCGATCATCAGCACGACGCCGAATTCGCCAACGGTGTGGGCAAAGGTCAGGATGCCGGCGGTAATGAAGCCCGGTCTGGCCAGTGGTAAGACGACAGAGAAGAAGGTGTCGAGCGGCGAGGCGCGCAGGGTCGCGGCGACTTCCAGCGGCCGATCGCCGATTGCTTCGAAAGCGTTCTGCAGGGGCTGCACCATGAACGGGACTGAATAGAACACCGAGGCAACGACCAGACCCCAGAAAGTGAAAGGTAGCGTACCCAGACCAAGCGATTGGGTAAATTGCCCGACCGGGCCGTTTGGCCCCATGGCCAGCAACAGGTAGAAGCCAAGCACCGACGGTGGCAGCACCAGCGGCAGGGCGACGACGGCACCCAAAGGGCCCTTCCACCACGAGCGGGTGCGGGCCAGCCACCAGGCGATCGGCGTGCCGATCAGGAACAGAATCAGCGTGGTGATTCCAGCCAGGCGAATGGTCAGCCAGATAGCTTGCAGGTCACTGTCGGTAAGCATGGTGCGCGGCCTGAATTGAGTTAGCGGAGATCGTAACCGAAGGACTTGATCACAGCCCTCGCCTTGTCGCTCTTCAGGTAAGCGAGCAGGGCGGCAGCAGCCGCGCTGTCCTTGCCTTTGGCGAGAATGACGGCATCCTGATAAATCGGCTCGTGGAATTCGCCGGGAATGATCCAGGCCGAACCACTGCTCAACTTGCCATCCTTGAATACCTGCGACATCGCGACGAAACCGAGGTCGGCGTTGCCGGTGGAAACGAATTGCAGGGTTTGCGAAATGTTCTCGCCCTGGACAAATTTTGGTTGCACGGCTGCCAGCAGATTCAGCTTTTTCAGCGTTTCGACTGCCGCCGCGCCATAGGGGGCGGTTTTCGGGTTGGCGATGGAGAGCTTATTGAACTTGCCGCTCTTCAGGACCTCACCCTTGCCATCTACAAAATCGGGCTTCGACGACCAGAGAATCAGGGTACCGACGGCGTAGGTGAAACGGCTGCCGGCGACCGTATGACCTTCCTTTTCCAGCTTGTCCGGCGTTGTGTCGTCGGCGGCGAGGAGGAGCTCGAATGGCGCACCATTGACGATCTGCGCATAGAACTTGCCGGTAGCACCAAAGGAAAGCTTGGCGACATGGCCGCTATTTTTCTCGAAATCGGCAGCGATCTGCTGCATCGGTGCGGTGAAGTTGGCGGCGACGGCGACCCGAACTTCAGAGGCGTGCAGGCCGGCAGCAGCGAGCAGAGAGACGATCAGGGCGGACAGGCGCTGCATGGTGATTCTCCTGGGGTTGGGTTTCAGGCGTACTTGCAAAGAATGACAGCCGAAGCCTTGAAGACAGCACAGGCCTGTTCGCCGACGACCAGCCCGAGTCGCTCGACGCTGTCGTGGGTAACGACGGCGCAAACCGACTTGCCACTCTTCAAAGCCAGCGTTATTTCCGAGTTGACCGGGCCGTCGTGGATGCGGGTTATTTCGCCCCATAAATGGTTGCGCGCACTGGTTTTGACCGTCGGGTCATTGAGCAGCAGTACCGACGATGACTTGACCAGCGCGCTGATTTCCATACCAATACTCAAACCAAGGCTTTCAGCCGAATCACCGGTAATCACGGCGACGATCTCATTTTCGTCATCAAGCTTTAGGCGCACCTCGAAATCGACATGCCCCTCGCGCAAAGCGACGATGTGGCCGGCAAACTGGTTGCGGGCGCTGGTTTTCATCGACATGCGCTTGAGCAACTGGCTGAATTGCTTGAAATCGCTGGCTTCACCGTCGTTCATGCTGGCCATCAAGCGATCCAGCGCCAACTGGTATTCGGCCTCGAGCGCCCGATACAGCGCAATTGTCTTGCGCCCGTGTTCGGTGAGCTGCGTGCCACCGCCGTTCTTGCCGCCGGTCGAGCGAACCACCAGCGCCTGATCGGCCAGATTATTCATGGCATCGACGGCATCCCATGCCGCCTTGTAGGAAATCGGCACGGCTTTTGCTGCTTGTGAGATCGAGCCGTGCTGGTCAATGGCCTCGAGTAACTTGATCCGCGTATCACCGAGAAAGCTGCCGAACTCGGTATCAACTTCCAGTTTGCCACGCAGGCGGTGCAGAATGGTATCCATGATTTCGCAATATTAAATTTTATATAGCGCTGACTATAACTCAGGTCTTTCAACTGCAAATAGTTCAAAATAACCCAAGCGCTATATTTGATTGGCTTAAACGCCTGGCCTTACAGTGTGGGCAACCCGACAAAGATTCGTTAGTACGTTTTGTATATAGCGAAAACCGGGCCAGCACCACTAAGCGTTCAAGGAGAACAGCATGAACATCAGCGCACGCAATGTATTCAAGGGAACGATCAGCGCCCTGACCAACGGCGCGGTCAATGCCGAAGTCCAACTCAGCCTGCCCGGCGGCGACAAAATTGTCGCAATCGTTACAGAAGGCAGTGTCAATTCACTCGGCTTGGCAATTGGCAAAGAAGCCGTCGCTTACGTCAAGGCGCCCTGGGTGATCCTGCTCACCGGCCCGGCCAATGTGAAATTCTCGGCCCGCAATCAACTGGCCGGCACGGTCAGCAAGATTCAGAAGGGTGCGGTCAACACTGAAGTTTCGCTTGCCCTGCCCGGCGGAACAACAGTTTTCGCTGTTGTCACCAACGAAGCAGTGATGGAAATGGGCCTTAAAGAAGGTAGCGCCGCCTCAGCACTAATCAAGGCCAGCCATGTGGTTCTTGGCATACCGGCTTGAACAGTCAGCATTTATTCAGGCAGCTGCGGGCCGCCTTTATTTCTTGCCGGAAGCAAGAGCGCTTGCGGCAAACCAAGACTCCAATGATTCGCGAGTCGCTATCAGTTCGCTCGCCAGGCCACCGGTAAATTCTTGCCAGGCGGCAAAGTGCTTTTCCGGGACAATGGTCAGACTGGGAATCCCTTCCGCCATCAGCGCCAGCATTTCGGAGTGAAATCCACTACCGTCCGCTTCCAGCTTGGAAAACCGATTGAAAATCGCGAGGTCGGCCCCCTCGGCAATGATTTTCCGCAGTACCGCGCTGACATCGGCAATCGCCTTCGGGTCGACACAACACGATGTCGAGTGAGTACCGAGACTTTGTGTGATCCGGCGAGTCTGGCCGCTATCGAGATCATGCAGTGAAACCACGCAGCCATCGACTTCCTGTTGCATTTCCTGAAGCAGCCCACGGACACGCCAGCCGCGTTCAATCAACGATCTGGCGAATTCGCTGACCAGGGAATCGACGTCGTCGCCATCGCAACGAACGACAGCGCCAATTTTCAGGGTTGAGGGAGAACTCATGCTTGCCTCTATTGACTGCCAAATGCGGCTCTCGGGGCGGATGGTAGCGAAACTGAGGGATGCTTTGCAACGAAGCTCTTTGACGCACGCCAAAACCGGCAGCGCTCTCGAAGCCGCGCACTCCCCCTCAGGCGTCGAAATGGAGCGCCAGACTGGCCAGCAGACTTGGCAGCGGCAGGTTTTCTTCGCTCTCCAGAATACCGGGCACCGGGTAGGGGTATTCGTAGAAAATTCCGTAAGTGCCGCTACGCTGACCATGCAGATAGACGTGGGCGCGCAATTTGTCGAGTTCGGTGTGGCGCAGGGTGACGATCTGCGGATCGCCACCCTCGTCCGGCACCAGTTCGCAAGCCCGGGCAATGCGCTCATCGAGGGAGACAAGCACGCGGCGGATTTCTCGACATTTGGGGGCAGCCCAAGGATTACTATTCATCGCAGCAGCTCCGGTTTGATTTGCGTTAGCCAGGCATCAATGCGTTCTTCGGTAAGGATGGGCTGCAGGTGCTGATCGAGTGCGAGGCCGAGAAACTCGTCACCATCGAGCGCCCGCGAAGCCTTGAATTCGTAGCCGGCACTCGGCCAGCGGCCGAGCATCGTCGCCCCGCTGTCAGCAAAGACATTATGCAGAATGCCGATGGCGTCGACGAATTCATCCGGATACTTTTTCTGATCGCCAAGCCCGTAGATGGCAATGCGTTTGCCGCTGAGATCAACAGCGGCCAGTTGCGGCAGGAACTCCTCCCAACTGGGCTGACTGAGGCCGGTTGATTCACCGGGCAGCTCGCCGTCACCGAGCGTTGGCGAGCCAACGATCAGCGCATCGTAGGCGAGAAAATCAACCAGCGTCGTGCGCCCGATATTGACCGGAACATCAGCCAGATCACCGAGTTTTTTGGCGATCTGTTTGGCAATCAGCCTGGTGCGGCCAGTGTCGGTACCGAAGAAAATGCCGATTTTTGCCATGTTTCAGGCGTCGACCGTGACATCTTGGGTTAACTCCTCCGGCAAACAGCCGACCGGCGCCCCGAGGCTGCCGTCCGGGCCGTTTTCAAATTGCACCAGATAGATTTCCTGCGTCTCGTCCATTTCGGCAACACCAAAATGCACGACGACACCCCGTGAACCAGCCACGGCGATCAGGCCGTCCTCCTGATCGATACCTGGCATGCCACCATCGTTGAGGATGTCTTCAGCGGCGAAGACCATGTCGCCAATCTTGTACTGGATGTTGTCCATGATCTCAGGCCCAGACATCAGCCGGCGCCAGCAGGCGCTCGACCGGTTGATCAAACATCAGGTGCTCGTCGATGATGACGCCGACGTCCTCCGGCTTGACGCCGGTGTACATGATGCCTTCCGGATAAACCAGCACGGTCGGCCCGAGATGGCAGGGGCCGAGGCAGCCGGTGTTGGTCAGTTGAAAGCCGGATGACCACAGGTTGCGTGCCGTGAATTCGTCGGAAAAGCTCTGCCAGACGGCGCCACAGCCTTTATCCTGACATGAGCTGCGAGGATGACCGGCGGGGCGACCCTGAACGCAAACGAGTAGATGTTTCTTGGGTTTTGGCATGAAGCTCTCCTTGTCGATAGCTAATCTATTGCAAGGGGAGTGCCAGGACATAATTACGTTAATTCAGATAGTTACCAGTTTTTTCTTTGTCGCAAATGCGACAAATCGATTTAGACAGCCAGGCTTGCGTCAGCCATTGAGCGCAAAAAGTGTCGACTCCGACAAAACCAGCTAAAAAATTCCGCTACCGATGAAACTATTTTTGTCTATGGATTGTCATACACAAAATAAAATCGGTTCTACAATTTTTCTGGCAACCGAAAACGCTTAGAGCATAACGGAGGTTTTATGAGCGAAAAAACAGACACCATGGCAGTCACTCCACCAGATTTGTTCCAACAATGCGCCGAGGTCAACAAAGTTGGCTTGCTCGCACCATTTTCATGGGTTAGGGATGGATTTCGTGATTTATTGCGCTGCCAGTTTTCCAGCATTTTTTATGGCGTTGCTTTTGCCCTGGCGGGGTGGACGATCGCCTTCTTCTATGGCAGCGCTTACTGGTTAACACTCGGTGCAACCGGCGCTTTCATGCTCGGTGGCCCGCTACTGATGATTGGTTTATATGCTTTGTCGAGGCAACGCGAGCGCGGCGAGGAGCCGCATTTGCTGCCAACGCTCACCAGCTGGCGCGGCAATATGTCTAACCTCGGTCTTTTCGCCTTGGTCATTGGCGTCCTGACTCTGATCTGGGCTCGCGCATCCCTGGTCATCTTTGCGGTTCTTTATGATTCCGGGCCACCCACTGCAGATGCCTTCATCGGTGAATTGTTGTCGTTCAACAATGTCCAGTTCGTCATAACTTACATGCTTGTTGGTGGACTGTTTGCCAGCTTTATTTTCGCAGTCAGCATCATTGCCGTGCCGTTAATGTTTGATCAAGGTAAAGATGCGATCAGTGCCATGCTTCTCAGCCTCGCGGTAGTTGCCAAAAACCCGCTGGTTATGATCGTCTGGGCTGCACTTCTGGTTTTTCTGATCGGCATTGGCTTTTCGACCGGCTTTCTGGCACTGATATACACCGCCCCAATAGCCGGCCATGCGTCATGGCATGCCTATCGCAGCCTGATTCCGAGACCGAAAAACTGAGTTTTCCCAACAGCAATTAGTAATTCGCGACAACCGCGGTCATGCCTGGTTTTCAGACATGGCCGCGGACAGCGACTGATAGCCGCCATCAACGCTGAAAACGCGGGTAAAGCGAAAATCTGCAAACATCTGAGCAAACATCCGGCTCGCATTGCCCCGGTAGCAGTAAATAATGATCGCCTGATCTTTCGCCAGTTTTGAAAACCAGGCCATCAAGCGGCTCTCGACCAGGTGAGCGGCATCGGAAATATGCCCCTGACGGTAGTCGAGCACATCACGCACATCAAATACGACGGGCTTGTCCTCTGAGAGAATCAGGGCGGCAGCTGCGCTGGCTGGCAGGCATTGGAAATTTTGGTTTGGGGACATACCGCTGTTGCTCCGGCTAAGGTTTTTAAAACTGCTTGACTTCAATATTGAGAGTTTGGATCCGGTAGGCGATTTGCCGTGGCGTCATGCCGAGAATGCGTGCAGCCTTGGCCTGAACCCAGCCGGCCTGCTCAAGAGCTGCGATGACGCGCTCCTTTTCCGAGAGATTCGGGTCGTCGACATCGAGATCAGAAATCGGGCTAAAAACCGGGTTGACCGCGCCCCGAAGGAAGCCCTCCCGGGGGTCAGCATTCGCTGGAAAAGGCCGCGCCACCGTCTCCTGCGGCGCCAGACGTTGCGGACGCACAGGCTGGCGCTCGCGGGCGCTCGGGAAGCGGATCAAATCGACATCAATCTTTCCTTCCTCCGACAACACCGCCGCCCGCTCCAGACAGTTCTCCAGTTCACGCACGTTACCCGGCCATTGATGATTGGCCAGGCGCCGTTGCGCCATATCGGAGAGACTCAGCTTGCGCTTCTGGTCGTTGCCGATTTTGGTCAGCAGATGACGGGCAATTTCAGGAATATCTTCAATCCGCTCGCGCAGCGGTGGCAGAAAGATCGGCATCACGTTCAGGCGGTAGAACAAATCCTCACGAAAATCGCCCATATCAACGGCGGTTTCAAGATCACGATGGGTCGCGGCAATGATCCGCACATCGACCTTGATCGTCTTGCTGCCACCGACGCGCTCAAACTCGCCCTCCTGCAAAATACGTAGCAACTTGGCCTGAAACGGCGCCGACACATCGCCGATTTCATCGAGAAACAGCGTGCCGCCATGCGCCTGTTCGAAACGTCCCTTGCGCGACTCCACAGCGCCGGTAAAGGCACCGCGCTCGTGGCCAAAGAGTTCGGACTCGAGCAGGTTCTCCGGCAAGGCGGCGCAGTTGAGCTTGACCATCGCATTACGCGCACGCGGCGAGTTGTAGTGGATAGCATTGGCGATCAACTCCTTGCCGGTGCCGGTTTCGCCGCGAATCAGCACCGTCGTGTTCCACTTGGCGACCAGCCGCGCCTGATCGAAAACCCGGCGCATGACTGCCGAGCGACCAACCATGCTATCAAATCCAAACTGATGACGAACCGTGCGACGCAGCAAATCACGCTCTTCGAGCAGGTTCGACTTTTCCTGCGCCACCTCAAGCGAGAGGCGCAGACTTTGGCCGATCAGGTTGGCAACCATCTCGACAAACTGCGCACGCTCGTCCAGCAAGCCGTCTTCTTCGGCTTCCGGCTGCACCGCAAGGACGCCTTGCAAATTGCCACCGACCTTGATCGGCACAGCAATGAAGGGCAGTTCCGGCTGATACAGGCCTTGCCGGTTGAGAAAGCGCGGCTCGTCGGCAACCCGCGCCAACTTGATGGTGCGCGGTTTCTCGAGGACGAGGCCGATGATGCCCTCACCGGGACCATATTGGCCGTCATCCTGATCCGGGCCGTCCGGGTTGTAGATGGTGTGAACATTGAGTTTGCCACTCTCCGGATCAACAACGCCGATCAGTCCGCGCGTTAGTCCGGCCTCGTCATGCAGCACGCGCAGCACGTCGTGCAGCGACTCCTTGAAGGCCAGCGAGCGACTAAGCACCTGGCTGACCGCATAAAGTGCCGAGAGCAGAAGGATGTTCAGTTCGTGCGTTCGGCAGAAGCCGCTGGTTAGCTGGCATTCCGCGTCGGCGCTGAGAATGATGTGTTCGGGCATGCCGTTCTCTGTGGCCATTTTCTAGATCGGGTCGCCGTCTACGCGGAACTCGACGAGCACCGCGCAACCGCCGCTCGGGCTTTCTTCAAGATCAATCATGCCGCCGTGGTCGGCGACCACCTGCTGGGCACGCGACAAGCCGGTGCCAAGGTGACGGCCACTGCCGCCCTTAGCCGTAAAAAACGGCTCAAAAGCCTTGTAGCGCCATTGATCGGGAATGCCCGGACCACTGTCGACGACGCTAATCAGAATGCAGCCGTTCTTAACTTCACTACTCAAAACCAGTTCGCGCCGCTTCCAGCCCTTGATATTCATCGCCTCAATCGCGTTATCGACCAACGCCTTGAACAGCATGCGTAGCTGGAAAGGCCGCCCGGGCATCGCCGGCAGCATTGGCACCGGCTGCCAATCTACGACAATGCCGGCGGCGAGCAGACGGCGCGTACTGACTTCCAGCACATCGCGCAAAATCTCGTTCAAATTCACCGAAACCAGAATCTCCTGCGGGCTGGCCGGGATCACCTGGCGCAAGGCTTCCAGATGGTCGCGACTGGCCGACAATGCCTGCTGCAGAACATCTGCCGCCGCCGGGTCACGGCGTTGCAAAAGGTTCACCGCCGAAGCCATGACGTTCATCGGCTCCTCAAGACGGAAGATCGCTGCCGATAACCCCTCACGGATCGCTGCAGTGCGTTCCTCTTCAGCCAGACCAGCCTGCAGCACGGCACCACGGGTGCGCTCCTGCTCATCGCGCAGGCCGGTGATATCGGCAATAACAAGCAATAAGCCAGGTTGACCGTTGGCGCAAAAATAGCTGCCGGCACAGTCGTTGTGAATATCGATCCGTGAAGAAGTCACCGACAACCAGCGGGCGCGCCCGGCCTGACGATCGACCCGCGATTCACGGCTGACAAAGGTGCAATCGTCGGGATGGGTAGCCAGTGCCTGACGCCAGATCGGAACCAGGCTATCGAGCAGATGATGTGCCGGCTCCTTGACGCGCAGGTCCGTCACCAGTTTTTTGTATTCCTGATTGTCGAGTATCACCCGGCCAGACGGATCAAGCAGCGCAAAGGCGACGGGTGCGGCATCAATAACTGTTTCGATCAGTTGCTTCTGGTTGCTAACCACCCGTTCAAGGCGATGCAATTCAGTGACATCGCGATGCATACCTAGAAAATGGGTGGTTTTCCCGTTGGCATCAATCACTGGCGTAATACTCACCTCGGCGAGATAAACCTCGCCATTCTTGCGCCGGTTGAGCAAGCGTCCGGACCACGGGCGCTGTGCAGCCAGTTCGCCCCACATGGTCTGATAGAGCGGATCAGGGGTGGAGCTATTGGAAAGTACCGACTCGTTCTGGCCAATGATTTCCTGAACCCCATAGCCGGTGACCCGGCTGAAAGCCTCGTTGGCAAAGAGGATCCGCGCTTTGGGATCGGTAATCGAAATCGCCAGATCAGCCTGATCAACTGCCTGGCGGTAGGCTTCTGCTGGCAGCAGCGCTTCCAGCAAAGCATTTGAACAAGACTCGGCAAGTGGTGCAGCCGACATAAAGGCCTCCAGATGGTTTGGGGTTTTCTTGTGGCAAGCAGGTTTTATGCCGCAACGCAGCAAAAGCTCTAAACGCCCAAACAGCAAAGCTTTCGCGAGAAACACGACGAACTCCTTGTCGGGTTTGCGACAACAAAATGCCCACGTTTGGTGCACGCAGCCCGAGAAGCGCATCGCTATTGGGTTCTTGAATATAGAAACTCTTGGCACGGCTTGTGCAGTGATTGGTTTGGAAAAACCCGGAACCCGACAACCATGAGCGAATTTCTCCTACTGCTGCTATCCACCGCGCTGGTCAACAACGTGGTGCTGATCAAGTTCCTCGGCCTCTGCCCGGTGATGGGCGTCTCGAAGAGCGTGGACAGCGCCCTCGGCATGGGGCTGGCGACAACCTTCGTCATCACCCTGGCGGCCGGCGCCTCGTGGATGCTCGATAACTGGATGTTGCAGCCGCTTGGCCTGGGTTACCTACGCATCCTGACCTTCATTCTGGTTATCGCCGCCGTTGTCCAATTTACCGAGATGTTCATCAAGAAGGCCAGTCCCGGCCTCTACCAGTCGCTCGGCATCTACCTGCCGCTGATCACCACCAACTGCGCGGTACTTGGCGTTGCACTGCTTAACGTGCAGCAGGAATTCAGCCTCTTCAAGAGCCTGCTCTACGGTTTCGGTTCGGCACTTGGCTTCACCATTGTGCTGCTGATTTTTGCCGGCCTGCGTGAACGCATTGCCCTCGCCCGGGTGCCGGCCGCCTTCGCCGGCGCACCGATCTCTTTCGTCACAATCAGCCTGCTCGCCCTCGCCTTCATGGGCTTCTCGGGCCTCAATGTTTAAAGGGAGCAAGAAATGATTGCCGCCATCATTAGCCTGACCATCCTCGGTGCCGCACTAGGCATCATCCTCGGTGTTGCCAACAAATTCTTGCAGGTCGAAGGCAATCCGGTGGTCGAGGAACTGACTGCCATGATGCCCGGCTCCAACTGCGGGCAATGCGGTTTTCCCGGTTGTTCCGGTGCCGCCGAAGCGATTGTCAGTGGTTCGGCGGCGCCAACCTGCTGCCCGCCGGGTGGCAAAGCGCTGGCCACCGCCATCGCTGCCAAGCTCGGTCTGACCGTCGATCTTTCAGCAATGTCCAACGAAGGCCCGAAGATCGCCATGGTCGCCGAAGAGTTGTGCATCGGCTGCTGCCGCTGCTCCAAGGTTTGCCCGACCGACGCCATCATCGGCGCCGCCAAACAGGTGCATAACGTCTTCCGCGAAGCCTGCACCGGCTGCGAAAGTTGTATCGAAAAATGCCCGACCGAGGCGCTGGTCATGCGTCCGGTGCCGGTCACCCTGCAACACTGGGTGATGCCCAAGCCGCTGGCTGCTTAAGGATTGATCATGGGATTCATGAACATTTTCAAACACCTGCTTGCCGATGACTGGGGCGTCCATCCGGATGACCACAAGCGCCCGGCGGCCGATCAGGCAGTGCGCGTCATGCCGGTGCCGGCCAAACTCTATCTGCCGCTGCAGCAGCATCTCGGCGGCCCGGCGCGGCCGGTGGTGCTGGTCGGCCAGAAGGTCAAAAAAGGCGAACTGATCGCCGAAGCCCAAGGCATGGTTTCGGCACCGATTCATGCGCCGACTTCCGGAACGATTACCGCCGTCACCGAAATCACCGCCCCGCACCCCTCCGGGCTAACCCTGCCGGCAATCATTCTTGAAGCCGATGGCCTTGATGAATGGGTCGAACTACATGGTTGCGACGATCCCTTTGCCCTGCCCGCCGCCGAAATTGGCAAGCGGGTTGCGGCGGCCGGCGTCGTTGGCCTCGGTGGCGCCGCCTTCCCGTCGGCGGTCAAGCTGATCGGCGCCTCGCGCGCCAAAGTGACGACGCTGGTGATGAACGGCGGCGAGTGCGAACCCTATCTCTCCTGCGACGACCGCCTGATGCGTGACCAGGCCGCCGGCATCGTCGATGGCATCCGCATCATGCTGCACGCGACCGGCGCCAAAATCGCACTGGTCGGCATTGAGGACAACAAGCCGGAAGCAATCACCGCCATGAGCGCCGCGGCGGCCGCCTTCGAGCAAATTCGAATCCGCGCGGTGCCGGCGCGTTACCCGATGGGTTCGGAAAAGCAGCTGATTCAGGTGTTGACCGGGATCGAAGTCCCGGCTGACGGTCGCCCGGCCGATATTGGTGTGGTGGTTCATAACGTCGGCACCGCACTCGCCCTGCGCAGCGCGGTGCGCGAGGGCAAGCCGCTGATTTCAAGGCTGGTCACGGTCAACGGCAATTGCGCCAGCCAACCCGGCAATATCGAGGTGCGCGTCGGCACCCTGGCCGAGGAAGTGATTGCTTTCGCCGGCGGCCTCAAGGGCGACGGCCTCGGCCTCGCCCGCCGCGTCATGGGCGGCCCAATGATGGGTATGCAGATTCCGCACTGGCGCGTGCCGGTGGTCAAGGGCACCAGCGGGATTCTCGCTTTCGACACGGTCGAGGTCGCCGAGCAGGAGCCGAATCCGTGCATTCGCTGCGGTTCGTGCGTCAAGGCTTGTCCGATGGGGCTGCTACCGCTCGAAATGAGTTCGCGCATCCGCAACGAAGCCTACAGCGAAGCGATTGATCTTGGGTTGAAGGACTGCATTGCTTGCGGTTGTTGCGCCTACGTCTGCCCGTCGAAAATTCCGCTGGTTCAGTATTTTGTGCATGCCAAGGGTGAGTTGGCGGCGCAGGATCGCGCCAAGCTGCGGGGCGATGCGACGAAAAAATTGGCTTTGCAGCGCCAGGAACGGTTGGCGCGGGAAGCGCGGGAGAAGGTTGAGGCGGCGGCTAAGCGCAAGGCTGAGCGGGAGGCGGCTGCGGCTTTGAAGGCTGCGGCTACGGCTGCTGTGGTTCAGGAGTCGGTATGAGTGTGGCGCTCTTTTTGGCTAGGGGTTCCGCCCTGCGGGGCGTCTCACTTTTTCTTGCTTCGCCAAGAAAAAGTAAGCAAAAAGAAGGCGACCCCGGGGTCGGCGCCCTGCGGGTTCCTTGCGCTACTCGAAACGCCGGGCACCCCAAGAGTGCTTCCTCCCGTTGCTTCGCAACGCTCAGGGCGCGGCTGGCTAAACTCGCCTGCGGCTCAGACAACGCCAGCCGACTGCCCCCGGCGCTTCTGCGTTGCTCAGCGCCTCTCACGGGGACCCAAAAAACGTCTCGGCGAGACGGCTCAAACAAAGAAGTAAAACCATGGCTTTATTACGGTCAACGGCAAAAAACAGGTAAAAAACATACTTTCCACCGGTTCGGCAGCGACGCCTTTCGGGTCCCCGTGGGAGACGCTGAGCAACGCAGGCTGTCCGGGGGCCTTCCGCTTGCGTTGTCTGAGCCGCAGGCGAGTTTAGCAAGCGGCCCGGACAGCCGAGTAGCGCAAGGGACCGGCGTAGCCGGCGCCGACCCCGGGGTCGCCTTTTCTTTGGCTACTTTCTTTTGGCGAAGCAAAAGAAAGTACGCCCGCCCGCCAGGCGGAACCCCCAGCCAATCGAAGCCCCCAGCCCCAGCACTTAAGCACCACCCACAAGGAGCCCCCGCATGACCCCGGCCACCCTGACCGCCCAGCCCGTCGCCTCGCCACACGCGCACGGCGGCAATTCGGTCTCGCGCACCATGCTCCGCGTCCAGGTCGCCCTCGTCCCGGCAACGCTCTACGGCTTCTGGCTTTTCGGCTGGCCCTCGTTTTTCCTGTGGCTGCTGACCATCCTCTCCTGCCTCGCTTTCGAAGCGCTATCTCTGAAAATGATGGGCGTCACCCAGATCAAGCGCACCTTGTTCGACGGCTCGGCGCTGCTCACCGGCTGGTTGCTGGCGATGACCCTGCCGCCTTGGGCGCCGTGGTGGGTGGCAATACTTGGCGGCTTCATCGCCATCGTCATTGGCAAGCAGGTTTTTGGTGGCGTCGGGCAAAACGTCTTTAACCCGGCGATGGTCGCCCGCGTCGCCTTGCTGGTTTCCTTCCCGCTGCCGCTGACGCAGTGGGTTTATCCGCTACCGCTGACTTCACTGGCCGCCCCCGACTTTATCGACGGCCTGCGTATCTTCCTGACCAGCCTGCCGCAGCCGGACGCGATGGCCAGTGCCTCGATTCTCGGCTACACCAAGACAGAACTGTCACGCGGCATTGACTTGCTGCATTCACTGGCCGGCGATCAGGCCCCGGTGCTCTCGTGGATCGGCGCGCGTTCCGGCAGTTTTGGCGAATCGGCTTCGTTACTGATTCTCGGTGGCGGCATCTACCTGCTAGCGACCGGCGTCATCACCTGGCACACGCCGTTTGCGGTACTCGCCGGCATTGCGCTACCCGCCGCGATTGGCCATGCCGTTGATCCCGGCCATTACCTGAGCGCCTCCGCCCACCTGCTTTCGGGCGCGGCGATGCTCGGTGCCTTCTTTATCGCGACCGATTACGTCACCTCGCCGAACACCGGCAGCGGACAAATCATCTTTGGCCTCGGCATCGGCTTTCTGACCTGGGTCATCCGCACTTACGGCGGCTACCCGGAGGGCATGGCCTTCGCCGTCTTGCTGATGAACGCGCTGACGCCGGTGATCGATCGTTTTGTCAAACCGCGAGTCCTCGGGCGTGACCGCAAGGGTAAGGCACTGGACGTACCGGAAGGAAACGCCTGATGAATCTCGAAGCCATCCGCGAAAAAATCGGCTATCAGCCGCTCCTGCTTGGCATTTTCGCCCTGCTTGCCAGTGCCGCGCTGGCGCTCGCCTCAAGCGCCACCAGTGAAGCGATCGCCGCCGCCGAAGCCAAGGATTTGCGTGACTCGCTGTCGGAAGTGCTACCGACCGGCATGGCCGACAACGATTTCCTGAAAGATACGGTCGACCTCGAAAACAAGGGCAAATCCATCACCATCTACCGCGCCCGCAAGGATGGCGTCGTCACCGCGGCGCTCTTCAAGGTTGCCGAGCGTGGCTACGCGGCCGACATTCAGGTGCTGATGGCGGTCGATAGCGAGGGTAAAACGCTCGGCGTGCGCGTCCTCAAGCACGCTGAAACGCCCGGCCTTGGCGACAAGATCGAGATCAAGAAGGACGCCTGGATCAAGAGTTTCGATGGCAAATCGCTGACTGATCCGACACCAGAGAAATGGGGCGTCAAGAAAGACAGCGGCGTTTTTGACCAGTTTGCCGGCGCCACCATCACGCCGCGCGCCGTCGTCAAGGCGGTCAAGGGCGGGCTTGATTTCTACGCCGCGCATCGCAAGGAAATTCTCGGAGAAAAGCCATGAGCGAAAACTACGGCAGCATCATGAAAGACGGACTCTGGGAAAACAATGTGGTTTTCTCGCAAATGCTCGCACTGTGCCCAGCGATGGCGGTCACCACCAGCGGCACCAACGGCCTCGGCATGGGGCTGGCGTCGACCGCGGTGTTGGTCGTTTCCAACGTACTGGTTTCGATGATCCGTCACACCGTCAGCTCACAGGTGCGGATTCCGGTTTTTGTCGTGCTGATTGCGACCCTGGTCACTATTGTCGATATGGCGATGAATGCCTGGCTGCACGAAATGTACAAGGTACTCGGGTTGTTTATCGCACTGATCGTCGTCAATTGCGCCATTCTTGGGCGCGCCGAAGCCTTTGCCGTCAAGAATGGCGTCGTCGCCTCGGCGGTCGATGGGCTGGCGATGGGTCTCGGCTTCACCGGCGCCCTGACCCTGATCGGCCTGATCCGCGAATTTCTCGGCTCCGGCACGCTGTTCGCGCAGGCATCCAACCTGCTCGGCCCCTCCTTCGCCTTCCTTGAAATGAAATTACCCGGCTACGGCGGGGCGCTGCTGATGATCCTGCCACCGGGTGGCTTTGCGATTCTCGGTTTTTTGCTGGCCGGCAAGCGGGTCATGGAAAAGCGGATCAGCGAACGCGCAACGCTGCCAGCCGAAGCGAAGACCGCCTGAGGAGATACCAATGCAAATCGGCGTCGCCTATTCCGAACCCGGCCAGCAAATCTGGCTGAATATCGAAGTCCCTGACGAGTCGACCGTCAGCCAAGCCATCGAACGCTCGGGAATTCTCAAGCAGTTTCCACATATCGACCTCGGCGCCCAGAAAGTCGGCGTCTTCGGGCGTCTGGTCAAACTCGACGCCGCGCTCAAGCCCGGTGATCGCGTCGAAATCTATCGCGCCATCATCGCCGACCCGGAAACCGTGCCGCGTAAAGACATCGGCGAAGACGACTAGCCCTGCGGGTAAACACCTCGCCGGCACCGCTAGCGGGCGGGTAAAATGCGCCACCAAAATTATTTAATAACCTTGAGAACAGCCATGTACCGATTGCTCGCCCTGCTTGCCTTGCTGCCTGCTTCCGCCTTTGCCGCCGGTGATTTGCCGACGCTGGGCGGCATCCCGGTGGACTTCATCCTCTTCGGTCTGACCCTGCTTGGTGTCGCGCTCTTTCACCACTACACGCTATATGTCGCGTTGACTGGCCTGGCAAGCATCAGCATTTACAAGATCATGTTCACCGGCTTCAAGACCGGCCCCGGAATCGCTGGCTTGTTCGGCCATTTCGGCCACGAATGGGTCGTTATCGCTAATCTTTTCTGTCTGCTGACCGGCTTTGCGCTACTCGCCCGGCACTTTGAAAAGAGCCACGTGCCAGTCATCCTGCCCAAGTACCTGCCGAATGACTGGAAGGGCGGCTTTGTCATGCTGATCATGGTTTTCGTGCTCTCCAGCTTCCTCGACAACATTGCTGCCGCACTGATCGGCGGCGCCATGGCTCACCAGTTGTTCAAGGGCAAGGTGCACGTCGGCTTTCTCGCCGCCATTGTCGCCGCCTCCAATGCCGGCGGCGCCGGTTCTGTGCTCGGTGATACGACTACCACGATGATGTGGATCGATGGCATCAGCCCGACCGAGGTTCTCCATGCCTACGTCGCCGCAGGTGTCGCGCTGCTCATCGTCGCCTATTTCGGCGCCAAGCAGCAGCATGCCTACTCACCGATTATCAAAAACGCGCATGCACACACCAAGGTAGATTGGGGCCGCATTTTCATCGTTGCGACCATGCTTGTACTCGCGATGGGCACCAATATCACCGTCAATGTGAAATTCCCTGAACTGGCTGATCACTTTCCCTTCATCGGCGTTGCCGTCTGGGTGGCGATCATTCTGACTATCCCGGTTCGTCGCCACGACTGGGAGTTGATGCCGGAAACTATCAAGGGTTCGATCTTTCTGCTCTCGCTGGTGCTCTGCGCCTCGATGATGCCGGTTGAAGCACTGCCGCTGGCCTCATGGCAATCGGCTTTCACTCTCGGCTTTGTTTCAGCGGTTTTCGACAACATTCCGCTAACCGCGCTGGCGCTGCGTCAAGGTGGCTTCGACTGGGGCGTCCTCGCTTACGCCGTCGGCTTTGGCGGTTCGATGCTATGGTTTGGCTCTTCCGCCGGTGTTGCGCTCTCCAATATGTATCCGGAAGCCAGATCAGCGGTCAACTGGATCCGCCACGGCTGGCACGTTGCCCTGGCCTACGTTGCTGGCTTCTTCGTCATGCTTGTCCTGATCGGCTGGAACCCATCACCGCCGCACAAGAAGGTTGCCGCACCGGTCACCGTTGAAACTCCGGCCACTGCACCAGCTCCTGCTCAATAGCGACTGCTGCGGTCAACCGGCAAAACCGGTCGAAAAATCCAAAAGGCGGCGCTTGCCGCCTTTTTTCATTCCCCGCAGCGCCCATTGTCGTCTTTGCGACATTCGCCACAGGACGATTTTCGATATAAAACAATAAGTTAAATATGGCATCCGTCTTGCTCATTGCTATCCAAACCTCTGGAGAACCGCATGAAAGCCAGCGAAATCCAGGCCCTGCTCGACGAGCCGGCCTGCACCCATAACACCAAGGAAAAATCCGGTTGCGCCAAACCAAAGCCGGGCGCGACGGCCGGCGGCTGCTCCTTCGACGGCGCGCAGATTGCGCTGCTGCCGATTGCCGACGTTGCCCACATTGTGCACGGCCCGATTGCCTGCGCCGGCTCCTCGTGGGACAACCGTGGCACGCGCTCAAGCGGTGTGACGCTGTACAAGATCGGCATGACCACCGACCTGTCGGAAACCGATGTCATCATGGGGCGCGGCGAGAAGCGGCTGTTCCACGCGATCAAGCAGGCCATCGACAGCTATTCACCGAAGGCCGTTTTCATCTACAACACTTGCGTCACTGCGCTGATTGGCGATGATGTTGGCGCCGTTTGTCGCGACGCCAGCGAGCGCTGGGGGACGCCAGTGGTTCCGGTCGATGCCGCCGGTTTTTACGGCACCAAGAATCTCGGCAACCGCCTGGCCGGCGAGGCGATGTTCAAGCACGTTATCGGTACCGCCGAGCCTGAACCGGCCAAGCCGCGTGCCGACGGTCTGCCGACTTACGACGTCAATCTGATAGGCGAATACAACATTGCCGGCGAGTTCTGGCATGTTGCACCGCTCTTCGACGAACTCGGCCTGCGTATTTTGTGCACGCTCTCCGGTGACTCAAGATTCCATGAAGTGCAGACCATGCACCGCGCCGAGGTGAACATGGTGGTTTGCGCCAAGGCGCTGCTCAATGTCGCGCGCAAAATGCAGGACACTTACGGTCAACCCTTTTTTGAGGGCAGTTTTTATGGCGTTCAGGATGTCTCCAACGCCCTGCGCGATTTCGCCCGGCTGATCGACGACGCAGATCTGGCGGCGCGCACCGAGGTGGTGATCGCCCGCGAGGAAGCCAAGGCGCATGCCGCGCTCGAACCCTGGCGTGCCCGCCTGAAAGACAAGCGCGTACTGCTTTATACCGGCGGCGTCAAATCGTGGTCCATCGTCTCGGCCTTGCAGGATCTGGGTATGAAAGTGGTCGCCACCGGCACCAAGAAATCAACCGAGGAAGACAAGGCTCGCATCCGTGAATTGATGGGCGAGGAGACCAAGATGATCGACGACGGTAGCCCGAAGGCGCTGTTGTCGACCTACCACGAGTACAAGGCCGACATCCTGATCGCCGGCGGGCGCAATCTATATACCGCGCTCAAGGCACGGATTCCCTTCCTCGACATCAATCAGGAACGCGAATTCGGCTACGCCGGATACGCCGGCATGACCGAGCTGGCCAAGCAGCTGGCACTTTCAATAGAAAGCCCGGTCTGGGCTGCCGTCAAAAAACCGGCACCATGGGCCAAACAAAGTGGGCCAGGTAGCGTTTTGGCAGCTTGAAAGCAGACTTCGCCAGAGTGCGCACTCACGCCTCTCGGGTAGCATAACGTGTAGAAATCGGGACTTAATCTGACAATCCGTGTCAGATCAACTCGATAGCAACGGCTCCTGTGTGCCCTTATGTGGAGCTCCACATAATGCAGAGGGTTTTTAGACTAGCGGACGCGGCGCACGGGGCCTGAGCGGAGGCGCAGCGACGACTCCGCGTTCGGTTGGCTAAAAAGCCCTTTGGACTGAACCGACGCGCCGACGGTGACGCTATGGGGTTTGAATCAGGGAGGTGACGTCAATCAAGAGCGCGTGCGCTGTGCAAGTGCCTTCGAAAGTGGCCGGTTCGTCGGGTTTTCTACCAAACGCTGGGCATTCTTGGTGGAATTTGTGCCGTTCGATAAGCGAATGGCTGGTCGCCAGAGGGTAAGACTTTGGAATTAGCCAGGTTTGGCGCATGAAGCCCTTCCGTTTCGCGAACTGTCTCGGGGAACGTGAATTTACTGGGCGTGGCGTGATGGCATTCATCAGTGATCGCGGGGAGGTCCACGGGGCATTGAGCCCGCCGGGAAGATTTCGATGCACACCATGTGGCCGCGACCGCACTGCGGGCAATCACGGAGCGACCTGCCGGTGAGCAGTAGATAGCGGTCGCGATAGTCAGTTGGTGCGGCGGAATGGCTGACGATGGGTTTGGGTTCGGCAAGTAATTCGCGACAGCGCGCCAGTTTGATCGCACGATAACGGTTGGCGAGGAAGCCGTAGTGCCGAATTCGTTGCAGGCCATTCGGCAGGACATGCAGCAGGAAGCGACGGATGAACTCGGGTGTGTCGAGATGCATGACCTTCTGCTTTGATTCGTGGCGGTAATCCTTCCAGCGAAAGCTCACTTTGCCGTCGGCAAAGTCGATCAGACGGCTGTTCGCGATCGCCACCCGATGCGTGTAACGGCCAAGATATTCGAGAACCTGCTGGGGACCGCCAAACGGTGGCTTGGCGTAAACCACCCACTCGGTCTGCCTGACCGGCACCAGATACCGGGCAAACGCAGCAGGGGAAGAAAGGGCTTCAAGGCGATTGAAGAAGCGAAGCTCACCGGCGTCAAACGCACGCTGCAACCGTGCCAGAAACAGACGACGGAAGAGCCGCGAGAGCACCCGTACCGGCAGGAAGAAACCGGGGCGGCAGGAAATCCAGCGCTCGCCGTCGGCACCCAGGCCTGTGCCGGCAATGCAAACTTTGCTGCCCATGGTTTTCCCGTCCTTCCGGGTATGCACAAAAAGGGCAAACCAGCCGTTGCCATCGCCTCGATTGCTGGCACCGAAGCGGCCCTTGCCATGCTGGTACGCAGCGATCTGGCGGGCAAAATCAAACGCGTATCCGATCTCAGATTTCATAGCATTGGCGTCTCAACCGGCAGTGTGAATAGCAAGACATATCAGCAAATGGTCGCCGAACAGATACTCGGCGAATCCGGTGTTGCCATCAAGGAAATACGCTGGGTACCGACGGCACAAAACTGGGAGAGCATTAAAAGCGTATTGACGTCGAAATCTGCCGATGCGATTTTTTGCGAAGAACCCTTCGCCACCCGCGCAGCAGAGAGCGGCTTGGCTCGCTTCCTGTTTGAAGCAAAGGATACTAAAGCGAGCAAAGCACTGGCCAGCGGCGGCCCCTTGCGAGCCGTCATCTCAATGCGTGCCGGCACCGCACGCCAGGATGAAGAAGCGCGAGTGCTCGTCAGCATGCTGCAGCAGTCTCTGGCCTGGATGGCCAAGGCAACACCGCAGGCGATTGTTGATAAGCTCAACATCGCCGACGCCAACGAGAGGAAGGAACTGCTGCGCGTTCTAAAACGCTATAGCGGTATCTTCAGCCACGATGCCAGCTTTTCCGCTACCGCAGTGGAGGCTAGCGCAAGATTTCTGACCGCCACCGGCGCGATTACCGACTCGGCAGCGATAGCGGAAGTGATTAATGATCGCTGGGTCGGGCGGCGTCCATGACACAGCAACGTCCAGACGAAAACCCTGAAAAGCACGCACACGGGGATTCGATTCGTCGGCAGGCGGCACGGCGCCTCGCTGTTGTTTCGTTCTTGTTGGTTACATTGATCCTGGCAATTGGCTTTAACAGTTTTTACACTCGCCAGGACCGTGAAATCGCACAGAAACATAAATCTACTGCCCAGTTCTACGCAGAGCGCATCCCAGCCACTGATGAAGAATGGCAGGCCTTGGCCGAGCGTACTAAAACCCGTATCGAATTTCTCCGCTTCCTTGAAGAGACTGGCAGCGATCGTTGGTCTCGCTTCACCGCTTTTCTGACAGCACAGGGCGAATTTGCCGATTACGGAAATCTGTTTGTTCTCGGCAGCGACGGCAACGTACTTTATCGATATGGTGAAATAGCGCAGGGCATCACCAATCTCGCACCGCTCTTGGCTTCTGGCTGGCATGGAGATGCCGGACGTCACGAATTGTTCCGGGTTCTCACTACGACCCTATGGCTGGGCGCGGCGGGTGGCGAGGGCAAACTGGTATTGCTGCGCAGCGTCGACAATTCAACCCTAAGCAAGCTGGCAGTTCCAGAAGTAGACTTGGTCTTGCTCCTCAATGGCCAAGCACTAGCCAGCAGCGACCCCGACAACACAACCCCGGTATACAGCGACAAATCCGACGGCAAGCTGATTACTGAAGGATCTCGTGCAATCATCCAGTCCACGATCAGCTGGCCCGGCCCGCCAGGGTCGCCACAACTTCTGATTCGCCGCGAATTCCACGACAGCTTCCCGCTACCGGAGTTTCTCTTGCGCCCGGCCGCCGCCATTGTTTTGTCAGTCGTCCTGGTGCTGCTGGGTCTCGGCGGCTGGCTGCGCAAAACCGTCATGCGTATAGAGTCTTTAACCGCTGCCTTGAAGCAGTACCGCCTCGACGGCAAAACCAGCCAGGCCGAACAGGAAATGCAGCCAGCGCATAGCCGGCCAGATGAGATTCATGAAGTGGGCGATGCACTGATCGATCTGATGCTTTCGGTCGATGCGCGCGATAGCGAGCAGCGCGCCTATCTCGACACCCTTTCGCTCCTTGATGAGGCGATCCTTGAACTGGATTGCGAGGGCAACATTCGTATGGCCAGCCCAGGCTGGCAGCGCCTTGTCCGCCGCCAGGAGGAGGCTGTCGGGCGCAAACTGGCTGACTACGTTCACGAAGACGATCGCGCCGTCCTGCACCAAATGTGCAACGCTTTCATTCGCGGAGAAAAGGAACAGGGGCAAGCCCGTCTGCGTCTGCGTAGCGAGGTCAGTGGCCAGGAACAATGGGTCGAATGCCGCTTTGTCGCCCGCCCTGATGAGGCTGGCCAGATCGCGGGGTCGCGCGGCGTTTTGCGCGATATCACCCAGACCTATCTGCACGAGAAGCAGATTTCACACATGGCACTGCACGATGCCCTGACTGACTTGCCCAACCGCGTACTGCTCGAAGACCGGATCAAAGTTTCGCTGCGCATGGCCAAGCGCAGTCAGCGCAAGGTGGCTGTCTGTTTTATCGACCTTGATCACTTCAAGAACGTCAACGACAATCTCGGCCACAAGGCGGGAGACAGGCTACTGCTGGCTTTTGCCCAGCAGGTTCGCAAACTGATGCGTGAAGGCGACACCTTGTCGCGCTGGGGTGGCGATGAGTTTGTGTTGCTGCTGCCGGAACTGCTTTCGCCCGATGATGTGCGCGAAGTGCTGCAAAAAGTGATGGAATCGTTCAAAAAGCCACTGCAGCTTGATGAAGTTGATTTCGTCCTGACCTTCAGCATCGGCGTCAGCCTGTTCCCGGATGACGGGCAGGAAGTAGAAATCCTGCTTTCACAGGCCGATCGTGCGCTGTTTTACGCCAAGGCACAGGGGCGGAATCAGGCCTGCCTGTTTGGAGAAATTGCCGCCAAAGGCAGTGGGCGCTCGGAGCTCTATCTCCAGAACAAGCTGGCTGAAGCCGTCGCGAACGAACGTATTGAAGCCTGGTTCCAACCGCTGGTTGATGCGCGTAGTGGCGAATGTGTCGGTGTCGAAGTGCTGGCACGCTGGAACGACCCTGAACACGGCTGGGTTAGCCCGGCCACCTTTATCCCGATGGCCGAAAGCCTCGGCCTGATACGCGACCTTGGCCGCCAGATCTGGCTACAGGCACTTGGAGCAGCGCAGACTTGGCGGGAAAAGGGCTACAAACTGAAGATTGCGGTCAACATCTCAAAACGCCAATTATTTTCACCGCACCTGACCGAACAACTGCTCGGCCAGCTCTCCCTGCACGGCCTGGTGCCGAAAGACATCGTGCTGGAAATCACCGAAAGCGTTGCCGTGCTTGACGCCGCCAACACCGCAGAGCAGTTGGCGACACTCAACCAGGCCGGCTTCCGGATTGCCGTTGATGACTTCGGCACCGGCTACTCCTCGCTGTCGCAATTACACGAATTACCAGCCGACGAACTCAAGATCGACATCTCCTTCGTACGCCGCATCCACGAACCGGCCGGCCGTTCAATGGTACAAGCCATCATTCAGCTAGCACAAGCGCTCAAACTGGAAACCATCGCCGAAGGTGTCGAGGACGAAGCCACCGCAGCCATCCTGCGTGAGCTGGGTGCCGATGTATTACAGGGCTACCACTTCGCCAAACCCATGCCGCGCGAGGCACTGACTGCCTGGATAGCTGCCTCGGTCAGCAATTCGCCAAAGCAAGGCGGCTAAAGCAGATACTCACGAACATGCCTTGCCGGGATGTCATCAAGCAGTTTTGCGAGTTTGTCTAAAAAATTCAGCGCTGATCTTCTCCTCTAATTGGCCAGCGCCGCCTCAATTTCGGCGAAGTTCTGCGGCAGGTCGAAACCAAGCACTGGAACACCCAGCAAGCGCCCAATCTGGGTCGCCGAAAATATCCCGCGCAGACGAGGAGCTCCCGTTACCGGATCAATGTCCTCAACCATAATGTGCTGACGACCGAGCGCCTTCAGGGCGTCGAGCACATCAATCACACGGGCGCTCAAGACCTCGGAAAGATGCAAGGTGTCGATATTGGCCAACGGACACATCAGGTCGCGAACGGTCAGGTCAGCGCGTGTGCTGCCGCGAGCCAGGGCGACCTGGATCGGCTTTTCACCGAGAACGTCGCGGGCGGTGATCAAGCCTTCAAGCCGCTCGTTGTGCCCGGTCACCAGCAGCAGGCGAACGCCGCGCGAGATCATGATGGCATTGGCCGCAGCGACCGACGCATCGGGAGCAACCGTTACCGCGCTGACCCGACCGAAATCGGTCATGACCTCAATTGCTGGCGACTCGGCGCCAACCAGATTGAAACCCGAAGCACTCAGGTTGGCATTTTGCGAAAGCTTGTGGGTGCGGAGCTTGCTGGGAATTAGCATTAATCGATCCTTCATTCAGTCGCCAAAGAGGGAAGCGCTGCGGTCAACAGGGTATTCGAGCCCGTATTCTCCTTCGATACAGTATTCGGAGAATTGTTCCGCTTGACAGAAGCCAGAGGGAAAACCCTGACAGTCGGTAACTTTCCTTTTTCGCCTCGGATTGTTGCTTTTCCTACAAAGAAATCATTCGGCAACCCGTTGTTTTTATTTAATTAGTCGCTTGGCGCGTTCCTTGCTGAGAAGTAGCCAATCTCAATAAGGCGATGTCCAAATGGCTGAAATCATCCATTCCAAGAAGGCGCTGGCGGTTAATCCGCTCAAGGTTAGCCAGACGATTGGCGCTTCGCTGGTTTTTCTCGGCCTGAATCGCAGCCTGCCACTGATGCATGGCTCGCAGGGATGTACGGCGTTCGGCAAGGTGTTTTTCGTGCGCCATTTTCGCGAGCCGATTCCGCTGCAAACAACGGCGATGGATCAGGTGTCGAGCATCATGGGTGCCGACGAGAACGTCATTGAGGCGCTGCGCACGCTGTCAGACAAGAGCAAGCCGGACATCATCGGTCTCGTCACCACCGGCCTTTCGGAAACGCAGGGCTGCGACATCCGGCGCTCGGTGCGCGAGTTTCGCGCGGCGCATCCGGAGTTTGACCACGTTGCCGTGGTCCCGGTAAATACGCCAGATTATGTTGGCTGCCTGGAAAGCGGATACGCGCTGGCGATTGAATCGTTGATCGAAACCCTGGTGCCGGAAAGCCAGATTGCCGGCAAACGGCCCAAGCAAGTCAATGTGCTGGCTTCGGCAATGCTGACGCCGGGCGATATCGAGGCGATCAAGGAATGGGTGGAGGCTTTTGGCCTGCGCGCGATTGTCGTGCCGGATGTCGGTGATTCACTCGACGGCCATCTGGTCGAAGCCGAAACCTCTTCGCTGACCATCGGTGGCACGCCGCGCACAGAAATCGAGATCATGGGCGAGTCGACCGCAACACTCGTCATCGGGCCTTCGCTGAACAAGGCGGCGAACATTTTGCAGGCGCGCACCGGTGTGCCCGACTATCGCTTCAATGGCCTGATGGGGCTGGATGACTGCGACGCCTTTACACAGGCGCTGGCCGAGATTTCCGGCCAGCCGGTGCCGGCGCGCATCGAGCGCCAGCGCGCCCAGTTGCAGGATGCGATGGTCGATTGCCATTTCATGATCGGCTTTGTTCGTGTCGCACTGGCTGCCGACCCTGATCTGCTCGGCATGCAGGTTCGCTTTCTGACCAGCATGGGTGCCGAAATCGTCAGCGCCGTGACGACCCACAAGCATGAAAGCCTGGCGGCGCTACCGGTTGCCAGGGTCATCGTCGGCGATCTGGAAGATATGGAGAAAGAAGCACGGGCGGCTGATGCGCAGTTGGTGATCGCTAACTCACACGCTGCCGAAACGGCGCAGCGCCTCGGTTTGCCGCTGCTGCGCGCCGGCTTTCCGCAATACGACTTTGTGGGCGGTTACGCCCGCACCTGGGTGGGCTACCGCGGCACGCGGCAGACCCTGTTCGATCTTGCCAACCTGATGCTGGGACAACACCATGACCTCGAACCCTACAAATCAATTTACTGGGGCGACGACCGAGACGACCTCGGCGTCGGCAAGCCAAATGTCATCTCGTCGTCTGCAGTTGGTCTGGTCCATTAAGCCGGAAACGCAAACTGTGATCAAGGTTGCCTTCGCCTCGACCGACCGCACGCGGGTCAATCAGCACTTTGGCGCCGCCGAGGGTTTTGTGATTTATGAAGTGACGCCGGACAAGGCAACTTTGGTCGGCGTTGGCGAGTTTGCCGAAGAGGCGATGGATGGCAATGAAGACAAGCTGACGGCGAAGGTTGATTTCCTTGCCGGCTGTGCTGCCGTCTATGTCATGGCGATCGGCGCCTCGGCGATCAAGAAACTGATGGCCAAGGGCATCCAGCCGATCCGCGTTGATGAGGTTGATGCGGTCGACGACCTTTTGGGGCAGATTTCTTCGGCGATGAGCGAAGGTGGCGTGGCCTGGATCGACCGCGCGATTGCCGCCCAGACCAAGGCCAAGATCAAGACTGAAGATCGCTTTGCCAGCATGGCAGCGGAAGGGTGGGAAGGATGAGCGCCCAGATGATCGAACACCGTGGCATCGTCCAGCAGGTTGCCGACGGCCAGGCGATTGTCGCCATGGAAACCGCCGGCTGTTCTTCCTGCGGCCAGGGCGGCAGTTGCGGCATTGGCAAGATGGCCAGCGGCCGCCCGGCGACCCTGCTCACGCTACCGGTCAGCGGCGAGATCAAGGTCGGCGATGTGGTGATGATCGGCCTGCCGCAAAGCAAGCTGACTTTTTCAGCGTTGCTCGGTTATCTCTTCCCGGCCTTTGCGATGATTTTTGGCGCCTGGCTGGGCGCCGCTTTTGATGGCAGCGACGGCGCCACCGCGCTCGGCGCGATTGCCGGATTTCTTGGTGCATTGAGCATCGCCCGCCTGTTGATCGGCCTGCTTCCCGGACTCATGCCGACCCCGCAATTAATCCCCATTTCACAGCAAGCCAACGCATTCCCCAAGGAGCAATACCATGACTGAAGCCGTCGCCGCCGATCCCATTTTTCAAACCGATTTCGTCAAGGAAATGGCCCGCCAGATGCGCGCCCTGGACACCTACGGCACCTACGCCGGCTGGACGGTCGAAAAGATTCTCGACCCTTACATTCTGACCAAGGAACGCAAGGCCAACATCCCGCTGATTGGCGACCCTGACGACGAGACGATTTCCCGCGTCAAAGCCTTCTACAACGCGATTGCCGTGCTGATCGAGAAGGAATGCAAACTGCTCGCCGTGCCGCTGGTGCACCTGACGCATGAAGGCTTTGGCCGCGCCCTGATCACCGTCGGCAAACTGGTTGCCGTTGATCGTACCCTGCGCGACGTGCATCGCTTCGGCTTTGCCAGCTTGTCGAAGATGAAGGACGAGTCGGACAAGATTCTCAGCGTCGCCATCGAGCGCATCGGCCAGCACCCGGCCGTCGCCGGACTTTGATTGACGGAGGCAGCATGTCGGACGAAGAAATCGCCGCCCTCGACAAGGAAGTCAAAAAGCTCAAGCGGATCGCTTCCGAAAAAGCCTCCGAGATGCACGACCTCGTGGAAGACCGCCTGCCGGCGGCCTATCACGAGATTCCCGGCATCGCCCAATCCACCTTTGACGCCTGCCAGGCCTGGGCTGAAGCCACTGCCCGCCTGGCCGCAGCCCAGAAAGGAATAACAGCATGATTACCGGACTAACCAAGGGCGGCACCGAATGGACGCCGCAATTCGCTATCGAACTCGACCAATCCAAGTGCATCGGCTGCGGCCGCTGCTACAAGGTTTGTCCGCGCAACGTGCTAGACCTCGTCGAGCGCGAGCTGGATGACGACAACGACGACGAAGATGACAACATGATGGTCATGTCGCTCGCCAATCCGGCCGACTGCATTGGCTGCGGCTCCTGCGGGCGCGTTTGCCCGAAGGATTGCTACACCTATGCACCCGCCTGACCCGGCGCTGGGTGACGCCATCTGCGCCGCGATTCGCGGCCAGGTGACCAAGCTCGGGCTGACGATCGGCGACGAGCCGGTCTGGAGCGATGCCGTCTTTGCCGAACAGGCCGATCCCTTCTCACAGGAGATCAGCCTGATCGGCACCTGGCGCGGCAAGCAGCGTTACGGCACGGTGACGATCTTCCCCGACGGGCGGATTTTTGCCGAATATCAGGTGTTATTGCCACACCCGGGCATGGCCGACAGCTATGTAGAATCGGTGCAAATCTGGGGTCGACCGCAACAATTACGCGGCGAAGCCGTGATCGCCGGATTTGCCGCATAAATGTCGCTTTTGCCACGCCTGATCCTGATCCACAAACAGAGCACCAGCGGCCGCGTGCGCTTTCTCTGCCTGAGTTCCGGCATTGTCGCCTTCAGCCCGCTGCCGCCGCTCGCCGCGCTGCGTGATGAAGACTACTCGCCGAAAATCCAGTTTCACCCGACCGCCGTCGTCCGCGAGGCGGAAGCTCAACTCGGCTTGCCCGAGGGCGCGATCGAGCCAGTTGCCGATTTTTCAGCCTGGGTCGATACGCCGGAGGGTGATATACCGTTACTGCTCGCTGCGTTCACCGGTATTGATCCACCCTTTGCGGCGGCCGAACGTACCAGTAGCCGTTTCATTTCGATGACCGAATCGCGTCAGCTCAGCGAAGTCGAGCGCCACCTGCTGCGGCGTGCTTACGAACATGTCCTTGGTTGATTGTCGCAAAAGCGACAACGCGTCACTGCGCAACAAGTCAATTAATTCAGTCGCTTAAGAAAAGAACCCCGCATGGCACAGGGCTTGCAATGAAGCTCCCATTACCTCTGGGAGAATCGCCATGATCAATCTGACCCCCGCTGCCGTTAAGGCTGTTCAACGTTTTATCCGTGGTTCCGAAACACCGGTCATCGGCCTGCGCCTGACCATTTCCGGTGGCGGCTGCTCCGGTTTGCAGTACGGCATGAAGCTCGAAGCCGAGAAGGCTGACGACGACTGGGAAATGGAAATCGACGGCGTCAAGCTGCTGGTCGATGCGATGACCATGCCGATGATCGACAACGTCACCGTTGATTTTGTCGACACTTTGACCCACACCGGTTTCAAATTTGATAACCCGAATGCCAGCGCGCAGTGTTCCTGCGGCTCTTCATTCTCAGTTTAAGGAGCGCACAGCATGTGGGAATATTCAGACAAGGTTCGCGAACACTTCTTCAACCCGCGCAATTCCGGCCCGCTTGAAGAAGCCAACGGTATCGGCGATGTCGGCTCGATCCAGTGCGGCGACGCGCTACGTTTGATGCTCAAGGTTGAGCCGGAAACCGAGATCATTCTCGACGCGCATTTCCAGACTTTTGGCTGCGGTTCGGCCATCGCCTCCTCGTCAGCGCTGACCGAAATGGTCAAGGGCATGACGCTGGATGAAGCGCTCAAGGTGTCCAATCAGAACATTGCCGACTTCCTCGACGGCTTACCGCCGGAAAAGATGCACTGCTCGGTGATGGGCCGCGAAGCCCTGCAGGCCGCGATCGCCAACTACCGTGGCGAAGAGTGGTCGGATGATCACGAAGAAGGCGCGCTGATCTGCAAGTGCTTTGCCATCGACGCGGTGATGATCGAGGACGTGGTCAAGGCCAACAATCTCAACACGGTTGAGCAGGTCACCTTCTACACCAAAGCGGGCGGCGGTTGCGCAGCTTGCCACGAAGGTATCGAAGAAATTCTCGCCAAGGTCATGCTCGAGCGCGCCGGCCCCGGCGAAGTCTCACCGCCCCCGGCCTGCCCGGCAACGCCGGAAGCCCCGCGGCCGCCTTCTGCCAAGCTGACGCTGGTGCAGAAGATCAAGAAGATCGAAGAAGTGCTCGACTCGGTTCGCCCGATGCTGCAACGCGACCACGGCGACGTCGAACTGGCCGACGTCCAGGGCAAGAAAATCTACGTTCACCTGAAAGGCGCCTGCTCGGGCTGCATGATGGAAGCAGCGACGCTCGGCGGCATCCAGCAAAAGATGATCGAGGCACTCGGCGAACTGGTGCAGGTGCTGCCGTCGTCTTACATGCCCGCTGAGGCCTGAATAATCTGATCACCGTCATCCCCGCGCAGGCGGGGATCCAGATTGGCCATGGATTCCCGCCTGCGCGGGAATGACGGATCTAACCAATTACCATTTCCCGGAGTCAACATGGAACCGATCTATCTGGACAACAACGCGACGACGCGCTGCGACCCCGCCGTGGTCGAAGCCATGCTTCCCTTCTTTACCGAACATTTTGGCAACGCCTCGTCGATCCACGCTTTTGGCAGTGAAGTCGGCAAGGCACTGAAGAAGGCACGCAGCCAGGTTCAGGCGCTGCTTGGTGCCGAGCACGACTCGGAAATCATTTTTACCTCCTGCGGCACCGAGTCCGACTCGACCGCCATTCTCTCGGCGCTCAAGGCACAACCCGAGCGCAACACGGTGATCACCACCAACGTCGAGCACCCGGCGATCCTGACACTGTGCGAATGGCTGGAAAAGGAAGGCTACATTGTCCACAAGCTGAAAGTAGACAAGAAGGGGCGCATCGACATTGACGAATACAAGTCGCTGCTGCATGACCGCGTCGCGATTGTTTCGGTGATGTGGGCCAACAACGAAACCGGGACCATCTTCCCGGTTGAGCAGATGGCTGAACTGGCATCAGCCAAGGGCATCATGTTCCATACCGATGCGGTGCAGGCCGTTGGCAAGATTCCCATCGACCTCAAGAGCACCAAGATCGACATGCTCTCGCTTTCCGGCCACAAGCTGCACGCGCCCAAGGGTATCGGCGTTCTCTATTTGCGGCGCGGTTGCCGCTTCCGCCCGCTGCTGCGCGGCGGCCATCAGGAACGCGGACGGCGCGCCGGCACCGAGAATTCGGCCTCCATCGTCGGCCTCGGCGTTGCCTGCGAACTCGCCATGCAGCACATGGAAATCGAGAACACCACGGTGCGGCGCCTGCGCGATAAGCTGGAAGCTGGCCTGCTGAGCCAAATCACGCATTGCTTTCCAACCGGTAACGTCGCCAACCGCCTGCCTAACACCAGCAACATCGCCTTTGAATACATTGAGGGCGAAGGCATTCTGATGCTGTTGAACAAGGTTGGCATTGCTGGCAGTTCAGGCTCGGCCTGCACCTCCGGCTCGCTCGAACCGTCGCATGTGATGCGCGCGATGGGCATTCCCTACACCGCCGCCCACGGCACGATCCGCTTCTCACTCTCGGTTTACAACACTGAGGCAGAAATTGACCGCGTGATTGCCGAAGTGCCGCCTATCGTTGCCCAGTTGCGCAAACTCTCGCCCTACTGGAGCGACAAGGGGCCGGTTGCCAACCCGCAGGAAGCCTTCGCGCCAACTTACGCCTAAGCAAGGCTCACTATTTAGTCGTCACTCCCGCGCAGGCGGAAGCCCATGGTCGAACTGGATTCCCGCCCGCGCGGGAATGACGTCAACCTGCAACCGCCCATCTCATTTTTACCCGGCGCTTTACCAGCTCGGCGTTTCTGCCGCTGGCGGCGGGGGTGGCGGCGGAGGTATCAGCGCCCCACTGGCGGCATACACCGCAGCGGCAGCAATCGCCAGCGCAACGATCAGCGCAACTAAACCGCCACCCTTGGCTGACTCGCCCTCGTGCGTTTCCTTCCATCCGCGCACCATCGGCTTGACGAGATTATCTTTTTTGACATGCCCGTAGAAGGCAATGGCCGCCAGATGCAGGCCGATCAAGGCAAAAAGCAAATTCGTTGAAAGCTTGTGCAAGCCTGTGAGCTGATTGCTCAAATCCCGACTGACCAAATCATATAAGGGGCCGACAAAGGCGATGTCGTCATTGGAAAACAGCCCGGAAACCACCTGGAAGCCAACCAGACCGAGCAGCCCAAAAACCGAAAAGGCGCCGAGCGGGTTATGGCCAACGCCACGCCATTCACCACGCAGATAGGCCTTGAGCTTGGCCGGCGTCGGGAAAAACTGGGCAAACCGCGCGTAGGTGGAGCCAATCAGCCCCCAAACCAGACGGAAGACAATCAGCCCAACAATGAAGAGCCCGATCTTCCCGTGCCATTCAATCAGATTGCCGCCTAACTTGCCGCTGACAATCGAGGCAACGATGGCGAGAACGAGCAACCAGTGAAAGAGGCGGGTCGGTAGATCCCAAAGGCGAATCCGTTTAACGCTCATGCATGCCATCCCTTGAAAATTCGTAAAAAAGGCGCCCGCAGGCGCCTGTTGCGGTCAACCGCTGATTTGGACCTTATTTTTTGGCCTTGAAATCATCGTGGCAGCCCTTGCAGGTGCCGCCCAGCTTGCCGAACTGCTCTTTCACTGCAGCCGCGTCGCCAGTGGCAGCAACCTTGGCCATTTCATTGGCTTCCTTGTTGAAAGCCATGGCTACCTTGCCAACGCCTTCCTTGTTAGTAAAGAACTCCGGCTTGACGCGGGTGTCTTCCCAACCAGTGCCCTTGTCGGTGCCAGCCGGATAAAGCGCACCCATGCCGGAATTGGCAATCGCTTGAATCACATTGGCGGCCTTGATTACGTCATCCTTGTTATAGGTGCCTTCGACATTCATCTTGATGCGGGCCATGCTCCAACCCATCGTGGTGTAAGCCGACTGGCGCCATTTGATGGCATCTTCCGGCTTGCCCTGGGCAGCAGCGGTACCGGTCAGTGAAACAGCGAGTAGGGCGAGCAGCAGTTTTGATTTCATTTTTGATTCTCCATAGGGGGTGAAATAGCTGAATCAGGAACAGGATAAACGAAGTCGTGCAAGATTTTTATTCCACAAAGATTAAAATTTGCACGCCCCAGTTTAAAGTCACTCCCAACCCACGTCGGTGACTAAAGTCACGCGTCAGACCGAGCGCTAATTCAGGTCGCGAAGAGATGCTTGACGCGTAGCCCCGGACTGCCGTCGGCTATGGCGATCAGGCGGGCGATGTTGGGATGTTTTCCCGGATTGCTCCGCTCGTCTTCCGCATGCTCGGCAAAGATTTCCAGACCCTTTTTTGCCGCATCGACGTTGATCGAACCATAGGTCTGCGCCAAATGGTTATAAACGGCCAGGGACCCCTGGCTGCCGGCCTTGTTCTCGATGGTAGCGACAACATTTTCATCCTTGTCGATCAGGTTGATCGCCGCCAGATGGGAAATGCCGGGCAGTTTTTTCAGATTTTCAGCGAAGGACATGCTCACCCCTCAAATGCGTTTGGCCAACTCGGCCGCCTTGCCGGTGTAATCCCACGGCGTCAGCTTGAGCAGCTCGGCCTTGGCGGCTTCCGGAATTTCCAGCGTCGACACGAAAGCCTGCATGCCTTCGCGCGAAACGCGGGTGCCACGGGTCAGCTCCTTGAGTTTTTCGTAAGCGTTCGGCACGGCGTAGCGGCGCATGACGGTCTGGATCGGCTCAGCGAGCAGTTCCCAGTTGGCATCCAGATCGGCCTGCATCACGTGCGCATTGACTTCCAGCTTGTTCAAACCCTTAAGCAGCGAATCGTAGGCGAGCAGCGTGTAGCCGAGGCCGACGCCCATGTTGCGGAGCACGGTGGAATCGGTCAGGTCGCGCTGCCAGCGCGAGATCGGCAGTTTTTCGGCGAGATGCTTGAGGACGGCGTTGGCCAGACCGAGGTTGCCTTCCGAGTTTTCGAAGTCGATCGGATTGACCTTGTGCGGCATGGTCGACGAACCAATTTCGCCGGCCTTGACCTTCTGCTTGAAGAAACCGAGCGAGATATAGCCCCAGATGTCACGGTCGAGATCGATCAGGATGCTGTTGGCGCGGGCGAAGGCGTCGAACAGTTCGGCCAGCGCGTCGTGCGGCTCGATCTGGATGGTGTAGGGGTTGAAGGTCAGACCAAGCGACTCGACGAAACGCTTGGCGAAGCCTTCCCAGTCGTAGCCGGGGTAGGCGATCAGGTGGGCATTGTAGTTGCCGACGGCGCCGTTGATCTTGCCGAGCAGTTCGACGGCGACGATGCGGACGCGGGCGCGCTCCAGGCGGAAGGCAACGTTGGCCATTTCCTTGCCGAGCGTCGTCGGCGTCGCCGGCTGGCCGTGCGTGCGGCTCATCATCGGCACTTCGGCGTTGACGTGGGCCAGTTCCTTGAGGCGGGCGATGACCTTGTCGAGCGCCGGCAGCATGGCCTGCTCGCGGGCGCCCTGACACATCAGCGCGTGCGACAGGTTGTTGATGTCTTCCGAGGTGCAGGCAAAGTGGATGAACTCGCTGACCTTGGTCACCTCGGCGTTGCCCTTGGTATTCTTCTTGATCCAGTATTCGAGCGCCTTGACGTCATGGTTGGTGACGGCTTCCTCGGCCTTGACCTCGGCCGCCTGCTCGACGGTGAAGTTGGTCACCAGCGCGTCGAGCTCGGCCACGGTCGACGGGGAAAAAGTGGCAATTTCCGAAAAGTGCGGCTCGGCGGCCAGCGCCTTGAGCCACTCGATCTCGACCTTGAGACGCGCCTTGATCAGGCCGAATTCGGAAAAATGCTCGCGCAGGGCGTCGACCTTGCCGGCGTAGCGGCCGTCGAGCGGGGAAAGGGCAATCAGGGGATTGAAGGTCATAAAAACATCCTTTTCAGTAAGCCGGCAATTTTACCCGCCCTGCGCACCGCTGCGCCATAAGCTATAATCGGGCTCCCCAAGTTTAAGAGCATGAGATGAAACTGATCGGCTCATACACCAGCCCCTACGTGCGCAAAGTCCGCGCGGTGCTGGCTGAAAAGAAGATGGATTACGAATTCGTAACCGACTCCCCGTGGCTGCCGGAAAGCGGCGTCCCCAACCACAACCCGCTGGGCAAGATCCCCGTTTTACTGCTTGACGACGATACACCGCTCTTTGATTCGCGCGTTATCGTTGAATACATCGACAGCGTGACGCCGAATAACAAGCTATTCCCTTCGCCTAATCGCGAGCGGATTGAGGTCAAGCGCTGGGAAGCCCTGGCCGACGGCATTTGTGATGCCGCCGCAACGGCCTTTCTGGAAGCCAAGCGCCCCAAGAAGGAACAAAGCGCAGCCTGGATTGCCCGCCAACTCGAAAAAGTTACACGTAGCCTGGAATTCATGTCCAGCCAACTGGGCGACAAATCGTTCTGCACCGGCACCCATTTTTCAGCGGCCGATATCGCCATCGGAGCGGCTCTCGGCTATCTCGAATTCCGCTTTGCCGATATCAACTGGAAAGAGACCTACCCCAATCTCGACAAGCTTTACGCCAAGTTGATGTTGCGGCCTTCGCTGGCGGACACCGTTCCGCATGACTGAACAGAGGGCGCCACTGGCGCTCTTTTCATTTCCCGGCTACTTTTATGACAAAAAATGCTGATCGGGGAAACCTCGACCGAATTTTTTGGTCATAAATGGCGGATGTGATTGGAGGCAGATTTTTTGAATAATCCGCAGAAAGCTTTCATGGAAGAAATCGCTCGTTCGCTGACCGTTGCTCTGGGAGAGCGTGACTCTCACACCCGCCTGCACTCCGAGCGGGTGATCAAGCTGGCTGTCGAACTTGGCCAGTTCATTGGCCTTTCCGAGCGTGAAATCAAAGTCCTGGCACTTGGCGCCCGATTCCACGACATTGGAAAAATCGGCATTCCAGACAGCATTCTCAACAAAACAACGCCATTCGAAACCAGCGAGTGGGAAACCATGAAACAGCATCCGTTGATCGGTGAGCGCATCATTCTCGCCATTGGTGAAGGGGAAGCGGCCGGACTCGCCCGCGTTGTTCGCCATCACCACGAAAACTTTGACGGCTCCGGGTATCCCGACAGGCTCAGAGGAACGGGGATTCCCTTGTACTCGCGGATCATTTCACTGACCGACAATTACGATGCAATGGCGGAAACCCGCCCCTACCATAAAGCACGCCAGCATCAGGCGGTGATGGATATGCTGATCAGCGAAGGCGGTGTCAAGCACGACCCTGATCTGCTGCATGCTTTCTGTGCGGTCGTTGAAAACTCGGATCAGCGCCTCAACGCAAACCAGCCCGCTTAACGAATCACCCCGCCGCCCAGGCAAACACGGCTTTCGTAAAGCACCACCGACTGCCCCGGCGTAAGCGCCCACTGCGCTTCGGCGAAGTTGATCTTGCAGCTTTCGCCGTCGATGCGCTCTATTTCGCAGGCCTGATCGCTGGTCCGGTAACGCGGCTTGGCGGTATAGACCCAATGCGGGCGCGGCGGATTTGGTGAAATCCATGACAACTGTTCGGCGACCAGCTTGTCTTTGAGCAAGGCCGGATGATCGTGACCCTGAACGACATAGAGCACGTTTTTCTCCATGTCCTTGCTGACCACAAACCAGGCGTCGTGATCACCGCCACCCGCCCGCCCCTTCTCCTTGATGCCACCGATATGCAAACCCTTGCGCTGGCCGAGCGTGTGATACATCAGCCCATCGTGCTCGCCCATCACCTTGCCATCATCAAGCCGGCGGATTTCGCCCTTGTTCGGTGGCAGGTAGTTGCTGAGAAAATCTTTGAACGGTCGCTCGCCGATGAAGCAGATACCGGTTGAATCCTTCTTGGTGGCCACATGCAAGCCGGCGGCCTCAGCCATTTTGCGCACCTCACGCTTGTACAAATCGGCGAGCGGAAACAGTGTTTTCGAAAGCTGCGCCTGATTCAGGCGATAGAGAAAATAGCTCTGATCCTTGGTGCCGTCCTCGGCTTTCAGCAACTGGTATTCGCCGTTGAATTCGCGCACGCCTGCGTAATGCCCGGTGGCGATCTTGTCGGCACCCATCTGCATGGCGTGATCAAGAAAGGCTTTGAACTTGATTTCCGAATTGCACAACACATCCGGATTGGGCGTTCGCCCGGCCTTGTATTCGCTGAGGAATTCGGCGAATACCCGATCGCGGTACTCGGCTGAGAAATTAACCACTTCAACATCAATGCCGATGCAATCGGTGATGCTCATCACGTCAACGAGATCCTGACGCGAGGAGCAATACTCCTCGGTATCGTCATCTTCCCAGTTCTTCATAAACAGGCCGATGACCTTCCAGCCTTGTTGCTTGAGCAACATGGCGGCAACGGAGGAATCGACACCGCCGGACAAGCCGACTACCACAGTACCTTTAGACATCGGGCCCAGCCCCTTTCTTCCATTCGCCGAGCGGCAAAACCACCGCCGGCTGACCATTATCCACAAACCAGCTATCGACGACGAAACGCTGCGCCTTGTCGTCCTTTGTTTCCTCAATGACTGCCGACCAGTGGACGGTAACAATCCAGAATAAATTTCGCACCTCGGGTACCAGAACCCGATGCCAGCGCAAATAGCCACGCGTTTCAAGCAATTTCAACAGGCGTGTTGTCGAGGTTGAATGATCGATACAGTCCATTTTGCCGGGCATGCTGCCGTCGGCGTAATTGCCGCCGCGATCATTGCCAATATCCGACTGCTCACCTGCCCAGACATACAGTAGCCCAATCACACCGGCTAAAATTTTCCGTTCATTTTCAGCGTTGACCGCAACACTTAATGATGCGCCCGCTGCTTTTAGTCGCGCTTCGTCGTAATGGATTGCCACCTCAGCCAGGCAGCCGTAACCGTGGCAGATCGGTACGACTTCATCCGCCCAAACCGCATTCGCTGCCAGCAGCAAACTCAGGAACCAGGTGCGAAACATCAATCGTAATGCACCAGCAAATCCAGCGGATAGCGCTTGCCGGCGATCAAATCCTCGATGCAGCGCAGAATCAGCGGGCTGCGATGGCGTGCCTGCGTCGCCTTGACCTCATCCAGCGTCAGCCAGCGGGCGGCGATGATGCCATCGTCGAGCTTGCGTTCAGCTTCAAAGCCACGCAACTCGCCGGCGAAGGCAAAACGCAGGTAAGTCACGTCCTTGCTGGGGTGCTTCCAGTTGTAGATGCCAACCAGATGCGTTGGCTTGAAATGGTAGGCGGTTTCTTCCAGCGCTTCGCGCACCACCGCATCAACCAGCGCCTCGCCCGCTTCAAGATGGCCAGCCGGCTGGTTGAAGGCCAACCCGGCGTCGGTTTCTTCCTCGACCAGCAGAAACTTGCCGTCGCGTTGAACGACAGCGGCAACAGTCACATTCGGTTTCCAGATCATGGCGTTATTCGGCGGCAAAGGCGTTATTTTACCCGCTGAATTCGGCTAGAATTGTGTGCTTTGATACGCGCACCACGGAGAAATGACTATGTCGATGTCTGACCGCGACGGATTTATTTGGCAAGATGGCAAACTCGTGCCCTGGCGCGAAGCCACCACCCACGTCCTGACCCACTCGCTGCACTATGGCATGAGTGTTTTTGAAGGCGTCCGAGCCTATAAAACCGAACGCGGCACCGCGATTTTCCGTCTGGAAGACCACACCGACCGCCTCTTCAACTCCGCCCACATCTTCCAGATGCTGATGCCTTACGACAAGGCAACCATCAACGAAGCGCACAAGGAAGTGTTGCGCGCCAATAATCTCGACTCAGGTTATCTGCGTCCGATCGCTTTTTACGGCTCCGAGAAAATGGGCGTTTCGCCCAAGGGTGCGAAAGTCCATATCGCCATCGCCGCCTGGCCGTGGGGTGCTTACCTCGGCGAGGAAGGTCTGGAGCGCGGCATTCGCGTCAAAGTGTCGAGCTATACCCGCCACCACGTGAACATTTCGATGGTGCGTGCCAAGGCCTCCGGTCATTACATCAACTCCATCCTGGCCAATAACGAAGTGACCAATGAAGGTTACGACGAGGCGATGCTGCTAGACCCCGAAGGTTACGTTGCCGAGGGCGCCGGCGAGAACCTCTTCATCGTCAAGAAGGGCAAGCTGTATACGCCGGATCTGACTTCCTGCCTGGAAGGTATCACCCGCGCCACGGTGCTGCAGATCGCCGAAGAACTTGGCCTTGCCGTTCAGGAAAAGCGCATCACCCGCGACGAAGTCTATTGCTGCGACGAAGCCTTCTTCACCGGCACTGCTGCTGAAGTAACACCGATTCGCGAACTCGACGGCCGCCAGATCGGTATTGGCCATCGCGGACCGATTACGGCAAAAATCCAGGCCAAGTATTTCGACGTTGTTTATGGCCGCTCAACTCAGCACGACGACTGGCTGGCCTACATCTAAACGCAGAGAGAAGACCATGTCTGATTCAAAAAATATTAAAGTCACCGCTCACGACCTGCCGCTGCATTGCCCGCAACCGGGTGCACCCTTGGCTAGCCTGCACCCGCGGGTTTTTCTGGATGTTCTGAAAACTGGCGAAACTGCCTGCCCTTACTGCGGCACCAAGTATGTTTTTACGGGTGAAGCGCCCAAGGGTCATCACTGATTCATGCCGTCATTCCCGCGCACCCCAAGGGTACTTCCTTCGGGGCGCAGGCGGGAATCCAGAAAGCCCTGGGTTCCCGCCTGCGCGGGAACGACAATCCACAAAACACATGAAAGCCCTTATCGTCGCCCCTTCCTGGATCGGCGACACGATCATGGCGCAGCCGCTGTTCGCGCGCCTGCATGCCAAACACCCCGGCCTGCAACTTGATGCCCTGGCGCCGCGCTGGGTTGCGCCAGTTCTCCAGCGCATGGATGAGATCAGCGAGGTCATCGACAGCCCCTTCGGCCACGGCCAGTTGTCGCTCAAGCCGCGCTGGCGACTTGCCCGCCGGCTCGCTGCCGGCCGCTACGACGCTGTTTATGTTCTGCCCAATTCTCTGAAATCGGCACTGGTGCCGTTTCTCGCCGGCATCCCGAAACGCATTGGGTTTACCGGAGAATCGCGCTACGGGTTGATCAATGTCCGTCACGATCTCGACAAAGCCGCCCTGCCGCTGATGGTCGAGCGCTTTGCGATCCTCGCCGAAGCCCCTGGTGCGGTTTTGCCGAAGCCAATTTGTCATCCGAAAATCCGGTCGACCGCAACCGATCAGCAAAATACACTGAGCGAACTTGGACTCGAACGGCCGCCACGCATTGTCGCCTTCTGCCCCGGTGCCGAATACGGCCCAGCCAAGCGCTGGCCGGCCGAACACTTTGCCGAGTTGGCGAAAAGGCTGGCGGCGCAAGGTTACGATATCTGGCTTTTCGGCTCACCAAAAGACCACGCCGTTGCCGACGAAATCTCGCAACTCGCCCCCGGCCTCTGCCGCAACCTGTGCGGCGCCACTTCACTGGCGCAGGCGGTCGACCTGCTGGCGCTCGCCGATCTTGTTGTCTGCAACGATTCCGGCCTGATGCATGTTGCTGCTGCGCTTGATCTCCCGCTGGTCACACTTTACGGTTCTTCATCGCCCGGATTTACGCCACCGCTTTCGGATCAGGCCGACATCCTCAGCCTCAAGCTCGACTGTAGCCCATGTTTTAAAAGAGAATGTCCGCTTGGTCACCTGAATTGCCTCAAGCAGCTTTCACCCGATATCGTCATGGACGCCTGCCTGAAACGGATCGCAAAATGAGCAAGCCCGCCGCCTACGCCTCGCCCGAGGATGTTGAACAAAATTTCTACCAACTGATCGCCCAGGGCGATGCTGATTTGCTGATGCAGGTTTGGTCGGAAGAGGAAGAAACCCTCTGCGTGCATCCGACCGGCGTCCGACTGCTTGGCCTTTTGCCAATCTGTGACAGCTGGCGCGGCATCTTTACCAACACCAAATTGCGCGTCCAGGCCGAAACCGTTGCCCGCTGGCAGGGCGGCGTACTGGCCGTTCATCACCTGACGGAAATCCTCTTTGTTGGCGACGACCCCAGCCCGCACGGCCCACTCTACGTTACTCACGTTTATGCGCGCGGCGCGCACGGCTGGCGCTTGATCAGCCGCCACGCCTCGGCCGCCGATAACGGCCATCAGGCGATGGCCGAGTCTTACCCGCACACGCTGCATTGAAGCCCTACCAAGCCCCGGCCTGGCTGCCCGGCGGCCACGCACAAACAATCTGGCCACTGCTGATCAAACCGCAGGCGCTCAAATTGCGCCGCGAACGCTGGGCGTCACCGGATGGCGATTTCATCGACGTCGATCATCTCGATGGCGCACCGGAGGCGCCACTGCTAGTGCTTTTTCACGGTCTCGAAGGCAGCGCCAACAGCCATTACGCCCGCTCAACCGCGCAGGCCTGCCAGAAAGCCGGCTGGCGCCTGGCGCTACCGCACTTTCGTGGCTGCTCGGGCGAACTGAACCGCCAGCCACGTTCCTACCACTCGGGCGACTCTGAAGAAATCGACTGGATCTTGCGCCACCTGCAAGCCAGTAACCAAGGGCGTCCGATCCATGCTGCCGGCATCTCGCTCGGCGGCAACGCCCTGCTCAAATGGGCTGGTGAACGCGGCGCATCCGCTGCCGTAATCGTCACCGGCGTCGCCGCTATCTGCGCCCCGCTTGATCTTGCCGCCTGCGGTCATCATCTGGCGCGCGGCTTCAATCGCGTATACACGCGCCATTTTCTCAACACCATGCGAGTCGTTTCCGCCGCCCGCCTCAAGCAATTCCCCGGCTTGTTCGACGAAGCCAAAATGCGCGCGGCAATCAACCTTTATCAGTTCGACGACGCCGTCACCGCCCCCGTCCATGGCTTTGCCGGTGCCGACGATTACTGGGCACGCTCATCGGCCAAACCCTGGCTGAAATCCATCGCCATTCCGAGTCTTGCGGTCAACGCCAGAAACGACCCGTTTTTACCGGCCAGTTATCTGCCGAAAGCCAGCGAAGCGAGCCATTTTGTACGCCTGGAACATCCCGCCGGGGGAGGTCACGTCGGCTTTGTCAGCGGCGCATTTCCGGGAAATCTGGACTGGCTACCGCAAAGACTCTTACACTTCTTCCTCCACGAAACGTCATAAAAGAACATCATGAGCCAACTACCTGCCGAAATTTTCAAAGCCTACGATATTCGCGGCATCGTCGATAAGTCTCTGACCGCCGATATCGTGCGCCGCATTGGCCACGCGCTTGGTTCGCTGGCCGCTGAACAGGGCCAGAAGGCGATTGCCGTTGGCCGCGACGGCCGCCTCTCCGGCCCCGAACTGGCCGGTGCCCTGATGGACGGCATTTGCGCCGCCGGCATCGACGCGATTGATGTCGGCTGCGTGCCGACCCCAGTGACATACTTCGCCGCCCACGAACTCGGCTGCGACTCCTGCGTTTCGGTCACCGGCAGCCACAATCCGCCGGATTACAACGGCCTGAAAATGGTCATCGGTGGCACCACGCTGGCGCTTGAGGCGATTCAGGATTTGAAGCGGCGTGCCGAATCAGGCAATCTCAAGCATGGCCAAGGCGAGCGCCGTGCAGCCAATGTCCTGCCCGCCTATGTTGAAAAAATCATCGGCGACGTCAAGCTGGCGCGCCCGATGAAGATCGTCATGGATTGCGGCAACGGCGTTGCCGGGGCGATTGCGCCGGAACTGTTCAAACGTCTTGGCTGCGAAATCGTGCCGCTGTTTTGCGAAGTAGACGGCAATTTCCCTAACCATCATCCCGATCCTTCCAAGCCGGAAAATCTTGCCGATGTGATCAAGGCGCTTAAGGAAACCGACGCCGAACTCGGCATTGCCTTCGACGGCGACGGAGATCGCCTCGGCGTCGTCACCAAGGATGGCGAAATCATCTATCCCGACCGCCAGCTAATGCTGTTCGCTGCCGATGTTTTGTCACGCGTACCGGGCGGTATGATCATTTATGACGTCAAATGCACCCGCCTGCTCGCTCCGTGGATCAAACAACACGGCGGTGTGCCGCTGATGTGGAACACCGGCCACGCGCTGGTCAAGAAAAAGCTGAAGGAAACCGGCGCCCCACTAGCCGGCGAAATGTCCGGCCACACCTTCTTCAAGGAACGCTGGTACGGCTTTGATGACGGCCTGTACACCGGCGCCCGCCTGCTGGAAATCCTCAGTCGTGCGGTCGACGGCAATTCGCTGTTGAAAAACCTGCCCAATTCGCCGTCGACCCCGGAACTCAATATCAAGATGGCCGAAGGCGAACCCTTCGCGATTATCGACAAACTGAAAGCCGATGGGCAATTCTCTGGCGCTCTGGAAAAAATCACGATTGACGGACTGCGCGTAGAATATGCCGATGGTTTTGGCTTGGCCCGCCCCTCCAACACCACCCCGGTCGTTGTCCTGCGCTTTGAGGCGGACAACAGTGCCGCGCTCGAACGCATCCAGGGCGATTTCCGGCAGGCACTCAAGGGCGTCTGGCCGGGCATAGAACTACCGTTTTAAGGAAATGGCATGAGCGATACCGCCTCTGATCAACTATTCCTCGGTCGACAGCCGATTCTCGACCGCGATCAGCACCTTTTCGCTTACGAATTGCTATTTCGCAATGGCAGCCGCAACTTCGCCGACGTTACCGACGGCGTCCAAGCCACCGCTACGGTTATCGTCAATGCCTTTGCCGAACTCGGTGTCGAGGCGGCGCTCGGCAAATGCCGCGGCTTCATCAATATCGACGAAGCATTCCTCTTCAGCGACATGCTGGAACTCCTGCCACGTCACGCCGTCGTCCTTGAAATCCTCGAAACTGTACCGCCGACACCGGCTGTTATCGAGCGCTGCATCGCCCTTAAAGCTGCCGGGTTCACCCTCGCTCTCGACGATGTCATCCAGCTCGAGCCGGAATTCGCCGAATTGCTGGCTCTGGTCGAGATCGTCAAGGTCGATATCCAACCGCTGTCGCGCGTCCAGCTGATGCAGCTGGTGATGAAGCTGAAGCCGCTGGGCAAGCAATTACTGGCTGAAAAAGTCGATTCGCGCGAACAGATGGAGCAGTGTCTGAAGCTTGGCTTCACGCTTTTCCAGGGCTATTACTTCGCCAAGCCGACAATCATCTCCGGCAAGAAACTTGATCACTCGCAACTATCGCTGATGAAGTTGATGGGGCTGCTGCTCAGCGATGCCGAAACCGCAAAAATTGAAGTGGCGCTCAAGCCCGAACCCGGCCTGACGATCAATCTGCTGCGGATGACCAACTCGGTTGGTGCCGGCACAAGTGAAAAAATCACCTCGCTGGGGCATGCGATTACTGTCCTCGGTCGCCGCCAGTTGCAACGCTGGCTGCAGTTGCTGGTCTTTGCCTCAGGCAAACAGGCTCCCAGCAGCAACCCGCTCTTGATGCTGGCAGCGACGCGCGGTCGCTTGATGGAATTGCTTGCTGCCGACCTGCGCCCGGGCGATAGCGCCTTTTCCGATCAGGCTTTCATGGCTGGCATCATGTCACTGATGCCGGCGCTGGTTGGCCTGCCAATCGCCGAAATCGTCGCCCCGCTCGGCCTTGCAACAGCGGTTCGCGACGCCGTCTGTGATGGCACCGGCACCCTGGGTGACATGCTGCATCTGGCCGAGAGCAGCGAAAGTGGCGACATCGAGCAGCTGACCAGCAATCTCGCCCGCCTGCCCGGTCTGACACCAAAACTCCTCAACCGTGCGCAAACTGGCGCCTTGCAATGGGCTAACAGCATTACGCAGGAAAGCGCCGGCTGAACGTTACAAAATTGCGACACAAGGGCAACAGCCCGGCGCACTAATTGCGGCACAATCTCGGCTCTTTATGATTACCCCGGAATTCAATGACTAGCGAAGCGCAACCCCATCAACCAAGCCTGCTCGGCAGAATTCTCGCCTTCATTGTTGGCGCCGGCGTTCTCGTACTCGCCTTCATGTTTTCGCTGGTCGCGCTTGCTGTTATCGCCGTTGGTGGCCTATTGCTGTGGGCGTGGCTATGGTGGAAGACGCGGGCGATACGTCAGCAAATGCGCGAACAAAGCCCGCTCAATGCTGACTTTAACCGCAACAACAGTAGTAATGGCCAGATCATTGAAGGCGAAGTGATTCGCGACAGTGCCATGCCGACTCGACCGGAACGCCTGCTGCGTCAGGACAGTAACGAATAAATTGCGCTTTGGTCAGCGCGATTTCGGGTTGAGCGAACCGCGGTTGTAGTCCTTGTCGCCGGGCATGATGACGCGCCCGAAATTACCGAACAAACCACCCTGCGCGTCAACCGGCCGCGTATTGTTCTCCGGAAACTGAGCTGCGGTTTGCTGCGCGGTGGCAGCTTTTGCCGCGTCGGCATATTCCCAGCGGCCATTCGGAAAAAGTCTCACCTTTTGCCCGTCGACCGTAACAGCCTCGAGCGGTGAGCGATCCAGCTCGGCAGCGAAGCCTTGCCCCGCCGCCAAAACCAGCATCAGTGCAAAAGCTGTTTTCACAGCTTGCCTTCAACCCAAGCCGACACCGATGCCAGCGCCGCCGAGAGGTTTTCCGGCTGCGTACCGCCGGCCTGCGCCATGTCCGGACGACCGCCGCCTTTACCGCCAACCTGCAAGGCAACCATATTGACCAGCTCGCCGGCCTTGACCTTGGCAGTCAGGTCAGCCGTCACGCCAGCAATCAGCGTCACCTTGCCATCGATTACCGAGGCCAGCACGATGGCCGCCGACTTGAGCTTGTCGCGCAGCTTGTCCATGGATTCGCGCAAGGTATTGACGTCAGCACCTTCGAGCATGGCAGCGAGTACCTTGGCACCCTTGACGTCAACGGCGCTCGCCAGCATGTCGTCGCCCTGGGCCGAGGCCAGCTTGCCCTTGAGAGCCGCCAGTTCGCGCTCGAGTTTCTTGACCTGATCGAGGACGGCCAGGACGCGGCCATGCACATCCCTCGGCAAGACCTTGAGCGTGCCGGCAACGCCGCCGAGGGCACTTTCCATATTCTGCATATAGGCCAGCGCGTTGTCGCCGGTGACCGCTTCGACCCGGCGCACGCCGGCGGCGACGCCACCTTCGGCGGTGATGCTGAAGAGACCAATGTCGCCAGTGCGCGAAACGTGGGTACCGCCGCACAGTTCGCGCGAGGTGCCGATATCGAGGACGCGCACATCGTCGCCGTATTTTTCGCCAAAGAGCATCATGGCGCCGAGCTTCTGGGCTTCGGCGATGGGCAGGACGCGGGTTTCGGTCGCCACGTTGGCGAGAATCTCGGCATTGACGATGTTCTCGACGCGACGGATTTCCTCGTCGCTCATCGGCTGGTTATGCACGAAGTCGAAACGCGTCTTGTCCGGATCGACCTGCGAGCCCTTTTGCTGGACGTGATCGCCAAGGACTTCGCGCAGCGCCTTGTGCAGCAGGTGCGTGGCCGAATGGTTGCGCATGATGCGCTGACGGGCCAGCAGGTCGACCTTGGCGGTGACGCCATTGCCGACCGAAATGCTGCCGGTCTTGACGACACCGTGATGACCGAAAACACTGGCCTGAATTTTTTGCGTATCTTCAACCGCGAAGATGCCATGGACCGATTGCAGAACGCCACAATCGCCAACCTGACCGCCGGATTCGGCGTAGAACGGCGTGTCATCAAGGACAACGACACCGATTTCGCCCTCATTTAGCTGGTTGACCGCAACCCCATCCTTGTAAAGCGCCAGCACATTGCCCTTGGCTTCAAGTCCGCTGTAACCGTGGAAAGTGGTTGCCGGACCGCTGTAATCGAGATTGGTCGCCATCTTGAACTTGCCGGCGGCACGCGCCTGCTCCTTCTGGCGCGCCATCGCGGCGTCAAAGGCGGCGGCGTCGACGGTGATCTGGTGTTCGCGGCAGATGTCCTGGGTCAGGTCAAGCGGGAAACCGTAGGTGTCGTGCAGCTTGAATGCCGTGTCGCCATTGAAGACGCCACCCGCGCCCAGCGCTTTCAGTTCGCCCTCGAGAATGGCCATGCCGTGCTCGATAGTTTCGAAGAAGCGATCTTCTTCCTGCTTGAGCGTGGCAATGATCTTGAACTGGTTCTGGCCCAGTTCCGGATAGGCCATGCCCATTTCGGCAACCAGATCAGGCACCATCTTGTGGAAGAAGGCGGCGCGGGCGCCGAGCTTGTAACCATGGCGGATGGCGCGGCGGATGATCCGGCGCAGGACATAGCCGCGGCCTTCATTGCCGGGGATGACGCCGTCTGCGAGCAGGAAGGAGCAGGCGCGGATGTGGTCGGCCAGCACTTTCAGCGACGGCGAATCCATGTCGGCTGCCGAGGTTTCGCGGGCGGCGGCCTTGAGCAGCGCCTGGAAGAGATCAATCTCGTAATTGGCATGCACGCCCTGCAACACCGCCGAAACGCGCTCGAGACCCATGCCGGTGTCGACCGAAGGTTTCGGCAGCGGATGCATGACGCCGGCTTCGTCACGGTTGAACTGCATGAAGACGTTGTTCCAGATTTCGATGAAACGGTCGCCGTCTTCGTCCGGCGATCCCGGCGGGCCGCCCCAGTGCTGTTCGCCATGGTCGTAGAAAATTTCCGTGCACGGGCCGCAGGGACCGGTGTCGCCCATCATCCAGAAATTATCGGAGGCGTAGCGGGCGCCCTTGTTGTCGCCGATGCGGATGACGCGCTCGACCGGCACGCCGATTTCCTTGGTCCAGATATCATAGGCCTCGTCGTCCTCGGCATAGACAGTGACGGTCAGTTTGTCCTTGGGCAACTTGTAGACTTCGGTCAGCAGTTCCCAGGCGTACTTGATGGCGTCGCGCTTGAAATAGTCGCCGAAGCTGAAGTTGCCGAGCATCTCGAAGAAGGTGTGGTGACGTGCCGTGTAGCCGACGTTTTCGAGGTCGTTATGCTTGCCACCGGCGCGCACGCATTTCTGCGAAGTTGTCGCCCGGTTGTAGGGGCGCTTGTCGAAACCGAGGAAAACGTCCTTGAACTGGTTCATCCCGGCATTGGTGAACAGCAGCGTCGGGTCTTCATGCGGCACCAGCGAACTCGATGAAACGATCTGGTGCCCCTTGGAGGCGAAGAAGTCGAGGAATTGCTGGCGGATTTCTGAGCTTTTCATGGCAGTTCAGCCTAAAGGCGTTGAATTTGAAGCACTCGATTTTAAAAGAAAAACCCGCCGGAAGGCGGGTTTCGTCAGGTAGCCACGGCCGCCTCAGCGGCGCTGGCCGCGATCAACCCGGCCATTGTGGTTGTAGTCATGCTGGTAATCGTGCTTTTGACGGTAAATATTGTGACTTTGAACCTCTTGGGCATGATGCAATTTGGCCCGCTCCTGGCGAGTCACTGTACCGTCCGAGTAAACCCTCGTTTCAACATTGGCAACATGCTGCTGCCCCTTGTCAAGGCGCCTATCTTCTCTTGCCGTCAGGCTTCCCGAGGCATTGCCCTGCTCGATTCGATTTTCCTGATTGATCTGGCGCTGATCGAAACGCGGCGTGGTGACTTGCGCCCCTGCCAACAATGGCAACATCAAACAGAGGCCAACAAAAGCTTTTCCTATGGTTTTCATGGTGATCTCCTGGCTCACGGGTGGATTCCCTGAGGCGCATTTAACCCTGCGACGACGGAAAAATCAGCCGACTGGATGTTAGCTTTTGTAAGAAAATGTTTCGCCGGCAAAGAGATCAAGACGATCCGTAAACATCGCCGACACGCCACGTTCAAGCAGATTTTTTGCCTGCTTTTCGGCGTTGACCGTGTAACACAAAACGGGAATACCTTCGGTGCTCGCCTCGGCCAGCACAGTGTCCGTCAGCAAATCGCCAGCGCAATGCAATGACACCGCCCGCAAACGCCGTAGCTCGGCCAGCCAGTCAGCCGGAACCAATTCAAAGAGAATGCCGCGACGAATTTGCGGTGCCAGATCGCGGGCAATTTCCAGCGCTGCCGGTGAAAAGGATGAAATCAGGGGCTGCACCGGCGCATCGCGCCAGAGTTCGCCGGTCAGGCGGGCAACCGTTTCGGCGGTGGGCAACTCAAACCCGGTCGCCGGCTTGATTTCCACGTTGGCCAACAGGCCTAGCTGACGGCACAAAAGCGCGGCTTCTTCAAAACGGGGAATCGGTTCACCAGCACCAGCATCGAGCGAAAAAAGCTGCGCATCGGACGTTTCGCAAACGTGGCCGACACCATTCGTCGTGCGCTCCAGCCTTTCATCGTGAATGAGGACGGGCGTACCGTCACCACTCAGCATCACATCAAATTCAACCGCTTTAAAACCAAGACGGGCAGCCAGGCGGATTCCTGCCAGGGTATTTTCCGGCGCCAGACAACCGCCACCGCGATGGGCAAACCAGCGCGGCAGCGGGATTGGCATTAGAAGGGCTGCGACTTCTTCAAACCAGGTTTGGCATTGAGCACCGCATTGCCGCGATTTACGGCGGCATCGAGTGCGGCCTTGGGCGGCTTCTTGTCAGCAAAAGCCGCTTCCAATTCTTCATTGGCAATAATGCGCACCGGATCAATATTGGCCACCCGTACCGCCGGCTGAGCGCCCTTGCCCATCAGCGAAGCATAAGCAACTTGCAGGGTTTCATCTTCGTTCTTGAGAATCTTGCTACGGGCAGCGGCACGAGCGGCCGGCGTCAGCGGCATCTGTCCATAGGTACGCACCAACTCGACCTGCATGTCAGGCTTCAGCATAAAGCTGACAAACTTGGCGGCAAGTTTGTTATTGGCGGCCGATTGACCGGCACCTGCCCACAATGAGGCGCCGTCGGCGAGGGTGTGCTGACGACCGCCATAAACGTCGTCATGAAAAGGGATTGCCGCAACACCAAGCTCAACGCCTTTGGCTTCACGGAAATCAGCGGCCTCGCGGGAATCCGTCGTGATCATCGCGCACTCGCCATTCTCGAATTTTGCACTGGCTTCGGCACGTCGGCCAAAGGTGTGGAAGTAGCCGGCCTTGACCCAGGTCGTCATCATTGCCAGGTGCTTGACCTGCGGCAAACCATTAAAGGTCAGCACGCCCTTGTCGCTCATCGCCGGCACGCCGGAAACCGAGCTGACGTTGTCAATATGCACCCAAACCGGCCATGAGGTGGTGTACGGACAGGTATAACCAGCCGACTGCAGCTTGTCGAGCATGCCCTGCATTTCAAACCAGGTCTTCGGCGGCTGATCCGGATCAAGCCTGGCTTTGCGGAAAGCCGTCTTGTTGTAAAAAAGAACCGGGGTTGAATAGGCGACCGGCAAAGCCACCAGACGACCTTTGGCATCGACAACACCCGCCTTGAGATCAACCGACATATCGCTGGCATTTAGCGGCTCACCGGCCTTGGCCATTAATTCATGCAAGGGCAAGAGGGCCTTCGGATTAGAAAGCACATCAGCCATGTCGTAACGGCTAACCAGATTCAGGCTCGACATCTTCTGGCCTTTTTGATGACGCACCACCTTGAGGTTGGCATTGGCATCCTTGTTGAAACGTTCGACCACCGCCTTCAATGCCTCTTCACCCTGCGGCCCGAAGTTGTGAGCTAGTTCAAATTCAGCGGCAGCAACCGGCTCCGTTTTTTTCTCGGTCTTTTTGGCAGGCTTGGCCGCCAAGGCAGAAAACGACAGAGAGAGGCTGACGGCAATAACCAGGGGACGAATGAAAAATGGCATGAATACTCCAGATCAATTTTGCAAAGTGCAGATTATAACCGGCGTCAAATATGCTGCGAATTCGTCGCACATCTGGCCAATGTTTTCTTGAATGTGCGAGAATTCAAGCCATGATCAAGCATTTAACTATCCTGCTGTTGGCCGCTCTCACTCTGAGCGGCTGTGACCAGATCGCCCTGAAAATGGGCCTGGAAGACCCGGCTAAGAAAGAGGCGCGCCTCGAACCCGACGGCAAGGCAGTCGGTAGTGCCTGTCGCCAGTCCGGACGTGCCATTGAGGACTGTTACGCCATCTACACATGGTTACCAAAATCGTCCATTTTCGCTGGCTGGAAAGAAATGGACGAATACATGCGTGAGAACAAACTGGAAACAATCGTACCCATTTTGCCTCCACCGGAAAGACCGGGAGCACCCAAAAAGAAAAAGCCAGTGAGCGAAGAGCCTGTAGCCGCCAAAGTGGAAGCCGCACCCGAAACAGCTAAAGAAGCAGAGCCAGCAAAAGAAACAAAAGCTGCCGCCAAGGAAGAGGGCAAGAGCGCCACCAAAAATTAAATCAGTTTGAGAGGGAGACCATGGAAATTGGCAACTGGTTTAAGGGAATTCGTGGCAAGTTGATCGGGATTTTTGTCCTGATCAAGATGATCCCTCTGGTATTGATTGCCTGGTACGCCTGGCACGCTTCGCAACAGCTGGGCGCCGATATCTCCAGCCAGGCCAGCAACATGGCCGACAACATGCTCTCAAGCATCAAAACAGTAGGGCAGACAGTCACTGACGATTCGATCAACGCACTCGATCAGCGATCGCGGGAGGCCATAGAAGTACTCACCACCGACACTGCCAAAGAGATTGCCGACTTCCTGCACGGCCGCGATCAAGATATTCGTCTGGCCGCCAATCTGGAGCCCAATGAAGCCGCCTTCCGTCACTTTCTGAACGATCGCACCCGTATTCTTTATCAGCACGTCCCCTGGAAGCTTGCCGAGGATGGTAAATCATGGGTACCGGAGACGCCGCCGCCAACCCGTGTGGCGAATGTGGCGCGCCCGATTCTGGCCGACAATGCCAAGGATTTTCATACCCGCGCACCGGAATACTTGGGCGAACCGGAGCAACGGCCAATTTTTGTTGAAATGACCTTTGTTGATCTCAGCGGCCAGGAAAAAATCAAAGTCACGACCGGCAACCTGACAGAAAAAGGCCTTAAAAACGTTGTTGACCGCAACAACACCTTTGTCCGCGCAGAAACCTACTTCAGCGCACTCAAAAAGCTCAAACCCGGTGAAATTTACGTCTCTGACGTCATCGGCGCTTACGTGCCAACCCAGGCCATCGGCCCCTACCTGCCGGCAACGCTTGAAAAGGCCGGCAAGCCTTTCAAACCGGAGGATTCTGCCTACGCCGGCACTGAAAATCCGGTCGGCAAGCGTTTTCGCGGCATCGTGCGCTGGGCCATGCCGGTGCTCAAGAACGGACAAGTCACCGGTTACGTCACCCTGGCGCTGGATCATGACCATATCCGCCAGTTTTCGGATCGCCTGATGCCAACCGAAGAGCGACACACACCCATTGCTGACGCGATCAAGGGTAACTACGCTTTCCTGTGGGATCACAAAAGCCGCTCAATTTCCCACCCGCGTGACTATTTCATTGTCGGTTACAACCCGAAAACCGGCCTTCCGGAAACGCCATGGCTGGACGAGTCGCTTTACGCCGAGTGGCAAGCCAGTGGAAAGCCATCGCACGAATTTCTCGCGGAAACGCAGCCCTTCAAGGAACAAAATCTACAAAAGAAACCTGCCAAAGCCTTGGCCAAGGCGGGCACCGTAGCGCTTGATTGCCGCTATCTGAACTTTTCGCCGCAATGCGACGGATGGAATGCGCTCACCGAGAACGGCGGCTCAGGCTCCTTTGTGATTTTCTTTTCCGGATTGTGGAAGCTCACCACAGCGGCAGCCATTCCCTATTACACAGGACAATACGCGGCATCGCCGCAGGGATTCGGTTTCGTCACAATCGGCGCCAACGTTGATGATTTCCATAAATCGGCAACAGCAACAGCCCAGAGAATCAATGCCTTGGTCGAAGAAAAGGATACGACTTTCAAGGCGCAGCGTAGCGAGATGCTCAGTGACATCAGTGATAGCCTGACCTCAACTGCCATCGGGCTCTGGGGATCGACCCTGGTTATGATCCTGATTGTGATCGGCATCGCCATCTGGATGGCCAACCTGCTGACCCGTCAGATCACCAACATGATCGGTGGCATCAAACGCTTTCAGAGCGGTGATTTACAGTACCGGCTAGAGACCACCAGCACTGATGAAATGGGCGAACTGGCCGGCTCATTCAACAGTATGGCGGATTCGGTTGCTGAATCGTTCAAACGCCTTGAAGAAGCCAAGGACAAAGCGGAAGAGGCCAGCCGGCTGAAATCTGCCTTCATTGCCAATATGTCGCACGAATTGCGCACGCCGCTTAATGGCATTCTTGGTTTTGCCGAGCTAATCAAGGCCGAGGCCAGTGAAGCAGAACAACAAGAATACGCTGATGTAATTCTCAATAGCGGCACGCACTTGCTGAATCTGGTCAATGAAATTCTTGATATGGCCAAGATCGAGGCTGGTGAGCTCACCACGAACTTCATCAGCTTACCGCTGGCAACCTTCGCGATCGATGTCAGCAATGGGCACCAGGCCAGCGCCGCAGCCAAGGGGCTTCGTTTAAACCTCAGTCTAGCCGGTGATCTGCCCGAGACACTCGAATCCGACCCGACACGCCTGCAACAGATTCTCAATAACCTGCTGAGCAATGCTGTTAAATTTACTGAGCAAGGTGAAATCAATATTCGCGTTGCGCATACAGCTGACGACATTAGCTTTGCCATTCAGGATACCGGCCCCGGCATTCCGGTTGAGGCGCAGGAAATGATTTTCGAGAAATTCAAGCAGCTGGAAAACTTCATGACCCGCAGCCATGAAGGCACAGGCCTCGGTCTGGCGCTGGTCAAACAACTGGTAGAACACATGGGCGGCAAAGTCACCATCGACTCCGCAGTTGGTGTAGGCTCCACATTTACCGTTTATCTGCCGAAAAAACAGCACTATGAGTGAGCGCATTGCACTGGTAGTTGATGACCACCCGACCAACCGCCTGCTTGGAAGAACCTTGCTGGGCAAGATGGGCTGGCAGACTGATGAAGCCGATAGTGGCGAGCAGGCGGTCTCAATGCTTCAGAAGCGACTGTATTCCCTGATCCTGCTCGATATCAGCATGCCCGGCATATCCGGTGAGGAAACCTGTCAAAAGATACGATCACTGGCCGGAGGAAGCAATATCCGTATCATCGCCTATACGGCGCACGCTTTTCCCGAAGATCGGGATCGATTTATAGCGGCAGGCTTTGACGAAATCCTGGTCAAACCGATTAACCGCAAACGACTGGAAGATCTGATCGCCAACTACTAGGCGCATCCCCTTTTCGCAAGGTCTGCATTTGACCTTTCCAACCTTCACGACTCAATGATTCGCACATTACGCGCTGGCAGCACCCTCGTCGCCCTGTTCATCTTTACCCTGATTGCCTTGGCGACAGAGGTCTTCGTCCGCGAACTTCAGTTACGTGACTTAAGCGAGCGTCAGCAAAGCGCACTTAACCAGGCAGGAGCAATTCGCGCCGTTCTCGAATCCGAGTTAAATGCCACCGCTTACCTGGCCAACGGTGTCGAGTCCTACATTGTCGCGCGCAATGGCAAGATTGAGCCGCAAGACATCGGGGCTATTCTGGAACTGATTTATACCCGTGGCCGCCATTTTCGCAACATCGGCATTGCCCCGGGTAACCGCCTGAGTTATGTCTTTCCACTGGCCGGCAACGAAAAAGCCATCGGCCTGTATTACCCGGACAATAAAGCGCAGTGGCCTGCCGTTGAAAAACTAATCAATGAAGGCCGTGGGCGGCTGGCCGGCCCCGTCAAACTGATGCAGGGCGGCGATGGACTGATTTATCGAACTCCGGTTTTCGTCGGTGGTACCTATTGGGGGCTGATCAGCACCGTCATCGATATGGAAAGCCTGTTCAAGGTGATGTTGCCCCTGATAGATCCGGCAGCAAGCAAACTGGCTCTGCGCGGTAAAGATGCGAGCGGCGCCGAAGGAGAGATTTTTTACGGCGACCCTCAACTTTTCGCCAGCGACGCAAGCACCATGGAAGTCCGTGTCCCTGGCGGCAGTTGGCAACTGGCGCTTGGTTTGACTCCGGAGGCCAGCAACAAGCCCATCATGGCTCGCGTTTCCGGCTGGCTGGTAGCCCTGCTGATCGGCCTGCTGACCCTCCTGCTTTTACGCTCACTGCGCAGACAGCAAGAGGCACTTGACGAGCTGCGCGCCGCCGAGGGCAAGTTGCAGGCGCATCGTGATCAGCTGGAAGCCACCGTGACCCAGCGCACCGGGGAGCTCTTGCGTGCCAACAGCGATCTTAACCGGGCAAAGGAAGCCGCCGAAACTGCCAATGTGGCTAAAAGCGCCTTCATCGCCAACATGAGCCACGAAATCCGTACGCCGATGAACGCCGTCATTGGCCTGACACACGTCTTGCGCCGTCAATCACCACGCCCAGAGCAGCTTGACCGGCTTAACAAAATTTCGTCATCGGCCGATCATTTGCTGGAAATTCTCAATGACATCCTCGATTTTTCAAAAATCGAGGCCGGCAAGATCGAGTTAAATCCCGGCGACTTCCGCACTGCTGATCTGGCACAACGACTCTCGGCAATGTTCATTGATCAGGCTAAGCAAAAGTCACTTTTATTCAATGTTGATTTTTCAAGCTTGCCGGCCATGCTCCATGGCGATGCCATGCGTATCGGCCAGATACTGATCAACCACATCGGCAATGCGATCAAATTTACTGAACAAGGCAGCATCAGGATTGTGGCAAGCGCAGAAGAGCTCGACGGGACTTCCCTGATGGCGCGCTTCGAAGTGCGGGACACGGGTATCGGCCTGACTGACGAACAGAAAAACCGCATTTTCGAGGCCTTTGAACAGGCCGACAACTCAACGACCCGCAAATACGGTGGCACCGGCCTCGGTCTGGCGATCAACCGCCGACTCGCCGATTTGATGGGTGGAACTATTGGTGTCGAAAGCTTGCATGGCGCCGGCAGCGTTTTCTGGTTCACCACACGCCTCGAAAAAACCGCCTCCATTTCGCCGTCGACCGCAACTTACCGGGAGTCGTTCGCAGAAATTGACCTGCGTAAACTTCATGCCGGCAAACGTATCCTGCTCGCCGAGGACAATCCGATCAACCTTGAAGTCGCCCTCGAAATTCTTGAAGGCGTCGGCCTGCAAGTCGACACCGCCGAAGATGGCGAGCAAGCCCTTGCTTTGGCCGAAGCAAATGATTACGACCTGATTCTGATGGATATCCAGATGCCGAAACTCGATGGCATTGCAGCGACACGGGCAATCCGCCGGATCGCCGGGCGGGAAAACTGGCCGATACTGGCGATGACCGCCAATGCTTACGCTGATGACCGGCAAGCCTGCATCGAAGCCGGAATGAACGGCCACATTGCGAAACCAGTGAATCCCGAGAGACTGTTTGCCGACCTTCTGACCTGGCTTAATCGCAGCGCAACTACTTGAGTGCGGACGCTGGGGTATAATCTGTCCCCATGTCTGAAATCAATACCTTAGCCGGCGTAAACGCCATAGTCATCGCTGCTGATGCAGTGCCCGAAATCACCTTCGCCGACCTCGGCCTTGCGCCGGAAATCCTGCGCGCCCTGACTGACGAAGGCTACACCAAACCGACTCCAATCCAGGCGCAGGCAATTCCACTCGTTATCGGCGGCCAGGATCTCATGGGCGGTGCCCAGACCGGCACCGGCAAGACAGCGGCGTTCGTACTGCCGATTCTCCAGCGCATTCTCCCCTTTGCCAGCAGCAGCCCGTCTCCGGCCAAGCATCCGGTGCGTGCGCTGATCCTCGCGCCGACCCGCGAACTGGCAATGCAGGTTTTCGAGTCGGTCAAAACCTACAGCAAACACACCCCGCTACGCGCCATGTGCGCCTTTGGTGGTGTCGACATCAAACCGCAGATTGCCGAATTAAAACGCGGCGTCGAGATTCTCGTCGCGACGCCCGGCCGTCTGCTTGACCACGTCGAGAACAAAAGCGTCAGTTTCGCCTCGGTTCAGTTTCTTGTTCTTGACGAAGCTGACCGCATGCTCGACATGGGCTTTGTGCCCGACGTCACGCGCATTCTCAACATGCTGCCGGTGCAGCGGCAAAGCCTGCTGTTCTCGGCCACTTTCTCCGACGAGATCAAGAAACTTGCCGACAAAATGCTGCACGCCCCGGTGCTGATCGAGGTAGCCCGGCGCAATCAGGTCTCCGACAACATCACGCACCGCGTTCATCCGGTTTCCGAATACGGCAAGCGCGGCCTGCTGATCAAGCTGCTCAAATCGAGCGAAATTCGACAGTGCCTGGTCTTCATGCGTACCAAGCAAGGCTGCTCACGTCTGACCCGCGAACTGCAGCGCGCCGGCATTCACGCCGATGCCATCCACGGCGACAAGAGCCAGCTCGAGCGGATCAAAGCGCTGGAGGCTTTCAAAGCCGGTGAAACACACGCCCTGATTGCCACCGACGTCGCTGCCCGCGGCCTCGACGTTGACGACCTGCCCTACGTAATCAATTACGAATTACCGCACACGCCGGAAGATTACGTGCACCGCATCGGCCGCACCGGCCGCGCTGGCAAGCTGGGCAACGCCATTTCGCTGGTCAGCGCCCATGAAGTCGGCTATCTGGTCGATATCGAAAAGCTGATCAAGCGACCGATTGAGCAAGTTGAAGTAGTCGGATTTGAACCCGAAGCTGAATACGAATACCCGCCGGGCAACAAGAAAAAACGCGCCGCACAGCCAGCCAAGGCGCCGCTGGCCCAACGGCCTGAGCGCACCGAGCGCCACGAACGTCCAGAGCGTTCAGATCGCCCGGAGCGCGCCGAGCGCCGCCCGCCACGCCGTAACCCGATGATTGCGGCCGATGGCTTCGACTTCAGCAAACCTTATGAAAACGCTGCGGCACCACTTGAAATTGTAAGCGGCTCAGTTGCGCCAGGCACTAAGCTCGACCCGCACAAACCCAAACGCGTGGTTGCCGCGCTGCTTGGCGGCATTGGTCGAAAATAGACATTTGCGGTGATGAAAATGGCACCTCGAAGGTGCCATTTTTTTGCCTTCTAGCCGGGAACCCGGACTCTAGGGACAAAACCAGCCGGCAACTTGGGCTTTTCAACAACGACTTCGACCAGCTTGAGAATCGCCAGCGAAATATTGTCGCCACCACCGGCCCCGCGCTCTCGCGCACGTTCAAGCAAAACTTCAGAAGCTCTGCGCGCTGAAAACGCTTCGACAATGCCACCCAACTCAGCATCGTCAAAATAAGCCCACAGCCCGTCCGAACAAAGAACAAAGCTGTCGCCACCCTGAACTTCCAGCACTTCGGCAAACGAAAACTTGGGCTCATCCTGGCCACCCAGCGAGGTCAGCAAGACGTTACGATTGGGATGAGTCAGCGCCTGCTCAGCGGTGATCCGGCCGCTGGCCAGCAGATGCTCGACATAGGAATGGTCGAGCGTGCGCGTCACTAATTGGTCGCCACGAAAATGGTAGAGGCGGCTATCACCACAATGCGCCCAGCTGACTTTGCCCGGCTGTAGCAGAAGCATGACAACTGTGCTGTGCGGATCTTTTTCGTTAATAAAACGCGAGGCCTTGATCATCGTATGCGCTTCGCGCATGCTGGCCTCCAGCATTGGCTGCGCCAGCTCTTCCGCCGGCGCAAAGTGAGCAAGGCTATTTTTGGCCGTGTGGACAACCTGCTCTGCCGCCAGCGCTCCACCGGTATGGCCGCCCATGCCATCGGCCACGACGATCAGTGCAACCCCCTTGGCCCGCGGGTGGGGGAAAATTGCGACACGATCCTGTTGCTCTTTGCGGTCACCCTGGTGCTGCGCGGCGCACGCATCTATTGTCAGTGGCATTACCCCTCCCTTTGTGTCAACACACTATCACAAAAGGCGTAAGCGCTGCCGCCGACACCGGGGCGCTCATTTCAGAACCTCGTCAATCAATTCAATCCAATGCTGAACCGGCAGCACACTTCCGGCCTGCAAGTGGCTCAGGCAGCCTATATTGGCAGTCGCGATCACCGCCGGCACACCATCATTCAATGCCGCCAACTTGTTCTGCCTGAGTTGCTTCGACAACTCCGACTGCAGAATCGAATAGGTACCTGCCGATCCACAACAGAGATGGCCGTTGGCAACCGGCGTCAACTCGTAACCGGCTGCCAGCAAGATTTCCTCAATGACCCCTTTGATTTTTAGCCCGTGCTGCAAAGTACAGGGTGAATGGAACGCCACTTTGGGAAGTGTTTTTATGACGCCGATGGCACCAGCAAGCAAAGTACGCAAGGTTTCACTTTCGGCAACCAGAATTTCCGACGGATCGCGGCATAGCGCACTTATTTTTGCCGCTTTTTCGGCGTATACCGCATCATCGGCCAGCACATGTCCGTAATCGCGCACCTGAACACCGCAACCGGAGGCAGTAACAACAATCGCTTCGACCCCGGCTTCAACGTGCGGCCACCAAGCGTCGATATTGCGCTGCATATCCTTTTTGGCGGCCGCCTGATCGTTCAAATGAAAGCGCACTGCACCGCAGCAACCAGCCTTGGGCTCCTCAAAAAAATCGATGCCCAGATGGTCAAGAACACGCGCTGTAGCAGCATTGATATTGGGCGCCAGCGCTGGCTGAACACAACCGGCAAGTGCCAGCATACGGCGTTGATGACGCCCGCCGGACGGCCATGGCTTATTAACACCTTGCGCTTCGGGCGGCAGCTTGTCGGCCAGCACAGCCGGCAACAATGGCCGCAGAAAACGCCCAATCTTGACCGCCGGGCCAAAGATGGCCGGTCGCGGAAGTGCTTCACGCAAAAGTGTTCGGGTAAGCGACTGGCCAATTGAACGCGGCAGCTTTTCTTCAACGATCTGGCGCCCGATATCGAGCAGATGACTATATTTGACACCTGACGGACAGGTGGTTTCGCAGGCGCGGCAGGTCAGGCAGCGGTCGAGATGGAGCCGGGTTTTCTCGGTCACCGGCTTGCCTTCGAGCACTTGCTTGATCAGGTAGATGCGTCCGCGCGGGCCATCGAGCTCATCACCGAGCAACTGATAGGTCGGGCAAGTAGCCGTGCAAAAACCGCAATGGACGCAGCTGCGCAAGATCGCGGCAGCCTCTTGGCCGGCACGGGTATCACGAACAAAATCAGCAAGCCGGGTATCCATCAAAGCTCCCCGTAAAGTCGACCGGGGTTGAGGATACCCTTCGGGTCAAAAGTTTTTTTGATGCGCCGGTGCAAGGCGAGCATGCCGGGCGTCAGCGGTGCGAAAGCCCCCTCCAGGCAACGCAGCGATTCTGGCGCGCGATAGAGCACCGCATGGCCACCGAGGCTGGCAGCAATGGCGCGCGCTTCTGGCAACTCACCGGCATACCAGCGCTGAGCGCCGCCCCACTCGATGGCGCACAGACCCTCCAGAACCACCGGCGGCGTCGTTGATGGCAGAGCCAGACGCCAAAGGAAGGGTGCGGCAAAGGCCGGATGCGTCTGTTCACGTACGGAATTCCAGTGCTTTTCAGCGTTGACCGCGCCCCGCAGGAAGTCCCCTTGGGGGACAACATCACCGCCCAACTTCCTGCATGCTGCCTCAACGGCGGCATGCGCCCCGGATAGACGCAGCCAGAGCAGGCCGGCGTGCCAGAAGGAGGCAGAAACCGGCAGCGGTTGACCGCCCCACTGGTTGAGTTTGTTCAGCGCCGTCGCTTCGTCGAAGGAGAAACATAGCGTTTGTTCAGCAATCGGCCTTGGCAGCACCTTGAGCGTAACCTCGGCGATGACACCCAAGGTTCCCATGCTGCCGGCGATCAGGCGCGAGACATCGTAGCCGGCAACATTCTTCATCACCTGGCCGCCAAAATCGAGCACCTGCCCGCTACCATCGATCAACTTCACGCCAAGAACGAAATCGCGGACACCGCCCGCCTGTTGCCGACGCGGGCCAGCCAGGCCGCTGGCCACGCAACCACCCACGGTAGCGCCGGAAAAATGCGGTGGCTCAAAAGCCAGCATCTGGCCTTTGGTGGCCAACGCGACTTCAATTTCGCTCAACGGCGTGCCACATTTCGCGGTGACATAAAGCTCAGTCGGCTCATAAGCAACAATGCCCCGATAGCCGGCAACATCGAGCAATTCGCCAGCCAGCATGCCGCCGTAAAAATCCTTGCTGCCGGCGCCGCGAAGACGTAATTGCGTCCCGCTATCGTACGCAGCTTTTACCTGCCCAATCAAGTCATCAAGGGTCATCAGAAACGATCCAGTTCAGGAAATTTAATCTCGCCGTGATGCACATGCATGCGCCCATATTCGGCGCAACGGTGCAGGCTGGGCACTGCCTTGCCGGGATTGAGCAACCCGCGCTCATCAAAGGCCTCCTTGAGGCGATGAAAAGTCAGCAATTCCGGCGTTTTGTACTGCACACACATCTGGTTTATTTTTTCGATCCCGACGCCGTGTTCGCCGGTAATCGAGCCACCAAGCGCCACCGAAAGTTCAAGGATTTCCGCCCCGAAGGATTCGGCACGCTCCCATTCGCCGTGCTTGGAGGCGTCGTACATGATCAGCGGATGCAGATTACCGTCGCCGGCATGAAAAACATTGGCGCAGCGCAAACCGTATTTACCTTCCATCGCGGCAATCGCCGCCAGCATTTCGGCCAGGCGCTTGCGCGGAATGGTACCGTCCATGCAGTAATAATCCGGTGTGATTCGCCCAACCGCCGGGAAAGCGGCCTTGCGTCCGGCCCAGAAACGCAGGCGCTCGGCCTCTGATTGCGACACGCGAATACCACGTGCGCCAGCCGCCGTCAGGACCTCGGTGACGCGGGCAATTTCTTCGGCAACTTCTTCCGGCGTGCCATCCGACTCACAGAGCAAAATCGCCGCCGCGTCGAGATCGTAGCCCGCCTTGACGTAAGGCTCAACGGCTGCCGTCGCCGGCTTATCCATCATCTCCAGCCCGGCCGGGATGATGCCGGCAGCGATGATCGCCGCTACCGCATCGCCAGCCTTGGCAACATGATCAAATGAGGCCATGACAACCTGCGCCAGCTCAGGTTTGGGCACCAGCTTGACGGTAACTTCCGTAACTATACCGAGCATCCCTTCCGAACCTATCATCAGCGCCAACAGGTCATATCCGGGAGAGTCCGGCGCTTCCGAGCCAATCTCAAAGATCTCGCCCTCGATACTGACGACACGAATTCGCAGCACGTTATGCACCGTTAACCCGTACTTGAGACAGTGCACGCCGCCCGAATTTTCGGCGACATTGCCACCCAGCGTGCAGGCAATTTGCGACGAGGGGTCGGGCGCGTAGTACAAGCCATGCGGTGCTGCTGCCTCAGAAACTGCGAGATTTCGCACGCCGGGCTGAACGACGGCGAGCCGGGCATTACGGTCAACGCGCAAAATCCGGTTAAATCTTGCCAGCGACAAAACCACGCCCTGCGCATGCGGTGTCGCCCCGCCCGAGAGCCCTGTACCGGCGCCCCGCGCGACAACCGGCACGCCGAGCTGATAACAGGTACGCAAGATATCGATCACCTGAGCTTCAGTTTCCGGCAAACAAACGGCCATCGGCAGTTCGCGGTAGGCGGTCAGTCCATCACATTCGTACGGACGCAGATCTTCCTCGTCGATCAATAAACAATGCGCCGGCAATACACCTTTCAGGCGCTCGGCAAGCAAAGGCTGACTAGTCTTGAAAACGGGATCGGCGGAGGTCATGGCGGGACTCAATTAAAGAGATTGCGAAATACTACGGGCGGCTCGGGACAGCCACGCCAAGCCATCTTCGGTCGTCGTCGCCGGCCTGTATTCGCAGCCCACCCAAGCATCGTAACCCAGCTGGTCAAGCATATCAAAGAGCCGTGGAAAATTGATATTCCCGCTACCAGGCTCATGGCGACCCGGGCTGTCGGCAATCTGGATGTGGCCGATCTGCGCGATGTTTTCCGTCAGCCTGCCGGCCAGATCGTCGCCGATTACATCGGCATGGTAGACGTCGTATTGAACTTTGAGGTTGCTGCGGTCAACCGCCTTTTGCAGGCGAAAAGCCTTATTGACATCATCGAGCCAGTAGCCAGGCATATCAATCCGGCTATTAATCGGCTCTATCATCAGCGTCGCGCCGACAGTCGCTAATCGGTCAGCGGCATAGCGCAGATTTGCAATATAGGTTTCCTCGAGAAACGCCTCATCGAAACCTTCCGGGCGCAAGCCGGCCATGCAATGCAGGTGGCGGCAATCAAGCGCCATTGCATAATCAAGCGCCTGCTCGACACTTTCGGCAAACTCGCCCCGGCGCTGCGGCAGGCAGGAGAGCCCGCGCTCGCCGGCCGCCCAGTCGCCAGGCGCGAGGTTGAACAAGACTTGCTCGAGCCGCGCTGCCTGAAGCCACTCGGCAACATCACCCGCCGGAAAGTCATAGGGAAACAGATATTCAACCCCGGCGAAGCCGGCCGCCGCCGCACGCGCAAAACGCGCCGGGAAAGGTGCATCAGTAAAAAGAAAACTCAGGTTAGCAGCGAACTTTGGCATTCGGGCGACAGTCGGAGAGGGTCGCTCAGTATAATCTGCCCACTTTCACACGGAGTAAGTCATGAACGAACGCGCCGGCAACCGCCTTTCCAAAATCGTCACCCGCACTGGTGACGCCGGTACCACCGGCCTTGGCGATGGCTCACGGACACCCAAGGACAGCCTGCGTATTGATGCTATCGGCGAGGTCGATGAACTCAATTCCAGCCTCGGCGTACTACTCTGCGAAGAGATGCCCGATACAATTCGGCAAACCCTGCTCGATGTGCAAAATGATCTATTCGACCTCGGCGGTGAACTCTGCCTGCCAGGTATGGAAGTATTGAAGGATATTCAGGTCAACCGCCTGGAGGATGCCGCCGAAACCTTCAACGCCGATCTGCCGATGCTCAAGGAATTCATCCTGCCCGGCGGCACCCGCGCCGCCGCCCTCGCCCACGTCAGCCGGACGATCTGCCGGCGCGCCGAGCGCTCGATTGTTCATTTGCACCATAGCGAACCCGTGTCTCCTGCCGCCTGCCGCTACATCAATCGCCTTTCCGACCTGCTGTTCATTCTCGGCCGCGCCTTGAATCGGGCTGGCGGGCGCGGTGATGTGCTGTGGCAAAAAGGCAAGAACGGTCTCTGAAACTGAGTCAATGAGCAGCCCAACGCCAACGCCCGATCCGGAGTTTGCCAAGGAAACGCTGGTCGAGCACGAGCAACTGCTGATCCGCGAAAGCATCCGCCTGATCAGCCGTGGCGTTGAATCGGACAAAGCGGTGCGTGAGATGCTCCACCTCTTGTCTGAACTGCTCGGTCTCAATCGTGGCCGCGTTGTGCTTCAGGACAAGAAAAAAGGCGATCTGGCGATTGTCATTGCCTACGGCCTGACGCGTGAGGAAGTCGAGCGCGGACGTTATGCGCCGGGTGAAGGGATTACCGGACGCGTCATGCAAACCGGTGAAACCGTTATCGTCCAGGACATTGACGACGAACCCAATTACCTCGCCCGCGCCGTCACGCGCGAAACATTGCCGGCCGGCGTGGTTTCCTTCATCGCCTTGCCGATCATGGTCGACCGCGCGGTTTTTGGCGTCCTTGGCGTTCATCGCCTGCGCTCACGGCAGCGCCCGCTCGGCGCTGACCTGCAAATCCTCAATACGGTTTCCGAACTGATCGGGCAGATTTTCAAGATCAGTCGCCTGATCGAAACCCGCACCGCCGTTCTCAAGGAAGAAAACCGCTCGCTGAAGGTGGCACTGAAACAAAAAGGCCAGGCCAAATCGGCCTGGGGCATCATCGGCGAATCACCACAATTGCTCGCCGCGCTTGACCAACTTGAGCAGGTTGCCGGCACCGACGCCACCGTTCTGCTGCTTGGCGACTCGGGCACCGGCAAGGAGCTTTTCGCGCGCGCGCTGCACATGCAGAGTCCGCGCCGCGACGCGCCTTTCGTCAAGGTCAATTGCGCAGCGATTCCCGAAACGCTGTTTGAAGCCGAACTTTTCGGCCACGAAAAAGGCGCGTTCACCGGCGCTCAGCAGCAGCGCATCGGGCGCTTTGAACAGGCCAATGGTGGCACCCTGTTTCTCGATGAAATTGGTGACCTGCCGCTGCCGGTGCAGGTCAAGCTGCTGCGCGTGTTGCAGGAGCACGTCATCGAGCGCCTCGGCGGGCGCGGCGAAATACCCGTCGATGTGCGTATTGTCGCCGCCACCCATCAGGACATGATGGCGCTGGTGCGCGCCGGCCGCTTCCGCCTCGATCTCTATTACCGGCTCAACGTCATTCCGATCCGTTTGCCGGCATTGCGCGAGCGACCGGGTGACATCAAACTGCTGGTTCGCCATTTTGTCTCGCAGCTCAACCAGCGCCATCAGCGCAACATCCTGATTTCCCCGGCGGCGCTCTCGAGCCTCGTTTCCTACCCGTGGCCGGGTAATATCCGCCAGTTGTACAACGTCCTTGAACGCATCATCCTGCTCTCGCGCAGCGATGAAATCGATGAAGCCACCGCTGATTACGCGCTGGTCACTGAGGCGCAAGGGCAGCAGATTGAAAGCATGCCGATAGTTGCCAGCGAGGCAGCAGAGGTTTTACGCCAGCCAGCAGCACCGGCAGTCCGCGATTTTCAGCCGATTTCCGGCGTTGACCGTGAGCAGATACAAGCCGCGCTGACCTTGAATGGCGGCAACAAATCGCGCACCGCCAATGCGCTCAATCTCACCCTGCGCCAGCTGAATTATCGAATCAGCGTGCTGGGAATTGCCGTTCCTAGCAAACGAAAGAACAATTTGTAGACAATTTGTTTACATTTTGCACTTTGGCGATTTGAGAAAAAATCATCAAGCAATTGAATTAAAACTACTTTATCTCCTGGCACAAGGCTTGCAATGTCACTAGCAAGCTAAACCATTTGGGCTTGTCCCGTCAGACCAGGAGATTCTCATGAGCACCTCTACCCTCGCCGCCCCGGTTGCCGATCAGTTGATCCGCGACTATTCAGCTTCAAATTGCGCCGCCGAAGAAAGTCTGGCCGAAGTCCGCGCGCTGATCGCCAGCACGCTCAAGCCCAAAGTGCTCGACATCGACCTGAAATCTGAATACCCGGAGGAGTTCATTCGCGCCCTCGGCAAGATCGGCGGCTATCGCGGCGCCGTTGATCCGGCTTACGGCGGCAACGGGCTGGGCATGAAATACACCGTGCAGGTCATGGAAGAAGTCGCCAAGGAGTGTTTGTCGACGGCCTTCATGGTCTGGTGCCAGACCGCCTGCGCCCGTTACATCCAGATGTCGAACAACGAATGGGTCAAGAAGCAGTTTCTGCCGAGCATCGCCGCTGGCGAACTGCTCGCCGGTACCGGGCTTTCCAACACCGTCAAATCCTGCGACACGATCGAGGAATTCCGCCTCGCCGCCAAGCGCGTCGAAGGCGGCTACGTGATCAATGGCGTCCTGCCGTGGGTCTCCAACCTCGGCCCGACGCACGTATTTACCACCGGCTGCCCGGTACTCGACGACGACAACAAGCTGGTCTTCATTCTTGTCGATTGCAGCCAACCCGGTTTCAAGCTCGTTGATTGCGCGCACTTCGTGGCGATTGACGGCACCCGCACGCTGGCTTGCCACTTCAAGGAGGCGTTCATTCCTGACAGCATGGTGCTCGCTCACCCGAGCGAGTCGGACGCCTACGTCAAGCGCATCAAGCCCGGCATGATCCACGCCCAGATGGGCATGGGCATCGGCCTCATCGACGCCTGCTGCAAGATGATGCACCAGTCCAACAAGACGCACGCGCACGTTAATCGCTACCTCGACGATCAGGTTGAAGACATCGAAGCGATCCTCGACGTCGCCCGTGCCTCGACCTATGAAATCGCCGATGAACTAAGCGAAGGCCCCGGCAGTGCCCGCGTCCTCGACATCCTGAAACTGCGTCTGGCTGGCGGCGAACTTGCGCTGCGGGCAGCCAATGCGGCGATGCTTTATCAGGGTGCCAAGGGTTATCTGGTACGCAACCCGGCCCAGCGCCGCCTGCGCGAAGCCTACTTCATCGCCATCGTCACCCCGGCAACCAAGCACCTGCGCCGCGAGATCGCCCGCCTCGAAGGCGGCCACACCTGTAGCGACATGTAAGGCAGGAGCACAAACATGACAAGCACCATCGAAACAACGCAATGGCTGTGCAAGGTATGCAACTGGGTTTACGACGAAGCGCTCGGTGATCCGGAACATGGCCTCGCGCCGGGCACCCGCTTCGCCGACATTCCCGACGACTGGTATTGCCCGGAGTGCGGCGTAACCAAAATTGACTTTGAACCACTGGAGTTCTGAATCGGTGCCTGACTTGCACCACAACGGTGCAAAAGCAGGCAGCTCGACCAGAGCAACCAAATAAACATATTTAAAAACAGTCACCTAAAGAATTTTTATTGACCCCGTGCAAGCAGGAACGATTACTGCAATGCAGTAATGAATCTTTCAACCTCAAGGAGTTCACCATGTCACTGAGCAACCCATTCGACCCCAACAGCACCCTGCACAACGGCTGTAGCTGCGGCCAGCACGGCTCGCAGGCCGAGCATGAACTGGCTGAAGTGGATGCCTTGAACCAGCGCGTCATCCAGACGACGGTCATGCGCGCCCTCTTCCCGCAGGATGCCGAGCGCCGCAAATTTTTGAGCACGGTTGGCGCGTCGACCGCATGGGCGGCGATTTCCTCACTGATCCCCTTTGGCGCTCTGGAAGCCATGGCGCAGGAAAAGGGCAGTCTGGAGAAAAAAGACCTGAAGATCGGCTTTATTCCTATCACCTGCGCCAGCCCGCTGATCATGGCTGAGCCGCTAGGCTTCTACAAGCAGCAAGGCCTCAACGTCAGCATGATGAAAACGGCTGGCTGGGCGCTGATCCGCGATAAGGTGATCAACAAGGAATACGACGCCTCGCACATGCTGGCGCCAATGCCCCTGGCGATCTCGATGGGTGTTGGCTCCAACGCATCGCCGACCAATGTCATGACGATCCAGAACATCAATGGTCAGGCGATCGTTCTCGCCAACAAGCACAAGACCAACCGTGATCCGAAAAACTGGAAGGGCTTCAAGTTCGCCATCCCCTTCGAATTCTCCATCCACAACCTGCTGCTGCGCTATTACCTGGCTGAAAACGGCATCAATCCGGATACCGATGTGCAACTGCGCGTCGTCCCGCCGCCGGAAATGGTCGCCAATTTGCGCGCCGGCAATATCGACGGCTTCCTCGGCCCTGATCCGATTAACCAGCGCGCCGTCTTCGACGAACTTGGCTTCATCCACATTCTCTCGCGCGACATTTGGGACGGTCACCCGTGCTGCTCCTTCGCCATTCCATCCGGCTTCATCAAGGAAAACCCGAACAGCTTTGCCGCCCTCTACCGCGCCATTCTCAAATCCGCAGCAATGGCCCGTGACCCGAAAAATCGTCCGATCATGGCCGAAGTGCTGGCCCCGGCGAATTACCTCAACCAGCCGAAAGCAGTGCTCGAACAGGTGTTGACCGGCAAGTTTGCTGATGGTCTCGGCAACATCAAGACGGTGCCCGAACGCGTCGATTACGACCCCTTCCCCTGGTACTCGATGGCGTACTGGATCATGTCGCAGATGAAGCGCTGGGGCTATATCAAGGGCGACGTCCGTTACAAGGATATTGCCGAGAAAGTTTACCTGCTGACTGATGCGCGCAAGTACATGACTGAAGCCGGCATGAACCCGCCCAAGGAGAACATGAAGAAGTTCAAGGTCATGGGCAAGGAGTTCGATCCGGCCAAGGTTGAGGCCTACACCAGCAGCTTTGCGATCAGCAAGGCTTAAGGAGCCATCATGTTTTCCAAACAAGGCCTCAAGGCCGGACTGCTCTCGCTGCTCATCCTGTTCCTCTTTATTGGCGCCTGGTCATTGGCCACGCACCAGAAAGAGGGGCCGGCGGTCAGCGCCGAGCAGGCGGAGTATGCAGCGATGATGGGCAAGGCATCCGGCCAGTCGGGCGGATTCCCTGCGCCAGGCAAGGTCGGCGAGGCGTTTGTCACCTACCTCTCCGATCCTTTTTACGACAAGGGGCCGAACGACAAGGGCATCGGTATCCAGCTCGCCCATTCGCTCGCCCGCGTCGGCATCGGCTTCCTGCTCGCGGTGATCGTCGCGATTCCGCTCGGCTTCGCGATCGGCATGTCGCCGCTGCTCTTTCAGGCACTCAACCCCTTCATCCAGATCCTCAAGCCGATTTCACCGCTCGCCTGGATGCCGCTAGCGCTCTACAGCCTGAAGGATTCGGAAATTTCCGGCATCTTCGTAATTTTCATCTGCTCGCTGTGGCCGATGCTGATCAACACGGCTTTCGGTGTCGCTGCGGTACGCAAGGACTGGATCAATGTCGCCCGCACTCTGGAAGTGACACCGCTGCGCAAAGCCTTCCTGGTCATCCTGCCGGCCGCCGCACCGACCATTCTGACCGGCATGCGGATTTCGATGGGCATCGCCTGGCTGGTCATCGTTGCGGCAGAAATGCTGGTCGGCGGCACGGGAATCGGCTACTTCGTGTGGAATGAGTGGAACAACCTGGCGCTGCCCAATGTGATCTTCGCCGTCGCGATGATCGGGTTGGTCGGCATGTTCCTTGATCAACTCTTCGGCTCCTTGCAGAAGTTCGTCACCTACCGGGAGTAAGCAGCATGAGCAAGCATTTCCTCAGCGTCGAAGGGCTCCAGAAGGTTTATCCGGCAGCCGACGGCAAAGTGAATCCGCCAGTCTTTGAGAATATTCACTTCGGTATCGAAAAAGGCGAGTTCGTCTGCATCATCGGCCACTCCGGCTGCGGCAAGACGACCATCCTCAACGTGCTGGCCGGTCTCGAAGAAGCCAGCAGCGGCGTCGTCATCATGGACAACAAGGAGGTCAGGGGACCAAGTCTCGATCGCGGCGTGGTCTTCCAGAGCCATGCCCTGATGCCGTGGATGAGCGTGCTCGGTAACGTGGCTTTTGCCGCCAAATCGAAGTGGCCGGACTGGTCAAAAGCCAAGATCGACGAGCACTGCACGCAATATCTTGAGATGGTCGGCCTCGGCCATGCCATCCACAAGAAGCCGGCCGAGTTGTCCGGCGGCATGAAGCAGCGGGTCGGCATCGCCCGCGCCTTCGCCATCCAGCCCAAGATGCTGCTGCTTGACGAGCCGTTCGGTGCGCTCGATGCGCTGACACGCGGGACGATTCAGGACGAGTTGCTGAAGATTGTTCAAGCGACCAACCAGACGGTGTTCATGATCACCCATGATGTCGACGAAGCGATCCTGCTGGCCGACAAGGTGATCCTGATGAGCAACGGCCCGCTCGCCAAGATCGCCGAAATCGTCGAGATCACCATGCCGCGCACACGAACCCGCGCCGAGATCCATCACGATCCGCAGTTCTACCGGATCCGCAATCATCTCGTCGATTTTCTCGTCAATCGCTCCAAAGGCTACGCCGGCAGCGATGCCGCCCTGCTCCACGACGCCCGTCACCCGCCGGTTGTCCGTCCCGGTCTGGTCGCTGAAGAAGCCGCACCCAGCGAACCGAGCCGACCGATTCTTAAGCAAGTCGTCAATCAATAAACCCTCAGGAGAATACCAATGAACCGCAACGACGTTACTGAAATGATCATCGCCGCCAAGGTGAACAAAGGCATCAAGTGGGCCGATGTCGCCAGCAAGATCGGCCTCGCCAAAGAGTGGGTGACCGCCGGCTGTCTCGGCCAGATGACCTTTGATGCCAAGCAGGCCGCCATCCTCGGCGAAACTTTCGATCTCTCCGAAGAAGCAATCAAACTGCTGCAAGTCGTCCCTTACAAGGGCTCGCTGCCCACCGCCGTGCCGACCGACCCGCTGATCTACCGCTTCTACGAGCTGATCAGCGTTTATGGCACAACCTTCAAGGAACTGATCCACGAAGAATTCGGCGACGGCATCATGTCAGCCATCGATTTCAAGATGGACCTGCAACGCGAACCCAATGCGATGGGCGACCGCGTCAGCATCAACATGTCCGGCAAGTTCCTGCCCTACAAGACCTACTGATCTTCCGCCTAACTCACTCAGCCCCCCATTGGAGCCACAAATGTCCGCAGAAACCACCAAGACCTACCTTCGGCCGATTGACCGCGATGGCCTCGCCAAATTTGCCGAATCCGGCCACGCCAACCCGGAACGCCGTGGCACCAACAAGGTGCACACCGTCATGCAGGGCCAGTTCCGCTCCTGGAGCTTTGTCGGCATCCACAACCCGGTCGTCGTCGATGAGCCGCTCCACCTGTTCGGCGAAAACACCGCACCGGCACCCGGCGAGGTCGTGCTATCTGCCCTCGGCGGCTGCCTTGGTGTCGGCATCACGGCGATTGCCACGCATCGTCAGGTCAAGCTCTCGCGTCTGGAAATCTTCCTCGAAGCCGACATCGGCAACACCGCCGCCTGGGGCGCCGGTGGAGTTGCCCGCCAGCCGCTCGACATGGGCTTCAAGGACATCCGCGTCAAGGTCGAGATCGAAGGCGACGCCACGCGTGCTGAACTGGACGACATCGTGAAATCGGCCAATTACCACTCGCCCGTCGCCAACACCATGCGCAATCCGATTCCTTTCTCGATTGCTACGGTCAACCCGGTTTAAGGGGCAAAAAATGGGCCGTTTCCACTGAGGGTGGGAACGGCCTTTTTCTTGGCTTCACAAAAAGTGACCGTAAAGCCTAAGTCGGCACGAACAGGGCTGGACTGACACCAAAGAATTTACCCAACTTACCCGCCAGAGTTGCACTGATCTTGCGCTTTCCGGACAGAATCGCAGAAAGGTTGCTCTGCGGCACGATGGTGCTCAAATCTTCCTGCGTAAGACCTCGGGCTTCAATCAGAAAGCGCAGCGAATCTTTCGGCGCCGCAGGCTCTATGGCGTAATGCTCACGCTCATACTTCGCGACAATATCGCCAACCAATTCAAGCAGGCCAGATAGCGCATGGTCTTCATCCTCACCAACCACGTCCAGCAGTGAGTTCATCAGGGCGACAGTCTGGTCATACCCCGCCGCATCGTGAATCGGACGGAGATGCACCATTGCATCGAATGCCACCCAAGAGGACTGGATAGCTCGAATATCGAATTGGATTTGTACTTTTTGCATGCTTAAACCTTTCCTTTTCGGTAGCGCTTGCACCAATCATCGTATTCACAATGAGTCATGACTTCCCGTATATACACGCGCTTTGCTCTGAACTGTACGACGACAATGACGCGGTAATTGTTCCCGGCAACATCGAAAACCACATAGGGCGGCACATAGTCGGCAGAGTTGTAGAACTCCCTGATATGGCCAAAATCCCGGAAGTCCGTGTTCTCAACAATCGAATGCCACTGACGCAAGGCGTTCTCGGCTGCAGGGTGTTTCTGCCAGAAATCACGAAGCATTTTGAAGGAGAGGATGTGCACGGGCTCAGTATATCATTTTGATATAGCGCTTTAAGAAGGGATTAAGGAGCAAAAAAAGCCGTTTCCACGAAGGTTGGGAACGGCTTTTTCTTGGCTTTCCCGATAGCTGGCAAGCATCCACTCAATGAACTGGATTTTGCGCCAGCCCCAGCTTTATTGCGACAGCAAGCAAGCGTTTATCGCGCGTCCACAACGTCGCCCCCGGCGCCAGGCGCACTGCAGCCAGTAAATGGGCATCGATGTAACCGATACCCATGCCGTAAAGCGTATTTTCCTGAATAAAACCCAGCACCTCGCCATCCATGGCGACCGGCGTTTGCGGCAACCCTTGTAACGCAGCGAGGATAGCGTCGCGATTCTGCAGGTTGCCCAAAGCCAGCTCCCCCATCACAAAGGGATGCGCCAGCACCTGACCTTGATTCAGCAGAGCGCTCAGATGCTCGTCGCACTGGCGCAGATGGTCGATCCAGATTGAGGTATCGACCAGAATCATGCCGCTTCCGACTGGCGTCTTGGCAGGTCGGCAAGTTGTGGCTCGGAACCGCCGAGAAGCGCAAGCCGCTTGGCACTCTCGCGCTGGATCAGTGCGCGCAGCGCTTCACGAATCAAAGCGGTCTTTTCAGAAACACCGGTCAAGGCCTGAGCCTTGGTGAGCAAATCATCATCGAGAGCAAGGGTGGTGCGCATGAGGTTCTCCTGTTTGGCTGCGCACTAAAAATAGCATCATTCGGTGCGCACTTCAATGCGCAAACAGTGAATCAACTCACATTAAAAGAAAAGCACGAAATCGTGACCTGCCCCCGTTTTCGCTCTATGGTTGTTTTTTAACCTAGCGAAAAGCAATCATCGTGACTGTGGCAACCTCTAGCCCTGTCTCGCGACTGGATTCTATAAATACGTTGTTAGCTCCGCAGTCGCAAGCCTTGCTTTTGTGCCTTTCTATGGCGGTGGAAACTGTGTACGAAAAGCTGAAAGCACTTGAGCCGTTAATAATACAAAGCTCTTCAATTTCACCGCGCTTGAGTGCCTGGGCTCTCGTTGGCCAAACAGTTACGACACAGCCACCATTTGACGAAGTTGTCGGTGCGTTGATCATTTCTACTGATGAGCAGCCAGCTATAAATAGAAACAGCATGGATAGGTTAATGGCTTTTTTCATAGAGTTAAGGTTTTGCCATGTCGGGTACTTGTCCAATTTGGAATGCCAAAACCAAGGGCAGAAAACGGTTTCCCTAGCTTATTTTTTCGGGTATCCGGATTTTCCGGTGGACGGACTGGTTTGATCGAAGTGCCTCGATCTGCATGAGCAAGGGGGACGATTGATTGTGCGCTGCGCAAATAAGCCTTCAATTCCGGCTTGAAGGTTTGCACTTCCACAGGCAGCACCATGCCCTGAGCCGCCGTACAAGTTACCGACAAGCCAATGACGGGTTTCTGCAATCAAGTCGCCGATCAGTTAACGCGCCTCTCTAACCACACCAGCAAGGTTTCATAAAGCCTGTCCGGAACGACCGGCTTGGCGATATGGTCGTTCATGCCAGCATCCAGGCAGACTTGGCGATCCTCGTCGAAGGCGTTGGCAGTCATCGCCAGGATCGGCGTTTGCGCGTAGGCCGGCAGTGCCCGAATCGCCATGGCGGCTTCGACACCGTTCATGTGCGGCATCTGCATCTCAATCAAGTGAGGGCGTAGTTGTTTTGTTTGGCCAGTGCCAGCGCCTGTTGGCCTTCCTCAGCCAGATCGACCACTAGCCCTACGTCCTCCAGCAATCCGCACGAGATCTCCTGCGCGATTGGTTCGTCTTCCGCCAGAAGGATACGCGTTCCGGCGTACTCGGCTTGCAGGTGCTGTTCGGCCGTCAGGACGCTAAAATTGGCGTAGGCGGAACGGCATCCGCTTCGCGTTTCTTCAGCGGAACGACGAGCCAGAAGGTGCTGCCCTGGCCGGGGGTGCTCTCGACGCCGATTTCGCCGCCCATTAGTTGCACCAGACGCTTGCAGATCGCCAGCCCGAGGCCGGTGCCGCCGTAATTGCGGGTCATGCTGTTGTCGGCTTGTTCGAAGGACTGGAATAGCCGTGTCTGCGCTTCCGGTTCGATGCCAATGCCAGTGTCGACGACCTCGAAGCGCACTTGCACGGCTTCGGGGGTTTCACCGACCGAGTGGGCGCGCAGTGTCACGCCGCCCTGCTCGGTGAACTTGATCGCGTTGCCGACCAGGTTGAAGAGGATTTGGCCTAGCCGCAGAGGATCGCCCTTGAGTGGCTGACGCATGAGATCGGCTGCGAGGTCGGTTGTCAGCCGCAGGCCTTTCTCAGTGGCTTTGTGGCCGAGGGTGCTGGTGAGATTCTCGACGACAACGGAGATCTGAAAGGGGATGCTTTCGAAAACCATGCGCTCGGTTTCGAGCATGGAAATGTCGAGGATTTCGTTAAGTACGCCGAGCAAACGGTCAGCAGAGAGCTTCGCCTTGCTGAGATTGTCCAGTCCTTTGGGGTCGACCATGCGCCGCTTGGCTATGTCGATCATGCCCAACACGCCGTTCATCGGCGTGCGCAACTCGTGACTCATGTTGGCCAGGAAAGCGCTCTTCGCGCGGTTGGCGGCTTCGGCGGCGTCCTTCGCGGCGATAAGTTCGGCGGTGCGAGTGTCGACCAGTTGTTCCAGGTGGTGTCGATAGGTATCGAGTTCGGCTTCGGCGGCTTTACGCTCGGTGATGTCCAGATTGAAACCCTGAAAAGCCTGGAATACGCCGTTTTCATCGAACAGCGGCAGCGTATGGCAGAAGAAATCCCGATACACCCCGTCGTGACGGCGCAGGCGGAAATAGTTGTCGTGCTCGGTCTTGGTTGCCCAGTGCTTCAACCAAACTTCGGTTGCTTTGGGCAGGTCATCCGGATGCAGCACCGACGTCCAGGATTCAATGGTCATACCATCGGCCTGTTTTTGGCCGGTAAAGTCATACCATTGCTTGTTGAAGAACGAATAACGCGTCCCATCAAAGACCCAGAGGAGTACCTTGGTTTCATCCAGCAGTCTGGTCAGACGTGCTTCGCTCTCCCGCAACAAATCCCCGCTGCGTTTGATATCTTCAGTCAGGCTATCGGCGATTTCCCGGGCACGAGCCTGCGTGCGCGCCAAGGCAAGCAGCAAGCCGTAAAGCAGACTGCTGAGCACGATGCCACCGGCCAGTGTTGCCCAGGCGCTCACATAGTTGATGGGTGCTACGCCCGCAGCTGGATGAAATGCCAGCAACCAATGCTGGCCATTAAAATCAATGCTGCGCTGCTGGTAGTAGCCCGGATCGATTTTATGGATGATGGCGGGGTGGCTATCGTACAGAAGACTGTCGGCCTTCACCGCGGGGCCAGCGTAGATTTGCAGATGCACACGCTTGGTTTTGTGGTCAGCCCATTTGGCCAGAATACCTTTCAACAGGTCCTGCATCCGATAGGGGCTGTAAGACCAGCCGATCAGCGCGGCGCTGCGTTGCTCGACCGAGTCGGCTGGTGCGCCATTGCGATAGACCGGGACGTACATCAGCGTTCCGGCTTGCACCTCCGTACCGGTCTCCTGAACCAGTTCAACCTTGCCGGACAATGCGGGCGCACCGCTGTCGCGCGCCTGTTCCATGGCGGCGCGGCGCACCGGCTCGGAGAACATATCATAGCCGAACGCGCGCAAATTGCGGTCGCGAAAGGGTTCCAGATAGATTATGGAAGTGTAGAGGGCGCGCTCGCCCGACGGGCGCACGGTGTAGTCGGGAAAGCCTTCGGCGCGAATGCGGCCGATATGCTCAGCCAATTGATGCGGTGGAATCACTTGCGAAAAACCGATGCCCTGCACCCCCGGAACGCTGTCCTGGGCATTAAGTTTCTCAACGTAGGCTTGCCATTCGTGGCGATCAACCGCGTTGGATGCGGCAAAGAGACTCGCGCCGCCCTTGAGAATCAGCGCATAGGCATCAAGTCGCTCCTGAATCTTCAGCGTGACCTGATCACTGGTGAATGCGATTTCGTCCGCAGCATCCTGTTCTATGGCCTGCTTGACCTCAAGGCTTGCAAGAATCGTCAATACAAGCCCGACAACAAGGGTTAGCCAGGCGGCTACTTGTCGATTCATGACAGCGGGTAACTTATGCGCGCGGGGGGGGGGGGGGGGGGGGGGGGGTAGCATTAACCATGACATTTCTCGGAGAATCGCTTCTGATCTCGACTTTACACTTTGCCTAGGCAATTGTCTTTGTCAGCCCAAGCCTTGCCAATCAAGCAACCGCAGCAGACGTCAGCATATCGACGCACACCTGCCGCCCCAGAACACATTTTTTCTGCCAGACCACTGGCAGGTTGTGACCAACTCGAACCTAGCATCTCACGATATTTTACATGGCGTATGAATGTTGCAGCGCACAAAGCCAGGCCAATCTTCTGTTCCGTCCACCGGAGAATCCGGAGAGTGAAATTAAAGGGCCGCTATTTCAGCGGCTCCTGTTCACCGGAAAATCCGGACACCTATCCAATTTGATTTATCGATTTTCAAACGGCTGCCACCAGCGGCAATGCCGACGGGTTGCGTACTGACTCGACCGCTAAATCAATATCAAGCAACGGCCAGTAAAGATGATTTTCCGCCGGCCATTTAACCTGAGACAACTGATCAATCGTCGCGCTGCGAAACCAGGGAAACTCGGCAAAAGGCAGGAACAACTCCTCGTCGGCAAGCAGAAGCAAAAAGCCGTGTCTGGAGATATGAGTTAGCTCAACTTGGGAAATGTGCGTACCAGGCATTGATCACCTCCTCCATATGAACAGCAACCAGACCCTGCGCTTACTTGATCTGCCTCGACGACAGCCCGGTGCTGGTGGCGAGCACCAATTCTGGCTTCAACCAAAATTTGGGCTCGCCGTCCGGATGGCTGACGTGGACATGCAATCTTGGCTCTTCTCGAGAAAAGAAAAAGAAACGAAAACCACCTTCGCGAAAAATTGTGGGTGCCATGGGTCGATTTTAGCGCTCAATGTTCCGGCCTTTAAGCGCATCAACTCAGCTGTTGCGGTCAACCCGGTTTTCGGGGCAAAAAAATGGCCGTTTCGCCAGCGGCAGAAACGACCATTTTGCTTTGGGGGAGGCGTTTAAACCCCACCGCCGCGATGCACGACCTCGTAGTAAATCTTTTCCAAGTCCAGCTTGTGCTTGGTTTCTTCGCTGGCGAGAAACTTGAACAAGTCGCGGATTGGTCCTTCCGGCGTCGTGTCAGCCAGTTCGCCGTAGTGCCCCATCGCCGCATGCTCGCGGCCCATGGCATATTGCAAGACGGCCTGGTCATCGGGCTGTTCGCCGAGATCGGGAACGTGCAGGCAATCTGAAAACTTGCTGTCGCTGGCGGTGCGCTGGATTTCCTGCTGCACCTGCTCGGCAATATCCGTGCGCTGAGCCAGCGCAGTGAGCAGATCCAAATGGCCCTGCTCTTCTGCCGCCAGTTCTTCAACCAGATAGCGAATGCGCTTGCTGACTTTGGGGGTCAGATCCTTGTAAAAATCGCGTGCGCTAGCCTCGAAGCCGGTGGCGACTTCGAGGATTTCGCGCAGCGTGGCCTTGCCGCGCAGGCGATCAATTCCGTGACTACCTTCGGTCATTTGCTTTGCTCCTTCAGAACCAGATTGGCATGCATGCTGGCGGCGACGCGATGGCCATCAGCCACAGCGGTCACAACATCCGGACCATGCACCATGTCGCCGACCGCCCACAGCCATGATTCGCTGGTGCGGCCGCCGGCATCGATCTGAATCCGACCGCGATTCCAGGTCAAACGTTCCGTCAGTTCGTCACCCAACAGGCTGGCATCAGTCATCTGGCCAATGGCTTCGACGATCATGCTGCCTTGATGAAACTGCTCGTCGGCTTCGTCGTAGCTCGGCGCGAAACGCCCCTGCTCGTCAAAGATCGCCTTGACGCGCCAGGTTTTCAGACCGGTCACCTTGCCGTCTTCAACGACGACCTGCTGCGGGCCGCGGGCATCGAGAATGATCACGCCCTCTTCGCCAGCTTCCTTGATTTCTTCAGGGTCGGCGAGGAAATGGTTGATGTCTTCAAGCGCCGTCAGCGTCACGCGAACTTCGCCGTAAGCCGTCTTCTGCAATCGGGCGAGCGTGCGGGCGATGTCCATCGCGACATTACCGCCGCCGATGACCACCGCCTGACGCGGGGTGCCGAAATCTTCATTGGCGGTCGCCTGGCGCAGCAGATCGACTGCCTTGCGCACATCGGGATGATCGCTGCCGGGGATGCGCGTTGCGCGGCCGAGTTGCAAGCCGAGGCCGAGCAGCACGGCATCGTTGTTGTTGCGCAGATCTTCCAGCGAAACATCCTTGCCGACCCGCGTGTTGCAGCGGATATCGACACCGAGCGAGCGGATCACATCGACATCACGGTCGATCACGTCATAAGGCAGACGGTATTCCGGGATACCCCAGCGCGTCATGCCGCCGGGCGCCGCCAACGCTTCATAGACGGTCACGCTGTGGCCCTGTTTGGCGAGGTCGAAGGCCGCCGTCAGGCCACCCGGGCCGGCGCCGATGATTGCCACCTTCTTGCCGGTGCTGGCTGCCGGCTGGCCGACGACGCGCGTGATCTGATCGAAGGTAACCTGATCCATGATGTGGCGTTTGAGCCAACGGATGGCAATCGGATCGCCTTCATGGCGCGCCGCACAGGTAGTTTCGCACTTGTGCGTGCATACCCGGCCACAGATGCCGGAGAAGGGATTTGAGTCATAAAGCAGTTTGAGGCCGAGATCGTAGTTACCGTCGCGAATTGCCGCGATGTATTGCGGAATCGCCATGTGCGTCGGGCAGGTGGCGACGCAGAGGCCACAGGAAACGCAGCGATCGGCCTCGAGCACTGCCTGTTCGACCGAATAGCCATCAACAATTTCGGCAAACGATCCGATCCGCACATCCGGCTCCATTTCGGGCATGTGCACACGGAGCTCGCCGGTCAGCCGGTGGCCTTCGGGGCGGACATAGCCGAGTTCGGCATCGTCCCAGTGTTTCTTGTCGACGCCCGGCGTAAAGCGGAACTTGTCGGGATCGCTCTCGACCCAGGTGTAGGCGTTCGACATCGTCAGCGATTGCGTCATGCAGACATCGACACAGAGCGCGCACCAGCAGCAGCGCCCGTAGTCGATACGCGGACGCAGGCCGGAATCACCCTGCTTGGTCGGAATGCCCTCGACCGGCAACATGTCGATGGCGCCGTTCTGGCAGATCGTTTCGCAAGTGCCGCAGCCGATGCACTTTTCCATGTCGTTCTGGTGGAAACCGCGATAGCGCGGGGCGGCCTGGCGTTTCAGCGGATCGGCAATACTGACCGGATCGCGAAAGAGGTTTTTCCACGCAGTGAACGGGGAGAGGACGTCACGGACACTCATCGTTATCTCTCAATCTCGGGCGGATAGGTATGCAGCGAGACCATCAGGCCGGCCACATCGGAAATATTCAGATTGACGATCATCCGTTCGAGCAGCGCCACGGCATGCGTGTAGGACGGCCCGCGGACATTGATCCGGCGCGGGAAACCGCTGCCGTCGGTGACCAGATAGTAGCCATACTCGCCGCGCGAACATTCTCCACGGATATAGGTTTCGCCGCGCGGAATTTTCCAGTGCAGGACATTCGGCGTAACCGCCATGACCGGCCCGTCTTTCGGCATCTTGGCGAGAATCTGACGAATCAGGTCGACCGACATTGTTACATCGCGACGCCGCACATCGGCGCGCGTGTAAATATCAGAATCCTTGCCGACGACCGGCTCGAAATCGAGCTCGTTGTAAACCAGGTAAGGCTGATCGCGGCGCACATCCTTGGCGACGCCGCCGGCCCGGGCGTTCGGCCCGGTGACGCCGTAGGCGTCCATCAGCGCCGGGTCGATGTAACCGACACCGACACTGCGCTTCTTGAAGACGGCGTTGCAGAACATCACGTCGTACACGTCCTTCAGCGTGCTTTCGATTTCGCGCAGGGTTTCTTCCATGCGCTGCTCGAAGCCTTCTGGCAGACGGTCGCGAACGCCGCCCGGCATGATGAACATGTGGTAAATCCGCGCCCCGGTCAGTTCCTCGAAACGATCGAGCATCAGGTCGCGAACATAGGTCGTCCATTGGCCGATGACGCCGAGGCCAAAGGCACCGGCCTGACCGCCGAGGTACATCATGTAGCTATTGACGCGGCCCATTTCGAGAATCAGCGTGCGGATCCAGTCGGCGAGCGGCGGCACCTTGATGCCGGCAAGCTCTTCAACGGCGGCGGCGTAGCAATATTCGTTGAAATCCGGCTCGGGAACGCAAACGCGGCAGACGATGGGGAAGACCTGAATGAAGCTGCGGCGCTCCATCAGCTTTTCAAAACCACGGTGCAGATAGCCGACATGGGTCTTGGCGTCGACCACCTCGTCGCCGCACACCGTCAGCTCGACCGACATGTTGCCGGTGATGCCGGGGTGATTCGGGCCGTGCCAAAGCTTGAGGTATTTACCGGAAGTGAGGTCGATATCGAGCGTGCCGTCGGCCTTTTTGGCCGGGTACTGGCTGCGGTCAGGGGTATAACTCATCTCAGGCCCCATCCGGATAAAGTTGTTGCTTCATGTGCTGCTCCGGGTCGGTCGTCATGCGCCCTTCGCGCTCCTTGAAGGTCTTGGCAGAAAAAGCCTTGGTATCGAAATCGCGGCGATAAGGCGGCATATCGATCCAGCCTTCAAGAATGAAATCATCGTTGACGCCGGGGCTATCCGGAAACTGGATGCCGAACATCTCGCGCAACTCACGCTGATAGGTCGCCGCCGTCGGCCAGATGTCGTGGATGCTGTCCATGCTCGCGCCGTCGCGCGGGATCATCACGCGCAGGCCGAGATCGACAGCTTTGCCGCGATTGGAGAGTAGATAAGTAAGTTGAAAATTACCCTCTTCCAGCCAGTCGACCGCAGTCAATAGCACGAGATGGCTGAAACCTTCGAGATCGCGCAAATGCAGGATGATCGAACGCAAATGCTCGCGGGGAACTGTCAAAAAAGCGAGATCGGGCCGCTGTTCGGTCAGTTCGCCGAGCGGGAAGAGGGCATTTAGTCTGTCGTGAAGGGCGCGCATCATCGTTACCAGTTGTAATCCGGCATGTCCCAGTCGTGGATCACCTGCTTCTGGTTGGCCTTGTACCATTCAAATTTTTCGGCGTACTGGTTGGCTCCCTCGGCCTTGCCGGCGCGAATCAGCTTTTTCAGATCCTCGAAACCCTGCAGCAGCGCCTCGGGGCGCGGCATGCAGCCGGTGATGTAGAGATCGACCGGCATGTAGTCGTCAAGCCGCTTGATCGTGTTGTACGAATCCCAGTACATGCCGCCATTGATCGTGCATGAACCCAGCCCGACGACATACTTGGGGTTCTGCATCTGCTCGTAGGCGCGAATCGCGCGCTTCAGGGTTTTGACCGACAGATAACCTGAAATCACCAGCAGATTGGCCTGACGCGGCGTTGGCCGCCAGGCGATGCCGTAACGATAGGCGTCAAAACGCGGGGTCATCAGCGGACGCATTTCAATCGCCCCGCAACCAGTGCCAAAACCGAGGATCCACAAGGAATGCGAACGCGCCCAGTTGAAGAGGTCCTCGACAATCTTGGCATAGGCCGGCGGATGACTGGCCGGCGGCGCTTCGCAGAAGTAGTCGCGGAGCGGATCGACTTCGAACTCGACGCCATCCGGCCCTTTGACGACGCGTATTTTCAGTTCTTCTCTCATCATTACACCATCACGATCGAAAGGACGCCGAGCGGAACTGCCCAAATCAGGAACCAGCGGATCGACTGCTCAACCCGGAAGCGCGGGAAGACGACGCCGACAAAGGCCGACCACAGATAAATCATGAAGACCTTGAAGAAGAAGGTCGGCCAGTCGGTCGCCCCGCCAAAAAAGAGGTTCATGTAGATGACGATCTTGGCAATCGGGAAGATCGCCCGATTGGTCTGCATCAGCGCCAGATAGGAGGAGTGGTACTCGGTCGGGGGCCCGATCGGGATTTCCTGCGGGGCGATCACGACGTCAAAAGGCGGGCGCATCATCGAGCCAAGGAAGGACAGCATCGCCGCCGAAACCGCCAGCGGGTTGGTGAACAGCGTCCAGTTCAAGACGCCGCCCTGCTGCGCGGCAACGATGTCGGTAACCGAGAGCGTCTGATATTGCAGCGCCACCGAAAATACCGCGAGTGCGAACGGTAGCTCGGCCGTCGTGACCTGAGAAAGGCCACGCGTAATACCGATGGCGGCATGCGGATGACCGCTTTCGCCGGCGCCGAGCGCCATGCCGAGGGTGCCGAAAAAAATGAAGTAGAGTGCGAGGATCAGGTCGCCGGCAAAGGACATGTTGGAGAACATCGTCGAGCCGTAAATGATCGGCACAAAAAGGATCAGGCCAACCCCGCCGGAGAGCCGAAAAACTGGGCCGAGGTAGAACATCACACCATGCGTGATCGAGCTGCGCAGGCCGTAGTTCTTGAACATGTCGGCATAATTCTGCCAGATCGGAATGCCATGCCGGCGCCCAACCCGCGCTCCTATCTTCTGGATAAAGGCATTGAGCAGAAAGCCATAATTGACGACGATGAACAGCGTCAGGAAGGCGTAGGGGATTTTCATCCAGTCGAAATCCATCACTAGACTCCTAGACGCATGAAGAAGACGACCACGACAAAGGCCAGGAAGTGGAAGGCATAAGTCTGCCCGTTACCGTTATAGAGTTTGCGCGAGAAATCAGCCGTCGAATGCAGCAACTCGGTCAACCCGCCCCAGAAACGCGTGACGAAAGGCTGCACCATGAAGCCGAGCGCCTTGCGGTAGGGGGCGAAGAAATTCCAGGCAAAGTGCGTGGTTTCCGGACGGAACGGTCGCTCGGCGGAGAACACGATATTGAATTGCTTGACCTTCTGCGCCTTGCGATTGACGAACAGCAGCCAGGCGAACAGGGTGCAGAAGATGACACCGATCGTGATCATGATCGCCACTGGATTCCAGTAACCGTAATTGCTGGTGATCTGGTTGGTCGCCCAGCCGAGCCCGCCTTCGGGGAAGAACCGGGTGAGGTATTCATCGACCCGACGCAGCGCGATGCCCGGGAACACTGCAAAGATCAGCAGCAGGACAACGTAGATCATCTGCGGCAGGACAATCCAGAACGGCGCTTCCTTGATCTGGCGGAACTCATCCTTCAATTGGCCGAGGAAGATCGCGTAGATCAGGCGGAACAGGTAAAGGAAGGCAATCGGCCCGGCGAGGAAGATGACAACCATCGGCAGACGATAGTCGCTGTCGAGAATCGCGTTGTAGAAAATCCAGCGCCCGCCAAAACCGGACAGCGGCGGCACACCAGAGACCGCGATGATGCCGATCAGGACGGCAACGAACGAGAAGGGCATCAGCGTGATCAGGCCGCCCATCTTGTACATGTCGCGCGTGCCAGTGCGCTTGGCAACGCCCCCGACGGCGAGGAAGAGCATCGATTTGTAGATGTAGTGGTTGATGACGAACATCAGCGCCATCAGCCAGCCGAGGTGATTCATCAGCGCCAGCCCAAAGAGCGCATAACCCATCTGGCCGATCGAGGAATAGGCGAGAAGACGCTTGGCATCTTCCTGAAAAATCGCCATCAGGTTGCCGAGGAAGGCGGTGATCGCGGCGATCCAGAGCAGCACGTGAGTCAATTCGACACCGTAGAGTTGTTGCTTACCCATCGTCAGCAGCAAAACCATCATACCGTAGAGACCGGCCTTGAGCAGAATGCCGGAAACCATCGGCGAAACGTCGGTTTCAGCTTCGGCGTGGGCACCCGGCAACCAGATGTGCACACCGATGGCGGCCGTCTTGGTCATGAAACCGATTGCCAGCATGGCAAAAACCCAGGGCGCGACCGGCTGTTCCAGCTGACGCAGCGACTCGATCAGGTAGTGATACGAACCGTCGGCAGCGATTGCAAAGCCGGCCAGGATCATGAAGGCGCCGCCGAGTGAAAAGATGATGTAGGACAGCGCGTGCGGCTCGGATTCCTTGCCACGCAGGATCAGGAAGTAGGAGCCGATGGTGAGAAATTCCCAGGCGGCAAAAAAGCCGAAGGTGTCGGTGGCGTGGATCAGCATTGCCAGGCCGGCATACATCAGCATCGCCGACGGATAGAAGCCAACCCGCCGACCGTGCGCCGAGTAACTGGCGAGCAGGGTGATCGCGCCACCAACGAGGATGATGATGGCAAAGATCAGTTGCAGCGGATCATAGCCGGGATAAGTCAGGTAAAAGAAAGTGCTCATACCGACGATGGCGATGCTGTTCTTGACCCAGGCCGGCAGCCAGTCGAGCAGCAGGAAACTGAGCGCAAAGAGCAGCGGGATGGCGAGCAGCAGATTGGCGCGGCCGGACAACTCGCCCCAGACAAAGCCCAGCGCCCAGCCGGCGAAAACTGCAACAAAAACCGGCAGCACTTTGTGCGCAACGCAAACCACAGCTTCAGCCGGCGCTTCGCGTTTGATGATGTAGCCAAACCAGCGGAAGAGGTAAGCCGCTTCGATCAAGGCGCCGATCAGGATCAGCGCCAGCAGGGCAAGCCGACCTTCGCTGGCGAGCAGGCGGACGAGATCCCACTTGGCGTAGAAGCCGGGGAACGGCGGCAGGCCGGAGAGCATGCAAATAAAAGTGACGAAGGCGAAAACCAGCAAGGGGCGCTTGGCTATCACCGACCAATCACTCAGGCCACGCCCGGCAACCAGGCCGGAGAGCCAGAAAAGGCCAGCCTTGGCAACTGAATGCGAAACCAGCAAACCGAAGGCGATGAATTCCGTACTCTCGCCGAGGATGTCGCGCTGGCCGAGAACGGTGAGTACCAGACCAATCTGGGCAATCGACGAATAGCCAAGCAGACGGCGGTCGTTGGTCTGCGGCAGGGCGAACAGGTTGGATGCGACGAAAGTCAGGATGCCGACGCCAGTCGCCACCGGCAGCCAGTCGGCACCGCCGATCAGCAGCAATTTGTCGAGCGCGAAAACGGTTGCCGCACTGGAAGCCGCTGAAAAGATCGCCGAGAAGGCCGGATGGGCGGACTCGTAGATATCGAGCGCCCAACCGTTGGCCGGGAAAGGCTTGAGTTCGGCAACCACGGCAATGAACATCATGAAAAAGGCAATCGCCCCGCCATTCAACAAGGCCCATTGCGTGCCGTTCATGCCGTCGATATTGAGCGTACCGGTGACATGGTAGGCAAACAGGACACCTAGCAGCAGGAAGACAGAAATCACTTGCGAAACAATCAGGTATTTGAAGCCGGCAGAGAGCGCGCGGCCATCGTCGTTGGCATCCGAGAACAAGATCAGCCCGCCGGTGGCGATGACGGTCAACTCGAAAAAGACGAACAAATTGAAAGCGTCGCGGGTCAGGATAATGCCGCACAGCGCCATGGTTGCAATCAGGAGCACGGCCATCGCGCGGCGCCCGAGCTCGAGAAGGGTGTCCTTGAGATAAATTGCCGACAACAGGCCGGTGAGATTGACGAGCAGTGTCAAAGCCGCCTCGGCCAAACCCATCCGCAGATTGATGGCGAACGGTGGCTCGGTACCGGCGGTGAAAATTTCAACCGTCAAAACGCCGTCGACCGCAAAAGCCCACAGCCAGCCGGCCGAAACCCAGGTCATGAAGGCGAGCGCCAGCAAGGTCACGGTGTAGGCCAGCCCGCGCTTGTCTTCCTTGATCAAACCAAGGAAGAAGGCGGCAGCCATTGCTGCCGCGATGATGTAGAGCGCGTTTACCATTTGAGCTCCGTGAACTTCCCGATATCCAGCGTGCGCTTGGACTCGTAAAGCTTGTAGGCATAAGCCAGCATCAGCGCGGTAACGCCGACGCCGATAACGATGGCAGTGAGCACCAGCGCCTGTGGCACCGGGTCGATAATGCGCAGCACTGCATCGCTGGCGGCCACCGCCGAGTCAATGATTGGCGCAGTGCGGCCGTGCATGTAGCCAATCGCGACAATGACCAGATGGACGCCTGTGTTGGCGATGGTGAAGGCGACGATCATGCGCAGCAGATTGCGATTGGTCAGCGCGCCGTAGAAGCCGATCAGAATCAGGATAAAGCCGGTTGCCATGACGAGATAGGCCATTACAGTTCCTCCGTCGCCGAGAGGTCAGCCAGGATGGACGAGAACTCGGCACCCACCTTGAGACCAATCAGCGAATAGATCAGCGGGATCGCACCGGCTGAAAAGAGCGCGCCGAGCTCGCCGATCGGCAATATCCGGTTATCGAGAAAGCCGCCGGCGAAGACCAGTCCGGCGACGCCGATTGCCACATAGAAAATGCCGGCAATCGACTCCAGCGCCGAAATCAGACGATGGCTGAAGTGCTTGAGCGGATCGGTCAGCAGCAGCAACAGGACACCCGAAGCAATGATCGCCCCGCCTTGGAAACCGCCACCCGGGGTCAAGTGACCATTCACAAAGACATAGACGCCGAGCAGCATGATCAGCGGCGTCAGCAGGCGGCTGCCGGTAACCAGCAGTTCGCCAGCCGGGGCCAGATTGCGTTGTTGATGTTCCTGCTTCTTGCCACGCGCCAGCACCAGGCCAACGATGGAAGCCGAGAGGAAGAGCACAGTCACTTCACCAAGGGTATCGAGACCGCGATAGGTGACGACGATGGCGGTGACGATGTTGGCTGAACCGAGATCGACAGCGGTGCGCTCGGCGTAATAGAGCGCTGTCAGGTTGAGCCAGGTATCGGGTTCGTAGCTGACCAGCAGGGCGGAAAAAATGGCAGCGACAAAGAGGAGCAGCAGAAATACGGCAAAGTTCTTAATCATTTTCGCCTCCGCGGACACGACCGAGGACGAAGAAAAGCAGGAAGGTGGTCAGTCCGCTGCCGATGGCTGCCTCGGTCATCGCCACGTCGGGCGAGGCCATGACGAGAAAGACGATGGAGGCAGCAAGACTGACCAGACCGGCCGCCAGTATCGCCACCGGCAGGCTCTTGCCGCGCACTGCGAGAATGGCGGCACCGATCATCGTGACCGACAGCAGGACCGTCATTCCGACAAGGATCGGGCTCATGAGCGGCCTCCAAAATCATCTTCGAGGCGGTCAACTGCCGTCAGGGGCGATTTTTCAGAACCGCTGCGGTGGGCGGCGCGCGCCAACACCTGTGAAGAAATCGGGTTGGTGAACAAGACGAACAAGCCGATCAGCGCCAGCTTCAGTGCCCAGTCAGGTTGCAGACAGGCAGCGCCAGCGAGGGTCAGCAAGGTGCCCAGGGTCGTCGCCTTGGTCCCGGCCTGAATACGGTTGAAGACATCGGGCATGCGCCTCAGCCCGAGGCCACCGAGCAACAGGAAGGCGCTGCCGGCAATCAGCAAGAGGCCGCCGAGCGGAGCAAGCAATTCAGTCATCAGAACCCCCGTTCCAGATAACGGGCGACGACGATCACGCCCAGGAAGGAGAGCAGCGCATAGATCAGCGCGACGTCGAGATAGATGCCGCGCCCTTCGGCCAGCGAGACGAGAACGATGCCGGTGATGCCGATAATGGTCAGGACGTCAAAGGCAACCACGCGATCGGCTGGCGACGGTCCGCGGAAAAAGCGCTCAAGGGCCAGCAAAAATGCGACGCCGGTAATCGCGGCAGCGATATAGACCAGGATTTCAACCATACATCACCTCGAGATAGTCCTCGAATCCGGAAACAATCGCCGCCGTCGCCTCGTCAATATCGGCGGAATCGACCGTCACCCAATGGATATAGAGCCACTCGCCAAGCATCTCGACGGTCAGCGTGCCCGGCGTCAAAGTGATCGAGTTGGCCAGCATCAGGCGCCCCATCCTGCTTTTCAGGCGCGTCCTGACTTTGACGATACCGGGATTGAGTGGCAGCGAAGGCGCCAGAACGACAGAGGCGAGATTGAGGTTGGCCTTGACCAGTTCTTTAATGAAAAAGAAAAAGTACAGCACCGTCGTCAGCAAAGCGCGTGGATTCAGGCGCAGCTCGGAGAAAAACCCGAGGCCGTTTCTGAACAGAAACGTAATCACCGCAGCGGCAACAGCACCAACCATCAGCACGTCATTGGCAAGCGAGGCGTTCAACAGCAACCAGAATAAAAACAGTGCCGCGAACATCAACAGCGAGTCTTTCGCCTTGTTCATTGTTTGACCTTGCATTTGACAGTAAATACAACGGTTCGCATCGTGCGAATCCAACAGTAAATATATTTAAGCTTATATTCTACTACGCAAGCCGATCAAATGCTGCATCGCAACAAGTTTATTAATTCAGTATGATTTTCTTAAAATTCAATGAGATAGGCGTGCCGAAAAAAAACAGGCGCAGTAGCGCCTGATCTGACCGCAAACGCTCACAAGGCCTTCAAATAAGCCTCAGCTGCAGCAAAGCGTAACAGTGACCCGATCACGAGATCGAGGAAGCCGAGCAGATGAATTGGTTTTTCGGCAGCTATCCAGGCCTTGCCGGTAGCACCAACCGGAATGTGCACACCTTCCGGCTCCTCGAACTCGAGAATCACGGTGCGCCCAATCTCGTTCCTGTTCTTCACCACATGCTGCGTTACGCTCTGCGGCGTACCGAGAAGCGCGCCTTGCGCCTCACCGGTGGACTCGGTAATGCTGTGCACGCGGGCGCGAAAGATCTTGCCCGGGTAGGCATCCACATAGAACTCCGAGAAAGCACGCGGCTTGATGAATTCGTAGACCTGATCCGGAATGCGCAACTCGATGAACTTCTTGTTGGTGAACATGTGAATCGCCGCCGGACGCTGCTCGCCAAAATACTGCCCTTCCGACGAAAACTGCACGGCCACCTGCCCGTCTACAGGAGCAACAACCAGCGCCTTGTCGATCTTCCACTGCAGGTCTGCCATATCCTGCTCGGCCTTGATCACCAGATCACGCTGGGTGGCGACTTCGGCCACCTTGGCATCGTATTCCGACTGTGGAATAACTTCGCCACGCAGCTTGCCAAGACGCTTGAGATCGTTTTCCAGCTTGCCCAACTGCGTCTGCAAACGACCCTTCTCGGCCTTTTTGGCGGCCATCTGGATGGCGTAGCGGTCAGTCTTGAAGCTATACACCGGATCGCCGGCTTTCAGCTTCTGGTTGTGGGTCACATAGAGCTTGTCGATTTCACCCCCGGCCGGACTATTGAGCACGATGTGCGGCGCCTTGACGGTGGTTGTCGCGGTCAGGTCGATGAAGGCGTAATAACGGGTAAAGGTCAACAGCATAAAAAGCACGAAAACCGCGCCGAGGCTCATGGCGACGAAATTGCCGATGGTCTTTTTGACAAAGCCGAACTTGACCAACAGCCAGCAAATCAGAAAATACGGAACCAGGGTCAGCTTCATGCCTTGTTCTCCCCGCTGTGATTGCTTGCCGATTCAAGCGGGACATCGTCAGCCGCCGGTGTCCGCGAGCGGCGCAGAATACGCACCAGAAAATCCTCGAAGGCCTGCCAGTCCATATAGGCAATGAACAGGGCGAGCGCCCAGATTTCGTGCATGAACAGGCCAAGCAGGGTCAGCGCGGTGACCAGCTCGGCTTGCCGCATATTCTTGTGGCCGGCCTTGTGCGACGGAATCTCGTGGATACGCCAAGCCAGCATGAGCAAGGCAACGACGCCGATCAGCAGGGCTGGTAACAAAATATAGAGCAACCAGTCAGCATCAAGAACTTCGCGATAAATACCGAAGGGTTCGTTGACAAAGTAGCCCTCGGGCTTCTCTTCGGCATAGACATGGAACATCATCAGAAACCTCCTCCAAGAGCTTTGTAATATTGGCTGCGGGCAGCCAGTTGCGTCTGGCGGGCATCGGCGAGCGACAACTCGGCGTTGAGCACCTTGATGGATTCGCCCAGCACTTCAAACTTGCTTGAGCGTCCGGCGTCGTAGCTTTTCTGGGTCAGCGCCAGCGACTTTTTGCGGGTTGCCACTTCGGACTCCGAGGAAGCCACCTGGCTATCACTGGTATCGCGCAGCACCATTGCTTCGTAGGTGTCACGGAAGGCGAGCGAGACGGTGTAGCGGTAGTGCGCCACGGCCTTTTCCCGGCGCGCCTCGGCGCCCTCGGCTTTGGACTGGATCAGGCCGGCATCGTAAATCGGACCGGTCAGTCCGGCACTGGCGTCGAGGTACAAGGGGAAGCCGGTAATCAGGCCACTCGAACTGGCAATCAGCCCGGCCAGCAAGGCAAGGTTGAGGCGCGGATAACGCTCGGCACGGGCGGCGTTCACATCAGCATGGGCGGCAACCAGCAACTGCTCGGCGGAAGCAACGTCGGGGCGGCGGAGTAGCAGGGCTGAATCGAACTCGCGTGGGGTATCGGGAACTTTCGGCTGGGCGCCACGCGGCAAATGTTCTGCCATCAACCGCGGGCTGCGCCCAACCAGAATGTGCAGAGCCAGTTCGGTTTTAGCGATAGCCGACTCAATGCCCGGGATGCGCGCTTCGGTGGCTGACCATTCAGCAAGACTTTGCTGGTAGGCGAGTTGCGTACCGGCCTCGGCCTTCCAGCGCCGGTATTCAAGATTGGCTGCGTATTTGAGACTGGCCGCTGCATCGCGGGTCATCAGCAGTTTGGCGTCAAGGCTGCGCAACTGGAGATAGGTATCGACCACGGCCGAGGAAATCGACAACGCGGTCGCGTTACGGGTGTGTTCGGAGGCTGCGAGGCGCGCCAGGGCAGCATCATTCATCAGGCGGATACGCCCCCAGAGATCAATCTCCCAGCTTACTCCGGCACCCACTGCGGCAGAGGCGTTGGCGCTGTTGATCTCTTTGTCGTTGATCGCGACGCTGACCTGACGCTGGGTCGCCCCGATCTTCGCAACACCATCAAGGCGTGGTGATAGTAGCGCCTTGGCGGCACTGGCGTTGGCACGCGCTTCTTCGATATTGCTCGCTGCCTTGGCAAGATCGAGATTATTGATCAGTGCTTCGTACACCAACTGATCAAGCGCCGGATCGGCGAAGGCTTTCCACCACTGGCGGTCAATGCTCAGGGGTTTAAGGGGCGGTGCCGGTACGTCTATTTCGGGGGTGGAATAGCGCGGCCAGTTCATCGCACAGCCCGTCGTTGCAAACAAAGCAATGACCAGGAGAGCGCGAAGAAACGAATCAGAAACTTTCAACATAGCAACACTGGACTCCGCTCAAGCAATGCCTAGGGATTACAGGCAGGGATTTCGCACTATATCTCAAGGCCGAAAGGCGCTCCAGACCGCCCGCCGCCCTGCCAGCAAAATATTGCGGTCAACCGCAAAAACGAAGCTGTTTTTGGCCCCAAGGAACTAGTACGACAGTCGACGCAGCTTTCTGCCAACAGCTTACTCTGCGGCCTCAATCAGCCGCCGGGCGCGGACAGCAGCTGCCAGTTTGTCGAGCACCGTCTGGCTGTCTTCCCAATTGATGCAGGCATCCGTCACGCTTTGACCATAGGTCAGCGCCTTGTCGGGAACAATATCCTGACGCCCCTCAACCAGATGGGATTCAACCATGACGCCGACAATACGATCTTCTCCGGCAGCCAGTTGTGCGCAAACGCTGTCATTGACTTCCAGTTGCAACTTGTACTGCTTGCGGCTATTGCCATGCGAGAAATCGACCATCAAACGTGCGGCCAGACCGGATTTGGCGATTTCAGTACATGCCGCATCGACACTCGGCGCATCGAAATTCGGTTCCTTGCCGCCGCGCAGGATGACGTGACAATCCTCGTTGCCCATGGTCGAGACAATCGCCGTGTGGCCGGATTTGGTGACCGACAAAAAGTGATGCGGAGAATTGGCCGAACGAATCGCGTCGACCGCAATCCGCATGTTGCCATCGGTGCCATTCTTGAAGCCGACCGGGCAGGAAAGGCCGGAAGCCAGTTCGCGATGCACTTGCGACTCTGTCGTACGCGCGCCGATCGCCCCCCAGGCGATCAGGTCGGCTGTGTATTGCGGGGTGATGGTGTCGAGAAACTCGGTCGCACAGGGCAAGTCAAGTTCATTGACATCAATCAGTATCTTGCGCGCCAGGCGCAGGCCTTCATTGATGCGGAAAGTGTTGTCCATGCGCGGGTCGTTGATCAGTCCTTTCCAGCCAACGGTGGTACGGGGCTTCTCGAAGTAAACCCGCATCAGCACAACGAGATCTTCAGCGTACTTTTCTGCTTCCCCGGCCAGCTTTTTGGCGTAATCAATTGCCAGATCGTAGTCGTGAATCGAACATGGCCCAATCACCACCAGCAAACGATCGTCAGCACCATGCAAAATCCGGTGGATCGCCTGACGTGCCACATATGTGGTCTGCGCCGCCCGATTAGACAGGGGATATTCGCGGAAGACATGAGCTGGCGGAACCAGCTCCTTGATCTCCTTGATCCGGACGTCGTCGGTGTTCGGCTTGCTGGTCGGTGCGCTGGTTGCCATTTGCTGCCCTGTTCGAAAATACAGAAAGGGCGATATTCTACTTGAGCCCGTCAGTCACTCACGGCAGCTGCGTCAGGTAATTTGCCAGCGCGACAATTTCGTCGTTTTTCAGATTGCCCGTTGCAATCGCCATCAGCTGATTATTGCGGACGCCGGTGCCATCACGATAACGCGTGAGGGTAGTTTGCAAATAAGGGAGTTTTTGCCCGGCAATGCGCGGAATTTCTTCATTTCCCCGCGCCTGTTCGCCATGGCAACGAGCACAAAGCCTGCCGAACAAGACCTTGCCTTGCGCGGCCAGAGTTGGATTGGATGGGGTCGGCGGCACCGGCATGTTGGCATAAAACATGGCAACCTGCATGCGCTCATCGTCCTTGAGCACCTTGATCAAGCCCTGCATAAAAGCATCCTTGCGCTCACCACTGGCAAACTTGCGTATCTGTTCGAGCAGAAAAGCCGGATTTTGACCCGCCAGGTTGGGCACATCCGGCGTCTTGCTGATGCCGTTTTCACCGTGGCAATTGGCGCAGAAAAATGAGGCCTTGCGCCCTGAGTCAACGGCCGCCCGCAGAGCGACTGGATCGCCCTGAAGAGCTTTAAGACGCTCCTGAACCGCCGGTTGTGCAACTGCCGCGTTAGCCAACGTACCGATTACTGCGACCAGAATCCACTTCAGCATAGCACCTCCAGAAAGTGTGGGTATTATGCCGTACCACCCACCGTCAGTCCATCAATGCGCAAGGTCGGCTGCCCGACGCCGACCGGCACACTTTGCCCGTCCTTGCCGCAGGTGCCGACGCCGGGGTCAAGTTTAAGGTCATTGCCGATCATCGACACCCGGTTCATCGCCTCCGGCCCGTTGCCAATCAGCGTCGCACCTTTGATCGGCCGCGTCACCTTGCCGTCTTCGATCAGATAAGCTTCACTCATCGAGAAGACAAATTTGCCGCTGGTGATATCGACCTGCCCACCACCGAAATTGGCTGCGTAGATACCCTTTTTGACTGATTTGATGATCTCCTGCGGATCGTGCTCGCCGGCCAACATCATGGTATTGGTCATGCGCGGCAGCGGCAGGTGGGCGAAGGATTCACGGCGGCCGTTACCGGTCGGGGCGACGCCCATCAAACGGGCGTTGAGGCTGTCCTGCATATAACCCTTGAGGATGCCATCCTCGATCAGCACGTTGCGCTGCGTCGGATTACCTTCGTCGTCAATATTGAGCGAGCCGCGCCGGTCGGCGATAGTGCCATCATCGATCACCGTGACCCCTTTCGAGGCGACGCGCTGGCCGACGCGGCCACTGAAGGTCGAACTGCCTTTACGGTTGAAATCGCCTTCGAGACCGTGGCCGACCGCTTCATGGAGCAGAATACCCGGCCAGCCGGCGCCAAGCACCACCGTCATCTGGCCGGCCGGTGCCGCTTCGGCGTTGAGGTTGGTGACCGCCTGATGGACCGCTTCCTTGGCGTAGCGCTGGAGAATTTCATCATCGAAGTAACCAAAATCAAAGCGCCCGCCGCCGCCGGCACTCCCCTGCTCGCGCTTGCCGTTTTCCTGAACGATGACCGAAATCGAGCAGCGCACCAATGGGCGAATATCAGCTGCCAAGCGGCCATCGGACCCGGCGACCAGAATCACTTCGTACTCGCCGGCAATCGACGCCATAACCTGCAAAACACGCGAATCAAGGGCGCGTGCAAAGCTCTCCAGGCGCTCCAGAAGTTTGACCTTTTCGTCGGCTGGCAGGGAGGCAATCGGGTCGTTGGGCAGATAAAGATTGCGCGCCGCAGCAACATGTTTGAGCGAAGGCAGCTCCCCGCTCTGGCCGGCAGCGGCAATCGCCCGCACGGCTGAGGCGGCATCAGTCAAGGCCTGTGAGCTGATATCGTCGGAATAGGCAAAGGCGGTTTTTTCGCCGGACAAGGCGCGCACGCCAACGCCTTGATCTATATTGAAGCTGCCCGACTTGACGATGCCTTCATCAAGACTCCAGGCTTCGGAACGCGAATACTGGAAATAGAGATCGGCGTAATCAACCTGATGCGTCAGGATATGGCCAAAGGTGCGCGACAGGTCTTGCTCGGTCAGTGAGAAGGGTGCGAGCAAAAGGGATTCGGCTTGCGCCAGGGCGCTGTCTGGATTCAATTGAGAACCTATTCTTCAAAGTTTGCGATGGGCGAGCGCCGGCAGGCTCTCACGAATTTCGGCGATACGGGCATGGTCGAGGTCAGCGATGACAACGCCCGGCCCTTTGGTTTTGCGGTCGAGGATTTCACCCCACGGATCAATGATCATACTGTTACCGTGCGTCAGCCGCCCGTTTTCATGTTTGCCTCCCTGTCCGACCGCCAGCAGGTAGCATTGGTTCTCGATAGCGCGGGCGCGCAGCAGGATCTCCCAGTGGGCGCGACCGGTGGTATCTGTAAAGGCGGCCGGCATCAGGATCAGATCAACCGGCGCCAGCGCACGATAGAGCTCAGGAAAGCGCAAGTCGTAGCAGATCGACAGGGCAGCCCGGCCAAAAGGCGTCTCGACGACAGCCAACTGATCGCCAGCCTCGATAAAGGCCGCCTCATCGTAGGACTCGTCACCGTTCTTGAATCCGAACAGGTGGATTTTGTCGTAACGCTTGACGCATTCGCCAGCCGGATTGAAGACCAGGCTGGAATTTCGCATCTTTTCAGGCACAGTTGCGGTCAACGGGATGGAACCGGCAAAAATCCAGATCCCGAAACGTTGCGCAGCTTCCGCCAGCCACGACTGAATCGGCCCGCTGCCGAATTCTTCGCGCGCCCGAACTCGATCAGCATCAGCGGCACCGATGATCGGAAAATACTCAGGCAGGGCAACCATTTGCGCGCCTTGCTCCACCGCTGCCTCAATCAAGCGCCCGGCGGTTACCAGGTTGTCCATAACGCGCGGCCCGGAAACCATTTGCAGGGCGGCAATACGGCAATTCAGCTTGCTCATTCCTTTAGTCATTTTTTGGCCTCGTTCTTCAGAATCAGTTCAAGCGTATCGGCATTCTGGGCGGCATTATCAACCAGCGGATCGCTCCAGGTACCGGTCACGTGATAGCGATAGCTGAACAAACGATTGAGCGGGTTCTGCATAACGCTACTCGCCAGCAAGGTTGCTGCTCCAGCTACCGGGTTGATCAGTGCCACCCCGACGGCAGCCACTGTGCCGAGATCCGGGCGCACCACGACGCGCAGGTTCTGAGTTTCATTCTTGAGATCGACATCGCCCGCCATCTCGATCTGCGCTGCCGGCCCGCGAATCACCAAGGGCTCACTAGTCTGCATGATGCCTTTCTTGAGGGCCAGCTTGCCCTCAATGCGGTCAAACGCCAGCCCATCCGAAAAAATATCGCGAAAATCCAGGGTCAGGCGCCGCGACAGGGATTGCAGGGAAATCAGGCCAAGCAACTTGCCAACACCAGGTTGTATCTTGTTGAACTGCCCTTTCTCGGCGACAACGTTCAGTTTGCCGCTCAGAGATGGATAGTCAATCGCGGTCGGCGGCCCGTTCCAGTCCAGGCTGCCGCTCAGATTTCCCGTTCCGCGCTTGATGCTGTTGCCGTGCCCGAGGCGATCGAGCAATTTACCGAGATCGTTGGCTGCCAGATCAAAATCGAGGCGCATCTGCTGCTGACCGGTATTTCGCCAGACACCGTGACTACGCAAGGTCGCATCGGCATTTTTAAGATTAAGTGTGTCCATCTGCCAGGCACCCTTGTCGTTACGCGCCTTCAACTCAAGTTGCCCGAGTGAAATTTCCCCGACATAAAGCGCGTCGACCGCAAGATTCATACTCGGCAGGCTGTTGATCATCGGCATCGCCGGCATCCCTGCGACTTCTTCCGCCGGTCGCAATATCAGCCGGCGCAGACGGCCTTGCAGCGACCCTTCGCCACTGCTGCGCCAAACCAGTTCGCCATCGGCCTCATCCATGTTCAAGCCGATCAACCACCCCCCGTCGATTGGGCGCAGTTTCAGATCGGCATTCGTCATGTCACGTCCGAACAGCCGCAGGCTGGGAGTTTTAACGGCCAGTAAGGACAAGGGCAGCCCACCTTGCGACGAACCCAGCGCAACATCGCCGGAAAACAGTGCCTTCCATGGGTCAGCATCGAAACGTGGCGCCGCCAGCGTGATCGCCAAGCCCTGCTCCGGCAAACGCAGTTCGCCATCACCGACGACAACCACCGCCCGCTCGCCGCGCATCTCTTTGCCATCGTGACGACGCAACACCAACGCTTGAACTGTCTTCGGACCGACCGTCACCTTGAACTGCTCGCGCGTCGGATCCGGCGCACTGCGCTCAATACGCAACGGCCAGGCAATTCCCGCCGGCTTGTTCAAGGGTTCCGGTAGTTTGGCAGTGATCCCGGTCAACGGCGATTCGATGACGAAATCCGCATTGCGCCCGCGTATCGAAATATCCGCCTTCCACGGCGCCGTACCGGCCAGTTTGTCCATCAGCGGCCAACGAAAATGCTGGTTCAACTCGCTGGCGGCAGCCGTGCCTGCCGCCTGAATCCCAACCCGCCCGCTTTCACTCCTGACCTGGACTTTCAATGGACCGCCGAAAACCTGACCGCTAATATCGCTGGCGCTGGTTGATTTTTCCGTGATTGCCAGTTGCCCGTTAACGCCGGTAATGGTGGGCAATGCTGACACCACATCGAGCTGATTATTCTGAATCTGATAATTACCACGTAGCTTGGTATCAGCGACGCGACGCAACGGCAAATCGAGTTCGAGGTCGAGTTTGCCATTACCAACCGCCTTCATGCCCTCGGTAAAGCCGTCAATCATCGCGCTAACCGGGCTCTGCTCAATAAAGCGCAAGAACTCGGCAGTTGGCCCCTGCGCCTTACCGCGCACCAGCAGTTGTTCGTCATGGGTATCCAAGTCGGGGATTTCAACCGTGACGTCCGAAAGCTTGGCCCCGAGAATCTGGCCCTTGCCCGAGACGATCTTCATCCCGAACCCGAAATGGATGTCAGCCTCGATATTGTCAACACTTGGCCAGCCAGGCACGTAATCAACCTTGCCGCCGCTTACCTTAACATTCACGAAAAACGTACCGCTTGCCGGGTCACGGAAGGGGAAGTCAGCCAGATTGCCCTTGAGCGCGAACTTTCCCTCGCGCCCTGCGCCGGCCACCACCCCGCGCCTGACCCAGTCACGGGTTCCGGCACTCAGCGAATGCGGCAAGAAACGCCAGACAGCACGCGCATCAGTGCGCGAAATATCAGCTTTAAGATCGACAATACCCGGACCTTTGCCGTCATATAAATATGAGCCAGAAGCCACTCCACTTCCATCGGACCCATCAAACTGCAGGCGCTCAAGCGTGACGACCAACGCCTCCGGCTGCACCTTCCAGTTCACTCGCGCCTTAAGTTGATCAAAGTCAATGTTCGGCTCCGGCAAAACTGCCGGCACGGAAATCTCTGATTTACCGGCATCAATTACCAGTTCTCCAAATTTTTCATTAACGTCAACCTGGCCAGTCAAACCCTTGGCACCCGGGAAATAACCCGCAGCACGAATGCCGAAGTCACTGAAACGAGCCTTCAGCGCATAGCGCTCCAAGCCATCACCGGCCATTGTCCAACTTGTCCGCAACTCGGCAATCCGACCCTGCGGGTGGTACTGCGCCAGTAATTGACGACTACGCTCATCAAGCGGCAAGTAGGCAGCCAGACGCGCGAGAATACCCAGATCAAGAAAGCTGGCACTAGCGCTCCCGGTATGCCGTCCGTCGTTCAACTGCTGCCAGCCGACACGGAAATCACTGGGTGCAACGCGAATACCGTCGAGGGTCAACAACTCAATCTTGTGCGCGACCACATCACGCTGGTCACCTTTGTTACCCGCCTCAAGGCGACCGCGCAGCGAGGACAAAGCAAGCTCGGGCAGATTCTTGCCAAAGCGGATAAGCAGGTCTTCCAGGGCGACATCCGCGGTCAGTTTTGCATCACCTTTTGCCAGATCTGCCCAGACGCGCAATGCACCGCGCCCTTGCGGCAAATGAATCGGGTAATCGACCCACTGTTTCCAGCCTGCCAGATCGGCGTAATCCATTTCAAAAAAGACCTGACCGGCGAGTTGTTCAATTGGATCATTGAGCTCTCCGTGGAGCTCGCCGCGAATTTCAACGCGCGAGGCCAGGGCTGATGGCGGCTCCGCTGACAACCCGAAACGATGGCGGCGGCCCCGATTCTCAAGGGAAAACTGCAGGTCTTCGAGAATCAGGGGTGGCGCCTTCCGCAACTGATCGTTCCAGACTATCGTTGCATCACGCACCTTGATCCGTGGCTGCTCAAGCACCCACTCGGCAAAAGCCGGATCACTCTCGCCTTCGGTCTCAAGACCGGCAACGCTGATCAAGCCATTCGACGAGCGGCGCACATGCAGCACCGGCCCTTCAATTGCCAGCAAGCTTAGCGTCGGACGCCAGCGCGCCAGCGACTGCCAGGAAAGCACCGCTTCAACCTGGCGCAGCGAGAACGCCGGCCGCCCCTGCTTATCCAGCACATCAACCGCTTCGAGCACGAGATCAGGATTGAGCCCATGCCAGCGGGCCGAAATTTTGCCGATTTTTACCGGCTGACCGATGGCATTGGTCGCCGCCAGTTCGATCTCGGCCTGATAATCAGCCACCTTGGGCAACACCACATAGCGCAGTGTCAAAACCATCGCTGCGAAGATCAACCAAGCGGAAAACAGAACCCAACCCAGCGCGCGCAAGCCCGAACGCACACCCGGCCGCGCCAGCCACGGCCATAGCCAGTGCAGGCGGTAATACAGGCCGGAGCGCAGTTCCTGCTTATCCACGCGGGAAACCGTTTTGCAAAAATGCGGCTAAGATCACTAGAATGGGTAATTCGCTAAAACCTCAATTCTATCCTTTTCGGCCAAGTGGCCGCCCGGGGAATCCCATGGAACATCCGATCGACCCGCGCTGGCAAGTCGCGCTGGCGCACAGCAGCTACCTGAAAAACCAGCTCAATTCGCGCCCGGCGCTGATTCCCGAGCTCGCCGCCAGCTGGCTTCAGCCGCTTTCCGAAGACCAGTTGTTGAAGCCGCTGCATCAGGAGTTTGCTGATGACAATGCCGTCAAATCAGCGCTCCGCCAACTGCGTCAACGTGCCATGACGCACCTTGTACTGCGTGACCTGTGCGGCCTCGCACCGCTCGCCGAGATCATCGAAAGCATGACGATGCTGGCCGATGTAACGACCAATTTCGCCCTCGATTTCTATCATCGCCAACTCGCTGGCATTTACGGCGAGCCGCTCGACAGGGCAGGGCATCCACAGCGCCTGATGATTATCGGCATGGGCAAGCTCGGCGGGCGGGAATTGAACGTCTCGTCGGATGTTGATTACATCTTCGTTTATCCCGAAGAGGGCGACACCAATGGCGCCAGGAGTATCGAAAATTACGATTTTTTCACCCGCCTCGGCAAGCGCATCATCAGCGCCCTCGGTGACCTGACCGAGGACGGCCAGGTCTTTCGCGTCGATATGCGGCTGCGCCCGAATGGCGACTCCGGGCCGCTGGTTTGTTCGCTGGGCGCCCTTGAGAATTATTTCATTACCCAGGGTCGCGAATGGGAACGTTACGCCTGGATCAAATCCCGCGTCATGAACTCCGGCGCCAATGCAGAAGGTGCTGCGCTCGGCGAGTGGATGGTCGCCCTGCGCGGAATATCCCGGCCCTTCGTTTTCCGCAAATATCTCGACTTTGGCGCGATCAACGCGATGCGCGACCTGCACGCGCAAATTCGCCGCGAGGTGGCACGCAAGGACAAGGCCGAAAACGTCAAACTCGGCCCCGGCGGAATTCGTGAAATCGAATTCATGGCGCAGGTATTCCAGCTGATACGCGGCGGCCGCGACCCCGCCCTGCAAATCCGTCCGACACTATCGGTGCTCAAACTGCTTGCCGAGCGCAAGCTGATCCCCGGCGAAACCGAGCAGGAATTGCGCGAAGCCTATATTTTTCTGCGCCGCGTTGAACACCGCCTGCAATACGTCGAGGACAAGCAAACCCACCTGCTGCCGGAAGCCGACGACGCCCGCGCCAGCCTCGCGCGCAGCATGGAGTTTGCCGATTGGCCGGCGCTGCTTGAGGCACTGAATGCCCATCGCGAAAAAGTCAGCCGCCACTTTGAGGCGGTTTTCTCGGATCCTGAGGCCGGCGAGCACTCACTCACCGGCATTTGGCTGGGGCAAATCGATGAGGAAGGCAGTATCGAAACCCTCGGCAATCTCGGCTATCGCAAGCCGGCCGACGCCATCGTCCGCCTTGCCGAGTTGCGCAATTCCGGACGCTACCTACAACTGCCAAGCACCAACCGCTCGCGCCTCGACGCCATCGGCCCGCGCATGATCGAAGCTGCCGGCCAGACCGGCGACCCCGACACGACGTTGGCGCGTGGCATCAGTTTTCTCGAAAGTATCAGCCGGCGTGGCGCTTACCTCGCCCTCTTACAGCAATACCCGATGGCCTTGCGCCGCGTCGCCGACATGATGTGCGCCTCATTCTGGGCGGCCGAATACCTGACCCGTCACCCCTTGCTGCTCGACGAGTTGCTGGATCCGCGCCTCTACGAAATTGCCACCGACTGGGCCGGCTTTAGGGAAAACCTGCGCCTGGTTCTGGCTGACCATACCGGCGATACCGAGCGCGAGATGGACATCCTGCGTGAGTTTCACCATGCTCAGGTTTTCCGGCTACTGGCTCAGGATCTCGCCGGACTGCAAACCATCGAACACCTCTCCGACCATCTCACCGAACTGGCTGACACCATCGTTCAGGAGACGCTACCCTTATGCTGGGGAACGATCAAGAAGCGCCATTGTGAGACGCCGAAATTTGCCGTCATCGGTTACGGCAAAATGGGCGGCAAGGAGCTGGGCTACGTCTCCGACCTCGACATGGTCTATCTTTACGATGATGACGATCAGGATGCCGTAGAAAACTACACCCGCCTCGGCCAACGCCTCAATACCTGGCTGTCGAGCCAGACCTCGGCCGGCATTCTGTTCGAGACCGACCTGCGCCTGCGCCCGAATGGTGATTCCGGTCTACTCGCGGTGAGCGTCGATTCCTTCCGTGACTATCAGCTCAAAAATGCCTGGGTCTGGGAACATCAGGCACTCACCCGCGCCCGCTTCTGCGCCGGCGACGCAGCGGTTGGCCAGCGCTTTGAGGCAATCCGCGTTGAAATCCTTCGCCAGCAGCGCGATCTGGACAAGCTGCGCGAGGACGTGCTGACCATGCGCCGCAAGATGCTCGGCTCGCACAGTTCGCACAGCGAAGACTGCTTCGATCTCAAGCAGGACGTTGGCGGCATTATTGATGTCGAGTTCATCGTGCAATATCTGGTGCTCGGCTACGCTCATCAGCATACCGAGCTGACCGGCAATCTGGGCAATATTGCCTTGTTGCGCATTGCCGGCGAACTTGGTTTGATTGATCCCGCGCAGGCCGAAGCGGCCGGCAATGCCTACCGCGAATACCGCCGGCTGCAGCACGCCAGGCGCCTCAATGCCAACCCGCAGGCACTTAACGAACGCGAAGGTCTCGAAAAACACATTGCTGCGGTCAACCGCCTTTCCGAGGCAATTTTTAGCGCCTGAACGCACTTCACCATAGAAAAAGCCGCTTTTCAGCGGCTTTTTCTTGAGCTACAGCGACGATTACTTTTTCAGCGAGTCACGAATCTCGCGCAGCAGCACGACGTCCTCCGGGGTTGCCGGGACTTCCGGTGCGGCCGCCGGTGCTTCAGGCTTACGCAGACGGTTCAATTGCTTGACCATCATGAAAATAATAAAAGCCAAAATAATGAAATTAACCAGAATGGTCAAAAAGTTTCCGTAAGCAAATACACCAATGCCAGCTTTTTTGAGTTCGGCCAAGGTCGTCAGGTTGTTCGGGTTGTTACCGAGCACGACAAAGAGGTTTGAGAAGTCCAGATTGCCGATCAAGCGGCCGACCAGCGGCATAATCAGATCGCCAACAACGGAATCAACGATCTTGCCAAAAGCGCCACCGATGATGACACCGACTGCGAGATCCATGGCGTTGCCCTTGACCGCAAATTCCTTGAATTCGTCAATTATGCTCATTTAGTTTCCTTTAAGTGAAATTTCATTGCGCGAATCATCGGCCAGGCTTGCATGGGCGTCAAGCCGCCCTGCATAAAATCTACGCCGGCTTTACAAAAGCTTTACGCAAGCGCTCAGCTGCGGCCAGCAATGTTTCTTCCTTTTTGGCGAAACAAAAGCGAACCACCTGGTCATCGCGTCCATTGGCGTAAAAAACCGACACCGGAATCACCGCGACGCCGACTTCACGCGTCATCCATTCGGCGAACTGGCGATCCGACAAATCAGAGAGGCCGGCATAGCTGGCCAACTGGAAATAAGTGCCGCGACATGGCAGCAGACGGAAAGGCAAGTCAGCCATCAGCTGCCGGAAAAAATCACGCTTTTCCTGATAAAACGCCGCCAGTCCGAGGTGGCGCGAGTGATCCTGCATGTACTCGGCGAGCGCCAGTTGCGAGGGCGTATGCACCGTGAAAACGTTGAACTGGTGGACTTTGCGAAACTCCGCCATCAAATCCGCCGGGCCAATGACGTAGCCGATTTTCCATCCGGTGATGTGATAAGTCTTGCCGAAGCTCGACACAACAATCGTCCGTGGCGCCAGTTCGACATGGCCGCAAAGACTGGCATGCTGCTCGCCATCAAAAATGATGTGCTCGTACACCTCGTCGGACAAAATCACGATGTTGCTGCCGCGCACCAATTCGGCCAGTTTTTCCAGGTCGACCGCAGTCAGCAGGCTGCCGGTCGGGTTATGCGGGGAATTGACGATGATCATCCGTGTTTTGGACGTAATCAATCGCGCGACCTGCGCCCAGTCCGGCGTGTAATCGGGAAATCGCAGCTGGGAAAAAACCGCCGTGCCGCCGACCGTTTCAATCGCCGGCACATAAGAGTCATAGACCGGCTCGAAGACGATCACTTCATCGCCGAGGCGGACAAAGGCAGCAATCGCCGTGAAAATTGCCTGCGTTGCGCCGGCGGTTACCGTTACCTCGGATTCGACATCGAAGCGCGTGCCGTAAAGCGCCGCCACCTTGTCGACAATCGCCGCGCGCAATTCCGGCATGCCGGACATCGGCGGATATTGATTGCGGCCGGCGACCATGTGGCGATGCATCGCATCAAACAAGGCCGGCTCGGCCTGAAAATCAGGAAAGCCCTGCGATAGATTGACCGCCCCGCACTCGGCCGCCATCCGTGACATAACAGTGAAAATGGTCGTGCCCATGTACGGGAAACGGGAGTCGATGCGGATCGGCGTTTGCATGTTGGCTTTGCACTCCCTATGGTCGCGGTCAACCGTGAAATGAAGGCCAAAATCAAGCGCCAGGAAATCCCTGCGCACAATGAGCCGAATGAACAAAGTATAGTATTGCAGCCCTTATAACAAAGTAGGAAATCACCATGTTTGCACTCAAATTGATCCAGATTGGTGATTCAGTCGGCATGGTATTACCCGATGAATTAATGGCCATGCTCCAAGTAGTCGAGGGTGATGCGCTTTACCTTGTCGAATCGCCTTAGGGGGTTTTAATGACACCTTGCGACCCCGAAGTAGCAGACCAAGTATGACCCCAGAAGCCTTCAACTGCACTGGCGCAGTGACGATGGCAGCGAGCGCGACAACTATCAAAGCTTCTTCAATGACCTTTGCGATTTGCTGGCGGTCGACAAAACAGTTATAAAACGTGCCCCCAGTTTTCCTTAATTCCTTATCTAAACCATGAACATCAACGGCACCCCGACCCGCACCCTGCGCGCCCACCCCGGGCAGCGCCTTATCGACATCATCGACCAAACCCGTCTGCCGCACGCCTTGCACTGGTTGCGCGTTGCCACGCTGGACGAAGCAGCGCACGCCATCCGCGCCATGCAAGTACGCGGCGCGCCACTGATAGGGGCAACCGCCGCCTACGGACTGGCGATTGCCCTGAGCAGCGACGCCTCAAACACCCATTTGCAGCACGCAGCCGAAGTGTTGAGGTCAACCCGCCCAACGGCGGTAAATTTGCACTGGGCTTTGGCGCGCATGGAAAGCTTGCTGCAGCCCTTGGCGGCCGAACAACGCTGCGCCGCCGCCTGGCTGGAAGCTGGCGCTATCGCCGAAGAAGATGTGCTGCAGAACGCCGCTATCGGCCAGCACGGCCTGGCCATCTTCCGCCAAATTCGCCACCGGCAGCCCGGCACCCTCAACATCATGACCCATTGCAACGCCGGCTGGCTGGCGACAGTGGATTGGGGAACCGCACTTTCGCCGGTCTATGCCGCGCACGATGCCGGCCTTGCGGTACACGTCTGGGTTTCCGAAACCCGGCCACGCAATCAGGGCTTGCTGACCGCCTGGGAACTGGCTCAACATGGCGTCCCGCATACGCTGATCGCCGACAACGCCGCCGGCATCCTGATGCGTAGCGGACATGTCGATGCGGTCATCGTCGGTGCCGACCGTATCGCCGCCAATGGCGACGTTGCCAACAAAGTGGGCACTTACCTCAAGGCACTCAGCTGCGCCGACAACAACGTTCCGTTCTATGTCGCCGCGCCACGCTCAACCCTGGATTTTGCCTGCCCGGATGGTGCATCGATCCCGATTGAGGAACGCGAAGCCGACGAATTCCGCCGCGTCCACGGCCTCGACGCACACGGCGCGCTATCGGCGCTACAGCAATTGCCGGTTGGCGAGGCAGTCGCCAATCCGGCTTTTGACGTCACCCCGGCACGCCTGGTCACCGCCATCATCACCGAGCGCGGCGCCTGCCCGCCCGACCAACTCACGACGCTTTACCCGGAGCATGCCGATGCCTGATTTGCGCCAGCAACTAATCGCCACTGCCCAGGCCATGCAGCCGGCCGGCCTCAATCGGGGCACCGCCGGCAACATCAGCGTGCGCCACGGCGACGGTTTTTACATCACGCCGACCGGCATGCCTTACAGCACGCTGGCGGCCGACGACATCCCACTGATGGCGCTTGATGGCTCGCACACGGGTCGCCGCAAACCATCCTCGGAATGGCGCTTTCACCTTGATCTCTACGCGACGCGGCCGGAAGTCGGCGCCGTGTTGCACGCTCACTCGCCCTTTGCCGTTAGCCTCGCCTGCCTGCGCTACGACATCCCGCCCTTCCATTACATGATCGCCCGCTTTGGCGGTGACACCATTCGCTGTGCCGACTACGCAATTTTTGGCTCGGAAATGCTGTCGACCGCAGCAATTGCCGCAATGGCCGGGCGCAAAGGCTGCCTGCTCGCCAATCACGGCTTGCTGGTTGCGGCCAAAGACCTGACTGAAGCCCTCGCCCTCGCGATCGAACTTGAGGAACTCTGTGAGCAATACTGGCGCGCCTGCCAATTGGGGCAGCCAGTGTCATTGAACGCGCAAGAGATGGCCGAGGTGATCGCCAAATTCGCCGGCTACGGTCAGCAGTAAGACGACCTGCAAAACATTACACAGCGCCCTGTCCGGCTCAATAGAATTCAGACTTGTCCACTCTGAACGAAACAAGCAATGGCAATCTCAAGTCGGCGTTTCGAGTTGCTCGACCGTCGTTGTAAAAACGTAACCTTGCGAGCGCAGCGTCTTGATGTAAGCACTCCCATCGGCCTGCTTGCCCAGCAGCCGGCGGATCTGGCTGACATGAACATCAATAATCCGGTCGTACGGCGTGTATTCCCGCTTCAGCGCACGCGACAAAACCTCGCGGGAGAGCGGCTGAAACGGCTTGTCGAGAAAACAACTGAGCAAGGCATAGGCTGAAACGCCAAGCGCCGCCGGCTGGCCGTCCCGACCGATCAAAGTTCGCGTTGCGGGATCCAGCCTCCAGTCACCGAAAGACAACATCCCGCAGGGGCGCGCCCGGCTCTGCGACGCGCGCCCCTGCGCCCGGCGTAGCAGGCTGCTCACCCGGGCAACCAGCTCACGCATGTTGCAGGGCTTGGCCAAAAAATCGTCGGCGCCAATCTCGATCCCGACAATCCGTTCAATTTCGGCCGAACGGGTCGAGTGAATCAGCACCGGCACATCGGACTGCTCGCGCAAACGACGCAAGAGGTCAAAACCATCCGCATCAGGCAGGCCAAGATCAAGAATCACCACATCCGGGTCCTCGCCCATCAGCGCCCACATCGCAGCCGCAGAACCTGCGAACAAAGACTTGATGCCGGCGGTTGCCAGCGAACTCGACAAAACATGCCGGGTAGCCGGGTCATCCTCAACGATAAGAGCTGTTTGGTGCATGAAATCCGTACCGAAAAAGAAGGAGTGAAACGCGAATCTGAAAAAAACCGGATTCTTATTTTATGATGGACTCTAATCAGCGAACACTCTACATCAGACTATGACTTTTTCCGCTCCCACGCTACCGCCCACCGAGCTGCCGGGCTTCGATGTTGCCCCTGCCGTTGAACGCATGCTCGGCCAACCTCAGCTGTGGTGGGAGGCGGTTGGCCTGTTTGTCGACCATTTTGCCGACTGGGAGAGGCAATGGCAGGCCGCACAAGGCAATAATGACACCGAACGGCGCTGTGTTCACGCCCTCTACAGCAGTGCCGCCAATGTTGGCGCCAACCACCTCTCCTGCGTCGCGGCGAGCCTTGAAGCCCTGCTGCGCAAGCGCTGCGCCGGGCAGCCGACGCAGATTCCCGCGAGTATCCGCTGGCACCTCAAGGACTGCTTTCGTGCCACCTGGCGCGCCGCAGCGGCCGCCAAACAACTGACGCTCAGCACGCACTGATGAGCGTCAGCACCTCCCCGGAAACACTCAAGACCTCCCTGCAGGCAAGGCTGGCCTCAATTAGCTCACGCATACTGATCGGTATGCTGCTGCTTACCGGCACGATCATGCTTTTCACCTCTGCCTGGGTTGGCTACACGCAGCGTATCGAGGATGGCGAACAACGACTGATGATGTTCGCCGACGCTGCCGCACCCCTGCTACAACGCGGTGATGCGCAGCGTGCAACAGAAATGCTGGGCACGCTGAATATTCTGCCGCACATCGAGTCTCTTGGCTTGTTTTGGGACGATGGTAGCGTTTTTGCACAATACAGCCGCCCCCGTGCTACAGCAGTCACCCCACTCAAGGATCACGCTACCGGCCGTGAAAGAGCCGGGCTCTCCTTAATCTTTACCCACCGCATTGAGGCCGGTGACGAAGCTCTGGGCTGGATACGGCTGAGCGTCGACATGTGGCCGGCGATGCAGCAAATGCTCTTTTACCTCAGCCTGATCATTATCGAGATGCTCGCTGCACTAGCTATTGCACTTCGCTTGCAGCGCCAGCAACTTGAGAAAGTCGTCGCGCCCCTGAAAGACCTTACCGAGCGCATGCATGAAGTATCCAGCGGGCACTTTCAAGCCCGTGCAACGGAGAGCGATATCGCCGAGCTCGATATTCTGAGCAAAGGTTTCAACAACATGGTCGAGCAGATTCATGATCGCGACCACTGGCTGACCTCCAACCTAAACAATCTCGAACAAATGGTCGAACAGCGCACGCGCGAGCTGCGCCACGCCAAGGAAGCTGCTGAAGCCGGCAGCCTCGCCAAAAGCGAGTTTCTCGCCACTATGAGCCATGAAATTCGCACGCCGATGAACGGCGTTCTCGGCATGACCGAACTGCTGCGCGACACTGCGCTCGACGATATCCAGCGCCGTTATGTCGAAGCCGTTGATCGCTCCGGCCGGCACTTGCTGGGCATCATTAACGACATCCTCGATTTTTCAAAGATCGAATCGGGCAAAATGAATCTTGAGTCGGCGACTATCAATCTTGCAGATCTGCTTGCCGATACTTGTGAATTATTCTCCCCGCCGGCACAGAAAAAAGGCCTGAAACTATCCGTCCAGATACCGCAGGAAGGCCAACTCAACGTCTTTAGCGACCCCATGCGTCTGCGTCAGGTCCTGGCCAACCTGCTCAGCAACGCGATCAAATTTACCGATCAGGGCGAAGTCAGTATCAACCTCGACGTTCAGGAGCGACTGGAAAGCTTCACAAAAATCCGGTTGACCGTAAGCGACACCGGCATCGGGATATCAAGCGATCTCCAGGAGATTATTTTTGAGCGTTTTTCTCAAGCCGATGGCTCAACCTCCCGAAAATACGGCGGCACCGGCCTCGGTCTCGCCATCAGTCGCAACCTGGTCGAAATGATGGGTGGCAGCCTGACGCTCGCCAGCACACCGGGCGCCGGATCGAGCTTCGAGATCGAGCTGTGGTTACCCCGCATACAAATCCACCCCAAACTGGAGCACGCCGCCATGCCCCCCCGCAACCTTGCGCCAGCCGCGAGCATTTCGATTGCCGGGCACGACGTAACCTTCTCCGGACGCGTGCTGCTTGCTGAAGATAATGAAACCAATCTGATCGTCGCCCAGGCCTGGCTCGAAAAGGCCGGCCTCACTGTTCGCACGGCTGAGGACGGGCAGGCTGCGCTCAATCTGCTAGATCTGGAAAATTTCGACATTGTGCTGATGGACTGCCAAATGCCAATCATCGACGGCTTCGCAGCAACCCGCGCACTGCGCCAAAAAGAACGAGACCAAGGCGGCCATCTAACGGTTATCGCTATCACCGCCAATGCCATGGATGGCGACCGTGAGCGCTGCCTGGCTGCCGGCATGGACGACTATCTGGCGAAACCCTACACCGGCCCTGACCTAAGAAACATGCTGATGCGCTGGCTGCCGAGCAGCGCGAAGAGCCACGCCAGCCAACCGACTGCGACTCCAGCGCGCGCCGGCAAGGAGCCGATCACGCCGAGCGGCAAAGTAAGAGCGCCGCTTGACCCAAGCGTACTCGACGCGATCCACTCGATTAACCCGGACAGCGGCAACGCGCTAGTTCAAAATCTGATCCATGCTTATTTCAAATCAGCCCCCGCCGAGTTGGCGTCCCTGCGCGAAGGGCTGGCTGCAGCAGATGCACAAAGAATCGCCCTGGCTGCCCACAAGCTCAAATCGAGTAACCACAACATCGGGGCAAGCACCCTCGCGCACACCTTTCAGGAAATCGAAACGCTGGCCCGGGAGAATGATTTCGAAGCGATTGAACTACGCATGGCCCCGACACTGAAAGAATTCCAGCGCGTCGAAACCGCCCTTAATCTACGACTTACGGAAGGCACCTCATGAACCTTGATCTAACGCCGGAGATCCCGCGCGTCCTTGTTGCTGACGACGACCCGACCACCTGCCTGCTAATGCAGGCGGCGCTCAGCAAAGCAGGCTTTCATGTCAGCACGGTGGCCAACGGCAAGGCAGCGCTGGAGAGCTTCGCCGCCGGGCACTTCGACATGGCCTTGCTTGATATCGAGATGCCTGAACTGGACGGCTATCTGGTCTGCAGCGAACTTCGCCGCCTTTACGGGGCAGCCTTGCCGATCGTTCTCGTCACCGGACACGATGACCGCGAAGCGATTGCCGCCGGCTTCGAAGCCGGTGCCAGCGAGTTCATCAGCAAGCCGATCGACTGGCTAAAACTGGGGGATCGTCTGACTCCCCTGCTGCAAAAATCAAAAGTCGCCTGAGCCAGCCGACTCAGTACTCGTGCAACATGGCGATTTCTGTATCGGCATGCCGCAAACGCATTGCCAGCGTGCGGGCTATTGACGAGAGCAGCGTAATCGCCAGACGCTTGTGCTCTTCCGCAAGCAAATTAAATTGCTCCAGCGAGAGAACGTACATCTCGGTTTCACTAGCTGCAACCGCATCGTTGCCACGCGGCCGACCGTCGAGAAAGGCAAGGCCGCCAAAAAAGTCGCCACGGCCAAAACTGGCAATGTGCCGCGTCCGTCCGGCGCCGATCGGCGCAAAAATTTTCACCGAGCCCCGCCGGATCATATACAGGGCATCGCCCGGCTCGCCGCGCGAATAAACCGACTCACCAACCGCACAGGTGCGCAGCGTGATGCGCGCCTCCAGATCAGCCAGGGTTTCATCCTTGCGCCCCTTGAACAACTCCATCTCGCCGAGCTCCATGGCGACTTCCGGCGCGGCAACGACCTGCTCCACTTCGCCGAGAATGCGGTCTTCAACCCACTCAATCGCCGCATCCAGCTCGGGGAATAGCCGTACGGTTTCATGTTTTTCGGTTACACCGGTCTGCTCGAGAAATTCGCGCAGATTGCGCCCGTTGGGGAGATTGTCGCGGACATTCGAGAGCAGCAACATGGCGCCTTTTTCAGCCATTGAGTCGCGCACTTGATTGAGCAAGTGCGCCGCCGTCACGTCCACCGACTGAATCCGCTTCATATCAAGAATGATGAAGTTGCGTGTCTTGATCTCGGCTTCCAATAGCCCGTAAAGCTGCTGCGTGGTGCCAAAGAACAGGCTCCCCTGCAACTCGAAAATTACCGCCTGATCGCCCTTTTGTTCAAGGATGCGGGTTTCTGACTCCGGCCGGTGCCAGTTTGAGGACATCTGGTTTACGTAAAATTTGTGGCGCACGACCGTGCCACCGATTTGTTCACGCAGGAACAGCACAATCGCCAGCGCAACGCCAACAGCAGAGGCAGCGATCAGGCCAACCGTCAGCGCCACCACCACCACCGCGACAACGACGCCAAAATCAAACACCGTCGCGGTCGACTGAATAAAGCGCAGCGGCTCGCGGTCGATCATGCGAAAGCCGACAACGATCAAGCCAGCGGCCAGCGCCGAGACCGGGATCCAGGCAATAAAATTACTGAGCAACAAAGCCGAGAGGAGTGCTAGTACCCCCTCAACCAAGCCGGAGGCACGCGTTGTCGCACCGCTCGACAAATTGATCAGGGTAGCGCCCATCGTGCCGGCACCGGGCATCCCGCCGAGTGACGATGAGGCGATATTGGCGGCACCCTGGGCGACCAGTTCGCGATTGGGATTGTGCCGGCTGCGCGTCATTTGGTCGAGCACGACGCAAGTTTTCAGGGTGTCGATCGAAAGCAACACCGCCAGCGTCAGCGCACTGCCAAACAAGGCACCGACCTGCGCCAAGCGCAGATCGCCGATCTCGTGCCAGCGCTGGCTGACTGAGGCCAGATAACCCTCGCCACTCACGCCAAGAGGGCCAACAATCAGTGGGTTGCCGGTCAATTCGAGCAAGCTGGCATCCTGCATGGCAAGGCCAAAGTAGGCCAGAACACCGGCCAGCACGCCGACAATCATCCCCGGCAAGCGCTTGGTAATACCTGGGCCAATCAAAATCCCGGCGATCGTTGCGCCACCCACAACCAGCGCCCGCCAATCCCATAACTCCGGGGAAACAAGGGCGTGGTACCAGGGTGTTCCCAGCGGCGCACCGGCGAATTTCGACAACTGGCTGCTGATGATGATCAGCCCGACACCCGTCATGTAGCCGCTGACCACCGGATAGGGAATGTATTTAATCAGCCGTCCGAGGCCGACAAAGCCGAACAGAACCTGAAAGCCACCGGCCAGGATGCCCAGCATCAGCAACATCAGAATGATATTTCCATCCGGTACGCCATCCGCGACCATACCGATGGCAAAGGCTGAAAGCACCGCCGCCGCCGGCGCACAAGGCGCGCTGATCAGGCGATCAGTGCCGCCGAAGGTCGAAGCGATGAGACCAATAACTGTCGCCCCGGTGATTCCGGCGAGAGCGCCGAGCGCCGCATGGCTTGGACCAATGGCCGAATAAATGGTAACGCCAAACGCGATCGAGGCCGGCAGTGCCACCAGCACTGCGGCAAAGCCGCCCCAAATGTCCCCGGCCTGATACAGCTTTTTGAAGAAGTCCGTCATCGCGCCCCTCAATGCTTTTGTTTGTTGTGCTTCGATGTTACTGCGAAATGTCAGTTTTTTTCACGCAACTGCGACCAACCCGACAAGCTGCCTTCTCATTCCGCTGAATAAATATTTTGCCGTATCCAGGGGAAAACCATCCGGCAACAAGTTGCCCACTTCGCCAATCACGGGTTCTGTAGCCTCGATAATTTCCTCGATAATTTGTTCTGCCGCCGCAGCGCCAAGCCCAACTTGCTGTGCTTGGGCAGGGTAAAGGTGAGGCGCAGCCGTGAAGAGGATGGCTCCCAACACGCCTAGCAGGCAGTAGTTACATAAACAATTCTTGCTGGGGTTGTGCTGGTCGCGCGGAGGTATTGGAGATAACAATTGCTGGCAAGCACAGCAGTATTATTTACGTAAAGGCCTGATCGCTTACCCAGTGATGCAGTTGTCAGGAAAAATACAGTGTTTGCCGCGTTGCCAGACCAAGTCCAGCCGCTAGCAAAGTCACCACCCATAACTTTCGAGATGCCATTGCTGCGGTGTGCGCTTGGGTAGCCGTATTCAACCTCCACATCGTTAACGCCATCGCCAGTGATGTCGATATTGGTTGTTGCCTGACCCTGAACACCCAGCACGACGGATTTTGCGAAGACAAGGTTGCCTGCTGACAGCATTGCTCCGCCCATGCTTCTGATCGTTGCCTCATTGGCTTCTTGACGCATATTGATAAATCGCGGCAATGCAGTCGCCGCCAAGACGCCCAGAATAACAACGACCACAATCAACTCGATCAGCGTGAAGCCCGCTTGTCCGCGCTTTGCACTTACCTGTTTTTTCACGTTTTGCAATCGACACTTCAGGATGGGCAATTGATTAGGGACATAGTAGCAAATTGTTTTGTTTCTAAAATACTGCATCTGCCTGAATTCCACGGTCACGAAATCCATCGCGACATTACGAAACTTTCGGCACCTGCCCGCGCTCGCTACGCTTCCACTGTGGCAAAATCGAAATGCTACGGTCAACTCAATAAAATGGCAGAAAAAAGAATCCGTTACGGGCAGTATCTCGGCGCCATCCGCCGTCATCACCGTCAAATCAGCTACAACAGTGTTGTTGCCATGGAGCGCGCCAGCCCGAGCCGCTCTTCGCGGCTGCGCGCGATTGATGTTCACCGCCTGCTGACGCCTTACGTTTCGGTGCGCCTCGGCGAGCAAATGCGGGCGGTGATCCCGCTCACCCTGATGCTGATCGGCTTTCAGGCGCTGGCGCTCCGCAGCTCGCCGGAAGAAGCCGGCGCCATCGCCATCGGCATCTGTGCGGTGATGCTCGGCCTGATGTTTTTCATGGAAGGCGTCAAACAAGGCTTGATGCCCTTCGCCGAAAACATCGGCTTTCTGATGCCCTCGCGCGCCAGCGCCTTCACCCTGCTCGGCTTCGGCTGCCTGCTCGGCGCCGCTGCCACCTTCGCCGAACCGGCGATCGGCGCCCTGCAGGCCGCCGGGCTAGCGGTCTCGGCCGAACGCGCCGGCCTACTCAAGGCGTTGCTTGGCCCCTACGCCCACTGGCTGATTTTTGCCATTGCCGGAGGTGTTGGCCTCGCAGTGGCTCTCGGCCTGCTGCGCATGATGTTCGCCTGGCGCCTGAAAACGCTAATCTTTGTCATTGTGCCGCTTTGCCTCGGCCTGACGCTTTACGCCGCCGGGCAACCCGGTCTCGACAAGGTGATTGGCCTCGCCTGGGATTGCGGCGGGGTCACCACCGGCCCGGTCACCGTCCCGTTGGTACTTGCTGTCGGCATTGGTGTCGCAGCGGCAGCCGGGCGCGGCAATAACCCGCTCTCCGGATTCGGCATCGTTACCCTGGCCTCGCTGATGCCAGTCATCGCCGTGCTCGGCGTCGCCATTTATCTCAACACGCTGGGCGCATTACCGACCACCACAGCGCTGGTAACGCCTGCCTGGTACTCAGAAACACCGGTGGCCGAGCTGCTCGGCGCAATGCGTGCGATCCTGCCGCTGGTCTTGCTGCTATTTGTTGTCCAGCGCGTGCTGCTCAAGTACAAGATGCCGCGTCGCGATATCTTCATTTATGGCGTCATCACCTCACTATTGGGCATGATGATCTTTAACCTCGGCCTCACCGCCGGCCTCGTCGAACTCGGCAACCAGGCCGGCAACAACGTCCCCTGGGCATTTTCAGCGCACCGCGAAACCGGTGCGGCGCCACTTTATCCACGGGCTCTCGGTTTAACCTTGACCATGGTGTTTGCCTTTTGTATCGGCTACGCGGCAACGGTCGCTGAGCCGGCGCTCAACGCGATGGGCATCACCGTTGAAAACCTTTCCGATGGCGCCTTCAAAAAAGTGCTGCTGATCCGCGCCGTGGCAATCGGCGTCGGCCTCGGCGCAGCCCTTGGCGTCGCCAAAATACTGTTCGACCTGCCCCTCCACTACCTGCTGTTCGCGGCCTATTCGCTGGCATTGGTGCTGACTTGGTTCTCGCGTGAAGACTTGGTTAACCTGGCCTGGGACAGCGCCGGCGTTACCACCGGCCCGGTCACCGTCCCCTTGCTCCTGGCATTGGGCGTCGGCCTCGGCGAAGCGGTTGGTGCCGCCGAGGGTTTTGGCATCCTGGCAATGTGCTCGGTCGGGCCGATCATCACGGTAATGACTTTCGGCCTGTGGATCAAAACCCGTAGTAAAGAAAGAAGAAAAGGGAAGCGCGCATGAGTCAAAGCGAAATGATTGTTCTCACCGACGTTGTGCTGATCACCGCCATCGTCCAGCGCGGCACTGCCGACCGCGTCGTCCAGGCGGCGCAGGAAGCCGGCGCTCAGGGTGCGACGATTTTCCATGCGCACGGCACCGGCGTTCGCCAGAAGCGCCTCGGCGTCCTCGGCCTGACCATCAATGCCGAGAAGGAAGTCATCTACATCGTGGCGCCCAGCGATCAGGCCGACAACATTTTTGAGCGCATTTTCGTCGGCGCCAAAATGGATACTCCCGGCATGGGGATTCTCTGGATGACACCACTGGAAAAAATGTCCACCTACGTCCCGCATGAAATTGCCGCCCGCTTTGGCCTGCATATCGAGAGTAAAAAGTGAGCGCGCTTTCGCACATCGGCCGGGGGATCGAAAAAAAACAGATTACGGCGATTGTCCGTGCCGGCGAAGGCCGGCCGCTGGTTAGCAGTTTTGCCGAACGCCCCGGCGTACTCTCGATATCGCACCACCACGCCCGTGGCGTTGGTAGTCAGCGGGTTCAAAAAGGGCAGCTTTACTTCAACGAAAAAGATGTGCTGGTACTCCTCGTTGAAGCCGAATATTCTGATGCGATATTCAGCGCCCTGTTCCACGAGGGAAACCTGGGCGAAGAAGGCAGTGGCATGATTTTTACCGAACCCGTCATGCGCGGCCACCCGATGATGCCTTTTGAAGGCGCCGACTGGTAAGAAGTGAGGCAACGATGAACACATGGACTGGAAGACTGCACAGCATCCTGATTTTTGCCCTGATTACGGCGTCGACCGCAACATTCGCCCAGGAAGCCCGGCCGCTGGCCAAAAGCCAGACGCTCTACCTGCCGATCTATTCGCACATGCTCTACGGCAACCTCGGCAAATCCGGCAAGGCCTCGCATGCGCTGCTCTCGGCGCTGGTCAGCATCCGCAACACCGATGGCAAGCGGGCACTGGTGATCCGATCGGCAAAGTACTACGACACGAACGGCAAACTGCTACAGGATCGCATCAGCACGCCGGTCACGCTGGCGCCTTACGGCACGGTGGAGCTTTTTGTCGAGCTCAACGATGCCTCCGGCGGATCGGGCGCCAATTTCATCATCAAGTGGGAGGCTGAGCAGCCGATTAGCCCGCCACTGGTTGAATCTCTGCATGCCAACATGGATGGCGGCAAGGCGGTCATTTTCATGACCCAGGCCGTTCCGGTCAGCGAATAGGGGTCAGACTTGGCTTCCTTGAGCTCCAGTCAGACCGGCTACGTCTTTCGCCTGCTGAATATCGCGATTGTCGGCATGTTTGCCGTGCATATCCTCGGCACGGTCGGCTATATGTACCTCACGGAAGGCAAGTATTCGTGGTTTGACTGCTTTTACATGACCTTCATCACCGTCGCCACCATCGGTTTCGGCGAAATTATCGATATGTCGAGCAACCAGCCGGCGCGCATCTTCACGGTCGTCATCGGCATCCTCGGCGCCGGCAACCTCTCGATGCTCTTCTCGGTGGTGACGGTGGCCTTGCTTGAAACTGATCTAAATGGAAACCTGCAGAGGAAACGTATGGAAAAACAGATCAAGAAACTCAAAGGTCACTACATCCTTTGCGGCTTTGGCCGCGTCGGGCGCAACATTGCCCACGAACTGAGTTCGACCAACCGGCACTTTGTGGCGATCGACGAAGAGCGCACGGTACTTGAAGACTACAAGGACAAAAACCCTGGCCTGCTCTACCTGACCGGCGATGCCAGCGACGACGACACCCTGCTTGCCGCTGACATTGAAGATGCCAAAGGGGTTTTTGCAGTCACCGGTGACGATTCGCGCAACCTGATGATCGTCATCACCGCCAAACAGCTCAAGCCGGACGTGCGGGTCGTTGCCCGCTGCCACGAAACACGCAATATCGAAAAAATGCGCAAAGCGGGTGCCGATGCAATTGTGTCGCCTGACTTTACCGGCGGCATGCGTATCGCCTCGGCAATGATCCGCCCGCATGTCGTTTCCTTCCTCGACGAAATGCTCAAGTCGCAAAACAACCTGCGCATTGAGGAAATCCCGGTGCCTGCCGGTTTTATTCCCAAGCCGCTCGGTTCGCTAAAACTGCTCCGCAGCAGCAATTACGTTTTGCTGGCGGCGCGTGAGCGGAATGGACATTGGCAGTTCAACCCGGACACTACCTTTTTGTTGAAGCCTGGCTTCATGCTGATCGCCATGGCCAGCCCGACCGGCCGTCACGAAATCGAAGCGCTGATGATCGATGCTCTTGGCTAGGAAAGCACTGATTCAATCGATTTTGTCATTCCCTAGTGTTTTTCTACGGGTTTCCCATAGACAGCGCTGACTGAAGCCAATGTTAATATTGTTCGATTGACACCAACGCCGGGAACCGCATGATTAAGCATCGACATTCAGCCGCTGTGCTCCTTGGACTTTGCGCCCTGCCTGCGCTGGCAGCAGGGTCCGATGTGGTCGGTGAAAATCTGCTGTGGCTAGCCATTATCATCCTCGCCGCCCGTCTATTTTCGCCACTTGCCCAGCGCATTGGTTTCCCTGCTGTACTCGGCGAACTATTGCTCGGCGTTGCCCTCGGCAATTTGGGGCTGCTCGGCTTTCATTACTTTGACCCGATTGCCAAAGACCCGATCATTATGTTCATGGCCGAGCTTGGGGTCATCATCCTGCTGCTGCAGATTGGCCTTGAAACGCGGCTCGGCGACCTCGTCAGTGTCGGCGTGCGCGCCTCCATGGTCGGCGCAGTCGGCATCATTGTTCCTTTTGTACTCGGCGCATTTGTCGTCGGCCCCTTGCTATTGCCCGGCATGGAATTCAACAGCTACCTTTTTCTTGGTGCGACCCTGTCCGCAACGTCGGTAGGCATCACCGGGCGCGTCTTCCGTGACCTCGGCCAGCTCAAGATGCCGGAAGCGCAGATTGTTCTCGGCGCAGCAGTGATTGACGACGTTCTTGGGCTGGTCATACTGGCTGTTGTCTCAAGTCTGGTTCAAGCCGGCAGTGTCAGTGTTGGACAGGTTGGCATGATAATCGCCGAGGCCGTGCTCTTTCTCGGCGGCTCGATCATGATTGGGCGGGCTATCGCACCGCGCCTGTTGCGTTGGGTAGCGCATCTCGACGCCGGCCATTCAATGCTTTTTTCACTGGTCCTTGCCGTCGGCCTGTTAATGGCCTGGCTCGCTCATGTCGTTGGTCTGGCTCCTATCATCGGCGCCTTCGCTGCCGGCCTGCTATTTGAACCGGTGTTCCTCAAGGAATTCGATACCCCAAAAATGGTTCAGGAGATCGAACCGCTCCTGGCCAGGGAAACCAATTCTGAAAACCACGATCAGGTTCGCGCCGTGCTGGCTCGCCATACCTCGCATCAGCACGAACACATGATCGAATCAATCAGCTACTTCTTTGTCCCGGTATTTTTCGTACTAACCGGCATGCAGGTTGATCTCTCCACGCTCAGCGACCCGAAAACCGTGGCTATCGCACTTGGCATCACAGCCGCTGCCGTACTCGGCAAACTCGCCGCCGGCTTTGCTGCCGGCAAGGGCAAGAATCCCTGGGTCGTCGGCTGGGGCATGGTGCCACGCGGCGAAGTCGGGTTGATCTTCGCGATGGTCGGCAAGGGCCTCGGCGTCTTGAGTGAATCGATGTTTTCCGTCATCGTCATCATGGTTATCCTGACTACTTTGCTGACACCGCCCATCCTCACCGAATTGTTGCGGAAAAAGCCTTAACCCAACCTCCAGGAGAAAAAATGAAACTCGTTCATCTCGGTTTGCTTGCTGCCGCCATCTCCCTCTCCCCGCTCGCTCAGGCTGACGAAGCCTTGGCCAAGTCCAAAAACTGTACGACCTGCCATGGCCTTGACAAGAAGATTGTCGGCCCCGGCTACAACGAAATTGCCGCCAAACGACGTGCTGAAAAAGGTGCCGAAGCGGCGCTGGCCGGCAAGATCAAGAATGGCAGCAAAGGCGAATGGGGCCAGGTGCCAATGCCGCCCAACAACGTCACCGACGCGGAAGCAGCAACGCTGGCCAAGTGGGTGTTGTCGATCAAGTAAGCCAAAGCTGCTCCGGGGACAGTTGACACCCCCGGCCGCAACGAAGCAAAGCGCTCCTCAGCAGGGGCAAGATACGGCTTTTTAGCCCCGAACAGAGTCGCCGCCAATCCAAGGAAGCGCTGATTTAATCGATTTTGTCATTCCCGCGCAGGCGGGAATGACGAATTAATCAGCGCTTCCCTACCCGACACTGATACAGAGGGGCTCTCTTGTGCAGAAGCAACATATTAGCTTATACTTATATACATGAAAACAAAACCATTTTTTGCCTTTTTTTTGGCGTTGACCGCAACAATAGCGATTGCCGACGGTCTGCCGACAGTAACCGTCCAGCCACATCAAGTTGACCTGACTTTCCCCGCCGAGTCGCTGGTTGAAGCGGTGCAGCAAGCAACGGTTGGCGCGCAGATTGCCGGACGCATCATCGAAGTCAAAATGGACGCCGGCCAGCGGGTCAAAAAAGGCGATGTTCTGATGCGCATTGATGGCCGCGAAGCTGAAGAAGCTGCGCGCGCGGCCGATGCGCAGTACGCCAACGCCAAGCTCAATTTCGATCGCAACAAGAGCCTCAAGGATCAAAAATTTGTCAGCCAGTCAGCTGTCGATAAGTCCAAGGCAGACCTCGATGCCGCCTCGGCCAATCGCCAGGCTGCCGGTGCCAGCCGCAGCCATGCCAGCATCGCCGCACCGATTAACGGCATCATCGCCCGTCGCCACGCCGAGATGGGCGACATGGCAACGCCCGGTAAACCACTGTTCACCATTTATGAGCCGGGCGCCCTGCGGGTGACCGCCAGCGTGCCGCAATACCGCCTGCCGGAGATGCGCGGCGTCAAGTCGGCGCGCGTCGAGTTCCCCGAATTGGCCAAATGGGTCGATGCGACCAGTGTCAATTTATTGCCGACCGCTGACACCTCAACCCATGTCTCGCAAGTTCGCGTCGGCCTGCCGGCGCTGACCGACGTTACCCCCGGCATGTTCGCCCGCGTCCATTTTGTCGTTGGCTCGGCCGAAAAACTCACCGTTCCCGTTGCTGCCGTCCTGCGCCGTGGCGAAGTGGCTGCCGTTTATGTACAACTCGCCGACAATCGCCTCAGCCTGCGCCAGTTGCGTTTGGGCGAAGCGGTCGGCCAGGGCGAGATCGAAGTACTGGCCGGCCTGGCGGCGGGTGACAAGGTTGTCACTGATCCGATCAAGGCCGGCATCGAGTTGAAAAGCTCAGCCGCCAGGTCGGCAGGCAAGTAAGCCATGAAGCAAGAAACCGGTTCGCTCGGCATCTCCGGGCGCATTGCCGCCGCCTTCCAGAACTCGCAGATGACGCCGCTGCTGGCGATTGTTGCTTTCCTGCTTGGCATGTTTGCGACGCTGGTTACCCCGCGCGAGGAAGAGCCGCAAATTGATGTAACGATGGCCGACGTGCTGGTTGCCTTCCCTGGTGCCTCGGTCGAAGACGTCGAAAATCTCGTCGCCCGCCCGGCCGAACAGGTCTTGTCGCGGATGCACGGTGTCGATCACGTTTACTCAATGTCGCGCCCCGGCATGGCGGTGATTACCGTGCAGTTTGATGTCGGCCTCAAATATCTCGACGCCGTCGTTCGCCTGCACGACACCGTGCAATCCAACCGTGACTGGCTGTCGCCCAACCTTGGCGTCCTTGAACCGGTCGTCAAACCGCGCGGCATCGATGATGTGCCCATCCTTGCGCTGACTTTCTGGACCAAGGATACGACCCGCTCGGCTTTCGAGATGCAGCAGGTGGCGCGCGCCGTTGAAATTGAACTGAAGCGGATCAAGGGCACGCGCGACGTGTCGACCATCGGCGGCCCCAACCACGCGATTCGCGTGCTGATGGATGCAGAGAGGATGAATGCCTACGGCGTCACACCGCAGGAAATCACCGCCGCGCTGAAAATGTCGAACACTCAGCAATCGTCCGGCAGCCTGACATCCGGCAACCGCGAAGTGCTGGTGCAAACCGGCACCTATCTGGAATCCGCACGCGACGTAAAACAGCTCGTCGTCGCCGTGCGCGGCAGCGCCAACGAGCGCAAGCCGATCTTCATGAGCGATGTTGCAACAGTTGTCGATGGCCCCGATCAACCCAAGGCTTACGCCTGGTTTGGCAGCAAGGAAGGCGAGTTTCCGGCGGTCACCGTGCAACTCTCCAAGCAGCCCGGCGTCAATGCCGCCGACATTGCGGTTGCTGCGGTCGACCGCATAAATAGCCTCAAAAATACGGTCATCCCCGACGGGGTCGAAGTCACCGTAACCCGCAACTACGGCGCCAGCGCCACCGATAAGGCGCAAAAACTGATCGGCAAACTGATCTTCGCCACCGCCTTCGTCGTCCTTCTGGTTTTCTTCGCCCTTGGCCGGCGCGAGGCGCTGATCGTCGGCGTGGCCGTCACCCTGACCCTCGCCGCCACCCTCTTTGCTTCGTGGGCCTGGGGCTTTACGCTCAATCGCGTGTCGCTCTTCGCGCTGATATTCTCGATCGGCATCCTCGTGGACGACGCCATAGTCGTCGTTGAGAACATCCACCGCTGGCAAAGCCTCTATCCGGAAAAAAGCCTGTTCGAAATCATCCCCGGCGCCGTCGATGAAGTCGGCGGGCCAACCATTCTGGCGACGCTGACCGTTATCGCCGCTCTTTTGCCAATGGCCTTCGTTACCGGTCTGATGGGGCCGTACATGAGCCCGATCCCGATCAACTCGTCGATGGGTATGGCGATCTCTCTGGCCGTCGCCTTTGTCGTCACCCCTTGGCTGGCGCTGAAATTAATGAAGCCACACGGCCACCCATCTCCCCAGCCCTCTCCCCAAGGGGGCGAGGGGGAAAACCATTCGCTCCCCTCGCCCGCTGGCGGGAGAGGGGCTGGGGGAGAGGGTGGCAAAAGCCGACTCGACGCCAAGCTCGACAGCACCTTCCGCAAACTGCTAGCGCCCTTCCTCGACCCGGTCAAAGGCGGCGCCGCGCGCGTCAAGCTGGGCATTGCGGTGATCCTGCTGATTATCGGCTCGGTCTCGCTGGCCCACTTCCAGCTGGTTGTCCTCAAGATGCTGCCGTTCGACAACAAGAGCGAATTCCAGATCATTCTCGACATGCCGGCCGGCACGCCGGTTGAAGAAACCGCGCGGGTCTTGCAGGAAATCGGCGCCGAGCTAACACCGGTTGAAGAAGTCATCGACTATCAGGCCTATGCCGGCACCGCCAGCCCGATCAACTTCAATGGTCTGGTCCGTCAGTATTACCTGCGCGCCGCGCCTGAGAAGGGTGACATTCAGGTCAATCTGGTCGACAAGCACGATCGCTCGCGCAAGAGCCATGAAATCGCCTCCGCCCTGCGTGACCGCGTTGAAGCCATCGGCAAGAAAAACGGTGGCGTCGCCAAAGTCGTTGAAGTGCCACCCGGCCCACCGGTGATGTCACCGATTGTTGCCGAGATTTACGGCCCCGACTACAAGGGTCAGATGAGCGTCGGCAAGCAGGTGCGCAAGGCTTTCGAGGAAACCGCCGACATTGTTGCGGTCGACGACTATATTGATGCTGATTCCCGCAAGCTTGTCCTGCACGTCCTACAAAGCAAGGCAGCCCTGCTTGGCGTCGCCCAAAGCGACATTGTCGACGTCGTCAGCATGGGGCTCGCCGGGCTGGATGTAACGCCGCTGCGCAATACTGAATCCAAATACGAGATCCCGGTGCGCGTCACCCTGCCGGCCGAGAAACAGTCTAATCTCGACGCCCTGCTCAAGCTCCGGGTGCGTTCGCGCGAAGGTCAGCTGGTGCCGGTTTCGGAACTGGTTGAAGTGCATCACTCGACTCGCGAAAAAGCCGTTTATCACAAGGATCTGATGCCGGTGGTCTATGTCGTCGGCGACATGGGCGGCACGCTCGACTCGCCGCTCTATGGCATGTTCGACATCCGCAGCAAGATCAACGGCATGGCACTGAAGGAAGGCGGCAGGCTCGGCGAATGGTTCCTCCGTCAGCCGCCCGATCCGTATGCCGGCTACAGCGTCAAATGGGATGGCGAATGGAAGGTCACCTACGAAACCTTCCGCGACATGGGCATTGCCTACGGCGTCGGCCTGATCCTCATCTACATTTTAGTGGTGGCCCACTTCGGCAGCTATCTGGTGCCGCTGATCATCATGGCGCCGATTCCGCTAACCATCATCGGCGTCATGCCCGGCCACGCCCTGTGGGGCTCGCAATTCACCGCCACCTCGATGATCGGCATGATCGCGCTGGCCGGCATCATCGTCCGCAACTCAATTCTGCTGGTTGATTTCATCGGCCAGCAGGTCGCCGCCGGCATCCCTTTCCGCGATGCCGTCATTCAATCGGCCGCCGTGCGCGCCAAGCCGATTGCGCTAACCGGCCTGGCCGCCATGCTCGGCGCCATGTTCATCCTCGACGACCCGATTTTCAACGGCCTCGCTCTCTCGCTCATCTTCGGGATACTGGTGTCCACGCTACTCACGCTGGTGGTCATCCCCGTTCTCTATTTCGCCACTTTTAAAAAGGACCATCAAGCATGACCATCGAACGCATCATCCGCATCATGGCGGGTTTCTTCATTCTTCTCTCACTCGCCCTCGGCTATACGGGCAGCCCGATTTTTGTCTCAGAGTGGTTCCTCGCCTTCACCGCTTTCGTCGGTTTCAATCTGCTGCAAAGCGGCTTCACTGGCTTCTGCCCGCCCGAACTGCTGCTCACCAAACTCGGCTTCAAACGCGGCAACGGTTCCTGCGGGGTCTAATCCCGTTCGCCAAAAGTGCCTTCGCCCCTGAGCCAATTTGGCCAGGGGCGATTTCTTTTGGCCGTGGCGTCTAGCCCAAGGGAATGCGCGAGAGTATGCTGGCATAAGTAGCCCGCGCAATCATTACCCTGCCAAATGCCCAATCGTCAGCCAAGAAATTTTAGCCATACCAAACTCGTGCTGCGAGGAATGGCGGTTTTGTTCTGGCTGACACTCAGTCTCGTCGGCACGGCAAACGCCGATAGCCGTGAGCTAAAGGTTGGCGTTTACGACAACGAACCCAAAATTTTCATCGCCCCGAACGGGCAAGCCAGCGGCATTCTCTGGGACATTCTGGCGGCGATTGCCGAACAGGAAAACTGGACCCTGAAAGCCGTTCCCTGCACCTGGCAGGATTGCCTGCAAGCCTTGCAGGACAAAAAAATCGACCTGCTACCGGATGTTGCCTACAGCGAGCAGCGCGCCCGGCTTTATGACTTTCACAAGACACCGGCGCTGCACAGCTGGTCGGAGATTTACCGTCATGAAGGGACACTGATTCACTCCATGCTTGATCTGCAAGGCAAACGAATTGCCGTCCTGAAAGATTCGATTCAGGAAAGTTATTTGCGGGATTTGCTGAGTGGTTTCGGCGTCAAAGCGGAGATGGTTTCGGTTGCATCACTCGACGCCGGCTTTCAGCAACTCAAGGACAAAAAGGTCGACGCGGCCGTCAGCAACCGATTTTTTGGCGAGCACAAAGCTGTGCAGTACCAGCTCGTAGGCTCACAGATCATGTTTCAACCGGCACAACTGTTCTACGCTACGGCCGAGGGAAATAACGCAGAGCTGCTTGAGGCCATCGACCGCCTTCTCGACACATGGTCAAAAAGCGACGGGTCGCCCTATTTCAAAACCCTTGAAAAATGGATGCCCCACCCACCACAGCGCGCCATCCCGGACTGGGTTTTGACCGCTGGCGGGGTGCTGTTCACCATCCTCGTACTCGCCCTGTTTGGCAATATGCTCCTGCGCCGCAAGGTCGCTGAACAAACAGCCCATCTGCTGCGTGACAAGCAGGCCTTGGAGCTTCAGGCACTGGCACTGGCGCAGATCCAGGATCACGTCACCGTCACCGACCTTGAAGGCAAGATCACTTACGTCAATCGCGCTGAACTGGAAGGGCAGAAACATCGTGCGGAAGAGATTGTCGGCAAATCCACCGAGATATATGGCGATGACCCGCGCGCCGATGCGCAACAGAAAGAAATTCTCGAACAGACGCTGAGCCGGGGAACCTGGCAAGGGGAAGTCATCAACCACCGCCAGGATGGCTCGGAAATCTTTCTCAATTTGCGAACCTCCCTGCTCAGGGACGACAACAATCAGCCGGTAGCGTTGGTCGGTATCGCTACTGACATCACCGAACAGAAACTTGCCGGCATCGAGCTGGACAAATACCGTAGCGGGCTGGAGTTGCTGATCGCCGAGCGCACCCGCGAACTTGAGCATGCCAAGGAACTGGCCGAATCGGCCAATCTTGCCAAGAGCAGCTTCCTGGCCAATATGAGCCATGAAATCCGGACGCCGCTCAACGCCATCACCGGCATGGCGCACCTGATCCGCCGCTCCGGCGTTTCTGCGAAACAATCAGAGCAGATGGACAAACTCGAGAACGCCGGCAAACATTTGCTCGACATCATCAATGCCATTCTCGACATTTCCAAAATCGAGGCAGGCATGTTTGTGCTTGAAGATACCGCGCTATCCATCGAGGAAATCGTCAGCAGTGTCCGGGATATGGTTGCCGAGCGCGCGGCCGCCAAACACCTGCAGCTGATCAGCAAACTTGGCACGATGCCGGAGAATCTTCTCGGCGACCATACGCGTATCCAGCAGGCGCTGCTCAACTACGCCGCCAACGCGGTCAAATTCACCGAAAGCGGCTCAGTCACCTTTGCCGCCAACATCGTCGAAGAAGATGCGCTCAGCGCACTGATTCGTTTCGAGATCAGCGACACTGGTGTTGGCATCGCCGATGACGCCTTCCCGCGTTTATTCAACGCCTTCGAGCAAGCCGACAATTCGATCACCCGCAAATACGGCGGCACCGGACTCGGGCTCGCCATCACCCGCCGGCTATCCGAATTGATGGGCGGCGAGGCCGGCGTCAGCAGCGTGCTTGGCAAAGGCAGCACCTTCTGGCTAACCGTGCGCCTGCGCAAGGGCGAAGCAAATCAGAAACCAGCCGCAGCCTTGTCGGCCAGCGAAACCGAAGAACTGCTCAAGCTCATCATCAAAGACAGTCGCATCCTGCTCGCCGAAGACGAACCAATCAACCGCGAAATCGGCCTTGCCATGTTTGAAGACATCGGCGTCGTCATTGACACCGCCGAGGACGGTCTGGAGGCGGTCAAACTGGCCAGCGAGAATCACTATGCGCTGATCCTGATGGATATGCAGATGCCCAACCTCGACGGCCTTGAGGCAACGCGACAAATCCGCCACCTGCCATCCTACCGGCAGGTGCCGATCATCGCCATGACCGCCAACGCCTTCGCCGAAGACAAGGAGCGCTGTCTTCAGGCCGGCATGAATGACTTTATCTCCAAACCGGTACGCCCTGACATCCTCTTCAAAACCCTGCTCAAATGCCTCACCCATGAAAACCGGCTGATCCGTTAAAATCCGGATCTTTGCATTAAGGAATGCGCGTCACGACACGCTGCAACCAGATCATGACGCAGATTACCCAGCTTTCTGAATCAGAGATTGAAGAGCGCTTTCATATCACCGGCCCGACCGCGATTTTGTTCACGCTGGCCGGCCATGCTGCCCACAAAGAATCTTTCACCGTTCAATTTGCCGAAGGGCGCGAGCATTTTCTGACTAATGTGCTTGCGGTCGACGAGGAAAATGGCCGATTAATTATTGATTGCAGCGGTAGCGCCGATCTCAACCGCCAGTTCCCGCAGAGCAAGCGCAATGTGTTTGTCGCCCGCCCGGGCGGCATCCATGTTCAGTTCAGCACCGGCCCCGCCCGTCTGGTCAGCTTTGAAGGCGCCCCGGCCTTTTCCATCGCGCTACCGAAATTCATCATGCGCCTGCAGCGGCGGGAGTTTTTCCGGATCGAAACACCGCACGTCAAACCCTTGATCTTCCACGCCAGGCTGCATGATACAAGCCTGCTCAGCCTCCCGGCGCACGACATCTCGGTCGACGGTATTGGCCTGACCGCCGGGCGCGACCCCGGGCTCAGCCAGGGGCTGACACTAAGTAATTGCCACTTTGTCTTACCCGAAGATGATCACGAAGTTTTCCTGCAAGCCGTTGTGCGCCACAGCACTACCCAAGAACTACGCACCGGCCTCAGTCAATGGCGCATCGGGCTAAAGTTCAGCGGCCTGCCGCATGCCGACGAGAACCGCCTGCAGCGCTACATTGCTCATGTCGAACTGGAACGTCACGAATTAACCTGAGCGGCAACTTGCAGAACCCAATCACCCAGGAAGTTTCAGCGTGCTTCGGTTAGCTCCGCAGGCATTTCCATCACCACCCGCAACCCCCGTTCCGGCAGATTTTTGGCATCAATTTGGCCGTTGACCGCAAGCAACACCCGCCGCGCAATCGCCAGCCCCAAACCGTAACCTTCACCGCCCCCGGCACCTCGGAAGAAAGGGGTGAAGATGCTTTCAAGCGCATCATCGCGCACACCTGGCCCCTGATCGTCAATGGTGATTCGGCAGCGCCCCCCCTCGGCGCTAGTCAGCGCAAGTGTCACGACGCCGCCATCCGGTGAAAAGCGCAGGGCATTGCGCATGACGTTTTCGATCGCCCGGTGCAACAAAGCACCGTTGGCATGCACCCGAAAATTCGGCAGTTTTTGGCAGTTGACCGCAACCTGCCGCCCGCTTGCCTCAAAACGGATATCTTCCAGCAAATCGCTGATCAACTCAGCCAGATCGACCTCCTCCTGCGGCGTCGCAACCCCGGCTTCGAGCCGCGACAAAGTCAGCAACTCGCCAACCAGCCGATTCATTCTTTCGCCCTCGCGCTCGATACGCTGCAGGCTATCCTCAAGCCGTGCCGGCTGCTGACGCACCAGACCAATCGCCGCGTGCAAACGCGCCAGCGGCGAGCGCAGCTCATGCGAAACATCGTGCAACAGGCGGCGCTGGCCATTCATCAAGGCCTGCAAGTGGCTGCTCATGCGGTCAAAGTCATGGCCGAGATCGGCCAGCTCATCACGCCGGCGACCCATGCGATCGCCGATCCGCACGTCCAGATTACCCTTGGCGGCCGCCTCAAAAGCCCCGCGCAATTGACGAACCGGTTTGGCGATATACCAGGCGAGCCCGAAAGCGCTGAGCAAACTGGCCAGCAAGCCGGCCAGCATCGGCACCAACGGCAAGGGGCGATGCGGCGGCGGACGGTGCGGCGGTGGCGGATGGCCATCGTCCACTACAGGCGGCGGCAAAGCGGGCGCTGGCGGTTCGGGATGCCGCTCAAGCTGCGCTTCAAAATGCTGACGATCCAGCCAGAAAACCACCCCGGTGCCGACCATGCCGGCCAGTTGCGCCAGCCAGATAATCAGAAAAAACTTCCAGAAAAGCCGCCCCATCGCCTACGCCCGAATCAGCTGATAGCCCTGACGATAAACCGTCTGGATGCACGAGCGTCCATCGGCCAGCGTACCCAGCTTGTGGCGAATGCTGGAGAGATGAACGTCAATGCTCCGGTCAAAACGCGCCAGCGGCCGGCCGAGTGCCTGCTCGGAAAGTTCTTCCTTGCTCACCGGCCTTCCTGCATGGCGGGCAAGGATTTCGATCAGGCCATATTCGGTGCTGGTCAGCTCGACGGCTTCGCCCGCCCATTCAACCCGCCGTTGCTCAGGGCGCACGCAGAGCAACCCGAAAATCAGCGGCGCATTCGGCGGCTCACCGGACTGCCCGCCACGACGCAAAATGGCACGTAGCCGGGCGGCCAGTTCGCGCGGCAAACACGGCTTGGGCACGTAATCATCGGCGCCGAGTTCGAGGCCGACGATACGATCCATATCATCACCACGCGCCGTCAGCATCAGCACCGGCATCGCGCTCGCTGCCCGAATCCGCCGCAAGGCTTCGATCCCAGACAATTTCGGCATCATCACATCAAGCACGGCAATCGCATGTTTGCCACTCAGCGCTTCCTCGACGCCGCTGGCGCCGTCATGCACGGTAGTCACCGTAAAGCCTTCCTGCGCCAGGTAATCGCCGAGCATCTCGGCCAGTTCCACATCATCGTCGACCAGCAAAACTGCCGTCATTTCGCCATCCATTCTTCTTTACGCATGACGGCGATGATAGCCAAGCCAGTTGCAATCAGACACCGAATTTACATCCTTTTACCGCTCGCTAACCGCGTTTAACGGTGACAGCGCCAACAATGCATCCCATCGCCACACCACTTCTGGCCAGGCGACCCCCCAAGGAAAAATCATGAAAACCAAAATCTTCGCCGCACTGCTCCTCACCACGCCATTTCTTGCTACCGCCCAACCATCTGCTGCGGTCGACTCGCCGTGCATGGCAAAAATGGGGCATCACCAACCGCATGGCGGACAAGGATTCGCCGGCAATGAACCGACGCCCCCCTTCCTGCGCGCCATCACACTGAGCGACACGCAAAAAGATCAGATTTTTGAGCTGATGCACAAGCAAGCCCCGCTCATGCGCGACAAAGCCAAAGCTGCGCATCAGGCCATGGATGACTTGCGCAAGCTCTCTCTGTCGGCCAACTACGATGAAGCCAGCGCCAAAAAACTCGCCCGCAGCGCCGCTGACATGCAAAGCGAAATGGCTTTGTTGCGCGCCCAAAGCGATCAAAAAATTATCGCCTTGCTGACCCCGGAACAGCGCAAGGAAATGGCGGCAAACTTTGCCGGCAAAGAAAAAATGCGCCTCTAAACCCAAACCAAAGCCGGTGATTCCCCTGCAAAAGGGAGTCACCGGCGCTTTTTCCTTAACAAACCTTTACCTCGCTTAACCCGAAACACCGCCAATTCCCCCTGTTTTTGGCCGATAACTTGCTCATATACTCGTGCCAGGCCTAGCACCCGGCAATCATTCAACCCGCTACAAGGAGCCAATCATGATCAGTGGTATCGGCAGTTCCTCACAACTCAGCAGCAAACTATTCTCGGCGCTCGACACCAAGAGCCAGGGCTATCTGGAAAAAAGTGATTTCGTATCAGCTTTCAGCAAACTATCCAGCAACTCAAGCAGCAGCTCGAGCAGCGCCAGCGTCGATGATGTTTTCAGTGCGCTGGATGGCAACAGTGACGGCAAAGTCACCAAAGACGAATTCGCCAGCACCCTGGCCCAGTTGCAGGAGCAATTCGCCAGCTCGCGCATGCACGGCGGCGGCCATGGTGGCCCGCAAGGTGCTGGTGGCCCACCACCCCCGCCGCCCCAAGGCGAAGGTCCAACGCTGAGCAAGGACGAGCTGAGCAGCCAGCTGCAAGAAGCCAGTAGCAGCGGCGATACCCAGCGCACCGACCTGATGAGCAAAATCCTCAATAACTTTGAAGCTGCTGATACCAATAGCGATGGCAAAGTCAGCTTCACCGAAGCCATGGCCTACGACCAGTCATCGCAGAACAGCACCGCCAGCGATGCCACATCGTCCACCAGCTCAGCCAGCAGTGCCAACAGCACTGACGCCGGCATCATGATGAAAATCATGCAGTTGATGCACGCTTACGGCAATGGCGGCGAAGACAAATCCAATTCGCTGGCCAGCCTGCTCTCAGTGAGCGCCTGAACGCAGGGAGAAAATTGCCCCTACGTCATTGGAGCGGGGGGCATTTTCCAAAATGCCATGCGAGACATTCACCCCAATCAAATTGTTGATGGCACTACAGACCTGGCCGCTCGTCCTGAATCCAGCGCTCAACCAGAGAAATGCCAAGTCGATAGCGCGCGCAATTAAATACTTCGATACATCTGAGCTCTTGGAACAACAAGTCGGAGAACGCAGCCAGATCCGCTTGCGGAATTTCCAGCCCAGCCACCACAACGCCGAGCTGTTTGCGCTCAGCGACAACCTGGCGTACGCCATCGCCCAAGCGTTCCCGATAGCGTTGACGGAACTGGTCAGGGCTGCCCATGGATTCGAGGATGACTGCGTACTTATCGATAGAGCGCTGATAAGTCCAGGCAAAAAGCTCCACCGCTAACGAAACGTCCTGTTGCTCATAAATGCCAAGCACCGCCAGCGCATAATCGCTCTGCTCCACGTCCAGGAAAGATAGCGGCGCGCAATTCTGCAAAAGGAGCGGCAGGTTCGAGCAGAGGCGGCTTGTACGCTTGTTTCCATCGTCAAATGGTTGCAGGTAGGCGATGTTCACCCACATAAAGAATGCAGCCTCGATCGGGTTCTTTATATGGCGCACTTTCTCGATGATGGACCTAAGATGTTCGTCCAAAATTTGTGGCGCTTGCAGCGGCAGGTAAACAGAATCGGTAATGGCGACCACTGTTTTTCGGGTTCTGCCCAATGAATCCGAGTCGGCCAGCAAACCCTGCATCAATACCGCCTGAATATTGCGCACAACGGCTTCCGTGATGCCATAGTGAGGCACTGCATCGACCAAAAACTCGATGGCTTCTTTATGATTAAGGAGCATCAGCGCGTCGATGTCATTCTCCTCAACGTGCCCCCGGGCAAAAAGCGCCTGCGTATCGAGTAGGCTTTTCCGGTTACCCTCCAGTCGAGACGAATACCAGGAGAGATCAATCAGCAATTGCTCCAGAACCTTACGCGCATAGGTGCCCGCCGGCTGCTGTCCGCGGGCGCTGCCTTTTTCGAGAAGCTGCTTGGCCAGGTTAGCGGGAAGAAGGCTGGACTGGTTTGGCGAGTAATTGTCAACAAAGGCGCGCAGATAGGTTACAGGGCTGCGTGAGCCAATAGGCGCAGTGAGGCGTTTGATGAGCGGCTGGCAGATGGCCGAAAACTTAAATCCAGTGCTTGCGCGAAGAGCAAAAGCGCCCCCCCCTGACTCGGGCAGTGCATACCTGGTAGCTGGCCCCGCATACAGTTTAAGAACACTTCCATTTGCAGCCATCTTGGCAAGATGGCGATTAACCGTCGGCCGCGCGGCCCCCAAGCCGTTGGTAATGGCGTCAGGCGAGCACTCGGCTAGGCCGACAGCACGCTGCTTGCGCAGGTAATCGAGGATTTCACTAAAAACATCGCGGCGCTGGATGCTCATCCCGTCACTACCTTATCATTGATGATTGATATATTAAGTTTAAGTTATCACAAAACAATCAACCTATCAATTTACTGATAACACCCCATGCTCTTATCAATTTATCTGGGCGCTTTGGGCGCTTGCGGGACTCGAAGACTAAACCCCACCCCGCAAAATCAGCCAGCGCAGCAGGATCGCAAACAGGGCTTCGGGTTTGAAGGGTTTGATCAAAAAGTCATTCATCCCGGCCGCCAGGCAACGCTCGCGGTCTTCCGCAAAGGCATTGGCGGTCATCGCGATGATCGGGGTTTCAGCGTAACCCGGCAGTTGGCGAATATGCTGAGTAGCCCCCAGCCCGTCCATAATCGGCATCTGCATGTCCATCATGATCGCGCTATAAACTGTCTTTTGCGCCATCACTACCGCCTGCAAGCCGTCTTCGGCGTGATCAATTTCCAGCCCGCAATCCTCAAGCATCATGCTGGCAACTTCGACGTTGATCATCTCGTCGTCCACCAGCAGCACGCGCTGGCCGGCATAAAGCTGGCGGAGCAGTTTTCCGGCATCGGCCCCGTTCGTCACCGGCAACCCGTGTGGTTCCCCGGTCGGCTTTTTGAGACTCACCGTCAGCCAGAAAGTGCTGCCTTCGCCTGGCACGCTATCGACGCCGGCCTCGCCATCCATCATTTGTGCGATATGCTTGACCAGCACCAAGCCGAGGCCGGTGCCACCAAATTTGCGGGTAATGGAATTATCGGCCTGCGTAAAAGGCTGGAACAACCGCGAGCACTGTTCAGGGCTCAGGCCAATACCGGTATCGGTAACCGCAAAGCGCAACCGGTAAACGTCGGAGCTTTCAGCCAACATACGGCCACTCAAGTCAATGCGGCCATGTTCGGTGAACTTCACCGCATTGCTGATGTAATTGATCAGCGCCTGACCGAGCCGCGTCATATCGCCATGCAATAGCTCTGGCATGCCGCTCATATCAAGGTAGAGCCCCAGCCCTTTGGCGTTGGCGCCATCACCAATGATGGCGGTGACCGCATTCAGCATATCGCTCAGAAAAAAGTCTTTTTGCTCCAGATCAATCCTGCCGGCATCGATCTTGGCCAGATCAAGTACGTCGTTGATCAGGCTGAGCAGGTGCTGGCCACAGCTCTCGATTTTATTCAGCCGATCCGTCTGCTTTGCGTTGAGACCATCGCGGCGCAACAGGTGAGCCATGCCGACAATGCCATTCATTGGCGTCCGGATTTCGTGGCTCATATTGGCCAGGAAGCAGCTCTTGGCGCGGTTGGCCGCCTCGGCCGCATCGCGCGCTTCGATCAGTTCGGCGGTACGCGTGGCAACCAATTCCTCAAGGTGATGACGATGGGCATCGAGTTCACTGTCGAGGCGCTTTCGCTCGCTGATGTCACTCAACACCAGACGTAACAGCTTGCCTCCAGCCTCATCCTGCCCCGCCCGAGCGGCCAGATGCGCCCAAAAGGAAGAACCGTCGCCTTTGACGAGGCGCAATTCAGCCTGTTGCGGTAAACCGACATTCAGGAGCTTTTTTCTCAGCAGGTAAAAAACATCCTGATCTTCCTTCAGAACAAAGTTGCTGATCGGCTGCTTGATCAGTTCCGCGCGCATGAAACCCAGCAAACCGGCAGCCGTCAGGTTGGCCTGTTCAATCAGGCCGCTCTCGGTCAGCGTGCAGTAACCGACCGGCGCCTCGTCGTAGAGATCGACATAATTTGCCTGCGCCACATCGCGCTCAAGCTGCGCCTCGCGTAACTCCTCGTTCTGCATCTCCAGCTCGAACTGATGTACGCGCAGATTGTGCAGAGTCTTGCGGATTTCCTCCGAACTCAGACGCGAAACGTTTTCAGTCGACAGCGCTTCTTTTTCCAGCGCCAACGCTTCGGCTTGCTCGCGGATGCTCATCGCATTTCCAGGGGGGGGGGGGGGGGGGG
>JAABQV010000009.1 GCA_011391255.1 Dechloromonas sp.
CTGTGACACTGGCCGATCTGCTTGAGGCACAAGTTAAAAAACGGGCGGACGCAGCAGCCAAAAATCAGCTCAAGCAAAGCATTGTCAGTCCGATCAAATCGCGCGCCGCACGCGAAAAAGCGGCTGCCTGAGGTTATTTTGTTTCAGCCTGTTTACCTTGATCACAACGCTACAACTGCCCTTGATCCGGCGGTGCTGGCGGCCATGCTGCCCTGGCTGGAAGGTCAGTACGGCAACGCATCGAGTCGCCATGAATACGGACGGGCGGCGCGGCGGGCGATCGATCAGGCGCGTCAGCAGGTTGCGGCGGCAGTCAATGCGCATCCGACCGAGGTGGTCTTTACCAGCGGCGGTAGCGAAGCCAATAATTTGTTCATCAAAGGTGCTGCGGCAGTTTTTCGCCCAGGCAGTCTTGCGATCAGTGCCATCGAGCATCCCTGCGTACTCAAACCAGCGGCTAAGTTGGCGCGGCAGGGTTGGCTGGTGAACGAAATCGCTGTTTCTGCCAATGGTCAGGTTGATGTTGAGCATTTCAATACGGTAATGGCTGGCAAGCCGCGTCTGATTTCGGTGATGACGGCCAATAATGAAACTGGCGTGATTCAGGATATTCCGGCGCTGGCCGATGCCGCAAAGGGAGCTGGCGCCTGGTTTCACAGCGATGCGGTGCAGGCTCTGGGCAAGTTGCCGCTTGATTTTCGCGCATTGAATGGTACCGGCCTTCATGCCATGACACTTTCGGCACACAAGGCTTATGGCCCCAAGGGTGCGGCTGCGTTGGTGCTCGACAAGCGGCTTGAATTGCAGGCGCTGATCGCCGGTGGCGGTCAGGAGCGCGGCCTGCGCTCCGGCACAGAAAATGTTGCGGCAATTGTTGGATTTGGTGTTGCTGCGGAACTTGCTGCGTCCCGGCTTGCCGAACACGCATCGGAATTTAATTTACTAAAGGCGCGTCTTGAAGCGGGAGTTGGCGAGTTGGGTGGATGGATTTTTGGCCTGGACGTGCCGCGTTTAGCCAACACCAGTTACTTTTCTTTTGCCGATGTCGATGGCGAAACCCTGGTCAGCAAGCTTGATCGCGCTGGATTTGCTCTGGCTAGCGGGGCAGCCTGTTCGAGCACCAATCCCGAGCCTTCACACGTGTTGAGGGCGATGGGAGTTCCTGCAGATAATGCGCGCGGGGCGATTCGGGTCAGCCTTGGGCGAGGCAACACTGAGGCGCAGATAGACGAATTTATCCATGTCTTGCGGGCGACATTGGTCGGCTTGCGTGGTTTAGCAGCGATGGCTGCCTGATTTTTTAGTTTGAATACTCACTAAAGCGAGAGCAATGATGAAACTCCCCATTTACCTTGATTACTCGGCAACCACTCCGGTCGACCCGCGTGTTGCGGAGAAAATGATTCCTTACCTGTGCGAGCATTTCGGCAATCCCGCCTCGCGCTCGCACAGTTTCGGCTGGGTTACAGACGCGGCGGTCGAAGAAGCCCGTGAGCAAGTTGCTGCGCTCGTCAATGCCGATCCCAAAGAAATCGTCTGGACTTCCGGTGCCACCGAGTCGAATAACCTTGCAATCAAGGGTGCGGCGAATTTTTACGCCGGCACCAAGGGTAAGCACATCATCACCGTGATGACCGAGCACAAGGCGGTACTCGATACCGTGCGCGAACTCGAGCGCCAGGGTTTCGAGGCGACTTACCTCGATGTTCAGGAAAATGGTCTGCTTGATCTTGAGGTATTCAAGGCGGCGATTCGTCCGGATACCGTGCTGGCCTCAGTGATGTTCGTTAATAACGAAGTCGGCGTCATCCAGCCGATTGCCGAAATTGGTGAAATTTGCCGCGCCAAGGGCATCATTTTTCACGTCGATGCAGCACAGGCGACTGGCAAGGTTGATATTGACCTGAGCAAACTCAAGGTTGACCTGATGAGTTTCTGCGCGCACAAGACCTACGGCCCGAAAGGCATTGGCGCTTTGTACGTGCGCCGCAAACCACGTATCCGTCTTGAGGCGCAAATGCACGGTGGCGGCCATGAGCGCGGCTTCCGCTCGGGCACGCTGGCAACGCATCAAATTGTCGGCATGGGTGAATGTTTTCGCCTCGCCAAGGAAGAAATGGCAGAAGAGAATGTTCGCGTCGCCGCCTTGCGTGATCGTTTGCTGGCCGGCCTGAAGGGCATGGAGCACACCTATATCAACGGTGACATGACGCATCGCGTTGCCCATAACCTGAATATCAGCTTCGCCTACGTTGAAGGCGAGTCGATGATCATGGCGATCAAGGACCTCGCGGTGTCATCGGGGTCGGCCTGCACCTCGGCCAGTCTGGAGCCGTCCTACGTGTTGCGCGCCCTCGGTCGTGACGATGAGCTGGCGCACAGTTCGATCCGTTTCAGCATCGGTCGCTTCACCACCGAGGAAGAAATCGACTACGCCATTGAATTGCTGAACAGGAAGGTTGGCAAACTGCGCGACCTTTCACCGCTGTGGGATATGGTTCAGGAAGGTATCGATTTGAGTACAGTCCAGTGGGCCGCACACTAAAGAATTTAAAGGAGAATTTACATGAGCTATAGCGTCAAAGTCATTGATCATTATGAGAATCCCCGCAACGTCGGTTCCTTTGGTAAGGAAGATGACGGGGTTGGAACCGGCATGGTTGGCGCCCCCGCCTGCGGCGATGTTATGAAGCTGCAGATCAAGGTCAACAAGGCCGGCGTCATCGAAGATGCCAAGTTCAAGACCTACGGTTGCGGCTCGGCGATTGCTTCTTCGTCGCTGGTCACCGAGTGGGTCAAGGGCAAGACGGTCGACCAGGCTTTGGCGATCAAAAATACCGAAATCGCCGAAGAACTCGCCTTGCCGCCGGTTAAAATTCACTGTTCGATTCTGGCTGAGGATGCCATTAAGGCAGCCGTCGCCGATTACAAGAAAAAGCACGGAGAATAAGCATGGGCGTCACCTTGAGCGAAAAGGCAGCCAAACACGTTGCCAGTTACCTGACCAAGCGCGGCAAGGGTGTCGGGCTGCGCCTCGGGGTTCGTACCACCGGCTGCTCCGGCATGGCCTACAAGCTTGAATTCGTTGATGAAATCAGCGACGAAGATCTGGTTTTCGAGAGCAATGGCGTCAAGGTTTTTGTCGATGCCAAGAGCCTGCCCTATCTTGATGGGATGGAGTTGGACTTTGCCCGCGAGGGCTTGAGCGAAGGCTTCAAGTTCAACAATCCCAACGTCAAGGATCAATGCGGCTGCGGTGAATCCTTTAACGTCTGATGGATTTTCGCGCTGATCATTTTTCGCTCTTTGGACTAAGCCTTGGGTTCAGGCTGGATCTGAGCGACCTTGATTCGCGCTACCGTGACATCCAGGCGCAGGTTCATCCGGATCGCTTTGCCAATGGCAGCGATGCCGAGCGGCGGATGTCGATGCAGTGGGCAACGCACGCCAACGAAGCCTATCTGACGCTGAAAAAGCCGCTCGAACGGGCCAAATACCTGCTCCATCTCGCCGGGCACGACATTCAGGCGGAAAACAACACTGCGATGCCGGCTGATTTCCTGATGGAACAGATGGAATGGCGCGAAGCCGTGATGGAGGCGCGGATCGGCGGCGATCATCACGAGCTTGAGCATTTGCATCACCGTTTGCGCGGTGATATTGACGAGCGTTACGACGAGCTCGCTACCTTGTTCGATAAAAGTGATCTCGCACTGGCGACGGATCGTGTCCGTCGCCTGATGTTTCTCGAAAAATTGTTACACGAAATCGACGACGCGCTGGCGTCGCTGGAAGACTAAAAATGGCCTTGTTTCAAATTGCCGAGCCGGGTGAGTCGGCTGTCCCTCACGAGCACAAGCTCGCCATCGGTATCGACCTCGGGACGACCAATTCACTGGTAGCCACCGTACGCAGCGGCATTGCGCAATGTTTGAGTGACGATCAGGGACGGCCACTACTTCCATCTGTTGTGCGTTATCACGCCGATAGCAGCACCGAAGTCGGTTACGACGCGCAGACCAGGCAGGCGGTCGATCCGCGCAACACCATTGTTTCCGTCAAGCGCTTCATGGGGCGCGGGGTCAAGGACATTTCGCACGTCGAGTCGATGCCTTATGACTTCATCGAATCACCGGGCATGGTCAAGTTCAAGACCATCGCCGGGGTAAAAAGTCCCGTTGAAGTCTCGGCTGAAATTCTGAAAAGCCTCAAGCAGCGCGCCGAAACCGCGCTGGCCGGCGAACTGGTTGGCGCCGTCATTACCGTGCCAGCCTATTTTGACGACGCCCAGCGCCAGGCGACTAAGGATGCCGCGCGGCTTGCCGGCCTCAATGTCTTGCGCCTGCTCAACGAGCCGACTGCGGCCGCCATCGCTTATGGCCTTGATAACGCAGCGGAAGGGGTTTACGCGGTTTATGACCTTGGTGGCGGCACTTTCGACATCTCGATTCTCAAGCTGACCAAGGGCATTTTCGAAGTCATGGCCACCGGCGGCAATTCGGCGTTGGGCGGCGACGACTTCGACCACCGGATTTTCTGCTGGGTCATTGAGCAGGCCAAGTTGCAGCCGCTTTCGCCGGAAGACGGGCGCCTCCTGATGATGCGTTGTCGCGAAGCCAAGGAATTTTTAACCAACAACCCGGAAGCGCCGATTACCGCCCGCTTGTCGACCGGCGAAATGGTCGATCTCAAGTTTGACGTCATGACCTTTGCCGAGATCGCCCAGACGCTGATATCGAAGACCATGCAGCCGGTCAAAAAGGCGCTGCGCGACGCCGGCCTGCGCGTCGAAGAGATCAAGGGTGTGGTCATGGTTGGCGGCGCGACGCGCATGCCGCAGGTGCAAAAGGCGGTCGGCGACTTCTTCCGTCAGGAGCCGCTGACCAATCTTGACCCGGACAAGGTGGTGGCACTTGGTGCAGCGACGCAGGCTAATCTGCTGGTCGGTAACAAGACCGGCAAGGACGACTGGCTGCTGCTCGACGTGATTCCGCTGTCGCTCGGTCTGGAAACCATGGGTGGCTTGTCGGAAAAGGTGATTCCACGCAATTCAACGATTCCGACCGCGCGCGCTCAGGAATTTACGACCTTCAAGGATGGCCAGACGGCGATGGCGATTCATGTGGTTCAGGGCGAGCGCGAACTGGTCAGTGATTGCCGTTCCTTGGCACGCTTCGAATTGCGCGGCATTCCGCCGATGGTCGCCGGCGCGGCGCGCATTCGCGTGACCTTTCAGGTCGATGCCGATGGCTTGCTGTCGGTCGCCGCACGTGAGCAGACGACCGGCGTTGAGGCCAGCGTTGCTGTCAAGCCATCCTACGGGCTGTCCGATGATGAAATCGCCGGCATGTTGATGGACTCAATGGCGCACGCCAAGGATGATGCGGTGCAGCGCGCGCTCAAGGAAGCGGTGGTTGAAGCTCAGCGCATGATCGAAGCGACCGAGGCAGCGATGAAGGAAGATCCGCATTTGTTGAGTGCGGCCGAAACGGAAAAAATCAAGGCAACGATTGCCAAACTGGCAGAAACCATGACCGGCGTGAATCGCCGACAGATCAATCTGGTGATGGACGATCTGGGTTTTGAAACCCAGGAATTTGCCCATCGCCGGATGGATCAAAGCATTAAAAAAGTATTGTCGGGCCGCAAGGTGAACGACATCAAAATGGGAGAAGAAGCATGACACAACTGATTGTTCTGCCGCACGTCGAGAATTGTCCGGATGGCGCGGTGATCGAGGCTGAGGAGGGCAAGTCGATTTGTGAGAATCTGCTCGCCAACGGGATTGAGCTGGATCACGCCTGCGAGATGTCCTGCGCCTGCACGACCTGCCACGTGATTGTGCGCGAAGGTTTCGCCTCGCTGGGTGAGGCCGAAGAAATTGAAGAAGACTTGCTCGACAAAGCCTGGGGATTGGAGCCTAATTCCCGTCTCGGCTGTCAGGCCCTGGTGCGGTCAACGCCGTTAGTGGTCGAAATTCCCAAATACAGCATCAACATGGCGAAGGAAGGGCACCGCAAATGAAATGGACAGACATCAACGATATCGCCATTGAATTGACCGAGGCGCATCCGGACACTGATCCGCTTAAGATCAACTTCGTCGATTTGAGAAACTGGGTGCTTGGCTTGCCAGGATTTAGTGACGACCCCAAACACTGCGGCGAGAAAATTCTTGAGGCGATTCAGCAAGCCTGGATTGACGAAGTCGCATGAAGCCGCGTGATTTTGGTGGCGGTGGCCAGCTAAATGTACTCGGCGGGCCATTGCAGTCGTGTAGCGAAGCACCGATAACCGGGTTTTTTCGCGATGGCTGCTGCAATACTTCGGAGGAAGATCTTGGCAGTCATACCGTTTGTGTGGTTTTGACTACCGAGTTTTTGACGTTCTCAAAGGCGCGTGGCAATGATCTGATGACGCCGCGTCCGGAGTTTGATTTTCCCGGCCTCAAGCCGGATGAGCGCTGGTGTCTTTGTGCCGCCCGTTGGCTGGAGGCCTACCGTGCCGGCAAAGCCCCCAAGGTAATACTCAATTCGACCAACCAGACGGCACTTGAAACAGTTCCTATTGAAGCGCTCAAGCAGCACGCGATTGACTTGCATTAGCTTCAAGGTCCGGGCTGACCGCGTAGACCGGATTCCCTTCAGAACTACGCGGTTTTTCAGTTACTCCTTGATCGCCAGCAGACTTTCATCCCAGCTAGTATGTTTTTCGTAGCCCAGCAGATTGGCGATGGTCGCGGCAATATTCGACAAGCCGGCGGTTTCAGTCTGCGTTAGGGCAAGTTTTCCGGCCGAAGTGTTGTCGTAGAGAATCAGCGGTACCGGGTTCAGGGTATGCGCTGTTTTGGCCTTGAACGAGCCATCCTTGTTCTGCGCCGGCAGTTTGGTTTTCTTGTCGATCTCGAACATTTCGTCGGCGTTGCCATGGTCGGCGGTAATCAGCGCGACGCCACCCAGCGCGTCGATGACCGGCAAAATTCTCGCCAATTCAAGGTCAAGCGCCTCGATGGCGATGGTTGCTGCGCGGAAATTGCCGGTGTGGCCAACCATGTCGCCATTGGCGAAATTGCAGCGCAGGGTTTTGTATTGGCCGCTTTGCAGTGCGTCTATCATCGCGTCGGCTATCTCGGCGGCTTTCATCCACGGGCGCTGTTCAAAGGGCACGACGTCGCTCGGCACCTCTTGATAGGTTTCACCTTCAAACTTACCGGAGCGGTTGCCGTTCCAGAAGTAGGTGACATGGCCGAATTTCTGGGTTTCCGAGCAGGCGAACTGGCTGATGCCGGCTTTGGAAAACCATTCGCCCATGGTGTTTTTGATCGCTGGCGGGGCGACCAGAAAGCGCTTGGGTAATTTGAGGTCACCATCGTATTGCAGCATGCCGGCGTAGGTGACTTTAGGCATGCGAACGCGGTCGAACTTGTCGAATGAGGCTTCTTCAAAAGCGCGGGTGATTTCAATGGCGCGATCGCCTCGGAAATTGAAGAAAATCACGGAGTCGCCATCTTCGATGGTGCCAACCGGCTTGCCAGCCTCAGCAATTACGAAAGGCGGCAAATCCTGGTCGATGGTCTTGGGAAATTGCTCGCGCAGCGCGTTGACCGCAGCCGAAGCACTCGAGAACTGCGGCCCAAGGCCCAAAACGTGGGTTTTCCAGCCTTTGTCGACCATGCTCCAGTTGGCGTCGTAACGATCCATGGTGATGTTCTGGCGACCGCCGCCGGAAGCAATTTTCGCATCAAAACCATCGCTGCTGATTTCGCTCAGAAATGCCTCAAAGGGCAGCAGGTAATCGAGCGCGCTGGTTTCCGGAACATCGCGGCCGTCAAGCAGCGCGTGGACGCGAACGGTTTTGACTGCATCGGCCTTGGCCTGAACGACCATGGCCTTCAAGTGGTCGATGTGGCTATGCACGTTGCCATCGGAGAATAGCCCGATCAGGTGTATGACGCCGCGCCCGGCCTTGGCCCCGGCGACAATCTCCTGCCAGGCTTCACCTTGCCAGATCGCGCCGCTGGCGATGGCATCGGCGACTAGCGATGCGCCCTGGCTATAAACCTGACCGGCACCGATGGCGTTGTGGCCAACTTCGGAATTCCCCATGTCGTCATCGGAGGGCATACCGACAGCGGTGCCATGCGCCCGCAAGCGGATATTTGAATAGTCTGAAAACAGGCGATCCAGGGTTGGTTTACGGGCGGCGGCGATGGCACTACCGGCCTCGATTGTGGCGAGGCCGTAGCCGTCCATGACGATGGTGACAATCGGGCCGTTGATGCCCGGGAAGTTGGATAGTTTTTGCAACATTTTTGGTGATTCCGGCAAAGATGAATAAACGGCGGCCAGTATCGATGGCCGTCTCGAGCGTGTCAATTATTGGACATGACCAACGGCAATGAAAGGCGGAAGCAAGTACCTTTGCCTGGCTCGCTTTTCACTTCAAGGCGTCCATGATGTTTTTTGACAATGATGTCGTAGGATATGGACAGTCCGAGCCCGGTGCCCTTGCCGACCGGTTTGGTGGTGAAAAACGGCTCAAAGATCCGTTGCTGTACTTCTAAACTCATGCCGCTGCCAGTGTCTTCAACCTCAAACCAGACATGCTCATTTTCGATGCCGGAGCGGACAAAAATTTTGCCCTGCTGCTGGATCGCCTGCGCGGCATTGACCAGAAGATTCATGAATACCTGATTAATCTGCGCCGGTACGCAATCAACCGGGGGTATTTTGCCAAGTTCGCGGATTACCTCGGCCTTGTATTTCAGCTCATTCCAGACGACGTTCAAGGTACTTTCCATCGCGGCATTCAGATCGGCACTTTGACGATCGACCTGATCGACATGCGAAAAATCCTTCAAATCCTGAACAATCTTGGTAACGCGGCTCAAGCCATCTTGAGATTCAGTAATAAGCGAGGGCAGATCTTCACGCAGGAAATCGAGGTCAGCTTTCTTGCGCGCCTCGGCAATTTCTGCGGGATCGTTGCCCTCGTATGCATTCAGTACGGTCAACAGCTTATTTGCATAGATTTTTAGTGAACCCAGGTTCGAGTTAACAAAACCTACCGGGTTATTAATTTCATGGGCAACCCCCGCCGCCAGTTGGCCGATGGCCGCCATTTTTTCGGATTGCAGGAGCTGGTTCTGGGCTTCCTTCAGCTTCTTGATCAGTTCTTCCTGATAAACCTTGGTTGCTTCCAGCCCTTCGTTGGCCTCCTCCAGGTCGGCAGTTCGTTCGCGAACCCGTTCTTCCAGCTTGTCACGAGACTCGCGCAAGGCTTCTTCGACAAGCTTGGCTGCAGTGATGTCATCAAAACCAAAAACCCGACCGACAATACGCTCACCCAAATATTGCGGGCGCGATTTGCACTCGAAGAAACGGCCATCCCTGAGGCGGATGATTTCCTCGCTATCTTCGGTACTGAGCACCGCCTGCAAGCGTGCCTGACAGGCATCGGCATCAACAACCTGGCTGGTCATCAGCGCCAGAATCTCGGCATCCTTTTGCTCAAGAAGCATGCTTTCAGGGATATGCCACAGCTTGCTCAGCAAGCGGTTCATGCTGACAATTTTGCCTTGCCAGTCGATAACCAGAATCCCGTTACCGGTTGATTCGAGCGTTGCCCTCAGTTGCGAGAGGGTATTCTCCAGCGCATCCTCGACAAGCCGTTCATTCTCCATTACCTTTGCCTGAACCAATAGCAGCTGCTTCCCCTGATCTTCGACAAGTTGAATATTTTTGGTCACCGCCAGCATCGATGCATCACTGCATTGATAGAACCCTTCCTGATTCTCGATCGAGCAGCACTGGCCACCGCGTACTTCTTCCCAATAAAAAACGTCTTGCAGGGAGCTTTCAATATCGGTGATGCTCATCGTCTGGAGGGCTTCCCTCGCATAGCCAAGGGTTTGCGCGGCAACCTGGTTGGCCATGACGATTTGCAAACTGGCTGGTTCAACCAGCAGCATCATGTTGTGACAATGGTCGATCATCAACCGCTCAAGAGTGCTCATGGTGAGGCTTGTTCCGATCCATGCTTGGTTGCATCAAAGTAATAGCTCACCCGCTTGCGCGGGCTTAGATAGTTGTAGATCTCCAGCGGTACTTGTGCCGGCCTGATCGCCTTGGATATGTTCAGATCAGTTTCCTGTGCCATATCAATGAGGATCGCCTCATCCTTGGGAATCGTCGCATCGTAAATGACGATCATTGGCTTCATTGGCATTTTGGTATTCACCGTCGCGACCATGCCGATCACCCCGTTTGAAAGCTGGAGAATGGTTCCCGGCGGATAAACGCCAAGACAATGAATGAATACCTGCAGTAGTTTCGGATCAAATTTATTGCGCAACTTGGCAAACATGATCGACAGCGCCTCATGCGGCGTCAGAGCGTGGACAATATTTGGCGGGTTGCATAGCTCATCATAGTGATTCGCTATTGCCACAATCCGCGACAGCAAGCCGATCGATTCGCCCTTGAGTTTTTTTGGATACCCGGAACCATCATAAAACTCGTGGTGCTCCTGAATAATTTTAAGAACGGGTACAGAAAACTGCAGGTGTTTGCCAATTTCAACGCCGTATTGGCAGTGCATCTCATACAAATGCTGTTCGGCCGGCGTCAGCGGCTCAAGTTTCATCAGGATTTTTTTATCGATTTCCTTATGCCCAATATCGTGAAACAAGGCGCCCATACCCAATGTGCTGACCACTTCTTGCGGCAGCTTGATGTCACGCGCCACCATCATCGACAGCATGGTCACGTTCAGCGAATGAAAATACAGCTCCTCCCCACCGGTTGTATCGCCCATCACGTGCAGCGCCAACTCAGGCGCACAGAGAATCGAGTCGGCTATTTGGGTGACAAGCTGCGTGGCTTGGTGCACGGCTTCAGCCGGATTCGAATAGATATTTTTCTCGACCTCGCGCACAGTCTTGGCGGTGTTGACGAAGGCATTTTCAATCCGTGCCGCCGCTTCTCGTTGCACCTTGATCCGTTCGATCATCACGCGCTTGGCCTCGAGCGCGTGGGCGATAAACGGGTTGGTTTCCTCGACAACCGGCGGCTGGTCTTCCAAAGGTGCTGGGCGGGCGTCGCTCTGATCCGGGTTATAGCGAACCTTCTTCAGCCCCAGGCCACGAATAGTCCTGATCTGATCTTCGGACTTGATCTTGAAATGCCCAAAGGGGAAGGGATGCTCAAACCATTTGAGGTCAAGATGAACATACAGACCGATGTACAACTCGTCGGTACTGATCATGGGTGTGTCAGCCATGATCGATCAGGTCGACACCGGTGCTGTTAATGGGAGCCAAAGCCGGAAGCAAGTTCCTTTGTCAATCACGCTCCGGACATCCATTCGCCCGCCATGCTTCTTGACAATGATGTCGTAGGAGATCGACAGCCCCAGCCCGGTGCCTTTACCAACAGGTTTTGTGGTGAAGAACGGCTCAAAAATTCGCTGCTGGATTTCGGCGCTCATGCCTTTGCCGGTATCTTCGATTTCGAACCAGACATGGTCATTCTCCAAGCCTGAACGGATAACAATCTTGCCTCTCTCCGGAATCGCTTGCGCCGCATTGACCAGCAGATTCATGAAGACCTGATTGATCTGCGCCAGCACACAGTCCACCTGCGGGATGTCACCCAATTCACGTACCACATCGGCCTTGTATTTGATCTCATTGGCGACTACGTTCAAGGTGCTTTCGAGCGCTGCATTGAGATCGGATGGCTGCCGGTCAGCCTGATCGACACGAGAAAAATCTTTTAAATCCTGAACAATCTTGGTCACCCGGTTCAAGCCATCCTGTGACTCAGCCAATAGCGAGGGCAGGTCTTCGCGCATGAATTCGAGGTCGGCTTTTTGCAGCGCATCAGCAATTTGAGCGGGATCGCTGCTTTCGTAGGCCTTGATTACGGTCAACAGCGTTTCGGCATAAGTTTTTAGTGTCCCCAGGTTTGAGTTAACGAAACCTACCGGGTTGTTGATTTCATGTGCCACGCCTGCCGCCAGTTGGCCAATCGCCGCCATTTTTTCAGACTGCAGCAATTGTTGTTGTGCATCTTCAACCTTGTGCAGTAATTCGGTCAGTTCTACTTGCTCGCTGGCCAAACGGGAATTGGCCTCGGCCAATGCATGGGTTCGCGCTTCAACGCGCTCTTCAAGACCCAGGTTGAGTGTTAAAAGGTGGGCGTTCTGCTCGGAAAGCAGTGAATAGAGCCTCCCCATCGCACCAAGGAGAATCGAGGTGCCCATATCTTCAGATTTTTTCTCGGCAGCAAAGGCATCTGCTGCTGCTTCACCCTTGTTCAATCGCTCAAACTGGCGAGCCATCGACTGATCTTCGCCAAGAATATGGACGGTCAGCCAGGATGCAAGAAAACCATGCACGGTTTCTGCCGGTTTGGCCAGGGAGGCGCGTGATTTCCAGATGCTGACCAACTGCTCGACAAACTGACGGTGAAAAGCAATGTGTTCTAGGCGATGGCGCTCATCAATCGCCAGCGTGCGCATCATGTCTTCTTCATCGCTGAAATGGTGCCGGGCGTATTCCGCGAGTTGATGAAACAATGCCTGCAGACGTTCCTCGCTCACATCGCCCTGCAGCAACTCGTTGCCGAGGAGATTGACCGCATCGACCAGCTGTTTGTGCTGCGCATCAACGATCGGGATGCCGGTATCGAAGCGTGCATCCCAAACAAAAGTATCGATTCTGGACATGGTGGCTTACTCCCTGGTCTGAAATTCGGGGTCGAGAACGACCGAACCATCCGGCCCCCAGTTCACCTCGGTAATTCCTGGCTCAATTCGTTCCAGTCTTTCCGCTTCAAATTGTTCGGGTGAAATGTCACCCATTTCAACCCGAACCAAATTTGCCAACTGGCGGTTTTCCAGCAGCAGTTCGCGGTGTGCCAGCGCCTGGCCGATGGCTGACATCAAATCGTAGTCGTTCCAGGGCTTACCGATAAAGCGATCGATCCCGACTTCATTCACCGCCCGCACCAGCGCGTTGAGGTCGGCATAGCCGGAGAGAATCAGGCGTGCCGTATCGGGCTGGATTTCCTTGGCCGCCTTGAGAAATTCTATGCCATCCATCACCGGCATCCGGTAATCGCTCAGGAAGAGGTCAAATTCCTCAGTGCGCGCTGCTTCCAGCGCGGCCTGCGGCGTGTTGAAGGCACTAATTTCGAGCGTGAAGGTCTGGTTGCCATAAACACAAGGCGCCAGACGCAGCACACGTTTCAAAGATTTGAGGATGGAATCCTCGTCATCAACAATCAGGATGCGGCTCATTTTTCCTCCTGGCGGATATAGAGCGTCAGCGCGTGCTGCTCGCTATGTTCCATTTTGATCAGTCGCACGATGATTTCAGCGCTCAGCACGCTGCCCTTGGCCAGCAGCATGTAGCCGTCGGCGTGGTTCAAGTCGCGCATCAGCACCATGCCCGGTTTGAGGTGGATACTGCGAAGCTGCAACTCGACCGGGCCGGTCTTTTGCGTTTCAGAAATCAGCTTGAAAAACGTGTCAACCGCAACCGGGTCGTAGCGCTTGCCGCGATTTTCAACCAAAAAGCTCATCGCCTCGGCCGGCTTCAGCGGGCGCTGCACCAGCGTGCCAATCTGCAGGGAATCATACTCGTTGACCACTTGCAGAATCCGGCTGCCCTGCGGGATGGCGATGCCCGACAAGCGATCCGGATAACCGCTGCCGTCATAGCATTCGTGATGGTGGCGAACCAGCACGGCGGCTTCCTTGAACTTGTCGATGCCCATCAGGATATTCTGGCCAATGATCGGGTGCTTCATGACTTGAGCACGATGCTCGGCACTCAAAGTGTTGAACGCCTTGCCGAGCAATTCATCGGGCAGGCCGAGTTTGCCGATATCATGCAGGAGGCCGGCGAGCATGATGTTCTGCACCTCGCTATCGGAAAGCCCCATGCGCTGTGCGACGCTGCGTGCGTGGTCAGCAACACGGCGGCCGTGGCCGGCACTCTGGGTGCCGACCGAACCACTACGCAGTTCGATCAGGCCGGCAAAGACTTGAACGCTGGTCAGGAAAGACTTTTTCAACTCACCATGCGATTGCTCGACAAACGTCAATGCCTGGCGCAATTCGGCGGTGCGTTCGGCTACTTTTTGCTCGAGGCTGCTGTTGAGAACCTTGAGTTCATCGTTCTGCGCCTGAGTCAGTGCGGTCAGACGCTGGTTTTCCAATTGGAGCATCTGGCGCTCCAGGGCTTCACGAACGACGGTGACGATTTCGTTGTCGTCCCACGGCTTGGAAATGTAGCGATAAATTTCGCCCTGATTGATCGCCGCCACCGTTGAGGTGATGTCGGCGTAGCCGGTGAGCAGAATACGCATGACCTTGGGCCAACGGCCACGAACTTCCTTGAGGAAAGCCGCGCCATCCATTTCCGGCATGCGCATGTCGGAAATTACCAGATCAATCTGCTCTTTTTCCAGAATCTCCAGCCCGGCGGCACCACCTTCGGCAATGAAAATCCGGTAACCGTGCGGGCGAAACAATCGGCGCAGGGCGGAAAGAATCCCCGGTTCGTCATCGACAAAAAGCAGGGTAAGGGAGGCAACGGCCTCGGTCATGATGGGATCTCCGTATTTTGATTTTTATTCTCAACGGGTGGATGAATCGGCAAGTGCAGTCGGAAGTTGCTACCGACGCCAACCTGACTATCAACTTCAATCCGTCCGCCATGGCGTTGAACAATGCTGTAAGAAAGTGACAACCCTAACCCTGTCCCCTTGCCAACCGGCTTGGTGGTGAAGAAAGGCTCGAAAATGCGGGTAATGAGTTCCTGCGCTATCCCTTTACCGGAATCGCTGACTTCGATGCAGACCCAGCTCTCATCGGTCCGGTAGGTGCGTATGGTGATTGTGCCATGGGTTTCAATTGCATGGCCGGCATTCACCAGCAGGTTCATGAAGACCTGATTGATTTGTGAGATCAGGCAATAAACAGGCGGAATGTCACCGTACTCCTTGACCACCTTGCACTTGTATTTGAGCTCGTTCCAGACAATATTCAAGGTTGAATCAAGCCCTTGATGCAGATCGGCCTCCTGCCATTCCTGCTCACCGACGCGCGAGAAACTCTTGAGATCCTGAACGATCTTGCGGACCCGACCGAGGCCATCTTTTGATTCACCGAGCAGACTGAAAATATCTGCCTTCAAAAAAGCGTAATCGCACTCCTCCATGATGCGATTGACGGCCTTGATTGTTTTTCCGGTGTCTTCAGCCTCTTTTTCGTAGGCGCTAATCATCAACATCAGGTCATGCAGATAGCCATCCAAGGTGCCGAGGTTGGAATACACGAAACCAATCGGGTTGTTCAACTCGTGCGCCACGCCCGCCGCCAGTTGGCCGATCGAGGCCATTTTTTCTGATTGCAGCAATTGGTTATTGGCTTCTTCCAGGCGCTTGTTGAGGGATTTCTGCTGGGCAAGCGTCTCGCTCAACTCAATTTGCTGGCGTTTGCGTTCAGTGATATCGGTCAAGACGCCATCAAAATATTCCGGCTCGCCCGCTTCGTTGCGATGCACATTGGTACGGTCAACAACCCAAATCACGCCATTATTTGGCGTCAGAATACGGTATTCCTGTTCGTAGCAAGCAACCCCGGTAGCCGTGCGACGTGCCACTTCATCGGCTACGCGCCACAAATCATCCGGGTGCACCAGATCAGCGTAGGGCGGGCGGCCGGCCATGATGTCAGCAGCGGCGTAGCCCCATTGCTTGACATTTTCAGAAACAAAAGTAACCGGCCAGCCTTCCTTCGCCGCCCAGCGGAAGCAGACCACCGGGCTGGCGTTGACCACCTGCGTGGCCTGCAGCAGAGATTTTTCGGCACGATTCCGCCGCGCAATGCGCCAAACCTCATTGCCAATCAGTTGCACCGTTTCAATATCGTAATCCGAGTAGTTCCTGGCTTTGTTGCCAACCCCGGTCATCATCACTACTTTGCCATTTTCCATTACCGGAATACTGAGCAAGCGGATCAGAGCCGAATGACCGGCCGGCAGGCCATGTTTATTTGGTGCGCTGGCGTAATCGTTAATCACTATGGGCCGCTTTTCACGCGCGGCATCGGCCCAGATGCCGGCTTCGGTGATCGGGTAGTGGTTATCAAAGGCGGCGGTGCAATATTTGGCCAGTGTGCTGGACGACCAGGCTACCAACTCGATGGTCGCCTCGTCGTTATTCACAAAGTGCATGAAGCCAATTACGCTCCCGGTCAGTTCCTCGGCGCGTTCAAGGGCGTATTGCATGAAAGCCTGCTCGGGCAATTCCTCGGCTTTTTTGGGTAATTCGAGCATCACGGCAGAACGGCGAATCTGCTGCGTGAGCTGGTGCTGTGCCTGATGACGATCACTAATATCTTCGAAAATGACGACAAAGTAATCAATTTCTCCATCGCTCGCACGGATGGCGCGAGCAGCAACAAAGGCGTGAATCACTGTGCCATCTTTACGAATGAGGCGTTTTTCCAGCGAATAGCCTTCAGACTCGCTTTGCAAAACCTTATCAAATTGAATAGTGCTTGCGTCAATGTCATCCGGGTGGATCAAATCAGCCCAGGTTTTTAACTTTAATTCCTCCGCCTCATAACCAAAAATCCGGCATAAAGCGGGGTTGACCGTAAGCCACTCTTTGCTCGGTGAGGTAGTGGCAATACCAACCATGGCATAGTCAAAAATTGCACGGAAGCGTCTCTCAGTTTCAGTCTCAAGCGCCTTGTTGCGCTGAAAATAGAAAATCCCGCCGCCAAACAGCAAAAGCAGCAGGCCGGTAAGGAAAATACGCTCTCCATCGCTATGGCTCAATGCGGCGGTCAATTGAGCGTCGTTCAAGTGAGAAACAACCAGCCAGTGATATTCGTTAGCGTTGCCAAGGGGATAAACCCGCTCAAACGTCCATAAGCCATTCTCATCATCGAACTGACCGCTGGCGCCTTGCATCTTTGCCCAACTGGCGGGAAACCGGCTTGCCAGGCTTCGGCTGGCGTCCTTGAACATGAAACCCCATTCATCGGCTTCATTGGATGAATGTAGCCAATTGCCGGCACTGTCGAGAAGTGAAACGGGTACGTGACCTTTGCTGCTATCGGCGATAAAGTGCTGAATCATGTCATCAGCCAGATAGTTGATGATCAGGATGCCTTGCTTGATGCCCTGCTGATCTGCGACTGGCATGGCCAAGCGAAGCACGGGCTTGAAGGGCACCTCAACTTTTCCGTTTTCAACGTTCAAGTCGAGCGGCGAAATATAGGTCTGACGATCATTATTCTGTATCGCCTCGGTGAAGTAATAACGGTCGCCCTTGTTCTGCAGCTTGTTTTTCGCCACCAGGCTCGGTTTTCTGTTCACCAGATCGACACGGACTAATTCCTGCCCTGAAGCATCCAGCCAGCGAACCTGGTCATAAACCTGTCTTATCTTGATCAGGCTTTGCAGGTTGGTTTCAACGCGAAATATTTCCGGGGAATCCGGTTGATTGACCATTTTCTGCAGGGCGTAATGCTCGGACAGAAATGTCAGGTCGCCGACTATCATTTGAATCGGCCGTAACAGGGAAGCACTACCCGAGGCAACATTGAGCACTTCCTGGTTTTCGACCCGGCTCAATAAGCGGGCTACTGATTCTTGATGATAGTAAAAGCTGCCAAGCAGAATAATCAGCGCAACAGGTAGAAACCGCTTGAGAAAGGCGGGAGTCTGCTTATTGATCATTATTCTTACGCTGAGTATCTTTGGCCATCCGGAAGGCTTCGCGGATTTGCTCACGTAACTGATCGTCATCCCACGGCTTGGTCAAAAATTTGTAGATCGCGCCACGATTGATCGCGCCGGTGACTGAGTCGAGATCGGTATAACCGGTCAAAACAATGCGGATGGTGTCCGGGTAAAGCTGGCGCACCCGGGCCAAAAACTCGGTACCGGACATTTCCGGCATGCGCTGGTCGGAAAGAATGACCTGCACCGGTTGTTTGGCCAGATACTCAAAGGCGACACCAGGCGAAAGTGCGGTCAAAATCTGGAAGCCTTCGCGGCGTAACAGTCGCGATAGCGACGTCAAAATATGCGGCTCGTCATCAACGATAAGCAGGGTTTGTTGGTGTTCGTGCGTTTTGTCAGGTGTTGGCAGGCGTTTGTCGCCGACCAATAACTGCTCAAACTCGGCAGCCGGCACTGCCCGGCTGAACAAGTAGCCTTGCATTGAGTCGCAACGCCGGAAGCGTAAAAAACTGGCTTGCGCTTCGGTTTCAACGCCCTCGGCGAGCACTGACAGGTTCATGCTGCGCGCCATGACGATCGCCGCGCTGGCAATCGCTGCATTGACCGGATTTTCGATGATGTCGCGGACGAAACTCTGGTCAATTTTTATTTTGTCAAACGGAAAGCGCGACACATAAGCCAGCGAGGAGTAGCCGGTGCCAAAATCGTCGAGCGAGAGTTTGGTGCCAATCGCTTTGAGTGCCCGGCATTGGATAATTGCATCTTCGACGTTGTCGATAAAGGCACTTTCGGTGATTTCCAGCTCCAGCGCGCCGGCGGGCAGGCCGCTTTGGGCCAGTACTTCACTGACCAGGCCGGGCAGATTGGACTGACGAAACTGACGGGTGGACAGGTTGACCGCAACACGCAGATCAACCAGCCCAAGATCAAGCCAAAGACGGGTTTGCTTGCAGGCGCTACGCAAAACCCACTCACCAATCGGCAAAATGAGGCCGGTTTCCTCGGCAATCGGGATAAACTCGGCTGGTGAAACCGAGCCGAATACCGGATTGCTCCAACGCAGCAAGGCTTCCATACCGATCAGGTTGCCGCTGTCAAGACTGATCTGCGGTTGATAAAAAACGGTGAGTTCGTTTTGCTGCAGCGCGTTGCGCAAGGCGGTTTCGAGTCCGAGACGCCGCTCGGCATCGGCATCCATTTCCGGCGAATAAAAACGGAAGGTGTTACGCCCGGCCTGCTTGGCGCGCATCAGGGCGGCATCGGCACTTTTGAGCAAGGTATCGGTTTCCTTGCCATTGCGTGGTGAGAGACTGATGCCAATACTGGCGGTGATGACGATGGATTGCCCGCCAATCAGCAAAGGAACGGTAATCGCATCGAGCATACGCTGGGCGAGGGCGATGACGTCGCGTTCATGGCTGAGGTTGGCCATCACGAAACCGAATTCGTTACCTGAACGGCGGCCGATGGTGTCGCCATCACGAACCTGTAGATTGAGGCGGCGGGACATCTCGACCAGTATTTCGTCGCCAACTGGCGGCCCAAGCGTGTCGTTGATGATGCGGAAGCGGTCGAGGTCGAGCAGAATGACCGCAGTCTCTCGATTGAAACGCTGCGCATTGATCAGCGCTTGATTAAGGCGGTCAGCAAACAGGTTACGGTTGGGCAGGTTGGTCAGCGGGTCGAAGCTGGAGAGGAATTGAATACGCTCGTCAGCGGTATCGCGTTCGGATAGATCACTGAAAATTCCGACGTAATTAGTCAGTCGACCGCCGCCATCGCGCACTGCCGAAATGCTTAGCCACTCCCTGACCAACTCGCCGTTCTTACGCCGGTTGGTGATTTCACCCTGCCAATTACCGTGGCGGATGAGGGTTTCCCACAGCGCGCGATAAAACTCGTCACCATGCACGCCGGAACGCAGTATTCGGGGAGTTTTGCCCAAGGCCTCACTCGCCTCGTAACCGGTGACTTTGGAAAAGGCCCGATTGGTTAGCAAAATCTGCCCATCCGGATCAGTGATGCAGATGCCATCGCTGATGTCGGAGAAGACAATTGAGGATAGCTGTTGTTCAGTCTCGGCGGCCTTGCGCCGGCTGATGTCGGCGACGGTGCCCAAAACCTGAACAGGCTTACCGGCTTTGTCGCGTAGCAGGACGCGCCCGCGCACCTCGCACCAGACCCAGTGACCATCGGCATGCTGCATACGAATTTCGTCGAAATGAAACTCGTCGCTCATTGAACGCATCGCTTCTTCACCAATGCGATGATCTTCCGGATGAATCAAAGCCAAGGCCTCTACTGCCGTTGCCGGCCCCCTGCCAAGCCCGAGCATTTGCGCCAGGCTTGCGCTCCATTCGTTGCGCCCGCTGACATAGTCATGCTCCCAGATACCAAAGCCGGATGTATTGAGCGCTACTTGCAGGCGTGATTCGAGTTGCTTGTTTTCCAGCATGCGGCGGGTGACTTCCTGCTCCAGCCAGGCTTTTTGCCCGGCCAGCAGATCGCGTGATTTTTTCAGTTCGAGTTGCGCCAAAACGCGAGCGCGCAAAACCATCGGCTTGATCGGCTTGGTGATGTAATCAACCGCACCTTCTCGCAGGCCAACTTCTTCGTCATGGGTACTGTCGAGGGCGGTGACGAAAATTACTGGAATGTCGCGGGTTTCAGCTTGGGCGCGGAGCCTTTTCAAAACCTCGTGACCATCCATGTCGGGCATCATCACGTCGAGCAGAATCAGGTCGGGGCGAGGCTCCAGGCTGGCGAAGCGGAGCGCCGTCGAGCCATTGGCGGCAATCCTGACATCAACGCCGAGGCTGCTGACCATTTCAGAAATAGCGCTCAGGTTGTCCGGTAAATCATCAACCACCAGCACAATCGGCTTGGCGACGGCTTGGTTTTTCTGATCCGGATGCGACATTGCCTGATTCCCCCTGCGCATTTAATTTATAGCCGCTAGTTTCCCCCGTCGTTTCAAGTCAGGCAAGGGATAGCCTGCGATTCAGAAAAATATTTCAGGTCAGTCGGGCTTGAATAGCGGCGACGATAGGCAAGGCCGGCTCGAAGTCGAAGTGGCTGATATGGTATTGCAAACGCGTACATTCTTCTGCAAAGTCACTTTCCAGAGCATGCTTCATCGCGTTGAACCGGTGTTTGGCTTGAATGCTGCCGGTACGCAGATACTCGGCCAGTTCTTCAAGCCCTTCAGTCAATTCTTTAGCCGTTAGTAGCGTAGGGGCGGTTGCGGGCAAGATTGCGGCTGGCTGAGCAGGCGCATCCAGCGACGCCGCGAGATATTTGGCCAGCAGGGTATTGAGGATTTCGGGATTGGCTGGCTTGGGCAAAAAGTCGGTCATCCCGGCCGCGCGATATTTTAATTGGTCAGCAACATAAACATTGGCCGTCATTGCCACAATCGGCACTGTTAAGCCGTTGGGCATGGCGCGTATCTGTTGGCCAGCTTCAATGCCATCAAGCACCGGCATCTGGATATCCATCAGCACCAAGTCAAAATTTGCCTCTTTAAAGCAGTTGACCGCAACCAGTCCATTTTCGGCAGTAGTTACCTCGGCACCGGTGATTTGAATCATTTCCTTGGTGATTTCACGGTTGATTTCGTCGTCGTCAACCAGCAGGACGCGGCCTTGGAGCGATTTTTTACCCTGCGCCGGGGCGTTCAATCGCACCGCTGGCTGATCTTCGCTAACACCAAAGCGTGCTGAAATCCAGAAATGGCTGCCGGATCCCGGTGTGCTCTCAACGCCGACTTCGCCGCCCATTAACCCGGCGAGATTTCGGGCAATCGCCAGCCCCAGGCCGGTGCCACCAAATTGGCGGGTGGTGGAGCCATCGAGTTGCTCAAAGGCATTAAACAGCCGGGCAGTATCGTCAGGGTGAATGCCAATGCCGGTGTCGGTCACGCTAAAGCGGCAGACAATCTCTTTTTCATCGCTTGAGATCAATTTGCCGGCCAGCTTGATCGAACCCTGCCGGGTGAATTTGACGGCATTGCCGGCAAAGTTGAGCAGCACCTGGCGCAGTCGCGTTTCGTCGCCAAAAACCCGTGCCGGCAAGCCTTCTGCATCAAGCTCAAGGTGCAAGCCTTTGCCGGTTGCCTGATCGCGAATCAGTCCGGCGACGTTCTGCAGAACTTCCGCCGGAGAGAACGGATGCTTTTCCAGCCCCAATTTGCCAGCCTCGATTTTTGAGAGATCAAGGATGTCGTTGATGATTTTCAGCAAATGCTCGGTGGCGGCCGAAACCTTGTTGAGTTTTTCAAGCTGCTCAGGCTGCAGCGGGCTTTGCATGAGCAAATAATTGAGGCCGATGATGGCGTTCATCGGCGTCCGGATCTCGTGGCTCATATTGGCCAGAAATTCCGACTTGGCCCGATTGGCGGTATCTGCTTTCTCTTTGGCAACCGCCAGTTCGTAAGTGCGTTGCAAGACCAGTTTTTCGAGGTTCTGGCGGTGGTTGATCAGTTCAAGTTCATCACGCCGGCGTGCGGTAATGTCTTCTTTGACCGCAACGTAATGGGTGACTTGCCCGTTGCTGTCGCGCACCGGCGAAATGGTTGCCAGTTCGAGGTACTTCGAACCATCCTTGCGCTGATTGGTGAACTCGCCACGCCAGACACTGCCAGAAGTGAGGGTTGGCCACAGCGAGCGGTAGGTGGCCGGGGCGGTTTCGCCGGAGTGCAGAATGCGGGGGTTCTTGCCGAGCGCTTCCTGCAAGGTGTAGCCACTGGCTGCGGTGAAGGCTTGATTGACGAAGATAATATTGGCATCCAGATCAGTGATCACAATACTGGCCGGGCTTTGCTCAACAGCCATCGATAAACGGCGCAGACCTTCTTCGGCGGTGGCCAGTTTGTGATTGAGTTCACGCACCTCATTCAATTGTGCCGCCAGCTCACGCTCAGCTTGTTTACGTGGTGTGATATCCATGGTCATGCCGCCCAACTGGCGCTGTCCACTGCCGTCGTCGATGACAAACTTGGTGGATTCGTAATCGCGGCCATTTAAGCTTTCTTCAATCACCACGGTGTTGCCATTGGCCAGCACTTTGCGATCGTCTTCACGAATTTTCTGGCCAAACCCGCCGGGGAATAACTCCTCGCTGGTTTTGCCGATCATGCTTGCCGGCTCAATTCCGAGCAGCGTCTTGAACCCTTGGCTAGCCATCAGGGTCTTCAAATCAGCATCCTTGACATAGGCGGTTCCGGGCAGATGGTCGATAAAGCGCTGCAAAACCCGCTGGGAGCCCAGGATTTCTATTTCTTTTTGCTGAATCTGGCGGTCAAATCCGTATTGCCGACGCTGGTAGAGGAACAGAGCCAGTGCGCTCAGGAGTGAGAAGAGCAAAAATACAACGACACGGCTTTGCGTTTCCTTGTACCAAGCCCCGAAAATATCGTCCAGATTTAAGGCTACGAAGACAATCAGCGGCGCTGTCATGCCTAAGGCAGGCGGCTGCACGGTGCGCATCGAAGCCAGGCGGTTGGGGCCAAGGGTCACTGAGGTGCCGGTCATCAGGCTGGCCATTTGGCCACTTTTTATGTGACGTTCGACGAGGGAGTCGGGCGGGGTTACGGAGAGTCCCGGGGGCGCAGATGTTTGCTCCGATACCAAAACCACTAATTCACCGTTGCCATGAATGACGGCAAGAGAAGTATCTTGAGCAGCGTGAATGGATTGAAGCAGTTGGCGCATGCTTTCGCTATCAATCGTGGCGGTAATCACGCCGGCAAATTCGCCTTGCGGCCCGGCGACCATCCGCCCTAAGGTCATGGTGTATACGCCCAGTGCGGTGACAAAAGGCTCACTCAGATAGAGTGCATCAGCATTCGGGTTATTTTTTACCGATTGAAAATATTCGCGCTGAGCAAAGTTTTTGCCAAGCAGTTCGCTTCGATTGCTGGCGATCATGGTACCGCTGACATCAAAAACAGACAGGGTACGGGCACCCTCCAGCGCATCGGTTAGCGTTGTTAGTTCGCGGGCAACAATGGCTTGTCCACCACTGTGCGTTAGTTGCAAAAAAACGGTGTCGCGCAGTTTTTCGAGCACCACATTGATCGATCTGAAACGACGATCTAGCTCTTCAAGCACCACCAAGCTGTGATTTTCCAGCCGGCTGACAGCTTCTGCTTCAACAAGCTGACGTGCCTGGTGCCGGCTATACGTCAGCTCCGTGGCTAGCAGCAGGAGCGCCACGACGAGCACCAGCCATTGCACTGCAAAGTTTTTCTTTGTCGCTGCAAGCAGCGCTGTTTCAACGGGAGGTGGCGATTGTGCGGTCATGTCGAATCAACCTTCAACGGGTGCTTGGCAATGAATTGGGAGGCTTCACAGCAGGGCGTCCATAGCGAATTAACGCTGCCGTTCCTTCATGATCTGTTCTTTTTCGCGCTGCCAGTCTTTTTCCTGTTCGTCGTTGCGCTTGTCGTGCTGCTTTTTGCCTTTGGCGAGGCCGATTTCGAGTTTGATCCGCCCACCCTTGTAATGCAGATTGAGCGGAATCAGGGCGTAGCCGGCACGTTCGACCTTGCCGATAAGTTTCATGATTTCGGTGGCGTGCAAAAGACATTTGCGCGTGCGGGTCGGATCAGGGCTGACATGCGTGGAGGCGGCAAGCAGCGGAGTAATGTGCATGCCGATCAGGAAAATTTCGCCATTTTTGATGATGACGTAGGATTCCTTGATGTTCATCCGGCCGGCACGAATCGCCTTGACCTCCCAGCCCTGGAGGGCAAGTCCGGCTTCGTATCTTTCCTCGACAAAGTAGTCGTGAAAAGCTTTTTTGTTTTCCGTGATGCTCATGCGGCCGATGATCCTTTAAAATCGACATTTTACAGGATATCGGATTGCTGACGCCGCATGGCTCTGGTCGAAAAAACCGTATTGATCGAACAATCTGCCGCTCGCATGTTTGAGCTGGTCGATTGTTGCGAGGATTACCCGCAATTTTTGCCCTGGTGCAGTAAAACCGAGGTCAAGTTTCGTGACGAACACAAAACGGTGGCGACGCTGCATATTAATTATCACAGCGTCAAATCGAGCTTTACAACGCAAAACGACAAGGTTTTTCCGGCTTCAATGAAAATTCAGCTGGTCGATGGGCCTTTTCGCCGCCTGGAAGGTTCTTGGGTATTCAAGCCGCTGGCAGAAAACGCCTGCAAGATTGAGTTCCAGTTGCATTACGAGTTTTCCAGCAAGTTGTTCGAGAAAGTGATTGGTCCGGTGTTCAATCACATCGCCAACACTTTTGTAGATGCCTTCGTTCGTCGGGCGGCTCAGGTTTATGGGGTTGATCATGGCTGAGCTGTTGAACCTTGAAGTTTGTTACGCGCTGGCTGACACGCAGTTGCTGGTCAAGGTCAAGCTTGCGGAAGGCGCCACGCTGCAGCAGGCGTTAGAGGCCTCAGGGATTCTCGCCAAATATCCGGAAATTGATCTGAAGAAAAACAAGTTTGGCATCTTTGCCAAATTGTCCAAGCTCGACACCATCCTGCGCGACCGTGATCGCGTCGAAATTTACCGGCCGCTGATTGCCGACCCGAAAGAGGTGCGCAAACAGCGCGCGGCCGAAGGCAAGGTCATGAAAAAAGGCGCCGGGGAAACCGACGCCGAGGCCTGATTCAGGCTGCGCTGTTGCCGGCCTGTTGTAACCTATTGGCAGGACTCTTTGATCGCCCGCTGCGCGTATTCCAGTTCTCTGGCGCGCTCACTCTCTTCCATGATGCGGCGTTCTCCCTTTTCGTCGGTGCTTGCAATGCGCTGACCTGATTCGAGCATGGCAGCCTGTTTTTTGGCGCGCTCGCAATTGTCGCGTTTGGCCTCAAGTGCCGCTTTCTCCTTGGCTTCCTTGCCGGCCTTCTCAGCGTTTTCCTGCTGACGCTTCTTGAACTCAAGGTCTTTTTCCGCCATGGTCGGTGCTGCATCAGATGGCTTGGCTGCGGCTGGCGCCGCGTTTGTGGCGGGTTTGGCGCCACCGAGCGTTCGCGTGTTTTCCTTGAGGGTACCAGGAGGCGGGGTGTCAGAAATTACCGTGCGCCCGCTGCTGTCTTTCCATTGATAGGTTTGAGCGATGGCGTTCGAGAGTGTTACGGTCGACGCCGTTATCAGGGCAAAAATCAAAGCTTGTTTTATGGTCATCAGGAGTTCTCGGTGTTTTCTGTATAATACGATTTTGTGACCTTGGATTAAAGGCCATGCGACTCCTGCAAAAAGCCCTCACTTTCGACGACGTTCTGCTCGTCCCCGCTCATTCCCAGATTCTGCCACGCGACGTCGGTCTTGCGACCCGCCTGACACGAAACATTACGCTTAATTTACCTTTGTTGTCAGCCGCGATGGATACGGTGACCGAGGGTCGCCTGGCGATTGCCCTAGCGCAAGAAGGCGGTATCGGCATCATTCACAAGAACTTTACCGCCCAGGCGCAAGCCGCCGAGGTGGCCAAGGTCAAGCGTTTTGAATCCGGCATTCTGAAAGACCCGATCACTATTCCGCCAACCATGACGGTGCGCGAAGTGTTGGAGATTACCCGTCAGTACCGCATCTCCGGCTTGCCGGTAATCGACAAGGCGGGCAAGGTGGTCGGTATCGTGACCAACCGCGATTTGCGTTTCGAGACCAATCTTGATCAACCGGTCAAGGCGATCATGACGCCGCGCAAACGTCTGGTCACGGTTAACGAGAGCGCCAGCGTCGAAGATGCCAAGGCATTGATTCGCAAGCACCGTCTTGAGCGCGTTCTGGTCGTTGATGACGAGTGGCACATGCGCGGCCTGATTACGGTCAAGGATATTCTCAAGTCCAACGAACATCCGCTGGCTAACAAGGATGCCTCCGGTCATCTGCGCGCCGGTGCGGCAGTCGGTGTCGGGCCGGGGACGGAAGAACGGATTGCCTTGCTGGCTGAGGCCGGCGTCGATGTGATCGTTGTCGATACGGCGCACGGCCATTCGCAGGGCGTGCTGGATCGCGTCAATTGGACGAAGAAAAATTTCCCGCATATTGAAGTGATCGGCGGCAATATTGCGACGGCGGACGCGGCGCGGGCGCTGGTCGATTACGGCGCCGATGCGGTCAAGGTAGGTATCGGCCCCGGTTCGATCTGTACGACACGAATCGTCGCTGGCGTTGGTGTGCCGCAAATCACCGCCATCCAGAATGTTTCCGAGGCACTCAAAGGGTCTGGTGTGCCGATGATTGCTGACGGCGGTGTGCGTTATTCCGGCGATATTGCCAAGGCGATTGCTGCCGGTGCCGATACGGTCATGCTGGGCGGCCTGTTCGCCGGCACGGAAGAAGCGCCGGGCGAAGTTGAACTCTTCCAGGGGCGTTCCTACAAGTCCTATCGCGGCATGGGTTCGCTGGGTGCGATGCAGGCGGGTTCCTCGGATCGTTACTTCCAGGAAAACACCTCCAACGTCGAGAAATTCGTGCCGGAAGGTATCGAAGGCCGCGTTCCTTACAAGGGGCCGGTACTCGCCGTGATTCACCAGTTGATGGGCGGTTTGCGTTCGTCAATGGGTTATCTCGGTTGTGCCAGCATTGCTGAAATGCACGAGCGCGCTTGCTTTGTCGAAATTACTTCGGCAGGCATCCGTGAATCACACGTGCATGATGTGCAGATCACCAAGGAAGCACCCAACTACCACGTCGAGTAATCGACTTTGCTGTTCTGAAGGCGGCTCTGCAGTTTCGTGCACGGGCCGCCTTTATTCATTCAAGGCTTTGAAAATGGCTCACCAGAAAATCCTAATCCTCGATTTTGGCTCCCAGGTCACCCAGTTGATCGCCCGCCGCGTGCGCGAAGCCAAGGTGTTCTGCGAAATCCACCCGTACGACGTTTCTGACGAATTCATCCGCAACTACGGGGCGCAGGGCATCATCCTCTCCGGTGGACCGAGTTCGGTGACCGAGGGCGATACGCCACGGGCGCCGGAAGTCGTTTTCAATCTGGGGATACCGGTGCTCGGTATTTGCTACGGCATGCAAACCATGGCTCAGCAACTCGGCGGCAAGGTAATGAGTGCCGAAGCTGCCGGCAAGGCGCGCGAGTTTGGTTACTCCGAAGTCCGTGCCCATGGTCATACGGCATTGCTCAAGGGGCTGGCCGACTTCACGACGGCTGAGAGCCACGGCATGTTCAAGGTCTGGATGAGCCACGGCGACTCGGTGATGGAAATGCCGGAAGGCTTCAAGATGATGGCCTCGACACCATCCTGCCCGATTGCCGGGATGGCTGATGAGTCGCGCAAATTTTACGCCGTGCAGTTCCATCCGGAAGTCACACACACCCTGCAAGGCCGCGCCATCCTTGAGCGTTTTGTCCATGGTATCTGCGGTTGCGGCACCGACTGGGTGATGGGTGATTACATTGCCGAAGCGGTGGCTTCGATCCGCGCTCAAGTAGGTAGCGATGACGTTATCCTTGGCCTTTCCGGCGGCGTTGATTCGAGCGTCGCGGCGGCGCTGATTCACCGCGCCATCGGCGATCAGCTGACCTGCGTTTTTGTCGATCACGGCCTGTTGCGTCTCAACGAGGGCGACATGGTCATGGAGATGTTCGCCCGTAACCTCGGCGTCAAGGTGATTCGCGTTGATGCGGTCGACGCCTTTATGGGGCAACTTTCCGGCGTCTCCGACCCGGAACAGAAGCGCAAGATCATCGGCAAGGAATTTGTTGAAGTCTTCCAGGCTGAATCGAAGAAGCTGGTCGCCGCCAAATGGCTGGCGCAGGGCACGATTTATCCGGACGTCATCGAATCGGCTGGCAAGGGCAAGAAGGGTGCCCACACCATCAAGAGTCACCACAACGTCGGCGGCCTGCCGGAGGATATGCATCTCAAGCTGCTTGAGCCGCTGCGCGAACTGTTCAAGGATGAAGTCCGCGAGCTTGGCGTCGCGCTTGGTCTGCCGCGCGAGATGGTTTATCGCCATCCGTTCCCGGGGCCGGGGCTGGGCGTGCGCATACTCGGCGAGGTGACGCTCAAGGCGGCGCATCTGCTGCAACGCGCCGACGATATTTTCATCAATGAATTGCGGTCGACCGTAGCAACCGAGCGCGATGTCGCGGCCGGTGCCTGTACTGCGGCAGATATTGGCAAAACCTGGTATGACCTGACCAGCCAGGCTTTTGCCGTCTTTTTGCCGGTCAAGAGCGTTGGCGTGATGGGTGACGGGCGTACCTACGAAAACGTTGTTGCCTTGCGCGCCGTCGTCACCAGCGATTTCATGACGGCGCATTGGGCGCATCTGCCTTACGAACTGCTCGGCCGCGTTTCCAACCGGGTCATCAACGAAGTCCGTGGTCTCAATCGCGTTGTCTATGATGTGTCGGGCAAGCCGCCGGCAACGATCGAGTGGGAATAAGCGAAGAACCCGTCGCTGGTCTCGGCGACGAATTTTTCATGCGCGAGGCGATTTCGCTGGCGCGCGGTGCCGAGTGCCTCGGTGAGGTGCCGGTCGGTGCGGTTGTCGTCAAGGATGGCGTGATTGTCGGGCGCGGTTTCAATTCGCCGATTGGTGAGAGCGACCCGACCGCACATGCCGAAATCGCCGCCTTGCGCGACGCGGCAAGGAACTTGAACAATTACCGGCTGCCCGGTTGCGAGCTGTTTGTGACACTCGAACCGTGCGCTATGTGCGCCGGGGCGATCATGCATGCGCGGATCAGCCGCGTAATTTATGGTGCGCGCGATGCCAAAACCGGCGTCCATGGCAGCGTGGTTGATCTATTTGGCGTTGAGCGACTGAATCATCACGCGAGTATCGAGGGCGGCGTTCTGGCTGAGGAGTGCAGTTTGATGCTCTCGCAGTTTTTCGCCAATCGCCGGAAAAAAACGCAATGAAGTTGCTGGTTTCAGTCGCGCGGCAGCAAATGACGGTGTTTGATGAAGCCGGCAAAGTTTTGCGCGAGTATCCGGTTTCAACCGCCAAGGCTGGCGTTGGCGAGGTTTCCGGGAGTTTTCAGACACCGCGCGGTCGACACCTGATTCGGGCCAAAATTGGTGCCGGCCAGCCGGAAAATACGGTTTTTGTCAGGCGGCGTCCGACCGGTGAGCTATGGTCGCCGGAGTTGCTTGAACAGTTTCCCGACCGCGACTGGATCCTGACCCGCATCTTATGGCTCTCCGGCACTGAGCTGGGCTGCAACCGCCTCGGTTGTGTGGACACCATGCGCCGCTATGTCTATATCCACGGTAGCCCGGACACCGCTGAAATGGGGGTGCCCGGTTCGCATGGCTGCGTGCGCATGCGTAACGCCGACATTGTCGATTTATTCGATCTGGTGCCCTGTTACAGCGAAGTCGTCATTACCGAGGATTGAAGCGGCCGGCCTTGCGCGCCGAAACTGCGCTCATGGAGCCGGATCTTGCCTGCGCCATCCTGAATCAGCAGGGTCGAAGCCCGGGTGCCGTAATTCCCGGACTTCACAAAAACCGCTGAAAGCAGACGCTCCCATTCGAGCGGGACGCCGGTGTCAGGCAACTCGGCATCGCTGACAATGGATGGATCGGCCAACAAAGCAAAAAATAATTCTTCGTCGGGTAGTTCGCTCAAAGCGTCACTGAATTTCTGCCGCGCCTTGAGTAGTTTTGGCCATGGACTATCAAGCAGATGGTTTGATAAACCATAAACGCCCGGCGCCAAAGAGCGCGGCGGTGCCCCACGATTGCTGGCGTAAATCAGGGATTTGCCGTCGCCAAGCAACAGGTTAAAGCCGGCGAAAGCGTTGCCGTCTATTTGTTTGGCGTATTTGTCGGCTCCGCAATCAGAAAGTAAAAAATTGCGGGGCAGTTCGCCACGCGATCGCTCGGCTTTCGCCATGTTGGGCTCGCGAACATTGGTGACCGCCGCAAAACGGCCGCAATCAGAAGCGCCTAACCAGGTGCCTCCGGCTTCAAGATCGATTCCACCAAGGATGTTCGGGGTATCCGGCCAGCGCGCCGCGCTAGCTGTTGGTCGAGCGTAAAACTCATCACGGTTGGCGGCCACCACCAGCGGGTAATCGGGATGAGCCTGCCAGCCAACGACGATCAAACACATTTTTGCCCGGTTTTACGGGTTGACCGCAACCGCCTGGACTTTTGGCCCTTCGCGGGAAATCAGATGGACGTTATCGGCAAAATTGGACTGGACGACAGCCAAGGCTGCAAAGCCGCCGGATGGCGAGGGTGCCGCTGAAACGACCATGCCACAGGCCTGATCAGGGTTATCCGGGGAATGCAGGTGGTCGCCGGCCTGTAGTGTCTGTTCGCTGCTGATGCGGTACAAATGGCGTTTGACCTTGCCGAGATATTGCGTGCGGGCAACGATTTCCTGACCGGGATAGCAGCCCTTGTGGAAACTGACGCCGCCCAGCTTCTCAAAATCAGCCATCTGCGGAACGAATTCTTCCTTGGTCGCCAAGGTGACGAGCGGGAAGCCGCTCTGCACGTCGAGCCAGCGCCAGGCCGGCAAACCTGCCGGGCGCGCTTTGACCGAAAGCTTCTGCCAGAGGCTGGTGGCCGCCGCAAGCGGCGCGGCGATGATGTAGCGCCCACCTTCAAGTGCAAGAACGTCGATGCCGTTAGCGCTGGTAGAGTTAAGTTGCGCAGCCGGGCAGGGCAGTCCGGCATCAGCCATTGCTTCAAGCGCTTGCGGGCCGGCAAGGCCGAGAAGAACATGTGAGTCGCTCAGCGAACTCAGTTTAACTTTGGAGCGTAGCACGAACATTTGCAGCCGCTTTTGCGCCGCCTCCTGAAGATCGGCGGCAAGTGCCAGGCGAAAATCGCTGCCGGCGTGCCAGATAACAAAACTCGCCTGCATCCGCCCTTTGGCGGTGCACCAGGCTGAGTGCTGAACCTGATTGGCCTCAAGGTGGTTGATGTCGCTGGTAAATTGACTGTGCAAAAATGATCTGGCGTCGTCACCGCTGGCAGCCAGCAGGCCGAGGTGGCTGAGAGGCACCAGGATAGTTTGCTTCTGGGCGGCCTTGAGTTCGCCGTTGGCATCGCCAAAATGCAGGATTTCGTTGGAAGCGCCATCGATAAAAGCTTCGGCAGATTCGAGAAAGCTATGCCAGTTGGGATTCATGGGGTCTCCTGTGGGGTTTGCGATATTATATAGCCCCTTCGTTAGGGCCTGACGCACCGCTACCAGACCCGCTTACCGCCTGCGAGTTCCCTTGCGCTTCCTGCTCCGCTCCCTTTTGCTGTTGATCCTGATTGCCGCCGGCCTTGGTGCTGCCGGCTGGTGGTGGGCAAATGAACCTCTGGCGATGCGCGAGTCACCGAGCGATTTTCGCATTGCGGCGGGTTCTGGTTTACGTTCGGCATCAACCCAAATCAGGGATGCCGGCGTGCAGATTGAGCCGGCCATGATGGTCATGCTGGCTCGCGTCAAGGGCGCTGAAACCAGTATCAAGGCCGGCAGCTACTCAGTGACAAGCGGAGTGACGCCACTGCAGTTACTGACCAAGCTGACGCGCGGCGAAGTGACGCAAGGCGAGTTGATGCTGCCGGAAGGCTGGTCGTTCCGCCAGTGGCGGGCGCGCATCGACCGGCATCCGGATTTGCGTCACGATACCAGCCGGCTGACTGAAGCCGAATTACTTGCCCAGCTAGATATTCCGGCGGCGAGTATCGAGGGTTTGTTATTTCCCGACACTTATCTGTTCGACAAGCAGTCCAGTGACATCGATCTTTACCGCCGCGCGCATCGTGCCATGCAGCGCAGACTTGATGCCGCCTGGGCGCAGCGCGCAGCCGGCTTGCCTTATAAAACGCCCTATCAGGCGCTGATCATGGCTTCCATTGTTGAAAAGGAAACCGGGCGCGATGCTGACCGCCCCCTGGTTGCCTCTGTCTTCGTCAATCGCCTGCGTCTGGGGATGATGCTGCAAACGGATCCGACGGTGATCTATGGCCTGGGCAGCGAATTTGACGGCAATCTGCGCAAAAATCATCTGCGCGAAGATAACCCCTACAATACGTACACGCGAACCGGCTTGCCGCCGACGCCGATTGCCATGCCGGGCTTCAGTTCCTTGCAGGCAGCCTTGAATCCTGCGCTGAGTCAAAATCTGTATTTTGTTGCGCGCGGTGACGGGAGTAGTCAGTTTTCCAGCACGCTTGAAGACCATAATCGCGCAGTCAATCAATTCCAGAGGAGAGTGAAGTGAGCGGTAAATTTATTACTTTCGAAGGAATCGATGGCGCCGGCAAGAGCAGCCACGTGGATTGGCTGGCCGAATTGCTGCGCCAGCGCGGATTAGTCGTGAACGTCACTCGGGAGCCGGGCGGCACCGCGCTGGGCGAAAAACTGCGCGATATTCTGCTGAACGAAGAAATGCATCTTGAAACCGAAACGCTGCTGATGTTTGCCGCGCGCCGCGAACATCTGGCGAAGCTAATCGAGCCAGCGTTACAGCGTGGCGAATGGGTGGTTTGTGACCGCTTCACCGACGCGACATTTGCCTATCAGGGGGGCGGACGCGGGCTGGATCGCAGCAAATTGCAGCAATTGGAGCATTGGGTACATGCAGATCGGCAGCCTGACCTGACTCTGCTGTTCGATCTGCCGCTGGATGTTGCTCGTGAGCGCATTGCGCTGGCCAGCCGTGTTCTTGATCGTTTTGAGCAGGAGCGCGCCGATTTCCATGAGCGCGTTCGCCAGGTTTATCTGGATCGTGCCAGGCACAATCCTTCACGAATTCAGATTATCGATGCGCAACGCAGCATTTCCGATATTCAAGTAACACTTGAGAAAATAATTTCAAGTATATGAATATAATTGATTTACATGCTGATGTCTGGCGTGGATTACAGGCGCAGCGCCAACGCTTGCCGCACGCCTTGCTACTGATCGGGCAGCGTGGCCTTGGAAAGTTTGATTTGGCTCGCGAGTTTGCCGCTGGCCTGCTTTGCGAGCAGCAAACTAGCGATGGTAAGGCCTGCGGGAACTGTTTGGCTTGCAACTGGTTTGAGCAGGGCAACCATCCGGATTTCCGCTTATTGCAGCCCGATGCGTTGGCAGAAGAAGGTGAGACCGAAGAGGGCAAGAAAAAGGCGAGTCAGCAAATCACGATTGATCAGATTCGTGAGCTGGAAGAGTTTTTTAATGTCGGTACTCACCGCGCCGGCTTGCGGATAATCGTCGTTAATCCGACCGAATCAATGAACCGGAACGCCGCCAATGCTCTTCTTAAAACACTTGAAGAACCATCTGCTAATACCTTGTTTTTATTGATTACAAATGAGCCGCTAAAACTTTTGCCGACAATCAGAAGCCGTTGCCAAGTGGTTCCTGTAGCGTTGCCAAAAATCAAGGCTGCCGAAGCATTTTTAGCTGCTGCCGGCATTAACGACGCCCCGCGCTGGCTCGCTTTGGCTGGCGGCTCTCCCGGCTTGGCCATCGAGATGGCCAATTCGGGCAAAGCCGGGTGGCTGGAGGCGCTGGTTAAAAGATTGTCGGTTCACAGCGGCCCGGATCCGATTGCCTCAGCCGCCGAGATTGAAAAACTGGTCAAAGAGAGCAAGGGCAAGTTGCCGCTCAAGGCGATTGTTGAGGCCATGCAGAAATGGCTGGTCGATCTCACGCTGGCGAATAATGCCTTGCCGGTGCGCTATTTTCTGCCGCAGCAGAGCACAATCAGCGGGCTGGCTGCTATGATTCCCCCTGCGCGTTTGTTGCCAGCCTACCGGGCGTTGTTGCAGCGGCGTCGGGAAGCGGAACAGCCGCTGAATGCCCGCCTGTTTTTTGAGGGTTTATTCATGGATTATCGAGCATTGTTCAAAAATTGAACCACGATGAGTGAAGTCAAACCATCCCCCCAGCGCCCCAGCGTTCTATCGCTGAATATCAATTCGAAATCCGCTCTTTACGCGGCTTTCATGCCGCACCTCAGAAATGGCGGAATTTTCATCCCAACGACCCGTGGATATACCATTGGTGATGAAGTTTTCATGCTGCTTTCGTTGATGGAAGACCCGGCAAAGTTGCCGATTGCCGGTGCTGTTGTCTGGGTAACCCCGGCCGGCGCGCAAAACGGGCGCGCTCAGGGGATCGGTGTGCACTTCAACAACGATGAGAGCGGTCAGGAAGCACGGCGCAAAATCGAGGGTTTGCTGGGTGGTGTCATGCAATCCACCCGTCCCACGCACACCCTCTGATTGGCTGGCATGCTAGTCGATTCACACTGCCACATTGATTTTCCTGACCTCGCTGAGCAACTGCCCGGCGTCTTGGGCAATATGCAAAACAACGGGGTCGGCTGCGCGGTATGTATCGGCGTCAATCTCGAAGACTTTCCCCGTGTTTTGGCACTAGCCGAAAGCCACCCGAATATTTTCGCGACGGTTGGCGTGCATCCTGAATATACCGATGCCGAAGAGCCTGATCTGGCGCGCTTGCTCAGCCTGGCCAGCCACCCGAGGGTCATCGCGATTGGCGAAACAGGGCTGGACTATTACTGGCAAAAAGACAAACCTGAGTGGCAGCGCGAGCGTTTTCGCACCCACATCCGCGCCGCCCTGGCCTGTGGCAAGCCACTGGTGATCCACACCCGTGAATCCGCCGACGACACCCTGAATATTCTGGCGGAGGAGGGTGCTCAGGCGGTCGGCGGCGTCATGCACTGTTTTACCGAAAACTGGGAAGTTGCCCAGCGTGCGCTTGATCTCGGCTTTTATATTTCGTTTTCCGGGATAGTCACCTTTAAGAACGCCCTGACGATCAAGGACGTGGCGCAAAAAGTGCCACTTGACAAGATTCTGGTTGAAACCGACGCGCCATATCTGGCACCGGTTCCTTATCGCGGCAAGCAGAACCAACCGGCCTACGTGCTTCATGTGGCGGAAGAAATCGCCCGCTTGCGGGGGATCAGCCTGGCTGAGGTAACGCAGGCGACGACCGACAATTTTTTCCGCCTTTTCAAAACAGCCAGCAGACCTCAATAAGCGATCATGAAATCAAAATTATTCACCCTTGCCCTGACCTCCCTGCTGGCTTTGCCCTTGTCGGCGGCCACCTATGATGACCTGATCAATTCGGCCAAGATGGGCGATGCCCGTGATTTGGCGCAAATGCTTCAACGCGGCGCCTCGGTTGATTCCACCGATATCGAAGGCAATACCCTTCTAATGCTGGCTGCCCGCGACGGCCATCTGGAAACGGTTGATTTATTGATCAAGCAAAGGGCGAAGGTCAATGCACGAAATTCAGCCGGCGATACGGCTTTACGTCTGGCCGCATTTCGCGGGCATCTGGCGGTGGTTGAACGATTGATTGTCGGTGGCGCCAATGTCAATAATCAGGGTTGGACGCCGCTCGCTTATGCCGCCTACAACGGCCATCTGGAAATCGCACAAGTGCTGATCAAGGCCGGCGCCGACGTCAATATTGCCAGTGAAAACGGCCACACGCCGTTGATTGCAGCCTCGCGCGGCGGGCATCTGGCGATTGTAAAGTTGCTCATCGCCAACAAGGCTGACCTCAACAAACGCCTTGAGTCCGGTGAAACGGCTATGGATATGGCCTTGAAAAATCAGAATACCGATATCGTCGACTTGTTGCTCAAAAATGGCGGCAAATCGGGCAAGACGGCAAGCATAGAAATCAGGTAAATCGGGCTGGCTAAGCTGCGGGCTGGTGACGGATATCGGAAACGATAGCCCCGTCAGTCAGTTCAATAATCCGGTCACAGCGCTGGGCAAGGCGCGGGTCGTGCGTGACGATCAAAAAAGTGGTCTGCAAACGGGTGTTGACCGCACGCAGCAACTTGAAAACATCATCCGCTGAGTGGGTGTCGAGATTGCCGGTCGGTTCGTCGGCGAGAACCAGCGATGGGTCCATGGCCAGCGCCCGGGCAATCGCAACGCGTTGCTGCTGGCCACCGGAAAGGCGATTGGCGAGATAACTTTTGCGGTCGGCGAGGCCGACTTGATCGAGCAACTCGCCGGCTTTCATAAACATCGCTGCATCCGGCCGGCCACGTGCGACAAGCAGGGGCATCGCGACATTCTCCTCGGCGGTAAAAGCCGAAATCAGGTGGTGGTGTTGAAAGACAAAACCGATCTGTTGTCCGCGCAGGCGGGTCAGATCGGTATCGTCGAGGAGGCCGGTTTCCTCTCCATTAATGAATAGCTGGCCAGCACTCGGGCGGTCGAGCAGGCCGATCAGGTTAAGCAGGGTACTTTTGCCGGAGCCGGAGGGGCCGATCAGCGCAGCAAACTCGCCGCGTTCCAGGCGCAGGTCGATACCGTGCAGGATTTCGTTTTCAGTTTCGCCACTACCGTAGGATTTACGGATGGCTCTGAGCTCAAGGACGCTATCAGCCACGAATCGCCACCACCGGATCAAGGCGGGCTGCGCGCCGCGCCGGCAGGAGCGCCGCCAGTATGCCAACGAGGCTGGCGCCAGCGGCAGAAATGACGACCAGACTGGGTTCGACGCCAATCACAAAGAGCGGCGTGCCGTCCGCATTGCGCGCCATCAGGCGCCATAAAACAAGAAAAAACCAGGCCAGTCCGGAGCCGAGCAGAGAGCCGAAAAAGCCGACAATGCCGCCTTGCAGCAGGAAGACGCGCAACATCTGCTTTTGCGTCGCGCCCATCGCCCGCAGAATACCGATTTCCTTGCTGCGCTGGATGACCGAAACGACCAGCACGCTGGCGATGCCAAAGGCAACCGAGAGGCCGACGAAAAAGCGGATCACATTGCTCGAAACGCGCTGCGAGGTGAGGGCGGTAACAAACTGGGCATTGGTGCGGATCCAGCTGTCGGCAGTCAGGCCGGTTTCGCCGGCGATACGCTGGGCAACGGTTTCGGCTAGATCGAGATCATGTAGCGCAATGTCGAGGTTGGAAACGCCACCCACCAGCCCGAGCAGGGTTTGCGCGGTGCGCAGGCCGACGTAGATGTTGCGCGCATTGACCGCCTTGTTGCCGAGATCGAACAAGCCGGTAATCGTCAGCGTTTCGCTGCTGCCATCGGCGGTGGTGACACGCAGCTTGTCACCAACAGCAGCACCAATGTCCTTGGCCAGCTCGATGCCGATCACCGCTTCACCTGAGCCGACGCGCAGTTCGCCGGCAGTCAGGCGATCGGTCAGCGAAATCACCCGGTTGTATCGCTCCGGCTCGATGCCGACCAGTGTGATCGCCTTGTTGGCGTCGCCGCGTACGGCAAAGGCCGGGCCCGAGGCGACCGGGGAAATCGCGGCGATCTCGGGCCAGGTTTGCAGGCGATCGCGCAATTGTTGCCATTGATCGATGGAGCGCAAGCGTTGCGCCTGCTTCTGAATGAGCAGCGCGCTGTGTTCTGCGCTGACTTGCGGCCGAGCCAGCTCTTCGGGCGGCAGTACGACGATGTTGGCCTGGGAACTCAGCGTGCGCTTGATCAGATTTCCCTGAAGCCCCGAGAGCAAGGCGGACATGAAGACGATCACCGCGACGCCAACCCCGACGCCAACAATGATCAACACCGATTGCATGCGCCCCTCGCGCAGGAAGCGCAGCGCAGCGATCCACTCGAAAGGCATCCAGGATTTCATTTTTTGGCCGCTTTCAGCGGTTGACCGCGCGAACCCGGCGACCTTCTGCCATGTTGAGAGTAGCCGGCAGCAAAGCATCGCCGGCAGCAATCCCCTCCAGCACTTCCACTTTGCCGGAGCCGCGAATGCCAAGTTTTACCGCCTGGCGAACAGTTGTGCCGTCACGGACGAGCATGATCCATGGCTGCGTGCCGCCGGCTTCACGGATGGTGTCGAAAGGCGCGATTAAGGCATCTTTTTTGTAAGCCGATTCGATATCGACGGAGATTGTCATTTCATGCTTCAGATAGGCCGGCGCCTCGTCTACCAGCAGGCGGATTTCAACTGAACCACGCTGGGCATCGACCGACGGGGCGATATAGATCACGCTGGCCTTGAAGCGCTCGCCGGGGTATGCATCGGCTGAGGCCTGGGCGCTTTGGCCGACAGCGAGCAGGGCAAGGTTCTTTTCATCAATCTGCGCGGTCAGCTCGGTTTTCCATTCGGGTGCCACGGTCATCAGGACTTTGCCCGGTTGCACGGTATCGCCGGGTTCGACCGCGCGCGTCAGCACAGTGCCGGTAACCGGAGAGCGCAGGGTAGCGTAGGCCAGCTTGGCCAGCGCAACGTCAAGGGCTGCCCTGGCCTGCTCGACATTACTGCGGGCGACCTGAGCATCACTGCCTCCGGGTTGGTTGCTGGTTAGTTGCAACTGCGCGGCACGCCACTGGCTTTCGGCGACATCGCGTGCGCGCCGGGCATCGTCCTGTTGCGCCGTGCTGTAAAAGCCCCTGGCAGCGAGTTCGCCGACGCGTTCAAATTGCTTTTTAGCCTGAATCGCATTGGCTTCGGCTTGCCGCGCTGTTTGTTCAGCGACCGGCATGCCCAGCACACCAATTTGCCGCTGGCGTGCTTCATTCTGACTAAGCGCCGCCCGCGCCTGAGCGGCGCTGGCCTTCCATTCGTTGTCGTCGAGACGCAGCAAAACCTGATCCGGGATGACTGAAATGCCTTCCTGAACTTCAACCGCAAGTACCCGCCCGGTAATCTGTGCAGCGATTTCAATCCGTTGCGGTGTTCTCACACGCCCGCTGGCAACAACAGCCTGACGTAGCTCACCACGCTCTGCAATGGCCACTGGCACTATCTCGCCACGTAAAAACCTGAAGGCAACGACGACCACGGCGATCAGGAGCAACAAAGCAAGAATGCCTCGCCAGCCAGTCAATCTGTGACGCAGGGGTGCAATGGGGAAAGGCATGCCGGGGTGGTGTCCGTTAAGAATTAGCGGGCGCTAATGTTATGCGATTTGAAGAAATCGTATGGATTATAATCATGGCCTGCTTTGACTTGGCCAACTGCGGGGCTTCGGAGAAGATTCATGCTGAAGTTCCTGTCGTACATTTCTAAAAACCTGATTCTTGCCATTCCGGTAGTCATGCTCGGTGGCTTCCTGTTTGGTTTGGCCTTGCCGAGCGTCTGGCTGAAGTCACTGATCGTGCCACTCACCTTTGTCATGGTTTATCCGATGATGGTGACGCTGAAACTCAGCAAGGTGCTTGAGGGCGGTGACGGCAAGGCACAATTGCTGGCGCAGCTGATCAATTTTGGCATCATTCCCTTTGTCGCCTTTGGGCTCGGCCAATGGTTTTTCCCGGCGCAGCCCTATTACGCGATGGGCTTGTTGCTCGCCGCCTTGCTGCCAACCTCGGGAATGACCATTTCGTGGACCGGTTTCGCTGGCGGCAACCTCGGCGCGGCGGTCAAAATGACGGTACTTGGCCTGATCATCGGTTCGCTGGCGACGCCGTTCTACGTGCAATGGCTGATGGGTGCGATAGTGCCTGTCGATATGTGGGCAGTCTTTTCGCAAATCGTTTTTATCGTCTTTCTGCCGATGATTGCCGGGCATTTCACGCAAAGTAATCTCCTCAAAAAATACGGGCAAAAGGCCTTTCAGTCCGAATGGGCACCACGCTTTCCGCCGTTTTCCACACTCGGCGTGCTCGGTATCGTCTTCGTCGCGATGGCGCTGAAAGCGCAGCAACTGGTAGATCGACCCGGCGAACTTGTTAATCTGGCGCTGCCTTTGCTAGCCTTGTACGGACTTAACTATCTGCTTAGCACCCTGGTTGCCAAGATATTCCTCAAGCGCGGCGATGCCATTGCCTTGGTGTACGGTACGGTAATGCGTAACCTCTCGATTGCTCTGGCGCTGGCCATGAATGCTTTTGGCAGCGCGGCTTCCGATGCGGCACTGGTGATTACGCTGGCCTATATCATTCAGGTGCAGTCAGCTGCTTGGTATATCAAGCTGACTGACCGGCTATTCGGTAAAAAAGCTGCCTGACGAGGTTTGCTACGGGTTCAGCAGCGATTGCGGCGGCACCCAATATCATTCAAGCGTTACGTAGAGCTAGCGTCCATGCTTCCATCGCCTGATTGGCCGGTTGCATTGGGGCTTCCAAAAAGCTGATGACGAACTTGTCGCCCATGTCGGCAATGCCAATCGAGCGCGGGCGCACGGCCAGCATCTGGGGATTCGGAATCGCAAATCCGAAGCAAAAAATGACGTCGACCGCAGCAGTCAGTCCAGCAACGATGTCTCCGCCAATTTTGCGGGTGTGCGCATAGTGATCAAAAACGCCGATGAAATGCACCTTCTGGTTTTCGGCGATTTTCCCTTGGTAATACAAAGCAAGGGCATCAACGGTCTTGAAAGTGGTTTCCGTCTTGCTGATTTCAGCAACGAAGATGGGATATTTTTCCTGGAGCAGGGTTTGTTTCATGAGGCTTCCGGTGAAGTGAGTTTAGTAATTCAGTTTGATAATGACCGAAGTCTCAGCGCCGGCAACGTTAAACGCGCTATCAGCAAATTTGGGCGGGCCTGAGACTTTGGGATTGTTCGATAGTCCATAGCCCTCAAGCGGGAACATGCCGAAGCGCAGCTTGAGTTTCTCGTCGCCATCTTCGTCGTGGTAAGCCATGACGGCGTAACGTCCGGGTGGCAAGCCCTTGAATTCCAGTTTTACTGTTCCCTTGTTGGCGGGAATGCTGACCAGCTTGAACGCCTTGTCCTCTTTGCGAAAGGCATCCGATTCGCGATAAAGCGTGGCGCGCAGCTTGCCGGTGTCGTCTTTGACACCCTCCAGGTTGACGGTGAGCTTGCTTTCCTCAGCCGAGGCACCTCCACCCGCCAGCAACGTCGACAAAATCAAGAGTGCAGTAAATTTACGGATGGGGGCAGGGCACATGTATTTAACCTTTAATGCTGATGGTGGTGATCTTCGCAGCTGTGCATGGTGTCCAACGCACGAACCACAAGGCGATTTTCAAGAAAGGCGGCGATCGCCTCCTCAGGGTTCTCTTCAGTTGTGACGATCGGCAAGATACCTTGTTGCTTCAGGCGGTGATAAAGGCCGGTTCCCATGCTCCGGGTAATCAGCACGTTGATGGCGAGCAGCGGGTCGGCGAGTTCATGGTGACTGGCATGCAGGCTTTGATCCATGGCGAGCTCAATCAGTTCCTTGCTGGCGACCTTGCCCTGATCAACGCGGTAAATCCAGAAATTCCGGCAACTGCCGGCATGTTCGGTAATGGTTTTACGATTCTGGCTAGTGACCGCGATTTGCATGGTTGCTCCTGTAAAAATTTGAATAACCGAGTTCAGCTTTGCGGTTCATCGCTGCCAATGACCAGACGTGAGTCGCTCAAATACTGGTGCGGCGGCACTTCAAGATTGGTCGGTGCCGGTTTGTTTTTGAACACGCGTCCGGCGAAATCGAATGTTGATCCGTGGCACGGGCAAAGAAAGCCACCGGGCCAATCGGCGCCGAGAACCGGGTCACCCGGTGTAAATGCTTGCGACGGTGAGCAACCAAGGTGGGTGCAGATGCCCACAGCAACCAGCATTTCCGGACGGCGTGATCGCGTTTCATTGGTTGCATAGGCAGGTTGTTGGTGCTTCTCCGAACCCGGGTCGGCCAGCATCGGCTCGGCCTTCTTGAGCGCTGCCAGCATTTCCGGCGTGCGGTTGAGAATCCACACCGGTTTTCCGCGCCACTCAACGATCATCATGTTGCCCGGCTCCAGTTTGCCAATATCAACCTCAACTGGTGCGCCGGCGGCCTTAGCACGCTCCGACGGCAGCATGCTTGAGACAAAGGGGGTGATCGCGGTTAGCGCAAGTGCGCCGCCGACGCCGGCAGTGGCGATCATCCATTGGCGACGGGGGGCGCTGTCGCAAACAGCAAAGGATTCCCCTCCGCATATACATTCACTCATTTGAAACTCCTTAAGTAACATCCTAATTACTTATCAAGAGTCGTGCCAACCGTGCTGGTAGATTAATAAACTTTTAAATCAATTGGATAGCGTATATGTAGCAAATTTCCGCAGGGTTGAATTTGACTTCCATTGCTGCTGTGGCAGTATGTTTGGCACTATGGCAGATTGGTGACAGTTTATGGCAGTTAAAGGCGAGCCGCCCAGCGAGCTGATTTCATTTCTAGAGAGCTTTAACGAGCCTCATATTCTTTGTGATCGCAATTACCGCATTCTGGCGGCCAATGAGGCTTATCGAAACCACTGGGAGGGGCGTCGCGAAATTATCGGTCGCACTTGTTACGAGGTTTCCCATCGCTACGCCACGCCTTGTGATCAGGCGGGCGAATCTTGTCCATTGCAGAGCAGTTTGCGCTCAGGTCAGCGAGAGCGTGTCGTGCACCTGCACCACACCCCGCATGGAGAGCGCTTCGAAAATATTGAGCTGTCGCCGATACGTGACGCCGATGGCGAGATTGTTTATTTCATCGAGAAAATCGACCCGTTGCCGGTGCCGCGCAGTGAAGACCACGCGCGCGGCCTGATCGGTCGCTCGCCGACTTTTCTTGCCATGATGGATCTCGTTGCTCGTGTTGCACCGGCCGATGCAGTCGTCCTGCTGCAGGGTGAGTCAGGAACGGGTAAAGAGCTGGTTGCCAATGCCATCCATCAGATGAGCCGACGTTCTGCGCAACCTTATATTGCCGTCGATTGCTCCGGCCTGGCCGAAACCCTGTTTGAGAGTGAGCTATTTGGTCACGAGCGCGGTGCCTTTACCGGTGCAGTGGTACGTAAAATCGGTCTTGTCGAAGCCGCCGCCGGTGGAACACTGTTTCTTGATGAAGTCGGCGATATCCCTTTGTCGATCCAGGTTAAATTACTCCGCTTGCTGGAAACCGGTACTTTCCGTCGGGTTGGCTCGCCAGAGGTAAGGCAGGCTGATGTTCGCGTGATTTCGGCGACGCACCGGCCACTGGCGGAAATGGTGGCGGCCGGCAGCTTCCGTCAAGATCTCTTTTACCGGCTCAATATTTTCCCGATTTTATTGCCGGCATTGCGCGAGCGGCGCGAGGATATTGTTCTGTTGGCAGAAAGTCTGCTCAACCGGGTTTCTGGCGGGCGCAACTTGCGTTTGTCGAGAGATGCGCTCGGCTGGTTGCGTGACTATGGATTTCCCGGCAATGTTCGTGAATTGAGAAACCTGCTCGAAAGAGCTTGTCTGCTCACCGACGGCGATGAAATTGACCTGCGCCATCTACCTAGCGGGCCTTTGGCACAAGTGTTGCGGTCAACCCAGAAAAGCACCGAAAAATCCAAATTAAGTGATGCTCAGTTGATAGATGTTGCCGGCAGTTTTCCCGGTAGTCGCAAGGAGTTGGCGCGTCATCTCAGCCTTTCAGAGCGCACCCTTTACCGGCGCTTGAAAGAATTGGGTGTTTAATCAATTTTCCTGGCGAAAAAAAAGGCGGGGATAACCCCGCCCAAAACGCAAGAAACCGATTTGACCTTAGTGATGTCCGTCGACATCCTCCCATCCGGTAATCATCGCCTTGATGTGTGCGGTAAGTGTGTGGCCGGTAGTGGTCAGATAAACGTGAATGAAGAAAAAGGCAGTGATCATGTAAGCGCCGAGCGTGTGGGCGACCGCCACCCACTCAAGCGTCAGGTACTGATCAATGCCCAATTTGGCCCAGTCACCGTAAAACAGATAAAACAGCCCTGAACCCCAAATCAACGGTGAAATAAATGCCAGCAGCGCCAGGTAGGCGAGACGTTGCAGCGGATTGTGCTTTTGCACCACCGTTTTGCGGAACGGGTGGGGTGAGTTGGTGAAAATGCCGATGGTGTAGTAATGGATCATCGCCACCACGTTTTTCAGTGAGGGCAGGTATTGTTTCCACTCACCGGTCGTGAATTGCCAGAAAATCGTGAAAGCCCATAGTGTCAGGAGCGTCCATGCCGCAATGGTATGAATTTGCGTGGCTTTGGCAAAGCCAACGATGCTGTAACTGCCATGCACCTCGAAACCGGTGATCATCATGATGATGATCAAAAGCGCTTGTGACCAGTGCCAAAACCGCTCGTAGCGCTTGTAGATATAAATGCGTTCGCTCATTTTGCTTGCTCCTTACGACGGCGGGTAATGAATCGGGTCAGGCCGTGGATGAAGCCGGCACCAATCGAACCGGCAATGGCCAGCGTGCCAAACAGGTCGACCCAGCTATTACTGTCACGGCCAGGCAGGTAGATATCCTTGATCGCTGAAAGACGACCGCTTTCGGCGCGGGTGTGACATTCAGCACATGGCACTGCCTTGTCTTTCGGAGCGACCATGTGGGTGATGAACCAGTTCATGCGTGTTTCGATGAAGTCGAACTTGCCGCTGTAGGGCAGACCGGCGAAATCCATCCCGGCCTTGATCGACTTCTCGTAGTCGTAGTGCTTCCAGAAGGCCGTGTCGTCGTTGCCGTAGACATGGTTGACAACCAGGGTGTTGTTGACCGGGTCGTATGCTTGCTTGCCCACCATTACCTTGAATGGCCAAATGCGCGAATTCGGATCATTGGCGGAGCCATCGACACGGTTCAGCTCAAGAACGCCATCCTTGCCGATGTATTTGTCGAGTTTGTCGGTGATGGTGACCTGTTCGACAACACCGTTGTACCACTTGTACTCTGGACGGACGTTCTCGCCGTACTTGAAGTCACCCTTGGCCGCAGAATAACTCAGGTGGCCGTGATCGTCTTTGACAAATAGGGGCTTGCCCTCGGCATCCATTTTGCCGGCAGTCGACCAGTCCCAAAGCATTTTGGTCGCAATGCCACCGCGCGCAAATTCTGGGATATGGCAGGTTTGGCAAGCCACCTTATTTGCGTGCGTATTGATCTTGGCCTCCTTGTGCGGCGTGAAGCCGTGGCAGGATTCACAGGTAGCGCGATTGTGGTCATCCTTGGGCAGGTCAAATCCATGCTTATCCTTGGAGGTCACCGCATAGCGGCTGCCCGAGGGCTGGTGGGCGTTGAATGTATGGCAATCGGCACAGACCATATTGGCGCCGTCTTCGGCCATGTGCACATCGAGTTCCTTTTTAGGTTTGAGCAAGGAAGAGTCGAGGTCGCCGTGTTTAACCGCATCGCCACCGCCACCGCTGAAGTGGCAGCTGCCGCAGTTTTTGCGGCTAGGCTTGCCGACGTGCTGGGCAATTTTGGTCAGGTCAGGTGCCTTGAACAACTTTTTGCCAGGCGGCCCTTCCATCGGCTCGGTTTCCCGATCGGCGTATAGCGGGTGGCCGGCATCGGTCCCAAATTTTTTGTAGGTGCCAGTGTTGTCATGGCATGCGAGACAGTCAACGTTACTCTGGTCGCTAAAGTCGAAATTTTTGTCCTTCCAGCCGTATCCGGCGTGGCAACTGGTGCAGCGCGTCTCGTTGGAGGTGATCGAACCACAGAAATTGTTGGCTGCGAATTGTTTGCCAAGCTTCTTGCCGGTTGTCGGGTTAACGCTTTCCCACGTCCAGTGAATGCTCTTCATGACCTGATGGCCAGCCGTATTGTGGCAGGACAAGCAGGCTTTGGTGACCTCCGGGCCGGTCTTAAATGGCCCTTTAAGTGCGTCCAGTTTGCTGTGGTCAGCTGTTGATTTTGATGCGGCAGTTGCCAGTGAAGCTGCTGGTGCGGCAGCGGCGGCTCCTGGATTTGCATTTGCCGCTGGATTCGCGTTTGCACCGAGAATCACGCCACCAGCAAGACAAAACGCCCCGATGATTCTTAATGATTTGGAAAACATGGTCTCCCCCTTTATAAATATCTGGAAACTCTTATCAAGTTTTGTGCCAGAAATTTAAAATCAGTTAATCGCTTGCCTGACAGGGAATTAGGAAAGTCTCGGCAAGCTGTGGCAGTGCCAGAAATGACCGATAACCGCCATTGGCAGTCTTGCTGTGGCAGCAAGACTGTTTGTAGCGGCCTGGTCTCTAAACTTTTAGTTGCTCCATCAGCTCAGTTTCAAGCTTGATACGGCTGCTGCTCAACTGCAAGTCGCCACCACTGATCAGGAAAACGTCCTCGGCACGTTCGCCCAGGGTTGTGATCTTTGCCGTATGAAGATTGGCACCATGTTCGGTTAACGCCTTGGCCACCGTATAGAGCAGGCCTGGACGGTCGGCGGCGATCAGGGAAAGAATAAAGTGAGCGCCGCGTTCGTCGCCCTGGATGGTGACTTCGGGTTTGATCGGGAAGTGCTTGACCTGGCGCGAAACCCGGCCGGAAGAGGGCTTTTCTGCTGGTAATTGATGAATCAGGCGATATTCCAGTTCGTGTTCGATATAGGAAAGCATTTCGCGATCGTTGTCGCGTTGCGAGATGTCCAACAGAACGAAGCTATCCAGCGCATAGCCATGTTCGGTGGTGTGTACTTTGGCATCAACGATGTTGTAGCCGGTACGGGCGAGAAAACCGACGATGCGCGCGAAAAGATCAGGCTGATCCTTGGTGTAGACCATGACCTGAATCCCGTTGCCTTCCTGATGCAGACGTGCTCTGACGACAGGTTGATCATTGAAGATACGGTAGTGCAGCGACCGTGTATGCCAGGCGATTTCTTCGGCAGAATGGCGGAGGAAGTAAACCGTGTCGAGTTGCTTCCAGAGTCGTTCATGAACGGTCTCGGAGAGTGCAAAGAAGCGTAGCAGGCGCATTGCCTCTGCCTGGCGTTCGGTAATGATGCCGTGCGGCGCAGTGACATTTTCATCGCCCAAGTGGCGTTGCGTCAATGTATAGAGGTCGTAGAGCAGCTTGCCTTTCCATTGATTCCAGACTTTCGGGCTAGTGCCGCGAATATCTGCGTGTGTCAGCAGGTAAAGTGCGGCAAGGTGGCGTGCATCGCCGACCAGGCGCGCAAAATTTTCAATGACATCGGGGTCGCTGAGATCTTCCTTTTGCGCGACGCGAGACATGATCAGATGGTTTTTTACCAGCCAGACGATGAGTTCAGTGTCTTCAGTGGAGATCAGGTGCTCTTCGCAAAAAGCTCGTGCATCGGCGGTGCCGAGTTCTGAGTGATCGCCGCCACGTCCTTTGGCAATGTCATGAAAAATGGCCGCCACATAAAGCACCCAAGGGCGGTCGAAGTTGCTGATGGTGCGGGTGCAGAACGGGTACTCGTGAGCGAATTCGCTCATTGTAAAGCGCCGGATATTGCGAAAAACTTGCAGAATATGCTGGTCGACCGTGTAAACGTGGAATAAATCGTGCTGCATCTGGCCGACGATCCGCCCGAAAGCGGGTAGGTAGGCACCTAGTATGTCCAGCTGATTCATGCGCCGGAATTCATGCACGATGCCGCGCTCACTCTTAAACAAAGTGAGGAAAGCCGCGCGATTGGCTGGGTCAGCCCGGAACCCCGGCGTAATGTACTGACGAGCGCGCCATAGCGCAAGCAAGGTACGAGCCGTCATGCCATGCAGTTCATGGTGCTCCTGCATGACGATGAAGGTATCAAAAATTGCTGCCGGCTTGTGGGCAAAGAGGTCTTCATCCCGCAGATCTAGCAGATTGCCAACTGACTGAAAATCGTCGTCGATTCTTTGCGGTAATTTTTCGCTCTCAGGTGCCAGCGCCGTTCCGATGTTTTGCATCAGGATGGTATTCAGTAGCGTGATGGCTTTTGCGTTGCGATAATAGCCTTGCATCAACTGTTCCGAAGCACGCGTTGCCTGCGTCGAGACGAAACCGTACTGGCCGGCCAGGGTGCTTTGGTAATCAAACATCAGGCGGTCTTCGCGCCGCCCGAGTTGAAAATGCATGCGGATGCGCAGGTTACGGAGAAACTCCTCACACTGCTGGGCATGAATCAGGCTTTCACGAGTGAGGAATCCGTTACGCTGAAGATCTTCCCAAGTGTCTCCAAATCCGGCCGCCTTGGCGACCCAGAAAATAATCTGCAGATCACGCAACCCACCCGGTGCTTCCTTAAAGTTGGGCTCGAGGTTGTAGGGAGTTTCGTGAAAGCGAAGATAGCGTTCCTGCTGTTCGAGACGCTTGGCTTCAAAAAAGACCAGTGGATCAAGGTTGCCGTGCAAGCGTTTTTGAAAGGTATCGAACAGTTTTTCGTTGCCGGAAAGAAAACGCGCTTCAAGTAAAGCAGTCTGCACCGAAATTTCATTGCCGGCCTCATCGAGACATTCTTGAATGGTGCGGACGCTATGTCCGATTTCCAGTCCAATATCCCAGAATGCCCCCACCAGTTTTTCCAGCTTCTCCTGCAATAGAGGTTCAGCCGGCTGAGTGAGGAGAATCAGCAAATCAACATCTGACGCCGGGTAAAGCTCGCCGCGCCCGTACCCGCCGACCGCAGCAAGCGTCAGCGAGCGGGGAAAATCAAGGTGGTTCCAGAGTTTAAGCAAGACCTTATCGACTTGATTGCTGCGCGCAATAAGTAGCCCTCGCGCATCATTGCTTCGCTCATAGTCAGTGCGTAAGGTTTGTTGCATAGCCTTGACTTCACCACGCAGTGTTGCAATCAGCTGATCCATCAGGAGATCCAGTCAGGTTTGGGGCGGCAGCCGGCAGATTGCGTTAAAACCTCATAACCGGTTTCAGTGACGAGGACGGTGTGTTCCCATTGCGCAGAAAGGCTGTGATCTTTGGTAACAATCGTCCAGCCGTCAGCCAGTTCGCGTATCGGTGCCTTGCCGGCGTTGATCATCGGCTCAATCGTAAAAATCATACCCGGCTCCATTTTTGGTCCGGTACCAGCTTTGCCGTAATGAGTAACCTGGGGTTCCTCGTGGAATTTGGCGCCAATGCCGTGCCCGCAAAACTCGCGAACTACCGAGTAGCCGTTTTTCTCTGCGTACTTTTGAATAATCGCGCCGATGTCGCCGAAGTGTGCACCGGGGCGCACGACTGAAATCCCTAGCCACAGGCAATCAAAAGTAATCTCACTTAGGCGTTTAGCCTGAATGGACGGCTCGCCAATCATGAACATGCGACTACTGTCGCCGTGGTAACCATCCTTGATCGGGGTGACGTCGACATTAATGATGTCGCCGCCCTTGAGGATGCGATCTCCAGGAATGCCATGACAAACCTGATGGTTAACCGAGGTGCAAATGGCTTTTGGATAGGGCTTGTAGCCCGATGGCGCGTAGTTGAGCGGAGCCGATATGCCTTGTTGCACATTGACGGTGTACTCGTTGCAAAGACGGTCAATTTCGCCGGTTGTAACGCCGGCTTTTACGAAGGGTTCGATGTAGTCAAGCAATTCGGAGGCGAGGCGGCCGGCGACGCGCATTTTTTCGATTTCGGCTGGCGTCTTGATTGGAATGCCCATGAAAATCCTGATAGTGGGTAAATTGAATGGACTGATTTTAGCTGAATTCCCGACTTCCACTGCTTCCGTCAAAACAACGGATGATGCCTTGGATGGCATAATCCAGCACTTTTAACGGGGATATTTCGATGACCATACTGCTGCTGGGAAAAAACGGGCAGGTCGGTTGGCAACTGCAGCGTTCGCTGGCACCGCACGGAAATCTTGTCGCTTGCGGCCGTGATACGTGCGACCTTGGCGACTTTGATCAGCTGCGCTCCGTGGTCAGGCAGGTTAAACCTGCGGTTATCGTCAATGCCTCGGCTTACACCGCTGTCGACCGGGCTGAAAGCGAGCCGGAACTGGCCATGCGGATCAACGGCGAGGCACCCGGGCTGCTGGCAGAGGAGGCTGCGCGGCTTAATGCATTACTGATCCACTATTCAACCGATTACGTTTTTGATGGAAGCAAAGCGTTGCCGTATCTGGAAAGTGATCTTCCCAATCCGCAAAGTATTTACGGTCAGAGCAAACTGGCCGGCGAAGTAGCGATTGCTGCGGTCAACTGCCGTTCCGTGGTCTTTCGTACGAGTTGGGTATTCGGCGCGCGAGGCGGAAACTTTGTCAAAACCATCCTGCGTCTGGCAGCCGATAAGGAGTCGCTGAATGTCGTTGATGACCAGATTGGCAGCCCGACACCGGCCGCGCTGATTGCAACCGTAACCGGCCTGGCATTAGGGGCCTTGCAACAGGGACAAAAGATGAGTCCTGTCGAGCACCGGATATACCATTTGGCTGCTGCAAATCCGCTCAGCTGGCATGGCTTCGCCCGAAGTATTCTGACGATGGCATCGGCGACTCCTGGATTCGATCTGCGCATGATGGCTGGCGATATCCATGGCATTCCGACTAGCGGCTATCCGACGCCGGCAAAGCGCCCACTTAACTCCCGGCTCGATTGCGGCAAGCTGGAGTCAGATTTCGGCTTGCAGATGCCTGACTGGCAACCTTATCTTGGGCGTATGTTGCAACTACTTTCACTCAAGCAAAATGCGTATTGAGCTTGGGTTGTAGACTGGCTTTTGCTATAATCGAAAAGTTTTTCCAAGCCTGAAAGCTTGATTAAACGGTTGTGAGCCAAGTGCGCACAACCAAAATCCACACATCCGCCGATTAAGGGTGTTCGCCAGAATCTAATAATGGCGGGCGTTTCAGGCGGATGGAGGTTCAACCCTTAAAGGAGTTTTAGTATGGCTATTACTATGCGCGAAATGCTGGAGGCGGGTGTTCACTTCGGTCACCAAACCCGTTTCTGGTCCCCGAAAATGGCACCATATATCTTCGGTGCCCGTAACAAAATTCACATCGTCAATCTCGAAAAGACGCTTACCAAGTACAACGAAGCCTCGGCTTTCGTTAAGAAGCTGTCTGCCAATCGCGGCAACGTGCTTTTCGTTGGCACCAAGCGCCAGGCTCGTGAAATCATTGCTGAAGAAGCGCAACGCGCTGGCGTGCCTTATGTTGACCAGCGTTGGTTGGGTGGCATGTTGACTAACTTCAAGACGGTAAAGACCTCAATCAAGCGTCTGAAAGACATGGAAGTTGCTGTCGAAGCCGGCGATCTTGAGCGTATGCCGAAGAAGGAAGCCTTGACCTTCCGCCGCGAAATGGAAAAGCTGCAAAAATCCATCGGTGGCATCAAGGAAATGAATGGCCTGCCGGATGCGATCTTCGTGATTGACGTTGGCTACCACAAAATTGGTATCACCGAAGCTGGCAAGCTCGGCATTCCGGTGATCGGCGTCGTCGATACCAATCACTCACCTGAAGGTGTGGCTTATGTCATTCCGGGTAACGATGACTCTTCGCGTGCGATTCGTCTTTACGCTCGCGGCATAGCTGATTCCATCCTCGAAGGTCGTAGCCAAGTACTTCAAGAAATTGTTGCTGCTGCAAATGGCGATGATGAATTCGTTGAAGTCGTAGAAGCGGCTGAGTAAGCTGGTTTCAGGTTGAAAAAAGGCGGGGCGCAAGACCCCGTCTGTTTTAAAGCTCAGGAGAAAAAATATGGCGGCAATTACCGCAGGCATGGTGGCAGAACTGCGCGGCAAGACCGACGCGCCGATGATGGAATGTAAAAAAGCATTGACCGAAGCCGATGGCGACATGGTCAAGGCTGAAGAAATTCTTCGCGTCAAACTCGGCAACAAGGCAAGCAAGGCCGCTTCCCGGATTGCTGCTGAAGGCATCGTTGCAGTCAGTATTTCCGCTGATGGCAAACTTGGCTCGATCGTCGAAGTGAATAGCGAAACCGATTTCGTCGCCAAGAATGACGAATTTATCGCGCTGGCTAATGGCTCCGCCAAACTGGTTGCTGAAAACAACCCGGCTGATGTCGCTGCGCTGTCGGCACTGCCAATGGGCGAGGGCACGGTTGAGTCGACCCGCTCCGCACTGGTTGGCAAGATTGGCGAAAACATGTCGATCCGTCGTTTTGCCCGTTTCGAAGCCAAAGGCACGCTGGTTTCTTACATTCACGGCGGCGCCAAGGTCGGTGTTGTGATTGATGTGGTCGGTGGTGATGAGCAACTGGGCAAGGATCTGGCTATGCACATTGCTGCCTCCAAGCCGAAATCAGTCGATTCTTCAGGTGTTTCCGCTGAACTGCTTGATACCGAGCGTCGTATTGCCATCGAAAAAGCTCGCGAAGCTGGCAAGCCGGAAGCCATGCTGGAAAAGATTGCTGAAGGTACGGTTCAGAAGTATCTGAAAGACGTAACGCTGCTTGGCCAAGTCTTTGTCAAGGCTGCCGATGGCAAGCAAACCATTGAACAACTGCTGAAATCCAAAAATGCCTCGGTCGCTGGGTTCGCACTGTTTGTGGTAGGCGAGGGCATTGAAAAGAAGGTTGACGACTTTGCTGCTGAAGTTGCTGCCCAAGCTGCTGCCGCTGCTGCCAAGAAGTAATCAGTAGGAGTAACGCGATGACCGCACCCAAATACAAGCGAATTCTCCTGAAACTCTCCGGCGAGGCCCTGATGGGTAACGACGCCTACGGCATCAACCCGCAAACGATTGCGGCAATTGTCGGAGAGATCAAGGCGGTCGCTGACATGGGTGTGGAAATCGGCGTGGTTATCGGCGGTGGCAATATCTTTCGCGGCATGGCCGGTACGGCTACCGGGATGGATCGAGCGACCGCTGACTACATGGGCATGATGGCGACGGTGATGAATGCTATGGCACTCTCGGACGCTATGCGCCAAGGTGGTCTCAATGCCCGCGTGCAGTCTGCGCTGAATATTGAACAGGTAGTCGAGCCCTACATTCGCGGCAAGGCAATCCGCTACCTGGAAGAAGGGAAGGTGGTTATTTTCGGCGCTGGCACGGGCAATCCCTTCTTTACAACCGACACCGCAGCAGCATTGCGCGGCTCGGAAATCGGTGCTGAAATTGTACTGAAGGCGACCAAGGTGGACGGCATTTATACGGCTGATCCGAAAAAAGACCCCTCTGCAACACGCTATGATCAGATCAGTTTCAACGAAGCGATCTCAAAAAATCTGGCAGTGATGGATGCGACAGCCTTCGCGCTGTGTCGCGATCAAAAATTACCGATCAATGTGTTTTCCATCTTCAAGGCCGGCGCTCTGAAGCGCATAGTGCTTGGAGAAAGCGAAGGCACGCTGGTTTATTATTGAAGGACGATGGGATGATTGCCGAACTCAAAAAGACCCTCGAAGGAAAAATGCAAAAGTCGCTTGAAGTGCTCAAGCTTGACCTGCAAAAAGTGCGCACCGGCCGCGCACACGTTGGTTTGCTCGATCACGTGCAAGTTGATTATTACGGTTCCTTGGTGCCGGTCAATCAGGTAGCCAACATTACTCTGGTCGATGCCCGAACCATTGGTGTGCAGCCTTGGGAAAAGCCCATGTTGCAAAAGGTTGAAAAAGCGATTCGTGACTCCGATCTGGGTTTGAATCCTTCATCACAAGGTGACTTGATTCGCGTGCCGATGCCGGCTTTGACAGAAGAGCGTCGGCGTGACTTGATCAAAGTGGTAAAGAACGAAGGTGAAGATACCAAAATTGCCTTGCGCAATTTGCGTCGCGATGCCAACGCCCATCTCAAGGATGCTTTGAAAAAGCATGAAATCCCCGAGGATGACGAGCGCAAGGCGCAGGATGAGGTCCAGAAATTCACTGATAAATACGTTGCTGAAGTTGACAAAATGCTCGCCTATAAAGAGGCCGAGCTGATGCAGGTGTAGCTAAGCCCTTAATGGCTTTTTTCTCCAGTTCAACGCGCCAAATTCCGCAGGCTGCGGCCGTGCCTGAGCACGTTGCCGTGATTATGGACGGCAACGGCCGCTGGGCAAAAAAGCGCTTTCTACCGCGCTTTGCTGGACATGCCAAGGGTGTCGAACTGGTTCGGGAAATGGTTCGCGCCTGCCTTGAACGAAATATTCGCTATCTGACCTTGTTCGCTTTTAGCTCTGAAAACTGGCGTCGACCGCAAGAAGAGGTGACATTGCTGATGCAATTGTTTGTCAAGGCGCTTGAGCAGGAAGTGGAAAAGCTAGATCGCAATGGCATTCGCCTGCGGGTGATTGGCGACCTTTCGCGCTTCGATCAATCCCTGCAAGGCCTGATACGTGATGCCGAGCAAAAAACAGCGGGCAATACCAAACTTGATCTGACCATTGCCGCTAACTACGGCGGGCGCTGGGACATCATTCAAGGCGTAAACCGGATGATCGCCGCTTGCCCTGAAAAACAGGATGACTGGAGTGAGGCTGATCTTGAGCCTTTCCTTTCAATGGCTTTTGCACCGGAGCCGGACTTGTTCATTCGCACTGGCGGCGAGGAGCGGATCAGTAATTTCCTCCTCTGGCAACTGGCTTATACCGAACTGTATTTTACCGAAACGCTCTGGCCGGCTTTTGATACGGCAGAGTTCGACAAGGCAATTCTTTCCTATCAGCATCGCGAACGACGCTTTGGCAGAACTAGCGAACAGTTGCCCGGTGCAAGCGATGCTTAGAACGCGCGTCATTACTGCGCTGGTTTTGCTTGGACTGTTATTGCCCAGCTTGTTTTATTTGTCACAAGCGCATTGGGCGCTGTTGATGGCGGCTGTGGTTGGTATCGGTGCCTGGGAATGGGGTGCCTTGCTACGTTGGAGCGAGATTCAGAGGCGTCTGCTTGGCCTGTTGTTTGCGCTGACCTGTTCTGGCATTTCGCTACTGGCGCCGGATGCTATCGGGGCAAACGCCGGGGGGAATTTCGCCAGCCCTTGGGTGATTGCGGTCTACGCGGTTTCCGCTGTTTTTTGGTGTTTCCTGATTCCCCTCTGGCTGCGGGCACGTTGGGCACTGGGTTCCGGCACAGCAGGGTTGATCACCGGGGTGATTGTTCTTTTTCCAACCTGGCTGGCGCTGGTTCAATTGCGGATCGCCGGACCAGGCATTCTTCTGGCTCTTTTCTCGGTAGTCTGGATGGCGGACGTCGCCGCCTATTTTTCCGGGAAAAAATTCGGCAAGCACAAGCTGGCTCCCAGTATCAGCCCTGGCAAAACCTGGGAGGGTGCGATTGGTGCGGGCATCGGCGTCATTATCTACGGGCTGAGTGTGCGTTTTGCAACCGGCTATGCACCGCTGGGACTTCCGCTTTGGGTTCTCGCGCTGATCGCGATTACGGCAATCAGCATCATTGGCGATCTTTACGAGTCCATGCTCAAACGCCAAGCAGGGATCAAGGACAGCAGCAATATTTTGCCCGGTCATGGTGGCATTCTTGACCGTATCGACAGCCTGACCTCGACGATGCCGATCATTGCCTTGCTATGGTTAGCCACCATTGGCGCCAAATAGTGCAACGCATAACTGTTCTTGGTTCAACCGGGTCGATTGGTATCAGTACCCTGGATGTCATGCGCAGACATCCGGATCGCTACGTCGCTTATGCACTTTGCGCCCATAGTCAGCTAGATAAATTATTTGAGCAATGTCGTGAATTCACGCCGCGCTTTGCTGTTGTTCGCGATGCTGTGTTGGCCGATCAACTTGCTGCACTCTGTCGCTCGGCGGGTTTAGCAACCGAAGTACTCTACGGCGTTGAGGCCTTGGTCGAGATGTCATCGGCGCCGGAAGTCGATGCCGTGATGGCCGCAATCGTCGGGGCCGCCGGTCTTGAGCCAACCCTGGCGGCGGCGCGTGCCGGCAAGAAGGTAATGCTGGCCAACAAGGAAGTCCTGGTCATGGCGGGCGAGCTTTTTATGCACGCTATCAAGGAATCCGGTGCACAGCTTCTACCAGTCGACAGCGAGCACAATGCGATTCTCCAGGCGCTGCCGACGGATTTCTCCCGGGGGCTCGAAGCCTGCGGCGTGCAGCGCATCCTGTTAACCGCGTCGGGTGGCCCGTTCCGCGAAAAGGCGCTGGCTGATTTGCATCAAGTAACGCCGGAGGAGGCCTGCGCACACCCAAACTGGGTGATGGGCCCGAAAATTTCGGTTGATTCAGCCAGCATGATGAACAAAGGCCTAGAAGTCATCGAAGCCCATTGGCTTTTTGCTGCAGCGCCCGAGAAAATTCAAGTGGTTATTCATCCGCAGAGTGTGATTCACTCGGCGGTGGCCTACAACGATGGTTCGGTGCTTGCGCAAATGGGTAATCCCGACATGCGCACGCCGATTGCCTATGCGCTGGCTTACCCTGAACGGATTGCCTCGGGCGTCGAAGCGCTCGATTTATTTAAAATTGCCCGACTCGATTTCTATCCGCCGGATTTCGAACGTTTCCCGTGCCTGGCACTTGCCTACGATGCCTTGCGTGAAGGTGGCACGGCGCCGGCGATCTTGAACGCCGCTAACGAGGTTGCCGTCGCTGCCTTTCTTGATCGAAAATTGGCCTTCATTAATATTTCCAGATTGATCGAAACCGTGCTGACGCAGCTGCCGGGAGGCCCGGAAGGAAGTCTCGGTGATGTTCTCGCCGCTGATGCCGAGGCCAGGCTGACGGCACATCAATTGATCAAAAAGCAGTTTTCTACGTGAGTAATTTTCCCCTTTACCTGCTCGCATTTATCGTCGTTCTTGGCGTTCTTGTGGTGGTTCACGAGTTAGGCCATTACCTTGCCGCGCGCTATTGCAAGGTCAAGGTTCTGCGTTTTTCAGTCGGTTTTGGCCCGACTGTGTTTCAACGCAAATACGGCGTTGACCGTACCGAATGGGCAGTGGCGGCAATTCCGCTCGGCGGCTTCGTCAAAATGCTTGATGAAGGTGAAGGTGAAGTGGCTGAAGATGAGCGCCATCGCGCCTTCAACCGCCAAACGCTGGGTAAGCGCAGTTTTATCGTTGCCGCCGGCCCAGTAGCCAATTTTGCGCTCGCCATCCTTATCTACTGGGCCATTTTCATGAACGGGAGTGAAGAACTCCTGCCTGTTCTTGGTCCGCCGCCGGCCAGCACGCCGGCTGCCATGGCGGGTATTCAGAACGGTGATCAGGTGCGCGCAGTTGATGGTCAGACAGTTGCTACCTGGGACGATTTCCGCTGGTTGCTGTTGCAAAAAGCGACAGATCAGGAGAGCGTTCAACTTGAAATTATTAATCAGCAACAAGAAATTGCCATCCTTCAGCTTCCGCTAACGGCTGCAGGAGAGCAGGGCTGGGAAGGGGATGCGCTCGGTCGTCTTGGTATCCAGTTTTTCCGTCCGAATATTCCGCCGGTGATCGGCAAAGTGTCACCTGGCGGCCCCGCCGAGCAAGCTGGCCTGCAGGTTGGTGATACGGTTCTTATAATCAACGGAGTTGAGGTAAGCACCTGGTTCGATTTTGTGCGCGAGGTTCGCGACTCGGATGGACAAACGCTCCGCCTTGAAATTAGTCGTCACGAGCAAACTGTCTTGATTGACGTGGTTCCCAACATGGTTTCCGAACGCGGTCGTCAGGTTGGTAAAGTTGGCGTTGCGGTGGCCGAAACGGCCGAAAGTCGTCGTGAATTGCGAAGCTTTGTCAGTTATGGATTTTTCGCGGCCGGCGCCAAGGCGATTGGCGAAACCTGGGATAAGTCAGTTTTTACGCTAACCATGATGGGCAAAATGCTAACCGGTGAGGTTTCCTGGAAAAATCTTTCGGGGCCGGTGACGATTGCGGATTACGCCGGGCAATCAGCGCGCCTCGGCCTTGATTACTATCTCAAATTCATGGCGCTGCTCAGTATTAGTCTTGGCGTGCTTAATCTACTGCCCATTCCGGTTCTGGATGGGGGGCATTTGTTGTATTATGCGATAGAGGCTGTAAGGCGACGTCCACTGTCGGAGCGGGCAATGGAATTGAGTCAGCGCTTCGGAATGGCCATCCTGTTCACCTTGATGGCTTTCGCTTTTTTTAACGATATAAATCGCCTGGTTTCTGGCTAAATGATTAAGAAATCCCTGTTATCTGTCCTGATTGCCAGCGCATTTACGCTACCCGCGTTTGCTTTCGAGCCATTCGCGGTCAAAGATATTCGCGTTGAAGGTATCCAGCGTACTGAGGCGGGTACGGTATTCAGCTATCTGCCGGTCAAGGTGGGTGACATGCTGAATAACGAAAAAGCTGCCCAGTCGATTAAAACGCTTTTTGCTACCGGTTTCTTCAAGGATGTGCGGATTGAGGTTGAGGGCAATGTAATGGTTGTAGTGGTGCAGGAGCGCCCGGCCATTGCAAAAATCAACTTTGTTGGTCTCAAGGAATTTGATAACGCCGTTATCGTTAAGGCGCTCAAGGAAGCGGGTATCGCCGAGGGGCGCATCTTTGACCGTGCGCAACTCGAAAAGTCTGAGCAGGAACTCAAGCGCCAATACCTGACACGCGGCAAATACGCTGTAGCTATCACGACGACAGTTACGCCGCTAGAGCGTAATCGGGTCGGTATTAATTTCAATATTGAAGAAGGTGCAGCGGCACGCATCAAGCAAATAAATATTGTTGGTGCCAAAGCCTTCAAGGAAAAAGAGCTGGTTGGGCTGATGGAGTTAACGACACCCGGTCTGCTTACCTGGTACACCAAGAACGATCAGTATTCGCGCCAGAAACTCTCGGCTGACCTGGAGAAAATGAAATCCTTCTACATGAACCGGGGCTATCTCGAGTTTAATGTTGAATCAACTCAAGTCTCGATCTCGCCTGACAAGCAGGATGTTTTCATCACCGCCAATGTCAGTGAGGGCGAGCGTTACCAGGTTTCGTCGGTCAAAATTGCCGGCGATTTCTCGGTTCCGGAAGATGATCTTCGCGCCCTGGTTTCACTTAAGCCCGGCGACGTGTTCTCGCGCGAGCGCCTCAATGGAACGACCAAGGCGATCAGTGAGCGTCTTGGTAAAGAGGGTTATGCCTTTGCCAACGTCAACGCGGCGCCGGAAGTCGACAAGGAAAAACGCCAAGTCGCTTTTACTATCTTTATTGACCCCGGCAAGCGGGTTTACGTAAGACGCTTGAACGTCTCCGGCAACACAAAAACCCGCGATGAAGTCATTCGTCGTGAAATGCGTCAGATGGAAGGTGGCTGGTACGATGCCGACCGTGTCACTGCCTCAAAGACTCGTCTCGATCGCCTTGGTTTCTTTTCTGAGGTAGCTGTAGAAACGCCTGCAGTTCAGGGAACCTCAGACCAGATTGACGTCAATATGAATGTTGTCGAGAAGCCAACGGGGAATCTTATGTTAGGTCTCGGTTTCTCCAGTACAGAAGGCATCGTGGTTTCCGGCTCTATCGCCCAAAACAACTTCATGGGTAGCGGTAACAACGTCGGTATCCAGGTCAACACCAGCAAAATAAATACGGTTTATTCTTTTTCTTACACCAACCCATACTTCACAAAGGATGGCGTTAGTCAAGGTTTTGACGTTTATCACCGCAAGTTGGATTCAACAAGGACCGCTGTTTCTCCTTACAAAACGCAATCGACAGGTGCTGGCTTGCGCTTTGGATTCCCGATCAGCGAGAAACAATCGCTCACGTTTGGAGCGGGTATTGATCTAACGGAGATCGAGACTTTTGAAAATAGCGCCCAGCGCTATAAGGATTTTGCCACCACCTACCCGGGGGCCAACCTGACCCTTCCGCTTTCAGTGAATTGGGTGAGTGACGGTAAAGACAGTTTTCTATTCCCAACGGCAGGGCGCTTTCAAAAAGCTGGGCTTGAGGTTGCGATTCCCGGCGGCGATTTGACTTTCTACCGTGCCACTTACCAAGTTCAACAGTATTTCCCGCTGAGCAAGGCATTTACCTTGATGCTCAACGGTGACTTGGGTTATGCCGACGGTTACGGCGAAACGAATGTTTTGCCTTTCTACAAGAATTTTTACGCAGGCGGTGTCAATACGGTACGTGGTTACAAGGCGGGTAGCTTGGGCCCACGGGACGCCAATGATGCTAGTACGGGTGGTACGCGACGTATTGTTGGTAATGCTGAGGTGCTGTGGGGCGTTCCGGGTATGGAAAAGAGCTTGAGAATGGGCGTGTTTTTCGATGCCGGCCAGGTTTTTGCTCAGAATCAAAACATCTCAGTCAGTGATTTACGATATTCTACGGGTATCTCGGCGGCCTGGATTTCGCCGGTCGGCCCGCTTAAATTCAGTTTTGGTCAGGCGCTTAATAAACAGGATGGCGATAAAGCCGAGTCCTTCCAGTTCCAGTTGGGTAATACATTTTGATTCAGGAGTGTCATGTTGAAAGCTAAATCCCTCGTTCTCGCATCGTTGATGTCGGCCTTGTTCGTGACTGGCGTTGGCGCCTCCGAGTTGAAGGTGGGTTACGTCAATACGCAGCGTATTTTCCGCGATGCGCCGGCTGCGCAGAAGGCCGCCAAGAAGCTTGAAGGCGAGTTCTCGCGGCGTGACCAGGATCTTCAAAAAATGGCCAAGCAGCTTCAGGGTTTGCAGGAGAATCTTGAGAAAAACTCGGTGACCATGGCTGAGAGTGATCGTCGTTCCAAAGAAAAGGAATTTGGCGAGCTCTCCCGTGAGTTTCAGAGAAAGCAGCGTGAATTCCGCGAAGACCTAAATCTGCGCCAGAATGAAGAGAATGCTGCGGTGATCGAGAAAGCCAACCGGGCGATCAAGCAAATTGCCGAAGCAGAAAAATTTGATCTTGTTTTACAGGACGTGGTTTGGGTCAGTCCCAAGCTGGATATGACCGATCGCGTGATCAAGGCACTCGCCGAAGGTAAATAATGCCTGCATCCGCGGGTGTCGTTCTTTCTCTCGCTGAAATCGCCGCCCGTTTGGGCGGCGATGTATTTGGTGATGCGCAAACGCAGATTCACCAAGTTGCGACTTTGGCCTCTGCTGGTGAAGGTAAAATTGGTTTTTTGGCCAATTTGAAGTATAAGGCGCAGCTGCAAACGACCAAAGCATCGGCCGTCATCGTGTCTCCTGATTTTTCTGACGCCGTTGATTTGCCGCGCATTGTCACCAAAAATCCCTACGCCTACTTTGCCCGCCTGGCGACGTTGCTGAATCCAGCTCGCGCTGAAACTGGCGGTGTTCACTCATCGGTGGTCAGTGCGTCGGTGCTTCCCACCAGTGTGAGCATCGGGCCGAATGTCAGTATCGGCAAAAATGTCAAATTGGGCGACAAGGTTGTTGTTCATGCCGGCTGTGTGTTGGCTGATGATGTGACGATCGGTGCGGGCAGTATTCTTTATCCGAACGTTAGCGTTTATTCCGGTTGTTCGATTGGTCGTCAGGCCATTATTCATTCAGGCGTGGTAATTGGTGCCGATGGCTTTGGTTTTGCACCAGATGCCGGCCAGTGGATCAAGATCCCGCAGATCGGTCGGGTCATTATTGGCGATGATGTGGAAATTGGTGCCAGTACGACGGTTGACCGTGGTGCTCTCGACGACACACTGATTGGTGATGGCTGCAAGATTGATAATCAGATTCAGATCGGCCACAACTGCGTTATTGGCAAGCATTGCGTGATCGCAGCCTGTGCCGCGATTGCCGGTAGTGTGACCTTGCAGGATAACGTGACAATTGGTGGCGCAGCGATGATTGCCGGTCATGTCACGATTGCCTCTGGTGCGGTAATTTCCGGCGGTTCGCTGGTCATGAAGAGCATCACCCGCCCGGGGCAATACACCAGCGTTTTTCCGCTTGAAGAGCATAGTCACTGGTTGCACAATGCCGCGCAAATCCGCCACTTAGCCAAGCTGGCCGAACGCGTCTCAGAACTCGAGAAACAACTTAAAAATATCAACATAAAGGATTGATTAAAAATGGATATTAATGAAATTTTAGAGCACTTACCGCACCGTTATCCATTCCTGCTCGTTGACCGCGTACTTGAAGTCGAGCCGGGTAAGTCAATTCATGCCTACAAAAATATCACGATTAACGAGCCTTATTTTGTCGGGCATTTTCCGCATCATCCGGTGATGCCTGGCGTGCTGATCATGGAAGCGCTGGCACAGGCCGCCGGAATCCTGTCATTCAAAACGATGGAGTCCAAGCCGGATCCGAACTCGGTGTTTTATTTTGTCGGGATTGATGACTGCCGCTTCAAAAAGCCAGTCATGCCCGGTGATCAGCTGCATCTGCACGTTGAAATTGTTCGTCACATGCGCGGCATCTGGAAATACAAGGCCGAGGCGCGGGTTGACGGACAAGTCGTTGCTGAAGCCAATTTGATGTGCGCCAAACGTGATGTCTGAGATGATTCATCCGACCGCTATTGTTGATCCGCGTGCCAAGATCGCTACCGGCGTTGAAATTGGCCCCTATTCGATCATCGGCGCTGATGTTGAGATTGGCGAAAACACGATAATCGGGCCGCATGTCGTCATCAAGGGACACACCCGAATTGGGCGGGAGAACCGGATTTTTCAGTTTTCTTCCCTGGGCGAAGTCCCGCAGGACAAAAAATACGCCGGCGAACCGACTCGTCTTGAGATTGGTGATCGCAACACGATCCGCGAATTTTGCACGCTTAATCTGGGCACAGCGCAGGATGCCGGTGTCACCCGGGTTGGCGACGACAACTGGATCATGGCTTATGTACATATTGCCCATGATTGCCAGGTCGGCAACAAAACCACCTTTGCCAACAATGCACAACTAGCAGGCCATGTCGTTGTTGAAGACTGGGCGATTCTGGGTGGTTACACCGGTGTGCATCAGTTTTGCCGGGTTGGCGCGCATGTGATGACCGCAGTCGGCACCGTCGTTTTGCAGGATGTCCCGCCTTACCTGATGGCCGCCGGGAATACTGCGCAGCCTTACGGTATTAACGTTGAGGGCTTGAAGCGCCGTGGCTTTACCAGTGAGTCCCTGAGTGCGCTCAAGCATGCTTACCGCACCTTGTATAAATCCGGTTTGTTGCTCGAAGAAGCCAAGCTAAAGTTGGCTGAGGAAGCCAAAACGCAGCCGGATGTGCAGCGTTTTGTCGACTTTCTGGCGGTTTCCAAGCGAGGCATTATTCGCTAATGGGAAGCGTCGTCAGGATCGCCATGGTGGCGGGAGAGGCATCAGGCGATCTACTCGCTAGTCATTTGATGACTGCCTTGAAGGCCAAGCTTCCCGATACCGTGTTTTACGGGATCGGTGGGCCGAAGATGCAGGCACAAGGCTTTGATAGCTGGTGGCCGATGGAAAAGCTCTCGGTCATGGGGTATTGGGATGCGCTCAAGCATTACCGCGAGATTGCCGGTATTCGTCGGCAGTTGAAGAAGCGCCTGCTCGATCTGCGGCCGGATATTTTTATCGGCGTCGATGCGCCCGACTTCAATCTTGGTTTGGAAACCGATCTCAAGGCTGCTGGTCTGCCGACCATCCATTACGTCAGTCCATCAATCTGGGCCTGGCGTGGCGGGCGAATCAAGAAGATCGGTCGTGCGGTCAACCGGGTATTGGCGCTGTTTCCGATGGAGCCGGCGCTCTACGAAAAAGAAAATATTCCAGTGACCTACGTCGGGCATCCGCTGGCCGACATTATTCCGCTGGAAACCAAGATGCTCCTGGTGCGCGAAAAGCTTTTCATGCCGCGTGACATTCCGGTTTTTGCCCTCCTGCCCGGTAGTCGCAAGGGCGAACTGGAAGCCATGGCAGAAACTTTCGTCCAAACAGCCAAAATTATCCGTGAACGCCTGTTGCCCAATGCGCAATTTGTCGTTCCGCTAACCACGCGCGAAACAAGGCTGCAGTTCGAGATGGCAATCTACACGCAGGATGCGGGTGACATTCCGTTTCGCCTGCTTTTTGGACACGCCCAGGATGCCCTTGGCGCTGCTGATGTCTCGCTCGTGGCGAGCGGTACGGCCACTCTGGAAGCGGCCTTGATCAAGCGGCCGATGGTGATTACCTACAAAATCGCCAAGCTCTCGTACTGGATCATGAAACGCATGGCCTACCAGCCATTTGTCGGGCTGCCCAATATTCTTGCCGGGCGCTCTGTGGTGCCGGAAATCCTGCAGGATCAGGCAACACCGGAAAATCTTGCAGAAGCACTGGTAAATCTGTATGAAGACAAGGCGAATGCCGAAAAGGTCGCCGAAACCTTCACCGAAATTCACCTGCAATTACGTCAGAACACTGCCGAGAAGGCTGCCAATGCCGTTATTGAATGCCTGAACTGATCGTTCCTGATGGCCTGGTTTGTGGCATTGACGAGGCGGGGCGTGGACCTTTGGCAGGAACGGTGGTAGCAGCAGCCGTTATTCTCGACCCCTTACGGCCAATTCACGGGCTGAATGATTCCAAAAAACTGAGCAAGAAACGGCGCGATGCGCTGGCGCTATTGATCCGTGAGCGCGCGCTGGCCTGGTCGGTGGCCTCAGCATCGGTCGAAGAAATTGATCACATCAATATCCTGCACGCAACGATGCTTGCCATGCAACGAGCTGTTGCCGGCCTGGCGCTTCGTCCAACGAGTGGGATGGTCGATGGCAATCGCTGCCCGCAACTCGATATTCCCTGCGAGGCGGTGATCAAGGGTGATGGAAAAATTGCTTCTATCGCTGCCGCCTCCATCCTCGCCAAGACCGTTCGGGATGCTGAAATGCTGGTCTTGCACGAGCGCTATCCGCAATACGGCTTTGATCGTCACATGGGCTACCCGACGGCAGCGCATTTCAAGGCGCTTGAAAGCCATGGCGCATCACCGGTGCATCGGCGCAGCTTCGCACCGGTTGCCAGGCAGTTATCGTTGTTATGAAGCTGATCCAGTCGCGCGACAACCCCTTTTTCAAGACGCTGAAGCGACTCGCCGAATCCGGGCGCGAGCGCCGGAAAGCCGGTTGCACACTACTTGATGGCGCCCATCTGCTGACCGCTTACGAAGAGCAATTCGGCGCAGTCGAGACTTTGGTGATTGCCAAATCAGCCATCAACAATCCCGAATTCGCCGCGCTGATTGCGGGGCGGGAAGCGTTAACGATTTCCGACAGCCTGATGCGCGATCTCGGCCTGGTCGATACGCCCAGCGGCTTGCTGGCGCTGGCAAAACTGCCGAGCGGTAATGTTACGGTCAACATTGAAAATGATGCCATTTTGTTGGATGGCATTCAGGATCCCGGCAACCTTGGCACCTTACTGCGAACGGCGGCAGCGGTCGGTATCAGGCAAGCCTTGCTGTCACCGGGCTGTGCCTCGCCGTGGTCGCCGAAAGCCTTGCGTGCCGGGCAGGGCGCGCAGTTTGCCTTGGCCATCCACGAAGACATCGACCTTGCCGGCTTTATGGCGGATTATCGCGGCACAACGGCAGTGACCACGCTGGAACAGGCGACCTCGCTTTACGAGGCTAAATGGTCGGGTTCATTGGCCTGGATTTTCGGCGCCGAAGGGCAGGGGGTTCGTCCGGAATTACTGGCCACCGCCCAACTAAAAATCCGTATTCCGATGCCCGGCGGCATGGAGTCGCTCAACGTAGCCGCCGCAGCGGCGGTTTGTCTTTACGAGAACCTGCGCCGGAAATCAGCGTAGGTTAAGTTCTTGCAGGATAGTTGTGGAAATTTCTTCGATTGATTTGGTTGAAGAATCAAGCCAGCGTATCCCCTCGCGAAGCATCATATTTTCTGCTTCGATAATCTCGTAACGACAGTTGGCCAGCGAGGCATATTTGCTTGCCGCACGTCGCTCTTCACGTATCTGGTTGAGCCGCTCAGGCTGTATCGTCAGGCCGAAAAGTTTGCTGCGATACCTTTCCAGACTACTGGGCAGGTAACCACGATCAAAGTCTTCGGGAATCAGCGGGAAATTGGCGACTTTCAGGCCGAACTGCATCGCCAGATAGAGCGAGGTTGGTGTTTTACCGCAGCGCGAGACCGCCACCAGAATGACGTCAGCCTCAGCCAGGTCGCGGTCGGTAATACCGTCATCGTGTGCCAGCGTGTAGTTGATTGCCTCTATCCGCTTTTTGTAGTCGGAGCTGTCCGTCGAATCCCGTGAGCGACCAATCGTGTGGCTGGATTGCAGACCCAGTTCTTTCTCCAGCGGCACCAGGAAATTCTCGAAGAATGAGAGGCTGTAGGCGTCGGCAGCATGCACGACATCGGAAATTTCCTGATTGACCAGAGTCGAGAAAACAATCGACCGCATGCCATCTTTTTCGCCTTGCGCATTAATCCGCGCGACAGCATCCCTGGCTTTCTCCATGTCATCGAGAAATGGAATCCGGATCTGCTTGAATTCCACTTGTTCAAACTGACCCATCAGGCTGTGGCCAAGTGCTTCGGCAGTGAGACCAGTGCTATCAGAAACAAAAAAAACTGTACGACTTATTGGCTTGGGCATTTTTGAGAGTTAACCGCTGTTGCGCAAGCCTGAAGCCACGCCATTGATCGATAGATGGATGCCACGCGCGACACGCTCGTCAGTCTCACCGGCACGATGGCGCTTGAGCAATTCCACCTGCAGGTGATTGAGCGGGTCAATGTAGGGCGAGCGTAGCTGAAGTGAACGCTTAAGCGGGAGATTGCCGTCTAGAAAATCGTCGTGCTCAAGGATGGCGAGCAGGTGCTTACGGGTCAATGCCCATTCGGCCTTGATCTGGCCGAAGATGCGTTCGCGCAGGCCGACATCGCCGACCAGTTCGGTATAGCGTGAGGCAATGGCAAGGTCGGTTTTAGCCAGCACCATATCCATGTTGGAAAGCAGGCTTTGGAAGAAGGGCCAGGATTTGAGCATGCGGCGCAGCGTTGTCAGGCCGCCAGGATTAGCCACCAAATAACCGTCGACCGCAGAACCGAAGCCGTACCAGCCGGGCAGCATCAGGCGGCATTGAGCCCAGCTGAAGACCCAGGGAATGGCGCGGAGATCTTCAATGCGCTCTGATGCCTTGCGTGACGCAGGGCGGCTGCCGATATTGAGCAAGGCGATTTCCGAAACCACCGTTGCCTGCCGGAAGTAAGTGGTGAAACCCGGCGTCTCGTAAACCAGACCCCGGTAGGCGTTGAAGGCGCGTGCCGAGAGCTCATCCATAATTCCGTGGAACTGTTCGGCAGGTTCAACCTTGTTTTCGTGGTCAGTCAGACTGGCTTCGAGGGTTGCCGCAAGTAGTACTTCGAGATTACGCCGGCCGGTATCGGGATTGCCGTATTTGGTGGAAATCACTTCGCCCTGCTCGGTCAAACGGATTTGTCCGGAGACGGCACCGACCGGCTGGGCAAGAATGGCATGATAGGTCGGGCCGCCGCCGCGACCGACCGAGCCGCCACGGCCGTGAAACAGGCGCAGGCGAACGTTGTGGCGTCTGAACACCTTGGCCAGTTCAATTTCGGCTTTGTAAAGCTCCCAGCCGGAGGTCAGGAAGCCGCCGTCCTTGTTGCTGTCCGAGTAGCCGAGCATGACTTCCTGCTCATTGCCACGGCCGGCGATCAGTTCGCGGAAAGCCGGGATATTGAACAGACCATCCATCGTCGCCGCGCTCTTTTGCAAATCTTCGATGGTTTCGAAGAGCGGGATGACGTTGACGTCAAGGCGGGGCTGCTGGCCGGGCAACAGCAAACCGGCTTCCTTGAGTAGCAGAGCCAGCTCAAGCAGATCCGAGACGCCATCGGTCTTCGAGATGATGCAATTGGGCAGCGCGTCGGCGCCATATTTTTCGCGCAAATCACGGGCGGCAAAGAAAATAGCGAGTTCGCCGACAGTCTCATCAGAATAAGTGAGGTAGCGAGAGTACAGCGGGCGCGGCGTGCTGATTTCGTCGATCAGCAGCTTGATGCGGTCAACTTCAGAAAGCGACTCATAATCAGGATAACGCCCGGCACCGGCGAGCAGCTCGGCGACGGTACGGGCATGGACTTCAGAATTCTGGCGCAGATCGATTGGCGCCAGGTGGAAGCCAAAAATCTGTACTGCACGCATCAGACGGCGCAGACGTCCGCCGGCCAGAGTGCCGCTACCGTTGAGTTTGAGCGAACTGGCCATGACCTTAAGATCGAGGCGCAACTGTTCTGGCGTCAGGTAAGGCTCGGCGTGGGCGATCTCGTGGCGGACCGGTTCGGCACTATCGAGCGTCCGTGCGGTGGCAGCGACCCGCGCGTAAATGCCGGAAAGCGCGCGACGGTAGGGCTCGTCAGCACGTTGAGGAGAATGGTCGGTGGAATGCTCGGCAAGCGCCTTCATTTCCGGGGTAATCGTGACGAGCAGATCGGACAGTGGCAGTTCGCCACCGAGTTCGTGAATTTGCTCAAGATAATGATTGAGTGTGGCGACGGACTGCTTGCGCAAGGTTTCGCGAAGAATCTCTGCGGTAACAAATGGGTTGCCGTCACGGTCGCCACCAATCCAGCTGCCAACGCGGAAGAACGGTGGCAAGGCCCAGAAAGTATCCGGGTAGCGCTTTTCCAGTTCCTGAGTGACCTGAATATAGAGGCGCGGCAACTCGGTAAAGAATGTTTCGCGGAAGTAGGTAATTCCGTTATTGACTTCGTCGAGCACCTTTAGGCGCACCGGACGCAACATCCTCGACTGCCACAAGGTAAGGATGGCATTGCTCAGCGCCAGCTGGTTCTCTACAGCCTCTTCGGGCGTCAGTTGCAGGCGCTCCCGCTGATCGAGCAAATGCGAAAGGTCGCGGTGGTTGCGGATCAGGCTCTGGCGCTGGACTTCGGTCGGGTGAGCGGTGAGCACCGGGGCAACAATCGCGTGGGCAAAAAAATCAGCCACTGCTTGCGGCGTGACTGAGGCAGCTGCCAGGGTATCCAGCGCATAGACCAGGCTCCCCTCGCGCGGTGGCGAGTTGGCCAGATCGTGGGCGCGTCGGCGACGAATATGGTGCTCGTCTTCGGCAATGTTGGTCAGCTGCAGAAAATAGCTGAAGGCGCGAACCACCGCCTGAGTCGTGTCACGTGGTAGCGGGTCGAGGATGGCAGCCAGTTCGGCGCGAGCCGCCGGATCGCCATCGCGGGCAAAACGCACGGCGGTTTGCCGCACGCGCTCGATAACTTCAAAAACCCCATCACCCTCCTGCTCGCGTACCGTGTCACCGAGGATGCGGCCGAGGAGTCGAATATCGTTTCTTAGGGGTTCATCTTTATTGCTATCGGGCGCGGCTGGGGGCATTTAGTGCTTTCTGACGAGGAGGACGGAGGCGTCTGAAATTCTAGCAAGTTGTTCGGCAACTGAGCCAAGAATAAATGTCGCCAGACCTCGCTGGCCGTGACGACCAATGATGACTAGATCAACGCCCAACTCCTTGGCCTTGTCGGAGATGGTGTCCGAAATGCGGCGTTTGAAAGCTTCCAGCAAAATCATTTCGGCATCAACACCGTCGGCGCTCTTCAATGCTTCAACGAGTAATTTACTACCGGCTTGGCAAAGCGTGAGGGTGGCATCATCCGAGCTACCCATGTCAAGTTTGGCGTGCCCGTGCATATTGAGCAGAACTTCATCAACCACATGGGTAATGTAGAGTTTGGCATTGCTGGTCTTGGCAATATGTATCGCTTCTTTCAGTGCGCCGCGTGAAGTTTCGCTGTCGTCGATGGCTACGAGAATTTTTTTGTACATGTGACTTCCTTCAATTTTATAAGTGGGGGTAGCTTAGCAATAGGCTGAGAATTCGCCAGTTAGGGAAATCCTCAACAGGTTTGTTGCGGTCGACTACATTTTTCGAGCAAATAAGCAATGGATTGGTAAGTTAGCCCGGTTTCTGCAGTCAGCCCGATTTCGCAGGTGCGGTTGGTGGAAACGCCGCAGGCACAATTGCCTGGCAGTTCTGCATGGATTTTGCGCAAGGCGTGCTGGTTGAGTTCCGGCACGGCAAAGCCACGATCACCGGCAAAACCGCAGCAGGTGACGCCGGCCGGTTCGACGACCTCCTCGGCACAAGCCGCCAGCAGTTTCTTGAGCTTGCTATCCGAACCGGTGCGGCGCACGCTGCAATTGACATGCAGGGCAATCGGCCCGGCCTCTTTCTGAATCATCAGGCGGGGCAACAGGGCGTCGTGAGCAAATTCGTGGAAATCATAGAGTTTCAAACGCCCGGCAAGATGTGCCTGCATGCGGACTGAACAAGCGCTGGCATCCATGATCACCGGGTAACGGCCGTTTTCGCTGGCTTCGATGAGGGCTGCTTCGAGCGTTGCCGACATACCGTCGGCTTCGGCAGCCATGCCTTTGCTGGCGAGCATTTGACCGCAGCAAAGCTGGTCAAGGTTTTTCGGCATACGCGGCGTGTAGCCGGCACGGGTCAGCAACTCGATGATGACATCGCCGAGCTGGGCTTCACCGGCCTTGGATGGTCCGAAAATTCGCCCGCCGCAAGTCGGGAAATAAACCACGGTATCTTGCTCGGCGATGTTTTGGCGGGATGGCATCTGCGGCAGTTTGCCAGCGCGCGGCATATTCTTTTTCCAGGCACCGCCGGAAATCCGTGCCAGAAAATTGTCACCGAACACACTGGAAACCGCATGGCCGGCTTTCAGACCAAGGCGCGAGGCGCCGGCAAGGGTGGCGAAATTGTTGCCGGTCCAGGCATTGATCGCCCGTGTGGTGTTGCCCATCTGGCGCCCGCGCAGCAGACGGGTGAGATCGCCGGTATTAATATCGACCGGGCAGGCGATCGAGCAAAGGCCACAGCCGGCACAGGTATCGAGACCCATGTAGACGAATGCACTGGCAACACTATCGGTACGCTCGCCGTTGGCCGTGCGGCGAGCCAGTTCGCGGACGCTGACGATGCGCTGACGAGGGCTAAGAGTGAGGCCATGCGATGGGCACAGCGGTTCGCAGAAGCCGCATTCGATGCAGCGGTCGACAACATCCTCGGCGGCCGGCATCGGCTTCAGATTTTCAAGGTGGGCGTGCGGGTTGTCGTTAAGGATGACGCCGGGGTTGAGAAGGTTTTCCGGGTCGAACAGGCGCTTGATCTTGCGCATCAGGTCAGCGGCTTCCTTGCCCCATTCGAGTTCAACGAACGGCGCCATGTTGCGGCCGGTGCCGTGCTCGGCTTTCAGTGAGCCATCATATTTGCCAACCACCAAATTGCAGAGATCGTCCATGAATCGGGCGTAGCGGTCTATTTCGCTTTGGTCGCCGAAATCCTGGGTAATGACGAAGTGCACATTGCCTTCCAGCGCATGGCCAAAAATGATCGCTTCGTGATAGTCGTGATGGCGGAGCAGGGCTTGCAGATCGAGCACGGCATCTGCCAGACGGTGAATGTGGAAGGCGACGTCCTCGATCAAAACTGTCGTTCCGGCGCGGCGCATGGCGCCAACTGCCGGGAAAGTACCTTTGCGTACCTTCCAGTACATGTCGCAGGTTTTCGGGTCTGTTGAAAAGACCATCGGTTCGACTGTCGCGACACCGTCCATAGCCGCATGAACCGAGGCGATACGTTCGTTAGTGACTTCAGCACTGGCGGCGCGAACCTCGATCAGCAAGGCAGCCGCATCGTCGCCCAGGAGACGTATCACCGGCGGCAGGCCAGGTTTGTTCTCGACTGAGCGCAGCGCCGCCCGGTCAAGTAACTCAACCGCCGACACCGGTTGCGGCTTGAGTCGAATGACGGCTTCACAGGCGCTGCGTATATCCGGGAAGAAAACCAGTGCGCTGGCCTTGAACGGGTCTTCGATGACAGTGGTGTAGGTAATGCGCGAAATGAAGCCGAGCGTACCCTCCGAACCGATCATCAGGTGCGACAGAATGTCGATCGGGTTCTCATAATCAATCAGCGCGTTGAGGCTGTAGCCGGTCGTGTTCTTGATCTTGAATTTGTGACGAATGCGATCGGCGAGGCGGATGTTATCGCGAGTGTTCCGGCCCAGACGCTCCAGTTCGCCGAGCAGCACGGCGTGACTCTTGGAGAAGGCATCGACACTCATGTAGTCTTCGGTATCAATCAGCGTGCCATCGGCGAGCATGACACGCATGCCGGCAAGCGTGCGATAACTGTTCTGCGCCGTACCGCAGCACATCCCTGAAGCATTGTTGGCGGCAATACCACCGATCTTGGCAGCACCGATTGAAGCCGGATCAGGGCCGATCTTTTTGCCGAACGGGGCAAGCCGGCGATTGACTTCACCGCCAATCATCCCCGGCCCGACCTTGACCTTGCTGGCATCGGCGTTCGCTTCGTAAGTCGCGAAGCCTTCGCCAATCAGCGCCAGCACTCCATCGCTGATTGCCTGACCGGAAAGGCTGGTGCCGGCAGCACGGAAGGTGACCGGGCGTTGGTTGGCTCTGGCTGCGGTCAACACCGTTTTTACGTCATTTTCTGATTCAACAATGGCGATGACTTCAGGGATCATGCGATAAAAACTGGCGTCGCTGCCATATGCCAGGCGGCGCAGTTCGTCGGTAATCACCTGATCAGCCGGGAGTACCTGCTTGATTGAGTCAACAACACTCATGATTTGTCTTTCAGAAGATCACGCAGGCGCTTTGGTGCCGGTTTCAAAGGCACTCTGACGGTAGTCCACGGCCCCTGGTTTGATGGCGTCAGCCAGTTGAAGCGACTGGCCAGCCATGAGTAAGTGCCATAAAGCATCGGGCTGCGGTATACCAGCGCCCAGCCTTGCCAGACCATCGTGATCAGGCGGCTGTATCCTGCCCCCTGACCGCGCATGGCGGGGTTGGCATGTGGCTCGCTGAAGGACTCCTCGCGCAAGCGCATCAACAACTCAGGGATCGGAATCTTGACCGGGCAGACTTCGCCGCAAGCTCCGCAAAGCGTTGAAGCAGTCGCCATGGTTTTAGTCGCTTCCAGCCCCAGCATGTGCGGCGAGATGATCTTGCCGATCGGGCCAGGGTAAGTGGTGCCGTAGGCATGGCCACCGACCCGCGTATAAACCGGGCAGTGATTCATACACGCACCGCAGCGAATACATTGCAGGGTTTTGCGCAATTCTTCATCGGCATAGGCCTGAGTGCGGCCATTGTCGAGCAGCACCAAATGCATTTCAGTCGGCCCATCTTTTTCGTCCGCCTTACGCGGACCGGAAATCATGTTGAAGTAGGTCGAGATGTTTTGCCCGGTCGCTGAGCGCGTTAGCAGCGAGAGCAGCGGCGGCACATGGTCGAGTTTTTCAACGATCTTTTCAATGCCGGTAATGGCGATATGGACCGGTGGCGCAGTGGTGCTCAAGCGGCCGTTGCCTTCGTTTTCAACCAGACATAGCGTGCCGGTTTCAGCCACGGCAAAATTTACGCCGGAGAGCCCGATATCAGCAACCAGGAACTTCTCGCGCAACACTCGGCGGCCGATCTGGATCAACTCATCGACGTTATCGGTGTAATCAACGCCTTCGACTTTTTCATGAAACAGCGTGGCGATCTCTTCCTTGGTCTTGTGAATTGCCGGCATGATGATGTGCGACGGTTTTTCACCGGCCAACTGGACGATGTATTCGCCCATGTCAGACTCCATCGCCTCGATGCCGGCTGCTTCGCAGGCATGGTTCAGCTCAATCTCCTCGCTGACCATCGATTTTCCCTTGACCATCAGCTTGGCCGAATGCGCCTGGCAGATCCCAAGGATGATGGCGTTGGCTTCATCTGGCGTTTCCGCCCAATGCACCTTGATGCCGTTGCGCGTCAGGCTATCTTCCAGTTGCACCAGCAGACTGGGCAGGTTGGCGAGGTTGTACTGGCGAATCTGCTCGCCAAGCGTACGCAGGGTTTCAAGCTCTTCAGCGCTGGGAAACTGGGTGACGCGTTTGTTGATCAGGAAATCCATCGCGCCGCGAAAACTCTTGCGCAGGAAAGGGTTTTCGACGACCTCCTTGGAGCGGGCGCGGAAGCCTTCCGAAGGCATGAAACTCAGGGCATGATCGCTCATGATGCTTCTCCCATCAACAAAACAATCAGTTCTTTCGGACCATGCGCGCCATAAGCCAGGGTGACCTGAATATCGGCAGTTTTTGACGGGCCGGAAATCAACAGGGCGTTGGTCGGCAAACTGCCTGACCAGCCCTCGCTTTGCATCATTTCGTAGAAGGTGTTGTGGATCGTATTAACATCGATCAGCACGATATGCACGGGTGGTAACAACGACATCAAACGTGGCTCGTCTGCGTCAGGCCAGAGTACTAAAGTGCCGGTTTCGGCAATCGCCCCACGGGCGCCCGTCAGACTGGCCGGAACATCATGAAACATCTCTTCACGCCAGGCTTCAATGCTCTGGTCATAAGCGCGAAAAGTGATGCCGGTTTCAGTCAGCACCTCAGTAGCGCGCTGACCGTGCGGCGTTGCGGGTGCCACCAGCAATTTTTCGATCTGCTTGGTGTTCAATACTTCGCAAAGTTTCTGCGGCCAAGTAGCCTGAGTAACAGCATAAACCTCGGCGTGAGCAAACTCAATGCAGCCGCGAAAACGCGCCACTTTCTCAGCCGTCGTTTCTTCAAAGCGATGGGTGGCATACCAACTGGCGATGTCCGGCACCGCTTTGGGCAGCACCGGTGCAGCATTTAATTTGGCGAGAATACGGTCACGCGAACTCATTTTGAAGTCCTCCGCAGCAAAAAGCTGGCGATGTGCTCGCCGGGCAAGCTGGCTGTCTTGCGGCCTTCCTGTTGATCTTTCCAGGCGGCGTGACCGAGAATGTTCATCAAGCAGCCGCAATCGGCGCTGACGACACGCTCGGCACCGGTGGCCTTGAGTGATTTGAGCTTGTCTTCAACCATCGCGCCGGAAATCTCCGGTTGCTTGATCGAGAACGTACCGCCGAAACCACAGCATTCAGCTTCGTGATCCTGCTGCGCGACAGTTACTTTATCAAGACCGCCGAGCAACTGCTGCCCGGTCAGATGGACGCCCATTTCACGCCGGGCGGAACACGAGGTATGAAGGACAACGGTACAGTCACCGCCCTTGTCTTCCGGCTTCCAGCCCAGCACATTGACCAGAAAATCAGTGAATTCGTAAATCCGGGCTGACAAGGCTTCTGATTGTGCCTTGCGCGCTGGATCACCAGCAAAAAGGCCAGGGTAGTGGAGCTTCATCATGCCGCCGCAAGAACCAGACGGCACAACGACTGGCCAGTTTTCCGGGAAGAGCGTTAATTGATGCGCAGCAACCTTGCGCGCCTCGTCAGGAAATCCACTCGTAAAAGCGGGTTGACCGCAACAAGTCTGTTCTTCGGGGAAATGAACGCGGATGCCCTCGCGTTCCAGCAGCGTGATGGCATCCATCCCGGCGCCGGGATAGAACTGATCGATCACGCAGGTAGCGAAGAAATAAATGTCAGATGGACGCTGCCCGGCTTTACCTTGTATTTGCATTTTGTCTCCGTTGGTAAATTGGTCAAACCAATATTCGGTGAGGTGAAAATGTAATTCATAACTGACACTTAGTCAAACAACCAAGGGAAAATCCCTAGCTTGCACTTTAAGCTTTAGCTAATTAGAATGATCTGGTCTTACCAATCGATCGACTGCCAACAAGATGCCAAACAAGGTTCAGGTTCCACGTATTTCTGATGCGATAGCAAGCTCATTGGAGCGCCGCATTCTGGAAGGTTCCCTTAAGCCGGGCGATCGGCTCTCTCCTGAGCGTGAATTAGCGTTGGAGTTTGGCGTCTCGCGCCCTTCATTGCGTGAAGCCATCCAGAAATTGGCTTCCAAAGGCTTGGTCCAAAGTCGGCAGGGGGGGGGTACTTATGTGACCGATACCCTCGAATCCTCCTTTTTTGATCCCTGGCAAGAGATGATGGGCGGGCATCCCAATCTGCGCGAGGACATGCTTGAGTTCCGTCGCATGCTCGAAGGCCAGGCCGCCGAGTGGGCCGCCGAGCGCGCCACCGAAGCCGATCTGACGCGCCTTGAACAATCCTTTAAAGCACTCGACGATGCATTCACCGCCGACGATATGGTGCGACGCTCTAACGCCGACATCGCTTTCCATCAGGCAGTGGGCGAAGCCGCCCACAATGTGCTGCTCGGCCACCTCTCCGCTGCGCTGTTGCGCCTGATGCATGACAACATCAGCCTCAATCTTGGTGAACTCAAAAGCATTCCCGCCGCCAGCCGATTATTGATGAGCCAGCACGCCGCGATCTACAAAGGCATTGCCGACCGCAAGCCAAGCGCCGCGCGTGCCGCCGCTGAAACCCATATTGATTTCGTCCGCGAAACCTTGGCCCAGTCATTGCGCTCCGTCGCTCGCCGCGAGACCGCCGAGCGACGTTTGAATACCGATTTTTCACCTTCTCTTACTTCTTGAATTAATTTATCCGAAAGGCAGCCTCATGGAAGCACTCGTTATCCCGTTTGAAAAACTGCGCGTTACCGACGTTGAACAAGTCGGTGGCAAAAATTCATCGCTAGGTGAAATGATCAGCCAACTAGCTGATACCGGCGTTCGTGTACCGGGTGGTTTTGCCACCACCGCGCAGGCTTACCGCGATTTTCTGGCGCAAAGCGGCCTGGACAAGAAAATTAACGCGGCGCTGGATGCGCTGGATGTTGAAGACGTCAACGCCCTGGCTGTTTGCGGCGCCGAGATTCGTCAATGGATCATGGAAGTGCCGTTTCCGATGGATTTGACCATCGCCATCACCGAGCAGTACCAGCGTCTGGTCGCCGATTCCACCGCCGACATGTCCTTCGCCGTGCGTTCATCGGCGACCGCTGAAGACTTGCCGGATGCTTCCTTTGCCGGCCAGCAGGAAACCTTCCTCAATATCGTCGGCCTCGAAAACATCCTGCACGCGATCAAGGAAGTCTTTGCCTCGCTCTACAACGACCGCGCCATTTCCTACCGCGTCCATAAAAACTTTGTTCATGCCGATGTCGCGCTTTCCGCCGGTATTCAGCGCATGGTGCGTTCCGACAAGGGCGCCGCCGGCGTGATGTTCACGCTCGATACCGAATCCGGTTTCCGTGATGTCGTGTTTGTCACCTCCAGCTATGGTCTTGGCGAGACGGTCGTGCAGGGCGCCGTCAATCCGGACGAGTTCTACGTGCACAAGCCAATGCTGGCTGCCGGCAAGAGAGCCATCGTCCGCCGCAATATCGGTTCGAAAATGATCAAGATGACCTTCTCGACCGAGAAAGTTGCCGGCAAATCGGTGATTACTGAAGATGTCAGCGAAGCCCAGCGCAACCAGTTCTCGATCAATGACGAAGAAGTCATGGAACTGGCTCGTTACGCGATGATTATCGAAAAGCACTACGGTCGTCCGATGGACATCGAGTGGGGCAAGGACGGTATCGACGGCAAGCTCTACATTCTGCAAGCCCGTCCGGAAACCGTGCAGTCGCAAGCTGGCGCCGGCAAGGTTGAGAAATTCAAGCTCAAGCAATTCTCCAAGGTGATCGCTTCCGGTCGCGCCATCGGCCAAAAGATCGGTATCGGCCCGGTGCGTATCGTCAAGGACCCGAAAGAGATGGATCAGGTCAAGCCGGGCGACGTGCTGGTTGCCGACATGACCGACCCGAACTGGGAGCCGGTGATGAAGCGCGCTTCCGCTATCGTTACCAACCGCGGCGGGCGTACCTGCCACGCGGCGATTATTGCCCGTGAACTGGGTATTCCGGCGATTGTTGGCTGCGGTGATGCGACCGAAACCCTGCACGAAGGCGACATCGTTACGGTCTCATGTACGGAAGGCGATACCGGCCACGTTTATCGCGGTCGACTCGATTTTGAGATCACTTCGCGCGACATTTCGGCGATGCCGGAGATTCCGATCAAGGTCATGATGAACGTCGGCAACCCGGAACTGGCCTTTGATTTCGCCCAGCTGCCGAACGCCGGTGTCGGTTTGGCGCGCGTTGAGTTCATTATCAACAACGTGATCGGTATCCACCCGAAGGCGATTCTCGATGTCGAGCGTCTGCCGGCCTCCAAGCGCGAAGAAATAAAGCGTCGCGCGCACGGCTATGCCTCACCGAAAGACTTTTTTGTTGAAAAGCTGGTTGAAGGTGTGTCAACCATCGCCGCCGCCTTCTGGCCGAATCCGGTCATCGTCCGTCTCTCAGACTTCAAATCCAACGAATACCGCAAGCTGCTCGGCGGTGAACTGTACGAGCCGGAAGAAGAAAACCCGATGCTTGGCTTCCGTGGCGCCTCGCGCTACGTTGCGCAATCCTTCCGCGATTGCTTCGAGATGGAATGCCGCGCCATGAAATATGTGCGTGAAGAGATGGGCCTGACCAACGTGCAATTGATGGTGCCTTTCGTGCGCACCGTTGATGAAGGCAAGGCAGTGGTCAAATTGCTCGCCGAACACGGTTTGAAGCAGGGCGAGAACGAGCTGAAGTTGATCATGATGTGCGAAATCCCGTCCAACGCGCTGCTCGCCGACGAGTTCCTCGAAGTCTTTGACGGTTTCTCGATTGGCTCCAACGACCTGACCCAACTCACGCTCGGCCTCGACCGTGATTCAGGCCTCGTCGCCAACCTCTTCGACGAACGCGACCCGGCGGTCAAGAAGCTGCTGGCGATGGCCATTGCCTCTGCCAACAAGGCCGGCAAGTACATCGGCATCTGTGGCCAGGGCCCTTCCGATCACCCGGATCTGGCTGAATGGCTGATGGACCAGGGGATCAACAGCATCTCCCTGAATCCGGATACCGTCGTTGAAACATGGACGCGTCTGGCCAGTCATAAAAAGGCCTGATTTTCCAGGTTGACCGTGGCAAGAAGGCAAGAAGGCCGGGAGCGATCCCGGCCTTTTGTTATCTGAATTTCAGTCTGCGCCTGGGGCCATGAATTAAACCGCCAGCAACTCCGGTGCCCGCGTGACCTTGGGTGGCGGCTTCTGCTCAGCGACCCACAAATCGTAATCCATCTGCATCCCCAGCCAGATTTCGGCGCGGCCACCGCATTCGGGACCCAGCCAGGCTTCGATGCGTCGGGCCATTTCCGGCGAAATCGCGGCGTGGCCGTTGAGAACACGTGACAGAGCGGTGCGAGTAACGCCGAGTTGCTGCGCGGTTTCGGTGACGGTCAAGCCAGTGGTTTTCAAGTTTCCCGCTCAACACATGCAGCTTCCATCCTGGCACATTCATATCGTCGGGCTGTTTCGAGCGATCAAGATGCTTTAGTCCAAAATGTAGCGGCTACCGGGAAACTACCGGTAAGTTGATCGAGAAGTAGAAATTGCTGCCGCCAGCTGCCTGACTCTTTACCTGAATCGTTCCACCCATCAGTTGAATCAGCCGCTGCGAAATTGCCAGACCAAGGCCGGTTCCGCCGTGTTTTCGGGTCATTGAGTTATCTGCCTGCTCGAAGCGCTCAAAAATTCGTTGCTGAATTTCGGCGGCAATCCCAATCCCGGTGTCGCGCACACTGAATGCCAAACCAGCTTCAGTCGGCGTCTGACTGGTGAGTTGTATGCTGAGAAACACACTTCCTGCTTCGGTAAAACGGATTGCGTTGAAGAGCAGGTTGAGTAGCACCTCCTGCAGGCGATCTTGATCTCCGGATAGTATCAAGCCATCGAGCTCCGCTGCTACGTCAAAAACCAGATCGAGGTTTTTGGATACCGCCTTGGCTAGCGTCTCTTCCTTCAGATTTTCAATCATGCCGGCAATAGCAAAAGAGGCCTTCTTGAGGAATAGTGTCTCGTCTTCGATGTTCGAAAAATTGAGGATATGCTCCAGCAAGACCATCATTCGATCGGCAGAAGTGGCTATTTTGTTCAGCTTATCGGTTTGGGTCGAATCCTTGCTCTTGTGAATAAGGATGCCGGTCAGCGCAATGATCGCGTGCATCGGCGTGCGCAGTTCGTGACTCATATTGGCCAAAAATTGGGTTTTGGCGTGATTGGCCGCCTCGGCAGCTTCTTTGGCAATGGTTAAGGCGCTGGTGCGATCATCCACCAGTGCTTCCAGATGGTTACGGTAGCGCTCCAACTCTCCTTCTGCTGCCTTGCGCTGAGTCACATCGGTAATAAACCCAAACCATCGAAACGCACCGCTGGGCTCGGCATAGGGCAGGGCGTTCCCCTCAAGCCAATGAATTTCGCCGTCGCGGTAGATCACGCGGTAATCGCAGCGCCATGGCATCAGTTCGCGTGCGGAGGTCTGGATTGATTCGGCAACCCGCTCGGTATCATCCGGATGCAGTATTTCAAACACCTTTGTTGCATCGTCTTTGACCAGTTCGGGATCGATCTGGTAAACCTGACGAATCGCCTCGCTAGCATAAGGAAAGCATGATGAACCATCCGGGCGCTGAAGGTATTCATAGACCATGCCCGGCACGCGACTGGCGATGTTTTGCATACGCGTATTTGCTTTTTCCAGCCGGCGCTTATTTGTTACAAGGCGAATGGAAAGAATAAAAATCAAAATACTGGCGGCAAGCAGCACCAGAATGACCCAACGGTAACGCTCCCAAACATCAACGACGCCAAAATGGGCTTTTTCATGGGGCGGCAACCGTAAGCTGCGGGTTAGCTCGTCCATGCGTTGGTAGTCGCCGGGAATAGTAAATCCGCCAAAGCCAGCCGTTTCGGCAACTGGCATATCCGGGGTAACAAAGAGCAGAGCGCGGCTGATGCGTTTGACGACATCCTCAGGTACGTGCGGCATGGCCGAGATCGCCCATTCCGGATAAAGACGGGTAGAGCTGACAAACGGAAAATTAGGATGAACCTGCTGATTGATGATGCGGAATTCGTCGCCTTGCAATTTTCCTTCATTGCGCAGCGACTCAAGGATGCCGGTGCGGACAAAGCCGACGTCGGCTTCGCCTTTAAGCACTTTGGCAATCACTGCATCGTGCGAGCCAACATCAATCAGTGTTGCGCCACCCGGTAAGTCAATGCCGGCTTGATCAAGCAGCTCAAATGCCTGGGTTTGATAACCTCCTAAAAAATATTTTCCGGGAATTGCGATGCGTTTGCCACGTATGCTTTTAAGCGTCGTGACGGCATCGTTCTTCGCCGGTACCAGAATTACGCCACCGAGCAAGGCCGTTGACTGCCCCTGTTCATTGACCTCCAACGTAGCCAATGCGCCGGATAAAGTATGACGGTAGCGCAAGCGAACAAAATCACTCGGGTTGGTGAAGACGAAATCAACCCGCTTCTCAGCGACTGCTGCTTCCAGTTCATCCTGAGTCAGATACTCCATGACCACGCGATGAGACGGTAAGGAACCACTCAGATAAATTCCAAGCATGTCGTATTTTTCCGCCATCACAGGTTTGGGGCGGAAAGCAAACATACCCAGGCGCAAAACATCTTCTGCAACAGCGAAGGCCGGAACAGCTAAGGTGAAAATGAGCAGGAGAATGCGGAGTTGCAACGGTTGGTTCCCTGTCTTGTAGGACAACGGTTATACAAAGTTGCCTCGAAGTGTCAAAAGTATCTGACTTGTGCGGCCAAAATCCTAGGCAGCAAGCCATTCGGCGCGATTGCGTCCGCCTTCTTTGGCTTTGTAGAGCAATTGATCGGCTTGACGAAAAATCTCTTTAATCTCACCCTGTACGTGATCAAAGCACGCAGCGCCAACCGAAATGGTGACCACGCCAAAGTCACAGTTTTTCTCATGCGCTATCTCCAGGGCGGCAACTGCCTTGACCAAGCGAACGGCCACCTCAGCATGGACACCGGGGAGGGCGTCGGGAATAATTACTGCAAACTCCTCGCCGCCATAACGGGTGACAAAAATGCCCTTGGTTGGTACGTTAATTCCCGGTTGTTGAAGGTTATCTTCAAGGCAGCGGGCGACCAATTTGAGGCATTCATCTCCAGCCTGATGGCCATAGTGGTCGTTGTACTTTTTAAAGTTGTCGACATCAATCATCAGCAAACTAAAGGGGTTGCCTGCGGTCTCCGCTAACTTCCACAAACGGTCAACCTGAACATCCATCGCACGCCGGTTGAGGATACCGGTCAGTCCATCACGATTGGCTTGATCCTGTAATTTTATATTGGCCTGAAAGAGACTCGTACGCAACGCGGCGATGCGCGACATGGCCTTCATCTTGGCCTGGAGGACAGCCTCCGGAACCGATTTTGAAATAAAGTCATCGCCACCAGCCTCAATTGCGGTCACCAGATTGGTCGGCGTATCGGTAGCTGTTACAAAAATAATTGGCGTCCAGGCCAATGGTTCTTGACCTTCCAGCGCACGAAGCCGGCGGGTTGTCTCAAAACCATCCATGCCGGGCATTTCGATATCCATCAGAATAAGATCGAAAGGCTCTTGCTGAAATAGATCAAGCGCGAGTTGTCCGCTGATGGCATGTTGCACCTGGTGACCAAATGATTCGAGGCGCGCGGAGGTAACCATCGCAATCACCCGGGAATCTTCAACCAGCAATATTTTCATTTTTGTTCGTAATCGCAAAATTCAAGTGGCAGAGCATACCTTTGAATCTACTGGATGACCACAACAGGAAAGCATCTTATTACCGCGCAATCTAGGTAATTTTGGGTAATGATGCACGCTGGATAGGGTTGGTATAACAGGCTCGATTGCTTTTTGTTGAAAATTACCGTTGCGTTTAAGGTATCCGTCTATTGTTGCGCACTCTATATTCGATTGGCGCAACAGTTAAGCCCCTAATTTTTTCAAGTTGCGCAACACCTGCAGAAAGGGGGTTGCGCTTCACACTTCTAGTGTCAATCAGCGGGCGGCACCTACAAGAACCGCGTGGGCGGCGCCATCTGCATCACCAACAAGGCCCCTTCGGTGGCCTTTGTCATGCAAGAGACTTGGCTATTGGGCGGCCTTGCCCGTCTTTCGGGATGCCAGCGCCGTTGCCAATGGAAGGAAAAGAGTCAAAGGCGAGCTAGGCAGGGCGACAAATCCGTGGTGGAGATAGAAGCCCGCGGCCTCCCCATCCTTGGCATCAACCACCAAGGCATAGGCGGCAATCTCGGAGCAGGCCGAGCGATTCAAGGCATCGGCCAGCAACGCGCCGCCGAGCCCCATGCCCTTGAAATCCTGGGAGACTGCCAGCCGCCCCATGCGCACCGCGGGCACCGTCGGATAGCGTGGCAGACGCTTCCCGAGTTCGTGAGGGAGGTCAGCCAGAAGGATGCCGGCTGAGGCCAGCGTGTAATAGCCCGCTATCGCGCGTGAGTCATCCACCGCCACGAAGCACGCCGCCACGCGGCGCTTCACATCCTGCGTCGCCTGTTCCCGGAAATACCGATCCAGCGGATCCGACCCACTGAGGAAGGACAGTCGATCATGCCCGGCGTTGAGCGACTCGATGCCGAACGGAGCCTCGCTCATTCCGAACGCAACAGCTTGCTACGACGGGCGAAGGCGCGATCCAAAGCGGGTGAAGGGGATGGCGGGGACAGCAATGCCTGGGCGAAGCACTCCTGATCCGCCAGAGACATCCGCACCACCTCGGCCTGCTCAATGGCGGAGCGGGCGGCGGCCTGGACGGCAGTGACGACGAAATCAGTCATGGTGCGCCCCTGAAGCTCTGCGGCACGTTTGAGCATCGAATGCAGATCTGTGCTGATGCGGGCTTCGAGTCGGGCGGTTGAAACGGCTGCTGGCATGTGTGAATCCTCCTAGTGGGATTATACGGCCAACTGCCGTACAACACCAATCCATCATGGCATTGCTGTGCACGTTGGAGTTGAGATTTTCCGCTACTGTCGGCAACCGAGGTAGGCTGGAAAAAATCGACGCCATCGTTGATCAAGCCGCTGCCGCGTTCTCGGCCAGCCAACGATGTCCAGGGATGTGGCGAATGTTGGCTGATAAAACTGATTGGTCATGGGGCGAGATTGCCGCCAGATTTCTAATCTGTAGCGGGGGCGAACTGGATCATCCAGTCGATGAAGCTGGACTATAATGCGCTTCGCATTCTGGCAACGAAGAGTCGCTCTGGCTCTTGGATGTCAGGCGAGGCCGTGCGGCTTCGTTCAACCAAACGAATCGGATTCAACCATGGAAGATCCAATCATTCCGGACCAAGAGTTCGCCACTCCCCCTGCGGGCTCGTGGATTCGATTTTTGCGCTCGTATGGTCCGACACCGAACAACCTGAACTTGTTCGACGAATATGTGACCGGCGCGCTGAGTCGGGCCAAGGTCAAGCCGATTACCTTAACCAGCCCCCATTTGGAGGCGATGCAGCAACGGGCGGCTTCCGGAGCCCTTGGATCCATCCTGATTGCGGGCACCGCCGGGGACGGTAAGACCTACCACTGTCGCAGCCTTTGGATGTCACTCGGTGGCGCGGCCAAAGGATGGTCCGCTCCGGACTTGGTCAAAACGCTGGATCTGGCCGATGGCCGTAGCGCCGTTTTCGTGAAGGATCTGAGTGAGCTAAACGACGAGCAAAGCGACGCCGTGCTGGATCTGCTCGAACGTTCTGTTCTAGGTGAGGAAAATGCCAAGTTCGCGGTGATTGCCACGAACCACGGACAGATCCTCGAACGCCTGCGCGACCTTGGCATTCGTCAAGGCAGGGCGCATCCGTTGCGCAAGCCGATCCAAGAAGCATTCCTCCTCTCCGGTGGCCTTCCGGAGCGCTTGGCCCTCTACGATTTGAGCCGCACGGCGCATCGGCAATCCCTCGAAGAGGTGATTTCAGCGGTGGCCGGCCATCCTGAATGGGAGAACTGCAAGCGCTGCGCGCTGCAGGCCGAAGGGCGCGTCTGCCCGATCTTCGAGAATCGCAATCGGCTGATGGGATCGGTCAATGGCGTCCGCTTCGCCGATCGGCTCGGCGACCTCGTTGAAACCTCCCGCCTGAATGGCTGGCATCTTCCAGTCCGCGACCTGCTGGCCTTGGTCTCCAACATCATTCTTGGGCACCCGGACGCTAAAGAAGACCTGATGTCTTGTTCCGAGGTCGGCCGCATCCAGTCGGCCGGCGTGGTTGAGAAGGGCAGCCTTTACGACAATGCCTTCGGCGTGAACCTTCCCCGTCGACGGGCGATGGACCGCTCTGTCTTCAAGGCGTTTTCCACCTTCGGCATCGGCGAGGAAACCTCAAACGGCTCGGACGGTCTCTTGGTCTATGGCGCCGACGACGTGAAGTTGTCCGAAGCCTTCCAAAGATTTGTCGGCTCGGACCCCGTCTACGGGGCCACCGCCGCCTATCTCGCGGCCCAGCAGCATTATCTCGAAGGCGACGAGGCCGCCCGCATTGACGGAGGCCAGGAAGACTTCCTGAGTCAGTTGGCGGCCCAACGGCGTCGGTTCTTTTTCACACTGCCGGAAAACGAGCCGGATTACCATTACTGGGGGATGACGGCTTTCCGCTATGCCGGCGACTACTTGGAGCTTTCCGAGGCTCTATTTGGGCGCAAGGCCGTTAGCGAAACGATCCGGGCACGCTTGGTTCGCGGATTGAATCGCGTCATGACGGGCCTGTTGCTGGAAAACTCCGATCGGATCTTTGTCGCCAGCTCCGGCGGCTTCACCCAATCCCGGATCAGCGTTCTGTGCGACACGCAGACGACGGCGCGACGTCAGGGCGGCCTCGGCATGGCCATTAAGCTGGATCCGCAGACGGATCGGCCGACTCTCGACATTATCCTCGGGCACGCGCCCGGCTCCGGGGCGCAATTCACCCTCTCTCCCGTGCGCTTCGAATTCCTTTGCCGGGTCGCCGAAGGCGCCTTGCCAGGAAGCTTCTCCAACGAGTGCTTAGAGGATCTTCTCGCCTTCAAGGCAAAGCTGTTGCGCAAAGCCGAGCGACTGCGCTCGCTTCTGACTTCGGATGACGATGAGGAGGGCTTCGTGGAGGAGGGAGCCTTGACCTTGAATTTCATCGAAATCGAAAAGGACGGCCACGGCTTCACCCGCCCGTCGACGATAAGGATTGCCTGATGCCTCTGAATATCGACAAGGTCGACTTCACCGTCGACGAACATATTTGGGGGCACCGCCTCTACGACGAGCAGCTTCCGCACCTGACGGTTCTCGAATTTCTCAGTGTCTTGGGAGCGAATCGGGCCAATCCGCTAGCGAATGATCCCGCAGCCGATGTGCGCTACGCGCCGCAACAGCAAATCAGGCTTCGAGGGCTTTTGTTCAACAACCCGTATGTCGAGACGGTTAGGGAGCGGGGCGATCCGGACGAGGACAAATGGCGCGACTGGATGGAGTTGTTCAAACAGGATGCCACGGGCCGCGACGACTTGGATATGGAGTATCTGCGCAAGTCATTTCTGACGTTCGACGATTTCGCCAAGGCCTTGGAGTTGCTGCGTTCGTCTTCCTTTGAGGCCCGCAGCAACAAGCGCTGGAGCTCAAAATTCGTCTTTCCGTTTGGCCCGGACGCGCTCTATGAGGATCTGCGCATTGATTCTGGCGGAGCCTCCAATGACCGCCGCTTCTTCGCGCGAACGGGAGAAGTGCTGTATTTGATGCTCAGCCGAGCCTCGAATGGCCGGGAGCTGGGCAAAAAGCTGGTCGAGAGGCTCTTTGACGCCGGGGCACCGATGAACCGGCTGGTCAAGGTCCTGCAAGGCGAGCCCCAGCACGCCGAATCGACGAAGACCATCGGCCAGCGCTATCTGCCACATGCCAGGCCCATGCAGAGTTCCAGAGAACTGGTAGAGGGCCTCAACATGACTAAGCACTTTACGCTTGCTGGATGGCGCCAAGTCTGCGGTATGAAACATTGACCAGACCGTTGCCCAATATCTTGGTAATCCGGTCTCGTCGAAAAGAGCTGGCTCACGTAGAACACGAGGAATTTGGTGGCCCCAAATGTGTTTTAGCAACTCGTCACCATTCCCAAGAAAAAAGCCAATGCTCAAAAGCGAGACACTGTGGATTTGTGGACAGTCGGCTACGCCGATACCAGCCTAACCGCGCAAGCGCGGTTCCCTATGGACAAGCCGTGGAAAACGCGATGAACCATGCGTTTCCCACCACTTGCCCACAGGTCGGCAGCTGCCCACAAGCTTCACAGAGCCAACGATCAGTTTGATAAAAGGTTCAAGGTCAAAACCGAAAGAACTAATCTACCTTTTGTTCAGGCTTATGTTGCATCATAAAAGGTAGTTACGCCAATAAAATGCAACACCTTAAGAATTACCCGAAACGCGCATAATTTGTATTATGTTAAGTTTTAAATGAATGGGGTTGATCGGGATTAGCCCGATCAACCCCCTACATCTCCTGAGAGCTGACGAGGCGCTCAATGATCCCTCTTACTTTTCCCATGGCTTCATGCAAAACCACCTCGAGGCTTTCAAAACGAATACCGTTGGCGCTACTGCCGCGACCAGCCGCATGGTTTGCAACGACATTGATTGCTGCGTAAGGCGTGTTGAGTTCGCGGGCAAGCACCGCTTCAGGCATGCCGGTCATCCCCACGAGGTCGGCCCCGTCGCGTTCCATCCGGTTGATTTCAGCAGCCGTTTCAAGGCGCGGCCCTTGCGTGGCTGCATAAACCCCACCAAGCTTGATCGGGATATTCAGACTTGCGGCGGCATCCTGGATTCTCTGGCGTAGTTTTGCATCATAGGGCTCGGTGAAATCGACATGCGTCACCGGTGAATCAACGCCTTCAAAATAGGTCGATTTCCGGCCCCAGGTGTAATCGATGATTTGATTGGGGATAACAATTTCCCCCGGCCCCATGTCTTCGCGAATACCACCGACCGACGCCACCGAAATAATGCCGGTCGCCTTGTGGTGGTGAATCGCCCAAAGATTGGCGCGGTAATTGACCATGTGCGGGGCGATGGTGTGTCCATAACCGTGGCGCGGCAGAAACATTGCGGGTTTGCCGCATATTTCACCAAAGACAAGCGCACCCGAGGGTTCGCCAAAGGGTGTGCGGACGACTTCACGATGGGAGACATCGAGATTTGACAGCGTGGTTAATCCGCTGCCACCAATAATTGCCAGCATTGTTATTACTTTCTTTTGATAAGGAGCGAGGCCAGTGTCGGTACAACGCTCTTCAGATTGGGATGGGGGCGGCGCTGTTGCGCCAAATTTATGACGTTATCGCCAAGTTTGCGATACATGGAATTGCTGCGATCAGCGACAAAAGGTAAATCAAGCAGAGTTTTGCCGGCATGGTAGCGAACCAGCGTGTCGCGCCCGATATCCTTGGCCTGCCAGGGAATCGCCGTGCGGTCGACAATATGAAGGGCTTGAACGCCGGGCAGCGACACCGCCAGTTCAGCAACTTTGCGGTGAACATTTTCCCGATAGACCGCCACCGCCTGACCGCCATCGTGCTTGCTGGCGCCAATGTTTTCCGCCGGCGCACCCATCAGCCAGCAGACCAGACAATCCGGCGCGAAATCGCTGATTGCCTTGCGCTGAAATTCGTCAAGTTGAGTGACGTCAGCCTTCAAAAACTGAGCGCCCTGCCCTGCGGTCTTTTGTTGCGAGGCTTGCAGGCACTCATCAAGCGTATCGATTGCCAGTACATCAAGTTTACGGGCGCTCAGCGCCTGGGTGCCAAAGCCAAGACCGCAGCCAATTTCCAGAATGCGCTTGCCAGGAACCAGTGACGCCATCCAGTCATAGTCGCCATGCCGCACGTAAGCGGCGCCTTCAGTTTCCCAATACCCGAGAAACTCGGCGACGCCGGTACCGCTCACGCATCTTCCTTCATCGCGTAAATCGCCGGCAAATGACGCCAGGCGCCATCAACATCCATACCAAAGCCGAAAACAAAGCGGTCTGGTACGGTCAATCCGCAAAAGTCGGCAGTAATTGGTTTGTTTTTACCATTAAGCTTGTCGGTGAAAACCGCGGTCAAAACTTCCTGGGCTCCCATACGACGCAGGCTCTCCTTGACGGCAGCCAGAGTGACGCCTTCATCCAGAATGTCGTCAATGACCAATACGCTACGCCCTTTGACTGATGTCCAGGGCGCGCTGCGCCAGGAAATTTTGCCACCCTGGGTATCAGGGCCGTAGCGGGTGGCGTGCAGGTAATCAAACTCCAATGGGAAATTGAGGCGAACCAGCAGTTGACCGCAAAAGACCAGCCCGCCAGTCATCACGCAGAGCACCAGCGGGTTTTTGTCGGCCAGCCGGGCGGTAATTTGCGTGGCGAGATCAGCAACGGCAGAATTAACCACCTCTGCTGAGTGGATCAGATCGGCTTCAGCCAGTAATTGTCGCGCTTTGTGAGCATCCATTATTTACCCCAGGCTTTTCAAATACGCTGCGAATTCGGGACCGACTTCGTGATGGCGCTGGCCAAATACGACGGTTGCCTGAAGATAGCCGAGCTTGGAGCCACAATCGTAGCGCACGCCGTCGTAACGATAGGCCAAAACCTGTTCTTCGCTGAGTAGCGAGGCGATGCCGTCAGTTAGCTGAATTTCCCCACCGGCACCGGGTTTGACGTTTTCAAGATGATGAAAAATTCTTGGCGTCAGAATGTAACGACCAACCACGGCCAGCGTCGAGGGAGCCACTTCTGGCTTGGGCTTTTCAACGATAGCGTTGATCTGCTCCAGCCGGTCGGCAACGCGCCGCGCATCGACAATGCCGTAGCTGCGGGTATCTTCGCGCGGCACATCCTGAACACCGAGCACCGAGCAGCGGTAATAGTCATAGGTGTCAGTCATCTGCTTCATCACCGGGATATCGCCGTCAAGCAGGTCATCGGCGAGCAGCACCGCAAACGGTTCGTCACCGATCACCGGCTTGGCGCACAAAACCGCATGCCCTAGACCCAGCGCTTCAGCCTGACGAATGTAGATGCAGTTGATATTTTTCGGGATCATGTTGCGGACAAATTCGAGCAGTTCGTCCTTGCCGCGTGCATGGAGTTCGCTCTCCAGCTCGTAGGCCTTGTCGAAATGGTCTTCAATCGAACGCTTGGAGCGCCCGGTGACGAAAATCATGTCGGTAATCCCGGCTGCTACCGCCTCTTCAACCGCAAACTGGATCAAGGGTTTGTCGACAATCGGCAACATTTCCTTGGGACTGGCCTTGGTTGCCGGCAGGAAGCGGGTGCCCATGCCGGCAACCGGAAAGACAGCTTTTCTGACTTTTTTCATTTTCAAACTCCCAGATTCAACAATTTCAAGAATTCTGCCTCATCAATCACGGTAACACCAAGTTCCAAGGCCTTTTCAAGCTTGGAGCCGGCTTCTTCACCGGCCACCACAAAATCGGTTTTCTTTGAGACTGAACCTGACACTTTACCGCCGGCTGCTTCGATCATTGCTTTTGCTTCATCGCGTTTTAATACTGGCAGGGTTCCTGTCAAAACAAACGTCTTGCCAGCCAGTAATTTTGGCCCCGCATCAACCGGCTCAGATGCCGGCCAATTGACTCCGGCTGCGCGCAGGCGATCAATGATCTGCCGGTTATGTGACTCGCCGATGAAGGCCGCCAGACTTGCAGCGACTACCGGGCCGACATCGTTGACTTGTTGCAAAGCCTCGCAGTCAGCTGCCAGGATATTTTCAAGCTGGCCAAAATACCTGGCCAAATCCCGTGCCGTCGATTCGCCGACATTACGGATACCGAGCGAGAAAATAAAGCGGGCAAGCGTCGTCTGTTTGCTTGTTTCAATCGCTGCGACCAGATTCTGAGCCGATTTTTCGCCCATGCGATCAAGATCGGCAAGGGTTTCCACGGTCAATCCATAGAGATCAGCCGGTGAATGGACGAGGCCGGCATCAACCAGTTGATCAACCAGTTTGTCGCCCAAACCCTCGATATCCATCGCCCGCCGCGCTGCGAAGTGAGTCAAGGCGGCTTTGCGCTGGGCTGGACAAAACAGGCCGCCCGTGCAGCGGGCGATCGCTTCATCAACGCCCTTTTCAATCGCCGAATCACACTCCGGGCAACGGGTCGGCATGACAAAAGGCGGGTTAAGTGGTTCCTCACCAAACAGGTCACGAGTCGGGCGCTTTTCGGGTACCACGGCGACCACTTCGGGTATCACGTCGCCGGCGCGCCGTACAATCACCGTATCGCCGACGCGGACATCCTTGCGCCTGACTTCATCCTCGTTGTGCAGCGTCGCGTTGGTCACCGTGACGCCACCGACAAATACCGGCTGCAGCCGTGCTACCGGCGTGATCGCCCCGGTGCGGCCAACCTGCACATCAACCCCAATGACTACGGTCAACGCCTCTTCGGCGGGAAATTTATGGGCGATGGCAAAACGCGGAGCGCGTGAGACAAAGCCCAACTGCGACTGCGCAGCGAGTTTATTGACCTTATAAACCACGCCATCAATGTCGTAGGGCAATTGCGCCCGTTTGGCGCCGATTTCCGCGAAATAAGCGAGCAAACCTTTGGCGCCCTGCACTACCCGGCGCTCATCGGCGACCGGAAAGCCCCAGGCTGCGAGCAGATCCATCAAGTCACCATGCGTTTTGACGCCCAACTCATCAGCACCAGCACCGATACCATAGGCAAAAAATGATAGCGGCCGGCTGGCGGTGATCCGCGAATCGAGCTGGCGCAAGCTGCCGGCGGCGGCATTGCGCGGATTGGCGAATTCCTTGTCACCCCTTTCGCGCTGGCGAACGTTCAGCTCGCTAAAGGCCGCCTTGAACATCAGCACTTCGCCACGTACTTCGATCAGCGGTGGCCAGCCTTCGCCGGCCAGACGCAGCGGCAGGCAACGCAAGGTCCGCAGATTGGGTGTGACATCCTCGCCGGTGGCACCGTCGCCACGCGTTGCCCCACGCAAGAATGTGCCGTTTTCGTAAGTCAGGCTGATCGCCAGGCCATCAAATTTTGGCTCAACGGCATAGTCGACCGCTGCAATGCTTTCCAGACCATCACGCACACGCTGGTCGAAGGCTTCGACCTCGGCAGGCTCGAAGGCATTGTTCAGGGAGAGCATGGCGACGCCGTGGCGGTGCGGCGAGAACTCTTTGAGCGGGGCGGCACCAACGCGCAGGGTCGGCGAGTCAGCAGTCAGTAGCGCCGGATATTGTGTTTCCAGCCCCTGCAATGCACGGAATAGCTTGTCGTACTCGGCATCCGGAATCGTCGGTGCGTCGTGCCGGTAATAAGCCTCGTTGTGGCGCTCGATCTCAGCCCGCAGTTCTCTGGCGCGCCTGGCTGCAACTTCCTGTTCCGGCATCAGGAAAAGAGACGCAGCGCCTGGGCAGAACCTGCAGCCAACTGGTAAGCCGCCATTTTGGCTTGCGGTTTGCCGATGAACTCACGCCGGATGTGATCCAGCTGGGTGTCGTTGAGCGGTTGGCGATTGTCATCAACCAGCATGCCTTGCAGTGACTCACAGAAGCGCTTGGCGAGCTCAACCATTTGCGTGAAGACACGCTCACCGTGATCAACGCGCGGCACATCAAGCAGGAAAGTCAGGCCGTGGGTGCTTATCGTCCGTATTGTCTCGGGTGAAAACTGGGAACTCTCGAAGTTTTGCAGGTGAAATTGCGGACGACCTTCATCGTCGTAACGCGTAAATAAGCTGTCCGAACCTAAAACCATACCGGCCGCCTCGGCCAAGGCGCGAATTTTGGTGCCGGCAAACGGGCTGCCTTTGCTGATCAGATTGACACCGATTTCGAGATCAACTTCTGCTGAAAAACGGTCAATTTCGGCCGCCTGCTCACGTACGCGGATTGAAGGCATATCTGCAACCGCCATCAATTCATCGGCCAGTGCCTGCATCGCTCCCGTAAATACAACAAGATCTCCGTCAGAAACCGGCCCCCTGCGATTCGCCAGTTGCAGTCCAACCCGCAAGCGCCGCACGCCAAAGCCGCTATCGGATTGCAGGCGTACCCATTCACGGGTGAGCTCGTTGAAGCCGACCCAATGCACTGGCTTGGCAAGGCGTTGCAGCACATCGCGCTGGGAGTGGAGAATTTGCAGCACGGAAACCGGATCAACCAGTTCCATTGAAATGATGAATTCCATACGCGGATCAAGCAGTTCCGGCGGTAAATCAGGTGCTGCGATTTCTGATTCGTCGTTTTCATCTAATGCCGGCAATGCTCCGGGAGCGTCGAATGGCATCGCCACGGGCTCCGGCTCACTGGCCACTTCAACTTTGGCTTCTACAAAATCAGCCTCGTCGGCATGCTCAACATCGACCATACCCGGCTCGACACGTTCCTGAAGGTGGGCCGGTGGCTGCGTCTCACCGATATCTGGCTCGCTACGCTGAAGCGCTTGGGGTTTAGTGGCATCTTTCGGCGCCGCGCCGAGCAGAACGTCATCGTGCGAAGGCTTGAGCAGCGACTCGGCCAGCTTGCGATGGCGGTTCTCCTGCCATTTGTTATAGCCAAAAACCCCAATCACCGCCAAGGCGCCGAGGCCAATCAAACCCATCTGGAGTTCGGTCATTTACGCCGCATCCCTCATTTTCAAAGCTTCTTCGATATCGACTTCCACCACGCGTGAAACGCCGGACTCCTGCATCGTTACGCCAACAAGCTGCTCGGCCATTTCCATGGCGATTTTATTATGGGAGATGAATAGAAATTGCGTGTTGGCCGACATTTTCTTCACCATATTACAAAAACGCTCAGTGTTGCTGTCGTCGAGCGGCGCATCGACCTCATCGAGCAGGCAGAACGGCGCCGGGTTTAGCTGGAACATCGAGAAAACCAGCGCAATTGCGGTCAACGCCTTTTCGCCGCCGGAAAGTAAATGGATGGTCGAGTTCTTTTTGCCCGGCGGTTGGGCGATGACCTGAACGCCGGCATCAAGAATTTCATCTCCAGTCATCACCAGTTCGGCGCGCCCGCCACCAAAAAGCTCGGGAAAAAGTTGCCCGAAATGGCCGTTGACCGCATCAAAGGTTGATTTGAGCAAATCGCGCGTTTCGCGGTCGATACGGCGGATGGCATTTTCCAGCGTTTCCATCGCTTCGTTGAGGTCGGCCGCTTGCATATCAAGATAGCCCTTGCGCTCGGTCGCCGTCTCCAGTTCCCGCAAGGCGGCCAGATTGACCGCGCCAAGTTCGTTGATGACGTTGCCAAGCCGCGTGATTTCGCCTTGCAAACCAGCTGGACGGGCGCTGCCAAGCTTGCCCTGAAGGGCTTCTTCATTGGCGCCGGCCTCCAGCAACTGTTGGGTGAATTGCTCGGTATTGAGTGCCGCCGCTTGTTCTTTCAGCTTGAGATCGCCGATGCGCACACGCAACGGCTCCAACCCCTGCTCGATACGCAGGCGCTGCTCTTCGAGGCCGCGCAGGGCGGCGGTGGCTGCTTCAAGTGCATTGCGCCTTTCGGCCAGCGCTTTTTCCTTTTCCTGACGCAATTCCAGTGCTGCCTGCAGGTTGCCCTCCATAATATCGGGCGGCACGGCGGCGACCTGTTCGGCACACTGTGCGCGATCTTTTTCGATGCGCCCCAGTTCGCGCTGGGCGGTCGCTAGTTGGGCAAAAATGTCCTGCAATTTGCTTTCAGCTTCGCGCAGGGAAAATTGCGCTTCGCGCAGCGCCCGGTCGAAATCGGCATTGCGCTCGCGTTCGGCACGCACGGCACGTTCTGCCTCATCGAGGCGGTTTTGCGCGCCAGCGACGAGAACGCGGATACGGCTCAGACCGTCGCGTACTTCAGCGATTTTTTCGTCCGCCGCCATGTCGCGCTCGCGCTCGCTCTCTTCTTCCTCGGCCAGTTCAGTCAGTTGCTCCTGCTGGCGCTCCTTCTGCTCGCGATAGCGCTCAATCGCCTGCGCCAGCTTGACCACTTCAAGCTGCACGGCATGCACGCGTTGCTGGCGGTCATTGATGTATTGGCGCGTCTCGCCGACTTCCTCGCGCTTGTCGTCGAGTTGCTCGTCGAGCATCGCCAGTTGCTCGCGAATACCTTCGGCTTTTTCTTCAAAGATGGCGATGCCCTCGCCCAGGGTTTCGATTTCGCGCTGGCGTTCGAGCAGGCCATGCTCACTCTTGTCCGGTGAGAAAAAAGTCAGGCTGTTGCGCGTAACTAAGTCACCGGTCGGTGTTACATAAACATTACCAAACCGCAACTTATCGCGCATAGTTAAAGCATATTCTAACTTTTCGGCGGTGATGACCGGGCTTAGCCAGTCATTCAATACAGCGGCAAGCGCAGGATTGTCGCAACGTACTTGATGATTGAGGCTTGTTGCGGTCAACGCCGTTTCCGGGGCCAATAATTGGGTGCCCGGCAAGATCACGCTCAAGTGCGCATCCGGCCGGTCGTGCAACCACTCGTCGAGGCGAGTGGCATCGTCACAGGCGATGGCGCTCAGGCGCTCGCGCAAGACCGCCTCAACAGCTGATTCCCAACCAGCTTCAACATGAATCTGCTGCCAGAGCGGCTTGGCGGCATCGAGGCCATGGCGCTGCAACCATTCCGGCAATTTTCCGCTTTGTTGCGTGCGCGCCTGCATTTGCTCCAGCGCGCTGCAACGCGCCTGCCCGGCGGCCAGTTCGCGCTCGATGCGCTGCAAATCCTCCTGCACCTGACGGCGTTCAGCTTCGAGTTGCGGCATTTCGAGTTGTAATTGCTGAAGCTGATCCTGATCGCCGGCCAGTTCTTCGCGCAGCAATGAGAGCTCTTCTTCCTTCTCGGCAAGATCGAGGGCGTCGGGTGCCGCATCGCCGCCAGCCTCTTCGCGCAGCCGCTCGCGGCGCAGCGTAATCGCCTGCAAGGCGCGTTGCGCGTGCGCCTTGTTGGTCAATTCAACCTCCAGGCGCTGCTCGCCGTTGGCGGTGCGCGTGCGCAAACGCTGCAACTCTTCCTGCGCCTGGGTATGGCTTTCTTCAACCTGTGGCGCGATATTCATTTGCTGATGCAGGCGCTCGTCGGCCTCTTCGACGCGCAAGCGGGTGATCTCCTGCAATTCTTCCCATTTTTGCCGGTCGACCGCCAGCTTCTCGGCGGTTTCGCTCCATTGCGCCAGTTCGCCTTCCAGTTGCGCCAAACGCGCCTCCAACTGGCTATGCGATTCGCGCCGGTGGCGAATTTCCGCCTCCAGCTTGGCGACTTCGGCATTGGCCGAGTACATCTCACTCTGCGCGTTATGCAGCGCGTCGCCGGCAGAAAAATGCGCTTCGCGGGTGGCCTCGGCCCGCGCTTCAGTTTCGCGCAAGGCGGCACTTTGCGCCTCAAGTTCGGTCGTGGCGCGCTCGACTTCGAGCGATAAACGCTGGCGTTCCGCCTCCGCTTCACGCTTCTTCAGTAGCCACAACAATTGCTGACGCTGTACAAGTTGTTCGTTAAGCGCGTGATAACGACGCGCCACTTCGGCCTGAGCGCCGAGTTTTTCAATCTGGTTACCGAGTTCAAGGCGAATATCCTCGACCCGCGTCAGATTCTCGCGGCTATCTTCCAGCCGCCCCTGAGTTTCCTTGCGCCGCTCCTTGTAGCGGGTAACACCCGCTGCTTCTTCAAGAAAAACCCGTAAATCATCCGGCCGCGCCTCAATGATGCGCGAAATCATGCCCTGCCCGATGATCGCATAAGCTCGTGGCCCAAGGCCGGTGCCCAGGAAAAGATCGGTAATATCCTTGCGCCGCACCTTCAAATTATTGATGAAGTAATCCGACTGCCCCTGGCGTGACAGCGTGCGCTTGACCGACAACTCGGTGTATTGCGACCACTGGCCGAGCGCGCGACCGAGCAGGTTCTCGAAAATCAGCTCGACGGAAGCCCGCGAAACCGGCTTGCGGTTCGATGAGCCGTTGAAGATGACGTCCATCATCGACTCGCCACGCAACTCCGAGGCTTTCGACTCGCCCAGCACCCAGCGCACGGCATCCATGATGTTGGATTTGCCGCAGCCGTTCGGGCCAACGACGCCAACCAGTTGCCCGGGCAGGGAAACCGCAGTCGGATCGACGAAGGATTTGAAGCCGGCAAGTTTGAGCTTGATCAGACGCATGGATAAGTCGGGCAGGCGCAAAACGCCCGGCCTTGAAGGGGGTCGTATAATAGCATCGCCCCATCCGGGAGAATTTTTCGACCAGTTTTTAGTGCAGCATTAATCTCACAAGTTACTTTAAATAAAGTGATCAACCAAATGATTAATGACGATTTATTTATTGATAAAGCAATCAAACTTGCGCAAAAAAGCGCTGACTCCGGCGCCGGCGGCCCGTTTGGTGCCGTCGTCGTTCTTGACGGGAAAATTATCGGCGAAGGCTGGAATCGCGTCGTTGCCGGCAATGACCCAACCGCCCACGCCGAAATCATGGCGATCCGCGCGGCGTGTCTTGCGGTCAACGGTTTTCATTTGCCGAAATCCACGCTTTATGCCTCCAGCGAGCCGTGCCCAATGTGTTTATCGGCCGCCTACTGGGCACGTATTGAACGCATCGTTTTCGCCAATCGGCGCTGCGCGGCCGCCGCTATCGGTTTTTGTGACGATGAGTTGTATCAGGAACTGAGCCTGCCGCTGGCCGAGCGCCGCATCAAGATGGAATACCATCCGCACCCCGATGCACTGTCACCGCTGCAAAGCTGGTTTAACAAGCCCGGTCGCCAGTCGTATTAACGTCGCTCAACGCGAAACTCCATCCGATTACCTTGCGCATCAACGCCGCTGCCTTTCCAGGAACGGCAGCTGATCGCCTCCCAGCGCAACGCAATCTCGCGGCCATCGGTGCAGCGCATCCGGCCTTCTCCACTTTCATCCTGACAACTGCCGGGCTCTCCTGAAACCTTGGCCGGGAAAGCTTCGCCGTCGCAGCTCAAGCGCCCTTCACGGTCGTTAAGAATAAAACGCCCACCGCCACGATTGCCTGGATAGCCTTTGCCACGCATCTCCCCGGCGACATCGCTCAAGCTGCCGCGTGCCTGATAGCCAATGGCACAGGCAGTGCCAATTAGTGAGGCAACAAAAATGATCAGGATTAAGCGCTTGTTCACAAGGCAGCAGGCTTGTTTTCAGGGATAATTCTGCTTTTTACACCACATTCGACGCCGACGTGAATCCGCATCTCGCCCAACTCCAGCCTTACCCCTTTGAAAAGCTGCGCGCCCTGTTTGCCGGCGTGACGCCCAACCCGCAGCTCAAGGAAATCAAGCTATCGATTGGCGAGCCGCAGCACGCAACGCCGCCTTTCATTATGGAGGCGCTGGCCAATGGTCTCAAGGGACTCGCCAATTACCCGACGACCGCCGGCGTTCCCGCACTGCGCCAAGCCATCGCCAAATGGTGCCAGCGCCGTTATGGGCTGGATCTGAATGCAGAAACCGAGATTGTTCCGGTCAACGGCTCACGCGAGGCACTTTTTTCCTTCGCCCAGGCGGTCATTGACCCCAGTCGCGGTCATTTGCCGCTGGTCGTCAGTCCTAACCCGTTCTATCAGATTTACGAAGGTGCTGCCTATCTGGCCGGCGCCGAGCCACGCTTCCTGAATAATCTGCCCGACAACGATTTTGCTTTCGATTACGCCAGCTTAAGCGATGAGGAATGGTCGCGCGTTCAACTGTTTTACGTTTGTTCGCCGGGCAACCCGACCGGCAAGGTGTTTTCGCTTGAGGACTGGAAAACCCTCTTTGACTTGTCAGACAAATACGGTTTCGTCATCGCTTCCGACGAATGTTACTCAGAAATCTACTTTGACGAAGCCAATCCGCCGATTGGTGGCCTTCAGGCTGCCCAACTACTCGGGCGCTCGAATGAGCGGCTGGTGATGTTTTCCAGCCTCTCGAAGCGCTCCAACGTGCCCGGCATGCGCTCCGGTTTCGTTGCCGGCGATGCCAATATTCTCAAGAATTTCCTGCTCTACCGCACCTATCATGGCTGCGCCATGGCACCGCCGGTGCAAACGGCATCGATCGCCGCCTGGAACGACGAGGCGCATGTTCTCGACAACCGCAACCAGTATCGCGCCAAATTCGCCGCCTGCACGCCGCTGATCAGTGAAGTGCTCGGCACGGCAATGCCGGATGCCGGTTTTTACCTGTGGGCAAAAACCCCGATTCCGGATACCGAATTCGCCCGTGGTCTGCTCGAACACTATAATGTGGTGGTTTTACCCGGTAGCTTTCTCGCCCGCGAAGTTGGCGGCGTCAATCCCGGTAAAGATTTCATTCGTATCGCCCTGGTTGCCTCTCTGGACGAGTGTCTTGAGGCCGCCAAACGTATTCAACAGTTCGCAAAACAACTTTAATTTTTGGAGACCAGTATGAGCCATCCGCTACAAGCCATTATCGAAGAACTTTGGGAAATCCGCAGCGAGCTTTCCCCGCAATCCCCGATCGACACTATCGCTGCCATCAACCAGGTGGTCGGCATGCTTGATTCCGGCGCTCTGCGCGTTGCCGAAAAAATCAACGGTGACTGGGTGACCCATCAATGGATCAAAAAGGCCGTCCTGCTCTCCTTCCGCGTGCGTGATAACCGCGTTCAGGAAGCCGGCGACATCCGCTATTACGACAAGGTTGACACCAAGTTTGAAGGCTGGACTGAGGCACAATTCAAGGAAGGCGGTTTCCGTGTTGTTCCCGGTGCCATCGCCCGCAAAGGCTCCTATATCGCTAAAAATGCCGTGCTGCTGCCCTCCTTCGTCAATATCGGCGCCTACGTCGATGAAGCGACCATGGTTGATGCCTGGGTGACGGTTGGTTCATGCGCGCAGATCGGCAAAAACGTGCACCTTTCCGGCGGCGTTGGTATCGGCGGCGTCCTTGAGCCGCTACAGGCCAACCCGACGATCATCGAAGACAACTGCTTCATCGGTGCCCGTTCGGAAGTTGTCGAAGGCGTCATCATCGGCGAGAACTCGGTGCTCTCAATGGGTGTCTACATAGGCCAGAGCACCCCACTTTATGACCGCGAAACCGGAGAAATCACCTATGGCCGTGTTCCGCCGGGTTCAGTCGTGATTAGCGGCACCTTGCCGAAGGCTAACGGCGCCTACAACCTCTACGCCGCCATTATCGTCAAGAAGGTCGACGCACAAACCCGTGCCAAGACTAGTATTAATGAATTGTTGCGCGCCTAATTGTTGCCTTAAAGACCCGGAGGTCTTGCGATGATCCTCGACAAACTGTTCCTCCTGATGTCGGAAAAGCAGGCGTCGGATATTTTTATATCCGCCGGTGCGCCAATCCATATCAAGATTCAGGGCAATACATTGCCGGTTAACCAGCAGGTCATGCTACCTGACATGATCGACAAGATCGCTCAGGAACTGATGTCGCCGGAGCAGAGCAAGGTCTTCGAGAACACCAGCGAGATGAATCTCTCGTTTGGCGTGCCTCATGTCGGCAACTTCCGGGTCAATATCTTCAGGCAGCGCGGTACGGTCAGCGTTGTCGTGCGTTTTATTCTCGGCAATATTCCGGAACTTGAAACGCTGGGTATGCCGCTGGTTCTGAACGACCTGATCATGGAAAAACGCGGGCTGATCCTGATTGTTGGCGCTACGGGTTCAGGTAAGTCGACGACCATTGCCTCGATGCTCGATCATCGCAACGCAAACCGCTCAGGCCACATCCTGACGGTTGAAGACCCGATCGAATTTCTCTTCAAGCACAAGAAATCGATCGTCAATCAGCGTGAAATCGGCATGGATACGGTCGACTGGCAGGCGGCACTGAAAAACGCCATGCGTCAGGCGCCTGATTGCATTCTGATTGGCGAAATCCGCGACAAGGAAACCATGCAGGCGGCGATTTCCTACGCCCAGACCGGCCACCTTTGCCTTGCCACCTTGCACGCCAACAACAGCTATCACGCGCTTAACCGCATCATCAGTTTCTTCCCGATTGAAAATCGCCCGGCGCTTTTCCTTGACCTCGCCGTTGCACTGCGGGCAGTTGTCTCTCAACGCCTGGTCAAAAGGCCTGACGGCAAGCGGGTGCCGACCTGCGAGGTCATGCTCAACACCCGTCATGTTGCCGACCTGATCGAGCGTGGTGAGGTTCAGGCCGTCAAGGATGCCATGGAGCAATCCATGGCGCCCGGTTCGCAGACCTTTGAGCAGGATCTTTTCCGCCTCTACCACGATGGCGTCATCACGCTTGATGAGGCGTTGGCCAATGCCGACTCGCCGACCAATCTCTCCTGGCTGATCAACAACTCCGATGCCAACTCGGCGAATAGTAAAGACGAGAAGAAAATGGATCTGACCCTGGATTTTGATAGCACCAATGAATCAGGCGCATCATTCAAAGAGTTTTCACTAACGCTGGACGCAGAATAAAACCAATGTCGACCGTGGATCCAACGTTAGCCCTGGCTCGCCAGATCATGGCGCGCCCTTCAGTGACCCCGAACGACGCCGGTTGCTGCGATATTTTTTTAGAACGTCTGCAAGCGCTTGGCTTCGATTGCGAGTTTATCAACCGAAATGGCGTCACCAATCTTTGGGCGCGACGCGGAACGGCCAAGCCCCTCTTCGTCTTTGCCGGCCACACCGATGTGGTGCCGACCGGCCCGCTGGAACGCTGGACTTCGCCGCCATTTGCCCCGGAAATCCGTGACGGCATGCTTTACGGGCGTGGCGCAGCCGACATGAAATCCTCGTTGGCGGCAGCGTTGACCGCAACCGAAGCCTTCATTGCCGCCCATCCGCAACACCCCGGCTCGCTCGCATTCCTGCTCACCTCCGATGAGGAAGGTGATGCCATTGATGGCACGACGGTCGTTGTCGAGACACTCAAGGCGCGCGGAGAAACCCTCGACTACTGCATCATTGGCGAGCCAACCTCGGTCAACACCCTCGGCGACATGATTAAAAACGGTCGCCGTGGTTCGCTCTCCGGCACCTTGATGGTCAAGGGCATTCAGTGCCATATCGCCTACCCCGAAAAAGGTCGTAACCCGATCCACGAAGCTGCTCCGGCACTGGCTGAGCTGGCCGCGATGCGTTGGGATGAGGGCAACGAATACTTCCCGCCAACGACCTGGCAAGTCTCCAATATTCATGGCGGTACCGGCGCAACCAACGTCGTTCCCGGTCAACTCGAAATCAAGTTCAATTTTCGTTTTTCCACCGCCAGCACGCCGGAAGGCTTGCAACAGCGCCTGATCGCCATTCTCGACAAACATCGGCTCGATTACGACATCGCCTGGACGCTCGGTGCCAGCCCCTTCCTGACCGGACGCGGCCCGCTGGCCGATGCTGCAACAACGGCAATTCGCGAAGTCTGCGGCATAGAAACCGAGCTATCGACCACCGGTGGCACCTCTGATGGCCGTTTTATAGCGGCAATTTGCCAGCAGTTACTCGAAATTGGCCCGGTCAATGCGACCAGTCACAAGATCGATGAATGTATTGCAGTCGACAGCCTGCCCAAACTCTCGGCCATTTACCTGCATATCCTCGGCACCCTGCTTCGCCCATGAACTCACACCAAACCAGCGACCTGATCACGGTGCGTGATCATCTGCGCTACGCTGTCAGTCGCTTCACCGCCGCCCGTCTGTTTTTTGGTCATGGCAGCGATAACGCCTGGGATGAAGCGGTTTATCTGACACTTCACACCCTCAGCCTGCCGCTCGACCGTCTCGAACCCTTCCTCGAAGCCCGCTTGCTACCCGGTGAGCGCGAGGCACTGCTGGATATTTACCGTCGCCGCTGCGAAGAACGCCTGCCGGCTGCCTATTTGACCAATGAAGCCTGGCTGGGGGAGCATCGTTTTTATGTCGATGATCGCGTGATTGTGCCGCGCTCCTTCATCGCCGAACTGCTGGATGAACAGCTTGCCCCGTGGATAGAAGACCCTTGGGCAGTCAGCTCGGCACTCGATCTATGCACTGGTTCCGGTTGCCTCGCCATACTGACCGCGCTCGCCTTCCCGGAAGCGACGGTTGATGCGGTCGACCTCTCAAATGACGCGATTTTTGTCGCCGAGCGCAATGTCAGCGAATACCGGCTGACTGACCGGGTCAATCTTATCCAGTCAGATGCTTTCGCCAATCTGCAAGGCAAACGCTACGACCTGATCATCAGCAACCCGCCTTACGTCAATGCCGACTCAGTCAATGCCTTGCCACCGGAATACCTGCATGAACCGGAAATGGCGCTGGGTTCAGGCGAAGACGGGCTGGATTTCACCCGAATCATCCTGCGCGAAGCGCGTCAGCACCTGACTGACAATGGCTTGCTGATCGTTGAAATCGGCCATAACCGCGAAGCTCTCGAAGCCGCCTACCCGGATTTGCCCTTCATCTGGCTGGAAACCAGTGCTGGCGACCAGTTTGTCTTCATGCTGCAAGCCGCCGATCTGAATTGAACTCCAGAAATTCAGAGCAAAAAAAAGCCAGCGACTCGCGCTGGCTTTTTGCTGTTCGCCTTTTAAGCGCTTAAGCGGCTTTCTTGGCAGCCTTCGGTGCAGCAGCCTTGGCGGCTTGAACGCTTGCAACAACGCTGGCTTGAGCAACTTCGGTAGCCTGCTTGGCAGCCTTGTTTAGACCTTCGTAAGCTTCGTTGGCAGCGGTGATGGCAGACTTGACAGCAGCAACAGCGGCTTCAGAACCAGCCGGTGCAGCAGCCAGGGTCTTTTCGACGAGGCCTTCAACATTGGCCTTGGCAGTAGCAACCTGAACTTCAACTTCTTTGGCCATCTTGTCTTTGGTTTCGGTAGCGATAGCGTAGACATTACGTGAGTAAGCCATGCCCTTTTCGAGGGTCGGCGCAGCCAGTTCTTTCTGCATGCTGACGAAAGACTGAACATCCTTGGCGCCCATCATTGCGGACACGTTTGCGAAGGCAGCTTCGAAGAAGGAACGGGCAGAACTCAGGTTCAGAGCAGCAACGCGCTCGATACCGTCGATTGCGGTGTTACCGAAGAAAGAAATGGAATCGATACCAGCTTTGGCAAAATCCTGGGGCTTGTTCATGGTGGTTCTCCTGAAGGTTGATTAAATTGAGTTTGAAAGTTTTTGTTGCACTGCAACATGACTCCAATTGTACGCACCAAACTCGCGATGTCAACACCTTTTTGTTGCAGTGCACCAATTTAATTTATCAGGCACTTCCGTTCCTTGCGATTGAACCACAGGCCTGGCAAAACAGCGAAAATGCACTCTTCCGTTCATTGCACATCTGGCAGTGATCAAAGAGACAAATGCCGCAGTGCGGGCAAAAATCGATAGCGGTATTTTTCAGATCAACCGGCCGCTCGCACCCCGGGCAAACGTTCTTGGCGAGTCGAGCCAGCGCGGTGTCGTAGCTCAGTTCCTTGCGCCTTTCGAGATCGGGCAAGGTTTCGTTCAATTTCTGCCGTTCAAGATAGCGATTCAGCGAAATAATCGCCTGACGCCCGACCAGAACCGTGATGACGATCCCCACCACATAGCGTACATAGCCGCCATAACTCGGCAGGTAAGGCACCAGCTCGACAAAGAAGGCAAACAACGCAAAGTAAATAAAGCCCCAGACAAACGGCCAATAGGTGCTCTGGCGCTTCTTTACGAACAGCCAGCCGGCAAGGCCAAGCAAGGGTAGCGTCAGCACCAGGCGATAGCCAAAAACCCGCAACTCCTGCCAGCGCAAGGCATCATTCAATTTCTCGGAGGCCGCCAGCTGCAGTTCGCGCAAGCGTTCCTGCGCATGATGTTCAGCCTGTTCGGCATCGAGCGATTTTTGCTGCTCAATCTCAACCAACGTCAACGCTTTGCGCTCGGCGGCCTTTAATTCATCAAGCGCCTGCGTCCGGGTCAACAACTCGCCATCCTGCTCCGGGCGCTGCGTTACGTGCCGGGTGGCTAGCCAGTTATTGAAGGTTTCCCGCACGGTTGCCGCATTGGCGCGCGCCGAATTCAGTTTAAGCCCAGCCTGATCCAGCGCTTCCTGCGCCTCCTGGCGAGCTTTTTGGGTTTGCTTGATGGCAGTCCGCGAGACATTGGCTGCCTCCTTGTCGATAAAGTCTTCCTGCGCGTAGCGCTGCTCGACTTTGGGCAGGTTCTCGACTACCGTTCCGCCAAGACCAATCAGAAAACTGGAAAAAATAGCAGCGACCAGCCACAGGCCAAGGCGAAACCATTTCTCAGACAGCCGCAAGGATTTGCTCATTGGACTTTTCCTTTCAACGCCTGTTTTACCGCAGAAAATGCTTTGAAAGCGAGCAGTGCCAACGCACCGCAAAAGATCCCGAACAAGGCATCCAGCGTAACCGGCGTAAGTACCTTGAGGACAACCCCGACGCCCGCCACCGCGCCGACTACCTCAGCACTATGCTCAATTGCGTGATGGACCAGCGGAATGCCATGCGTCAATATGCCGCCGCCGACCATAAACATCGCTGCCGTGCCGATCACGGCCAGCGACTTCATCAGTTTCGGTGCGGCGAGCAGCAAACCTTTACCGACCACGCGAGCCACTGCACTGGTTTTTTGCAGCAGGTAGAGCCCTGCGTCATCCATTTTGACGATGCCGGCGACAATCCCATAAACACCTACCGTCATGATCAAGCCGATACCGCTGAGTACAGCAACCTGCGACATGAAGGGCTGATCGGCCACGGTACCGAGCGCAATGACGATAATTTCCGCCGAAAGCACAAAATCGGTGCGAATGGCGCCCTTGATCTTGTCCGCCTCGAAAACCTCCATATCGACATTCTCGTCAGCAAGCGCGGCAACCTCCCCGGCATGGCTGGCGGCATCCTCCTCGGCGCTATGCAAAAACTTGTGCGCCAGCTTTTCCACCCCCTCAAAACACAAGTACAAGCCACCAATCATCAACAAGGGCGTCACCGCCCACGGAATAAAAGCACTGATCGCCAGCGCTGTCGGCACCAGAATTAGTTTGTTTTTGAAAGAGCCGACGGCCACCGCCCAAACCACCGGCAGTTCGCGCTCGGCGCGCACCCCGGAAACCTGCTGGGCATTGAGCGCCAGATCATCGCCCAGCACGCCAGCCGTTTTTTTGGCAGCGACCTTGGTCATTAACGCGACATCGTCGAGAACCGAAGCGATGTCATCAATTAGTGCAAGCAGGCTGGCTCCGGCCATGGCGGTTCTTCCGTTTGGAGTAAAGGCGTGATTTTAATGATTAAAAGAAAAATCACACCTGAATAACCATGCGACCACAACTTTCGTGATTTGCGCTGCCGTGCAAGTCTATTACCGGTTTTGGCTGACAGCCCCCCCACTGACAGTCATTTTTTCGCTACTTGATCGCCTCAAAGAACTGCTGGCGCGCCTCCGCCAGCTCGCCCCGATCATCTTCCGGCACCAACCGCTCGCATGATTCGAAAAAACGCTCGAAGGCGGTTCGAACACGAACCGCTTCCAGCCGGCCTTTGACCAGCAATTTGTTAGCCTCCACTGCCGGCACATCCAATGGCGTCAGGATTGCGTGGCGCGGGATGATACGCGCCCCACCCTCTTCCGAGGAGGCCGTTAGCGGACCGGTTTTTACATAAACCACGCCTTCGTATTGAAAGCGGGCACCCATCAAGAGATGCTGAAGTTTCATTGCTTCTTTCAGAAAATCGGTTGATCAACCATTGGCCAGATGGCCAACAATATCATCAACAGATAGTCCTCTCTACAACGTACGAGATGCCTTCAGAACCAGAGAGCTTAACTATTTTCGATCAAGCAGATCCAGCAATGCAAGCATGCGGGCTCAGATTCGATTTTTACGTGCATTGTCCCGAAATCCTGCCGCCTTAAACTGTTATCCTGCCGACGCAATTCAGACGACCGTCCCGGCGCTTTGCCTTATGTAGTCCTCGTCACTCTCTCGGCATACCTATGAAACAAGGCAATTTCCTGACCCGTACAGCGGCGCTTTCGCTGCTTTTGATTAGCGCTGGTGTCGCGGCCGCACCTCTGCCCAATCTCGGCACCGGCAAAACCGAAGTCACAGTTTCCGGCATTTCGTCGGGCGGCTACATGGCTGTGCAGTTTCAGGTGGCTTACTCGCAGATGGTGCGCGGTGCCGGCGTTGTGGCCGGTGGGCCTTTTTACTGTGCGCAAGGCGCGATTGGCCGGGCGCTGGCCAATTGCATGGAGCCGAGCAACAAGGAGACGCCGCCATCACCAGCGGAAACTTTGAAAACCATAGGTCAACTGGCCGAAGCGGGCAAGATCGACCCAATCAAAAACCTGCGCGACGACCGCGTTTGGCTGCTCTCCGGCGGCAATGACAAAACCGTTGCCCCAGCCGTCATGGATGCACTTGCCGCCTTCTATCGTGAACTCCTGCCCGCGGATGCCGTGCGCTACGTCAAGGTGCCGGAAGCCGGCCACGCCATGCTATCCACCAGCGATAGCAAGGCCAACGCTTGCAGCACATCCAGCCCGCCTTTCATCAATCGCTGCCAGGACGTTGACGCCGCCGGCCAGTTGCTGGCGCACCTGCTTGGCCCGCTCAAACCCGCTGCCAGCGTGGCTGATGGCGAAATTGTCGCTTTCGATCAGCGCCCCTTTATTGATGGCCCGGCGATTGATGCCAGCCTGGCCGAAGAAGGCTACGCTTTTGTGCCGAGCGCCTGCCGTAGCGGTGGTTGCAAGGTGCATGTCGCCTTTCATGGCTGCCGGCAAAATGCTGGCGAAGTCGGCCGTCGCTTTGTTGAAGGCGCCGGCTATAACGCCTGGGCGGCCAGCAACCGCCTGGTCGTGCTCTACCCGCAAACCGCCACCCGCGCCGGCTTTGCCTTCGGTTCGCTGAAAATGATCCTCAACCCCAAGGGCTGTTGGGATTGGTGGGGTTACACCGGTAGCGATTACCACACGCGCAGCGGCGTCCAGATGCGCGCTATCCATTCGATGATTGAAGCGATGGGAATGCCGGCGAAACGGTAAAATTGCTGCTTGCTACGGTCAACCGCCAAAAACGCCTGATTTTTTGAATCCCATGTCTGAATACTCCGCTTCCTCCATCCGCGTCCTGAAAGACCTTGAGCCCGTCAAGGAACGTCCTGGCATGTACACCAGGACGACCTGCCCGACCCACATCGTGCAGGAAGTCATCGATAACTCGGCCGACGAGGCGCTAGCTGGCTACGCCAAGAAAATCGGTGTTCTGGTGCGCGCTGATGGCGTCATCGAAGTCAGCGACAACGGACGCGGCATTCCGGTCGAAATCCACCCGGAAGAGGGCCGACCGGCGGTCGAGCTGGTGTTCTGCAAGCTGCACGCCGGCGGCAAGTTCAACAAGAAGGATGCCGGCAACGCCTACCGCTTTTCGGGCGGCCTGCACGGCGTTGGCGTCTCGGTCACCAATGCGCTGTCGATCCGCCTCGAAGTCGAGATCAAGCGCGGTGGTGGCATCCATCACATCGCCTTCGGCGCCGGTTTCGTCACCGAACCGCTGAGCCGCATCGGCGACTGCGGCCAGCGCAACACCGGCACCACGGTGCGCATCCAGCCCGACCCCAAGTATTTCGATTCGCCGAAGATCAATCTGGCCCATCTCGAACACCTGCTCCGCTCAAAAGCCGTGCTGATGCCCAATGTCACGGTCGAACTCGACATCGAAGGCCAGGACAAGAAAGTCTGGTGCTACCAGAACGGCATGGCCGATTACCTCAACGAAATGATGGTCGGCACGCCGGTGGCGCCCATTTTCGTTGGCGAAAAATATGTTGAGACCGCCAATGGCTTTTCCGTTGGCGAAGGCGCCACCTTTGCCATGGCCTGGTTCGAGGAAGGTGGCGGCAAGCCGGAAAGCTACGTCAACCTGATCCCGACGCTCGACGGCGGTACCCACGAAGCCGGCCTCAAGGCGGGCGTCTTCGAAGCGATCAAGACCTTCGCCGAACACCACGCCATCCTGCCGGCGAAAGTGAAGCTGGCGCAGGAAGACGTCTGCAGCCGCATGACCTATCTGCTTTCAGCCAAGGTGCTTGACCCGCAGTTCCAGGGCCAGACCAAGGAAAAACTGACCAGCCGCGATGCCTACAAACTGGTTACCCAGATGGTGCGCGACCCCTTCGAGCTGTGGCTCAACAGCCACGCCGATTTCGGCAAGAAGATTGCGGAGTTGGCGGTCAAGGCGGCGCAGAACCGCATGAAATCCACCCAGAAAGTGGAAAAGAAAAAATCCTCCGGCATCGCCACCCTGCCCGGCAAGCTGACCGATTGCGAATCGGAAGACCTCAGCCGCAATGAGGTTTTCCTCGTCGAGGGCGATTCGGCCGGCGGTTCAGCCAAGCAGGGACGCGACAAGGAAACTCAGGCTGTGCTGCCACTACGCGGCAAGGTACTCAACACCTGGGAAGTCGACCGCGACCAGCTATTCAAAAACAACGAAGTCCATGATATTTCCGTGGCCGTCGGCGTCGACCCGCACGGCATCGAGCAGATCGACACGGTCGATGTCAGCGGCCTGCGCTACGGCCGCATCATCGTCATGTCAGACGCCGACGTCGATGGCTCGCACATCCAGGTCCTGCTGTTCACGCTCTTCCTCAAACACTTCCCGGCCCTCGTCGAACGCGGCCACATCCACGTCGCCCAACCACCACTGTTCCGCGTCGATGTCGAAGCGAAAGGCCACACGCGCAAGGTCTATTGCCTCGACGAAGCCGAAAAGGAACAGACCCTGCAAAAACTGCGCGACGACGGGGTTTCGGAAAACAAGATCACCGTCTCCCGCTTCAAGGGCCTCGGCGAAATGAACCCGGACCAGCTCTGGGAAACCACCTTGTGTCCCGACACCCGCCGCCTCGTCCCCTTCCAGGCCAGCCGCGAAACCATCAAGCAAATGACCGCCACCTTCACCCTGCTCATGGGCAAGGGCGAAGCGGCTGGTCGCCGGGCGTGGATGGAGAAGGACGGCGGGCTGGTTGAAGCAGATGTTTGAACGGCTTGTCGCGGTCAACCTCAATAATCGGCAAAAATTGATGAGCGGGAGCATTTCACGCTTACGCCGCCTGCTGCTTGCCGCAGGCATGGTGCTAATCGCCGGCTGCGCGACACCGCCAGCCGCCAAGCCAACCGCTGCCCCGGCCAAACCAAAAATCGGCCTTGCCCTCGGTGGCGGTGCAGCTCGAGGTTTTGCCCACATCGGCGTGATCAAGATGCTCGAATCGCAAGGCATCATCGCTGACTATGTCGTCGGGACCAGCGCCGGCGCGGTGGTCGGCGCACTCTATGCGGGCGGCAACGACGCCTATGCCATGCAAAAAGTCGCCATTCAGCTCGACGAAAAAATATTTGCCGACTGGACGCTGGGCGGGCGTGGCCTGCTCAAAGGCGAAGCGCTACAGGATTTCATCAATCAGCACCTCAACAAACGGCCGCTGGAAAAATTGAACAAGCCTTTTGCCACAGTGGCGACCGATTTGAACAGCGGTGAGCGCGTCGTTTTCCGCACTGGCGACACCGGCATGGCCGTGCGCGCCTCGGCTGCTGTGCCGGGCGTCTTTCTGCCGGTTCAGTTTCGCGGCCACACTTACGTTGATGGTGGCCTGACCAGCCCGGTGCCGGTTCAGGCAGCGCGTGAAATGGGCGCTGATTTTGTGATCGCTGTCGATATTTCGACCCCGGCCAATGGCCAGCCGATCGACAGCATTTCGGCGATCCTCTGGCAAACCACAACCATCATGGGCAACCTCATCAGCAAAGCCGAATTGCGTGAAGCCGACATCGTCATTCGACCCAAGCTGCCTTACGTCAAATCCTGGGATTTCACTGCCCGCCACGACGCCATGCTTGAAGGCGAAAAAGCCGCCCAGGCTGCGCTGCCCTTGATCCGACAGAAACTCGGGCGCTAAGTCAAAAGCGTTGAAGCCTGCAGCTCCCAGATAGAACCAACCAGAAAAGCACATGAAAACTCCCCAAAGACTGATTCCCCTCGTCGAAGAAGGCCTCGTTGACGAGGTGCTCGGGCAGTTGATGAGCGGCAAGGAAGCTACCGTCTATATCGTGCGCTGTGGCGAGCATATTCGCTGCGCCAAGGTCTACAAGGACGCCAAGCAGCGCAGCTTCCGCAAGGCCACCTCTTACCAGGAAGGCCGCAAGGTCAAGAACAGCCGGCAGGCGCGGGCGATGGAAAAAGGCAGCCGCTACGGGCGCCAGATGCAGGAAGAAGTCTGGCAGAACGCCGAGGTTGATGCGCTGTATCGCCTCGCCGCTGCCGGGGTGCGGGTGCCGCAGCCGTATATTTGCTTTGATGGTGTCTTGCTGATGGATCTGGTGGTCGATGCCGAGGGTGGCGCGGCACCACGGCTGAACGACGTTACGCTGAGCGAAGCATTGGCGCTGGAATACCACGCCCTGCTGGTCAATGAAGTCGTCAAGATGCTTTGCGCCGGCATCATCCACGGCGACCTCTCCGAGTACAACATTCTCGTCGATGAAAACGGGCCGGTCATTATCGACTTGCCACAAGCCATCGATGCCGCCGCCAACAGCACGGCGGCCGAAATGCTGGAGCGCGACGTCAACAACCTGCGCAGCTACTTCAGCGCCTTTGCGCCATCGCTCACCGATAGCCAGTACGGCAAGGAAATCTGGGCTCTGTACGAAAGTGGTTCGCTGACCCCGGATCAGGTTTTGACCGGCCAGGTCGTACTTGACGAAACTCTTGCAGATGTCGATGCCGTGCTGCAACAAATTGAAGAGGCGATCAAGGAAGACCAAATCCGCCGGATGTGCCAGTAAGCCCATCCGGAAAACCCTAGCGCCGGCGGCTTTTCCAGCTCACGGCGCAGGTTTTTCTCAAGTATTCAAGCGCACGATCCATGTGCGAATCCGGGAAATTTGGATCCTTGTCAGCCAGATCCAGCTCGGCTTCCGGTAGCAAGTCTTCCAGCCACTGGCGGCGCAGGTCTTCCCGGCTTTCATGCGGAGCATGGCTGTCGATGAATTCGAGCACCGCCTTTGAGTCGAAACCGGAAGTGCGGAAGGTGCGAATAATCTCCTGGCCTTCACGCAGCAGCAGCTTGGGTTTGGCTGGAAAGCCGGTGGCGATCAGCAGAAAGACCGTCGATACCACCGCCGGATCATCGCCATCGCCCTTGGTTACGCGATGCCATTCTTGCGCAACGAGGCGCTCGTACTCGCGGTTGTCTTCGTCGATATTCTCGACGATAAAAAATGGCCGGCTGGATTCGCCATAGAGCAAGCTGTCGGCGGTAGTGGCGGCCTGGCGGATTTGCGGCAAGTCATCAGCGATAAAACGCTGCATTTCCTGTTGCGCAAGTTGCTGAAATTCCAGCGGGGCGGCGGCAAAGAAGGTCTTGAGGCGAGCTTCATCGAGCGTGCTACGCTTGTTTTTGGCCGCTTCGATGAGCCGTACAAAGCCGGAGCGGGTCGGCATTTTCAGTTCTGATTTTTCAACAAAAAGCACCAGCATGGCGCTACGTAGCAAAGCACTGGTGTCACCGCACAAATTGACCTGATCGGTCGGCGCGCCCAGTTTCTTGGCCAGCCAGAGCGCAAAATCAATTTCCTGCTGGCAAGCTTTGCGGTACTCAAAGGCAACGCGGTAATCGACCCAACTTAGCGCTGATGCCAGCGAGTGATCATTTAAGAAATTGCGCTGGTCTTCGGCTGTAACGCTGTGCCCGCCGATGATTTTGGCATCCGGCATGGCGTGCAGGCGCTTGATCATGTCGGAGCCGCCCTTGGAGTGCGCAAGCAGCGATTTGTCACGCAGCGACAAGGCAGCGCGATGCAGATCACCGCCGGATAAATCTTCCAGATAGAGACTGATAAGATTGACGATGCGCTGGCGGGCTGCTTCAAGATCGGTACGCAGATGCGCCGTACCGAAATAATTGGCAATCTGCACCATGCCTTTCGGTGCATCGGCCAGAATACTCGTCAGCAATTCCGGCGCGATGATGTTCTGTTCAATGGCGTAGCGCAGCACCTTTTCAAAATAAGGGCGGCTATCGACTTGCGCCAGTGCGTTTGCAGCAGTGCCCATTTAAATTGCCGATTCTTCCGTGTCGACCGCGCCAGTTTGAGAGGTCTCCTGTGGTCCGGCCTCGGCCAGCAACTGCGCTTCGATCAAACGCTGCCAGCGGTCGCGCAGCGCCATGACAATATGTTCAAACTCGTCTTCCAGCTCATGGCGCAGGACCCAGGCGGTTTCCATCCAGTCGCCATCGGCAATTTCGGCACGCGACACTTTCGGCTTGCTGCTGGCGATGGCATCGCCAAAACCCAGAGACTCATCGATTTCTTCAAGCCGTTCGGCAAGCAGGGTAATCGTCTTGATGCTCTCGAATGCTTCGTGATCAAACTCAAGGGTGAAGGTGCCGGCCGTTGCGAAATGCAGGATTTCCTCAAAACGATCCTGAAAATAATCAGCCAGCGTTTCGTAGCCGCCTTCCAGATTGGCAATTTCTTCAAGATATTCGCCCACCGTATGCGAGTCGCGGTGGATAACGGCGTTCATCATCGCCCGCAGCTTTTCGCCAGTACGGTCGCCGTACTTCTTCTCCAGCACGATGGCGCGCGCGAATTGCTCCGGCGTCACCACCATATTGACCAGCGATTCCTTCGACGAATCAAACTCGCGCATGATGGCCAGCAGATCCTTCGCTGGCAACTGGTCAAGCACAGCGACCAGCGCGTGATCGCCCTCATCTTCGGCGATGGCGACCAGCGCGCGCTCGGCGCCTTCAATGTCGCCGGCGAGGATGAGTTGCAGGGATTCAACGACTACGGGGTGCTTCATGTGTTTTCCTTTAGCAATTCTTCTGCATCAGTTGTCGAGTGAATCGAAACCCTGCTCGGACATCCATTCGGCGCCCTCTTCACGCAAGTCGCCGTCATCTTCATCATCGCCATCTTCATCGGATTCTTCGACCGGCGGCGGCGCATCGGCCGAATCATGGGTTCGCAGATATTCGAGACCGGCGGTGCTGACGAGAAACTCTTCGCCGCCTTCGCTGGCCAACGTCAATTCAATCAAAGGCACCGCCCAGGCGGCGGTGGTCAGATGTTTGGCCAGCTTTTTCCATGACAGAAAACCCGCCTGCCACGGCTCACTCAGGACCAAGGCGTGCAGATGCTGCGGCGACTTGACAATAAAGGCATCGTAAAAAGCAACGGCAACCATTTCCGGGCTGAATTCAATCATCGGCAGAATAGCCGGCAATTCCTGACGCTTGATCGCCAGACGTTTCTGAAGAACCGACTTACCTTCCGAATCGGAAACCAGATCATCAATTTCAGCCGAGTAGCTCTCCATGAGCTCGGCGAAATAACGGGATTTTTTCATTGCATCACTTTCTGAATGTAGGCTTCCCAGATTTGCCGGGCAACCGGCAGCGGATCGTCGATCAGGCTGCGGTGACGGAAATCGTCGTAGGCTTTGCGGCGCTCAACGTCGAACAAAACCTCGTAGGCTTCCTGAACCTCGCGAAAGCGCGTTGGTGCCTCCGGAGATGAATTTTTATCGGGGTGGAACTGGGCAGCTTTCTTCCGGTAAGCGGACTTGATCAGATCGGGCGTTGCATTGGGCGAAATACCCAAGCTTGCGTAATGGTCTTGCATTGAAGTCCCTGCGGTTAAATGCTCGTAAAAATTCCGGCAAACTTTTCCAGCCCATCGCCGTGGCCGAGCATTGTACAGGCTATCATTCTCTCCCATGCAAAGTTGCCCGATCCGAGTCCTTTCCGTCATCCCGCCGATGACGCAACTCAACACTCCCTACCCCTCAACCGCCTACCTGACTGGCTTTCTGCGCTCACGCGGGATTGATGCGGTGCAGGAAGATATTGCGCTGGCGCTGGTGCTTGAACTGTTCTCGCCAGCCGGCTTGCAGGCCATACGCGATCAGATCGAGGCGCAACCGGCACGCAAGCATTCACCGATCATTCGCGGCTTCCTTGAACAATTTGACCGCTATCTGGCAACGGTGACGCCGGCTATTGCCTTTCTGCAAGGCCGCGACCCTTCAATCGGCCATCGTATTTGTGGGCGAAATTTTCTGCCGGAAGGACAGCGCTTTGTGTCGCTTGACGAGTACATCGACGATCAAGGCGGCGACCCGCTGGCCTGGGCTTTTGGTGCCCTCGGCGTGCAGGATCGGGCGCGGCACTTTGCCACCTTGTATTTGAACGATCTGGCCGATGTGCTGCGCGAGGCGGTTGATCCACGCTTTGAGTTCGTCCGCTATGGCGAATCGCTGGCGCGCAGCCAGCCGACCTTCGAGCCGCTAGCCAGGGCACTGGCGGCAGCGCCAACTTTGGTCGATAGCACCTTAAAAAATCTGGCCATTTCGGCAGTTGACCGCAACAAGCCAACGATTGTGCTGATTTCCGTACCCTTCCCCGGCTCGGTCTATGCCGCCTTTCGCATTGCGCAGGCGATCAAGGCGCACGACGCGACTATCGTCACCGTGCTTGGCGGCGGCTGGGTCAATACCGAATTACGCGAACTGAAAGAGCCGCGCGTTTTCGATTATTTCGACTACGTGACCCTGGACGATGGCGAACGCCCGATTTTGGCTCTCCTGGAGCATCTGGAAGGCCAAAGGCCGCGACTTAATCTTGTCCGAACTTACGCCCGCGTCGATGGAAAAGTCCGCTATTTCACCAACAGCGAGCCGGATATCCCCTTCGCCGAAGTCGGCACGCCGACCTGGGATGGCCTGCCACTCGACCGTTATCTCTCGCTGCTCGACATGCTCAACCCAATGCACCGCCTGTGGTCGGATGGACGCTGGAACAAACTCACCGTCGCGCACGGCTGTTACTGGAAAAAATGCAGCTTCTGCGATGTCAGCCTCGACTACATCGGCCGCTACGATGGCGCGCCGGCCGCGCTATTGGTTGATCGTATCGAAAGCATCATCGAAGAAACCGGCCAGACCGGCTTTCACTTCGTCGACGAAGCCGCCCCGCCCAAGGCACTGAAGTCACTGGCTGACGAACTGCAAAAGCGCAACCGGGCAATCTCGTGGTGGGGCAATATCCGCTTTGAAAAATCCTTCACGCCCGAGTTGTGCAACCAGCTCGCCGACAGCGGCTGCATCGCTGTTTCTGGCGGACTTGAAGTCGCTTCCGACCGCTTGCTGACGCTGATGAAAAAAGGCGTCTCGGTCGATCAGGTCGCCCGCGTCACCCGTTCCTTCAGCGAAGCCGGCGTGCTGGTTCACGCCTACTTGATGTATGGATTTCCAACGCAGACCATTCAAGACACCGTCGATGCCCTTGAATACGTCCGCCAGTTGTTCGCTGAAGGCTGCATTCAATCCGGCTTCTTCCACCGCTTCGCCTGCACCGTCCATTCGCCGGTCGGCCTCAATCCCGCCGAATACGGCATCAAGCTCAAGCCCTTGCCGCCGATTACCTTTGCCACCAACGATGTTGAATTTATCGACCAAACCGGCGTTGACCATGACAGCCTTGGCAAGGCGCTGAACAAGGCGCTCTACAACTACATGCACGGCATCGGGCTGGATGCGAATGTCCGTAGTTGGTTCGATATCAAGGTGCCGAAAACGACGGTGCCGAGAGATTTTGTGGCGCGCGCGCTGAGTCGTCGCTAGCCGCGAGAGCTGGCGCATTATTCGTGAGAACTGGCGGCAAAGTGGCGGCTGCGGTCATAGACCTTGAAAACTTCTACTTCAGCAGTCGGCCATCAAGAGCCATTCAGTATTTTTCTCAAATGCGGCCATTCATATTGATACTCGCTCTGAAGCGGTCATTGACAAGAGAATATCGGATTTACAGGCCGGCCACCAGGCATGCAGCGGAGGCACCCTTCAATTTGCAGTAAACATCCTGCGCCAGCATGCTTTGCCGATTAAGGAACAACGCTTATGCTATTTTTCTTGATATAGCCTGCAAGCGAGTTGCCGAACATTACGCGACACCACCCTGCCTCATCGCACGAAGGCGTATCAATCAGCGTACCTTTTGATAGTTGGCCATAAATGGGGGCATTAATGCGCGGTGCTGATAGCGTATCAATGTCGATATTGGCTTTGTAAAGTTCCGGTTTTTTACCATAACGGCGTTGCTCATAATAGGAGCGGATCAAGGAATCGTTAGGCGCGAGCGTGATGGCCTTGTTTAAATCGTCTCCCGCTTTTCGTTTTTCACCAAGACCGTGATAAGCCGAACTTCTGTAAAGATAGATAAGCGCCAATTCGGCATTATTTTCGATCACCCCGTTAAGGACGTCCAAGGCCTCCTTGAACCGTTTTTGTACTAGCAGGGAGCGGCCAAGGCCGAGGCCATACCGGGAATCCGGCTTGATCTTCAAGGCTGCCCTGAAGGCTTTTTCAGCCTCTACGGCGCGGTCTTTGGATAAAAGGCTAAGCCCGCGCGCGAAATGCGCATCTGCAAGAGAGTTGTTTATCGCCAACGCTCGGTCAAGTGTTTGAATGGCTTCATCATGACGACCCATCGCTCGCAAGGCCTCACTGCGATTGATCAAGGTACGAGTCTGGCGCGGTGAAAGTTTCAGCGCTTCGTCAAATGCGCTTAATGCCAGATCCGGACGGCTGCTATCCAGATAGACCGTGCCCAGATTATAAAAAGTCTTTTCACGATTCTCCGGTGACAGATCCCCGGCTTCCAGCGCCTCTTCAAACTGGCTGACCGCCAGCTCATTCAGCCTCATCTGCGCAAGTTCCAGCCCCGCTTTGGCTTCATCAACTCCCGTTGCAAAAGATGGTGAGATTGAAACAAAAGCCAAGAAAACGCAGGAAACAATAATTTTTTTCATCGACATGCGCTCCTAATAGGCCACTAGAGGCTGCGTGGCGGTAGACATGCCATAACCGCCACCAGAAGGACTGCTTCCGCTGATCTGCTGTGCACTTTTGATCGCATCAGCAATTTTTTTCATGACGGGTTTTCCTGCAAACTCTTCTGCGGCTGCCTGGCCTAGTACTTGCCCAGTTTTAACAACCAGGAAACTGATTCCTTGGGCGCCATATTCGGCGACTTGCTTTGGGGTTAGTTTAGTAAATCCAACTTCGGTCAAGACTGCCACGCGATTGGCCATTTTGTCCGCACCGCCTGTAAGTTTGTTACCGACAATTGAAACTGCGCCCTTGAGTCCTGCATTGACTGCCGCAATTGCCATGGCATCGCCCAACGAGCTTCCTTTGGCCATCTCATCGCCCAAGGCCTCGGCAAAGCCGCGCACCCCGGACAGCGTCACATCGGTTCCAGAAAATCCGGGGACAAAACCAATCAGGGTCTGCGAAACCTGCCCGGCCATGTCGACTTTTTCAAGAAAACCGGTTTGGAAGTTTAGCGAACCCATTTCAGAGAAAGCCTCGCGAACACTATCTTCACGCAATTCCTGCATTGATTTGATGGGGGCTATGTCGGCGGTTTCGGATGATTTTGACGATTTGGTACCGCCGAAGAATTCATCGGCTCCAAGGTCGCCTGCTGAAACAGTTTCCCGTGCGAGCTTGGATTGACGTTCTTCCTCACGACGAATCTCGCCATCGTGTTTTTGCTCAATGGCGCGACGTTCCTTGAGTAGCTTTGCGACCTCAGCCATCTCCGCTTGATATTCAAGTCGCAACTTCTTTAATTCATTTTCTACTTGGTCCTTCTTTGAGACACGAACGGCGGCTTCAGCGCTCCAGGTTTGGATCTGCGATTCGAGAAGAGCAATATGGGTATAGTTGATTGAAATTAATTTGTTGATTTTTTTAACCTCCCATTCGATGCGCTCAATCTCCCATTCGATGTTTTTATTATGGCTCGTCGCACCAGGGACAAGCAACGCGACAAAATCGCTCTTCTTTTCGAGTAAAGCAGCAAGAAGACCTTTATTCTTGTTCAAGTCAGCTAACGTCCCATCAAGAGTTCTTGTGGCACCATTGAGATAAAACTCTGCTTCCTCTAGGGAGCCAACGCTTCGAACATAACTTCCCTGCTTTACATGGTTATTTTCCATTACATTCAAAATGTTTATCAGGTCGTTGGCGCGACCGGAATGGGACATCACTTGTTTCTGTATCTTTAAATACTCAGGATCGGTATTGTAAAAATCATCCGGCGCAGGGGCAGTCGTCGGTTGCGCCATTAGCTGAGGGAAGACAGGCACCACCGGCGGGATGAACGGCATCTGCGGTAACGAAGGTGGCGCTTGCGGTGGCAGTTGAGGGGGCGGTCGTGGAGGTGCCTGAGGCAGTGGCGGCGGCATGTTGTGATTGACCATCTGCCCATGAACCGGGAGACTAAATATTGCTATAAGCGCAAGAACCATTGCTATGGTTTTTGAAAATTGCATCGCGAAACCTTTCTTACAATTCACATGAGCAAGCCATCTGTTAGTGAGCAAGGCATATTTCTGCCGTGTTCGGCATTCCATATTTCGTTAAGACAGCTACGTGTTCCAGATCAACGGCGAAGAACCTCACAGGGAAACGGCGTTTTCAGTAGCCGGGGCCATTGTTCTTTCCATCCCGTATTGTGTGTCGCCTGAACCTTGATGACTTGCGCGCAATTTCCGTGGCCAAGACGATCCAGGAAATGCTGCGCAAGATCTGGCGGAATTACTGAGTCAATCGAACCAATAAAATGCAATTGTGGGATGTGGCTGACCTGAGCCGCATATTCAACAGGATTGAGTGAGTCTGGCATTTGTGACACTTTGTGGTGCTTGTGCAGTTCTGCGTGATTCAAATTGCCGGCAACCGTACGCAGGCTGGCGATGTCGTTGCGGCGTGCGGCGACGAGAACGGCGATGGCGGCACCCCCAGAGTAGCCGACAAGATGAATTCGTTGGGCGTTTGATTGCCCTTTTAGCGTGTTTATTGTTTGATCGAAGGCGCTAATCACAGTTTCCGAAAAGCGGGCGCCTGTCCACCACTTCTCATCACGACAGGCGACCGGTGACAGTGCGGCCGTAAATTGGCATGGCCTGGCCAAATAAACGATGGGTGAGGAATCAAGCGCGGCAAGCTGGAGTGCCACAGGCGTGATTGGCGTCGGATCGCTGGAGATGTGGTTGCGTGAGATCCAGGCCAAACCGTCACCTTCAATATAAATACTCAGATCAGCGCTTGTTGGTGCCGCGTGGCGCCATGTGGCTAAACGAAAGCCGCCTGCTTCAACCTCTCCGCCGAGCAAGCCCGCGGATTCAGCAATCGTCTCTGCGTTGTTCAGGCGCTGGCTCAAACTACTGCTGGCACAACCTGTTTCTACCAAGCAGGCCAGCAGAATCGCAATTGAACGTAACCGCAACAGGATTGCGCCGGAGCCACGGTTACGCTTCAGCTTAAGATGGTGTCCCGTAACAGTTTGGCTCCATCGTTTTGCAAGTCATCGGAGAGGCTTAGAAGCGCAGGCCAAGGTTCAGCATGACCGAGGTGTTTCGCGTGTCACTGCGCATTTGCTCGGTATTCGCAGCCAATCCACCAAACCAGCCATTCTTGGCAAAAACATTGGCGCCGACACCGATACGGAACGAGTCGCGATCATCGCTCGGCGAGGGTTGTCCGATAACGACAGCTGGAAGTTCTCTTTCGACATCGTTGAGATAGGTGATCTCGACATAGGGCATGATGCCATCGAACCAGTAAGCCGCTTTAGCTCCCAACTGGATCTGCCCGAAATTATTGGTTTGACCTGCCCGCTGCACCCCGTTGCTTTCGGTGAAATCCTTGCTGCTATCCTTGGCATGGAGGTAACCGAGGCCGGCCGAAAGATTCCAGCGATCGATCCATGTTGATGCGATGGCGTTGGCCTGGATAAAGCTTCGGTCAATGTTTTGCGTGCCAGTCACAGTCGTAAAGAGCGTCGGATCAATGCGCGATTGCTTTGCCTTGGTGTCGGCTATACCGCCAGACAGGCTAACGCGTAGCCAGGAATTGATTTGCCCGCCGACATAAGCAGAAAAGGTTTGGCCATCGTAATTTACGTGACCTTGATTGAAGCTGGTGTCCAACTTGGTTGAATCATCGCTGATGCTGATGCCAACTACCCAGTCATTAGTGATGCGATAGTCCCCGCCCAGCGTGAATGACTTGGCATCACCGGAGTAGGCGGAGCTGCTCAGCGTATTCTTCATATCATTCCGGTTACCACTTAGCCAGAGCGACCATTTTGCCTCGGGGTCGCCGGAAGATATGCCGCTTGTCTGTAAAGCAGCACGCGGTGCTCCGCTATTGGGCGGCGGTGAAACAAACAGCATATCCAGGTGATTCTGGATCTGTGTCATGGGCATAAGGGCAGAAGAGCGCAGGACACTATTGCCAACAACGGTTTGCGAAGCTTGTACGGTCGTCGATTCAGGGGAAACTGGTTGTTGAACTGGCGGCTGAACCTGTTGTTGTGCAACTGCCGACTGAGTTGCCGCAGCGAGCGCTAAAACCAAAGTCAGAAGTGATGTATTTTTCATAAATTGGTACCCTAGATTGTTTGTTTAGCAGGGGATTTTACTCTTGCCGTGGCTAATATTATGATTTTTAGATGTGGATTGTTTGAGTTTCTCGCAAAAACCGGGATTTGTTGCAGAATTGTGTTCACCTGATGATGAATTGTAGATACCGACAACCCTGTACGTTGGCTCTTCAAGCTGAGAAATCGAAATTTGAGCGGCCGCTTCCCCCATTCGATGGTTGGCACGAACGGCCGCTTGTATTTCTCGCCGCCGGCAGCTCTGGGCACGGACTTGCCGGTTAGCACCGAAACTTGAATGACCCTTCTGAAGTCTTTAGCTGCCTGACAGGTGTTACGGGCGAACGTCTCATGCTGGCCGATAGCACTTATAGGCAGACTTCCCCAAAAAACGGCCGAACGACTGAGAACAAAAAATTGTTGCACATGGTTTGATGCCAACATTCATTGGACACGCTTGCCAAAATTTTCAAGCACGCGCGCGATCCAAGCGTTAAAAACCGGGTACTGCCCCTAGCAATTGCCTTTTTTGGCCTGCCCTGGTGGGCAATGTCCACCGCCTTGGTGCGGAACGCCTTTGTTGCCACGACCGGTGTAGTACTTTTCGCCGCGATGGCCGTCGTGCTCTTTCCAGTATTTTGGTTCGCGATAATCACGGCCATCCCAGTAATAGCCGCGATTGTCGCGAGAGCCGAAAGTGACGCTGACGCCAGGTGCCTGAATGCGGAGGCCGCTGATATCGACATTGATATCGGCGGCGCAGGCCACAAGCGGGGAGGCAGCAATCAAAGCAGCCAACAGGATTTTTTTCATGCTTGATGTTCTTTCATTGAAGTAATAAAGGGATTCTAGCCATTCGTTACGCTTTATTCTGGCGATTCAATCAGCGCATTCAGTTTCTCGACAATTTCGCCAAACAGCGGACGAACACTGACCTTCTCCTGCACACAAGCAAGTTGCAAGTCGGCCAGATTTTTCATGGTCTTTTGCCGGTCGACCGCAACAATGCAGTGTGCGATCAGCTCTTCCAGCAAGCAGCCAAAAGCCCTTACCTCGATGCGCTGCAGGGCATTTGCGAGTAACTGATTGCTCCGCTCGAAAAACGATGCGGCGCCAAAGTCGCCCAGCAAAGCATTGCCTGCCGGGCAATGCAGAATATTGTGGGCATATAGATCGCCGTGCATGATGCCTTGCGCATGCAGATGCTGCGCCGCCGAAGCAATCCCGAGGGCAATGCGCAGCGCGCTGCTCAGGGAGAAACTGGCCTCTGCGGCATAGACATCACGGGTACACGACTCAAGACTGGGCGGCCCGGCGAGATTGCGGAAGCTGGCGTCGATCAGCGACATGACCAGAGCATGCGTATTTTCCGGATGCTTCTCAACTTTACCGAGCACAGCGATCAGATTGGGGTGACTACCGGCGCTGATGCATGCCGCCATTTCCTGCTGCGGTAGTCCGTCACTGGTCAATTCCCCCTTGAACAACTTGACCGCCACTGGCTGCGGCTTCTCCGCACCATGCCACTGCGCCCGATGAATAACGCCGGAAGCCCCCTCGCCCAGTTGATGTCCAAGCTGAAGATCGTTCCACAAAATAGCGGAAACCGGCGATGGCAAGCCGACCTCGGGGCAAAACGGATTGCCGGCATAGGCCAGCCAGGACAGGCGCGGCAGGGAAAACAGCCAGTCGGGCAGCGCGCCAAGTTGATTGGCGGCGATGCGCAGCAACTCCAGGCGCGTGCAATTCGCCATTTCCGGCGGCAAGGACTGCAAGCGGTTACCGGCCAGCATGAGTTTCTGGAGCTGGGTGCAACGGCCGATTTCCGCCGGCAGTTCGCTGATCCGGTTATCGGTCAGAATCAGCCAGCGCAAGGCTGGCGGGAGCGCAGCAGCGGGTACTTGCCGGATCTGATTGGCCTTGAAGCCAATCATGCTGAGCTGCGGGCATTGCCCGAGAACGGCTGGCAACTTGGTAAATTGGTTGTCTGAACAAAACAGGATGCGCAGCTGGGGCAAACGGGGCAGATCGTCAGGCAGCGAATTTAGAGCGTTGCCCGATAGATCGAGAATTTCCAGCGTTTCGGCGAGATCAAAAATTTCGCGCGGAAATTCGCTCAGGCCGCCAGCCAGCCTGAGCCGCCGACTCCCCGCCAGTTCTCCAGCACGTAATTGTTCAAGTGTGTTCATACCATTCGTCAACGAAAAAAAGCCCGCTCCAGGCGAGCCTTCTTAACAACGAAAACCGGGCTGAATGCTTACAGCAGATCGGCCGGAATATTACCGCCGTTTTGCGCCAGCTTCTGCAACACCGTCTTGTGCAGCCACATGTTCATCTGGGCTGAATCACCCATTTTTTCAGCCGGGCAAGCCAGTTCGGTGGCGAGCTCTTTACGCGCGGCGAGGCTGCTATCGAGACCGAGCAATTTCATCAGGTCAACAATCGACACTTTCCAGTTGAGTTTTTCGGCATTAGCGCCAGCCAGTGCTTCCATTTTGGCCAGAACATCAACAGGACTGATTGCTACAACAGCAGGTGCAGCGGCAGCTTCAACTGCGGCAGGCGCGGTAGCAGCAGCGACTTCCGCCACTTTGTCGTCACCAAAACCCAGTTTGGCCATAATGTTGCTGAAAATTCCCATAATATTTCCTTTGATGATGGATTTAAAAACTGCCCAAGCTTGGGTAGCGCATGAAACTACTCGCATGGTAGCGCCCCGGATGCTGCAGAATTGTGAATTTTATGTAGCGCGAGCTTTACGTTCAGGACGGCATGCCATGTTTCAGGAAAAGGATACCCCACCATCAATGACCGAGCGCGGCCTGCGCGTCGGCTTGATCTTCGCCCTCGCCGCCGAGCGCCTGAGCGCCTATTACGAGCACCAGCAGTGGATGACTGAAGCCCAAGGCGCCGGTCTCGCTGCCGACTGGCTGCGGCGCTCAAAACTGAGCCTAGAATTCAAGGAACGCCGCCAGCTATCCGCCCTCAGCGACCAGTTCGCCCGCCAGATCGCCACCACCTTGTCGCGCGAAGCCGGGCTTTATACCGCCCATGAAATGATGGAATCGCTCGACCCGAACTACCACTCGGAGCTGGCTGAAACCATGATGGTGGAGTGTGAACGGCTGCTCGACGAAATCGCCATATAGACAAACACTGTCACGATTTAGAATGCTGCATGAATCTGGCACCGACAAATTAATTCCCCATTGAACCTCGACTACACCACCCTCGAAGCTCTTCGCGCTCACCATCCGGCCTGGCGCCTGTTGCGCTCAGAACACGCGCCGTTGGTTGCCAGCTTTCTGCAACGTGCATTCATTACGCCCAATGTGCGCATCTTGCCGGCGGCCGATCTGGCTGAGGCACTGGAAGATGAGTTGTTCGCTTTGCGTGAGCATCTGGGCAGCGATGCCTTCCCGAAAGCTGCTGGCGATTATCTTAACGACTGGGCAAATCCCGATAAAGGATGGCTACGCAAGTTTTATCGGCAAGGTTCTGATGAGGCACAATTCGATCTGACGCCAGCGACGGAAAAGGCGATTGCCTGGCTAGGCACCTTGGCTGAGCGCAGTTTTGTCGGGACTGAATCGCGGCTGCTCACCTTGTTTGATCTATTGAAGCAAATGAGCGAAGGTAGCCAGACGGATCCGGCACGCCGAATTGCCGAATTGCAGATACGGCGCGATGAAATTGATGCCGAAATGGCGCAGGTTTTAGGTGGTAACGTACCGGTGCTTGATGACAGCGCCTTACGTGATCGTTTCCAGCAATTTATTCAGATTGCCCGTGAGTTGCTCGGTGATTTCCGCGAGGTTGAACACAATTTCCGCCTGCTCGACCGCCGTGTGCGTGAGCGCATTGCCCTGTGGGAAGGCAGCAAGGGCGAATTGCTGGCGGAAATCATGGGCGAACGCGATGCGATTGCCGACTCCGACCAAGGCCGCAGCTTCCGCGCCTTCTGGGATTTTTTGATGTCCAGCCAGCGCCAAGAGGAGTTGTCGGAACGGCTGGAAGAAGTGCTGGCACTGCCTGCCGTGCGTGAATTGAAACCCGATAGCCGCACCCGCCGCGTTCATTACGATTGGCTGGAGGCCGGCGAACATACGCAACGTACTGTCGCCCAACTTTCACAGCAATTACGCCGCTTCCTTGACGATAAAGCGTGGCTGGAAAACCGCCGCATCATGGACATCCTGCGCGGCATAGAAGGCAAGGCCATTGCCTTGCGCGGTCAACTGCCGGTTACGGGTCAATTTATGCAGATTGCCGACACGGCGGCGGATATAGAGATACCGATGGAACGGCCGCTTCACACGCCAAGACATAAACCGAAGATCGCCGACCTGGGATTCGATCTGGAAGCGTTGGAAGTCGACGCCAGCGCGCTCTACGGACAAATTGTTGTTGATAAGGCAGAACTCACCCGCAATATTCGCCACGCCCTGCAAGATCGTTCGCAGATCACGCTCAAGGAAATTTGCGAACGCAATCCACTGGCACATGGCCTGGCTGAGCTGGTCGCTTATTTGCAAATTGGTAGCGAGCAGTTCAAGGCAGTGATTGATGAGGCGACACCCGAGTGGATTAGTTGGGTCAGCCAGCGAGCTGATCAGCCTGCCGTTTCGCGCCGTGCCCGGCTGCCACGAATTATTTTTGTTAGGTAAGACATGAGCGAATTTCTCACCGAAACAGTTCCAGATCAAGGTAATGAGCTTTCAGTGCTGGTCATCAGCTTGCTCAAAGGCGTGCTTTATATGGAGAAAGATCCGACGCTATGGAAGGCGCTGATCCAGTTGCAGGTTCGAGTACGCGACTTTATTGCGGTACTTGGACTTGAGCTGGTTTTTGATGAAGCCGAGGGTTATGCCTTTTTGCGTTCCAAGCCCGAAACTGAAGATGAGAATATCGCGTTGCCGCGCCTCGTTGCCCGGCGGCCACTTTCGTTTCCGGTCAGCTTGTTGCTCGCGCTTTTGCGTAAAAAGCTGGCGGAATTCGATGCGAGTGGTGATGCAACACGTTTAATTTTGTCGCGTGAGGAAATTGTCGAGCTGGTGCGCATTTTTCTACCGGATAGCAGTAATGAGGCCAAGCTGATCGACCAGATCGAAACCCACCTCAACAAAATCGTTGAACTGGGTTTTCTGCGTCGGCTAAAACCAAATCTTACGGTCAACGGCGAAAAAGGCACGAATTTTGAGGTGCAGCGGATTTTGAAAGCCTTTGTCGATGCCCAGTGGCTGGCGGATTTCGATGGCCGGCTGGCCGCTTATCAAGCACATCTCAATGGCGAAAGCAGCGAAGAAGACAGTGATGCGTAATCAGGATTCCGCCCCGCAAAGCCTCGGCTTCGATTTTCTCGCCGACGACACGCTCTCCGGCTTTCGCCTGCACCGCCTGGAAGTCCTCAACTGGGGCACCTTCGACAAGCGCATCTGGAGCATGCAGTTGGACGGCAAAAATGCGCTCTTGACTGGCGACATCGGTTCCGGCAAATCAACGCTGGTTGATGCTGTCACCACCCTGCTCGTCCCTGCCCAGCGCATCGCCTACAACAAAGCCGCCGGAGCGGATGCGAAAGAGCGCTCGCTGCGTTCCTACGTGCTTGGCCATTACAAGTCCGAGCGCAATGAAATTACCGGTGCTTCCAAACCGGTCAGTCTGCGCGATGCCAACAGCTATTCGGTCATTTTGGGTGTTTTTCATAATGCCGGTTACGACCAGACGGTGACGCTGGCGCAGGTATTCTGGTTAAAGGATGCGCAGGGTCAGCCGGCGCGCTTTTTTGTCGGTGCTGAACGCGATCTGACGATTGCCTCTGATTTCGCCAATTTCGGCACTGATATCACCCAACTCAAAAAACGCCTGCGGGCTGCTGCCTGCGCAATTGAGGACAGTTTTCCGCCTTACGGTGCCTGGTTCCGCCGCCGCTTTGGCATCGACAATGATCAAGCGCTGGAGCTATTCCACCAAACGGTGTCAATGAAATCAGTTGGTAATCTGACCGATTTTGTGCGCAGCCACATGCTCGAACCGTTTGATGTTGCACCACGCATCACGGCGCTGATCGGCCATTTCGACGATTTGAGCCGGGCACATGCGGCTGTTTTGCGCGCCAAACGGCAGGTTGAATTGCTGCAACCGCTGGTCGCTGATGCCGGACAACATGCGGCGTTAACCCGGAAAATTGATGAATTGCGCCAATACCGGGAATGGCTGCGCCCCTACTTCGCCAGCCTGAAACGTGGTCTGCTCGACAAGCGGCTGGCCAAATTCGCCGAAGAGTGGGGAAAACTCAGCACTCAGATTAAGCGCTTGGAAGATTCACGACAGTTGCAGCAGGATCTGGTCGATGAACTGAAACGGGCCGTGGCCGATAATGGCGGTGATCGTCTGGCGCAACTCGCCCGCGACATCCGCCAGCAAGAGCAGGAACGCAACAAGCGCCAAGACAAGGCGCGGCAATATGAATCACTGACGCAAACCTTGGGCGAAAAGGTGGCGGCAGATGAATCAGCTTTCCGCGCCCAGCGCAACCGCTTGGCGCTGCAGCGCGACGACACGCGCCAGCGCGAGGCTGATCTGCAAAACGCGGTGACCGAACACAGCGTCAGTTTCGCGCAGGGCAAAAAGGAACACGATACGCTGAGTGCTGAAATCCGCAGCCTGAAAGCCCGGCGAAGTAATATTCCCGCCGATCAAATTGCCCTGCGTGCCACCTTGTGCAGCGCTTTGAAACTGGCCGAAGACGATCTGCCCTTTGCCGGTGAGCTGATTCAGGTGCGTGAAGAAGAGCGTGACTGGGAGGGCTCCGCCGAAAGGCTGTTGCGCGGTTTCGGCTTGTCGCTGCTGGTGCCGGATACGCATTACGCCGCCGTTGCCGATTGGGTCGACAAAACCCACTTGCGCGGTCGACTGGTTTATTTCCGCATAAATCGGCAATCAGGTCGCAACAGGGATTTGCCTGAACTGCATCGTGATTCACTGGCCAGAAAGCTGTCGATCAAGCCGGAAAGCGATTCTTACGACTGGCTGGAACGCGAACTGGCGCACCGTTTTGACGTCGCCTGCTGCGTTACGGCGGAACAATTCCGCCGCGAAACCCGCGCCATCACCCGCAACGGCCAGATCAAGGCGTCCGGCGAGCGACATGAAAAGGACGACCGTCACCGCCTCGATGACCGCAGCCGTTACGTCCTCGGCTGGAGCAATGCCGCGAAAATCGCCGCCCTGGAAAGCCAGGCGCAGCAACTGGAAAAACAACTGGGCGAGATCGGCACGCTGATCAGCCAGTTGCAGAAAGACCGCAACACGCTGGCCGCGCAACTGCATGCGCTGGCCAAGCTGGAAGTGTTCAGCGATTTTGCCGAAATTGACTGGTCGACCGTAGCCAGAGAAATCGCCGGCCTGCTCGATGAAAAACTCAAAATCGAATCCGCCTCGGATTTGTTGCAGCAGCTAAGTCAGAAATTAAAAGAAGCGCAAGATGCCTTGCTTGTTAGCGAAGCGAGCATCAAGGAAAAAACCGCTGATCTTGGCGGCGTGCAGGCGAAACGCGAAGCGGCACAGGAACTGGTGCGCTTGGCCGATGAAATTGTTGCGGTGTTAACAACTGAAGAATTAGCCAAAGCGCTTGAAGTACTCGAACCGATCAGGTCAAAAGCTCTGGGCGAGCAAACAGTCACCTTGCAAAACTGCGATAGCGGCGAGTACGAAGTACGAGAAGCGCTGACCAAGGAGATCAAGTCAGAATCTGGAAAACTCGAGCGCCTCACCGAGAAAATCATCAAGGCGATGTCCTTCTTCAAGGACGAATTCAAGCTGGAAACCAGCGAAATCGACGCCAGTCTGGCTGCCGCCTTTGAATACGAAAAGCTTCTCAAAAAGCTCAACGCCGATGATTTGCCCAAATACGAAGCGCGCTTCAAGGAATTGCTCAACGTTAATACGATCAACGAAATCGCCAATTTCCACGCCCAGTTGTCGCGTGAGCGGGAGGACATCAAGGAACGCATCGCCCTAATCAATCAGTCTTTGACGCAAATCGATTACAACCCCGGTCGCTTCATTGTGCTGGAGTCGCAGCCGACGCCGGATGCCGACATTCGCGATTTCCAGAGCGAACTGCGCGCCTGCACTGAAGGTTCGATCACCGGCTCGGAAGACGCGCAATATTCCGAAGCCAAGTTCATTCAGGTCAAAAACATCATCGACCGATTCCGGGGTCGCGACGGGCAATCGGAACTCGATAAGCGGTGGACTGCCAAAGTCACCGATGTTCGCCATTGGTTTATCTTCGGCGCCAGCGAGCGTTACCGCGAGGATAGCGTCGAGCACGAGCATTACTCGGATTCCGGCGGCAAGTCGGGCGGGCAGAAGGAAAAGCTCGCCTACACCATTCTCGCCGCCAGCCTGGCTTACCAGTTTGGTCTGGAATGGGGCGCGGTGCGCTCGCGTTCCTTCCGCTTTGTGGTGATTGATGAAGCCTTCGGACGTGGTTCGGATGAGTCAGCGCAATACGGCTTGAAGCTGTTTGCCAAACTCAATTTGCAACTGCTGATCGTTACCCCGCTACAGAAAATTCACATCATCGAACCGCACGTCGCCAGTGTTGGCTTTGTGCATAACGAAAACGGCAGCGATTCAAAACTGCGCAATCTGTCGATTGAGGATTATCGGGAAGAAAAGGCGCGCTCAGGAGGAAAGCCATGAACCAGCAGCAAGACGCTTTACTGGGCGATGTCAAAGCACTAATCGAACAAGCACGCAAGCTTGCCGCCCGATCCATCAATACCTTGCAAGTGAATGTAAATTTTGAGATCGGTCGACGGATTGTTGAAGAAGAACAGCGCGGCGCAGATCGTGCCGAGTACGGGCGGCAACTGTTGGCAACGCTTGCCATCGGATTGACGAGCGCCTTCGGACGAGGCTTTTCGCGCAGCAATCTGGAGTACATGCGTAAATTTTTTTTAACCTATCGTGAAACGCACCCCTCAATTTCCCAGAAGCCCTCTGGGAAATTGGCTGGCTCTGATATTTCGCAGAAGGCATCTGCGCAATCTTTATCTGCTTTGGCTGACAGCGCCCTGGCGCCGCAGGAAAATCCATTTTCCCTTTCCTGGTCGCACTACGTCTTTCAGGAAATGTCAGGCAAATGACGCAGCTGTCAAAATGGACCGCCCCACATGATATTAAGGCGCAGGTTTTTCGCTGGTGGCTAAAGGGTGACCTTCTCCGCGCCAGCGTTTTCCCCAAACGTATCCCGCTAAAGACACCCAGTGCTAAAGAACTCCGTGACCATTTCGAAGTGGTGCGCATCTGGAGCCAATTGCTCCGTGAGCAGCCCCACATCCGCCTTGAAATGCGCGACTTCCGGCATCAGGTATTTGGCCAGAACAGCTTACCGGACTGCGTCTGGATTGATGATGCAGCGAGTGCCATCGCACTGCTCGGCAAGCAGAAGGAAGCCCGATTTTTTGGCCAAATTTTTGCGTTGACCGCAACCCGCCAACCTAAATTGACTTCGTGGTTGCACCTGCGCCCCTTACGAGCACTTGAACTCGCCGATATCTGGGAAAAGTTGCTCGCGGTGATTGCTTGGCTGCTCGCCCATCCCCGGCCTGGCATCTACCTCCGGCAAATGGATATTCCTGGCGTTCATACCAAATTTATCGAAGCCAATCGCGCTGTGCTGAGCGAATTGCTTGACCTCGTTTTGCCAGCTGAAGCCATTGACAGCAGCGCCACCGGCGGCAACCAGTTCAACCGTCGCTACGGTTTTCTTGATAAGCCGGAACGGATTCGCCTGCGCTGGCTTGACCTCGCTTATTCACCCTTTCCGGCTATCGCCGAGGCTGACCTGACGCTGGATGCGGGCAGCTTCACGCAGCTGAATCCTACGGTCGACCACGTTTTTATCACCGAAAACGAAACCAATTTTCTTGCCTTCCCACCATTTGAAAATGCCTTGCTCATTTTTGGTGCAGGCTATGGTTTCAACGCTCTGGCCAATGCCAATTGGCTGCATAACTGCCAAATTCATTATTGGGGCGACATCGACACCCACGGCTTCGCCATTCTCGAAGAATTGCGCAGCCACTTTCCGCATGTCCAATCCTTGCTGATGGATCGCGCCACGCTGTTGGCCAACGCCGCACTTCAGGGCGAGGAGCCGCAGCCGCTCAAGCGCGACCTGCCCCACCTGACAGTTGACGAACAACACCTCTACGACGATCTGCGCGACCAGCGCCTGGGTAGAAACCTGCGGCTGGAGCAGGAAAGGATTCCCTTTCACCAGCTACAAAAGGCGCTGGAGCGGATAGGGGCGTAAAATCAGCCTTACGCTGTTTCAAGCCGAATATTTGCTCAACAGCCCAAATTAACGCTCATGCAACAGGCTCGCCGACTCTTTCTACCGCTCCTGCTCCTGTTCATCTTAGCCCTGCCCTTGCCAGGAAGGGCGGAGACGACCTGGATAGCACCAGGCGTTGATGGCCAGACCAGGGTTCAGCTTTACCTGTTCTGGTCGCTGCATTGCCCGCATTGCCTTGAAGCCCGACCTAAAATTCAGGCACTGGCGGCCGGCCAGCCATGGATCGAACTTCATGATCTCGAAATCAGCGGAAACCCGACGCATCTTGAGCGCTACGCCGCAATGGCCAAGGAACTCGGCGATGAGGCGCGCTATGTGCCAGCGCTGTTTTATTGTGGGCAGATGAATGCTGGCTGGGAGGACACCCCGGAACAAGCCGAACAATTGTTGCAGGCACTTGTTGCTTGCCGTGATCAAGGCCCAAAGGTGCAGGAAGCACCATCTCTGCGTCTGCCGGTACTCGGCAAACTGGATACCACCAATATCTCATTACCAGTGCTGACGATGCTGATCGCCGGCATGGATGCTTTCAACCCCTGCGCCTTTTTCGTCCTGCTTTTTCTGCTGTCACTGCTCGTTCATCAGCAGAACCGGCGGCGCATGGCACTGATCGGGCTGGTATTCGTCGGCATTTCCGGCCTGATGTACTTTGCCTTCATGGCCGCCTGGCTGGGTCTTTTTCTGGTCATTGGCAGCATGCCCTGGGTAACGGGCGCGGCGGGTCTGCTGGCTTTATTGATCGGCGTGATCAACGTAAAGGATTTTGTTGCCTTCAAACAAGGTGTTTCGCTATCGATTTCCGATGCCGGCCGTGCCGGGATTTTCGAGCGTTCGCGAGCCATCCTGAAAGCCGGCAGTCTGCCCGCCATGCTTGCCGCTACCGCCCTGCTCGGCATCGCCGCCAATTTTTACGAGTTGATTTGCACCGCCGGGTTTCCGATGGTCTATACGCGACTATTAACCCTGCATGTTGCCGACCCGATGCAGCGTTATCTCTATCTGGCTTTTTACAATCTGATCTACGTGCTGCCCCTGCTCGCAATCGTGCTGGCTTTCGTCCGTACCATGGGCGCGCGCAAGCTGAGCGAGCGCGAAGGCCGCCTGCTTAAACTGCTTTCCGGCGTGATGATGTTCGGCCTTGGGCTTTGCCTGATCTTGATACCCGAGCACTTGAACGATCTGCGCGTCGCCGCCAGCCTGCTCGGGCTGGCGCTAGGGGTGACCGGGCTTGCAGCGCGGATGACCAGCGCCAGCCGCGCCGGATAAACCACTTACGTAGCTCTTCGGCCAAACCTGTCAATCAGCGGCTACATGGCAGACCTTGTATCTGAAAGCGCGTAAGATCACCGCTCATGCTAAAAGCAATAAACTTCAGGACATGAGCAACAGCAATTTCGCCTTCCTTGCCGAGCATGACGCTGTTTTTCTGCAATTGGCAATGACTGCCGAGCAGGTTTTTGCAGCCGACCCCAATACCACCCTGATCAAGCTGCGCCAATTGGGCGAAGCGATGGCACAGGACATCGCCACACGCGCCGGTATTGAATTTGATGGCGCAACCACGCAGGCCGACCTGCTCTTCCGGCTCAATCGCGAAATCCGCCTTGATCCCACCATCCGCGAGATGTTTCACATCCTGCGCATCGAAGGCAACAAGGCCAACCACCAGTTCCGTACCCGCCATAAAGAGGCGATGGATGGACTCAAGCTGGCTCGTGCCCTCGCCGTCTGGTTTCACCAGTCGTTCGGCAAAGCCGGCGCCGGCTTCCAGCCCGGCCTTTTCATTGCCCCCAGCGACCCCAGCCTGGCGGTGCGCCAGTTGCAAAGCGAAATCGCCCAACTACGCGCCGAGTTGGGCGACAAAACCTCCGCGCTGGAAAACAACCAGCAAGTCGCCGACCTGATCGCCCGCGAAAAGGAAGAGTACGCCGTCCTCGCCGGGCAAATGGACGCCGAAGCGCGTACCTACCAAAGTCTGGCCGAAGAACAGGCAGCCACGCTGGATCGCGTCAAACTGGAATTCGAGCAGCGCCTGCAAGCCCTGCAAAGCCAACTCGATCAACAAGCCACGCAGCAGGTCACCCAAAGCACCCAGGCCGCCAGCCGCCAACTGGTTCTCAACGAAGAGCTCACCCGCATCCTGATCGACCAGCAGTTGATCGAAGCCGGCTGGCAAGCCGATACGCAGGAACTCACCTACGCCAAAGGTGCGCGCCCGGAAAAAGGCAAAAACCTCGCCATCGCCGAATGGCCGACGCTCGGCAAGGAAGCCGCCGATTACCTGCTGTTTGCCGGGCTGACGCCGGTCGCCGTCGTTGAAGCCAAGCGCGAAAACACCAACGTCGCCGGCAAGATTCCGCAAGCCGAACGCTACTCGCGCGGCTACCGCCAATTAGCCGATGCCCAACCCGCCTGGCAACGCGAAGGCCGTGCCGCCGGCTGGCCCGACGCCCAGGGCAGCCACTTCGAAATCCCCTTCGTCTATTCCAGCAACAGCCGCCCCTGGCTGCAGCAACTCGCCGAACAAAGCGGCACCTGGTTCCGCGACGTGCGCAGCCCGGCCAATCTGGCCAAGCCACTGATGGATTTCCACACCCCGGCCGGCCTGCTCGACCAGCTCACGCGCAGCAAAGCCGCCGCCGAAGCCAAATTGCAGCAGGAAGGTTTCGCCTACCTGCACCTGCGCAATTACCAGGAACGCGCCATTCAGGCCGTCGAAAACGCCCTCGCCACTGGTCAAGCCAACTGCCTGCTGGCGATGGCCACCGGCACGGGCAAGACGCGCACCATCATCGGCCTGATGTATCGTTTCCTGAAAGCCGAACGCTTCCGCCGCATCCTCTTTCTCGTCGACCGCAGCGCCCTCGGCCAGCAGGCGCAAGAAAACTTCGATGAAGCCGCGCTCGAACAAAACCTGCCACTCTCCAAGGCCTACAACATCGCCGAAATGGGCGACATGGCGGCCGAAGCCGAAACCCGCATCCAGGTCGCCACCGTGCAGGCCATGGTCAAGCGCATCTTCCAGAGCGACACGCCGCCCGGCATCGACGAATTCGACTGCATCATCATCGACGAAGCCCACCGCGGCTACACGCTCGACCAGGAAATGTCCGAAGGCGAACTGCAGGTCCGCGACCAGGCCCAGTACCTGTCGACCTACCGCCGCGTGCTCGACTACTTCGACGCCACCAAAATTGCCCTGACCGCGACGCCGGCCAAGCACACCAGCGACATCTTCGGCCGCCCGGTCTACACCTATTCCTACCGCGAAGCCGTCGCCGACGACTGGTTGATCGACCACGAGCCGCCGATCCGCTACGAAACCCTGCTCAGCAAGCACGGCATCAAGTTCGCCAAGGGCGAGCAAGTCAGCGCCATCGACCTCGGCACCGGCGAAATCGAACAATCCGAACTCGAAGACGAACTGAAATTTGACGTCGAAAGCTTCAACCGCCGCGTCATCAATGAAGATTTCAACCG